>BORH01000112.1 GCA_018333075.1 Heyndrickxia sporothermodurans | reverse complement strand
ATGAGAAATAACCAAGTAATAACCGAGAATCGCCACTTTATGGATGAATCCATTAAGTAGTAATAAAATAACCTTTTAGGTTAAGTTAGTAAGGGCGCACGGTGAATGCCTTGGCACTAGGAGCCGATGAAGGACGGGACTAACACCGATATGCTTCGGGGAGCTGTAAGCGAGCTTTGATCCGGAGATTTCCGAATGGGGGA
>BORH01000111.1 GCA_018333075.1 Heyndrickxia sporothermodurans | reverse complement strand
TCGGCTCCTAGTGCCAAGGCATTCACCGTGCGCCCTTACTAACTTAACCTAAAAGGTTATTTTATTACTACTTAATGGATTCATCCATAAAGTGGCGATTCTCGGTTATTACTTGGTTATTTCTCATATTATCTAGTTTTCAAAGAACAAGGCCACTGACTTCAATCACATCATGATTAAACATCAGTGAATTTGCTTCATGCTGCC
>BORH01000110.1 GCA_018333075.1 Heyndrickxia sporothermodurans | reverse complement strand
AAAGGATTAGTGAAGTTAGAACACTATTTTGTAGATGGAACAAAAATTGAAGCGAATGCCAATCCATATTCCTTTGTTTGGAGAAAAGCGACAGAGAAATATGAAAAAAGGTTGGATGAAAAGTATCGACAGCTCGCTGCTCAAATCGAACAGATTCTCGAGGAAGAAAAAATGTCCACTCCTTCAAACAGATTAGAAGACAAGCTGAAA
>BORH01000109.1 GCA_018333075.1 Heyndrickxia sporothermodurans | reverse complement strand
AAAAGCGACAGAGAAATATGAAAAAAGGTTGGATGAAAAGTATCGACAGCTCGCTGCTCAAATCGAACAGATTCTCGAGGAAGAAAAAATGTCCACTCCTTCAAACAGATTAGAAGACAAGCTGAAAGAAACACCTATTACTTCCGAGCAAATTGAACAAAGTATTGAGAAGTTAGAAAAGCGTTTGGAGGAGGAGCCTAAAAATAAAGAGGC
>BORH01000108.1 GCA_018333075.1 Heyndrickxia sporothermodurans | reverse complement strand
AAACTAGATAATATGAGAAATAACCAAGTAATAACCGAGAATCGCCACTTTATGGATGATATCCATTTTTAATGAAAGGGCAAGGAGAAGCGAGAAGTTCGAGGAAACGAGCGAGAGAGCACCGGAACGTATTCAACATACGTGAGGATGCGAACGAGTGAAGTTGACGAAGAAATTCGAAGCTTATCATTGGCCGTAGGTTAAGTTAGTAAGGGCGCACGGTGAATGCCTTG
>BORH01000107.1 GCA_018333075.1 Heyndrickxia sporothermodurans | reverse complement strand
AGGGTGACTCAAAAGGTCGTTAAATAACGACTTTTTGAGCACCCTTTTCATTTTGGTTTTTAGAATATCCAAAAGGTCTGGTTTTAGATACGGATAAGGGCTATTTCTGCCCTTATTTTTGTCCGTTTTCTTCCATTATTTCTTTTTGACTGATTGATTTCTGCCACTTTTTACAGTTGTGTGCAACGCAAAGAAGCCCCCATTCTACTGAATTTTTTTGGAGGCCACGCATGGAAAAGC
>BORH01000106.1 GCA_018333075.1 Heyndrickxia sporothermodurans | reverse complement strand
GATAACAAAATTAGTGCTGCAATGATGGCAGGTATACTAATGAGTTTGTATATGACTTATATGGAGCAGGCAAGAGCTGAATTATGATTATTTGTGTATAGGGTGGATAATTGTATCAATACAATCGTAGACCCTCTACACTGATGAATGTTTACAGAAATATTAATCACGATAAGTTCAAATATTATATTATCACAGAAAAGACAGAAGTAATTGCATCTTTGAAGTATTTTTTCTCTAATA
>BORH01000105.1 GCA_018333075.1 Heyndrickxia sporothermodurans | reverse complement strand
CATGCCTTCATGTAGCCTTGTCTCTAATACTCATTCTATATATCCGTCATTGTTCTTACATGTGGATTTGAAATCCTGCGAATAAGCGAGTATTTAAGAGGAAATTGAATTAAACTGAGGGAGTTTAGTTTGAGCATTTAGAGGAATTGAATGTTGGTAATTATTAACGGTTATCATATACATGGAACAGCATTAATTCATGAATTTGCTTTTTTATTAAATTTTCTGTATTAGCATCAAAGGAATG
>BORH01000104.1 GCA_018333075.1 Heyndrickxia sporothermodurans | reverse complement strand
CCCGCAAAGTACCAAGGAAAGAAAGTAGGCTTACAAGTGTATGATGATCAATTATGGATTTATTATAACACAGAGCTGATCGCCCAACACCCTATAAGTAACAAGAAGCTAAATTATCAGGAAGCCCATTATCAAGAAGCACTGGGTGTATCAATGCCCCGTTTTCCAGATATAGATGATTTGGCCAAACGAAATTTAGCAGCGATTGGAGAGGTGTATAAATAATGAATCCAATGACAACAAATTAC
>BORH01000103.1 GCA_018333075.1 Heyndrickxia sporothermodurans | reverse complement strand
AAATATGTACACTTTCGCTTGTATAAGAATGTACAAAATTACTCATTTTCTTTCGCTAAATGATTCTTTAAACGATAAGATTCTCCTACGATTGTAACGACAGTCGCGTGATGTAAAATTCGATCTAAAATCGCGTTTGCTAACTTCGGCTCTTGAAAGATCTCATCCCATGATTTAAAGTTCACATTCGTTGTTAATATGGTACTTCGTTTTTCATAACGCATATCTATGAGTTGGAAAAAGAGCTTC
>BORH01000102.1 GCA_018333075.1 Heyndrickxia sporothermodurans | reverse complement strand
AACATGAATCAGTTAGTTCTTCCATTAGACCTTGAAATACTTATTCCCCCTAATCATCTCTCTACCGTTGTTCATGAAGCGGTAGAAAAATTGAGTGATTCTTTACTTTTCCAGCCTTATAAAGGCGAGGACGTCCTGCCTATCATCCGAAAATGTTACTCAAAGTCATCGTCTACGCTTATACACAAAAGATTTATTCAGGAAGACAAATGGAAAAGTTATTAACGGAAAACATCCACTTTATGTGGTTAAG
>BORH01000101.1 GCA_018333075.1 Heyndrickxia sporothermodurans | reverse complement strand
AACACTATCTGAAAAAGTACGGTGCTCAAGTAGAAGTGGTCGTCATGGATATGAGTCCATCCTTTAAAGCAGCTGTTCAGCAAGCTTTAGGCAAGCCGGTCATTGTGGCTGATCGCTTCCACTTTGTCGATCTATGTATTGGGCACTAGACGGAGTCAGGAGAAGAATTCAATCGAATTGGCATGACTATGATCGAAAGAAATGTAAAAAGATGAGATATGTGTTTTACAAGAGATCAAATAAATTAACGGAG
>BORH01000100.1 GCA_018333075.1 Heyndrickxia sporothermodurans | reverse complement strand
ATTTCTCTTTTCGGATCATTTGAATCTTAACTTTAAATTATTCGGTCTCAAAAGAGCACAAAAAGACAGGATACACGTTTTATTTTCCACTATATTAATTAAAGGACAGCATTAAGAAGAGGTGGGATAATAATGGAATTTCATTAAAAAATACCATCAACAAAGGAGATTAGTAGAAACAACTATCTTTCTTAGAATACACTGATATATTAAGAACATACGTGCTTTTAAAGTGAGTATAAAATATAAATAG
>BORH01000099.1 GCA_018333075.1 Heyndrickxia sporothermodurans | reverse complement strand
TTGGGGTGAAGTCGTAACAAGGTAGCCGTATCGGAAGGTGCGGCTGGATCACCTCCTTTCTAAGGAATATGAAAAACCACTTACGTGGTTACAACGATGACGTTCTCGTTTTGTTCAGTTTTGAAGGGTTAATCCTTTTAAAAAAAATAGATTATTAAAAACAACGATTAGGTAAAGTTTTCGATATCGATGTTTTTTATTTCCTGAAATGTGGGCCTATAGCTCAGCTGGTTAGAGCGCACGCCTGATAAGC
>BORH01000098.1 GCA_018333075.1 Heyndrickxia sporothermodurans | reverse complement strand
GTGAAAATCTTTTTACTCATAACCTTCTCCAGTCCCATATTGAATTTCATGTTGTATTTGTTAATTATACAAAAAAGGACCCTACAGGTAGACTTTTTTATGTGTCTACTCTATAGGGTACATTTTACATTCCTGTAGTGCGTTAATTTCGACTTTGAAAAAAATAGAGCCCCTCAGTAAGATAAGAGTATAGAAACCACTCTAAAACTCAAATCTAAGGAGGAGCTCTTATATGAAGTTTAAAATGCAAGACA
>BORH01000097.1 GCA_018333075.1 Heyndrickxia sporothermodurans | reverse complement strand
AAAAAAAAAAAAAAAAAAAAAAAAAAAAAAAAAAAAAAAAAAAAAAAAAAAAAAAAAAAAAAAAAAAAAAAAAAAAAAAAAAAAAAAAAAAAAAAAAAAAAAAAAAAAAAAAAAAAAAAAAAAAAAATAAAAAAAAAAAAAAAAAAAAAAAAAAAAAAAAAAAAAAAAAAAAAAAAAAAAAAAAAAAAAAAAAAAAAAAAAAAAAAAAAAAAAAAAAAAAAAAAAAAAAAAAAAAAAAAAAAAAAAAAAAAAAAA
>BORH01000096.1 GCA_018333075.1 Heyndrickxia sporothermodurans | reverse complement strand
GGTTTGACAAGGCTAAGCAAAATGGAGAAGAACATATCCTTCAAACGAAAAACGCCTTATACCGTTTTTACGAAGAGGTTGATAAAGAAGGGATTCCCGAATTCACAAAGGCTGCACAAACCCTAAAAAATTGGCAAATTGAGATATTGAATAGTTTTAGTAACAACTTTTCCAACGGCTTTTTAGAGGGAATCAACAACTTAACGAAAGTGATAAAACGAAACGCGTTTGGCTTTAGAAGCTTTCAACGGTTTC
>BORH01000095.1 GCA_018333075.1 Heyndrickxia sporothermodurans | reverse complement strand
GCTTGGAGTGGCAAGAAGCTCGTTTTACCAGTCCCATCACAAAGTAGAATCAGATTTAGCACGTGAAAATAGAGTACTTACCCAACAAATCAGTCGAATCCATGCAGATAGTAAAGGACGATATGGGGCTCCAAAGATACACCAAACCCTTTTAACCAACGGGTTTGAACTGAGCCTTAAACGTGTTCAACGATTAATGAAAAAGGCTGGAATTCAGTCGAATATCCAAAAGAAATATACTCCGTATTCTTCATC
>BORH01000094.1 GCA_018333075.1 Heyndrickxia sporothermodurans | reverse complement strand
TTTTCATGTTATCCGTCACAATTTCATCAGGTACTCCCCCAAGTGCTTCAAATGTCTCCGTTAGAAAGGATAGAAGCACACGTTGAGATTTTGAGACACTTAAATGAAAGGCACGGAATCGTGAGTGAGAAAGAAGGAGTACCGCCACATTCACCTCTACTTGTTCCCCATCCTTTGTTTCAAATAGGATACTTTCTTTCCAATCCAACTGGGCTTGTTTTCCTGGTGGTGTTTCATATCGAACCACTTCTTTTG
>BORH01000093.1 GCA_018333075.1 Heyndrickxia sporothermodurans | reverse complement strand
TAATTGGTTAATTTGATAAGTGTATCAATGAACGACATTTGATTATTTACGCTGAAATCTATGACCTCGTTTAAATGTAAAGTCATTTGCTTCATCTTTAAATACTCTAAATTCTGTATGAGCTGCTTGTAATTTGTTGTCATTGGATTCATTATTTATACACCTCTCCAATCGCTGCTAAATTTCGTTTGGCCAAATCATCTATATCTGGAAAACGGGGCATTGATACACCCAGTGCTTCTTGATAATGGGCTT
>BORH01000092.1 GCA_018333075.1 Heyndrickxia sporothermodurans | reverse complement strand
GCTTATCAGGCGTGCGCTCTAACCAGCTGAGCTATAGGCCCACATTTCAGGAAATAAAAAACATCGATATCGAAAACTTTACCTAATCGTTGTTTTTAATAATCTATTTTTTTTAAAAGGATTAACCTTTCAAAACTGAACAAAACGAGAACGTCATCGTTGTAACCACGTAAGTGGTTTTCCATATTCCTTAGAAAGGAGGTGATCCAGCCGCACCTTCCGATACGGCTACCTTGTTACGACTTCACCCCAATC
>BORH01000091.1 GCA_018333075.1 Heyndrickxia sporothermodurans | reverse complement strand
ATAATAAAAGTTTAGCACATACCAAATGGAATTGTAAGTATCACATTGTCTTCGCTCCAAAATATAGAAGACAAATCATTTATAAACAAATTAAAGCAGACATCGGAAGAATTATAAGACAACTATGAGACAGGAAGGATGTAGAAATTATTGAAGCCACAGCCTGTCCCGATCACATTCATATGTTAGTAAGTATTCCACCCAAATTAAGTGTATCATCATTTATGGGATATTTAAAAGGGAAGAGTAGTTTAA
>BORH01000090.1 GCA_018333075.1 Heyndrickxia sporothermodurans | reverse complement strand
AACGAGCTGGAGATCCCGGATGCTTCATCCCTCATCTTCAACACCTGGCTAAATACGGAGTAAATCCAGAAGTTCTCATTGCCGATTCTGGTTTTGGTAGCGAAGAAAACTATGCATTCTTAGAGAAAGAAGGACGAATAGCCTACATAAAGTTTAATACATTTGATCAAGAACAAAAAAGAAGTTGGAAGAAGAGAATAGATCGAGTAGAAAACATGGAATATGATGAAGAGCTAGATGAGTTTATTTGCGCGA
>BORH01000089.1 GCA_018333075.1 Heyndrickxia sporothermodurans | reverse complement strand
TAGAACCTACCCATCGATTTGAAGCTGTTTTTTCGTCTATTGACATTGATCCGATCTTCGCTGTGGTAACGAAGAAATCGGGTTGTGGTAGACCCGTGCAACTCAACTATGCAGCTATGATTTATTCTTTAATCGCCCGTATTACAGAACGGATTCCATTTATTAAAGATTTAGTGAAACGACTAAAGAATGATATAATTTTCCGTCTTGACTGCGGTTTTTTGGTATCTGATTCCGTGCCATCAGAGGCTGCTT
>BORH01000088.1 GCA_018333075.1 Heyndrickxia sporothermodurans | reverse complement strand
CCCCCCCCCCCCCCCCCCCCCCCCCCCCCCCCCCCCCCCCCCCCCCCCCCCCCCCCCCCCCCCCCCCCCCCCCCCCCCCCCCCCCCCCCCCCCCCCCCCCCCCCCCCCCCCCCCCCCCCCCCCCCCCACCCCCCCCCCCCCCCCCCCCCCCCCCCCCCCCCCCCCCCCCCCCCCCCCCCCCCCCCCCCCCCCCCCCCCCCCCCCCCCCCCCCCCCCCCCCCCCCCCCCCCCCCCCCCCCCCCCCCCCCCCCCCCC
>BORH01000087.1 GCA_018333075.1 Heyndrickxia sporothermodurans | reverse complement strand
CGGGGAACTGAAACATCTAAGTACCCGGAGGAAGAGAAAGCAAACGCGATTTCCTGAGTAGCGGCGAGCGAAACGGAAGAAGCCCAAACCAAGAGGCTTGCCTCTTGGGGTTGTAGGACACTCTATACGGAGTTACAAAGGAACGGAGTAGATGAAGAGGTCTGGAAAGGCCCGTCAAAGAAGGTAACAACCCTGTAGTTGAAACTTCGTTCCCTCCAGAGTGGATCCTGAGTACGGCGGGACACGTGAAATCCC
>BORH01000086.1 GCA_018333075.1 Heyndrickxia sporothermodurans | reverse complement strand
TCTGGTAATTATGGCGAGAAGGTCACACCCGTTCCCATCCCGAACACGGAAGTTAAGCTTCTCAGCGCCAATGGTAGTTGGGGGCTCTCCCCCTGCAAGAGTAGGACGTTGCCAGGCTTTTACATAAGCGGAGGATTAGCTCAGCTGGGAGAGCACCTGCCTTACAAGCAGGGGGTCGGCGGTTCGATCCCGTCATCCTCCACCATTTTTTATGTAAAAAATTAAATATTTATGCCGGCCTAGCTCAATTGGTAGA
>BORH01000085.1 GCA_018333075.1 Heyndrickxia sporothermodurans | reverse complement strand
ACTAGTACATATTTCATAAAGTGTCATGATCTCATTCAAAATCTAAAGAGAGCACGCCTAGAAAATCGATTAGAAGCCCGTTTGAAGCATTATACAAAATACAAGCTTCTTATAATCGATGAAATTGGCTATTTACCAATAGATGCCGAAGATGCGAAGCTCTTTTTCCAACTCATAGATATGCGTTATGAAAAACGAAGTACCATATTAACAACGAATGTGAACTTTAAATCATGGGATGAGATCTTTCAAGAGCCG
>BORH01000084.1 GCA_018333075.1 Heyndrickxia sporothermodurans | reverse complement strand
ACCTCAAACTCATTCGCCCTATTAAGACTCGCTTTCGCTGCGGCTCCGCCTCTTCAGCTTAACCTTGCTTGAAATCGTAACTCGCCGGTTCATTCTACAAAAGGCACGCTATCACCCGGCGTCTTTCCGAAGGAAAAACGCATAGGGCTCTAACTACTTGTAGGCACACGGTTTCAGGTTCTCTTTCACTCCCCTCCCGGGGTGCTTTTCACCTTTCCCTCACGGTACTGGTTCACTATCGGTCACTAGGGAGTATTTAGCCTTGG
>BORH01000083.1 GCA_018333075.1 Heyndrickxia sporothermodurans | reverse complement strand
ACCTCAAACTCATTCGCCCTATTAAGACTCGCTTTCGCTGCGGCTCCGCCTCTTCAGCTTAACCTTGCTTGAAATCGTAACTCGCCGGTTCATTCTACAAAAGGCACGCTATCACCCGGCGTCTTTCTGAAAGAAAGACGCACAGGGCTCTAACTACTTGTAGGCACACGGTTTCAGGTTCTCTTTCACTCCCCTCCCGGGGTGCTTTTCACCTTTCCCTCACGGTACTGGTTCACTATCGGTCACTAGGGAGTATTTAGCCTTGGGAGA
>BORH01000082.1 GCA_018333075.1 Heyndrickxia sporothermodurans | reverse complement strand
CCACTGAACTACTTCCGCGACTTATTTATATAATGCGGGTGAAGGGAGTCGAACCCCCACGCCTTGCGGCGCCAGATCCTAAGTCTGGTGCGTCTGCCAATTCCGCCACACCCGCGTGATAATAATAATACCATAATGAAAAACTATGGTGAGCCATGAAGGACTCGAACCTTCGACCCTCTGATTAAAAGTCAGATGCTCTACCAACTGAGCTAATGGCTCAATACCAAATGGTGCCGGCCAGAGGACTTGAACCCCCAACCTACTGATTA
>BORH01000081.1 GCA_018333075.1 Heyndrickxia sporothermodurans | reverse complement strand
AACGTCATATACTTTGTCTGGTATACTTCTTCTTTTTTTAGAGTTGCGTGAAATGATTCCATACAAGCATGATCATAAGGACAGCCTTTTTTACTAAAAGATTGAATAATATTCCGTTCTGCCAGTAATTCTTGAAATTCTTTACTTGTGTATTGCGATCCTAAATCCGTATGCAGAATGAGTTCTTTGGATGGATTTTGTGTTGAGTAAGCGTTTTCTAATGCTTTTATTACTATATCCGTTGTCATTTTTCGTGAAAAAGAATACCCAATAA
>BORH01000080.1 GCA_018333075.1 Heyndrickxia sporothermodurans | reverse complement strand
ACTAGTACATATTTCATAAAGTGTCATGATCTCATTCAAAATCTAAAGAGAGCACGCCTAGAAAATCGATTAGAAGCCCGTTTGAAGCATTATACAAAATACAAGCTTCTTATAATCGATGAAATTGACTATTTACCAATAGATGCCGAAGATGGAAGCTCTTTTTCCAACTCATAGATATGCGTTATGAAAAACGAAGTACCATATTAACAACGAATGTGAACTTTAAATCATGGGATGAGATCTTTCAAGAGCCGAAGTTAGCAAACGCGATT
>BORH01000079.1 GCA_018333075.1 Heyndrickxia sporothermodurans | reverse complement strand
TAATTAGAAACGTTTTCACAACGATTCTAAATTAATCTAAAAAGAATTGCTCCTGCGGCATAGCGTATTCGAGGAAGATTAAGTTCACCTCGTCGCAAGGCAGCATGAAGCAAATTCACTGATGTTTGATGATGTGATTGAAGTCAGTGGCCTTGTTCTTTGAAAACTAGATAAAATGAGAAAAAACCAAGTAATAACCGAGAATCGCCACTTTATGGATGATATCCATTTTTAATGAAAGGGCAAGGAGAAGCGAGAAGTTCGAGGAAACGAGCGAGAGAGCACC
>BORH01000078.1 GCA_018333075.1 Heyndrickxia sporothermodurans | reverse complement strand
TGCCTTCATGTAGCCTTGTCTCTAATACTCATTCTATATATCCGTCATTGTTCTTACATGTGGATTTGAAATCCTGCGAATAAGCGAGTATTTAAGAGGAAATTGAATTAAACTGAGGGAGTTTAAGAACTTAACATATTTAATTCTTGCAATTATCAATTGTTTTGATGATTTAATTATGATCCAACAATTATTAAAACAATGTCATCTACTATTGTACGCATAACAGCAAGATGTCCCCCATAAGGTTTTTCAATTGGTGATTGAATCCAATGAATATTTTCATTTTCTCTA
>BORH01000077.1 GCA_018333075.1 Heyndrickxia sporothermodurans | reverse complement strand
AAGGTGCGGCTGGATCACCTCCTTTCTAAGGAATATGGAAAACCACTTACGTGGTTACAACGATGACGTTCTCGTTTTGTTCAGTTTTGAAGGATGAATCCTTCAAATTAATAGAGGTGAATATGAAGTTTAACATTCGCCCGATTGTTCTTTGAAAACTAGATATAATGAGAAATAACCAAGTAATAACCGAGAATCGCCACTTTATGGATGAATCCATTAAGTAGTAATAAAATAACCTTTTAGGTTAAGTTAGTAAGGGCGCACGGTGAATGCCTTGGCACTAGGAGCCGA
>BORH01000076.1 GCA_018333075.1 Heyndrickxia sporothermodurans | reverse complement strand
ATTTAGAGTATTTAAAGATGAAGCAAATGACTTTACATTTAAACGAGGTCATAGATTTCAGCGTAAATAATCAAATGTCGTTCATTGATACACTTATCAAATTAACCAATTATGAGATCGATGTACGTGAGCAAAATATGATTCAATCGATGGTGAAAGTGGGTGCGTTTCCGCACCTAAAAGAAATAAAGGATTTTGATTTTAGTTTTCAAACGTCCGTTAATCAACAACAGATTTTAGACTTTTTAACGCTTCGCTTTATTGAAAAGAATGAGAATATCGTTTTTCTAGGTCCAAGTGGAGT
>BORH01000075.1 GCA_018333075.1 Heyndrickxia sporothermodurans | reverse complement strand
TAAACTTTATGTAGGCTATTCGTCCTTCCTTCTCTAAGAATGCATAGTTTTCTTCGCTACCAAAACCAGAATCGGCAATGAGAACTTCTGGATTTACTCCGTATTTAGCCAGGTGTTGAAGATGAGGAATGAAGCATCCGGGATCTCCAGCTCTTTGATGAAGTGAAAAACCGGTAATAAACTGGTTTTCCGTACCCATTTGTACATTGTATCCTGGTTTTAATTGACCATTTCGCATATGGTCTTCCTTCATTCGCATGAAGGTGGCATCGGTATCTGTTTTCGAAAAGCTGTTTCTTCCTTGGAATAGTTGA
>BORH01000073.1 GCA_018333075.1 Heyndrickxia sporothermodurans | reverse complement strand
GCAAGATGTCCCCCATAAGGTTTTTCAATTGGTGATTGAATCCAATGAATATTTTCATTTTCTCTATGAGAATTATAGAATTCTTTCACGTCTTCAACTAAAACTTCAATATCAGGTTCTTTTAAGTCTTCACTATCATGTAATACAAACTCAGTATTTCCATCAGCAAATGATAAACCTATCATTTTAGAACCATCCGTTTGGTTAGAACAAAATAATTCACTTGCTCCAAAAGTTATTTTATAAAATTCGACAGACTGCTCCAGGTTTGGTGTGTAAAGTGAAACTGCTTGAATTTGTTTTATATTCCCCTTATTCATCAAATTACCCCTTTTTCTA
>BORH01000072.1 GCA_018333075.1 Heyndrickxia sporothermodurans | reverse complement strand
GATTAAGAAGTACTCTCCTATTGCGACAATCGATGAAAAGGAAGTAACTCCAAATGATCTGAAACAGATGCAGAAGGAAATGCTTCGTCTGAAAGAGGAGAATGAAATCTTAAAAAAGGCTATGGCCATATTTGCGAGAAAATAAACGATGCAGAACTGTTTGAGTTAATTGATGAACAAAAAAATGTCTTTTCCGTTACCTTACTTTGTGAAGTGCTTGGAGTGGCAAGAAGCTCGTTTTACCAGTCCCATCACAAAGTAGAATCAGATTTAGCACGTGAAAATAGAGTACTTACCCAACAAATCAGTCGAATCCATGCAGATAGTAAAGGACGATATG
>BORH01000071.1 GCA_018333075.1 Heyndrickxia sporothermodurans | reverse complement strand
TCTGGTAATTATGGCGAGAAGGTCACACCCGTTCCCATCCCGAACACGGAAGTTAAGCTTCTCAGCGCCAATGGTAGTTGGGGGCTCTCCCCCTGCAAGAGTAGGACGTTGCCAGGCTTTTACATAAACGGAGGATTAGCTCAGCTGGGAGAGCACCTGCCTTACAAGCAGGGGGTCGGCGGTTCGATCCCGTCATCCTCCATCACATTCTTTTTGCCGGCCTAGCTCAATTGGTAGAGCAACTGACTTGTAATCAGTAGGTTGGGGGTTCAAGTCCTCTGGCCGGCACCATTTGGTATTGAGCCATTAGCTCAGTTGGTAGAGCATCTGACTTTTAATCAG
>BORH01000070.1 GCA_018333075.1 Heyndrickxia sporothermodurans | reverse complement strand
GGTGCTCTCTCGCTCGTTTCCTCGAACTTCTCGCTTCTCCTTGCCCTTTCATTAAAAATGGATATCATCCATAAAGTGGCGATTCTCGGTTATTACTTGGTTTTTTCTCATTTTATCTAGTTTTCAAGGAACAATCATTTGGTGGAGCCTAGCGGGATCGAACCGCTGACCTCCTGCGTGCAAAGCAGGCGCTCTCCCAGCTGAGCTAAGGCCCCAAATGTGATTATATGGTGGGCCTAAATGGACTCGAACCATCGACCTCACGCTTATCAGGCGTGCGCTCTAACCAGCTGAGCTATAGGCCCACATTTCAGGAAATAAAAAACATCGATATCGAAAACTTTACCTAA
>BORH01000069.1 GCA_018333075.1 Heyndrickxia sporothermodurans | reverse complement strand
GGTGCTCTCTCGCTCGTTTCCTCGAACTTCTCGCTTCTCCTTGCCCTTTCATTAAAAATGGATATCATCCATAAAGTGGCGATTCTCGGTTATTACTTGGTTATTTCTCATATTATCTAGTTTTCAAGGAACAATCATTTGGTGGAGCCTAGCGGGATCGAACCGCTGACCTCCTGCGTGCAAAGCAGGCGCTCTCCCAGCTGAGCTAAGGCCCCAAATGTGCTTATATGGTGGGCCTAAATGGACTCGAACCATCGACCTCACGCTTATCAGGCGTGCGCTCTAACCAGCTGAGCTATAGGCCCACATTTCAGGAAATAAAAAACATCGATATCGAAAACTTTACCTAA
>BORH01000068.1 GCA_018333075.1 Heyndrickxia sporothermodurans | reverse complement strand
CAACGGGTTTGAACTGAGCCTTAAACGTGTTCAACGATTAATGAAAAAGGCTGGAATTCAGTCGAATATCCAAAAGAAATATACTCCGTATTCTTCATCTAAAAACAAAGTGGAAGAACGCGAAAACATATTGGAACAGGACTTTACTACAACCACCATTAATGAAAAGTGGGTAGCAGACATTACGTATATTCATGTTTTAAGGGATGGTTGGTGTTACTTGGCTTCCGTTATGGATCTACATTCAAAGAAATTATTGGGTATTCTTTTTCACGAAAAATGACAACGGATATAGTAATAAAAGCATTAGAAAACGCTTACTCAACACAAAATCCATCCAAAGAACTCATTCTGCATACGGATTTAGGATCGCAATA
>BORH01000067.1 GCA_018333075.1 Heyndrickxia sporothermodurans | reverse complement strand
CGAAATTTAGCAGCGATTGGAGAGGTGTATAAATAATGAATCCAATGACAACAAATTACCAGCAGCTCATACAGAATTTAGAGTATTTAAAGATGAAGCAAATGACTTTACATTTAAACGAGGTCATAGATTTCAGCGTAAATAATCAAATGTCGTTCATTGATACACTTATCAAATTAACCAATTATGAGATCGATGTACGTGAGCAAAATATGATTCAATCGATGGTGAAAGTGGGTGCGTTTCCGCACTTAAAAGAAATAAAGGATTTTGATTTTAGTTTTCAAACGTCCGTTAATCAACAACAGATTTTAGACTTTTTAACGCTTCGCTTTATTGAAAAGAATGAGAATATCGTTTTTCTAGGTCCAAGTGGAGT
>BORH01000066.1 GCA_018333075.1 Heyndrickxia sporothermodurans | reverse complement strand
CAAGGCATTCACCGTGCGCCCTTACTAACTTAACCTACGGCCAATGATAAGCTTCGAATTTCTTCGTCAACTTCACTCGTTCGCATCCTCACGTATGTTGAATACGTTCCGGTGCTCTCTCGCTCGTATCCTCGAACTTCTCGCTTCTCCTTGCCCTTTCATTAAAAATGGATATCATCCATAAAGTGGCGATTCTCGGTTATTACTTGGTTATTTCTCATTATATCTAGTTTTCAAAGAACAATCGGGCGAATGTTAAATTTCATATTCACCTCTATTAATTTGAAGGATTCATCCTTCAAAACTGAACAAAACGAGAACGTCATCGTTGTAACCACGTAAGTGGTTTTCCATATTCCTTAGAAAGGAGGTGATCCAGCCGCACCTT
>BORH01000065.1 GCA_018333075.1 Heyndrickxia sporothermodurans | reverse complement strand
GATTTTTTTATGAAATATGATCATATTTCTTTCATCAATTATAACATGAATCAGTTAGTTCTTCCATTAGACCTTGAAATACTTATTCCCCCTAATCACCTCTCTACCATTGTTCATGAAGCGGTAGAAAAATTGAGTGATTCTTTACTTTTCCAGCCTTACAAAGGCGGAGGGCGTCCTGCCTATCATCCGAAAATGTTACTCAAAGTCATCGTCTACGCTTATACACAAAAGATTTATTCAGGAAGACAAATGGAAAAGTTATTAACGGAAAACATCTACTTTATGTGGTTAAGTGGCAGTCAAACTCCTGATTTCCGTACCATTAATCGCTTTCGATCTGAGCGAATGAAAGACATCATCTATCAGGTTTTCTTTTCAATTGTAGAGCTACTTCGTGAAAAAGG
>BORH01000064.1 GCA_018333075.1 Heyndrickxia sporothermodurans | reverse complement strand
GAGTTTAGTTTGAGCATTTAGAGGAATTGAATGTTGGTAATTATTAACGGTTATCATATACATGGAACAGCATTAATTCATGAATTTGCTTTTTTATTAAATTTTCTGTATTAGCATCAAAGGAATGTGGTGTCGTCCATTCAATTGAGCCATCAGGGTGATAGATCCCTTCCATTTGTTTCTTTTGAAAATAGAAATTCAAATACCATCCAGGTAATTGTTGGTTTTGATAAAGTGATCGATATTGGAAGTGCTGAATCATTAAAAAAACCCCCTATAGCATTAAAGTGTACCCTTTGTAAAGAACATTTTAAAAAAAGCCTAAGCAATTTTAAGAAGATGATCTCTGTATTGAACAGGGGTCATCTTTTTTAGATTCCATTGGTATCTATAGTGATTGTAATACGACA
>BORH01000063.1 GCA_018333075.1 Heyndrickxia sporothermodurans | reverse complement strand
TAACACCCGAAGTCGGTGGGGTAACCTTTTGGAGCCAGCCGCCGAAGGTGGGACAGATGATTGGGGTGAAGTCGTAACAAGGTAGCCGTATCGGAAGGTGCGGCTGGATCACCTCCTTTCTAAGGAAAAATGAAGTATAGTACTTCATAAAAAATGACGTTTCTGATTTTGTTTAGTTTTGAGAGAACTATCTCTCAAATAATTACATCTATAGTTAGAAACAAACTGATAGTTAATCACATTGTGATTGAAATCAGTAATTTTGTTCCTTGAAAACTAGATAAAATGAGAAATAACCAAGTAATAACCGAGAATCGCCACTTTATGGATGATATCCATTTTTAATGAAAGGGCAAGGAGAAGCGAGAAGTTCGAGGAAACGAGCGAGAGAGCACCGGAATGTATTCAACAT
>BORH01000062.1 GCA_018333075.1 Heyndrickxia sporothermodurans | reverse complement strand
CGATACAACTCGACCACCATCGTTTTAAATTCATCATTAAAATTTTGTTTCATTTTTCGGACACTCCTTCTTTAAGCACATTTTACTGACTTAACTTAGTTGTGTCCACAAGACTATACTAGCATCATACAAATTAGAATCACTCTACAATCAATTGTTAATATTTAAGATATTGGTCTTATTATTTTTTTACATATAAAATTAACAAGTCTATTGAAAGATAGCGTATAAAAAACGAAACAAACAAAAACCCTCCAATTCAGATTGGAGAGTTATTTTCACTAATTAACTATGCACCGCTTCCTCTTCCAATTTAAAAAAGCTTTTCATCGCATGAAAGACATCGGATTTTTGTTTTAAGATGTAATAACGGAATTTTTCATTTTTAATGTTTTTGTATGCGGTCATGAGAGTTGAGTGGCGATTGTATTGATACAATTATCCACCCTATACACAAATAATCATAATTCAGCTCTTGCCTGCTCCATATAAGTCATATACAAACTCATTAGTATACCTGCCATCATTGCAGCACTAATTTTGTTATC
>BORH01000061.1 GCA_018333075.1 Heyndrickxia sporothermodurans | reverse complement strand
AAAAGCGACAGAGAAATATGAAAAAAGGTTGGATGAAAAGTATCGACAGCTCGCTGCTCAAATCGAACAGATTCTCGAGGAAGAAAAAATGTCCACTCCTTCAAACAGATTAGAAGACAAGCTGAAACAAACACCTATTACTTCCGAGCAAATTGAACAAAGTATTGAGAAGTTAGAAAAGCGTTTGGAGGAGGAGCCTAAAAATAAAGAGGCTAAAAAGGCCGTACGAATACTGAAAAAAGATTTTCTCCCTCGCAAACAAAAATACGAGAAACAGAATCAACTATTCCAAGGAAGAAACAGCTTTTCGAAAACAGATACCGACGCCACCTTCATGCGAATGAAGGAAGACCATATGCGAAATGGTCAATTAAAACCAGGATACAATGTACAAATGGGTACAGAAGATCAGTTTATTACTGGTTTTTCGCTTCATCAACGAGCTGGAGATCCCGGATGCTTCATCCCTCATCTTCAACACCTGGCTAAATACGGAGTAAATCCAGAAGTTCTCATTGCCGATTCTGGTTTTGGTAGCGAAGAAAACTATGCATTCTTAGAGAA
>BORH01000060.1 GCA_018333075.1 Heyndrickxia sporothermodurans | reverse complement strand
TGTTATAATAAATCCATAATTGATCATCATACACTTGTAAGCCTACTTTCTTTCCTTGGTACTTTGCGGGTACCGAGTATTGATTGGATTTGTAGGAAATCATGTTTGAGGCATTGACTTTGACAAGCGTATGTTTGATGCGATAAGAATCTCTTACTTTCTCAGTTGGTAGCTGGTGTAAGAGGTTCTTTTCTTTTCTAAATTCAAAAATTGGAATCTTACCTGTCCCCTGATGCAATTCATGATTAATTCGATTACATAAATCTTGCACAAACTGATGTAACTCTTCGAGGGTTAGTTGTCCCTGATAAGCATGGATTTCGTCTAGTAGCTTCATCGTTGTTTCTACTTTTCCTTTTGTTCGTGGTCGACCTGCTATACAGGGTCTCACTTTAAATCCAAAATCCTTCGCAAATTGAGCGAACTTAGGATTTACTTTTCCGGCGAAATACTCGGTCCGTGCTTCATCCATTACGGTTTTCATGTTATCCGTCACAATTTCATCAGGTACTCCCCCAAGTGCTTCAAATGTCTCCGTTAGAAAGGATAGAAGCACACGTTGAGATTTTGAGACACTTAAATGAAAGGCACGGAATCGTGAGTG
>BORH01000059.1 GCA_018333075.1 Heyndrickxia sporothermodurans | reverse complement strand
GGGTTCGAATCCCGTCTTCCGCTCCATTCAACCCTTGCCGGGGTGGCGGAACTGGCAGACGCACAGGACTTAAAATCCTGCGGTAGGTGACTACCGTACCGGTTCGATTCCGGTCCTCGGCACCAAGAATTTTTTGTCAAAGCAAAATATTCTAACAAAAATAATGTGCGCCCGTAGCTCAATTGGATAGAGCGTTTGACTACGGATCAAAAGGTTAGGGGTTCGACTCCTCTCGGGCGCGCCATATAACGGGAAGTAGCTCAGCTTGGTAGAGCACATGGTTTGGGACCATGGGGTCGCAGGTTCGAATCCTGTCTTCCCGACCATCTCTGAATATGGGGCCTTAGCTCAGCTGGGAGAGCGCCTGCTTTGCACGCAGGAGGTCAGCGGTTCGATCCCGCTAGGCTCCACCAAAAAAACTCTTGACATTGGTTGTTGAAAAGAGTATTATGTGAAGGTCGTCTTTAACAGACGAAAAAATTGATCTTTGAAAACTGAACAAAACGAAACGTCAATTAATAAATTTATAAGAGCTAAATCAAATTCAAAGATTTTGATTCGTTCAAACATCTTTTTGGAGAGTTTGATCCTGGCTCAGGACGAACG
>BORH01000057.1 GCA_018333075.1 Heyndrickxia sporothermodurans | reverse complement strand
TATTTTTGTCCGTTTTCTTCCATTATTTCTTTTTGACTGATTGATTTCTGCCACTTTTTACAGTTGTGTGCAACGCAAAGAAGCCCCCATTCTACTGAATTTTTTTGGAGGCCACGCATGGAAAAGCGTCTGAATTGTTGGTTATGTTTTAATTGCCCGAATACACTTTCCACATCACATTTTCGTTGGCTATATAGTTTTCGACCTTCTTCACTCTGAAGTCGTTCACGAACCTCTTGCCGTTGTCTTTGATTTTCTAGAGATATGGTAATGGTCTTTCTCTCTTTTCCTTTGGCGCAAGTTGATTGAAATGGACATCGAGAACATTCAAAACAGGTATATTTTCTCTTAGTAGAAACAAATCCGTTTTCGGAATTCCTTGTAGATTCATACTGGAAAATAAGACGTTGATTATTCGCGCAAATAAACTCATCTAGCTCTTCATCATATTCCATGTTTTCTACTCGATCTATTCTCTTCTTCCAACTTCTTTTTTGTTCTTGATCAAATGTATTAAACTTTATGTAGGCTATTCGTCCTTCCTTCTCTAAGAATGCATAGTTTTCTTCGCTACCAAAACCAGAATCGGCAATGAGAACTTCTGGATTTACTCCGTATTTAGCCAGGTGTTGAAGATGAGG
>BORH01000056.1 GCA_018333075.1 Heyndrickxia sporothermodurans | reverse complement strand
TCCAGTACTAGTATGGCCCGGGGGATCCGCTCGCACTTAGCCTGTTAAGGGGTTCGCGCTCGTCTAGTCTGTGCTGTTGCCTGGATAGTAAATTATCATGGTACAAACTTTTAAGAGCCAGTTAAATGGAGATGGATTTAAAAAGAGTTATTGTAAAGTCTCCCCAGGTGTGTCATTAAATATCCCAACAGATTGCCCTGGCCTGACCCCCTAAATGCAATTTTGGGATTCCCTTTTAGTTGCTTTCATTAAAATGTACCAGCGCAGTAAAAAAAGCACAAAGTATATTGTTTATGTAACTCACTATCTCATTTGCACTGGTTACATGGCAGCTTCAGACTGACTAAAACTACACTTTTCCCACCATGGTTCAAAGATCAACAGAACTGGGCCAACAAAAGCAATTTTTTCATGTGGTCTAACTACCAACTTATTATGAGTTAAGTTACTTTTAGGTTTAAAATCACAGCAGTTTTTCCCTCCACACCTCCCAGAGATACTTTCAGGGTGGCTAAACTTGGCTAAAGGCTTCCGGACCAACCCTTGTTTCTTTATGGTGCTTGTGTCCTGACAACCGCGTAAGGCATGGAAATTCAGCTATTTATCCGATCGTTTATATGGGCGTGCGGCCGCGATATCCTGCAGATGCATCCAGTACTAGTATGGCCCAGGGGATC
>BORH01000055.1 GCA_018333075.1 Heyndrickxia sporothermodurans | reverse complement strand
TGGATTGTCAACACTAAACTAGACAACTTTATTAAGGTGTTCAAGTTTGTAATCAACCGGACTTACATATCCAAGTGTTCCATGAATTCTTATGTGATTAAACCAGTTGACATAGTCATGTAATTCCCTTGTTAAATCTTCTAAACTATCAAAATGTGTTCTTTTAATAAACTCTGTTTTAATAATTTTAAACGTTGCTTCGGCTACGGCATTGTCATACGGGCAGCCCTTCATACTTAAAGATCGTTGAATATTAAATGTCTTTAGGGCATCGTCTATCAATGTATTTTTAAATTCATTTCCACGATCCGTATGAAATAGCTGTATTTTATGTAGATCAACTTTAATAGAACTGAGCGCACGATAGACGAGTAATGCATCTTTATTTGGACCTGTGCTGAAGCCTACGATCTCTCGATTAAAAAGATCAACAAATACACATATATAATGCCATTTTTGATGGACTCTTACATATGTTAAGTCACTTACAATCGCTATCATTTCTTCTTTCTGGTTAAACTCACGGTTAAGTTTATTTTTCTGTTCTGATTCATTACATGATTTCGTATGAGGCTTAAATTGAGCTACTGTATAAGAAGAAACAAGGCCCTGTTCTTTCATAATTCGCCCAATTTTTCTTCTCGAAACAGTATGCCCTCGTTTTTTTAGTTCAACCTTGATTTTGCGAGTACCATAATTTTGACGGCTGGCTTGGAAAATATCGATAATAGCCGAAGTAACCTTATCGTCAGAGACCTTTTCTTTTGCTTCGTAATAATAGGTACTTCTAGGGAGTTGTAGGACTTTACACATTGCTGATATCGAGTATTTGTGTTGATTATTTTTGATCACATTTACTTTCGTCCTAGTATCAGCGCGGCTTGCTTTAAAATATCGTTCTCCATTTCTAGTTGCTTGTTTCGTTTGCGAAGTTCAATCAGTTCTTTTTGTTCGTCTGTTAAATTATCCTTTTCCTTAAAAGAACCAGAATTTTGACTCTGTCCCACCCACTTATCAAAGGAAGAAGGGGTAAGGTCATATTCACGAATAATCTCTTTTCTTGGCTTTCCATTTTGATACAACTGCACGATCTGTTGTTTAAACTCATCAGTAAATGTTCGACGTACTCTTTTAGTCATTGTAGATTCTCCTCATATATATTATCTGTAGTCTACTTGACCTTAAAAATTCTGTCCAATTAAGTGTAGCCGATCCA
>BORH01000054.1 GCA_018333075.1 Heyndrickxia sporothermodurans | reverse complement strand
TGGTATGTCAACACTAAATCAAACAACTTTTTTAAGGGCTAATTTATAAGCAACCGGGCTTAAGTAGCCAAGTGTGCTGTGCGAACGAATATTATTGTACCAATTAACATAATCGAAAAGTTCAAGGTACAGCTTTTTAAGGGTAGGGTAGTGCGATCCGTTGATTAATTCTGTTTTTAGAATTTTAAATGTTGCCTCTGCCACCGCGTTATCAAAAGGTACACCTTTATGACTTAAAGAACGTTCTATTGTATATTCACTTAATATCTCATCGATTCCAACGTTTTTAAATTCAGATCCACGATCTGTATGAAATATTTTCACATTCTTCAAAGGATATATAATGGACTTAAAAGCACGCTGAACTAAGGCTGCGTCTTTTTGTTCTCCGACGCTATACCCAACAATTTCACGATTATATAAATCTATTAAAAAACAAATATAATTCCAGTTTCCTCCTACTTTTACATACGTTAAATCACTGACTAATACAGACATCTGTTTATCTACTTTAAATTCTCGATTTAGTACGTTGTGAACAGAATCTTCATTTGGTTGGGTAGCCATCGGCTTATAAGATGGTTGAGTGTATTTAGATTGAATGCCTAATTCGTCCATTAATCTACCTATCCTCCGTCTGGAGACTGTAAACCCTGCTTTTTCTAACTCTTTTTTAATTTTACGTGTTCCATATACTTGCCGATTCTCTTTGAAAATCACCAGTATTTTTTCTTTTAGCTGATTCTCTTCAGCTATCTTTTCTTGTTCTTTTTGAACTGCGATTTTTGTTTCATAGTAAAATGTGCTACGAGCTATTTTTAGGACTTTACACATTGCTGATACCGAATATCTGTGACGGTTTTGTTGAATCACATTTATTTTCGTCCCATGATCAGCGCGGCTTGCTTTAAAATATCAACTTCCATTTCAAGTTGCTTGTTTCTTTTTCTTAGTTCAATTAATTCCTGTTCTACAGGAGATCGATTCTCTTTCTCCTTAAAAGATCCAGACTGTTGGAATTGCGAGATCCATCTGTCTAATGCAGATGCAGTTAATTCATATTCACGAACGATATCTTGACGGCTTTTCCCATTTTCATATAAAGCCACCACTTGTTTTTTAAACTCTGTAGAAAATGTTCTTCTTTTTCTGGACATAGTAGATTCTCCTCACTTATTGTGTACTATTCTACTTGCCCTTAATTTCATTGTCCAACTAAGTGTAGCCTATCCA
>BORH01000053.1 GCA_018333075.1 Heyndrickxia sporothermodurans | reverse complement strand
TTAATCGCCCGTATTACAGAACGGATTCCATTTATTAAAGATTTAGTGAAACGACTAAAGAATGATATAATTTTCCGTCTTGACTGCGGTTTTTTGGTATCTGATTCCGTGCCATCAGAGGCTGCTTACTCACGAATGATTACCCTCATTAGTGAATCGAATGTTATGGAAGAAGTCCAAGAAACCTTACTTCTCCAAGCAATCACAGAAGGATTTATTTCAGATGATACAGTTGCCATTGATGCTACACACTTTGAAGCACGAGACCAAGCACCTCCAAAGGAAGAAAAAACTAAAGAGGAACCCAAGAAACGTGGTCGAAAGTCAATGGAAGAACGAGAACAATGGTTAATAGAAAAAACAGAACGTGAAGCCAACCTTCCTCTATTTGAAAAGAAAATTGAGGACCTACTGGACGTTCCTTTAGCAAACCTTCGTGCTGAAGCCCCTCAAGATCCGGAGTGGGGCGTAAAAAAGAACAGTGAAGGGAAAAACGTCTTTTGGTATGGCTATAAGGCTCACTTAGCAGTTGGAACGACAAGCCAATATATCCTTCAATCCCTCTTCTCTTCGGGTAACCTAAATGATGGAAAGGCAGCTATTCCATTATTAAAAGGAATTCATGAAAATGTGCCTATTCCAACTCTACGTTATGAAAACATGGATGCTGGATATGATTATGAACCTATCTATACGCAAATATATCGAATGGGGCATCAAGCAGTCATTGCTTACAATAAACGGAATGAGCCTGTTCCAATTGGTTTTGATAAACATTTCGCGCCTACTTGTGTCCGCGAACATTCCTATCGTTATGATAGCTTTGACACGAAACGTGAAACACTTAAATTTACACGGCCAAAAGAATGTAAGGACTGTCCTCTAGCGAATGATGACCTCTGTCAAAAGGTATACAAAGTGAAAATCACCACAGATCTTCGAAAATATACAGCACCTGCCCGAGGATCAAAAGCTTGGAAAACGATATTTAAACGTCGTACCGCTGTGGAACGTGTAAATGCTTATTTAAAAGGATATTTTCAATTAAATAATGTTCGTTATCGCACTGGAAAACGTGCCAAGGTTCATTTTGATTTAGTGACTTTAGTATACAATGCTTCAAAATTAGCTGTAGACCGAATGAATGCTCAATTAAATCTACAACAAGCTGCTTAAATTCAAAAATTTGAAGATATCTAAATTCTGTAGGATTGTGTTTCTTTAAAATAATGAATTATGAAATTGATTCA
>BORH01000052.1 GCA_018333075.1 Heyndrickxia sporothermodurans | reverse complement strand
GCCGCTTTAGCGGTAGCACGTGATAGAAGTGCGGTTGACGGACCTTTCAGTATGTCTTTAGACAATAGCCAGTAACAAAGCGTTTTACGCGCAGAGCAAACCACCAGTTATACTGGTGGTTCTGATTGTTTTGATAACCCCAATATGTAATTCTCACATTGGGGTCGAATTTTATTTTTTGCTATTTTTAATCGAAAAAGTGATCAAAATGAGAGGCAGCTGATTTATCAGCTTCAGCTAATACATGACCATAAATATTCATAGTTGTTGAAATATCTGCGTGTCCTAATCTTTCACTTATAACTTTCGGATGAACACCTTCATTGATTAGATGGGTAGCGGATGTATGTCTCAGATCATGAAATCGTATATGTTTTATTTTATATTTTTTTGTAAATCTCCGCCACCATTGGCTGATACTATCCGGCCGAATTGGTTTTCCGAACTCATTACCGAATAAGAAGAAATGATCTCCCCATTCCCATGCATCGCCAACATCTTCTTTTGCCTGCTCACGTTGCACATAAAGCTGTTTTAACATTAAAAGTAAAGGAGCTGGAATTGAAATTAATCGACATCTTTCTGTTTTTGTTGATTTTACTTGTACACCTTTTCCAACAACCTCTGTAATTGATTGTTCATTTTATACGGTTCCTTTCTTAAAATTTATATGTTTCCATTCAAGAGCTGCGATTTCGCCTTCACGAGCTCCAGTTGAGAGGGTTAATAAAGTTGAAATTTTCCAGTGAAACGGTTTTTCCTCTAAGTAATCCATTAGGACAGATAATTCTTCTTTAGAATACACATCTGTTTTTTTTCTTTTTATTTTCGGAGGATTAACAGTTGCAGTAGGATTTTCCTTTATTAACTTCCAATCAGCTGCACAAGCTAAAATATTATTAAACACGTATAAAATCACTAAAGCAACTAATGGTTATATAACATCTGCTGATACAAAAGCCAAAAAGAATAAAAAGACTACTGTAATTCCAGATTCTAATTATGTTTACAATTGTTCAAATAGAATGATTAATGTGACGAAAAAAAGAGGCGTTCAAGGAAGTTGGATTAATCCTAATGAATCAGTAAAAGTTAATTCAAAGCCAACCTATTAGAACTTAGTTTATTAAGTTCAGAAGCAAAAAATTTATATAATTATATAATTGAATCAATTTCATAAATTAAACCCTTTGAGCCTCAAGGCTGCTGAGACGCAAAAAAAGGAGTACCTCCCCAAAATGTCGAAATAAGTAAGCACCACACAAACTTATAAGACTGGAGGAAGACTCC
>BORH01000051.1 GCA_018333075.1 Heyndrickxia sporothermodurans | reverse complement strand
CGGGTCTACGACCTCAAACTCATTCGCCCTATTAAGACTCGCTTTCGCTGCGGCTCCGCCTCTTCAGCTTAACCTTGCTTGAAATCGTAACTCGCCGGTTCATTCTACAAAAGGCACGCTATCACCCTGCATTTTTCCAAAGGAAATATGCATAGGGCTCTAACTACTTGTAGGCACACGGTTTCAGGTTCTCTTTCACTCCCCTCCCGGGGTGCTTTTCACCTTTCCCTCACGGTACTGGTTCACTATCGGTCACTAGGGAGTATTTAGCCTTGGGAGATGGTCCTCCCTGCTTCCGACGGGATTTCACGTGTCCCGCCGTACTCAGGATCCACTCTGGAGGGAACGAAGTTTCAACTACAGGGTTGTTACCTTCTTTGACGGGCCTTTCCAGACCTCTTCATCTACTCCGTTCCTTTGTAACTCCATATAGAGTGTCCTACAACCCCAAGAGGCAAGCCTCTTGGTTTGGGCTTCTTCCGTTTCGCTCGCCGCTACTCAGGAAATCGCGTTTGCTTTCTCTTCCTCCGGGTACTTAGATGTTTCAGTTCCCCGGGTCTGCCTTCCATACTCTATGGATTCAAGTATGGATACTACCCCATTACGGGCAGTGGGTTCCCCCATTCGGAAATCTCCGGATCAAAGCTCGCTTACAGCTCCCCGAAGCATATCGGTGTTAGTCCCGTCCTTCATCGGCTCCTAGTGCCAAGGCATTCACCGTGCGCCCTTACTAACTTAACCTACGGCCAATGATAAGCTTCGAATTTCTTCGTCAACTTCGCTCGTTCGCATCCTCACGTATGTTGAATACATTCCGGTGCTCTCTCGCTCGTTTCCTCGAACTTCTCGCTTCTCCTTGCCCTTTCATTAAAAATGGATATCATCCATAAAGTGGCGATTCTCGGTTATTACTTGGTTATTTCTCATATTATCTAGTTTTCAAAGAACAAGGCCACTGACTTCAATCACATCATGATTAAACATCAGTGAATTTGCTTCATGCTGCCTTGCGACGAGGTGAACTTAATCTTCCTCGAATACGCTATGCCGCAGGAGCAATTCTTTTTAGATTAATTTAGAATCGTTGTGAAAACGTTTCTAATTAAACTGAAGGATTCATCCTTCAAAACTGAACAAAACGAGAACGTCATCGTTGTAACCACGTAAGTGGTTTTCCATATTCCTTAGAAAGGAGGTGATCCAGCCGCACCTTCCGATACGGCTACCTTGTTACGACTTCACCCCAATCATCTGTCCCACCTTCGGCGGCTGGCTCCAAAAGGTTACCCCACCGACTTCGGGTGTTA
>BORH01000050.1 GCA_018333075.1 Heyndrickxia sporothermodurans | reverse complement strand
TAAACTGTACCCTATAGAGTAGACACTTAAAAAAAGTCTACCTAAAGGGTATTTTTTTGTATAATAAAGAAAAATATGGGGATTGGGGAATGTCCAAATGAGTAAAAAGGTGTTTACAGAGAGAGAAGTAAAGCTATTATCAAATAACCCGAATGTGAAGTCTGTCAGTAATAAGGGGATCACCTACACCGATGATTTTAAGCGTATTTTTATCGTTGAAAATGAAAAAGGGAAATTACCAAGACTAATATTTGAAGAGAACGGATTTGATATTGAAATTCTTGGGATGAAGCGTGTTGAGTCATCAGCGAAGAGATGGAGGGCTGCATATAGAGAAAACGGTGTAGTTGGACTAGGGGATACCAGAAAAGAAAACTCTGGCAGACCCCGCAATAAAGAACTCTCTTTAGATGAGAAGTATGCACGATTGGAAGCTGAGAATAACCTATTGAAAGCAGAGAACGAATTGTTAAAAAAGCTAGATTTCGCCGAAAGGAGGATGAAAAAGTAAAATTAACAGCTGAACAAAAGTACCTGCTTATTTACTCAGTTATCGAAAAATATCAGCTTAAAAATATGGTTAGCTATCTATGTAATTTAGCTGGAGTATCCCGTTCTGGATATTATAATTACTTCTCTTTACAATCAAAAGAACAAAGAAGAAAACGAGATGAAGAAGATGAGACCGTTAAAGAAATCATTTTAAAAGCGTTCCGTTTCAGGGGACGAAAAAAAGGTGCTAGACAAATTAAAATGACATTAGAAGGTCAATATACTATCATCTACAACTTGAAAAGAATTAGAAGAATAATGAAGAAATATAATATTGTCTGCCCAATTCGTAGAGCTAATCCGTATAAAAAGATGATTAAAGCGACGCAGGAACACAGGGTCCTACCGAACCTATTAAATCGTGAATTTAAGCAAGGAGTCCCAGGGAGAGTACTACTCACAGATATCACTTATCTGTACTATGGGAATGGCCAGAAAGCCTATTTATCCACCATTAAAGATGGCTCGACTAATGAGATATTGGCTTATCATGTTTTAAAGCGAATCACACTAGATTTAGCCACGGATACGTTGACAAAACTAAAAAAGAATAAAAGAATAAATTTAGCAAAGGATGCCTTTATTCACTCCGACCAAGGCGGCCACTATACCAGTCCTACCTTCCAAAAGCTAGTAAAGAAATTAGGTCTAGGTCAATCTATGTCTAGAAGAGGAAACTGTTGGGATAACGCTCCACAAGAGTCCTTTTTTGGTCATTTTAAGGACGAGGCATTAATTAAACCATGTGCAACCTTTGATGAGCTTAAAAGAGAAATTAAAAATTATATGACATACTACAACAATTATAGATACCAATGGGATTTAAAAAAGATGACCCCTGTACAATACAGAGATCATCTTCTTAAAGCTGCCTAGTCTTTTTTAAAATGTCCTTGACAAGGGGTACAGTTTA
>BORH01000049.1 GCA_018333075.1 Heyndrickxia sporothermodurans | reverse complement strand
TAAAGTGTACCCTTTGTAAAGAACATTTTAAAAAAAGCCTAAGCAATTTTAAGAAGATGATCTCTGTATTGAACAGGGGTCATCTTTTTTAGATTCCATTGGTATCTATAGTGATTGTAATACGACATATATTGCTTTATTTCTTTTCTTAATTCATCAAGATGTGTACATGCTTTAATAGAGGCCTCATCTTTAAGATGGCCAAAGAAAGATTCTTGGGGCGCGTTATCCCAACAGTTTCCTCGTCTTGACATAGACTGACGTAAACCTAATTTCTTCACAGATTTTTGAAAAGTAGGGCTTGTATAATGAACTCCCTGATCCGAGTGAATGAAGGCATCTTTTGCTTTCTTAAAGTTTTTGTTCTTTTTTAACTTTTTGATAGTTTCTGTAGCTAATTCCAAGGTCATGCGATCCGATACGTGATAGGCTAGAATTTCACCTGTTGAACCGTCTTTAATGGTCGATAAGTAGGCTCTCAGTCCTTTTCCAAAATGAAGATATGTGATATCAGTAAGGAGTACTTTTCCTGGAATTCCTTGCTTAAATTGTCTTTTTAAAAGGTTGGGTACAACGCGATGCTCTTGTGTAGCTTTCATCATTTGTCTATAAGGATTTGCCTTTCTAATGGGGCAGATAATGCTGTACTTCTTCATAATACGTCGAATACGCTTCAAATTATAAACAACATCAAATTGACCCGCCAAAGTCATTTTGATTTGACGTGCCCCTTTTTTTCGACCTTTGAAATGGAAGGCTTTTAAGATAATCTCTTTCACTACCTCATCCTTTTCATCTTTTCGCTTTCTTTGTTCTTGTGACTTCACTGAAAAATAATTATAGTAACCACTTCTTGAAACACCCGCTATTGTACATAGGTAGCTCACCATATGTTTTAGTTGATATTTTTCGATCACTGAACGAATAAGGATATATTTCTGGCAAGGGGGAAGGGCTACTTCTTCATCCCCCTTTCTGCAAAACGAATCTTTTTTAATAGTTCATTTTCTGCCTTTAGTAAGTTAATTTGTGCTTTTAAGCGAGCATTTTTCTCCTCTAAAGTAAGAGCTTTTTCCCTAGGACGTCCTGAATTTCCTGCTCTAGTGTCATGTAAACCACTGACACCGTTCTGATTGTATGCTTTTTGCCATCTCTTACTCGCAGACCTGATTCTTTCAACCCCCAAAATTTCTACTTCGAACCCACATTTTTCAAATATTTCTCTTGCAAATTTACCTTTCTCTTTCTCCGCAATAAAAATATGCTTAAATTCATCGGTATAAGTGATTCCTTTTGAACTTACAGATTTAACGTATTTATTAGCTGATAGTAGCTTGATCTCTTTCTCTGTGAAAATCTTTTTACTCATAACCTTCTCCAGTCCCATATTGAATTTCATGTTGTATTTGTTAATTATACAAAAAAGGACCCTACAGGTAGACTTTTTTATGTGTCTACTCTATAGGGTACATTTTA
>BORH01000046.1 GCA_018333075.1 Heyndrickxia sporothermodurans | reverse complement strand
CATTCCTGTAGTGCGTTAATTTCGACTTTGAAAAAAATAGAGCCCCTCAGTAAGATAAGAGTATAGAAACCACTCTAAAACTCAAATCTAAGGAGGAGCTCTTATATGAAGTTTAAAATGCAAGACAAACAAAATCAACTAATTGAAAGAATTTCTGATAAACATCTTGTTGTTGGTGTAGACATTGCCCAACTAACACATGTAGCACGAGCTGTAAACTATCGTGGTATAGTGGTCGGTGATCCACTATCTTTTGAAAATAGCGAAGATGGATTTGCAAAGTTACTAGATTGGATTAACAAATTAAAAATCTCAAAAGGTCATGATACTGAAATCGTTGGTATGGAACCTACAGGGCATTATTGGTTAAACCTGTCCCAATGGCTTTACGATCGAAATATTGATGTGGTAACTGTTAATCCCCACCTTGTTAAAAAGAATAAAGAAAACAGAGATAATACACAGTCCAAAAGTGACAAAAAAGACGCTCTGGTTATTGCCGATATGGTGAAGAATGGATATTACTCCTTTATTCGTCCAACTACAGAGGCTTTCGAAAAACTAAGAGTATTAATGTCTAATCGAGATGTCATAGTTAAACGACATGTCAGTGCTGCGAACCAAATCCATCGCTGGGTTGATATTATTTTCCCTGAACTTAGACAAGTTTTTAAAGACGTTACATGTAAAGGGGCAATCGTTACTCTCCGTTTATTCCCTACACCGAAAGAATTACGTTCGATGAAAGCTATAGATATCGTTACAGGGTGGAGAACAGAGATGAAGCGTCAACCTGGTATTAAAAAAGCCGAAGCACTCATTAAACTAGCTAAGAATTCTGTTGGCAATGATAAAGCACATGATGCATATAAATTACACTTAAAACAATTACTTGAAGAATACGACCTCGCCACAAACCAATTAGAAATAGTCGATAAAGAAGTATCTGAAGCTCTTGGAAGTATTACTTTTACAGAAAAACTACTTAGTATAAAAGGATTAACAATCGTAATGTTAGGTGGCATTTTAGGTGAAACTGGTGATCTAAGTCAGTTCGCACATGGCAATTCTCTATTACGTCACGCGGGATTACATCTAGTCGAGGCAAGCTCTGGTAAATGGAAAGGACAAATTGTCATTTCGAAGAGAGGAAGGTCTCGTCTAAGGCGATTCTTGTACCTAGCAACAATGTGCCTTGTGATGAACAATCCTGAGTTCAGAGAAATTCATGCCCACAATGTCAAAGTGAAAAAGATGAAAAAAATGAAATCCATTATGAAACTGATTGGTAAATTTGCAAGAATGATAGTAGGACTTGCCCGACGTAATGAACCCTATTGTGCAGAAAAAGTTCACCCTTTGGCACCTTTAGCAGCATAAGTTAATTACCTTAACTGAACATATGAAATAGTAAAAGTTGCTTTATTGAATGTTGGCTTATTCGTAGGATCTCAAAGAAAGCACGGAGTACTGGAATACTTAAACACAAGGGCACAGACCCATACCTATAGCAATACCGGCCTCCACCCCTTGGATAGGCATGACGAAGGAATGAGAGGGCAAAAGACCCGTTGAGACATGGGAGGGAAAGCCTCCAGGGACAGAGTGGAGAATGCGTGCATCATATGGAAATAAATGGAGTTATCATTTACTCCTCTATTCTCGCATGCCTTCATGTAGCCTTGTCTCTAATACTCATTCTATATATCCGTCATTGTTCTTACATGTGGATTTGAAATCCTGCGAATAAGCGAGTATTTAAGAGGAAATTGAATTAAACTGAGGGAGTTTA
>BORH01000045.1 GCA_018333075.1 Heyndrickxia sporothermodurans | reverse complement strand
ATATAGTGGAAAATAAAACGTGTATCCTGTCTTTTTGTGCTCTTTTGAGACCGAATAATTTAAAGTTAAGATTCAAATGATCCGAAAAGAGAAATGATAGTACCATTCTTATTAAACTATCCTGCCCTTTAGCTCAAGAAGAAAATTAAACAAAAAATAGCATTAATCCTTCTTTGCTTAATGCCACATTACTTTAAGTCCATTTTTCACACTCTCGTTAATTTTGAAACAGTTATCTAAATGACTCTCTGTTTTTCATCACTTCTGCGATTTGATGAGAATTTATATCTTCTTCCTCATTCAGCTTATCAATAATGTTGTGGTAGTCCTCTTCATTTCGATTTTGACTTAATTTATATGCTGCTTGAACTTCTTGTATTTTAATTTTAAACCCAATAATACCTTTTATTTGTTTTTTCGTTTGTGGAGAAAGATTTTCCCATAAAGCTGCATTCTTACGATGATGTTCGTATTTTTGTAATAATAATATAAGGTCTTCTTCCAACTCTTGTTCACTCATCATACTAGCTGTTCCATATACATGGACAGATTGGTAATTCCATGTTGGTACATTTTCATGGCTATACCAAGATGATGAAATATAAGCATGTGGACCTTGGAACATGACAAGGATATTCATTCTCAACCTCGAAGGGTTCGCATAAGCCATATGCTCAGTAATATAGTACTCATCACCTTTTTTATTTAACCCCAAAGGCAAATGAGTGGCAATTGGTTTCCCTCGTTCTGTAGTGACAATCGTACCAAAAGGTTTTTTTTTTGAACAAAATCCCAAATTTCATCTATATTTGTGACCTTAAAGTATTTTGGAATATACATAATAATCCACCTTTAATAAAGTTATTTGAGTGTTTTGGTCATTATAAAGTCTGTTTGTTCTTCATCACCCATATAAAATGAGTGAGCCCCAGCTTTAACAAACCCCATTTTCTTATAAAAAGCGATAGCATTTTCATTTTTTTCCCATACGCCTAGCCAGATTTTCTTTTTATTACCTTCCATCGCAAATTCCATCGCTTTATTTAACAGATACTTACCAAGCCCATGTTTTTGATGTTTTTTCTTTATATAAATCCTCTCGATTTCAAGTGATTCATCACCCATTTCTTCAGACTGAGCATCTTCGGTATTGATCTTTAAATACCCCGCGATTTCATTATGAAAATAAACAAAAAAGAATTGTGAAGAACGATTGGATAATTCTTTTTCTAATTGTTTTAAGTTAAATGCCCTTTCCAGATAGGCATTCATATTTTCGGGTGAATTTTGATGCTTAAATGTATCATTAAATGTTTCATAACTAATTTCTTGAAGTTTACGTGAATCTTCAAGGGTACACTTTTTTATATTTATAGTCATTTAAATAGGTCGCTCCTTTGTATAATCAATAATTTCTCTTGTTTCCCTTTTTTACAAATTCCCAGTCTTTTTCTATATTTTTTCTAACTCTTTGAAGAAAGTTGAAAATGGTTTCTACTTCTCTTTCGGAAAATCCCTCTAATGCAACACTATTGGAATAATCATTTTCTCTTTTTATAAAAGGATAAACATCTTTCCCTTTCTCTGTTGGAAAGAGTTTTTTAATTTTTTTGTTGTGTTTATCTTCTTTCTTTTCAATAAAGCCATTCATTTCAAGTTTTTTTATCGCACGAGCTGCTGTTGTTCGATCTACTTTTATCATCTCAGCTAGCTTTTCTTGAATGATTCCTGGGTTTTCGCATATTCGCACAAGGTATAAATACTGCCCCTTTGTAAGGTCGAATTCTTTAAATTCTATATTACTTATAGAATCCAATGCCCTTGCTATCATTCCAATTTCACGAAGAATTTCCATCATCATTAACTCCTTAGGTCATATTTTTGTTGCAAATACAATAAAAAAAGAGAATATATTTAATTTAACCTAACTTTGTTGCATTTGCAACAAAAAAATAATAACAAAGAGGTCGATTAAAGTGAAATATGTTTTATATGTATTAGGAATTTTCATATTAGACCTTGGTATTTCTTTAACTATACAATCAGACCTTGGAACTTCACCTTTTGATGCGCTTTTGGTAGGTTTGTCCATAAATGTGGGGCTTACTGTGGGAAGTTGGGAAATTATAATAGCTTTACTATTGATAGGTTGTAATTCATTTTTAAACAAACAAAGACCAGAGGTTTTGGGGCTGTTAACAGCATTTATAACGGGTACTAGTATTGATTTATGGCTTTCTTTATTACACAATTTGATAACACCTGAAACTTTGTACAGCAAAGTTGTTTGTTTTGGAATCGGCTTAGTTGTTATAGGATTAGGAACTGCAACATATTTACATACAAATTTTGCACCGATCCCAGTTGACCGATTAACATTAATCATAAAAGAATTAACTAGAACAAATTTATTTTTTTCAAGAACATTCATTTACCTCGTATTCTTGATAATGGCAATGATTTTAAATGGACCAATCGGCGTTGGAACTTTATTAACCGTTTGTTTAGGGGGGCTAATCCTTAATTACTTTATGCCATTTACTGAAAAAGTATTAGACCGTATACTAATACCCTCTAGTACATTGGTATGTCAACACTAAATCAAACAACTTTTTTAAGGGCTAATTTATAAGCAACCGGGCTTAAGTAGCCAAGTGTGCTGTGCGAACGAATATTATTGTACCAATTAACATAATCGAAAAGTTCAA
>BORH01000044.1 GCA_018333075.1 Heyndrickxia sporothermodurans | reverse complement strand
GTTCGTCCTGAGCCAGGATCAAACTCTCCAAAAAGATGTTTGAACGAATCAAAATCTTTGAATTTGATTTAGCTCTTATAAATTTATTAATTGACGTTTCGTTTTGTTCAGTTTTCAAAGATCAATCTCTCGCCGTTTTTTAACAGCGACTTTATTACCATATCAAGTTTATTGTTTTTTGTCAATAACTTTTTTGTTTCTTTTTCACTACTCTAATTCATTGTTCAGCAGCGACGTTTATTAATATACCAAGTATCATACCTTTCGTCAATACTTTTTTTAATATTTTACGATAATTTTTTTAAACCTATTTTTTTATCTAAACTCTATATTCCTTTTTTCTTTTTTGACGGAATAATATAATTTACGCATTCATTATGTGGCGCTACACGGGTAAACAAGGAGAATAGTATTTTATATCGCTCCTTCATTGCTCTTTTCACTATTTGATCAATTCTAACATCATCTAAATCATATAAAATTTCATCCATTTCTCTTTTAAGCAAATATTGAATCTCAAGTTTTTCCTTTTCATGAATAATCAGTCCTAACAATCTGTACACCCCTTTAATTAGATAAAAATCACAACTATCTATGAACCCAAAACAAATTCAACTGTTTTTCTTTTAGTAAAACTAGTTTTTTCCAAATAATCGTGGATTATTACTAAAAAATATTTTTGACATAAATTTTTAATCCTTAAGCATACATTGAAATAAGAACTTGTCTAAGAGCTTTATTATGAGTGGCATTTGCCGTTGTTAGGAGGATCATCAAATGAATTTCTTTATGATATTAAGTGGTAAGAAATTAAAACAGTTTTTGTTTATTTTAGTGCTGTCCTTATTTACTGCCCTTTTCTTTTATTCTCAAACAACCGCTCAAGTAGCTGTCTTCTCTACTAAAGACGGACCTAAAGCTATTTACAAAGGTGAAAACGGTATCGCTCTCACCTTTAATATTGGGTGGGGCGATCAAAAAGCCGAACCGATTATTGACACATTAATCAAAAATGATGTGAAATCAGCAACCTTCTTTTTATCGGGTTCATGGGCCGAGCGTCACCCTGACATTGTTGAAAAAATAGTAAAAAGCGGCTATGAAATTGGAAATCTTGGCTATGCCTATGAAGACTATATCGATTTAGAATCCTCAAAAATAAAACAAGATGTTCTAAAAGCACAGGAGGTTTTTAAAAAGCTAAATGTAAAAAATATAAAACTGCTCCGATCACCTACTGGTCATTTTGACAAGAAAACGCTAAAGGTAGCCGATCAACTTGGCTTGACGGTTGTACATTGGAGCGTAAATTCGGAGGATTGGACGAACCCAGGGGTAAAGCAAATTGTTAAAAATATTGATAAAGCTAAAAATGGAGATATTGTGTTAATGCATGCCTCGGATGGAGCAAAACAAACAAAAGAAGCTTTACCAGATATTATTTCTAAATTAAAAGGAAGAGGGACTTTTATCAATGTTTCAGACATGATAGCCAATGGAAAAGTTAAAACAACTTTAGTTAATTAAAATACCTGAATAAAAAAAAAACACTCTTATAAAAAAAGAGTGTTTTTTACTTTTTCTTATTACTGACCTTCATATTTTGATTTCCCTTTTTAGCCGCTCGCTCTTCTTCTGACCGTTTCAAGTATTTAGGCAGCATTAAAATTTGATAGGCATTACAAATGACAAGGGGAAAGAGCATAAGATAAACCCAACTTTTTTCGTTGACTCTTAATACTGGAATCCATTCTAATATCGTCACCACAACCATAAAAAATAAGGTTGGTATAAACGTACTCTTTTTTCCTTGCTGTGATTTAAAGTATGCTACAATCAAACCTGCAATTAAAATAAATACCGCTAAACTAATATAAGGAACTAAGCTCTCATTTGGTTTTGCAAATTTTTCAAAACGAAAATAAATTAAATCAAATAAAGCAAAAATCGTTAAAACTAACTGAACACCATTCCATAACGCAGACGAACGAAAAATACCTAATCCGAATTGATGAATGGTTAAATAAGCAAAGTATCCCACTTGACTGATTACACTAAAAATTAAACCTACCCCAATAAGCCAGACAAATGTTGATAAAATCGAACCGATTTTAAAATCTAAAAAATAGGTTTGAAATTCCCCCCAGCGAATAATAAAACCTAAAATTCCGGTTGTGATTCCGCCCAATGCTAATGTCGTAAAAAATAATCTAACCCAATTTCGGCTTGTCAATGTAATATCCTCCATAGCTTGGTAATAATCGTACATATAACTCATCCTTTTGATTTTACCAAGCACTGTATGAAAAATCTAGAAATTACTCTAGTGGTGAATAAAACTTTTGTAACAATCCATATTATAAATATAAAATTTCAAATATAGGGTGGGCTACTCCTATGAAGAAAATAATTATGTTACTCCTTTTTAGCTCTTTCCTACTCCTTTCAGCTTGTACGGGCAATCCTGGAAACGAAAAAATGGACTATGACCAAACAAAGAAAATGATTGTCGATATACTTAAATCGGATGAAGGAAAAAAAGCCATCCAGGAGATTATGGCCGACAAAAAAATAAAACAAGAACTGGTTATGGATCAAGCAATGGTGAATGATACCATTCAAAAAACACTTGTATCAGATAAAAATATTGATTTTTGGAAAAAGGCCTTTAAAGACCCTCAATTTGCTAAAGCCTTCGCAACTGGCATGAAAAAACAAAATGAAGAATTATTGAAGCAATTAATGAAGGATCCGGATTATCAAAAAATGATGCTCGACATCCTAAAGGATCCCGAATATCAAAAGGAAGTTCAAAGTTTACTCAAAAGCAAGGATTTTCGAAAACATATTCAAACAATAGTAGTCGAAACCCTCGATAGCCCCATTTTTAAAGCTAAAATTCAAGAAACGCTTATAAAAGCCGCTCAAGATATTAGCAATAATCAAAATGCTCAAAAGCAAGGTGGGCAAGGCGGTGGAGGCGGCGGAGGAAGTCAGCAAGGTGGAGGTCAGGGAGGATAACATTAATCAAAAAGAGGGTGACTCAAAAGTCTAGATCATTAGACTTTTGGGGCATCCCTTTTGTTTTTTTAAGCAAAAAAAAGACAAAAAAATCGTTCCTCTTTGTATAATGAAGTTACCACACCAAATTTTCAAAGAAAGGAAAGATTTTTTTATGAAATATGATCATATTTCTTTCATCAATTATAACATGAATCAGTTAGTTCTTCCATTAGACCTTGAAATACTTATTCCCCCTAATCACCTCTCTACCATTGTTCATGAAGCGGTAG
>BORH01000043.1 GCA_018333075.1 Heyndrickxia sporothermodurans | reverse complement strand
TTGTTTAAACTCATCAGTAAATGTTCGACGTACTCTTTTAGTCATTGTAGATTCTCCTCATATATATTATCTGTAGTCTACTTGACCTTAAAAATTCTGTCCAATTAAGTGTAGCCGATCCACATTATCTATAATTAACTATGTACACTATATTCTCTTGTATTAATTACAAGTAACATGCCTTTAGAATGGAGGGTGTATTCCCACTCTTCTACTTATTTTATAGAAGGAAAAAATAGTGGAAAAACAAATTTTTTTTCCACTATTTCACCATTTTTTATCTAAGATGCTGTTTTTCTAATGAGTTATCTTGATAGTAGGACTGTATTTATAATTTAATCACTTTCGACAATTGGAACATTAAAAGAAACTCTTGTCCCAATACCTAGTTTACTTTTAACTTTAAGTTCTATTCCAAAGTGCTGTTTTAATCGTAGATTGGTATTAATTAATCCAATTCCAGATCTTTTATCTGTTTGTTTCAATATCTGTTGTAAAGTGGTTTCATCCATCCCTGGACCATCATCCTCAACAGATACCTCCGCATACGCATTATGAACAGATATACGAATAATGATTTTCCCCCCACGTATGCGTTTCATAACACCATGTTGTATCGCATTTTCAACTAATGGTTGAAGAGTAAGAAAGGGGATTTTAAATAAAATACTTTCATCAACATTCCATACAACTTGTAGTCTGTCTCCAAATCGCACCTGTTCTATATAAAGATAAGAACGTACAATGTTTAACTCGTCATCGATTCGAATAAGTTCATCCATGTTTTGAAATTGAAATTTATGTCTTAAGAAATCACTAAATTCTGAAAGTAAATTTCTCATTCTATCCAAATCGATTTCACTTAAAGCCATAATTGAATGTAATGTGTTGAACAAAAAATGGGGTTGGATTTGAGCTTGTAACCAAGCAGCTTCTAATTGCAATTGCTCCCGTACACTTCGTTTAACAGCTGTTAGTGCCTCAATTCGTGCTCTTAATTCTAATCCTTCAACTGGTTTTGTCACATAGTCATTTGCACCTGCTAAAAACCCACCTTGAATATCCTTCGGGTGGCTTCTTGCGGTAAGTAGCAAAATAGGGAGTTCCGTAAGTGTAAATCGTTCGCGAATAATTCGAGTAAGCTTATATCCTGACATTTTGGGCATCATAATATCAGAGATGACGAGATCCCATTCCTTTATATCGAAAATTGCCAACGCTTCTTCTCCGCTTATCACAGTTGTTATATCATATTCCTCAGATGGTAAAATGGCTTTAAGGACTTCAAGATTTACAGGATCATCATCAATAATTAATATGAGTGGACGATGAATGTTCCCTCTTATTAATGATGATTTATACATAGCTGTTCGGAATTCACTTTCTTCCCAATTTATTGTTGCTCCGATTGCATTTTTCTCATTTTCTGTAATTGAAGTAATTCGGGATGTTAATTGTTCATATGAAATAGAAATATTAGTTGTCTCTTCTCTTCCTAAATCAGCTAGCATTAAGGAAAATGTAAATTCCGATCCCTTCCCTAATACGGATGATGCTTCTAATAAACCACCATGGAGTTCAACAAGCTTCTTGCTTATACTTAGACCTAGCCCAAATCCCCCTTCAATCATTGTTTCACTATTGTTAGCTTGTTCATAAGGTTTGAATAGGCGTTTAAGCAATTTGTCATCCATTCCAATTCCAGTATCAGTAATTACTATAAAAACTCGACGTTCCTTTACAAAAGCTCGAATTGAAATCTCCCCTTCATTCGTAAATTTGATGGCATTATGAAGTAAGTTGAAAAATATTTGAATCAACCGATTTTCATCCGCAATCACTGGAGGAAGTTCTTTAGGAATATTATTTATAATTTTCACAGGCTTGACTTCTATACTAAATTGCAACATATCCAGTACACCTGTCACAATTGGCTGAATTGAAATAGTTTTTTTCTGTAAGCGTGGATTCCCTTCTCGTAAACTCATTACATCAAGTAAGTCATTTAATATTAACGACATCCGACGCCCGACAGATAAAATCATTTCAAGCTCTTTTATGCTTCTTTCCTGTAACAAATGTTGTTCTCTTTTCAATACAGATTGTGACATATTCAGAATACCATGAAGTGGATTTTTAAATTCATGTGAAGTGTTTGCCAAAAATTGATCTTTATGATTATTCATTCTTTGTAATGTTGTAGCAAGTTCCCTTGTTTCAGCATGCATTTTAAAATAACTCTTGAACCATACAGCAGATAAACACCCTATAGAGATTATCAAATCAAAAGGATAGTATATAACACTGACACCATTTTCTCTCCATATTAGTATCCATAAAAAATGATGACTAAGTGCAATGAGAGAAAAAAACAATAGAAGGTGACCGCTTAAATCTTTGATCATTTTTTTATAGAGTACAATCATGGTAATAACGATTGAAATACCAGCCAATAAAGAATAGACTGGGAAGAGCATGATCACATAATGGGGGGATAAAAATAAGGTAATGCCAACTGTTCCTAAACTAACTATAGAATAAACAGGATATATTCTACGCCAATATGGAAGGACACGGTGATCCGTACACTCAAGTAAAGCGTGGAATCCAATAATAAGTAAAGTATTAGTTAGCCGAAAGTCCCATTCATACCTAATATTAAAAAATTGATGGAATATTTTCTCATCATTGCTCAATGCACTTGTAATTGTTATACATAGTATAAACAAAGAAAAATAGAGCAGTTTCTTTTCTTGCTTGCTTAATAAAAATAAAATAAAAGCATAAATAGAATGTACTAGAAAAATAATAGTCACTATAAGCTGCATAGAAAAAGACAATTTCATTTCTTTCATAATTGCTTCTTCTGTCCCAAATTTAACCGAACGAACAATACCACTTCTTCGACTATCCGCATAATTGGCTGCTTGTATCACAATATCAATTATCCCATTATCATCTGCTGTAAAAGTAGTAGAATAAGGGTGATTTTTAGCAATATATTCATTTATATTTTTTCCTACTTGTCCAGATTTAGATAGTAAGCGACCATTTACGTAGATTTCAGATGAACTCCGCACACTTGGTACACGAATACTATAATTCCCCTTCTTTTTAGGATTTACATAAAGACGTAAACGATAAGATGCAAACCCGTATGGCGAGTTTTTTTTAGGATGCAACTCCTCATTCCATCTGCCCGGAACTTTAATAAACTTTGGCTTCTGTTTTTCTTCTTCCGCTTTATGCTCCATTAGAAATCGCGAAGGATAAAACTCCCATTCCCCATCAAGTAACAGAATTTTCCCGTTTTCTTCATTCCATTTACGTAAATCTAATTGTCCATTCTTAATTAGGAATTGTTCTTGATCACGAAATGATTCCATCCAAATAATTCGGAAGCATAATAAAAAAATAAAAAAAATCCCAAATATAAAAAAAATACGTTTCTTATTCATTTGAAATTTGACAAGTTTATTTTTCAACGTAGCTCCTTTCTGCGTAGAAAATTCTTTTACCTTAAAAATCTATTATAGTTAAAAATAAATTTTTGGAATTTTGTTTCCTAATTAATATATTAAATGTATTGGATCTACGTCAATATCCTGGACACTAAAAAGTTAAGTTTTAAGCACTTTTTCTAGATTCGTCTTCTATTAATTGAGGCGTTTTATATCCTAAGCTTCCGTGAATTCGTTTTCTGTTATACCAGCTTTCAATATATTGAAAGCTTGCTAGATTGGCCTGATGAAACGTCATATACTTTGTCTGGTATACTTCTTCTTTTTTTAGAGTTGCGTGAAATGATTCCATACAAGCATGATCATAAGGACAGCCTTTTTTACTAAAAGATTGAAT
>BORH01000042.1 GCA_018333075.1 Heyndrickxia sporothermodurans | reverse complement strand
TTGACATTATGGGTCTGCAAGCTGCTTATGCTAATTTGCATACTGACCAAGAACGTGATTACTTCATGCAGCGTTACCATGATGTTATTTCTTCATTTGGAGGTAAAACCTCTTATGACGCTGACAACCGTCCTTTACTTGTCATGCGCTCTAATCTCTGGGCATCTGGCTATGATGTTGATGGAACTGACCAAACGTCGTTAGGCCAGTTTTCTGGTCGTGTTCAACAGACCTATAAACATTCTGTGCCGCGTTTCTTTGTTCCTGAGCATGGCACTATGTTTACTCTTGCGCTTGTTCGTTTTCCGCCTACTGCGACTAAAGAGATTCAGTACCTTAACGCTAAAGGTGCTTTGACTTATACCGATATTGCTGGCGACCCTGTTTTGTATGGCAACTTGCCGCCGCGTGAAATTTCTATGAAGGATGTTTTCCGTTCTGGTGATTCGTCTAAGAAGTTTAAGATTGCTGAGGGTCAGTGGTATCGTTATGCGCCTTCGTATGTTTCTCCTGCTTATCACCTTCTTGAAGGCTTCCCATTCATTCAGGAACCGCCTTCTGGTGATTTGCAAGAACGCGTACTTATTCGCCACCATGATTATGACCAGTGTTTCCAGTCCGTTCAGTTGTTGCAGTGGAATAGTCAGGTTAAATTTAATGTGACCGTTTATCGCAATCTGCCGACCACTCGCGATTCAATCATGACTTCGTGATAAAAGATTGAGTGTGAGGTTATAACGCCGAAGCGGTAAAAATTTTAATTTTTGCCGCTGAGGGGTTGACCAAGCGAAGCGCGGTAGGTTTTCTGCTTAGGAGTTTAATCATGTTTCAGACTTTTATTTCTCGCCATAATTCAAACTTTTTTTCTGATAAGCTGGTTCTCACTTCTGTTACTCCAGCTTCTTCGGCACCTGTTTTACAGACACCTAAAGCTACATCGTCAACGTTATATTTTGATAGTTTGACGGTTAATGCTGGTAATGGTGGTTTTCTTCATTGCATTCAGATGGATACATCTGTCAACGCCGCTAATCAGGTTGTTTCTGTTGGTGCTGATATTGCTTTTGATGCCGACCCTAAATTTTTTGCCTGTTTGGTTCGCTTTGAGTCTTCTTCGGTTCCGACTACCCTCCCGACTGCCTATGATGTTTATCCTTTGGATGGTCGCCATGATGGTGGTTATTATACCGTCAAGGACTGTGTGACTATTGACGTCCTTCCCCGTACGCCGGGCAATAATGTTTATGTTGGTTTCATGGTTTGGTCTAACTTTACCGCTACTAAATGCCGCGGATTGGTTTCGCTGAATCAGGTTATTAAAGAGATTATTTGTCTCCAGCCACTTAAGTGAGGTGATTTATGTTTGGTGCTATTGCTGGCGGTATTGCTTCTGCTCTTGCTGGTGGCGCCATGTCTAAATTGTTTGGAGGCGGTCAAAAAGCCGCCTCCGGTGGCATTCAAGGTGATGTGCTTGCTACCGATAACAATACTGTAGGCATGGGTGATGCTGGTATTAAATCTGCCATTCAAGGCTCTAATGTTCCTAACCCTGATGAGGCCGTCCCTAGTTTTGTTTCTGGTGCTATGGCTAAAGCTGGTAAAGGACTTCTTGAAGGTACGTTGCAGGCTGGCACTTCTGCCGTTTCTGATAAGTTGCTTGATTTGGTTGGACTTGGTGGCAAGTCTGCCGCTGATAAAGGAAAGGATACTCGTGATTATCTTGCTGCTGCATTTCCTGAGCTTAATGCTTGGGAGCGTGCTGGTGCTGATGCTTCCTCTGCTGGTATGGTTGACGCCGGATTTGAGAATCAAAAAGAGCTTACTAAAATGCAACTGGACAATCAGAAAGAGATTGCCGAGATGCAAAATGAGACTCAAAAAGAGATTGCTGGCATTCAGTCGGCGACTTCACGCCAGAATACGAAAGACCAGGTATATGCACAAAATGAGATGCTTGCTTATCAACAGAAGGAGTCTACTGCTCGCGTTGCGTCTATTATGGAAAACACCAATCTTTCCAAGCAACAGCAGGTTTCCGAGATTATGCGCCAAATGCTTACTCAAGCTCAAACGGCTGGTCAGTATTTTACCAATGACCAAATCAAAGAAATGACTCGCAAGGTTAGTGCTGAGGTTGACTTAGTTCATCAGCAAACGCAGAATCAGCGGTATGGCTCTTCTCATATTGGCGCTACTGCAAAGGATATTTCTAATGTCGTCACTGATGCTGCTTCTGGTGTGGTTGATATTTTTCATGGTATTGATAAAGCTGTTGCCGATACTTGGAACAATTTCTGGAAAGACGGTAAAGCTGATGGTATTGGCTCTAATTTGTCTAGGAAATAACCGTCAGGATTGACACCCTCCCAATTGTATGTTTTCATGCCTCCAAATCTTGGAGGCTTTTTTATGGTTCGTTCTTATTACCCTTCTGAATGTCACGCTGATTATTTTGACTTTGAGCGTATCGAGGCTCTTAAACCTGCTATTGAGGCTTGTGGCATTTCTACTCTTTCTCAATCCCCAATGCTTGGCTTCCATAAGCAGATGGATAACCGCATCAAGCTCTTGGAAGAGATTCTGTCTTTTCGTATGCAGGGCGTTGAGTTCGATAATGGTGATATGTATGTTGACGGCCATAAGGCTGCTTCTGACGTTCGTGATGAGTTTGTATCTGTTACTGAGAAGTTAATGGATGAATTGGCACAATGCTACAATGTGCTCCCCCAACTTGATATTAATAACACTATAGACCACCGCCCCGAAGGGGACGAAAAATGGTTTTTAGAGAACGAGAAGACGGTTACGCAGTTTTGCCGCAAGCTGGCTGCTGAACGCCCTCTTAAGGATATTCGCGATGAGTATAATTACCCCAAAAAGAAAGGTATTAAGGATGAGTGTTCAAGATTGCTGGAGGCCTCCACTATGAAATCGCGTAGAGGCTTTGCTATTCAGCGTTTGATGAATGCAATGCGACAGGCTCATGCTGATGGTTGGTTTATCGTTTTTGACACTCTCACGTTGGCTGACGACCGATTAGAGGCGTTTTATGATAATCCCAATGCTTTGCGTGACTATTTTCGTGATATTGGTCGTATGGTTCTTGCTGCCGAGGGTCGCAAGGCTAATGATTCACACGCCGACTGCTATCAGTATTTTTGTGTGCCTGAGTATGGTACAGCTAATGGCCGTCTTCATTTCCATGCGGTGCACTTTATGCGGACACTTCCTACAGGTAGCGTTGACCCTAATTTTGGTCGTCGGGTACGCAATCGCCGCCAGTTAAATAGCTTGCAAAATACGTGGCCTTATGGTTACAGTATGCCCATCGCAGTTCGCTACACGCAGGACGCTTTTTCACGTTCTGGTTGGTTGTGGCCTGTTGATGCTAAAGGTGAGCCGCTTAAAGCTACCAGTTATATGGCTGTTGGTTTCTATGTGGCTAAATACGTTAACAAAAAGTCAGATATGGACCTTGCTGCTAAAGGTCTAGGAGCTAAAGAATGGAACAACTCACTAAAAACCAAGCTGTCGCTACTTCCCAAGAAGCTGTTCAGAATCAGAATGAGCCGCAACTTCGGGATGAAAATGCTCACAATGACAAATCTGTCCACGGAGTGCTTAATCCAACTTACCAAGCTGGGTTACGACGCGACGCCGTTCAACCAGATATTGAAGCAGAACGCAAAAAGAGAGATGAGATTGAGGCTGGGAAAAGTTACTGTAGCCGACGTTTTGGCGGCGCAACCTGTGACGACAAATCTGCTCAAATTTATGCGCGCTTCGATAAAAATGATTGGCGTATCCAACCTGCAGAGTTTTATCGCTTCCATGACGCAGAAGTTAACACTTTCGGATATTTCTGATGAGTCGAAAAATTATCTTGATAAAGCAGGAATTACTACTGCTTGTTTACGAATTAAATCGAAGTGGACTGCTGGCGGAAAATGAGAAAATTCGACCTATCCTTGCGCAGCTCGAGAAGCTCTTACTTTGCGACCTTTCGCCATCAACTAACGATTCTGTCAAAAACTGACGCGTTGGATGAGGAGAAGTGGCTTAATATGCTTGGCACGTTCGTCAAGGACTGGTTTAGATATGAGTCACATTTTGTTCATGGTAGAGATTCTCTTGTTGACATTTTAAAAGAGCGTGGATTACTATCTGAGTCCGATGCTGTTCAACCACTAATAGGTAAGAAATCATGAGTCAAGTTACTGAACAATCCGTACGTTTCCAGACCGCTTTGGCCTCTATTAAGCTCATTCAGGCTTCTGCCGTTTTGGATTTAACCGAAGATGATTTCGATTTTCTGACGAGTAACAAAGTTTGGATTGCTACTGACCGCTCTCGTGCTCGTCGCTGCGTTGAGGCTTGCGTTTATGGTACGCTGGACTTTGTAGGATACCCTCGCTTTCCTGCTCCTGTTGAGTTTATTGCTGCCGTCATTGCTTATTATGTTCATCCCGTCAACATTCAAACGGCCTGTCTCATCATGGAAGGCGCTGAATTTACGGAAAACATTATTAATGGCGTCGAGCGTCCGGTTAAAGCCGCTGAATTGTTCGCGTTTACCTTGCGTGTACGCGCAGGAAACACTGACGTTCTTACTGACGCAGAAGAAAACGTGCGTCAAAAATTACGTGCAGAAGGAGTGATGTAATGTCTAAAGGTAAAAAACGTTCTGGCGCTCGCCCTGGTCGTCCGCAGCCGTTGCGAGGTACTAAAGGCAAGCGTAAAGGCGCTCGTCTTTGGTATGTAGGTGGTCAACAATTTTAATTGCAGGGGCTTCGGCCCCTTACTTGAGGATAAATTATGTCTAATATTCAAACTGGCGCCGAGCGTATGCCGCATGACCTTTCCCATCTTGGCTTCCTTGCTGGTCAGATTGGTCGTCTTATTACCATTTCAACTACTCCGGTTATCGCTGGCGACTCCTTCGAGATGGACGCCGTTGGCGCTCTCCGTCTTTCTCCATTGCGTCGTGGCCTTGCTATTGACTCTACTGTAGACATTTTTACTTTTTATGTCCCTCATCGTCACGTTTATGGTGAACAGTGGATTAAGTTCATGAAGGATGGTGTTAATGCCACTCCTCTCCCGACTGTTAACACTACTGGTTATATTGACCATGCCGCTTTTCTTGGCACGATTAACCCTGATACCAATAAAATCCCTAAGCATTTGTTTCAGGGTTATTTGAATATCTATAACAACTATTTTAAAGCGCCGTGGATGCCTGACCGTACCGAGGCTAACCCTAATGAGCTTAATCAAGATGATGCTCGTTATGGTTTCCGTTGCTGCCATCTCAAAAACATTTGGACTGCTCCGCTTCCTCCTGAGACTGAGCTTTCTCGCCAAATGACGACTTCTACCACATCTATTGACATTATGGGTCTGCAAGCTGCTTATGCTAATTTGCATACTGACCAAGAACGTGATTACTTCATGCAGCGTTACCATGATGTTATTTCTTCATTTGGAGGTAAAACCTCTTATGACGCTGACAA
>BORH01000041.1 GCA_018333075.1 Heyndrickxia sporothermodurans | reverse complement strand
CCTTGAACTTTTCGATTATGTTAATTGGTACAATAATATTCGTTCGCACAGCACACTTGGCTACTTAAGCCCGGTTGCTTATAAATTAGCCCTTAAAAAAGTTGTTTGATTTAGTGTTGACATACCACGCATTCTAAATGGACGATTGAAGCATTTAAATAAAATCAATTTCCAGTATGCTTTAGAAAGAAATAGCCTTTTAATAATTGCATATTTTTATAAAAGTTATATCAGTCTATACAATTTGGATACAACAAACAATTTTTAGAGCATTTATTTTATATTTATTGTCCCAAAAAGATTGCTGTAGACCCACACAATATTCGTTTGATAACATAATTAAGAGGTTATGGGGGTGATTTTATAAATTCTTCTAAAATAGCTTTTTTGTCGGTTATCAGTAATTCATTTGTTGTATTACTTAAAATCATAGTTGGTTTTTTTACCGGATCAGTAGCCATTATTTCTGAAGCAATTCATTCATTGTTAGATCTAGCTGCTTCAATAATTGCTTTTTTCTCCGTTAGGATTTCAAACAGACCCGCAGATAAAGAACATCCATACGGGCATGGTAAAATTGAAAATATTTCCGGTACAATTGAAACTATATTAATATTTGTTGCAGGTATATGGATTATTTATGAGTGTATCCATAAACTAATAAATCCTGTATCTATAAAGCTCCCATTATTAGGAATAACAGTCATGTTAATTGGTGCAATAATAAATTTTATAGTTTCAAAAATTGTTGGAAGAACAGCTGAAAAAACTAATTCAGTTGCTATGAAATCAAATGCCCTTCATTTACTTACAGATGTTTATACCTCTCTTGGTGTTGCTATAAGCCTTTTCATAGTCAATTTAACTGGATGGACTTTTTTAGATCCAATCATTGGGGTTGTTTTGGCTATTTTTATTATGTTTGAAGCTTTTAAGTTGTTAAAAGAGTCCTTCCCTCCATTGCTTGATGCAAGATTGACAGCCAATGAGGAAAAGTCAATTTTACAGGTGATTGAATCCTATAAAAATGAATATATCGAATTTCATGATTTCCGTACTAGACGTTCTGGACCAGAAGAGTATGTGGATTTTCATTTAGTAGTATCTTCAAACAAAAATATAAAAACGGCTCATGAGTTATGTGATCGCATTGAAAAAGATATTCATGCTTTATTCAAAAGGGCTCATGTTCTTATTCATCTTGAACCAGAAAACGAAAGATTAAGAAATTAATTATTTTATTTATTTGTATTAACGTTAAAAGAACGAATTCCTTTTTGACATTTTCAAAAATTGATTCGTTCTTTTTAAATAGACTTATTAACTTTTCCCTATAAATCTGTAACTCTATATATAACAAAAAACGATGAAACTATTGGATTTCTTAATAACGGTTCCTATAAAAGTTCTATTTGTTCAAAATAATATTTAATAATAAATAGCTACTTAATCACTAGGACTGGTTTTACCACTATATTTGTGGGAATGAGGATGCGCTCCATTAACAGAAGTTACTCCATGAAAATTATGATAATGACCACCTCCATTCAATGGAATAGCTGGGCCAGTAACACCTCGGATTTCATGTTTATGGCGATCATCTAATGAAGTAATCGTATAGTATTTGTGGGTATGTGGTACTCCTGTGGGTGCTGGCTCTGTAGTACCAGCATATCGATGTTCATGCCCAACATTAAATGAGGTAACGCCTGAAAAATTATGTTTATGAAGTGGTTTCCCATCCCATGATGACAAATATAAAATATGTGAATGATCATCATTGGAATCTGGTGAGTGAACAATAAAACCAGTTACAGGTATCTCCTTCATATGTCTCCATCTCCCCTTTTCTGTTAAATTAATAGAAATTCATAACAAAGAATATGCCCATTTTGTAACATTAGAACAGGAAATGTTTAAATATAAATTTGAAAAAATGAAGTTATTTAGGGTACCATCGTTTATTAACTAGTTTTTTTCTTATAAAACAAGATATATTTAATTACTTATAAATAATATTGAATGAACGGGAATAAAAAAAGGAGGGGTAAAATGCAAAATCAACCTCAGCTTCCTGGTTATATTAGTCTGGGACAGTTTAATCAAATGTTAGAACCTCCCGAATTATTTGCAGCAAAACCTAAGTCCCTTACTGAACAATTATTTATTGAACGTTCCTTAACTGAAAATAGGTTTTGGCTACGAATCATGAAAGAACATTCTATATTTTTAGGTTGAGGGATTTAATCGAAAAGATACTCACCTTATCCAGCAAACTGATCGATTTTTTCAATACTTTGAGCAACAGGAAAAAAAAGCATACCAAATACCAAACAATGCTACCATGGTCAGACAATTGAATGAAGAAAGTATAGAATTAGTTCAAAGATTTCGAAATTTTAAAAGAAACTTACTAATACTAATCATCAATTGTAAAATTAGTGGTTTTAATTTCCCTTTGCTTGTTGATCCATTGCCAGAGAAGCTGAATATTTTATGAAAACTTTAAAAAAATTTAATAAAGGTATTTTAGAGCCAATTCAAGACGCCATTATAAATGAAAATGTTTTTTGGTTACGAATCATGATGGAACATTCACGATTTATTGCTTCGTTGCTTGATCAATCTGAAAGAAATCTTGTACAAACAGCACTTAAATTTGGCGATGACTTCGAAACTTTATTAAATCAAGCAAGAGATGTTGAATCCATGCTGTATCGTAAACAACCAACTTATCCGATTATTGGAAAAGTGAATAAAGATAGTGAAGATGCAGCAACTGAATTACGAAATTTTAAGGCTTCTGGTCTAGAGTTAATAAAAACGTGTCAAATACGAAATGTGATCAATCCTTTACTTGCTGATCATGTGTTACGAGAAGCAGATCATTTCCTTTATATGATTCATGTGTTAGAGGATCACTTAAATAAATAATAAAAGAAATTACTAATAATGCATATTTATACGATGAATTCACTTAGCAAATGGAATAAAAAAATCAAGTGAATTTCTGGCAACTTGGGTTAAATATGATTGAACGTATTAATTCTGCTTTCAACTGTTTTTCCTTTATATTTCATTAAGTGATGCATTTTATCACTCCTTTTTTTATTAAGTAAAAGAGGGTGAGTCAAAAGGTCGTGAATAGTGAATAAATTACAGTAAGTATAAAAAATAAAGAAAGACAATGATCGGATTAAAAGAGATAGAAAAGATAATATGGTGAGCTGGGGAGATCCTGATCAAGGCGTTGTCGGGGATTAGTGGGAGGAATGCAGGCTATACAGTATTGGCAAGCCTATCATAGAATTAATAAATAAATATCTTACCGACAGAAGTCTTAATTTGACTGAAAAATCGTTTGACGCTGTTTTGAATAAAGTAAATAATGGTAAACCGGTCATAGTTTGAACTACAGGAGATTATCGGCTTCTAGATAAGTCGGAGGAATGTAAGCATAAAGATGCTACAATTAGAACTCCCCTTGATTTACATGTAGTTGTTTTGGTTATAATCAAAGTGTTTATTTAAACGACCCTCTTTCAGGAAAGAAAAGCTATCTGGTAAAAAAAGGAATGTTTATCCCATCTTGTAAATCTTTAGAAAAAAAGGCGGTATCTGATAAATAGATTTTAGGGGCATGGGCTGTTTGGCTAATGAAGTGTCCCTTGCCCTGAAAGTTTTACAAGATAACCAGATTCAGGTTAATGTTGAATTTGTTCAATTATTTTCCCAAAAATTTTTTTATTATTTCTCTTTCTTCCGCAAATGATGAATATGAATTAGTTAGTATGATTCATAAAGTATAAAAACCATACTGCATGATTTTGTTCATCAAATGCTGCTTGTTGAAATTGTTCCTTAATGTAGTTGTTACTTGTCTTTCTGGCAATTTCATGATAAAAGTCAACAGTCTCTTGTTCATCTATAAATGCAGATACTAAACCACTTTTAAAATTTGAAGGGCATTTTTTTGTTAATTGTACAATTGGTTGTTTATTTGTTAGAGATGTAAAGATTTGAGAAAATGTTTGAAAATGCCTAATCTCATCATTTTTTATTTCAAATATTTGTTTTTTTAATTTGTTATTTGAGGTCTGTTGAATTAAGATATCGTAACAGTAAATGGCTTGATATTCACCAATTATAGCTTTAGAAATGTCTGAAAGTAATCCACTAGATACAGTTGATTGTTCATTACCTGGATTATTATGATTTACATAAGAATTGTAGTAGTGCTTTTCAATACAAGCACCAGGATGACTAGGATGGGGACCAGTTACAATTGTGTGAACCAATTGTTCCACCTCATTATACATATTTTTTATTATAGTATGAGTCTACTGCTCGTTTGTCACTTTATAATTAATTTCTAGTAATAAGCCCCTCCCATTTTAAGTGACCCCCTGTCAAGTAGACAGGAATTAAAAAGCACATTTATACAGCCTGAATCTTGTATCGATATGGACTCAGGTTATTTAATTTCTTTTGCAAACGTTGATGGTTATAGAAAAAAATATATTTATAGCGTCTTTAACTTCTTCAGCAGTTCAGAATGAGTATAGGTAAAAACACTCTGTCTTAAAATGACTAAAGAAATTTTCTATACAAGCATTGTCCCAACAGTTCTTCCCGTAATATGATTTCTTCTTTCGAATAACTGCCTGGATCCCCCACGCATAAGATGCTATACATGTTTGTGATTCATATGTAGCTCATTTGAATCCGTAAATCCCCTTAAGTTTTTTATGGCATTTCATGATTTTTTTCTTAATTTCTTCTAGCTGTTTTTCTGTAGGCGACTCCTTTCGTTTTAATCACTCGTAATAGCCACTTATAGATACCCCTGCTATCTTGCACAATATTTGATTTGACCACTTCGTATTTCTTATGTGTTGATACTTTTTCATTCCCCCTTTCACATCTTTAAGAGCTTTTTTAACATTTCGTTCTCTACTTCAAGGCGTTTAATTTTGATTTCTGGATCTTCAGGACGAGTTCTTGGTCAACCTTTACCAGGTCCTTTTGCCTTACCTCTTTTTTCTCTATTCCTTTAATTCCCTCTGCAATAAAATGGTTAACCCATCTCCTTATTTGAATTTTATCGATGATTTCACTTGCTATTGTGTTATAGCCCATCCCATCATTGAGATGAAGATCAACAACTTTCTTTTTAAAATTGATATCATAAGTTTTACGTGTTTTCCCCATAAAAAAATCCTCTCCATAGTAGATGGATTAGTATGCTTTCTTTTTTCTGTCTACTTTTTTAGTTGGGGCTTTTAAAGTAATGTTATTTAGATACATGATTGCACTAGCTGAAGTTTTATAATCTTTAGCAACCTTACAGACAAACAAAGAGGACAGCAATTAGAAAGTATTGGTTTAAATTTGCATCCATTTTTCAACACCTAAAAAAATTAGTCCTGCTTGATACAGGACAAACTTATGTCATGAAGCGTCATAAATACACCTTCTCCTTCAGTGATGTTTGTATCAATAAATAATCAAATTAGACAAACGTACTTTTCAAAATAACATATTTTGAATATACTTTAGTACCCTGCTGCATAATTCATATTCCCCCTAACCAAAAGAAGCATTTATTCATGCTTCTTTTTTCGTAAAATGTATCAGAATAAAACAAGGTAAACCCCTGATATGTCAATGGTTTTACCTTGTAAGAAATTACATGACTCTTTTAAATAACAATAATACAAACGTACATTTCCATTCGAATTCCCTTTATAACACGCTCATTCAATCTTGTTTTTCAATTACAACCTCCACGTATGCGATCTTTATTTTATATTATTATTTTATTCATAATGATTTTTTCTATCCAATCACGGCAAATATCGATTTAGTTTTAAATTGAAGACACTTGTATGTAATAAGGAAAGAACTTGTCATATTTACTTATAAATATGTACTTTAATACTGAAGCTAAAGCTTTCAATAACAATTAAGCCACCAATTTTCTAATCGATGGCTTTTATTTGATTAAAAGTGACATACAAATCAATAATTTAAATTAACCGGAATAGATGCTTATAATCAATTACCTTGGGTTCCTATAAAAGGTTTAGATCCCTGATATTATGTAGTATTTTTAGCTTATTTTAAGTAAAATTAACTCACCTATAGAAATGCTAATTTAAATATGTACAATCGTGCTTGAATAAAGATGTACAAAATTGATTGCTCATTTCATACTAATCTTGGGGTGATTAGTATGTACATAGCGCTAAATGTTGAAACCAATTTTGAG
>BORH01000040.1 GCA_018333075.1 Heyndrickxia sporothermodurans | reverse complement strand
TATAAGGTCTGGTAATTATGGCGAGAAGGTCACACCCGTTCCCATCCCGAACACGGAAGTTAAGCTTCTCAGCGCCAATGGTAGTTGGGGGCTCTCCCCCTGCAAGAGTAGGACGTTGCCAGGCTTTATGATTTTATTAATATCGTCGCGGGGTGGAGCAACGAGCGTTTCTTCATCGAATCATCTGCGAGTTGTACCGATTGAGTCACTGCTTGAATAAGCTTACTGAAATCGGGACAGTCATAATGTAAATAGTGTTGGAGTTACATTCTTATATTTTTATCGTCGCGGGGTGGAGCAGTCTGGTAGCTCGTCGGGCTCATAACCCGAAGGTCGCAGGTTCAAATCCTGCCTCCGCAATAAGTGCCAAGAAAAAAACGAAACGTAGTTTCGTTTTTTTTATTTAAAGAAAAGTAGTATTATATACTAATAACTTTACTTGCTTTTTACTATTTACAAAGCCTTGTTTTGCTCATTTTAATAAAATGATGTAAACTACGAATAGGAAAACAAATCCCTTAGTATTTAATATCTAAGGGATTTTTACTTAAGTTTGCAACATAGATTGTTGCTCATTAAAAAGATGTGTACAATGAAAATATATTTTTTATGTAGTTGAAAAATGTATGAATAGTATTTACTGGATCGTTTATTCATTATGAAATTTACTTGAGGAGATTGTTATGAAAGAATATGAGTGGCTTTCTAATGGGCCAGAGGAAACGTCTTCTTTCGCACAAAGGTTAGCCGATAGCCTTGAAGCAAGTGATGTTATTTTATTAGAAGGTGATCTTGGTGCTGGAAAGACAACCTTTACTAAAGGTGTAGCTTTAGGGTTAGGAATTCGAAGAAATGTTAGTAGTCCTACATTTACGATTATAAAGGAATACCAGGGTCGCATTCCTTTATATCATATGGATGTTTATCGTTTGCAAAATGCAAGTGAGGATTTAGGATTTGATGAGTATTTTGAGGGTGATGGAGTAACTATTATTGAGTGGGCTCATTTAATTGAAGATCAATTACCTGAAGAGTATTTAGCAATTTCTATATTTCGTATAGATGATACTCAGAGAAAATTTGTATTAAAGCCAGTAGGACATCGCTATGAAATATTGTGTGAGGAGATTTTTTCATGAAGGTGCTAGCAATAGATACGTCTAATAATCCTTTAGGAATTGCGTTATTAGATAACGAAAAGGTTATTGGCGAATATATAACAAATTTAAAGAAAAACCATAGTATTCGAGTGATGCCTGCTATTGAACAATTAATGCGTGATTGTGAGATAGAGACTTCAGAGCTTGATAAAATAGTTGTTGCGAAAGGACCGGGTTCTTATACAGGGGTTAGAATAGGTGTAACAATTGCCAAGACAATGGCATGGAGCTTGGGAATACCGCTTGTTGGAATTTCAAGCTTAGCATTGATGGCAGGCGTTGGAAGGAATTTTGACGGGTATGTTTCACCCTTGTTTGATGCTAGAAGAGGTCAAATATATACTGGGTTATATTATTATGAAGGAATGCAATTAAAAACAGAAATAAATGATTGTAATATTTTAGCTGTAGAATGGGCTGAAAGTCTAAAGAAATTAGACAAACCTATTCTATTTGTCGGCAATGATTTAGTATTGCATAAAGAGACAATAGTAAATATTCTAGGTAATCAAGCAATATTTGCAAGTATAACGGAAAATAATCCAAGACCAAGTGAATTGGGACTAGTCGGATTTAATTTATCTGGTGAGGATATTCATACCTTTGTACCAAACTATATCAGATTGGTGGAGGCAGAAGCAAAATGGTTAGACTCTCAAAAAAGTGATGGAAAAAAACTATGAGTAATCAGATGATGGGTTATCAATTAAGAAAAGCTACTGTTGATGATATAGATGGAATAATGAAAGTAGAGTTACAATCATTTTCTTTACCATGGTCGAGGGAAGCTTTTTTTAATGAATTTGTAAAAAATCATTTTGCGGTGTACTTTGTAATTGAGGATAGGAATAAAATAATTGGTTATTGTGGAGTCTGGTTAGTAGTTGATGAAGCGCATATTACTAATATCGCTATTCTTCCTGAATATCGGGGACAAAAATTAGGTGAATTATTATTAAGAAGTATGATGGAATTTTCGATAGAATCAGGAGCAAAATCAATGACATTAGAAGTTAGGGTAAGCAATCTGATTGCCCAGTCATTATACAAGAAATTAGGCTTCTTTGAAGGTGGAATCAGAAAAAATTATTATACTGATAACCAGGAAGATGCCTTAGTCATGTGGGTGAATTTATAATGAAAAACGATTTAATTGTTTTAGGAATTGAAACGAGCTGCGATGAAACTGCTGCAGCGGTTATAAGAAATGGGACAGAAATTTTATCTAATATCGTAGCTTCTCAAATTGAAAGTCATAAAAGATTTGGCGGAGTCGTTCCTGAGCTCGCATCAAGACATCATGTGGAACAAATTACTTTAGTTATAGAGGAAGCATTAAATAAAGCCGAGGTTACTTATCAAGATATTGACGTAATTGCTGTCACAGAGGGGCCAGGATTAGTGGGAGCCTTATTGGTAGGAGTCAATGCTGCAAAAGCCCTTGCTTTTGCACGAAATATTCCATTAGTAGGTGTTCATCACATTGCTGGACATATTTATGCAAACAGGCTCATTAAAGAGATGGCTTTTCCATTATTATCACTAGTTGTTTCGGGTGGTCATACCGAATTAGTCTTAATGAAAGAGCATGGTAACTTCGAAGTAATCGGAGAAACAAGGGATGATGCTGCTGGAGAGGCGTATGATAAAGTTGCAAGAACACTAAATCTTCCGTATCCTGGTGGACCTCATATTGATCGCTTAGCACATGAAGGCGTCCCTAACATTGATTTACCAAGGGCATGGCTAGAAGACGATTCCTATGACTTTAGTTTTAGTGGTTTAAAGTCAGCTGTTATTAATACTCTTCATAATGCAGAACAGAAGGGGCTTTCAATTGATCCGAAAAATATGGCTGCCAGCTTTCAAGCGAGTGTAATAGATGTTTTAGTGACCAAAGCAGTAAAGGCTGCAAAAGAATTTAAAGTAAAGCAAGTATTACTATCAGGGGGAGTAGCTGCTAATAAAGGATTAAGAGCAGCTTTAGAAAAAGAATTTGCTTCCATTAATAATATTGAACTTATTGTTCCTCCATTAAACCTATGCACAGATAATGCAGCAATGATCGGAGCAGCGGGAAGTATTCTTTTTGAAAAAGGAAAGAGAAGCAAGTATTCATTAAATGCTAATCCAAGTTTAGATATAGAAACGTTTTAGAAGCATGATAAAAAGCATGCTTCTTTTTTTGTACTAAAATGCAGTTAGAAAGAAACAGGTATCCACAATGTGAATAAGTAAAATACGAACAGTTGTTGTTGTGCACATGTTGTGGACAACATGTTGATAAATTTAAAGTGATGTGAATAAATAATTGTTAAAAAATTATGATTTCTGTGGATAATGTGTATAAGTCTGTTGATAATCTAAGGAACGTATAGAAATTAAATTTTTTATTACGAAAATAGTCCAGAAATTCTGTGGAAAACATTGTGGAAAAAGCAAGTGTAGAAATTTTACTAATTGGAATATCTGAACAAAATGTAAAAAAACTCAAAAATAATGGGATGTCCGTAAAGTATAACACCCCTACTTTTAGGACAACCCTTCATTTTCTCTATTATAAAAACTTTAATTCGATGCTTCCTCAATTTCAGCCCATTCTTCCATCAATTCTTCAATTTTCATGTTTAGTTGTTCTATTTCTGTGTTGAGTTCCGTTACTTTTTGATGATCTTGATAGATTTCTGGTTCACATAATAAGGCTTCTTTTTGCTGACGGTCTATTTCTAATTGGTGAAGAACTTCTTCAATTTCTTCAATTCGGCGTTTTCGCTGGCGTTCAAGTTTTTTTGCTTCTTTATCTAATTGATAAGCCTGCTTAGTTGTAGTTGGAGTATCTACTCGTGCCTCATGTACTTTATTTTCTAGTTTTTTTAATTCAATCATTTCTAGTTGCTTTTCAATATAATAATCATAATCACCGAGAAATTCGGTAGTTCCACTTTTAGAAAGCTCGATTACCTTCGTAGCCAATCTATTTATAAAGTATCGATCATGTGAGACAAATAAAATTGTACCCGGGTAATCGATAAGAGCATTTTCTAATACCTCTTTACTATCTAAATCTAGATGGTTGGTTGGTTCGTCTAAAATAAGAAAATTTGCTTTTTGTAATAACAGCTTTGATAATGCTAGCCTTGCTTTTTCTCCACCACTAAGACTGGAAACAGTTTTCAGTACATCATCGCCTGAAAACAAAAAATTTCCTAATACCGTGCGAATTTCTTTTTCGTCCTTTAATGGATAGTCATCCCAAAGTTCATTTAATACCGTTTTATTAGAGGAAAGTTCAGCTTGTTCCTGATCATAATAACCGATCATCACATTTGAGCCATAGTTGATGTTTCCGGTCACTAGTTTTAGCTTTTTGATGATGCTTTTTAATAAGGTGGATTTACCTACACCATTTGGTCCGACTAGGGCAACACTATCCCCTTTTTTAATGGATAGGTTAATATTTTCAGCAATTACATGGTCTTCATAACCAATTGAACCATCTACAAGCTGCAATACTTCATTTCCACTCTGTCTTTCAATATCAAAATTGAAATTCGCTGATTTTTCATCTCCTAAAGGTCTTTCCATAATCGTCATTTTTTCTAGTTGTTTTCTTCGGCTTTGAGCTCTTTTTGTCGTTGAGGCACGTGCTAGGTTTCGCTGAATAAAGTCTTGCAGCTTAGCCACTTCTTCTTGTTGTTTTTCATATTGTTTAAAATCTCTTTCATATTGCTCCGCTTTTTGTGCTAAATACTGACTATAGTTTCCATAAAATTTTTGAATGGCATGTCTAGATAATTCATAAACTTGATTAACTACTTTATCTAAAAAGTATCGATCATGGGATACAATAAGAACGGCCCCATTATATCCTTGTAAATACTGTTCAAGCCATGATAGCGTATCGATATCAAGATGGTTAGTAGGCTCATCCAATATTAAAATATCGGGCTTTGTTAATAACAGTTTGGCCAATGCCAAACGGGTCTTTTGGCCGCCACTTAATGTTTCAATTAATGTGCTATAATCAAAATCATTAAATCTAAGGCCATGTAGCACTGAACGGATGTCTGCTTCATATTGGTATCCACCTGAATCTTTAAAACGGATTTGTAACTGGTCGTATTCGGATAATATTTTTTGATAGAGAATAGGATTTTCATAAAAATTAGGATCAGCAATTTTTTGCTCCATATCTCTTAACTCGAACTCCATTTTTCTCAAATCATTAAATACAGTTAACATTTCATCCCAAATAGATAAACTTGATTCAAGGCCGGTGTTTTGTGCTAGGTAGCCAATGGATACATTCTTTGGTTTAATAATGTCGCCTGAGTCTAGAGACATTTGTCCAGATATAATCTTTAATAAAGTAGATTTACCTGCACCATTTCTACCGACAAGGGCAATACGATCCTTCGTCTGAATTTCTAATTTTATATTTGATAAAATAAGTTCAGCACCAAAATGTTTTGTGAGTTGTTGAACTTGTAATAAAATCATGCTCTATTCACCTCATCTATATAGGTAGTGTAACGTATAGTGAAGTGTTTCGGCAATGGTACAAGCCTTCCCAAAAAGGACAAGTTAAAAAAAATAGTGTATGATTAGTAATGAGGTGCTATAAATGTCTAAGTTCACACATTTTAATAATCAAGGCAGAGCAAAGATGGTGGATGTAAGTGATAAGCCTGAAACGATTCGTACTGCCATTGCGCAATCAAGCGTTGAGATGAACGACGAAATTTATCAATTAATTAATGAAAATAAAATGAAAAAAGGGGATGTTCTTGCAGTAGCACAAGTTGCTGGAATAATGGCTGCAAAAAAGACCTCAGAACTTATTCCTATGTGTCACCCGATTCCTATTAATGGAATTAATATAGAATTCGATTGGGAAAAAAAGAATGACCATCTTTATAGTTTGAAAATTATCTCAAGTGTAAAAACCAAAGGGAACACAGGGGTTGAGATGGAAGCGTTAACGGCTGCATCAGTTGCTGCTTTGACTGTTTACGATATGTGTAAGGCTATTGATAAAGGAATGATTATTGGTCAGACGTTTTTAGTTGAGAAATCAGGCGGAGTTTCTAGCGGTGATTATCAAAGAAGTTAAAAGTTATTCCAATTCATACATTTTTATAGCTTTGTTGTTAAGTAAAGTCTATTTTCATAATCTTTGTTGCTTTTATTTTATAACTATTGGATGGAAGGGCTATATTAAGAAAAGAGCTTGATACCAAACGATATAGAAAGCAACAATCTTTGCGAAAACAGCTTTAGTAAGAGATAGATGAGTCTTAATCAATAGATTCAAATACGGGGGACTGCGTATGAGTGAAGAAATAATCAAAATACCTCAAGCAACAGCTAAAAGATTACCATTATATTATCGATTTTTGAGGAATTTACATAACTCTGGAAAACAGCGTGTGTCATCGGCAGAGTTAAGTGAAGCAGTAAAAGTGGATTCTGCAACAATTCGCAGAGATTTTTCTTACTTTGGAGCACTTGGAAAAAAGGGCTATGGATATAATGTTAATTACCTGTTGACGTTTTTCAGAAAAACCTTAGATCAGGATGAATTAACAAAGGTGGCTCTAATTGGTGTCGGAAATTTAGGAACAGCTTTTTTAAATTATAATTTTATGAAAAATAATAATACAAAAATTGAGTTTGCCTTTGATGTGGATGAGAAAAAAATTGGGAAAAAAATTGGCGATGTTCCTATTTATAGCTTAGATGAGCTTGAGACGCGTCTAATGAATGAAGAAGTAAGTGTTGTAATCCTTACAATCCCTGCTGAGGTTGCTCAAAGAATTACCGATCAAGTCATAAAAACAGGTGTAAAAGGTATATTAAATTTTACCCCGGCTAGACTAAATGTACCTCCTTCAATACGAGTGCACCATATAGATTTAGCTGTAGAGCTGCAATCATTAGTTTATTTTTTAAAACATTATCCAAATGACACGGAAATTTCACAAGACTAAATTAAAAAGTGAATGGATAAAATTCTTGATTTGTTTTATCATGTTAGTATGAGGAGGTGGGCACAGGTGGGACCAGGTATTGGAAGTATTATTCTCATTGTGATTGTTGCCTTACTAGTTTTTGGACCGAAGAAATTACCCCAATTAGGCAGAGCTGCAGGGGATACATTAAAAGAATTTAAAAATGCCACAAAAGGTTTGGCAGATGAAGAAGATGACAAACCAAAAACAGATAAAGGTAATTAAGAAGACTGTTTGGCAAAGATTGTTGTTTTTAGATGAGTACAATCAATTATTTATTTCATAGTTTAAAGGGCATCATTTCTAAAAAGTATTAGAAATGAGCAACTAAATGTTAGGATGAAATTATATGAGTCAAAAAGATATGACGATTTTTGAACATATATCCGAGTTAAGGAAACGACTGTTGGTAATGGTCGTTTTCTTTATCTTGGCTGTAATTGTAAGCTTTTTTCTTTCGCAGCCGCTTATTCGTTATCTTCAAACATCGGATTATGCGAAAGATCTGACAATGAATGCGTTTCGTTTGACTGATCCATTTAAGGTATATATGGAAATGACGCTATATTTAGCTGTTGTTATCATACTGCCAGTAATACTCTATCAACTTTGGGCATTTATTAGTCCGGGTTTATATGAAAAAGAAAGAAAAATAACTTTAAGCTATATACCAATTGCGGTTATTTTATTTTTAGCAGGTATTGCTTTCTCCTACTTTATTTTATTTCCACTCATCATACAATTTATGATGCAGCTTTCAACGCAAATGGATATAAACCCGGTCATTGGGATTAATGAGTATTTTTCGTTTTTATTTCAGATAACCCTTCCTTTTGGAATTTTATTTGAATTGCCAATTGTTATTCTGTTTCTAACTCGATTAGGAATCATTACCCCAATGTTTCTGGGGAAGATTAGAAAGTACGCTTATTTCGCTTTAGTTGTCCTTTCAGCATTTATTACACCACCAGATGTAATGTCACAAATAGTTGTAGGAGTACCACTAATTATCTTATATGAAATCAGTATCTGGATTTCAAAAATAGGCTATCGTAAATCAAAGGCTGCAGAATTACAATATGCACTTGAGAACGATTCTAATAAAGAATAAAACCTTCCATTTGGAAGGTTTATTTCTTTTGTTGACTTTTTATTCGAAAGTGTAATGTAATTAATCGAAATCCAGAGCCGTAATCAATCGTTGCAAGAAAAATAAGCATGTACGCAAAAAAGGACCAGCCATGGATATTTACTTGCTTTACAGCAAAGAAAGTGAAAAGGGTACCTAATAAGCAGTAGATAACTCCGGAGAGTAAAGGTCTCATGAGAATAATCCTCCAATAAAGCTTTGATTCTCGATTACTTTTTGAATTTCTTCACGATATAATATCTGTGCAATTACAACTAATGTGTTCATCATGACATGTGCACTAATTGGAACTAATATGCGATTCGTTTTTTTATAAAGAAAGGCAAAGGTAAAGCCCATAGCAGTATAGAGTAAGATATGGACAAATTCCATATGTGCTAGTCCAAAAATGATAGAACTAATTAATGCAGAAGGAAAAAAGGATAGATATTTGTGTAGTGTTCCAAAAATAACTTTTCTAAAGACAATTTCTTCTAAGATTGGGCCGATAATTGAACTAACTATTACAACAATCGGAAAGGTTTCAATCAAACTGACAATTCGTTGTGTATTTTCCGATCCTTCTTTAATCCCTATCATTTGTTCAATGCTTGATGCAATAGCTTGGGCAAAAAAGGCAAGGAATATTCCCCCGATTGCCCATGCGAATGATTTTCCTGCTGGAAGTGGGGTATTTCTTTCTAATTGATATTTGCGTTCAGATTTTCTTAATATTAGCAATACAATAATAAGAGCTGCAATAAAGCTAATGACAATCCAATAGGTTGGTGTAACCATTTTCATATAGCTTTCTGAAGCATGGAAACCTTTGACACCGATAGTATAGACGATTGGATAGCCAATGTATCCAGATAATTGCATTGCAATATAAGTAATTAATATATAGGCATATTCTTTTTTCACATTATTTTTCCTTTCATATTCGCTTCTCTTTCATTCTACTATTGAATATATGTACGTTCAAATGTAAGGTCTTTAAAAAATGTTCACCCTCCATTTATTATATGTAAAACAGAGCTAAATGTATGAATAGAATTTTAAGTATTGACATAAACTTGAATGTTGTTTCTGCGAGAGAAATAGGTAAATTATAAGTTTTTTAAAAAATCTCGGGTTGAGACTTGCAAAATAGAGTTGAATTATTTATTATAATAATTGTGTTAGCACTCAAGAGTAGCGAGTGCTAATAATTAAAAAATTACATAAAATTATTGAGGAGGTTGTTTCACTTGTTAAAACCACTTGGAGATCGCGTCGTAATTGAATTAGTAGAAACAGAAGAAAAAACTGCAAGCGGTATTGTTCTTCCTGACTCTGCGAAAGAAAAACCGCAAGAAGGTAAGGTAGTAGCTGTAGGTACTGGACGTGTTTTAGATAGCGGTGAACGTGTTGCACTTGAAGTATCTGAAGGCGATCGCATCATCTTCTCTAAATATGCTGGTACAGAAGTGAAATACCAAGGTAACGAATATTTAATTCTTCGTGATAGTGATATTTTAGCTATTGTTAAATAGTCATTTACCATTTCGTAAATATAATACATGATTCTAGATAAAGAACGAGGAGGTAATTTAAGATGGCAAAAGAAATTAAATTTAGTGAAGAAGCACGTCGTGCAATGCTTCGCGGAGTTGATAAATTAGCAGATGCTGTAAAAGTAACTCTTGGACCTAAAGGTCGCAATGTGGTTCTTGAGAAAAAATTTGGTTCTCCACTTATTACAAACGATGGTGTAACAATTGCAAAAGAAATCGATCTTGAAGATGCATTTGAAAACATGGGTGCAAAGCTGGTTTCTGAAGTAGCAAGCAAAACAAATGATGTTGCTGGTGATGGTACAACAACTGCAACTGTTCTTGCTCAAGCAATGATTCGTGAAGGATTGAAAAACGTAACAGCTGGTGCAAACCCTGTCGGAATCCGTAAAGGGATTGAAAAAGCTGTTCAAACAGCTGTTGAAGAACTACATGCAATTTCTAAACCAATCGAAGGCAAAGATTCTATCGCACAAGTTGCTGCTATCTCTGCTGCTGATGAAGAAGTTGGAAAACTAATTGCTGAAGCAATGGAACGTGTTGGTAACGATGGTGTTATCACAATTGAAGAATCTAAAGGCTTCACAACTGAATTAGATGTTGTTGAAGGTATGCAATTTGATCGTGGATATGCATCTCCTTACATGGTTACTGATTCAGATAAAATGGAAGCTGTCCTTGAAAATCCATATATCTTAATCACTGATAAGAAAATTGCTAACATTCAAGAAATCTTACCAGTATTAGAACAAGTTGTTCAACAAGGTAAGCCATTATTATTGATTGCAGAAGATGTTGAAGGTGAAGCACTTGCTACATTAGTAGTTAACAAGCTTCGCGGAACATTCAATGCAGTAGCTGTTAAAGCTCCTGGATTCGGTGATCGTCGTAAAGCAATGCTAGAAGACATCGCAGTTCTAACTGGCGGAGAAGTAATCACTGAAGATTTAGGACTTGATCTTAAAACAGCAACAATCGATTCTCTTGGACGCGCAGCAAAAGTTGTTGTTACAAAAGAAAACACAACAATTGTTGAAGGATCTGGTGATTCTGCAAACATCTCTGCTCGTGTAAACCAAATCCGTGTTCAATTAGAAGAAACTACTTCTGAATTTGACCGTGAAAAATTACAAGAGCGCCTTGCTAAGCTTGCAGGTGGAGTAGCAGTAATCAAAGTTGGTGCAGCTACTGAAACTGAATTAAAGGAACGCAAACTTCGTATTGAAGACGCACTAAACTCTACTCGTGCAGCGGTAGAAGAAGGTATCGTATCCGGTGGTGGTACAGCTCTTGTAAACGTATATAATAAAGTTTCTTCTATTAATGCAGAAGGTGACGTTGCTACAGGTATCAACATCGTTCTTCGCGCATTAGAAGAGCCAGTTCGTCAAATTGCTCACAATGCGGGTCTTGAAGGATCAGTAATTGTTGATCGTTTGAAAAAAGAACAAGTAGGCGTTGGCTTCAATGCTGCTAACGGTGAATGGGTAAATATGATCGAAGCAGGTATCGTTGACCCAACTAAAGTAACTCGCTATGCGCTTCAAAACGCAGCTTCTGTAGCAGCTATGCTATTAACTACTGAAGCAGTTGTTGCTGATAAACCAGAAGAAAATGCTGCTGGTCCTGCAATGCCTGATATGGGCGGCATGGGCATGGGCGGTATGATGTAATAACCGCCAAATAAATGCTGATTTATCAATAGTTGAGGGTGACTCAAAAGTCTAGATCATTAGACTTTTGGGGCATCCCTTTTGTTTTTTTAGCAAAAAAAGACAAAAAAATCGTTCCTCTTTGTATAATGAAGTTACCACACAAAATTATCAAAGAAAGGAACGATTTTTTTATGAAATATGATCATATTTCTTTCATCAATTATAACATGAATCAGTTAGTTCTTCCATTAGACCTTGAAATACTTATTCCCCCTAATCATCTCTCTACCGTTGTTCATGAAGCGGTAGAAAAATTGAGTGATTCTTTACTTTTCCAGCCTTATAAAGGCGGAGGACGTCCTGCCTATCATCCGAAAATGTTACTCAAAGTCATCGTCTACGCTTATACACAAAAGATTTATTCAGGAAGACAAATGGAAAAGTTATTAACGGAAAACATCCACTTTATGTGGTTAAGTGGCAGTCAAACTCCTGATTTCCGTACCATTAATCGCTTTCGATCTGAGCGAATGAAAGACATCATCTATCAGGTTTTCTTTTCAATTGTAGAGCTACTTCGTGAAAAAGGATTAGTGAAGTTAGAACACTATTTTGTAGATGGAACAAAAATTGAAGCGAATGCCAATCCATATTCCTTTGTTTGGAGAAAAGCGACAGAGAAATATGAAAAAAGGTTGGATGAAAAGTATCAGCAGCTCGCTGCTCAAATCGAACACATTCTCGAGGAAGAAGAAATGTCCACTCCTTCAAACAGATTAGAAGACAAGCTGAAAGAAACACCTATTACTTCCGAGCAAATTGAACAAAGTATTGAGAAGTTAGAAAAGCGTTTGGAGGAGGAGCCTAAAAATAAAGAGGCTAAAAAGGCCGTACGAGTACTGAAAAAAGACTATCTCCCTCGTAAACAAAAATACGAGAAACAGAATCAACTATTCCAAGGAAGAAACAGCTTTTCGAAAACAGATACCGATGCCACCTTCATGCGAATGAAGGAAGACCATATGCGAAATGGTCAATTAAAACCAGGATACAATGTACAAATGGGTACGGAAGATCAGTTTATTACCGGTTTTTCACTTCATCAACGAGCTGGAGATCCCGGCTGCTTCATTCCTCATCTTCAACACCTGGCTAAATACGGAGTAAATCCAGATGTTCTTATTGCCGATTCTGGTTTTGGTAGCGAAGAAAACTATGCATTCTTAGAGAAGGAAGGACGAATAGCCTACATAAAGTTTAATACATTTGATCAAGAACAAAAAAGAAGTTGGAAGAAGAGAATAGATC
>BORH01000039.1 GCA_018333075.1 Heyndrickxia sporothermodurans | reverse complement strand
CACCACTTGTTTTTTAAACTCTGTAGAAAATGTTCTTCTTTTTCTGGACATAGTAGATTCTCCTCACTTATTGTGTACTATTCTACTTGCCCTTAATTTCATTGTCCAACTAAGTGTAGCCTATCCACATCACCAAATTATGATAAAGATAAAAATCATTCAATGTAGAATGCTTTTTATTCAATTAAATCTTAAAAAAACAACACGCATTCTCAGCGTGTTTAAGAATTTTTATCGTTATTTTTGAAACCTAAAACGGCGATTACAAACATTCCAAAGCTAATCATCAGGGACAACACTTCAAAAGTATTCATTTATATATCGCCTCCTTACTTTTCAGCCTTCCCAATTCCAAACTTGTCCTATACAAAGGAAAATATTTTTTGAGGATTTGCATAACACATTTAATGAAAAGAGGTAAAACAACAATAAGCGACCCTGTTCATTCTAATCAGAATTACAAAGTCGCTTACACAAATCTCCACAAACACTTTTTTATTTAAGTTTACAGTATTATTTATCCTTTAAATTTATTGTTTATCCGCAGATTGCCTGAATAATCATAAAACTGATGAAACAAATATGTTAAGTAAGAGTTTAGTTCAAATCGATCTTTATTAATAAAATCAGACAAATTTAATTGATTTTCTCTCGACATAATCATTTCCCTCCTATTAACATGATTATTTCTATGATTTCCAAACTATCACTCTTTTAAACATATATATTAATAAAATAGTAGAATAGACCATTCTTAGGTATTAATCCCCCACGTCAGAAGTTACAATAAGAGATGAATAATGTAAATTGATAATGAAGTAAGCCTTAAGCTTGCATAACCCCGTTCTAATTTTAGAACGGGGTTAAAATAAAGTTATTTAATTTTCGATTTAGAATACTTTTATTATTATTTAAATTACTTTAGTATGGTTTGCTAATATTGACATAGAAGTGGATTTTTTATTAGTACGATTATCTTTTCTTCTCGTTTAAATAATCCTTATAGACCAAAACAGCAACAACAATAAAACTTAGACTAACCATTCGAAAGATCATCTCTATACTTACCCATTCAGCCAAAACACTTAGCACAAATGCGCTAACTCCAACACCAACGTCAAAACTTGAATAAAAGGTTGCATTAGCTGCACCACTTTTTTCTTCACTTACCTTTTGAACCGCCCATGTTTGTAAACATGCCATGATAGTTCCATAACCTGCTCCAAATAATATCGCCGATATAATAAGAAGAAGATCATTTGTAGCATAAGACAGTATAATAAGTGACAAAAATCCTAACATTGCTGACACTATAATGATAGACCAAGGTCCCTTATTGTCATACCATTTTCCGGTAAATGGGCGAATGATAGTTGAGACCGTAGCATTGATAAGGAAGAATAGAAAAATATGTTCTAAGTCTTTTTGTTTTCCAAAAAGAACTAAGAAAGTAATAATTGCTCCAAAACCAGGTGTTGTAAAGACCGCCAGTAATGCTGGAAACCAAGCTTCTTTTTCAAAAATCATATCCAAAAATCGAAATGGCTGTTTTTCTCTCTTTACAGGAGCAGGCGAATGTACAAATTGAAGTGCAATGACTGCCGATAGACTGAGTATTACTGAAGACCAAATTAAAACGTCAAAGGAAAAAGTGTCATATATAAAGATACCTAGACTCTGTGCTATGATAGCCCCTACAGTTGTTGAAATAGAGAAATACCCCATTCCTTCTCCTAACCGTGTCTTAGGAATTAAATCGACTGCTATTGTACTATTAGCTGTTGTCGATACACCCCACGCAATGCCATGAATAAATCGTAACAATAGAAACAACCATACGATATTAAGAAAAGGATAAATAAGTGTAATAATCATTAATACGACACTAGCTCCAATAGCTAGATTTTTCCGTTGGTTATCAATTAAATAATATCCTACCAAAGGTCTGATTAGTATAGCACCAATAGTAAATAATGTTGTCACTAAGCCTACTTGAATAGATAGAGCATTAAGACTTATCAAATAGGCTGGCAAAATAGGAAGCAACATTTCAAAACCAATAAAAACAAAAAAGTTGCTGATAAATACAAAAATAAATGATTGATTAAAGATTTTTTGATTATTCATATAAACATTCCTCGCTTCTAAATTTTTTTAACTTAGAAGCGCTTGGAACACTGAAACGTTTTTCAATTGCCTAAGTTTTTTAGTCAATTGACTCACCCTCTCTAAAACTCTATATAAATTTATACAAAATAAAAAAGGCATCTCACTCAGATTGCCTTGTTGTTTAAAAATAATAGGCACTTCACTTTCATAATAAAAGATAATTTTACCTATTTTTAAAAATATAATCAACCATTTTTTTATACAACTATATTGTAAATTAAATAGCTTTGTTGTTGTAGCTTTCAAATAAAGATTGATTAAAAATTACCTGATGACATTATATTAGCAATAGTAAGAAAACCTTTATATTGAAAACAGATTGATCAAAATAAAGGTTTTCTACTTGATTATGTAGATAAACTATTCAACATTTACTAAAATGAATGATACTTTTTCACTTGGGAAATCTTCAGGGAAGGCTTCGCAAACTAGCTCTTTCGTGATTGTTTGATATAAAAATTCTACCATTGAAAGTGGGTAAATATGATACTCAGACGACCTCGTTTCATATACAACGATTTTCCACTCATTAGGCTTTCCTTCTGTTAACCAATACAATTCGTCACCGTTGTCAGTAAGACCCCAGGGAAGAAGTCCACCAAATGAAGGATAAACATTGTGAGTAAAATATTCAGGAAAACTATTCTTTGATACTTGATATGCATCTCTGATGACTTTCCCTTTTTGTATCAGATTTATATTTTCATTTTCAACAAATGGGGAAAGAACCCATAGAAAGTTATCTATTCCCCCAGTTCCATAAGTATCAATAAATTTCATATAGTCTGAAGGCAGCTCTATACCAAGAATATTAAATACATTTCTCCATTGTTCTTTATCTCCAGAGTTTTGTGGAATCTTTGGTGGAGGGAGAACCTTGATTAATTTATTCATTATTGTATATACTCCTCAGAGAATTCGTAGTTCCTGTCCTTTTATAGCCAACCTAAATCGTTACTTCAAAGTAAAAAGGCAACTATATAACTAAAATGTCGATAATCTTAATCTCTTATAAGTTCCATTAGTAGATAACAAACAGCTATCCATAAACTATGCAAATTCAAGAATTACACCCTTTTTTGGTAAATCAAAAAAGCCATTGAATACCTATGTAGAATTCATATAAGAAATAGCAACCGAATCCAAAAAGTAAGATTCCAGCAACGATAGATGTCCACTTAATCATTTGGCGATTCATTATTTTTCTCGTCATTGAAACAATCGTTAACAGACCAATATCGTGTATTAAAATGCCCGTGATAATACCCATTGCTACAATGATAAAACTACTTGATTCGCTTCCTGCATATGTATCTGCTAATACAGCTCCAAATACAGAAATCCAAAATACTAAATTTCCAGGGGAAACAGCTACAAGTAAACCGTTTCGATATGTTTTAACAAGCGATTTATTAACTTTTTCACCTGCCATAGTGATGTCCTTATCCGCATTTTTCATAGAATCATAGGCTAGAGTGAATAAGAAGAAGGCCCCTATAATCCATAATGGCATTTGTATATATGGAATTGCCAATACTTTAGCTAGTCCGAAATAGAGTGCTAAAATAAGTAGCAAATCCACCGTCATTCCACCAATACCTACTGCCCACCCGTGCATAAAGCCATTTTTCAATCCTTGTTTCGTCATTTCAACTGTAATTGCCCCTACTGGCATTGCAATAGTAAGTCCCACCATTACATAAGCAAAATACAAACTCACATAAACACTTCTTTCAACTTATAAGATTGCTTCTTTCGTCCGTTTATATGAATTATTATACATATTTATAAATAAAAATGAAATAATATCCAGATTATTTTAATAAGATTTTAAACAGAACCTGGTAAATATCTATAGTTCTCGGTTATGTTCCTTACTACGCTAACCTGCCATATAGTATTTAAGAGGAAATTGAATTAAACTGAGGGAGTTTAAGTACACTTATTCACAAACTTGTTTTTAACAGGTTATCTACGGTATTTCCATTTCTTCATTTTTCAAAAATATATTTAAAGAAAAAATAAAGACCAAAAATCGATTGCTAGCCAAGGTTGTATTGGAACAATTGAACTTGATAACGTTAATTCGTATGCCTCTAAATAATAATTTGCTTGGTTACAATACCATTGATAAAGAATATTAAAAGAAATAAGTTATATATAATCTTCAACCTTCTCAACTTTAAAAAGTGCACTTTCATTTAAAAATTGATTAAGTAAATGAAGGTGTCCTGCACCGTATAAAACAAAAATTCTTTCAACATCTGATTCGATTAGTTCAACTATATTCTTATATATGATTAAATTTCTATAATACCAATATTTAGCTGTCCATATAGCACCCACTGGATTGCTTTTATTTCCCTCTAGAGCAAGATTCATATAAAATCTTTGGTTTGCTTTATTGAAATCATTATGATTAAGGTATAATAAAAAATCCCTAATTGAATGACTACTCAAAAATTCTCCAGTTTTTGTAACTGTTTTTTCCATTTCCTTTATAGTTTCGTTATATTTTTCTGAACTGTGTTCCTTAGTCCATAATTCTATATCAGGAATATCTGAGTCAGTGTTATTCCAATCAACACAAAATACTTCCTTGTGATTCATTTCTTTTGCTAATCGAAAACCAATTTGATGATACTCATTTCTAGTTAATTCGTACTTCCCTAATAGAAAGTCTTTATAGGTTTTGTTTATATATTCACTATCTTCTGGTAAGATTTCAAGTGCAACCTTTGTTGGTTCGAACTTCCTTAAAGAATCAACCACTCCTGTTATTTCTAATTGCTTTTGTTCGCTGAAAATGTCATCCGTTTTTATCTTAAACAAATCTCCATTATCGGGATTACTAAAATGTGCAGTTCCAAGAACAAGAATACTCGGTTTCCCCATAATTTCCCCCTCCTATCCATTTACCAATTAAGATATTCTACATAATTACACAATTATCCTGTTTTACGTAGCTCGATAGTTAAACTATCCTTCCTGTTTGTTTAAGTACATTTTTTCACAATCTTTATCATTTATAATAATATCCAATAAAAAAATCATCTTACCTCTAAAAATCTAGGGGAGAGATGATTTTTATCATGCTTTATTACATATTATCGATCTTTATTTTTAATTAATCGAACTTTATTTTAAATGAACACTTTCTTGCGTCAATCGGTAAATATTCCTAAGTAAGAAATGTCACTTTTTTTACACGTATCTCTCCTAAACCCCTATTAGCAAAAAAGAGCTACCAAAGAAAATGTCCACATCCATTGGGTTTTCAAACTTGTGAAAGCTATTTTTACCTAAAAAGAAAATAGCTTTCACTAATTCCAATGAAGAAAAAGAATGAGCAAATTGCTTTTGTTTCCTTTAATATTCTCCTTTAATGACAAAATACGAGCCCCGAATAGTCCCAGCTAGTTTAGATTTCTGCCTTGCAAACTTAAACTTCTCTGCTAACTCCTTTGGAACCTCCATCCCCTCAGAAAGCTTAAAACCAACGGCCCGCTTCTTAGGATCATCAACCGTATACATAACGTTGACCGAAAGACCATCCTCATAAAAAACGTAGGCAATTTTGATATTTTCCACTTGAAAACGCGACGTTTCTAAAGGTTTGGCCGCAAACTCAATATCACGTTCTTCTTTCAAAATTTTGTTCACATAATCAAGTGTCTCTTGGCTTTCGCTAGCTGGTACAACCGTAAATTCATGCTTGTATTTGTTCATAAAGTAACGAGCTTCATTAGCACGCAAACCAGCGAGCGTTTCTACTACAGGTGAAGACTCTAAACCAACTGTAGACACATTTTTAAAATCAACGATATAGGACATTTCCATCCCTCCTAAAAGTTTTGCGAGCGTTACTTCTTAGAACCTACTTCCAGCAAAACTCGCATCGGAAGCATTCACGGTTCTCATTATTTCCTAACAACAGGAATCCACATTTCACCAAATACTAAGCCGTTTCGCTGCCCCATCTCAACCGTTGTATTTGGTCCACCAACATAGGCAAAATCCTTTGCTTCTGGCAATGCTTTACCAAAGGCAATGCCGGTAAGCTTATTACTCAACTCATCAGATGTCTTCCCCTCCCCCTTAACAACTAGGTATTCCCCCTTAGGAAATTGGATGACTCTGGTTGCTTCTGGTATTGTTTCCTCTGTCATGACGCCAGCATAATGCATCATCTTGTTATTCACCGCTTCGTTCACAGCAAAAATGTAATCATTTGTAGCTATCTCTTTTAAAGTGTCAAGACTTCCATTTTGTTTAACGGCATTCCAAAAGTCTTCCTTTTCCTTGTTTATGCCAGCAAAATCTGTATAATGGCTTTTAAGCTCAGTTCCAATACCTAAAACTGTAAAGCTGTCTTTTTCTTCTAGGATATAATCTGTCATATTCAAAACCTTCCTTTTTTTTAATTTATCAAATGACTTTTCAACTTCACTTGATGGTTATATAATAACCTTAAATCATGTCAAAAAATGATACTGTTTAGGAGCCCCGATGAAAAAAGTTGAACGGATTAATATTATCATGCGGTATATTAACAACCGCTCCCACTTTACAATTTCTGAAATCATGAAAGAATTTAATATCTCTCGTTCGACAGCTATTAGAGATATCAGAGAAATTGAGGCTATGGGAATGCCACTTGTCGCTGAAGTTGGAAGGGATGGTGGTTATTTTGTTATGCACAACTCTGTCCTGCCCGATGTTCGATTTACTGATAATGAAGTCAAAGCTCTTTTTATTGCCTTTATGGCCACAAGAAATCAACAACTTCCTTATCTAAAGAGTCGTCATTCACTAGCTGAAAAATTACTAGGCCTCATCTCAGAAAACCAACAAGATGACCTTGTTCTTTTAAATCAAATCTTGCTTTTTGAAGGGACCAACCCCAATAATCCCGACTTACTTGATCTATCAGACCTCCCCCATCCCATGTTAGAAAAACTCATCCAAATCCTTCTATTGGATAGATATTTATTGATTACCACCGAAGAAGAGAAGGTAATAAAGTCTTATCCTATTTATCTCTTGCACCTATATAAAGAAAAAAGCGTTTGGCTGATTGAAGGATTTGATTTAAATGAAGAGAAGAGGAGGATTTTTCCTGTCGACCATCTCACCAATGTCAAACCCTACCCGACAAAAAAAAGATTAAGTAAGAAAAAGATTTTAGAAAAACTAAGTAAGCAGGAAGAAGTAAACAATCTTGTCCTTGAACTTGGTCCGAAAGCGATTGCCCAGTTTAAAAAATACCATCCTTTAAAAGTTTCAATTTCCTATACGAATCCTTATCAGACCACAGCCATTCTTAAAACTTTTATTAATGTTAATATGCCCGAAGAATTGACCGAAATAACAAATTGGCTACTTTTTTTAGGTGGGGATATTAAGGTTAGGGAAATGCCAGAAGAAGTCTTAGAAGTTTTAAAAGAGAGATTATACTTATACTACCCATAGTATTACCTGACAAAACAAAAAACCGGCTACCTTTAGTCAAGGGCTAAAGATAGCCGGAAACCTTCCTTTCTACATAAATAAACTTAATTTATTTTAAGAATTAAAGCACTTTATTTTGAAGATAAGCCATTATCTCGTTAATACGATGCTTTTTAAATATAAATTTGAATGTTCGATTGTCATTTAATTTAAAATAAATACCTCCGTTTAATGGTCCACTTATGTCTTTAAAAGAGGATATTTCAGTTAGATTAAATGAATAGGCTAATGTTATTGACTGATAAACAGGGCTTTTATATACCAATATCCGTTGATTAGTTAATACAAAAATTATTGGCATATTCTCTTTTGTTAACCATGAAACTTCTGGAAGGAACTTTAGCATTGTATTAGTAGGTCCCGTTTTCCCCGGAAAAGACAATTGAACATCTTCATTAACATCTAAATGATTATTAATTAGATCTATGGTTTGTTTGTTTATCTCCATGTTCGGTTCCCCCTATTCGTGTAGCTCGCGATTTGCTAACTTTATAAAAAATACATCGATTAACCAAGAAATTATGATAAGTGTGACAAACGCTATGACTGTCCATCCAAAATGACCTTTGAGAAATACTAAATTATCACCAGTAAATAAATCCGAAATTAAAAAAAACGTAGCAAATGCAATACTGGAAATAAAAGCTTTAAATCTTAAAATGGTCTCCCCTTTTTTGGAGTTAGCTTGGAATAAAATACCCTTTACAATTCCTAGAATAAGATAAAGCAGACCTGCGACAAAAAAGATAATTAGCTCCATTAAGTAAGTATTGATGGGCGATTCTAAATAAATGACCTTATATAGTATGTCGCTTAGGATACCAATAGAGAAAATAGAACCACAAACAGCAAGAGCTTGAAACCTCTCAGATTGGACACGCTCATCAATAACCTCTTTTTTGAATATCATTTTGTTTTTCCCCCATTCATATTAATCTTCGTCCATAAATAATTCATCAAGTGATTTTCCTAAAGCCTTTGCAATACTAATGCACAATTTTATCGTTGGGTTATATTTATTTTTTTCAATAAGATTAATAGTTTGACGTGTTACACCTATCTGGTCAGCAAGATCTTGTTGCGTCATATTTTTGGCTACTCTAGCCAATTTAATTTTAGATACATTCACCATAATCCTCCTTAAAGCAATTTATAAACGACTATTTGTAAAATATGTATTACTATATGTAAATTATATTTTACTTTTAGGAATTATGTCAAGTGTACAAGAAAAAATAGGCAAACGAAGGACTAACGGAGTATTTTCGTTGAACTTTATCTATAAAAATATCCAATTTTTTTAGAGATTTTTATTCCCTTATATGGCATTATTGTTGATAACACGAAGGAGGGATTTTTATATGCAATATGGACCTAACCCTAATGCAATCTATCCAAATGAGGCAATTAAAAGTATATGCTATATTAAAAACGTTGTAACACGCTCAAATATTATTGTTGGCGACTACACATATTATGACGACATACACGGTGCTGAAAAGTTTGAAGAGCATGTCACACATCACTATGAATTTATTGGAGATAAACTGATTATCGGAAAATTTTGCGCAATAGCCAAGGGGATTGAATTTGTAATGAATGGTGCAAACCATAGAATGTGCAGTGTTACTACCTATCCATTTAACATTATGGGCAATGGTTGGGAGAAATCGACTCCAACACTAGCGGACTTGCCCCTTAAAGGTGATACTGTAATTGGAAACGATGTGTGGATCGGTCAAAATGTCACCGTAATGCCCGGTGTGCATATTGGTGATGGTGCAATCATTGCAGCCAATTCTGTCGTTGTAAAAGATGTTCCCCCTTACAATATTGCAGGCGGGAATCCCTGCAAAATTATTAAGAAAAGATTTGATGACGAACTCATCGATTATCTCCTTACCCTTAAATGGTGGGATTGGCCTGTTCGTAAAATTTTTGATAATCTTGAAACTCTATGCAGTGGGGATTTGACAAAAATTAAGGAAATTTAATCGCTCATTATGAGCAAAATGGGAAGTCGAGAATAAGAGTTCTTGACTTCCTACTTTGCTGTTTTCTTTTCTGTTCTTACTCATTAAAGGTTATCCATCTCTCTACTAAAATATCACCCGTCCGTATCTATTTTTCTCATTCCATATATTTCTAATATCTTTTTTTCTTTTTAACCACATCCCAAGGTGCAATTCTTAAAACATCTTTTATCATTTTTTTCAACTAAACTGCCATTTAGCTTAATAACATCAACAAAAAAAGCGTTAATCCTTCGATTAACGCACCCATAAGTTGAACATGGTTAGTCATTAAAACTACCCGTTTCAATAAGGATTCCTTCTTTATCAAACCTTTTGTGATTGTATGGAATATGGCTTAATTTCTTGTATTTTTCCCTCCAAATTATATTTATGAAATGAGAAGGTTCTTTAAGAAAATATTCAGGAAACAAATTTTCATAACGATAGCATTCGTTAGGGTATGATTCACAGAACCTAAATAATTCAAGAATATCTTCTTCGATTGCAATGCCACCGATTTTAAATTCATAAATGGAATACAATTCTTTAAAAAAACTTGTAAACTCTGCAAATTCTTCTTTTTTTATACCAATTTGGTCCCATTCTGGCACATCAAATTCATCTCAATAAAACCAAAAATCAACCATTAATGCATTTGAAGAAACCATTTCTATTTGTAATGTGGCCTTTCGTTTCCTTGATAAAAAGACATATAATCTTAATCTTAATGAGTGTAAGTTTGTGGATTTCGGGTCTTCTTCATCATAAGGATAACCTCTATCAAAGAAATCTATAATTTCATAAACGTTTTTATCAACGATTTCAACTTTATTTGTAACCTTTGATAACTTATTTATAATATCTTGTATTGTTTTCTTTTTTTCTTCTTTAAGTTCCAATAAGAAACTAATCACAAGAAAAGAACCACCTTGCAACCATTGGGACCATTCCATCTATAAATCCTCCCAAATCTTTGAATAAATACATTATGTATTCTATTTTTTTCTATTTAAACAAACCTGCACCTTTAGCACTAGAAGTAGCCTCAACAAAAAGAGTAGAACAACACCGCTTTACTTTAAGTAGATATCTTTACACATAAGCCGTTCTCAAATTAGGAAAAAGGATAACAGAAGGATAGTAATCTGTGTTCTGTTTATTATTGAAAATCATATATTTTAAATAATGAAGTAGAAAGCACGGTGAAATTATGAAACCAGCCTTAATGTTAATAGTTGATTTAATTCTGTTTTTTATATTTCCTTTAGTATGCTGGGAAACTTGTCGAGAATTTATAGGGGACTATCCAGCTATGATTCTCTCCACTATACCTGGGATTGTATACGGCTTATATAGGTTCAAAAATAATCAAAAGCTTACCTTTACAAATTTATTTGTATTTCTAAATTTAACAGTTAGTCTATTAATAGATTTACTTTCCGGTTCAGCTTTACAGCTTTTATCGAATAATATTTTTTACTCATTCACTCTATTATTTATATATTTAATAAGTCTTATAGTTAAGAGGCCAATTTATTTATACTTTGCACTGGATTTAATTACAACGATGGGATATGACAGAAAAATAACTAAAGAGTTGTTTTTCGAAAAAAAGATACACAAGCTTATTAAACTAGTAACACTATTATACTGTATAAATGAACTTATATATATTTTTTGTTTATCAAGATGGATTCTCAAATACGGTGTAGAGGCATACCGTCTTGATATTATGTTGGATAATACCCTAAATATCATCTTGTCAGGTACTTCTTTGGTTGTTTTTATATTAATTCATGAGAGACTGAATGAAATAACTCCGGTCAAAAATATCTCTTTAAAAAAGGCAAGAAAAAGAAAAGGAGATTCCATTCAAATATATTCGTCATCCGTAAATTTCGAACGGGTTTTCTTTTACTTTAGTACCCATTAACAAAACTTCTCGAATATTAAAGCCCACAAACGCATAATTTTTAAAGAAAATATGCATCTAGGAGGGACTTTTATGAAAAGGGTGGCAAAGGATGACTTTGCGGAGGGTTTTGTCCCGCATCATAACCATGGGTCCGTTGACTATACATCCGTAGATAGTGGGCATGTCCATCAATGTCTTGACGTTACATCCCCACCGATTCAGACGGAGGATGGAAATCATATTCATTATACGGAGGGTTATGTTTTATACGAGGACGGACACACACATTACTATAAAGCTTATTCAGGTCCAGCTATTCCGGTCGGTAATGGCATGCATGTTCATTATTATGACTTTTATACAAGTGAAGCGAATCATCATCGCCACCATGTAAAAGGTGTCGACCAACCCGCTCCCGGTACAAAATAATACAATAAAAAAAATGGATGAAGTCCTTTTTTAAGAAGGATTTCATCCATTTTTTATTACACGATTCCCGTTCAAAAGGGCAATTTTTTTCTCATCTCAAAATACTCAAACCCATGTTTAAGGACTATGATTTATTCAAAAAAACAAATGATCTTTAGTTCAGTCCCTAAAATTGTATCTGAACAATGCTCTTTTAATTTATGTCTTTTTAATTTTTTCTTTGGTATTATAAATACCACTAACATTTTGACAAAAAACCCACGTAATAAGAATAGACAATTCCTATTTAATTTTCTTTGGGAGGAATTGTCTATTTAGTAAATTGTTAATAATCATTTGCTATTTTTTTAATGAAATATATATTGATACTAAGCCGTTTAATGCTAAAAGAATAGCCATAATTGTGGTTAATAACGCAATATCAGCAGCAAATACTTTTATCGAGTGCCATGGAGATCCCGTACTATAGATTAGTAATGGAATGATAGCAATAGATAAAACTAAAAGTATAATTCCGAAAAAGCGCCATACACTTCTTTTTCGAACCTTACCTTTTTTAACCTTTATTAGTAGATAAATAGACATTAAAAAAAATAAACATAATATTCCCGTCATGATTAGTTGTACAGTAGGGATGTATTTAGGTACATCAACAGGCTCTTCTCCATTTAAAATATTGATAATCCCTTGTTTCAGGTATATAAGTTCTTCTTCTTCTAAAATATGATTTTTATTAGTAAGAATCACACCGCCAAAGCCTGATTCTGGTATAAAGAATACTTCTGCATGTGAATCAGGAGTGGAACCAGAATGCCATATCATTTCTTCCTTAGAATTTGGATTTGAGATTCTTACGCCAAGTCCATAATAGCGATTTTCACGAGTTTGGACATGAGGTGCTGTATAAAGGTTCATTGTCTGTTTACTTAAAAAATCGTTACTATTTTGTTGACTAAACAATCTTATGAACTGAACCATATCTGTTGCACTAGCAGTTATGTATCCATATGGTGCTCCTCCATTATCATATGTTACTGTACTTTTCCGAGGGAATCCAAACCATGACTGGTAACCAGATAAATATCCTTTTTTATATGCTGAGCTATGATCAGCAGCCGCATGTTTCATTCCTAATGGTAAAAAAACTTGCTTTTCCATATACTCAGAATATGTTTGATTTGTAACTTCTTCGATGAGAGCGCCAAGAATTAAAAAATTGGCATTACTATACTGATGCTTTTCTCCAAGTGTGGCAGTTAGCCTAACATTCGATAAACCTTCTACATTTTTCTTTATAGCATCCTCTTTAGATTCTTTATCTGAAATAGATAAGCCAGAATAAGTACTTATTCCACTTGTTTGCGTAAGTAAATGTTTAATTGTTATTTGAGATGCTGCTTGTTTATCTTTAAGGGTAAACCACGGAATATACTTTTGAACCGGATCATCTAAATGTATGGTACCTTCCTCAATTAATCTCATAATGGCTAAGGCTGTTAATGTGGATCGGCTACACTTAATTGGACAGAATTTTTAAGGTCAAGTAGACTACAGATAATATATATGAGGAGAATCTACAATGACTAAAAGAGTACGTCGAACATTTACTGATGAGTTTAAACAACAGAT
>BORH01000038.1 GCA_018333075.1 Heyndrickxia sporothermodurans | reverse complement strand
CGTTCCCATCCCGAACACGGAAGTTAAGCTTCTCAGCGCCAATGGTAGTTGGGGGCTCTCCCCCTGCAAGAGTAGGACGTTGCCAGGCAATTTTGAAACACAGAGTGCTTACTCTGTGTTTTTTTGTGGTTTAAATACTTGTTAGTTCAAATAAGATCATTGAAATGTTTTAGTAATTAGAAAAGGATCATGTATATAAATTACTGATATTTACGGTTTATTATTTAAATATTGCCAAACTAAAATAGGGGATTTTTTTTCTGTACTGGATAAAAAAGCTTTAATTAGTGGGTAATCGTTAGTTGGAGTAGTTTTAAGAACTTCACCCCACCATTCGGTTTCATATCTAGCCACCATGCTTAAATTATATAAAAGTAAATAATGGATCATTAATTCAGGGTAATACATATAATTTGATTGTTTGGTGGGAAGACAATAACAATTTTTGTTTAAGTGATAACGAAATGGTAAAGATGGTAGAGAATCTTCCGTACACGTTAAAATGATATGTTCATCATTAAACTCCGAATGAAGTATATTAAGACAGTTTCTTTGCTTCAAAAAGCGAATAAAGCTATCTATTGTAAAGTGGTATTTATCTAATATTTTTTTAGGAATAAAAAAAGTATTTCTATTTCTTTTTATACGAACAATGTTTTCGGTATGTTGAAATAAGTAGTAATCATCAAGCTCAGGAATTTGTAAAAAAAGGTCCTTCATAACAATTTTTTCCCCGTCTAATTGTTCCACATGAAACATTTTGCTTGAAAAATGTGTACACAAACCCATCTTTTGTATTTTTATTTCATCATTTACAAATTGATAGTGTTGCTTTTTCTTTTTTCTTGAAGATACACCGTGAGCTAAAACAGAGGTGGTTTCTGGATAATTTGGATCAACAGTTAATAAGCATGCTTTAATTAAATGGATTAAACCGTAAAATAATAATACAGGTTTAATCGCAAACGGTGATTTTTCTGCTTGATTATAATATATTTCTCCATGTTGTAAAAAATAGATAAAAGGGTAGCAGTTTTCATAGCTTTTTAATTCAGCTTTATCTTTGTTCAAACCTTTATAGCAGCTGTATAAATATTTTTGTGCTGTTTCAGCAGAATGATAATAATTTAGCTGCTCCCATGCGTGAATAAAGTGCAAAATAAAAACCTCCAAATTGTTTGAAAAGTAAAACATATTGTCAATATCTTGACAGTAGTTTAACCAATTGATAACCTACTAATAATATTTTCGGAGCAGGAGGAATAGAAATGTGGGAAACGAAATTTGCTAAAGAGGGTTTAACTTTTGATGATGTTTTATTAGTTCCAGCTAAATCTGATGTATTACCGAAGGATGTTAATTTAAAAGTAGAACTTACTGAAACATTGAAGCTTAATATTCCAATTATTAGTGCTGGAATGGATACAGTTACAGAAGCTGAAATGGCTATTTCAATGGCTAGACAAGGTGGATTAGGAATTATTCATAAAAATATGAGTATTGAGCAACAAGCCGATCATGTTGATAAAGTTAAACGATCTGAAAGTGGTGTTATAACAGACCCTTTCTTTCTCACTCCAGAACATCAAGTTTTTAGTGCTGAACATTTAATGGGAAAATACCGAATCTCTGGTGTTCCTATTGTTAACAACGAGGAAGAACAAAAGCTTGTTGGTATTCTGACAAATCGTGATTTAAGATTTATTCAAGATTTTTCTATTCAAATTTCTGATGTGATGACTAAAGAAAATTTAGTAACTGCTCCTGTAGGAACAACCTTAAACGAAGCAGAGAAAATTCTTCAAAAACATAGAATAGAAAAGCTTCCTTTAGTTGATTCAAACGGTGTACTTAAAGGCCTCATAACTATAAAAGATATAGAGAAGGTCATTGAGTTTCCAAACTCCGCAAAAGATAGCCTTGGTAGACTACTTGTTGGAGCTGCTGTTGGAGTAACTAAAGATACAATGAAGCGTGTTGAAGCTCTAGTTAAGGCGAATGTGGATGTAATAGTTATTGACACTGCACATGGTCATTCAAAAGGTGTTATCGATACAGTACGTGAAATTAGAAATGCATATCCAAATTTAAATATTATCGCTGGTAATGTGGCAACTGCTGAGGCAACTCGTGAATTAATATTAGCTGGGGCTGATATTGTAAAGGTTGGAATTGGGCCAGGATCAATTTGTACAACACGGGTTGTAGCTGGTGTTGGTGTTCCACAAATAACTGCTATTTATGATTGTGCAACAGAAGCAAGAAAGCATGGAAAAGCAATTATTGCAGATGGTGGAATTAAGTATTCAGGAGATATAGTTAAGGCACTTGCAGCAGGTGGACATGTTGTTATGTTAGGAAGTCTTTTAGCAGGTACATCTGAAAGTCCAGGAGAAACTGAAATATTTCAAGGCAGACGCTTTAAAGTTTATCGTGGTATGGGATCTGTTGCTGCTATGGAACAAGGATCAAAAGATCGTTACTTCCAAGAGGATGCAAAGAAATTTGTTCCTGAAGGAATTGAAGGACGTTTACCATATAAAGGTCCTTTAGCTGATGTTATTTATCAGTTACTTGGTGGAATTCGTTCTGGAATGGGATATTGTGGAACAAATGATTTAAAAGCTCTTCGTGAAGAAGCACAATTTATTAAAATGACAGGTGCTGGGTTAAGAGAAAGTCATCCACATGATATTCAAATCACTAAAGAAGCACCTAACTACTCTCAATCTTAATAAAAACCTATAATATACCAAAATGGCAGGAGCATATACCTAACGGAGTGCTCCTGCCACTTTTTGTTATCACAGGTAAATGATCAACTCTACTATTATACTAAGAACTATGGTAAAATAACGAAAGTGTATACATAAATTGATGGAGGGTTATTAGTGAAGAAAACAAAAACATATAAAAAAATTATAGCCTTTGTTATGGCTTTTTCATTGTTGTTCGGATTATTTCAAATACCAAAAACCGCATTAGCTGCAGATGATATATTAAATATTCACGCTGATGGAGCGATTTTAGTTGAAGCAAGTACAGGAAAGGTTTTATATGCAAAAAATGCTGATACTGCACTTGGAATTGCCTCTATGTCAAAAATGATGACAGAGTATATCCTTCTAGACTCTATTAAAAAAGGGAAAGTTAAGTGGGATCAAGAATACTCACCTAGCGACTATGTTCAAAAAATTTCTCACTATACTGATCTTTCAAATGTACCATTAAGAAAAGATATGAAATATAAAATTAAAGATTTATATCGTGCGATGGCAATATACTCAGCAAATGCTGCAACTATAGCAATTGCCGAAACGATAGCTGGTTCTGAAACGAATTTTGTTAAGCTAATGAATGAAAAGGCAAAGGAATTAGGCCTTAAAGATTATAAATTTGTAAATAGTACAGGTTTAAATAATCAAGACTTAAAAGGAATGCAACCAAAGGGGACTGGCCCTAATGATGAAAATATCATGTCAGCAAGAGCAACTGCTAAATTAGCTTCACACTTGATTAATGAGTTTCCAGAGGTTTTAGAAACAGCAAGTATTCCTAAAGCAAAATTTCATGCAGGACCAGGTGAAGATATAAATATGGAAAACTGGAACTGGATGCTTCCTACACTCATCTATGGATCAAAGGACAATGGAGTAGATGGATTAAAAACAGGAACAACTGATTTTGCGGGACATTGTTTTACTGGAACTGCTCAAAGAAACGGAATGAGAGTTATTACGGTTGTTCTAAATGCTACAAATGCACAAGGTCAAGGAACAAAACAAGCTAGATTTGATGAAACAAAAAAAATGATGGATTATGCTTTTGCTAACTTTTCAGTTAAGCAAGTTTTTCCAAAGGGTTATAAAATTAAAAAGCACGAATCTATTTCTGTTGTTAAAGGTAAAGAGAAAAAAGTAAACATTGAAACACAAAATCCACTAGAGATTGTCGTTAAAAATGGTGAAGAGAAGTTATATAAACCTTCATTTAGTATTGATAAAAACAAGCTAAATAAAAATAATGAGTTAACAGCACCTATCAAAAAAGGTGAAAAGATAGGTACACTAACAGCTGTATATAGTGGGAAAAATGATTTTGGTTATTTAGATGGAAAAAAATCTGCTACTGTAAATGTTGTCACTGCTGACAAAGTTGAAAAAGCAAATTGGTTTGTATTAATGATGCGAGGTATTGGAAGTTTTTTTTCTGATATCTGGAGTGGAATTACCTCTACTATAAAAGGTTGGTTTTAATAAATCAATTTAAGAACGCCTGTCTTGACAAGGCGTTCTTTTTGCTGTTTATTTAACTTAAGGATTCGAAAAATTTATAAAACTGATATTAATTACAAGTAAAGATAGATGTTGACAAGGAGTCTATATTCATGGTTAAAATTGGTGTGTTAGGTCTACAAGGCGCAGTTAGAGAGCATGTTCAAGCAATTGAAGCATGTGGTGAAGAGGCTATTATTATTAAAAGCAAAGATCAATTAGATGAAATAGACGGGTTAATATTACCTGGTGGAGAAAGCACAACAATGAGACGTTTAATTGATCAATATGATTTTATGGATAAACTTAAACATTTAGGTGAACTTGAAAAACCTATGTTTGGAACTTGTGCAGGTTTAATATTATTGGCGAAGAAAATTAATGGCTATGATGAAACGCATTTAGGATTAATGGATGTTGTAGTTGAAAGGAATTCATTTGGCAGGCAAAAGGAAAGCTTTGAAGCAGATCTGGCCATATTGGGAGTTGCAGACCATTTTAATGCTGTATTTATTCGAGCTCCACATATTTTAGAGGTCGGTGAAAATGTTGAGATTTTGGCAAAACATAATGGAAGAATCGTTGCTGCACGTGATCGACACATTCTAGGTTGTTCATTTCATCCTGAACTAACTGATGATCATAGTCTTACTCAATATTTTATCAATATGGTAAAAGAAAAAATAAATAAATAGTTGCAAACTAGGAATAATTATAGTAAATTAATTGTTAAAATCTTGTTTAAAGCAATGAGAGGAAATAGTAGCAAGAATTTTCTTCTAAAGAGAGTCGATGGTTGGTGCGAATCGATGAAGTTAGCTTGTGAATCCATCCTTGAGTAAGGTACTGAATGAAATAAGATAAGGGTTTTTTCTCTTATCATTATTAGTAAGTACTTTCGGGTAAAACCGTTATCGTTTTAAGTGGAAAGTATACAATACTTTCAAGCTGGGTGGCAACGCGGGTAACTCTCGTCCCTTTTTATGGGATGGGAGTTTTTTTATTTATTAAGAATGGAGGAGTATTACATGCTTGATATTAAGTTTTTACGGGCAAATTTTAACGAAGTAAAAGAAAAGCTACAACACCGTGGTGAAGATCTTGGAGATTTTGAAAAATTTGAAGAGCTAGATAAACGCAGAAGAGAGCTAATTGTTGTTACAGAGGAATTAAAAAGCAAGCGCAACGAAGTATCACAAAAAATTGCTGTGTTGAAAAGAGAAAAACAAGATGCTGATAATCTAATTGCAGAGATGAGAAACGTAGGTGATCAAATCAAACAATATGATGATGAGTTGCGAAACGTTGAAGAGAATTTAGAAACCTTGTTACTATCTATTCCAAATATCCCACATGAAAGCACTCCTATCGGTGAAACGGAAGATGATAATGTAGAAATTCGTAGTTGGGGTGATATTCGAAACTTTGATTTTGAACCTAAACCGCATTGGGATATTGCGACAGATTTAAGTATTTTAGATTTTGAACGTGCTGCTAAAGTGACTGGAAGCAGATTCGTTTTTTATAAAGGCTTAGGTGCTCGTTTAGAGCGTGCTCTATTTAATTTTATGCTTGATCTTCATGTGGAAGAGCATGGATATGAAGAAATTTTGCCACCTTATATTGTAAATCGAACTAGTATGACTGGAACAGGTCAATTACCTAAATTTGAAGAAGATGCTTTCTTAATTGAAAATGAGGATTACTTTTTGATCCCAACTGCTGAGGTTCCAGTGACTAACTTTCATCGAGATGAAATTCTAAATGGAGATCAGCTTCCAATTAAGTATGCTGCATTTAGTGCATGTTTCCGCTCTGAGGCAGGATCAGCAGGTCGCGATACTCGTGGATTGATTCGCCAGCATCAATTTAATAAGGTAGAGCTAGTGAAGTTTGTAAAACCAGAGGATTCTTATGAAGAGCTTGAAAAATTAACGAATAATGCAGAAAAGGTTCTTCAGTTACTTGGTTTGCCTTATCGTGTAATGAGTATGTGTTCAGCTGACTTAGGTTTTACCGCAGCGAAAAAATATGATATTGAAGTTTGGATCCCAAGCTACAATACTTATCGTGAAATCTCTTCTTGCAGTAATTTTGAAGCATTCCAGGCACGACGTGCTAATATTCGCTTTAGAAGAGAAGCGAATGCGAAGCCAGAGCATGTGCATACATTAAATGGTTCAGGTCTTGCGATTGGTCGAACAGTTGCAGCTATTTTAGAAAACTATCAGCAAGCCGATGGAAGTGTTGTGATACCTGAAGTATTAAGACCATATATGAGAAATGTAGATCGAATTAGTTTTAAATAAAGTAGGAGGAGGAATTTCCTCCTCTTAAATAATTTCTTGATTAGTGTTGACAGTTTTTTTAATACGTGTTATATTATTTCTTGTCGAATGGAGGAATACCCAAGTCTGGCTGAAGGGATCGGTCTTGAAAACCGACAGGCGGGTTAAACCGCGCGGGGGTTCGAATCCCTCTTCCTCCGCCATTAATAAAACACAACGCGCATAAATCATTGGAGATTTAATAAAATTCGTTACAACTGTAACGAATTTTTTGTTGCAAATATCTTTTGGAGTGCATTGAGAAAGTCGCCAATTCATTGGCGACTATTTTTTTAATAATTGGGTTTGTTTTAAGAAAAAACTAATTCTTTCTACAATAGGTTCAATACTTGTTTCATTATTTATAAGATCGTAATCTTTTATATCAATTCTTAATACTGGACATGAATTAAAAGAATTAATCCAGTCCTCATAACGCTTATGCATTTCAACCCAATAATCAATAGGTGTGTTTTGCTCCATTGGGCGTCCACGTTTTTGAATTCTCTCTAAAATATCATCTAAGGAGCCTTCCAAATAAATTAGTAAATCGGGATGTGGAAAATAAGGAGTCATAACCATTGCGTTAAACAGGCTTTTATATGTTTCATAATCGACTTCGGACATATTTTCTTTTTCGTAATGCATTTTAGCAAATATTCCTGTATCTTCATATATTGATCGGTCCTGAATAAATCCTCCGCCATATTCAAAAATCTTTTTTTGCTCTTTAAAGCGTTCGGCTAGAAAGTATATTTGTAAATGAAAGCTCCAACGCTTAAAATCTTGATAAAAATGATCTAGATAAGGGTTTGTATCAACCTTTTCAAATGATGTACGAAAACCTAATGCTGTTGCCAATGTGTGGGTCATCGTTGATTTTCCAACACCGACTGTACCTGCAATAGTTATTACAGCATTATTTGGGATTGAGTATTTATTTCGAAGTTCCATGAATTTTTTCTCCTTCTTTTAATGTTAATGTTATTTTGTCTAGAATATATTTTAAATCCGATGAATTTTTCACAAAATCAAGTTCATCCCCATTAAATTGGAGAACTGGAATATTCGGCTGTGATTGTTTAAAGTTAGTTATAAAATTTTCATAATCTATCGATAACTGATTGATATAAGAAGCGCTAATATTTTTTTCGAATTCTCTCCCTCGCATCCTAATTCGTTCCATAATCGTCTCTAAGCTTGCATGAATATAAATGACTAGATTAGGTTGTGGCATTCCTTCTGTTAGAATTTGAAAGATTTTAAGATAATTCAGATAATCCTCTTCTTTAAGAGTTCTCTTAGCAAAAATTAGATTCTTGAAAATATGATAATCCGCGACTACAGGTTTGTTAACAAGTAGGAAATTATTTTTAATATCTCCGAGTTGCTTATAGCGATTACATAAGAAAAACATTTCTAATTGAAAGCTCCACTCTTCTATATTTTGATAGAATTTTTCTAAAAAGGGATTTTCGTCGACAATCTCTTTTAATAGAAAATAGTGAAAATGCTCTGAAATAGCTTTTGCGAGTGAGGTTTTTCCTATTCCAATCGGTCCTTCAACCGTTATATATGGTAAACTATGCATCTACCTTCCTCCCTTTAAAGACCTATTCAAACTCTTTTCATTAACTTTATTGTGAATGTGAAAAGTAATGTGGTATTTATCTTCTATTATGGAATGATGTCTTATTTACTAGCATTACTATGGGGGATATCAATTCGAAAAGCAACAAGTAAATATTAGCTTTAAGCCCCTTTTTAACTGCCTATACTTATCTAAAAATAATGCTATTTGATTTTATCATATATTTTTATACGATAAATAGGGTATAAAAAGGATTAAGAGGAATATAAAAGTGGATGGATAAAAAAAGAGGACTGTCATAAAAGGGCTTAGACAGTCATGATTCGTATTACTTTTTAACGATATTAAAGTTTTCAACGATAAGGAGCCAGTTTTGAGGAAAGGATAAACCAAGCTTCCAATAACTCATCCCACGAAGGTTCAATTCTTTTATAAGATCAAATTTTGCTTGGATGGAACGAGCATCTTCAAACCAAACTTTATGTTTTTTGTTATTTTCATCTTCATATTCAAATGTTGGAGCCTGCGCTGTGGAATCATAATTAATAGGTACATTATATTTTGCAGCTAACCTTATGGCTTGCTGAGGACTAATTGCTTTAGCTACATCTTTTCCTGGAGTAAAGGGGAGAGTCCAGTCGTAACCATATAAGTTTTGGCCCATTAATATTTTGTTAGAAGGTATTTCGGTTATTGCATATACTAATACATCACGTACAGAGTTAATTGGTGAAACAGCCATAGGAGGACCACCACTATATCCCCATTCGTACGTCATAATGACAACAAAGTCAACGATTTCACCTTGAGTTTTGTAATCATGAGCTTCATACCAAAGTCCTTTTTGGGTTGCACTTGTTTTAGGAGCAAGAGCCGTGGATAGCATCCAACCTTCTTGATCAAATCTACTTTTTGCTTTTCTCAAAAAGTTGTTATAGGCTTCGCGATCGGCAGGTCGTAGGAATTCAAAATCTATATGGATATCACGAAATCCGTATTTTTTTGCAGTTGTAACAATATTATTTAAAAAATTATTTTGAACGGTTTGGTCATTTAATAAAATTCTTCCCAATTCATCACTGAATTTTCCTTCTTCTTGATTATTAATGGCCATTACTAAAACATTTTGATTTGCATTTGCTATGATTGCAAGATTACCGAGTGGAGGTTCTATTAATGAACCATCACGATTTACTCGAAAAGCAAATGGAGAAAGATAAGTTAAATAGGGTGCTGCTTTTCTAGAACTATCTTCTAATGCTTTTGAAACAGTTTCTCCAAATGGTTCAACATAAGCATTGAATTCAGCATCGATCTTACGCTGCGGAGGGATATATAATCTCATTCCAACTTGTAAAGGAGTGTTTACTGATATTCCGTTTATGCGTGCTAACTCTGGTAGAGATAGTTTAAATCTTTGAGCAATGCTCCATAGGCTATCGCCTTGTTGAACCCAATAATAGCTTCCAATAATAGGTATTACGATGGTTTGGCCAGGTACTAAATTATCTGGATTGGGAATTTCGTTAGCGGTTTCTAGTTCGACCACTGGGACTCGATAGGTATTAGCGATATTCCCCAAAGTTTCATTTTGTTTAACAACATGAATTTGCATACGAGCCCTCCTACATAATTTAAATCCACTTAAATACCAAAAGGGATGGAGGTTCTAAGTTGATATAATATTGTATAAGTTTTAATTTTTCATCCCTTTACGGACAATAGATTGATAATAATGGACTTCATTATTAATATATATGAAAAAAAGTGTTTATTATTTGTACTTTTTCAAAATAGTCTTGTGATAAGATATAATGAATAAATAATCAACAATCAACAATAGAGGCTGGTTTTAGTTGTGAATGATAATGATGAATATTTTATGAAGCTTGCCATTCAGGAAGCAAAAAAGGCAGAAGCAAAAAATGAGGTTCCTATAGGTGCAGTCATTGTTTTAAATGGAGAAGTCATTGCATCCTCACATAATTTAAGAGAATCAAGTCAAAATGCCATAACACATGCTGAAATATTAGCAATTCAAGAAGCATGCGAAAAGGTAGGGTCGTGGCGTTTAGAGGAAGCAATCCTGTATGTAACATTAGAACCATGTCCAATGTGCAGCGGGGCGATTATTCTTTCCAGAATAAAAAAAGTTGTTTATGGTGCTAGTGATCCTAAGGCTGGTTGTGCAGGTACATTGATGAATCTTTTAAATGATCCTCGTTTTAATCATCAAAGTGAAGTAGTAAGCGGAATTTTAGTAACGGAATGCAGTACATTGTTAAGTGACTTCTTTAAAAGCATTCGTTTGCGAAAAAAATCTGAGAAAGTAAGTAAAAACTTAAACGAATCCATTAATTAACAAACTGTAGCCATTGCTTTTTTTTCGAAAAACTAGTATACTTTATCTTGCGTTGATAAAACGCATAACATTTGGTATCAACTTTGCCGTGCTAGGTGGGGAGGTAGCGGTGCCCTATCACTTGCAATCCGCTCTAGCAAGACTGAATCCCTTCTTGAGGCTAGTATCCTGTAGGGCCTGCCTTAAGTAAGTGGTGTTGACGCTTGGGTCCTGCGCAATGGAAATCCATGAACCATGTCAGATCCGGAAGGAAGCAGCATTAAGTGGACTCTTCCATGTGCCGCAGGGCAGCCTGAGCCGAGCTAACTGCTTAAGTAACGCTTATGGGTGCTAGTCGAGGGAAGGTGCACGGCAGTTAAATTACATAGCTAAACTCATCCGAAGGGATGAGTTTTTTGTTTACCATTTAAAATTTTCATTCGAAAAAGAATTAATTCTTTTTCATAATGTTAAATTATAAATGGATAAGGTATAATATGAGAAAAGTGAAGATTTCAGCTATTTTATGCTTTCATTTTGATGTGTAATTTTATTCAATAAACGTTAAAAAAGGAGGAGGGCCATGAGTTACCAAGCATTATATCGCGTTTGGCGTCCGCAGGTCTTTGAGGATGTTGTAGGACAAGAACATGTAACAAAAACACTTCAAAATGCCCTCCTGCAACAAAAGATCTCTCATGCCTACCTTTTTTCTGGACCTAGGGGAACTGGGAAAACAAGTGCCGCAAAAATTCTAGCAAAAGCTGTAAACTGTGAGAACGCCCCAGTAAGTGAACCTTGTAACGAATGTGATGCATGCAAAGGGATTACCAATGGTTCGATTCCTGATGTGATTGAAATTGATGCTGCTTCTAATAATGGTGTTGAAGAAATACGGGATATTCGTGATAAAGTAAAGTTTGCACCGAATGTAGTTCCGTTTAAGGTATATATCATTGATGAGGTACATATGCTTTCTATTGGTGCATTTAATGCTTTATTAAAGACATTAGAGGAACCTCCGAAGCATGTTATTTTCATCTTGGCAACCACTGAGCCTCACAAGATTCCTTTAACAATTATTTCTCGTTGTCAAAGGTTCGATTTTAAACGGATAACTGCTCAAGATATTACAGGGAGAATGGCTCGTATAGCAAGTGAATCAGGAATTCAATTTGAGGATTCTGCTTTAAGTATAATTGCGCGTGCTGCAGAAGGTGGGATGCGTGATGCTTTAAGTCTAATGGATCAAGCTGTTTCATTTGGTCAAGATAAAGTAACTGTAGAGGATGCGCTGACAGTCACAGGCTCAATAGCTCAATCTTATTTAAATAAATTAGCTAGGGCAATATTTGAAAAAAATATTTCTGAAGCACTTCATACGTTTGAGCAACTTTTATATCAAGGGAAAGATGCAACTCGTTTTGTGGAAGATTTAATTCTATATTTTCGAGACATGCTCTTATATAAAAAGGCTCCTTCACTTGAAGAAGCAATTGAGAGGGTTATGCTTGACGAAGAGTTTCGCGAGCTATCTGAGAAAATCACCTCTGACCAAATATATGAATACATTGAAATATTAAATAAAACGCAACAGGAAATGAAATTTTCAAATTTAGCTAGGATTTATTTAGAGGTCTCACTAATAAGGTTATGTGAAGTACGTACAACTACACAAACAACAGATAATCTAGATATTCAACCGCTTTTAACTCAAATTGAAAAACTTCAAAAAGAAGTAAAAGAATTAAAAGTTAATGGAGTACAAGAAAGGCCAAACGCAAATCAACAGCAAGTAAAAAAAGCCTCTCGTTCTGTCAAAGGATTTAAAGCACAAACTGGTAGAATTAATGAGATATTAAAAGAAGCGACGAAACAGGATTTAAGCCTTATAAAAAGTAGATGGGGAGACATGCTTAACCTTTTAAATGATCGACAAATGAGATCGCAATCTGCCCTTTTAAACGATGCAGAACCAGTCGCTGCTTCAGGGAATTCTTTTGTATTGAAGTTTAAGTATGAAATCCATTGTCAAATGGCTATGGAAAACCAGAAATTTCTGGAGGCAATTACATCAATTTTATTAGAGTTAACAGGAATTGGTTATCAAATGGTTGGTGTTCCAGAATCTCAGTGGAATGATATACGAGAAAAGTTTATTCATAACCAGAAAGATATATCTAAGGATGATGATGAAACTTCTGAAGATCCGCTGATATCGGAAGCACAAAAATTATTTGGTGCCGATCTTGTTGAAATAAAGGATTAAATAAATGGAGGGAATTATATGATGCGTGGAATGGGAAATATGCAAAATATGATGAAACAAATGCAAAAAATGCAAAAAAAGATGGCGGAGGCTCAAGAAGAGCTAGGAGAAAAGCGTATTGAAGGAACTGCTGGTGGCGGAATGGTGACAGTTATTGTTTCTGGGCATAAAGAAGTAGTAGAAGTAAATATTAAAGAAGAAGTAGTAGATCCTGAAGATATTGAAATGCTTCAAGATTTAGTACTTGCTGCAACAAATGATGCATTAAAGAAAGTGGAAGAACTAACAAATCAAACAATGGGACAGTTTACGAAAGGTTTAAACATTCCAGGGTTTTAAGGGGAACAAATGATGCATTATCCTGAACCGATAACAAAACTGATGGATAGCTTTATGAAACTGCCAGGAATAGGGCCAAAAACTGCGGCCCGACTGGCGTTTTTTGTGTTAAGTATGAAAGAAGATACTGTCCTTGATTTTGCAAAAGCACTTGTAGATGCTAAAAGAAACTTAAGTTATTGTAGTGTGTGTGGACATATTACCGATCAAGATCCTTGCTATATATGTGAGGATCAAAGGCGAGATAGAAGTGTTATCTGTGTTGTTCAAGATCCAAAAGATGTCATAGCTATGGAAAAAATGAAGGAATTTAATGGTCTTTATCATGTGCTTCATGGTGCGATTTCTCCGATGGATGGAATAGGGCCAGAGGATATTAATATTCCTGACCTTCTTAAAAGGTTACAGGATGAGACTGTACAAGAAGTAATATTAGCTACAAATCCTAATATTGAAGGAGAAGCTACCGCTATGTATATTTCTCGTCTTCTCAAACCCACTGGTATTAAAATTACAAGAATTGCGCATGGTTTACCTGTTGGCGGAGATTTAGAGTACGCTGACGAGGTAACACTTTCTAAAGCATTAGAAGGTAGAAGAGAGGTTTAAAGGACTTACTAAAACTTGGTTCTATTTTAAAAGAATAAACTCCTTATAGCAGTAATCTTGTGAAACTGGGGTGAATGACTTGTTCAATCGGAAAAAGAAATTGCGAAACGACTATGATCAAAAGTTAATTGACTTAATGACAACAGTAAGAAAAAAATGGCTTCAACAAAAGTCTTTAGTTGAAATGAGTTTTGAATATGACGAAGAGCTCATTGCTCAAAAAAAAATTGCTGAAATGAAGTACTTTTTTTTATTTCGCGAAGCTAAAGCTAGAAATATTAAAATAAAAAAATAACCTTTTCCGACTTTTTTACAACTGAAGTTCTTTTTGGACAATCTGTTCATAAAATGAATAATACAATTGTAAAAAGGTAGGGGTGGGATGTTAATGGATCCGATTATTATCATCGCAGTAATTTCTGGATTGATCCTGCTATTATTATTAGCGGGGTCTCCCGGAAAACCATTGCGGATTATCGGTCAGATATTTATTAGGTTTGCAATCGGAGCACTATTTCTCTTTTTTCTAAATCAGTTTGGTGGGCAATTTGGAATTCATGTACCTATTAATTTTATTACAACTGCTGTGTCAGGCTTATTAGGGATACCGGGCGTTGTAGGATTAACAGTCATTCAAACATGGATTATAGGGTGAAAATCCGTATTTTGCGGATTTTTCGTTTTTTTTAAGAAGAAAGTATAAATTTTTTAAGGTATAAATGATGAAAAATGCCTGCTATGTCTAGCTTAGTCGAATTCCTTTCGGTCCGTACGTCGATGAACAGGGCGCTTACGCTTTTCTTACTAATAAACGAAAGTTTTATAACTTAGTTCATAATAATAAGGATTAACTATTAAACCCAAAAAATTATATTAAAAAAAGAATTGACTAATCATTAGTAATGATGGTAATATATTATTTGTCGCTGAGATAAACGAAAAAAATATTTCAAAAAAACATTTGACATCAAATGTTGGATATGATAATATATTTAAGTCGCTGATAAGTGATTGATCTTTGAAAACTGAACAAAACGAAACGTCAATTAATAAATTTATAAGAGCTAAATCAAATTCGAAGATTTTGATTCGTTCAAACATCTTTTTGGAGAGTTTGATCCTGGCTCAGGACGAACGCTGGCGGCGTGCCTAATACATGCAAGTCGAGCGAATCAGATG
>BORH01000037.1 GCA_018333075.1 Heyndrickxia sporothermodurans | reverse complement strand
ATTTTAAACTTCATATAAGAGCTCCTCCTTAGATTTGAGTTTTAGAGTGGTTTCTATACTCTTATCTTACTGAGGGGCTCTATTTTTTTCAAAGTCGAAATTAACGCACTACAGGAATGCTAAAGGGATGCTTTCAATAAGAAATGATTAAACTTTATTTTAAAAATTGATATTAATCAAACAGAAAACCGTCATTTTGATCATTCTCTTTTCAAAATAACGGTTTTTTAATTGCTGTTGTATATGGAGAGTGGAGAGTTTTTTATCAATCTTTATTTTAAGGCTACAATAGACATGAATAACAGATAAAGTTATTGACCAATGCATTTATTGTATGGTATGGTAATATCAATTTAAATACTTTAGTTTGGTAGAGTGATAATATAATAAAGTAAAAGCTAATGGGAAGTGAGTATATTTATGTTTTTACCAAGTGGGAGTCAAGATGACTGGGGACTGGCAGTAAGTAATCGAAATCAAGTTCTTGAATCTTTTCGAAGAGTAATAACTATTCGAGGATATCAGGAAATCTGTACCCCTGTAATTGATTTCGCAGATAATTTTACGAACAATAATGTAGGGATGGGCCTCCAAAATATGTTGAAATGGTTCAATAATAACGGAGAGATCGAGGTATTGCGCCCAGATTGGACGACATCTATTGCTCGAGCATTAGTGAAACATCCATTTCCTTATCAGAAATGGGCCTATCAAGGTTCTGTTTTTCACAAAAATAGGCAAGGAATAGAAAGCAGACAAGTTGGGATTGAAATCATTGATTATCCGAGTTTTTATGGTGAAAGTGAATGCTTATTTGTAGCGGTGAATTTTCTGAAAGAGATACAGATAGATAATTTCATTATCGAGCTAGGTCATACAGGTATTTTTGAGGAGTTGACTAGTCAACTTACATTGACGAATGAGGAATTGAAAAGTCTAAAAATAGCTATGCATGATAAACAAAAGGATGTCGTTTATAAAATTGTATCAAAGCAAGAAAATAATGACATTTCAGAAGACCTTTTAAGTTTAGTTGATGCATATGGATCTGTAGACCTGGTAATAAATAACTTTTCTAAACGTTGGAATGATCAACCAAGGCTGCTGGAAAAAATTCATCACTTGAAAAAATTAGCTTCTATTATACAGGCAACGGGTGAAGTAGAAGTAATAGTAGATTTAGGGAGGGTGAAAAATTTACCCTATTATTCTGGAATTCTATTTAGAGGATTTTTCAAAAATAATGGCGCAACATGTTTTTCAGGAGGTCGTTACGATAAATTATTCCATCAGTTTGATCAAAATAGAAATGCAGTTGGTTTAGCCTTCGATGTAGATATATTGGCAGATCAAATAGCTAAAGGCCATCTGAAAGAAAAAATTTGTATCATTGCATCGGAGGAGTCGCTTTTTTTTGCTGAAAAACTTAGGGGGGATTTTCCCAATTCGATTATAGATGTTTTTTTTGAAAAGGAATCAGTAGAAAATTATGATAAGGTACTTTTTATCATTCATCGTGATGGAAAATACGAGGTGATTGAAAAATGAAGGTGTGCATTGCATTAACTAAAGGTAGATTAGAAAAGCAATTCTTAGAATATTTACAGTCGCTATCTTTTGATACAACACCATTATTAAATAAAGGTAGAAAGCTTTCGGTCGATACTGAAAATTTTCGGTTTATTTTTGCTAAAGGAGTGGATGTAGCTACATATGTTGAGCGTGGGATAGCAGACCTTGGTATTGTTGGGGAAGATATTCTTTTAGAATATAGTCCAGATGTATATAATTTGCTTCCTTTACCATTCGGGAGATGTCATTTTGCTATAGCAGATAGGAAAGGTCAAAGGATTTCCAATAGTAAAATGATTATAGCAACGAAATATCCAAATATCGCAACAAGTTTTTTTAGAGAAAAAGGTGAATCAGTAGAGATTGTGAAGTTAGAAGGTTCAGTAGAACTGGCACCAATTATAGGATTAGCAGATGCAATTGTTGATATTGTTGAAACAGGAACTACGCTTAGGGAGAATGGTTTAATGATTAAAGAAGACATGTTTACCATTACTGCTAGATGTATTGCGAATCGTTCCTCCTTAAAGATAAAAAGAAACTTTTTAACTCCAATTATTGATGTTTTAAGTGAGAAGGAGAAGGTAATATGATTCAGTCATTTACACCAGAACAATTTATTTATTCGATTACTCGCTTTAGAAATAATAACCGTTCAATCAATAGTGATATCATGCAAACTGCTGCAAAGGTGCTGTTTGATATTCAAAAAGATGGTGAATCTGCTTTAAAAGAATATGTTCTTCAGTTTGATGGTTTTGTACCTGAGAGCTGGGAAGTATCTAATGAAGAAAGAAGTCAGGCATGGAACTCTATAGATTCTGAGCTCATTGAATCTCTTAAAAAGGCTGCAGATAACATTCGGAATTTTCACTCAAAACAATTACAGCCATCTCGAGTTATGGAAATGTCAGAAGATGTGATTGCGGGACAATTATTCCTTCCAATTGAACGTATTGGGATCTATGTGCCAGGAGGGACAGCTTGTTATCCTTCTACGGTTTTAATGAATGCTATCCCAGCAGTTTTAGCAGGGGTAGGGGAAATTGTTATGACAACACCAATTCGAAATGGTGACACTATTTCACCGATACTTTCTGTTGCAGCAGACATTGCTGGAGTTAATAAAATATATAAAATTGGCGGAATCCAAGCAATTGCAGCATTGGCCTATGGTACGGAAACAATTACTCCTGTTGATAAAATTGTAGGACCAGGTAATGAATATGTTGCAGCTGCAAAAGCACTTGTTTTTGGAGATGTTGGTATTGATATGATTGCAGGTCCTTCTGAGGTAGCAATTATTGCTGATGAAACGGCAAACCCTATATATATCGCAGCGGATTTAATTGCCCAAGCAGAGCATGATAAAAATGCACATACCTATTTATTCACAACTTCAGAGGCTCTCATTAAGGAAGTAAAGAAGGAGCTAGAAAAGCAATGTGAGAAATTGCCAAGAAAGGAGATTGCTAGTTATTCCTTAACCAATCAAAGTGCTTGTATTTTAATAAACCAAATCGATTGTGCGTTTGAACTTGTCAATCAATTAGCACCCGAACATTTAGAAATTCATTTAGATAATCCTTTGTTTTATTTAAGTAAAGTAAAAAATGCTGGATCAGTCTTTTTAGGCAAGTACACACCTGAGGCAATTGGAGATTATTTTGGTGGTCCCAATCATGTATTACCAACATCAGGGACAGCTAGATTTTCTTCAGGACTTTCTGTGGATGATTTTCTAAAAAAAACAACCTACTTGCATTATTCAAAGAAAGCGTTAGTTGAAGCGGCGCCTCATGTCATAAATTTAGCTACTGAAGAGCAATTAATAGGTCATGCACGGGCAATTAAAAAAAGATTATAGTAAAAAACTTCAAGAGGTAAGAGATGGAGTGGAAACAATGAGAGAAGCATCGAAAAGCAGAAAAACAAATGAGACATTTATTAAAGTTACTTGTAATTTAGATGAATCAACGACTACATTAATCCATACAGGTGTTGGTTTTTTTGACCATATGCTTGAGTTATTTGCAAAGCATGGGCGAATTGGCTTACAAGTAGAGGCGGATGGAGATTTGCATATTGATAGTCATCATACTGTAGAGGATGTTGGGATTGTATTAGGTCAAGTGGTAAAGGAGGCATTAGGTGATAAGAAACAAATTAATCGTTATGGTTCCTCCTATGTTCCAATGGATGAAGCACTAGGATTTGCTACAGTAGATATAAGCGGTAGGCCTTTTTTACATTTCGAAGCCAATTTCAATAATCCAAAACTTGGTACCTTTGATACAGAACTTGTAAAAGAATTTTTTACTGCATTTGTTAATCAATCTGGAATCACATTACATCTTAGGGTTCTATATGGCGATAACACTCATCATAAAATTGAATCTTTATTTAAAGCATTTGGTAGGGCCTTTCGTAAAGCTATAACGATAGATTCAACAATAGATGGTGTAAATTCAACAAAGGGGTTTATCGAATGATTGGAATAGTTGATTATGGCATGGGGAATATTGCGAGTGTTTCTAACATATTTAAAAGTTTTGGAGTTGAAGTTTGTAGGACAGATTCTGTCGAGCTCTTAGAAAGGGCAACCCATATTATTCTTCCTGGAGTAGGTTCATTTCAAGCAGCTGTAGCTGAAATCGATAGAAGAGGATTACGTGATCCAATACTTAGACTTGCACAAAGAAAACCGATTTTAGGTATCTGCTTAGGAATGCAATTATTATTTACAAAAGGCACTGAAGGAAAAGAATCGTTTGGCTTAAATTTAATACCAGGTACTGTAGAAAAAATAAAAACAGAAATGATTTTACCACATATCGGCTGGAATACGATAGATGCTACTGATTCAGAATTTTCTAGTTATAATAATAGATTCGTATATTTTGTTCATTCTTACTATGCAAAAACAGACGATAAATATGTAAAAGCGACAACACATTATGGATTAAAAATTCCTTCTATTGTTCGAAAGGAAAATATTTATGGAATGCAGTTTCATCCTGAAAAAAGTGGTTCAAATGGAAAAGCATTAATTAGCACTTTTCTTCAATCTACCAACATAAATATTTGTAGTTAGGAGATTAAAAATGAAAATTATACCGGCAATTGATTTAATAGAAGGTAAATGTGTCCGTCTATTTCAAGGGAAGTTTCATACATCAACTGAAGTAGGTAGTGATCCGAGAACACAAATTTCTCAGTTTATTAATGATGGAGCAGAGCTTGTTCATATTGTTGATCTAGATGGAGCACGTAAAGGAGTCCCGGCACAATTTGAACTAATTAAAAAGCTAACTGAAATATCAACTATTCCTATAGAGGTTGGTGGAGGGATACGTGATTTTGAAACAATTGAAAATTATATAACAGCAGGAGTAACTAGAATTGTTCTTGGAACAGCTGCGATTGAGGATGAAGCATTCCTTAAAAAGGCTCTTTCTACCTTTAAGAAACATATCGTGATAGGGATTGATGCAATAAATGGAAAAGTTGCCACACACGGCTGGGAAACGATTTCTGAAATAAATTATATTGAGTTTGCAAAAAAGATGGAAATGTTTGGTGTTGAAACGATAATATATACGGATATTTCTAAGGATGGAACCATGTCCGGGCCGAATCTAGTAGATTTAGAAAATATCGTTAATTCAGTTGATTGTACCATTGTCGCTTCAGGAGGTATACGCAATATGCAAGATATTGAAGCCATAAAAGGAATTGGAATTGCAGAAGCAATTGTCGGCAAAGCCATTTATAATGGTGAGGTTCAATTACAGGTGAAATCATTATGATTGCAAAGCGAATTATTCCATGCCTTGATGTTAAAGATGGAAAGGTCGTTAAGGGAACGAATTTTGTTTTATTAAGAGAAATGGGTGATCCTGTTGAAATGGCATCTTATTATTCAAGGAATGGAGCAGATGAACTTATTTTTTTAGATATTTCAGCGACGAACGAGGATAGAAAAACAGTTGTTGATATCGTAGAAAGAACGGCTGAACATGTGTTTATTCCTTTAACAGTTGGCGGTGGAGTGAAGAACATAGATGATGTTGCAGATTTATTGTTAGCTGGAGCTGATAAAGTAGCAATTAATTCAGCTGCAGTTAATAATCCTGGACTAATTACAGAAGCATCCGTTAAATTTGGATCACAATGTATTGTCGTTGCTATTGATGCGAAGCTATCTTCAGAAGGAAGATGGCATGTAATGACACATGGCGGGAAAAAAGATACGAAAATCGATGTTATTCACTGGGTTCGTGAAGTTGAAAGATTAGGTGCTGGAGAAATATTGTTAACAAGTGTAGACTGTGATGGAGTGAAGGACGGGTTTGACTTGCCTTTAACCAAAACTATAGTAGATACAGTTAATATACCAGTTATTGCTTCAGGAGGATGTGGTCATCCAAGTCATTTTCTTGAAGTATTCGAAAAAACAAATGTATCAGCAGCATTAGCGGCATCCATTTTTCATGAAGGATTATTTACAATCGATGTAGTTAAAGGTTTGTGTGCAGAGAATGGAGTGATGATGCGTGAAGCCTGATTTCACTAAAGGTTTATTACCAGTAATTATAGTTGATGAATATTCAAAGGAAGTATTAATGTTAGCCTATATGAATGAAGAGTCCTATAACAAAACTCTTGAAACAAATGAAACATGGTTTTTTTCACGTTCACGCCAGTCTTTATGGAATAAAGGGGAAACTTCTGGACATAAGCAGCAGGTGCAATCAATTAAAATGGATTGCGATGAGGATACTTTGTTAATTTATGTTAAACAAAATGGACCTGCATGTCATACTGGAGAACCTTCTTGTTTTTACAAAACGATTAAAGAGGGAATCGAAGTAGATGAAGAATCTGTAAGACAAAAAACCTCTATTTTTGAAAAACTAATGGATGAGATTAATGATCGAAAATCAGAAATTTACAAACATTCGTATACGAATTATTTGTTTGAAAAAGGTATTGATAAAATTTGTAAGAAAGTAATTGAAGAGGCAGGAGAAGTAGTAATAGCTGCTAAAAATCAAGATAAAGAAGAAATGATTAAAGAATGTGCGGATTTACTCTATCATTCATTTGTATTGCTTACAGAGAAGAATATCACGTTAAAGGAAGTTGAGGAAGAATTAATACAAAGACAAAGCAAGAAAGGAAATCGAAAAAGTGAGCGACAAGACATCGTAGACTGGTAATTATGTTATTGACTTTACTTAAGTAGAATTTTGTATAATTAAACGAGAAGAGTGATTGTTTTAATAGAGTACAAAATTGCCATTTAATGTATGGAATGAACGAAGAGTCATGAGTTTTTTACTTATGGCTCTTCAGTTGTTTGTTGAGGTTTTTTATTTTAAATCATGTAAGAACAATGTAGCGGATAAATATTTTCTGGCATACATTTGAAAGTATGCAGTATATACGGAAAGGGTCGCAATGATAATTGTATTTCTAATAGCTTCACGATGAGTTTCCGTTAAATGCGAGTATTCATCCACCATTTGCTTTGCTGTTGTTTCAATCATCGATTCTATTTCTTTAATGGTTCTGCTTTTCATTGAGTAGTCTTGACGATTAATTTCATCAAAGAGTGTTGAATAACAAGCATAAAGCTGTACAGGATTAATTAAATCATCGGTTTCATTTTCAGGATCATTTACAACGAGCTTTAACACCTTTCGAATGGAATCAAAATCTAATGCAGTCTTTAAATCTTCTACAAGGAAAAGCAATGCTGTTTGTTCCAATGAATATTTTTTTCCTTTTTGAGGTGAAGAAATCATTTCTTTTATATCTCTTTTCACCCAATTCTGTACAGCTGTAGTGGTAAAATTCGTATTTTCAATTTGATTTCCAAGCGCAACAATTTCATTTAATGAAAAAGCAATTTCCTCTTTATCATACTTGATTACTTTTTCAAAAATGGGGGCAAGGATCGTCGTTATAAATTCAGTTATTGGTTTATTTTCTTCTACTGTTATATTATTCGATTGAATCCATGCTTCTTGTAAAATAGTCAATGGCTTTTTTTGACTCCAGCCTTTAAGAGACAATAAAAGGTCAGCCATTTCTTTTCTTGTTAACTGAAAAGTGAGCATTTCAATCATCTCCATCAATAATAGTTCTAATGAACTTATCTTATGATTAGTACTATGAAATGTCAATTTGCATGAAAAAATTCAATATTATATTTATTAATATATTATGTTAATCTATTTTTTTTATAAAATATGAAAAACACTTGATTTTATAACAAAAAGTTCATATAATGAGTTCATAGGAACTTAAAATACAAGAGGCTTTGTTACCACTCTTGAAATAAAAAAGGAGAATAAAAGTGAAGAAAAAATTATTAATGTTTTTAACAGTATTTACATTAATCTTTACAGTTACTAGTATCGGATATGTTGATGATGCTGCTGCCAAAGGTTATCGTTCTGGTAAACGCTCATTTACTCCATCTCAATCTAATCCATTTTCTAAAAACAAAAGCACAAATACAAACAAATTTAAGCAAGATAATAAAGTAAATTCAACAAATAAATCCTTTACAAATAAAAGTAATAAAGGTGGATTTATGAAAGGGATGCTTCTTGGAGGATTGGGAGGCATGCTAATTGGTAGTTTATTTGGTGGTATGGGATTAGGAGCATTTGGCTCCATTTTAGCTGGATTCGTTAACATCATAATCCTAATAGGTGTTGTCATGATTATTGTCCGAATCTTTCAAGCGTTTAAGCGCAATAATAGAAGAAGGTATAATGAATAATGGAAAAAACAGCTATATTTGAACAGGATATAATTAACGCAGTTTGCATTTTTATTGCTGATAAATATTATGTACAACCAGAGGAAGTGTCTGTCGAATTAATTTATGACGATGAAAGTGGCTTCTCTGCTGAGGTAGAAGTGAATGATCGATTACAAAAATTAACAGAAATTAATTTGATTGAAGGCTTACGTCATTGGCTTGATACGGAACATGGGTTAGACCCAATGTCAGTTGGTTTAGAGCTTGAGTGGAATGAACAAGAAGGCATAATTGCATATGTTAGTTAATGAAAAATCTAGAGGAAATTCCTCTAGATTTTTTTGGGGATTAAGAATATTCTTTAAATAGTATTTTATATTAAAAGGGGGCAGAGGATGAGATCTGTTCTATTAGGGATATGTGCAGCTTTCTTTTTTGCGGTAACTTTTGTCCTGAATCGGTCAATGGAATTAAACGGTGGTAATTGGCTTTGGAGTGCATCATTACGATATTTTTTTATGATCCCCTTTTTATTAGCTATTGTTGTTTGGAGAAATAGCTTAAGAACCTTAATCGTTGAAATGAGGAAGCATCCTTTCCAATGGTTGCTCTGGAGTTTTATTGGTTTTGGATTGTTTTATGCTCCTTTATGTTTTTCTTCAGCTTATGGCCCAGGCTGGCTCGTTGCAGGAACTTGGCAGATTACCATCATTTCTGGTTCTCTACTAGTACCTTTCTTTTATGAAGAAGTACAAACGAAAAATGGTCCAATAAAAATAAAAGGAAAAATTCCTATAAAAGGACTATCGATGTCATTGATTATTTTATTTGGAGTACTTTGTGTGCAGTTGGAGCAAGGTCAACACATTTCATTAAAAGGAACATTATTGGTAGTCATTCCTGTTACTATTGCTTCGTTTGCTTATCCATTAGGAAATCGCAAGATGATGCAAATTTGTGAGGGGAGATTAGATGCTTTTAGTCGTGTGCTTGGGATGACAATCGCGAGCTTACCATTTTGGTTAATCTTATCTATTTTAGCTTTTTTATCTGATGGTCCTCCTAGTTTTAGCCAAACAACTCAATCATTAATTGTAGCTATCTCTTCAGGAGTAATTGCTACAGTATTATTTTTTAAAGCGACTGATTTAGTAAAGGATAATGTTTCACAACTAGCTGCAGTTGAAGCTACGCAGTCCATCGAAATTTTATTTGCTTTATTTGGAGAAGTCATTTTTTTAAAAACAGGTTTGCCATCTACACTTTCAATAATTGGCATGTTGTTAGTGATTGTGGGCATGATTTTACATAGTTATATTTCTCGATCAAAAAATGTTGTTGTTAATGACCAAATAAATATATAAGGGATTTAATATCATCTTTAGAAAAAATGTATGATTTCTTTTTTTTAAACCAACTTAATAGAAAAGAGAAATCAATAATTTAGAGGTGAGCATATTGGATACAACATTAGCTTATTTAAGAGAGTCATTATCAAATCATCTGAATCATGCTTCGGGAAAGGCTATTTATAAAAAGCTGCTTGAACATCAAAATGAAAGCGAGGAAAGGTTTGTTCAAAGTTTAGATGAAGTTGAAGTTTTATTTCTAAATAAAATTTTAAGAGATGAAATTCGTTATGCAAAAGACGAACAAGATACAACGAGAGTGAGACAGTTGAATGAGGTTTATGAATTACTAATTTGAATAGGATAGCAACATCATTATTACACATGCTTTAAGATGTGGTAAGGAGTGGTCTTAGTTTGGGAGCAATTGAACGAAATGGCTTCTTGTTTGAGCCGGAATTTAGTGTGATTAGTCAAAACGGTGCTATTCATGTTTATAAGGATGGTCGATTTATAGAAGAAATTCAGTTTGAATTTAATGGAGAATATCCTGAACATAATCAAATTGAAGAATTAGTTAACTATTACTGTAAAAAGTTGGATAAGCGCCAAAGAGGTATATAATAATAATTTTATGTAAACTAAAAATCGTAGGTAGATAATTTTTATCTACCTAATTGTATGGAATTACTAGTGCATTTAGATAAAGATGCTAATCGCAGAGATATGACCTAATCCAGGGAAGTAAATATTCGGATGATGAAATTGATACAATATTCGATTTTTATATTATAATAGTAAGGGTTGAAGGGGGGATTAGTATGTTAAAAATAGGTGTAATTGGAATAGGTGACATTGCCAAAAAGGCATATCTCCCTGTATATAGTCATAAAGAGGGGGTAGAGTTTCATTTTTTTACAAGAAATTTATCTACTCGGTCACTCATTCAAAATAAGTATAATTTTAAAAACGTTCATGACAGCTTAGAGTCTTTAATAAGAAGTGGTATTGAAGCTGCATTTGTTCACTCTAGTACGGATTCTCATGAAGAAATTGTAAAGTTCCTTTTATTGAACCATTTACATGTATATGTGGATAAACCTATTACCTTTCATTATGAAACTACAAAACAATTGATTCAATTAGCAAAGGACAATAGTTTAATTTTTACTGCAGGGTTTAATAGAAGATTTGCACCCTCATATAAACAATTAAAATATCTGTCTAATCCTAATATGATTATTATGCAAAAAAATCGTAAATCTCTTCCAGATGAGATTCGAAGATTTGTTTTTGATGATTTTATACATGTGATTGATACGATGGTCTATCTGTTTCCGACTACAATAGAAAACATAATAGTAACCGGCAAGAAAGTGGAAAGTCAATTATACCATGTTATTATTCAATTTACTTCAAAAGATTGTACTGCAATTGGCATTATGAATAGATATAGTGGAACTATAGAAGAAAAATTAGAAATCATGTCTCCAAATGAAAAATTTGAAGTACATAATGTAAGTGAACTATATAATCAAAAGGATAAGGATAAAACAAAATTAGGTAGCAGTGATTGGGAGCCTACATTAATGAAGCGAGGCTTTGAGCAAATTGTTACAAATTTTGTTGAAGCTGTTCAATTAAAAAACAATATTGGAATTTCAGTAAATGATCTTCTACTAACACATCAAATATGTGAAGAGGTAGTTCATAAATTGGAGAATATGAAATAATCATTTATACTAATGATACATTTAAATAAAGGAGAAGGCATGATTATGACGAAATTTAATCCAAATTACATCATTACTATGAAGGATATTGTAAGAGAAGGAGACCCTATTTTAAGAAAAGTAATCGATGAGGTTTCGCTCCCTCCGAGCAAAGATGATAAAGAAACATTGCAATGTATGCTTCAATTTTTAAAAAATAGTCAAGATCCACAACTAGCGGCAAAATACAAATTACGTTCAGGTGTCGGTTTGTCAGCTAATCAAATAGGCTTAAATAAACGTATGTTTGTTGCATATATAGTAGATGAAAAAGGTGAGCATGAATATATGCTTATCAATCCTAAAATTGTAAGTCATTCAGTTTCAATGATTTATTTGCCGCAAGGTGAGGGGTGCTTATCAGTAGATCGACAAGAAATTGGATATGTTCCTAGATATGAAAGAATTAGAGTAAAGGCTTGGAACGAAGATGGGAATGAAGTAATGATTAAATTATCTGGTTACCAAGCGATTGTATTTCAACATGAGATTGATCACTTAAATGGAATTATGTTTTATGATCATATTAATTCTGAAAATCCATTACAGCTTCCTGAAAATGTAGATATTAAAAGTTTATAAAAATGAAGGCTATTGAATAGAAATCTAGCTTAAGAAAAAGTTCCTGTCATACATAAAGTTACTTATGTATGACAGGATTTTTTTATTTACATGCTTCTTTTAGGAGGATTTTAGCAGGTTTATAACAATTTTTGTCGAATATGGTAAAAATATATGTCCTATTTTTGATGGAAAGGGGAAGGTATAAATGAGGAGAGTTGTTATTACAGGTATGGGTGCCATTACACCTATAGGTAATCATTTATCTGAAGCATGGGAAGCAGTGATTAATGGAATTTCTGGGATAGGACCTCTAACAAGATTTGACTGTACGAACTTTTCAGCAAAAACAGCAGCAGAAGTAAAAAAATTTCAATTATCAAATTTCATGGATGTCAATGAAAGACATCGATTGGATCGGTTTTCGCAATATGCAATTGCCGCATCACTTATGGCAATACAGGATGCAGAAATAACGATTGAAAGAGATGTTAAACGAGAACGAATCGGAGTTTGGTTTGGAACGGCAATTGGAGGAATCGAAAGCTTTGAAGAAAGTTATGCTAGTTTAGTAGAAGGAGGATATAAAAATATATATCCTTTCGCTACAACAATGGTAATAAGTAATATGGCATCAAGCCAGGTAGCAATTACTATAGGTGCTAAAGGTGTCAATAATTGTACGGTTTTGTCATGTGCTTCAGGAGCAAATTCAATTGGTGAAGCCTATAGAACGATACAACGAGGAGATGCAGATGTAATGATTGCCGGAGGTTCTGAAGCTTCGTTAACGCCTTTAGGGATTGGTGCTTTCTGTGCGATGGGAGCCATTTCCGATAATCCTGATCCCGAAACGGCATGTAGACCATTCGATAGAATGAGAAATGGTTTGGTTATGGGAGAAGGGGCAGGTGCTTTAATATTAGAATCTTTAGAGTCAGCGATTAAAAGAGGTGCACATATTTATGGAGAAATTGTTGGGTATTCTACGGTAAGTGATGCATATCATATTACAAGCCCTAGTCCTGATGGGGAAGGAGGAGTAAGAGCCATGGAGTTAGCATTAAATGAATCTGGATTAGATGTAACAGAAATTGATTATATTAATGCACATGGTACAGGGACACTGTATAATGACAAAATTGAAACAATTGCTATTAAAGCATTACTTAAGGAACACGCTTATCAGATTCCTATCAGTTCTACAAAATCAATGACAGGTCATATGATGGGGGCATCAAGTGCTGTAGAAGCGATCTTTTCATTAATGACCATTCAAACCTCTGTTATTCCTCCAACGATTAATTTATACAATCATGATCCTGAATGTGATCTTGATTATGTACCGAATCAATCAAGAAAACAAGAAGTAAATGTAGCTTTAAGTAATGCATTAGGCTTTGGAGGACATAATACAGCACTAATGTTTAAAAAGTTTGTAATGTGATTGATGATTTTTTTAATGAATGACAAGGTGAATTATTTAATAAAGTGATCTTTTTATAGTAAAATTGTTACTAGAGAATTTTTACTTAAAAGTAATGGCAGTATATGAGGAGGAAAAAAATGAGCATGGAAGATTTTTTTCATAAACATTTGAATAGAAATCCATCCTTTATTGGTGAACAAAAATTTTCTAAATATGCTATTTTTCTTCCTTTAATCAAAATGGATGAGGAATATCATATTCTATTTGAAATCCGAGCCTATCATATGAGAAGACAGCCTGGAGAAATTTGTTTTCCTGGAGGAAAAATTGAATCAAATGACATAAATCCGATGGAAACAGCATTTCGAGAGACATTTGAAGAACTAAGTATACGAAAAGAAGATGTTTTGCATTTGTTCCCATTAGATTATAAGTTATCACCTTTCGGCACAATTATTTACCCATACGCAGGACTAATTAATTCTTCAGCAAAAATTGTTCCAAATTCTGCTGAAGTAGCCAAAATTTTTACTGTTCCTATAAAATTTTTCATGAATCACTCCCCTAAAAGTTATCAAGTAAATTTTAAAGTAGAACCAGAAAGAGATTTCCCTTTTCATGCAATTAATGGCGGTGAAAATTACAATTGGCAGATACGTCAAATGGAAGAACTTTTTTATTATTACGAGGAGTATACTATTTGGGGCTTAACAGCAAGTATTTTAAAGCATTTTATTGATATGTTAAAAAGTGAGAATTTATCATTATAAATTAGCAGTCAAGTAGATAAAGAAAAAATACTTGCAAATAAGAATGATTCCGTATTATTATTAAGTAGGACATTGTCCAATTTATTTCTTTGAATGATAAATCGTAATGATTTTGTTTTATTCAGAGAAATAAAGTTGATATGGTTCTTATTAATTAAGAGTTTCAGAGTAAAAAAGAATTCATGTACAAATTCTAAATCGTAATTATATCGATTCAGATATTCTTTAATAATAGAAATGGGGAACAGGTTTGAAAAGTAGTAGAACATTTATTTGGGTGATTACATGTTTGTCAGTGTTAATCTTACTAAGTGGATGTGGCAGTAAAAAAGAAGCCAATAGTCAGAAACTTCATATCGTAACTACCTTTTATCCAATGTATGAATTTACTAAAAATATAGTGAAGGATAAGGCAGAAGTTCAACTGCTAATCCCTTCAAATGTTGAGCCACATGACTGGGAACCATCTCCAAAAGATGTAGGAAGTATTCAAAAGTCAGATTTATTTATTTATAATAGTCCTTATTTTGAAACATGGGTCCCTTCTATTGAAAAAAGCGTGAGCAACGAGAAGCTTCTTTTTGTTGAAGCGAGCAATGATATTGATTTAATCAAACGTTCAGAGAGCAAAAAGAATCAATTAGATCCACATGTATGGTTAAGTCCGGTATTAGCTCAGCAAGAAGTGAAGACAATCACAGAAGCTGTTATAAAAGCTGATCCAAATAATAAAGCGTATTATCAAAAAAATAGTGATGAATATCTAGCGAAACTAGCAAATCTAGATCGTGAATATCGTACTACCCTTAAAAAGACAAAGAAAAAAGAATTAATTACACAGCATGCAGCATTTGGTTATTTAACAAATGAATACGGAATCCAGCAGGTTCCAATCGCCGGGCTTTCACCATCACAAGAACCGAACCCTGCTAAATTAGCTGAATTAAAGCAATTTGCTCAAAAACATAAAGTAAATATCATCTTTTTTGAGGAATTAGCTTCACCAAAGGTAGCAGAAACATTAGCTAATGAGATTGGTGCAAAAACAGAAGTGCTTCATACTTTAGAGGGATTGAGTAAGGACGAACAAAAAGAAGGGCTCAATTATATAAGTGTTATGCAAAAGAATCTCGACATGATTAAAAAGGCTTTAAATGCCTAACATGGCGCATAAATGATACATTTAGTAAATAGCGTGTGACATTACAATAAGCGCACGCTTTTTTCTATGGTAGGAAAGGAAATGATATTATATTATGAAACTAGCCTCACTACATAATATTGTGTTTGGATATACCCATGAACCTGCTTTGAATGGGATATCCTTTGAATTAAATAGCGGAGAGTTTGTCGGAATAACAGGTCCAAATGGAGCATCAAAGTCAACGATGTTAAAAATTATGCTAGGATTGCTTAAACCTTGGGAAGGTGAGGTTAAAATTAGTAAGAAAAATGCTGAAGGAAAGCGTCTAACAATTGGTTATGTTCCGCAGCAGGTTGCCTCATTTAACGCTGGATTTCCTAGTACAGTTATAGAACTCGTTCGTTCTGGAAGATATCCAAAAGGAAAATGGTTAAAAAAGCTAGATCAAACCGATGAATTAAATGTTAAAAACGCTTTAGAAATGGTTGGTATGTGGGAATATCGCAATCATAAAATTGGTGCATTATCAGGTGGACAAAAGCAAAAAATTTGCATTGCTCGTACACTCGCATCTGAGCCTGATTTGTTAGTATTAGATGAACCAACAACAGGTATGGATTTTGAAAGTCGTCAAGGTTTTTATGAATTTATGAGTCATCAAGTAAAAAAACATAATCGTACAGTAATTATGGTTACACATGATCAGGATGAAGTCGAGAGTTATCTTGATAAAATTATTCACTTAGAGAAAGGGGAGCAGGGCGGATGGAAATGTTTAACCTTGAATTCATGCAACGGGCGTTTTGGGCTGGCGGATTAATTGGCATCATTGCTCCGCTCTTAGGAGTTTTTCTTGTCTTAAGAAGACAGGCTCTTATGGCAGATACACTTTCTCACATTTCGTTAGCTGGTGTAGCCCTAGGCTTTTTTCTTCACACTAATGTGACTGCTTCCAGTATAGTGATTGTTATTTTAGGTGCCATCGGAATTGAATACATGCGAAGAGCTTATCATACTTATTCTGAAGTATCGATTGCGATCTTAATGGCAGCAGGTCTTTCATTTGCTTTATTTTTAATGAGTATTACTGATGGTGGGATGACAACGAGTATTGATCAATTTTTATTTGGTTCTATTGTAACCATTAGTACTGCTCAAGTCTATACGATGGTAGGTGTCACAATTGTTATCCTACTTTATTTTATCATTTTAAGAAGACCATTGTATTTAATGACATTTGATGAAGATACTGCATTTACTAGTGGTATAAATACAAACCTTTTATCACTTTCATTTAGTATCATCACTGGTTTAGCTATTTCAGTCATTATTCCAACAATTGGTGTATTATTAGTGTCTGCATTATTAGTCTTACCGGCAGCCTTTGCCATACGAATTGCAAAAGGCTTTAAAATGGTTTTTGCAACTGCAATTGTTCTTTCATTATTTAGCATTTTTACAGGCCTTATTTCATCATATTCTCTTGGAACTCCTCCAGGTGCAACAATTACTTTATTATTAGTTATTATACTGATAGTAGGTTTTATTCTTCAAAAATTGATCTTGCATTTTAGTAGGAATATGAAGAGAAAGACTAGTATTAAGGTAAAATCATACGAATAATTTAAAAAAAATCGTTTGTCCTTCTGACTAAACGATTTTTTTTATTAGATAGATATTTATATTTAAAATAATAAATAGTTGTTTGTCACGATAATTGACACCCAGAAATAAAATACTGATAGTGAGATTGGAGGAGGAGAACAATGGAAAATAATGAAGAAGCAAAAAAATATTTATCTGAAGTGGATTCATGGCTTGAAGATGTTTCCTATTTTTTGATTGACTTAAATATTCATTCAGAAGATAAAATACATGAATTAATCAATAATACCAAAAATGTCATAAGACAAAATAGTGATGAAAAACCGTTGGATGTTTCAGAAATAATAGCTATTCAGCAAACTGTTCAGGACATTGATCATTTCGTTCAGCGTAGAATTGGTGAAAATGAAAGACAAAAAGCAACAGTACCTATAGGTAAACATGTTTTACCAAAGCTTCCATATTCTTATGATGCATTACAGCCTTATATTAGCGAAGAAATTATGAGGCTGCATCATGATAAGCACCACCAAAGCTATGTTGATGGTTTAAACAAGGCAGAAAAAATGATGAAGGAGGCAAGGGAGAAAAATAATTTTGATTTAATAAAGCATTGGGAACGTGAAGCTGCCTTTCATGGTTCAGGACATTATCTCCATACAATTTTTTGGGAGATAATGAATCCGAAAGGTGGTGGACAGCCTCATGGGGAATTATTGAGACAAATTCAAAAGGATTTTGGTAGTTTTGATCATTTTAAAAGGCATTTTTCTGAGGCTGCTAAAAAGGTCGAAGGGGTAGGCTGGAGCATTCTTGTTTGGTCACCAAGGTCACGCCATTTAGAAATTCTCCAAGCTGAAAGACATCAGTTTTTAACACAATGGGATACAATTCCATTGCTTGTCCTAGATGTTTGGGAGCATGCGTACTATTTACAATATAAAAATGATCGAAATAAGTACGTAGATAATTGGTGGAATATTGTATACTGGCCCAATGTTGAAAACAGATTTTACAAAGCAAGAGAAATGCAATGGGATGCTTTTTAATATTGTTTAATAGTGACACAAATGAAGGACACTTATTTAAATTTCCATTCTTTAATTTGAAAAGAAAAATTAAAGGATAAAAGTATAGTTGGTTTAGTGGTGGAGAGACCACACTTTTTAATTAATGGTGAGCTCTCCTTTTAATTATTGTTAAATAAATGATGTAATAATCTATCTTTATCGTTAAAGAATTGCTTCATAAGCATGTAGTGTTTAGTTTCTTCTAGCGAAGTTTCAACAATACCGTCATCATTAAACTCATATATGATTGAATCTGGATAGGACATAATTATTGGTGAGTGAGTTGCAATGATAAATTGTGAGTGCTGTTGAACTAAATGATCTATTCTTGATAGCATTGATAACTGTCGTAATGGTGAAAGAGCTGCTTCTGGTTCATCAAGGAGATAAATACCATTACCTGCAAAACGATTCAAAAAAGTAGCAAAAAAGGATTCACCATGTGATTGTTCGTGTAAAGAAATACCACCGTATGAATCAATGATTTTTGGTGCACTAGATGGTTCATTATCTAATTCTTCTATATTTGTAGCTAAATTATAAAAAGATTCCGCCCTTAGAAAAAATCCATCACTTGCCTTAATTGCTCCTTTGGCTACTTTTATATATTTGTCTAGATTTGAATGGGAGTCGTAGGTAGAAAAATTGGAATTAAAGGAACCTCCTTCAGGATTAAATCCCGCTTTAGTGGCAATTGCCTCTAACAATGTAGATTTTCCCATTCCATTTTCACCAACTAGATAAGTGACCTTTGGATGAAAATCAAGTCTTTTAAAAGAGCTGACAATCGGTAAATTAAAAGGATAGTAGTCGAAATTTGGAATTTCAGATGTCCTTAATTCAATATATTTAATATAGTGACTCATTGAGTTAAAATCCATTATGATTCCCCCAATATTTCTAAAAATGGGTTGATTTAGTTACTATACATTATTTTACGTCATTATTTTGATCAAAAAAAGGATAATGAAAAATAAACTAGAATATTAATAAATCAAACTTGTTTTTTAGGAGGGATTTTATGGGGCGTAAAGAATTGCTCTTGGAGCAATTCCGTGCTTGTCATAATGAAAGCGGTTGGTTTGTTTCATTACAATCTTCTATTAAAGATTTAACCAATGAAGAAATTATTGAAAAAAATAGTAAAGAAACGAATAGTATTAAAGAAATCATTAATCATTTATTATTTTGGAATGAATTATATTTAAACCGATGTAAAGGGATTCATGTAGTGAAAAAGGGAATAAGTAATGATCAGACATTTTTAAATCAAGACAATCTAGGATGGTTCTCGACTATAGAAAAATTTTCCAACATTTTAGATGGATGGGAAAAAGAAATATTAAACTGCGAAGAAAGTAAATTGGAGACCCATCCTCCACACGATCCGAACGGAACATGGTGGGAGGTTTTATCTCATATTCCCATTCATAACGCCTACCATATTGGACAAATTGTTTATATTCGCAGACAACAAGGAAATTGGAACTCACAGAATGGAGTACATTAGTCGATAAACAAAGGAAGAGGTATTTATGGAAATAGAATTGATTCATTCAATAGATAACGTAAATTGGGAAGAAATGAGGGAAGTATATCAATCAGTAGGTTGGAATAAGCATACGATTCATATTATCCAAAAAGTTTTTCAAGCAAGTAATGTTATTACCATTGCGACTGTAAATAATCGAATAATTGGGTTTGGACGTGCAATTTCAGATGACGTATTTAATGCAGCCATTTACGATATTATTGTACATAAAGATTTCCAAAAATTGGGGATAGCCAAACAAATTATTAATGATTTACTTTTGCGCTTGAAGCATGTTTCTTGTGTACACTTAATTTCAACAACTGGAAATGTTGAATTTTATCAAAAGTAGGGGTTTAAACAAACAAAAACTGGAATGGCTAGGTACTTAAATTCAACTCTTGCTGTGGAATATTTAAGTCATTAATATTTTTTCTACAAGGATAAAAAATAGTTATTACAAAAACTTGCTTATTTTATTATTATCTGTTATTCTAAAAATGAATTATTTTTGTTCGGTATGTAAGGAAGAGAGTGTTTAACTTATCGCCTAATATCACTTGAGCAAGGATAGTAATACAAATGTGTGTATAACACACTAGGAGGAAAATTAACATGACACAAGGTACAGTAAAATGGTTCAACAGTGAAAAAGGATTCGGCTTCATCGAAGTTGAAGGCGGAGACGATGTATTCGTTCACTTCTCAGCGATCCAAGGCGAAGGTTACAAAACTCTTGAAGAAGGTCAAAAAGTAACTTTTGATATTGAGCAAGGTCAACGTGGAGCTCAAGCTGCTAACGTTGTTAAAGCGTAATTAAATTTTAGAAAAAAAGCAAATCCATTTGGATTTGCTTTTTTATTTTTAAGTAAAAATAAAAACCCTACTATTCTTAATAGTAGGGGGATAAAAAGGTAACAGTAAATGGTTTCCTTATTATAGCATAGAAATGGTGGATCATTTTAAAAAAATAATAATTTCGAAAAATGTTCACTTTTACTATAAGGAGACTATTCAAATATATATAAATATAACATTTTGAATAGCATTGCCATAACAGATGCGTTTCTGCGATAAGTGGGAACGCAATTTTTTTACTGATAAGGTTTATTGATGAAAAAACAGGATTACGTAGATACAATCTCGAATATAAACGTAAATAGCATTTGATTTAAGAGGTGAACCTTAATGTTAGATAAATCGATTCTTTTCTTTAATGTGATTATGAAGAGATCTGCTGGAATCCCAGCCCCTATTGATTTATTACCAAATGGATTTTCTTTTGTTAGGTTTGCTGAAGGTAAAGAACAGAGGTGGGCAGAAATTGAAATTGCAAATATAGAATATGTACTTATTTACTTTCGACAAAAATATATGCCCCTTTTGGATGATTAAAAAAAGAGGTTAATTTTCGTTCAAGAATAGATGGAAATGAAGTGGGGATAATAACTTGTTGGTGGAAATTAACAGGGGTTAGAAGAGATCCTTCCATACATTGGTTCGCTGTGAAAAGTGAATATGGATAGGCTACACTTAGTTGGACAATGAAATTAAGGGCAAGTAGAATAGTACACAATAAGTGAGGAGAATCTACTATGTCCAGAAAAAGAAGAACATTTTCTACAGAGTTTAAAAAACAAGT
>BORH01000036.1 GCA_018333075.1 Heyndrickxia sporothermodurans | reverse complement strand
CCTTGAACTTTTCGATTATGTTAATTGGTACAATAATATTCGTTCGCACAGCACACTTGGCTACTTAAGCCCGGTTGCTTATAAATTAGCCCTTAAAAAAGTTGTTTGATTTAGTGTTGACATACCAGTAATTAGAAGGAGTAAACTAACTTCTGCTTTCTTACTCTTATCATATTATCTTTAAAAAAGAACTTAACAGAAACAATATTGTGTTTTTACTGTTAATTTATTCGAACATACACAAGTAAGTTGAATCATAATATGACTTTCTAATTGTTGAACTAGCAATAATTATTATTGAACGAAGAGAATTTAATTAAATTTAATCTTGATTGAGAAGTTTTTTTTTGTAGTCATCTCGAATTGGGACAAGGAACCTGTCCCTCTGTCCCATTTCTAAGAGGGGAGGAATAGAGGAAAATAGAAGTGAAAATTATCGTTTTGATTGAATAGTTAATCTTTTATTGAAAGAGGGGGTTATGAACAATGATTAAAATGAGATGGGGAACTCCTGAGGATTTAAGGTATTTGCTTTGTGAGTTGGTCGGCTGGAAGAGCATCACCTTAACGGAGGGAGAATGTCAATTTGCGATTAATTTACGAGAAAAGCTGCAGGCACTTGATTATTTTCAAGAGTTTCCGGAATATCTCTCCCTTCATTCGGCTGGTTTTGGTCGTCGATTAGTAACCGCACTTTATAAATATCCGGAAGCAAAGGATACGATATGTTTAATTAGTCACTTTGATACAGTCAACACAGAAGAATACGGAGATTTTGAGTATTTGGCTACGCAGCCAGAGGAATTGACGAAATTATTTTTAAAGAAAAAGGATGGATTTTCAGATGATGTTCTAAAGGATATTGAGTCGGGAGAATATCTCTTTGGTCGTGGCACAATGGATATGAAGATGGGACTGGCTATGCATATGAGGCTGATTGAAAAGGCGAGCATCGAAAAATGGCCGATTAATTTACTGCTATTGACGGTTCCAGATGAGGAAGTTAACTCTTCAGGTATGCGTCATGCTGTTCCCATATTGCTTGATTTTCAAAAAAAATACGATTTATCCTATAAACTATTTTTAAATGGTGAGCCTGTCTTTACACAGGAGCCTGGGGATCCAAAATATTATATCTATTCTGGTACGATAGGAAAAATCATGCCTGCTGCACTTTTTTATGGAAAGGAAACACATGCGGGAGAACCAATGAGCGGAATAACTTCTCCTTATATGGCCTCCTTTTTAACGCAAAAAATGGAATGGAATGCTGATTTTCAAGAAGAAGCATTCAGAGAAATGACACCTCCACCCGTCACATTGCAGCAGAAAGACTTGCGCTTTGAATATTCAACACAAACACCATTCAGATCTGTCGCACTGTATAATGTCTTTTTAATGAAGAGAAATGCTTCTGAAATAATGGATATATTTGAACATATAGCCAATGAAGCAGCAGAAGCATGTAATGAAGCCTATAATAAAATTTGCCAAAAGCAAATGGTGGAACCTATTGGAAAAGTTCAAGTGATCCGCTATAAAGAGCTTCAGGATTATGCGATGAAAAAGTTTGGAAGTGACTATATTACTGAAGTAAAAGCAGAAATCCAAGCCCATAAAGAATGGGATGATCGTGAGAAATCGTTAAGAATAGCGGATAAATTGATGATTCAATGTCAAGAGCTTGCACCCGCCATTGTTATTCTTTTTGCTCCGCCATATTATCCAGCAGTAAATTCTACTGGTGATACACTAGTAGAAAATTGTATAAGATTTGTTAAAGATCAAGCAGCTGAAAAATTTGGATTACCCGTAAATCGAGTTCATTATTTTAACGGCATTTGTGATTTAAGCTATGTTAACTATACGGAAACAGGTGAAGGCTGGCAAGCCTTTGAAGCCAATACACCTGTTTGGGGTGAAAGCTACACCATCCCATTTAACGAAATGAAACAACTAAATGCACCCGTTCTAAATATTGGCCCCTTTGGCAAAGACGCACACAAACTAACCGAACGCCTGCACATCCGCAACGCATTCGAAGAAATCCCATCCCTACTCGAAGAACTAATATTGGGACAGGGGGTCAGGTCCCGTGTCCCAGAAAAAAGGATGTTTAAGAGATTTATGGATCAAGGTAAATTGTGGCAAAGCGGCGGTTATTTAATAGGCGAAATAAAAAGGCTCTAAGATATTTTTTTCTTTAGAGCCTTTTGTACGAAATGAATTAGGGACAAGGGACCTGTCCCTATAGCTTGTATTCTTTTATTTTTTTGTAGAGGCTGACTCGTGAGATACCTAGTTTTTTGGCTGCGGCACTTTTGTTTCCATAGGTTTCTATAAGTACTTCTTTAATACGTTCTTTTTCTAATAGAGCCTTTTCTTGTGCGAGTCCTTCTTTATCTATTTGTTCATTTATAGTAGCAGGGAAGATGTCAACAAGATCTTCTGTATGAATGCTTGATTGGTCATTAAAGATAACCATTCTTTCTACAATATTTCGCAATTCTCGAATGTTTCCTGGCCAAGGATAGCGAGAGAACATCTCCAGTGCACTTGGCAGTAAAGCGGGAGCTTTTTTTTGATACTTAATGGAGTATTCTTGTATGAAATTGTTTACCAACATAGGAATGTCTGATACTCTTTCCCGAAGTGGCGGAATATTTAATGTAACCACATTTAAGCGATAGTACAAATCATCCCTGAATTCACCATGCTGGACCATGTCCTTAAGGTCACTATTGGTTGCAGCAACGACTCGTATATTTACCTTTTTTGAGTGGTTTCCACCAATCCGGTATACCTCTTTTTCCTGCAAAACCCTTAATAGTTTGGCCTGCATATCCAGTGGAAGGATTCCGATTTCATCCAAAAATAAGGTACCCCCGTCCGCCATTTCAACTTTCCCTGCTTTGCCATCCTTGTCAGCACCGGTGAAGGCTCCTTTTTCGTAGCCAAAAAATTCACTCTCGAATAAGGCTTCTGGAATGGCACCACAGTTAATTGGAACAAAGGGTTCGCTTTTTCTCAGGCTTGCTTCATGGATTCCTTGAGCAAAGAGCTCCTTTCCGACTCCACTTTCCCCTTGAATTAAAACAGTTGCATCTGTTTTGGCTACTTTAAGTGCTAAAGCCTTCGCTTTTTGAACGGCCTCACTCTGTCCTTTAATTTCTGAAAAAGGACCTGCTTGCTCCTGCCAATTCGCTTGCTGTTTTACTTTTTGTAATTGGGAGGTTGTTAATGTAAGCTTTTCGTTTAATTTAACAATATTAGTTATATCCTGATCAATCGATATGGCTCCGATTAGAAGTCCATCCTTGTCAAAAATAGGTGAGGAGCTAATGAGTACATGCATATCAGGTCTTGGCTGGTGATAAACATTAAAAACTGGCTCTTTTGTTTCTAGGATTTCTAGCAATTTTAAATCCTCTTTTTCAAAAAACTGACTAATCTTTTTTCCTTTAATCTCTCTAAGAGGTATTCCATAGATTTGTTCAGCTTGTGTATTCCAATACTGGACCTCCTCCGCCGCATTAATAATAGCAATTGCTTCAGAGCTGGTCTCAGTTAAGGTTTGCAAATAGTATAGTGCGTGTTCCACTGAAATTTCATCCCTTATAAAAAAGTGTTAATTGTAAATCATAAGTTTACAAAAGTGTAAACTAAATAATCACTTTACATTATACATTACCGAAAAAATAATAACAATATGCTGAAAAAACACATTTATATAAAATGGCACAATACTTGCATAAGTAAAAAATAGGAGCATTTTAAGCATGTTTAAAGAGGGTTGTCCCACATCCTTGGTATGTTGGTATTATTGACAGCTCCTTCTTGAACTAAATATAAATGGGGAGGAATTTTACTTCTATGATTATGCAGGGGAATTTTATTCAAACAATTGATGCCCATACAATGGGGGAAGCCGCTAGAATCGTTATTGAAGGCATCCCAGAAATCTATGGAAATACAATGATGGAAAAGAAAAAATATATGAAATCAGAAATGGATTCTGTTCGAAAACTACTTATGCATGAGCCGCGAGGACATTTAAATATGTTCGGTGCGATTATTACGAAGCCTTGTCATCCTGAATGTGATCTTGGTGTTCTATTTATGGATAGTGGCGGTTATCTTAATATGTGCGGTCATGGTACGATTGCTTCTGTCACACTAGCAATCAATAATGGACTTATTGAGAAAAAGGACAAGGTCTTGCTTGATACACCTTCTGGAATAGTTGAATGTCATGTAGCTTATCAAAATGATAAAGTGGATGAGGTTTCCTTTATCAATGTTCCAGCGTTTCTATTAAAAAGAAATGTAACCGTTTTAGTAGAAAATGTAGGTGAAGTGAAAATGGATGTTGCATTTGGTGGAAGTTTCTTTGCAATCGTTGATGCGAATCAATTCAACTTGAAGCTGGATATTGACGAACAAGATCAAATTGCTGCACTTGGGGTTGCCATTCGCAAAGCAGCTAACGAGCAATTAACAATTAAGCATCCAGATATTCCAGAAATAAACACGATCGACCTTGTTGAGTTTAGTTTACACTTAGAAAAGAATCACTATCGAAACACAGTTGTTTTTGGTGATGGACAAATCGACCGATCACCTTGCGGAACAGGTACATGTGCGAAGCTTTCCACATTAGCATTAAATCCTGGTGAGCATATTATTCAAGACAGTATTATCGGCTCAACATTTAAAGGAACAATCGTTGATTATACGAAGGTTGGCGAGTATCCGGCAATTATTCCTAAAATTACTGGATCGGCATGGATGACAGGTATTCATAAATTTCTATTAGATGAAACAGATCCTTATACAGAGGGTTTTCTATTAAAATAAATTTCTATGATTATTTTTCGAAATATAACAACAATTGGAGGAACTTACAATGGGTTTAACAAAAGATTTTTTCATTTTTCTTTCTCAAAATAAAGCGCTTAACAGCGGAGCTAAACGTTGGGGGTTAAAGCTAGGTGCACAATCGGTTGTGGCTGGAACAAATATTCCAGATATGATTGAAAGTGTGAAGGAGCTAAATAGACATGGCATTTCAGCTACGATTGATAATCTAGGTGAATTCGTCTTTGAAAAAGAGGAAGCAATCATAGCTAGAGAACAAATCTTAAAAGTGATTGAAGCAATACATGAGAATAAGGTAGATGCGCATATTTCCTTGAAGCCTACTCAGCTTGGCCTTGATATTGATTACGGTTTTTGCCAAGAAAACCTTCGAGAAATTGTTGCTAAAGCCTATGAACATAATATTTTAATTAACTTTGATATGGAGGATTATGGTCATTTACAGCCATCCTTTGATTTAATCGATGAACTATCAAGAGAATATGATAATATTGGAACTGTTATTCAAGCCTATTTCTATCAATCTGAAGATATTATAAAAAAATATAAGGACTATCGTTTAAGAATTGTAAAAGGTGCATATAAAGAGCCTGAAAATTTAGCCTATCAGGATAAAAAAGATATTGATCGAAACTATATTAAATTGATTGAATATCACTTATTGCATGGGAAATTTACATCAATTGCTACTCATGATCATCAAGTTATCAATCATGTAAAAAGCTTTGTGAAGAAAAATAATATCTCTAAAGATAAGTTTGAGTTTCAAATGCTGTATGGATTCAGAAAGGATTTACAGCTCCAGCTTGCCAAAGAAGGCTATAATTTCTGTACGTATGTACCGTTCGGAACAGATTGGTATGGATATTTCATGCGTCGCTTAGCTGAGCGCCCACAAAATCTCAATTTAGTGCTGAAACAAACTTTTAATAAAAAAACAAACACATTAATAGGAATTGGCGCGGGAGCATTTTTATTAGGTAGGTTAAGCAAAAAGAAAAATGCCAAAAAAGGTGCGAAATTGTAAACTCTAGTAATTCTCATTTGATGTCATGCATGTGACTAGTTCTCATCAACTAACCATGCATGACTTTGTTGAAAGGTAGCCTAAAGGATATGAAATTATCAAGGGGGAAAAATAATGGAAAAAACTTTACCATTTTCACAAGTGCTTGCGATTGGTTTTATGCTCTTTGCCATGTTTTTAGGAGCAGGAAATGTCATATTCGCACCAATGGTTGGTCAACAGGCAGGAACAAATACATGGATTGCGATGGGAGGATTTTTAATTACCGGTGTAGGATTAGTTCTACTTGCCATTATTGCTTTAACCCGTGGGGGAGGAACAGTAGAACGCCTTACAGCAAGAGTACACCCGCTATTTGCAGTCATTTTTTCTATCTTGCTTTTCCTAACTTTAGGACCGATTTATGTTATTCCACGAACAACCTCTGTTGTTTATGAAATCGCTATCAATCCTTTAATACAGGTGAAAGAAAATACGAGTCTTTACTTATTGATTTTCTCCGCAATTTTTATTCTATTAACGATTTTTTTATCATGGAACACAACAAAGTTTATCGATCGTTTAGGTAAATTGATCACCCCTATTTTTGGAATTCTGTTATTAATATTAATTGTGAAATCGATCATTACACCGATGGGGAAAATTGGTGCACCTCAAGAAAATTATATGAGCGGCATCTTTTTGAAAGGCTTTACACAAGGGTACTATACAATGGATGTTCTTGCAGCTTTTGTTTTTGGCGGAATTTTTATTAAATCTATTAGTTCGTTAGGGATTAAATCTGAAAAAGAAGTATCTAAGCTATTTATTAAAGCCGGATTCATTACGATAATTGGTTTGATTGCCTTGCAAATATCAATGGCATGGATTGGTGCATCAAGTGTAGAGGCGATCGGTTATAAAGACAATGGTGGAGAAGTATTAGCTCAAAGTGCCAAAGCTCTGCTTGGACAAATGGGAATTTACATTATTGGAACGGTTATTTTCTTAACAGGTATAACAACAAACGTAGCATGTTTAGCAGCTGTATCAGAGTATTTCGAACGAATCGTTCCGTCAATTTCATATAAAAAATGGCTTATTCTTTTTTCTATATTAAGCATGATCATTACAAACTTTGGCCTTAACACCATTTTAACATTCGCGTCCCCAATATTAATGCTGCTGTATCCATTAGCCATTGCAATGATTATATTAATCTTTGCAAACAATCTTTTTAATGGTCAACAATCTGTTTATGTCGGTACGATGATCGGTGTTGGTTTTGTTGCAGTGCTTGACGCTTTGAAGGATGCAAAAGTTTCCCCAGAAGCAATCAACAACATTTTCGGATTCATCCCATTATTCGAAAGTGGTGCTGGCTGGATTATCACAGGCATAATTGGCTTCATCATCGGCCTCATCGTAGCCAAAACAAGAAACGAACCAACCACACTCATCAACATGGCTGGTCAAGAAATCAAGGGGGATAGTTCCCGCGTCCCACTCTAAGAGTGGACAAGCTTCACTAGTCATTTACTTGATACATTGTTAGGCTTTAATCACTACACTACTTTTGTAAGGGATTTGTATAAACTTAATAGGCTCGGTTTAGGAGTAAAAATCAATATAAGGTTCAAATCGACAATGATTTGAACCTTATATTTTTTGCTAATTTATTGGAAGATAAACTGTATTAAAACCAAAGTAACATTGAAGAAAAAACTTTTAGTGAACTAATCGGATCATTGGAGAGTAAACAATTAATGTATAAATTTAATTTTATATTGCTATAATGAGGTTGGTATTGGAGAAACAATTTATGAAAGGGGAATACGCTAGATGAGAGGGCTAGATGGGCTTTTACAAAAATTTAATTTACTTCATAAGAAGGAAGAAATTTTAAGAATTGCTGTTCCAGCAATTAGACTAGTTAAAGAAAGTACAGATGAAGAAGAGCTACCGATAGGTCAATCGAAGTTTGGTGGTTTACCAGATTTGCCTTCTACGATTTCATTTCCAACCTATAAAAATGGAGACTTAACTTTTTTGGCTCAATTGAATTTACAAGAAGTCGAAGTGTTTGATCATAAACAACTTCTTCCGAAAAAAGGTTTTCTGTATTTCTTTTATGATATAGAGGAGCAGCCATGGGGATTTGATACGGACGATCACGATGCATATAAGGTTTTGTATTTTGATGGAGATGTGAATGAGTTAAAGCGCACGCCTTACCCTAAAGAAACAGAAGATTACTCTCCACTTCCTTCATATAAAATTAACTTTGAAGAGATATTTACATTCCCTGAAGAATTTGATGGGGGAGGATTCAATGAGGAAGAAAGTGAACATTACTATGAATTCAGGACTAGTGTAGTAGAAACCAATCATGAAAATGAATTATCGACTTATCCAATGCATTATATGTTAGGTGAACCATATAATATTCAAAATAATGTCTTTGAAGAAATCGTTTACTATGACAATAAAGAAAAGCTAGATTGGTATTCGAAAGAATTGAATGAAGCAAGTAATCAAATGGTCTTGCTGTTCCAAATGGATTCTGATGATGATTTAAATGTTATGTGGGGAGACGCAGGTATTATTTACTTTTGCATTAATAAAGAAGATCTCAAAAACCAAAAATTTACCCAAACAAAATTTATTTTACAATGCTATTAGGGACGATACGCGTCTCTACTTCACAAAATCCCTGCAAATATTGCGGGGATTTTTTTAGCATGGTTGTCAGGAAGTTAAAATGGAAGGAAGAAAGGGAGTGTATGAAGAATTATTCTATTATATAGAAGGACAAGGAAACTGTCCCATGAAGGAGTAATAGTATGGATATAAATGAAATAGAGCAGATAGTTAGTTGTATGGCAGGTAGCAGTGTGAATGTTGAGGTTCAAAGAGTGCAAACTAAGCATCGCGTTAAATTAGCTGAATGCTGGGGGATAACAAAAGGGAGTAAAGTACTAGAAATTGGCTGTGGGCAAGGTGATACGACAGCAGTACTAGCCTACTTTGTTGGGGATAGCGGTCTTGTTCTTGGGATTGATATCGCTTCGTCTAATTATGGTGCTCCGATAACATTAGGAGATTCAATCAACTATTTAAAAAAGTCTTTTTTAGGAAATCGGATAAAAATTGAATTTGAAAAGGATGTATTATCCTCTAATGTCAATTTCCCAGGAAATGAGTATGATTTTGTCGTTTTATCTCATAGTTCCTGGTATTTAAAATCCTTTGAGGAACTACAGGAGATTTTAACAAAGGCAAGAAAATGGGGGAGTAAACTATGTTTTGCAGAATGGGATGCTAGGGTTTCATCAGCAGAACAGCTGCCTCATTTTCTATCTATATTAATTCAAGCTCAATATGAGTGCTTTAAAAGCGAAAGCTATGCAAATGTCCGGACATTGTTTACACCAGATGATTTTAAAATGGCGGCTGAAAAGGCAGGATGGAATGTTACGGTTGAACAATCTATCAACTCTCCAGAATTACAAGATGGAAAATGGGAGGTTGAAGAAACATTAGCTGCTTATGAAGAAGAGCTTCAAATGGCAGAAGGAATGCCAGCTAAACTGAAAACACTCATTAAATCTGAAGTAGGCCTACTTCGAGCAGCACTCGAGAAAAACAATATTCAATCGTTAACTTCTTTTGCATTAATTGCTAAGTAATAACAATCTTTTGGAATTGACTTACATATAGTAATGAGAAACTATTTTTGGTTTTATTAAGTACACTCTTTGATGTTAAATTGGAAAATGTTTTATAAATGATTCGATAGAAAGATAGCCGTTAATCCATCCTGTTTACCTATAGAAATAGCTTTGAGATGTCACATGGATTATTAATAAAAAATCATACCGTAATAGGGTATGATTTTTTTATTTAAAATATTTGATATAGCTTCTAAAGACTTATCCCTTAGGGAGATAGATTATTTTAATGCTTGTGTTCATTAAATCTCCTCACAAATAAAGTAGTTTCCAAAAGGAAATTATTTATGTTATATTGATGGAAGATTTTAATTGGAGGGATTAATTGTTGGAAACAAATAAAGATAACTTAGAAAAAGCATTGACATTGCTGCAATGTGAATTAGTTGCAGCTAGAAATAAAATTAATCCTAAGCGAGTTACGTGGAATCAATATGATATTTTGGAAAATCTCTATCTGTATGGAAGTAAATTGCCTGCTATCTTAAGTAGCGAATTAGGACAATCTCGCTCAACAATTTCAAAAAACCTCAAAATTTTGAAGGACTATAACTATATACTTCAGCAAAAAAATGAACAGGACGGTCGGGAGGTTATTACGCAAATATCTGATAGTGGTGTGAAGCTTATGAAAGAGATAGAAAATAGTCATGTCGAAATAGCTGAGACTGCTGCTTCTGTATTATCACCACGTGAGCAGGAAATATTTAGTCAGCTTTGTATGAAGGTGAGCAATGCTTTATATGAGAATAGGAAAGGAGTAAAGAATGAGTAGTAAAGATGTTATAGTAATTCAAAAAGCGGAAGAAAATAATCTAAAGCAATTGTCTTTAGAAATTCCAAAGCACAAAATCACAGTGTTTACTGGTGTTTCCGGATCCGGAAAATCTTCTCTCGTATTTGATACGATAGCTGCAGAATCTCAACGTCTTCTAAATGAGACTTACTCAACTTATATTCAGAACCAATTACCTCATTATGGACGACCGAAAGTGGAGAAGATTGAAAACCTTCCTGTTTCAATTGTTATTGATCAAAAAAGAATTGGTGGTAATGCACGTTCAACGGTGGGAACGATTACTGATCTTTTGTCCTATATTCGACTCTTATACTCTAGAATTGGAAAGCCATTCATTGGATATTCAAATATTTTTTCTTTTAATCATCCTGAAGGAATGTGTCCCCATTGTAATGGTCTAGGAGAAAAGGAAGATGTTGATATTGATGCTCTTATCGACTTTAATAAGTCACTAAATGCGGGGGCCATTCAGTTTCCTACCTTTCAGCCTGGTGGATGGCGTTGGACCCGCTACGTAAACTCTGGCCTATTTGATAATGACAAGAAAATTAAAGACTACTCACCAAATGAGCTGAATCTGCTTTTATATGAAAAAAGTAAAACGTTAAAAAGCCCTCCAAAAGAATGGCACAAAACGGCAAAGTATGAAGGGGTTATCATACGGATTCAAAAAGCTTTTTTATGGAAAGAGTCAAAAGGGAAGAAAACCTATCAGAAAGAACTAAAGAGAATTGTTCAAAAACAAGCTTGTTCCTATTGTAACGGTACTAGATATAATGACAAAATATTGAGCTGTAAAATAAATGGCTTATCGATTGGTGAGCTATGCAAGCTTTCAATTGTTGATTGTCTCAAATTTGTAGAAGCAATAGACAGTTCTACAACGGAAACGGTCGTTTCTGAAATAACAAAAAGACTGGAAACCTTAATAGAGGTTGGTTTAGGATATCTTTCATTGGATCGGTCAACTAGTACCCTTTCTGGTGGTGAATCACAACGAATTAAAATGGTACGCCATTTAAATAGTAGTTTAAGTGATATCGTTTATATATTTGATGAACCAAGTGTTGGTTTGCATCCTGAGGATGTCAGTCGAATGAACAAGCTATTATTAGCCATTCGAGACAAAGGAAATACCGTATTAGTTGTTGAGCATGATCCAGATATGATTAAAATTGCTGATGAGATCATTGATATCGGTCCATTTTCAGGGATAGAAGGAGGAAATATAGTATTTAAAGGGAGTTATTCGGCACTATTAAAAAGTGATACTATAACAGGTAAAACATTAAGAAAGCCATTTATAATCAATGAAGCTCCAAGAATAGGGAAGGAATTTATGGTGATTAATGATGCTGGATCGCATAATTTAAAGCATCTTTCAGTTCAAATTCCGAAGCATGCATTAACGGTTATAACAGGTGTTGCCGGTTCTGGTAAAAGCACGCTTATATCAAAAGAACTAATGAGCCGCTATTCTGATATCGTATGGCTAAATCAAAAACGGATACATACAACTGTCCGATCCAATTTAGCAACATATATGGGGTTTTATGATGAAATCCGCCGTTTATTTGGAAAGTATTTTAACATTTCCTCTGCACTCTTTAGCTACAATTCAAAAGGGGCTTGTGAGAATTGTAATGGTCTAGGAAAGGTAAAGACAGACTTAGCATTTATGGATGATGTCGAGCTGGTTTGTGAGGTGTGCAACGGAAGAAGATTCAAGCCTGAAGTATTAGAGTACTATATAAATGACAAGAACATAGATGATGTACTGCTGCTTACCGTTGATGAAGCAATTTCTTTTTTAAAAGGAGAAAGGGAGCTTGTTAATCGATTATCCATTCTTCAAAAAGTGGGCTTAGGATATATACAATTAGGACAATCATTAGATACTTTTTCAGGAGGAGAAATTCAACGATTAAAATTAGCTACGAAATTAAATAGCAAAGAGGATAAAAGTATTGTTGTTTTTGACGAACCAAGTACTGGGCTTCACGAATCAGACATTCAGAACCTACTTATACTATTTAACAATCTAATAGATGAAGGAAATACGGTAATCCTTATTGAACATAATCTCTCACTTATTTCTCAAGCAGATTGGGTGATTGATTTAGGTCCGGAAGCAGGTGAAAAAGGGGGATATTTACTATATGAAGGTACGATTAAAGGACTGCTGGAATGTAAACGCTCTGTAACGGCAAAGCATCTTTTGAAACACTTAGCTGACAATTGATAAAAAGAAATCTAATTAGGAAAAGGACCATTTTTTCAATCATTTATTCCATTGGTCCATCACTAATACCATCGTCCATCACTAATACCATCCTGCTTTCAACCTATCCATAAATAATTTCCACTTATTGCTGAAATAAGTGGAAATTCAAATGAATAGCTTACATCAATCCATACTTTATTTTAATCCGCATTAGCTTCTCTTCAATTGGCTTGGTCAGGAGTAAGAGGAAGATCACGTTAGAAACAGCGTATGTGATTGTAAACGGGACGGCTGATGCGATGGCGATGGAGTAACGTTTCCAATTGAATAGACCATCAATGGATACAACGAACCAAACATCCATGCAAAAGGAAAATAAGATACCAGAAAAAATACCGTAAATAATAAGAACGATTCTGCTTTTTGTAATTCCTGTTTTTCCTAATAGACCCGCAATATATCCAAGTAGGCCCCATGTAAACATTTGAAAAGGGGTCCAAGGTCCTTGTCCGAAGAAAATATTAGAGACGATTGCTGACATGGCACCTGTTAAAAAGCCTGCCTCAGCTCCAAAGGAGAAAGCAGTTATGGCAGTGATTGCAGTTACAGGCTTGAATCCTGGGATCATGGCAAAGGCAAAACGTCCTGCAACAGAAATAGCAGTCATTACTGAAATGCACATAATTTCTCGAGGCTGAGGCTTTCTTCTTTCGAAAGCAAGAAAGAAAGGGATACAGGATAAAAGAGCGACAAGTATAGAAATCATATTGTACTTTCGATCGTTAAATAACACGACTCCGATAAAAATAATAAATGGGATGATAATGAAATAGATGGTGACAGATATTAATAATCGTTTATTCAGACCAGTTGTTTGCTTAATTGCTGGTTTCGTTTGCATAATTGGATCACGTCCTCACAAGTAACTGCATTATCAAATAGATGTCTCGACATACGGTGGGCTGAAGTAGTGTAAAAGCTATTTCCACTGTAAAACTTATTAGTTTCATCATCCGATACAATACTTCCATCAAAAAACATTGCACATCGATCTGAATATTGAGCGGAAAATTCGATATCATGGGTAACCATTACAATCGCAGTATTTTTTTTCTTTAAACTCATTAAAATATCGGCAAAGATTTGCTTAGAATAAGCATCAATTCCTTTAGTCGGTTCATCTAAAAAAATGATTTTTGGATGGAGTAGCAATACCTTTGCTAAAGCAACTTTTTGCTGCTCTCCACCACTTAGGTCATATGGGTGACTAGTTAATAAATGTTCAATATTTAAGGTGTGAATGATGTTTTCGATTCGTTCTTGCGCTTCAGCCTTGGAGCCATTTAGCCTTTTTCCCATATTTTCTAATTCAAGACTTACCTTTTTTTCAACAAAAAGTGTTTGCGGATTTTGTGGTAGAACCGCTAGCTGATTTCGGTATAAATCTCCATTCCGATACTTACTAATTCTTTTACCATCTAATAAAATTTTTCCTCTGTAAGGCTTTGAAAGCCCTGCCATTACATTTAAAGCAGTTGTTTTTCCGGTTCCATTTCCTCCAACAATGCTTAAAATTTCTCCTTCACGAATTTGTAATGAAAATCCTCGCAAGACATCAGGCAATTCTTTTTCATATCGAAACCAAGTATCAGAGATATCCAAAATAACCTGCTTTTCTTCTTCCTCTTTTAATATTTGTAAAGAAGCATCTGTATTGTGGAAGTGCTTTGATAAAAAGATTCGTCCGTCTTTGACAGTCAAAGGAGCATTGTCCGCAATAGACAATTCGTGAAAAACCTGAATGGGTGTTGGCAACCCAATTTGTTGAAGTTTTCTTTGTTTCAGCTGCTGTGCAACTTCCTGTGGAGAATCATTGCAGATGACTCTGCCGTTATCCATAACAATCACTCGGTCTGCAATTGCAAACACCTCTTCTAGTCTGTGCTCGACTAATAAAATCGTTAACCCTAGATCACGATTTAATTTTTGCAGTGTTTCTAAAAATTCTCTGGCTGCTATTGGATCAAGCTGGGAGGTTGGTTCGTCTAATAATAATACCGAAGGCTGCATCGCCATAATCGATGCGAGATTTAATAATTGTTTTTGTCCTCCAGATAAATCACTCGTATTTTTTCTGAACCATTCTTGAATCCCAAAGAAATGCGCCATTTCAGCCACTCGTCTTCTTATTTCCATCGTACTAAACCCTAAGCTTTCTAGACCAAAGGCAAGCTCATGCCAGACTTTATCAGTAACGACTTGATTTTCAGGATTTTGCATAACAAAGCCGATTTCAGCAGTTGAAGTATGATGATCCAACTCATTTAATGGAGAGCCTTTATAATAAATCACACCTGATGTTACCCCATGAGGAGTAAGTTCTTTCTTTAATTTCTTTAATAAGGTACTTTTTCCACAGCCAGAGGAACCGCAGAACACAATAAATTCTCCTTCTTCAATCGAAAGGGAGATATCCTCTAAAGATTTTTGATGTTGTAAAGGATAGTGAAAGCTTAAATTTTTGATTTCAATGAATGCCATTTTATACTCTCCCTTGTTTCGATGATGATAGGTATAGCTAATAATAATGCATATGAGCTATACAGAAGAATACTTATATTTGTTAGTGCAATTTCACTAAAAGTAGGGTAAAAATAATAGGTTGAATAACCAAAGGCACTACCGATAAGATTGATTACTGCTAAGCTAATGATCATTGTTAACACAATTCTATCTCTTTTTGTAAAAATAAATAACGAAAAAGCTGAACGGTTTTTTAAACCATATCCACGAGCTTTCATGGAATCTGCCGTCTCGATTGAATTTTCTAATGCCCATGTAATTAATATCGATAGAATTTGAAGACAGGATTTAATCCTGTGCAGAATAGTACCTGATGTATAGTCCATTCCAATCGTTTTTTGAGAATGAGCGATTATTTTTATTTGCTTCTTAAATCGTGGAACAAGTCGTAGTGTTAAAGATAGAATGAGTGAAATGGCTGGTGACATTTTCCCAAAAAGATATAAAAACTTATCCGATGTCATAACCGAATTGTATGATCCAAACCAAAAAACGACTGAAAGCAGCATGGTAGCCATTGCTACACCGTATAAAATCGCTTCTAATGTAATGGGATTGTAATTAACATAAAACAATACCTTCATTCCGTCGTGACTGAAAAAAGGGTTACATAATGAAACAATGATAAATAAAGGAATATAGAATAATAGACTATTCTTAAATGACCTTTTATTTAGAATGATGTTTAAAGTAATGGAAATAATCAGTGTTATGAGTAAATAAATTGGATGCATGAAAAAGATAGAAAGCCCTATAACAGCCAAAAAGTAGGTGAATAGAACAATTGGATGATAGGTTTCAAATGCTCTCATAGGTTCAATACACTTCTATTCATCCCATGTCACTCCTAAATCACGTCCTAAATCGCAGGTATAATTCCATTCAATTTTGTCTCCGTCCTCTAAATAGTACTTACTTGCTCCGTAATTAGGGTACCAGCTGTTAACAGAATACATCCAGCCACTTAACTCGCCCACGCTAAACTCATATACATGATTAATTCCTTCTATATATACACTGCCATACTGGTTCTCACTCGCTCCTTGGTACTCCATATGAATTCGATGATCACGTGTAGCACGTACAAGAATATCAAATACATTTTCTTTTCCCTTTAGTTCATATTTTGTCGTATTTAAAATAACCCCATTTTTAGGAACAAATTGTTCACTTCGTAATGATGGATCGAGTTTATCGTAATTTTTTAATATCGTATCGACACGGATGGAAATGGTCACATACTTTTTCTTAGGTTTATTTTCATTTCCCGGTGTAACTTTGTTTGTAGGCTTTGTAGGCTTTGTTGCTGTTTGATTACCTGTTTTCGGTGGCTTTGAATCTTTGCCTTTGTTTACAGGTTTCGATGTTTTTTCTTTCTGTTTAGATGTTTCTTTTTCGGTTTTTGGATTGTTTTTTTCTTTCGTTTTAGATTGGTCATTTGAAACAGAGGATGTGTTCTTTTCCTTCTTTACAGTTGTTTGCTTTTTTTCGGTGTCCTCTTTTTTTTCGATGTCTTCCTTTTTCTTCTCAGTTGCTTCTATTTTATTTTTTGTTGTTTTCTCTTTTTTCTCTTCCTTTGCAATGGTTGTTTCTTGATTTGTGTCTTGAGGTGTTGATTCAGTTTGAGAAGCCTGTTCTTCCTTCTGATATTCCTCGACGGATTGAATTTTACATGCGGTTAACACCATAAATACTAAAATGGTGATTAAGCCGAGTTTTATCCATTTTTTGAACACTATCTTCACCCCTTTGATAGAAAATAGTCAGAGCATGTATGTACATACACACTCTGATTAATAAGCATTATTTTTTTGATACTTTTATCGAAGTGGTTTTACTTTTATTTCCTGCTTTGTCTTTAGTGAAAATCATAAGCTTCGTTCCTGCTGCTTGCTTCTTAATTGTTACTTTATAGGTACCTTTACTGTTGGCTTTAGCAGATCCAATCTTTGTTTTTCCCTTGTAAACATAGACGGTTGAATGAGCTTCAGCTTTCCCTTGGATAAGTTTTGCTGATACTGTTACTTTTTTTACTGTCGGCTTTTTCGGTGCTGTTTTGTCTTTAACTATAGTCGTTTTTGTTGTAATATTTTTCGCTTTATCAGCAGCTGTAACTTTTATTTTTGCACCTGCTTTAGACTTTTTGATAGTAAATGTGTAGCTGCCTTTTGTATTTGCCGTTTTCGTTTGTTGAATTTTTCCGTTAATATACAATTTTACAGTCGCTTTTGCTTCTGTTTTACCAGTGACCTTCGTGCTCTTATCAGTTACTTGATTAATCGTTAAGCTAGGTGGTGTTCGATCCACAACTGTAATTGTTTTTGAAGCAACGTTTCCTTCCTTATCAGATACACTAATTTTAATCTTTGTACCTGCTTTTTGTTTTTTGATGGTAAAAGAGTAGCTCCCATTTGCACTCGCTGTTTTCGTTTGTTGAATTTTTCCGTTAACATACAATTTAGCGGTAGCATTAGCTTCCGTTTTACCAGTGACCTTAGTGCTCTTATCACTTACTTGGTTAATAGTCAGGCTTGGAGGAGTTTTATCTTCAACGATGACCGTTTTCGTCTCGCTATTGCCTGCTGAATCAAGAGCAATAACCTTCACTGTTACTCCAGCTTTTTGTTTTTTTATTGTAAAGGAATAGTTTCCTTGCGAATTGGCCGTTTTTGACTGTATTAATTTATTATTTAGATATAGCGCTACTTTTGCACCAGCTTCTGTTGTACCAGTTACTACAGTGCTCTTATCACTTACTGGATTAATGGTTAAAGCTGGTGGTGTTTTATCCTCAACGGTAACCGTTTTTGAGTCACTTTTTCCTGATGAACCGATGGCTTTAACTGTAACTTTTGCACCCGCTTTAAATGGTGTGATGGCAAAAGAGTATTTTCCATTTGAGTCAGCCTTTGTCGCTTGAATAAGTTTCTCATCAATATAAAGCTCAACGTCGGCACCTGCTTCTGCTGTACCAGTTATCTCAGTACTCTTGTCGTTGACAGGATTCACTACCAGGTCTGGTGTTGTGGGATTTGGATCTGGCTGGCCTGTCTCGCCACTTACGCTAATTACTTTTTTACTTGTGATTTTATTTCCGCCTTCAGCAAAAACATTAATGATTGTGTTTGCATTTTGTTGGGAGATGTCTATGCTGAATGTTCCATTGCTATTAGCGGTAGTAAATCCAATGATTTCGTTATTTGCTTCAGCAGTTACAGAGGCTCCAGCATCAGTTGTTCCTGAAATTCCCTTACTTTTTGATGTAACTGAGTTAACGGATAAAGGGATAATTGATTTTTTATCTGTCATATCATATAGCTTGGTTTGTTTATTCAAGAATCTTAAATAAGAAGCAATCGCGTAAGAAACTTGTTCGGTTGCCATTGAATCTACTTTTCCAGAGATGACATGCTTAAATCCGCCATCCTCTTTGCTATAAAATGTCATTATATTAGACAATAGATTTCCATTTTTTTTAATGAAACGTGGATCATTTTTTGGATCAATTCCTAAGCTTGTTAATGCAACTACTACTTGGGAGGCGCTTTCTACATTAGCCGTTCCCCAGCTTTTAAAACCGCCATCCTCTGATTGTGTTTTAGATAGAGTGGTTACCGCTTCTTCGACGGCATTCCTAACACGTTCTTGATCCATGTACGATGAAAGTGCCTGAATTGCCATTGCAGTAATATCGGGGTCACTTGTTTTAGAACCTAAAGCCCATCCACCGTCTTCTAAACGCTCATTAAGAATATAATCAATCATTGTTTGTCTAGAATTTTTTGCATTAGCAGGAATACGATAGTGGTTTGTATCTAAAGCAATTAAAGCAAAAATTGGACCGTTGATTCCTTGAACTTTTACCTTATCAAAATTAAATAACGGTTCAACAAGATTATAGCCCCCGACATTGGTCGGATCTTTACCTATCGCATTTAAGGCTATAATCACTCGAGAATATTCTGTATACTTTGAACGATGTAAAACACCTTTTTTGCTTTTTACAGCTGCTTCTAAATTTTTATTATAGGTTTCAAAATAATTATCAATTTTACTAGCTCCACCACGTGCTAAAGAAAAAATATACCATTCCTTTTCAAAAGTGGGGGTTGGTGCATTTTGTTTCATAAATTCGCTAGCTGTTTTATACGCATTCTCCAGTTCATTCTCGCTAACAAATGAATTTGTTTCTTCTAAAATACCTATCTCTTTTGCTTTTACAAATAGTCCAGTGAATGATAGCTGGGCAAAAAGCATAAAGCTTGCCAGAATTATAGTCAGGTAGAGCTTTGGCCTTAACATGATTTTTTGCATATTCTCATTCCTTTAATTTATATTTTCGGATTACTCCACAACAATTTTGATAGGCAATGGTCTTACTAAATTATAGTGATCATTCTCATTTAATTTTTCTGCGGTTATATAGTAGGTTCCAGGTCGTGAAAACTGTACAGTTACTTCCCCGTTTGTATTTGTACTAGTGTTTGTGTTTTGTCCATTTGAATAAATGACAGCGCCTTCAATTGGGGTGTACGGTAAAACATCTTCCCATGATGCTTTTTGTCCAGTAACCTTGAAAGTTACGCTTTGTCCTTTTTTAATCTCCGTTGCTGTCGCTGATAGTTTGCCAAAATCATAGTTTGTGAAATCGCCGATATAATACATTTCTATTCTGTCATGTGCTTTTAAAGTTTGCTGTCCTACTCCTAAACCGACAACCTCATCATTCACTCGGTACATCCAGCCTGATAAAGGTCCTTTATCAAACTCCCATAAGCCGGCAATTCCAGCAATATAATTGCCGCCAGAGTTGATATCAAACTGATTGTCATCTGAAACATCTATGCCTACTGATTGTAAGGCTTGAACAATCACATGGACGGCTAATGGTTCGCTATGATCTTTATACCAATTCCCAACAGTGGAGTTGCCTATTCCACTAATAAATGTGAGGTCAAAAGGCTTTACTTGTAGTTCCTTATAAGGAACTACTGTATGATCCCAGCTTTCAATTCTTATATCGATAGGAAGTGTGCTAGTATCTGCTTTTACAATGTTATTTGCTGTCCCTATACTAAAAATTAATCCTAAGATGAAGAGCAGGGATAGAAAGTATTTTTTCATTTGCTGCATGTATTCGACTCCTTCCAATACTTTTTTCTTATCCATAGCTTGAAATAATGAGATATCTAGTTGAAAGATTAATAGCGAGGTTCAATAATGATTAACTGGATTTCTTATTGAAGTAAAATTCCTTGTTGCAAATAAAAATGCCCTTCATAAAGAAGGGCATACGTAAACATACAAATAGAAACACATAAAAAATATGTTTGTTGTATAAGCACCTCCTATATCCACGTAGGAATACTTGATAAAGAGTAAGGCAGGTATCCTGGCTTATGAATCTACAACTTTTTGTGCCTTCCCATTTTAAACAGTGGCTCTGTACAAAAAGTCTCCTCATTTACAGTGGCGGGACCGCGTTGGATTTTCACCAAACTTCCCTTTTAAACATCAGAATTGTTATTCTTCCGTCACCTAACTCTAAAATATTTAATTTTTCCAATATTATCATACTTCTAAATTTCCTATTTGTCTATTAAGTATTTAGTAACATATTAGTATGAAAGGATTGAAATGACATTTAATAAGGAATCAAACCTCCTAAAGGAGAAATAGAAGAGAAATGAAAATGAATAGGTCGGTATGTGTAAATATTCAGTTAATACATTGTTTATTTATCAACTCTAACTATTTAATTAAATCTGCTATCTTTGCGTTTATGACCTCTATTAGATTTTCTAACTTCATTTCTATCTGCAAGCCAATACTTCCACCACTAATAATTATGGCCTCTAAATCTTGCGCTTTTTTATCAATAAATGTAGGGAATAATTTCTTCATCCCAATTGGGGAACAGCCTCCACGAATATATCCTGAAACTTTTGTTATTTCTTTAACAGGTATCATTTCGATTTTTTTCTCACCGGCAGTTTTAGCGGCTTTTTTCAAATCTAGCTCCTCTTCAACAGGAATAACAAAGACATAATACTCTTTGCTGGAACCCTGTGATACTAGCGTTTTATATACTCCGTCTTTGCCTATTTTTTGAGCAACCGAAACACCATCAATATTTCCATCATCTGTACGATAGGTTAACATGCTATATTCGATGCCTTCCTTATCCAATATTCTCATCGCATTTGTTTTTCCTTTTTTCATGTGTTCCTCCATATATATGACATTATTTTTTACTTTATATGAAAGATCATAAATTTCAACTATCTGAATCAATTTCATAATTCATTATTTTAAAGAAACACAATCCTACAGAATTTAGATATCTTCAAATTTTTGAATTTAAGCAGCTTGTTGTAGATTTAATTGAGCATTCATTCGGTCTACAGCTAATT
>BORH01000035.1 GCA_018333075.1 Heyndrickxia sporothermodurans | reverse complement strand
TGAACTTTTCGATTATGTTAATTGGTACAATAATATTCGTTCGCACAGCACACTTGGCTACTTAAGCCCGGTTGCTTATAAATTAGCCCTTAAAAAAGTTGTTTGATTTAGTGTTGACATACCAATACCAATCTTTAGGTTTTGGAGTGTATAAATCAATTAAAACAACTAGAAGGAGATAAAGATATATTTTTACATACACAAACATGGAGCTATAAAGCAATAGGGATTTATTTGAAAGCAGGTTTTAATATATTAGAAGATGGAAGTTTTGCAAAATATAAAAATGATATAAATACGCAATACCACTTTTGAAAAAGGTATTAAAACAATAAACTACTGTTAAGTAGAGTCTAGGTGGAATCCATTTATGCTAAGTAAATATATTGAACGCATTAATCAAGTTTATCCATACCTTCCTATAAAAGATTATCACACTAATGATATTGGACAAAATAATTATGTTATTGTTGTTAATCATTCTTTCGTATTTAGATTTCCAAAGTATAACAAAGGAATAGAGAGATTAAAGGAAGAGGCAGCTATATTGGATTCAGTTGGAGATTTTGTGTCCATTTCAACTCCAAAGATTAAATATCGATCTTTTGAAGAACCAGAAGTGGGTAAGGTTTTTATTGGTTATGACCTGATTAAAGGTGTTCCATTTTGGGGTAAAAGTTTATATAAAATTGAAGATGAAAAATTAAAAATGGATTTAGCACAACAACTTGTTACATTTCTTTTAGAACTTCATTCGATTTCACATAAAGATTTAGCAGGTATAGCTTTGAAAGATAATGACCCTCATTTGGCAATGTATCAGCTATACCGCAAAATAAAAGATCAACTATTTCCTTTCATGAGAACGGATGCTCAAAGAGCTATTTCACATTCTTTTGAACAGTTCCTATCAAATAACACCGACTTAAATAAAAAAAACACTTTTATACATGGAGACTTTGGTTCTTCCAATATACTATGGGATCCAAATATAAACAAAATAACAGGGATTATCGATTTTGGAGGAGCAAGATTAGGAGACCCTGCTTATGACTTTGCAGGTACATTGTCTAGTTTTGGTAAGGATTTCTTTAATATGTGTATGAGTATTTATCCGAATGGAACTGAGATATCTGAGAGAGTGAAATTTTATCGGAGTACATTCGCTTTGCAGGAAGCATTACACGGGATAGAAAATGATGATAGACAGGCGTTTGAGGATGGAATTAAAAATTTCAGATAAATTTTTATGTTTAAATAATAGGGATCAGTTAAGGGGCAGTTACTTGAATCATAAAATAGGTGATTAAGTTGCAGCTAAGAGGGAATTTCATTATAACTAATAAAGAAGAATCTGAATTAACGATCAATAAACTTGCAGACATTTGAGTGTTATCCATTGAAGAACATGAAAAAACAGAGGGACGTGTGAGAAAAGATGCAATTGCTGATTCCCTAGCTGTTTGTAATATAGACTGAGAATAAATTGAAAATACATATTAAAGAAAATAAATGTATTCTGGTAAATTAATTTTAATAAGTGTCATTGTTGAAAAAGGAAGAAATAAAACAAGATAAAACTTTTTTTACAAGACTAATTAATCCTTCACGAAGAAATATTCATATAAAGGCATATCTCTTTCTTCCAATTCCAAATTTAATAAACGGTCTAATTCTTGACTTAGTTTAATAGTAGAAGCATCATTTAGACCATATTTAAGACCGTATTCTACTAATTTATTACGTAATTTCTCGATATCTTGAAGTAATGTTGTCAATTTAGTTCACCTAATGAATTTTTTGAATTAAAAATAATTATTACATAAAATGGGCTATATGTATATAGTATACAGGTACTAATAAGATTTTAAGGGGGTCGATTAGGATTGTTAAAGTAGATACAACTATTGAACTAGCCTATAAAAATTGGCTAACTACTAGTAAACAAGATGTATTTGAATAATTGAAGTAACAATTGGTTGGTTTGACAATAAGAGAGTTTACTACATGTCATATGATACATAAGAAATTTTTGTTGTAAAAGTATTTAAGTCTGACTTTTAAAGTGAAGCAAAAGGAGAGCAACGATGAAAAATATATTAGTATTGTGTCACAAGAACAAACCGAAGATATCGCATTGGCATTAAGATGGAGATTATTCATTTTATGATAAGGAAGCGGATAAGGGTGATCTGGAATAATTTTCAAATTAAGAAACACGTGGAGATTCAATGTTTGCTGTTACAAATGAGAATGAATAGATAGCTTTCTTTAGTGTTCAGAAAGTTGAGGATCATGCTTTTGATATTAGATTAGGAATGACACCGAAATTAACAAAAAATGAAAAGGTTTGAATTTTTAAAGGCCACTTTAGAATTTGTTAAATCAGACTTTGATCCCCAAACACTACCCTTATCGGTAGCAACATTTAATCAAAGAGCGATAAAGGTTTATAGAAAAATTGGGTTTAAAGATGTAGAAGTTTTCAAGCAAGATAGTAATGGTAGTACATTTGAGTTTCTAAAAATAGAATACAAATATTAAATAAATAATAAAAATTTCGGCAACATTTATGAAAAGCAGGAATTCTCCAACTATTGTCTAATAAATATACATATACAGATGATTGCAAAGGTTATAATACGTAAAACAAGTTCAAAGTAGGATATTTAAATACACTTCATACGCAGTATACTTTTAATCATAAAATAAATGAATAAAATTGTACTTGTAAGTTGCACAATTTTGTAAAGGAAAAGAATATATTGTTTTAGATGGTGGTATCAAAGTATTTTGTACGTTTATAATTGTAAGTGAAAAGGAGGAGGAAAAAAATGAAGAAATATTTTAAATTGTGGCTCCTTGGTGTTATTCTATTTAGTTTAATAATGGGTACATCATTATCTACCACATTTGCCTCGAGTAGTAAGGAAATTGCAAGTTATGAATTCACCAATGGTCTCGTGTTATTTAAGCAAAATGGTAAATATGGAATGTTGGATAAAAAGGGTAAGGTAGCTATTAAACCACTTTATGATGAGATTGATCCATATGGCCGAACCGATTTATTACTCGTTAAAAAGAAAAATAAATACGGGTTCATTAATAAAAAGGGAAAAGTCATTGTTTCACTACAATACGATTCAATCTTTTTTGAGGATCCGATAGTAGTTAGTAAGAATAACAAATATGGATTGATGACTACAAAAGGGAAAACGATTGTTCAACCCAAATATGATAGTATTGAAAGGTTTCAAAATGGTGTATCATACTTTAAATGTAAAGGGAAGTATGGAATCATCAACAAAAATGGAAAGATTGTGTTGAAGCCCAGTTATGATAAAATCACCGAAAACAATAACGGTGTGTTTACTTACTACAAAAATAAAAAGTTCGGTTTGATCAATAAGGAAGGCAAAGTCATTGTAAAACCAGTGTATGAATCCATAGGCTATTTTGGAAATGGGTTATATAAAATAAAAAATAACGGAAAATCTGGGGTCATTAATAATCGTGGGAAGATCATCGCAGCCCCTAAATACGATCAGATATCATCGTTTTTTAATGGTTTTGCCCAAACGAAGATAAAAGATAATTACGGTTTTATAAGCTCTACAGGAAAAATGATCGCTGAGCCGATCTATGATGCCGTTGATGTCTTTAGAAAAGATATTGCTCCAGTTGTAGTCGATGGAAAACTAGGTTATATCAATACAAGTGGAAAAATGATTGTTAAACCTCAGTATGAGAAAGCTTATGACAATGATGAAAACTCTGCTTATGAATTTTGGCAGAATGCAGCAGTCGTTATGAAAAAAGGGAAGTATGGCGTTATTAACAAAAAAGGCCAAGTGATCCTCGATTTTGATTATGATTCAATTAGTATGTTTAACAAAAAAGGTTTAGCGATTATTCAGAAAAAAAATAAATATGGTTTAGTTAATGAAAAGGGAGAAGTTCTCGTAAAGCCAGGTTATGATTCTTTAAGATTTGCAACCTATGGCGATGGTGAGTTCATAGGTGATTTTGTTATATTTAAAGAAAATAACAAAGAAGGTGCTATAAACAACAAAGGAAAAGTCATCCTTCAACCTAAATATGACCGAATCGATCCTTTTGAGCATAAAGGTCTAATTAGAATCAAGCAAGGTTCTAAATATGGAATAGCCACTTCATCTGGAACAATATTAGTCAAACCAAAATATGAAGACATCGGCTTCTTTTACAAGACAAACAATTATTTAGCCTTTGTACAATATAAAGGTAAATATGGATTTATTGATGATAATGGAAAAATAATAATAACTCCTAAATATGATCAAGTAGGAGCTTTCAAAGAAGGGCTTGTTTACGTCAAGTTGAATGGAAAAGTAGGTTTCGTTGATAAAAAAGAAAAGGTAATCATTAAATTGATTTATTCATAAAGTAACTTACAGACTTAAATTTTCAAAAATATTAAAAACAGGTGCAAGAGCTGAAGAACAATGAATATCTTCAGCTTTTTTCAGTTGAAAAAATAATGTTTCTTCTATAAGAATAGGAAAATTAAATTTTTGTGGTGTAACGAGAAGCAATGGTTTGACTACGATTTCTTCTTTTCGACAGTTAAAGTAGTCTTCCTATGATACTTTATATTTACCATGTGATAAGTAATTATTAATTTGTTACGCTTTGCATTAATTAGTCTTGATGACGGGAAAACTGTATATCACTAAAAAATTTCTTTTTGCGCATATTTAAAAAGCCAAGTGATTTTTTCTTTCATTATTTGACCAACTGTACTAAAATATAAACATGAATACAAAAAATAAAACGAATAAACAAAAAGAAATGTCATTTATTGAAAAAGCCCGTAGAGCTCAAATTGTGGAATGTGCGATTGAGACAATTGCTGAAGTCGGTTATGCACAAGCCTCTTTAGGACAAATCGCTAAACGTGCAGAAATAAGTAAGGGGGTTATTTCTTATCACTTTTCAAATAAAGAGGAACTTCTCGAACAGGTAGTAATTGACTATTATATAGCCTGCCAATCCTTTGTTTGTCCACAAATTGAAGCTCATACATCCCCAAAAGGAATGCTTCAAGCATATATTGAATCCAATCTGCATTTTGTAGATACAAATCGAAAGCAGGTTTTTGCTGTTATAGAAATTGTTTCGAATGTAAGAACTGATGATGGAAAACTCCGGTTTGCAGCAGACCATGATGAATCTATTTTTCTTCCTATTGAAAAAATTATTAGATTAGGGATGAAGAATGGAGTGTTTCGAGAGTTTTCTACAATGTCGTTAAGGGTGTTGGCGTTAACAATTAGGCATGCCATCGACGGGTTTAGCTTGGAGCTGATGAGAAATCCCAATCTTAATGTGACAGAATACATGAAAGAACTTATTACAATCTTTGAGAGGGCAACTAGTAAATAATTATCTTCTGGAGAGAGGAATGTGCATGATCGTTTATGAGGTTATTTGTTTATGCTGTAAAAAAGCATTTCAGTTACATGAAGGAACTGCAAAGTATAAGCAATTCAAGAAAAACCGAAAAGGAAAATTTTGCTGTGATGATTGTAGTCACAAAATAAAAATGGAAGCAATCAAACATTTTTTTAGATAGTTAAATTTTTATTCATTTTTATATAGCATGATGTCCAGTTTCTTCTCACATTAATAGGATACATTTCTGTATAGGCCGAAGTTGTACAAATAATAATGATAATAATGAAATTGATGACCATCCTTTTTGATCATTAAATGATGGTTTATCCATTATCCTAATTTGATTTGTTCTATACTTTGCTTTTATCAAACCGCTATTGTATTTCATGTTTATGATAAAATCTATAACTAAGGACTTCAAATTATTGATGTCCTTAGTTTACTTCCTTTTGATATAAGTCAATTATTGAGATGAACAAACAAATTAGTATTAGTCTTCTGCTAATAGCTTTGTTAGTAATTTATCAAATTTATTTGGACTTATTATTTCGTGCGTAATAAATTTTCCATTATAAAACAAACCAAAAGTTGTCCATATAGAAGGTGAATTTTGTGTTTCTTCTTTTGTTGTTAGCTTAAAAGTTTTAAAAGGGACATTTTTGTATTTTGCTACTTTTCTTAGTTCTTCCAATATACCAACAGCAAATGGACACTGAACTGTATAATAAATGGATATTCCTTCATCATTTGAAATAGTTTTTACTTGTTTTTTAAAAGAAGGTACTTCAGCTTCTTCGTTCCACTTCAACGTTACTAATTGAAAATATGGTTCTGCCTGGTCTACTAACTCAAAACCCATATGTTCAAAGAAACGCTTATCACTTATATAAGGGTAATTTTTCTTACCTACCATATGTACAATGCCATCCATACCACGATTGATTGCATCTTTCTTGCAATGTTCTAACAATCGCTTTGCATACCCGTTATTTTTAAATCTTCCTGAAACCCATAAACAGTTAATATACATATAATTTGGTGCTAGAATAGGAACCCACGCCATTTCAGCAGGTAAGTATTCAATAAATACTTTTGCACGTTCATCTAACCGGTAAAAAACTAATCCTTCATCCATCCTTTCTATTAGCCATTTTTTCTTTTCTCTTACTGCATTTGCATATTGTTTTGCCCCTAATGCACAGCATATGTGTTCTTCTTCAATATTATTTTTTGTAATATGAACAAACCCCATATCTTTCACCCCTAAATTAATCAATAAGTGTTATTTTTTAATTCAGTAAAATTTTGTTATATATTTATGTTCTTAAAGATTAAAAGGCTTAAATAATTGAAAATGGACAGCTTTTCACAATGATTTTACATATTGTCGCATTATAGTATTATTCAGATTGCCTTATACTTTTTTAGCTGGTGTAAAACTTTCTTCTACAGTTATTAATTTATATCTAAATTAAATCTCCTTTCAAAATAGTCACTCTTTAATAGTAATTTTTATCAAAATTTGAGCTTATTGCAACTCACTTAGTGATTGCTCTTTTTTTACAGTAATCTCATTAGTTTTTTTATCATAATGATAAATTACTATAGTAGTGTTTCCACCTGAATCAGAATCTCCAGTCAATACCCCAAAGTCACCATTTCCTAAATCAACCATATTTGAATAAGAAAATTGAGGATAATTTTCTTTTTAATAATTTTTATTTGGATATTTATAACACGTTATGATAAAGAAGGTTTTAATGAAATAATATTCCCAACAAAGAATATATAGGTACCATAAAAAGAATGATAAATATCGGGAAAATAATAGTGAGAATGGCGTAATAGATATACTAGGAAGATCCCAAAAAGATATTCAAAGTGGAGTTAAAATTAAAAACCACAACGTTTTTATTCGTAGTAGTCAAACTTTAGAGTCCTTAATCCTCAAAGCGCTTTTTACGGAGTATCTTTTTTATATAAAAAAATAACCACAAAATAGTGGTTGATAGGCTTTTGATATTATATTCTTGTTTATCTACCATTCACACATATCTTGCCCACCAGGAACTTTTATACAAATAGGGTCTCGATCTGGTGTGGCTGCAGATGCAGATGATATTGTGAACACAGAAAAGACTAATAATAACATCGCTACTTTCTTTTTCAATTAATACACCTCCTAAATAAATTAGTATTTAACATTATTAATCTGGGCAAATCCATCCACTTGGAGTAATGATACAACCACCTCTTTTTGTTTCCTTAGACTCTGCGGAAACACTTGTAACTGTGAATAAAGAGAATATTAAAATCAATAATCCAATTTTCTTTTTCATACTATTCACCTCCTTAATTTGGATTATAATCACAATTATTGGGAATGTATACAATGATTGAAAAATTAAGGAAATATTACTGAGTCATTAGTTATTTAGGGTGATTTGGAAGGAGAATGTTAATTCCTTTGCAGAACTATTTACCTATACGTAATTATAGGAGTAGTGATAAATGAATCTTCAACTTGCCAAAAGAATTTTAAATGAAATGGAACAATTTATTCAATTCACTGAGTCTTATATAACAAAAGATTTTGATACTTTAGTATTTAAGAATGTGCAGTCGTTGGTAGTGTCAGATTAGTTGTAGGAAAGTTGAATGATCTTGGATATGGGAGTGGTGAAACAAAAAAATCAGAGGTAAAATAACCCCTGATATTATTTTTCTTTATTCCAATGTGCATTGATAAATTCATCTCGACCAGATTTTTTTCGATCTTCGATATATTCTTCTTTGTTTTTCTTATAAAAATTTTGATGATATTCTTCAGCAGGATAGAAGGGTGCTGCAGGAATAATTTTTGTGACGATTGGCTTTTTGAATTTTCCGCTTTCACTTAGTACGTGTTTAGATTCTTCAGCTAATTCTTTTTGTTCATCCGTGTGATAAAAAATCGCTGTTCGGTATGAATCTCCACGATCTTGAAATTGACCTCTGTCATCTGTTGGGTCGATTTGTTGCCAATAGATTTCTAGTAATTGTTTATATGGAAAGATTGTAGGATCAAAAGTAATTTGAACGACTTCATAATGTCCAGACTGACCTGATTTTACTTCCTTATAGTTTGGATTGATAACATGGCCTCCTGAATAACCGGAAATCACACTATGAATACCATCCCACTGATCAAACGGTTTTACCATACACCAGAAACAACCGCCAGCAAAGGTTGCTTTTTCTAATTGTTTTTCCATCGTTGTTCCCCCAAAAAAATTCAGTTTAATCGGATAATATCATTTTTCTAATAGAGAAAGCAATGAAATAGTTTAGAAGAACAAAAAATTCACGTTCACTGTATTTTTTAGGAATTGACAAAATCGTTATTTTCAGTTAATTTAAATGAAAGGTTGATTCAATCATTAATGATGTTCAACTTTTATTACCTTAGTATTTATTCCCTTATGAAGAGGAGTTAATTTTATGTTAGGTGTCGTTCTTAACTAATCCGTAATTTCATACGGTCATCCTTTTTAACACGGTACATGAAAAAATTTTTTCGTAATGTACGTTTATTTAAGTATGCATAAAAAGGGTGAGGGTTAAGAACGATATCATAGCTCATAGAAGATTTATCTAAGTAGCTATGTCTTTGGGCATAGCTTTTTATTTTCCTTAAAACGAGGGAGTAAAGACTAGGTAATGTATAAAGCTTTTTAAGCTTAATTTGTACACTTCTAACGCAATGAACAATGGTTCATTGCGTTTTTTTATTTATAAAGGAGGAAATAAAATTGAACGAACAAACTTATTCAGTTTTAGAATTTAATCTAATTAAAGAGAGAGTTGCGCAGTTTGCTCTATCAGAAATGGGAAAACAGCAATTGTTAAGTTTAGCACCGTCCACAAATATAAGGCAAATTTGTTCATGGTTGGATGAAGTTTCGGAAGGTGTACAAATTTTAGAAAAAAGCTCTAGCGTGCCTATCTCTTCATTAAGTGGAATCGACATTTTAATGAATCATTTAAATAAGGGAGTCTCCTTAGACCCTATTCATTTTGTGAAACTTGCTGATTTTTTAATTAGCTGTAAAAAGCTGAAACAGTTTATGAAGGATAAGGAAATTCTTGCGCCTAGAGTGACAACTTATGTATTCGGAATCGATGAACTTCCTAAATTACTTGAAGAAATAGAACGCTGTATTCGCAATGGGAGGGTTGATGATTATGCAAGCAAGGAACTAGCGAAGATTAGAAAGCAATTAGCAATACAAGAAGAACGATTAAAGGTAAAGTTGAATCAAATAGTAAATTCTTCAAAATATAAAATGTATCTTCAGGAATTCATTATTAGTGAAAGAAACGGACGATTTGTTATTCCAATAAAAAAGGAGTATAAAGGAAAAGTTAAAGGCGCGATATTAGATACGTCAGCTTCTGGTGCGACATTATATATTGAGCCAGCGGAAATTATTCCAATTCAAGAACAAATTTCTTTGTTAAAAGTGTATGAAGAATCAGAGGTTGAAAAAATATTAGCATCATTAACTCTATTAGTTGAAGCTCATTTAAACCAAATTAAATTAGCCATTGAGACGATGGTTCATTACGATATTTTATTTGCAAAAGCAAAATATAGTCGTATAATCAATGGTCGCAGTGTAAATATCACTAATAATCGCCATATCGTTCTAAAGGATGCCAGACATCCATTATTAGGTGATAAAGCCGTACCATTATCTATAGAACTTGGTGAAATGTATGATGCTTTAATCATTACCGGACCTAATACCGGAGGAAAAACAGTAACCATTAAAACAGTAGGATTATTAACGTTAATGGCACAATCAGGTTTGCATATCCCAGTGTCTGAAGGGAGCCAAATCAGTATATTTCAACAAATCCTATTAGATGTAGGAGATGGGCAAAGCATCGAACATAACTTGAGTACTTTCAGCTCTCATATCAAAAATATTATCAAGTTATTAAAAGATGCCAATGAACATAGTCTGATTCTATTAGATGAACTGGGGTCAGGAACAGATCCTGCAGAAGGAATGGGGCTTGCAACAGCATTATTAAAACAGTTTTTTCAAAAAGGAGCGATAATCCTTGCAACAACCCATTATAGCGAAATCAAAGAGTTTGCTAATCATACGGAAGGCTTTATGAATGGATCAATGGAATTTGATATTGAAACACTACAACCTACTTATCGATTAATTGTTGGAGAGGGAGGCGAAAGTCAAGCATTTGCAATCGCCTTAAAATTAGGGCTACATCCAAAAATTATTTCAGATGCTCATCAGATTACCTATAAAGAAGTAAAGGAATACCAAGTGAAGATAGACGATTTACATGAAAGAAAAGACTTGGAACAGCAGATTGCTTATAATAAATATGCTAGGGCGATTAAAAACAACAATAAAAAAGGGGATAATTCAAATGTTCAGTTTCAAAAAGGGGACAATGTAAAGATTACAGCGACGGGGGAGTTCGGAATTATTTATGACGGACCGGATGGATATAACAATTATATTGTTCAAGTAAAAAAAGAAAAACGATCTTATAATTATAAACGGTTAAAAATGTATATCGCCGCTAACGAGCTTTATCCGGATGACTATGATTTTGATATTATTTTTGAAACAAAAGAAAATAGAAAAAAGGCACATATCATGGATCGCAAGCATGTAGAAGGTCTAAATATTAACCTTGAAGAACATAAAGATAGTTAATTTTCCAAGGAATGAACACATTTAATAAATATTATTGTAAAATAGTTGTATTCATGCTCAATCATTAAGATTGGGCACTATTTTTTATAAAGGAATTTAAGAATGTCAACGACAAAACAATTAATTAAAGAATGGCAAATGGCTCTTCAATATGAAATATCACATATTAAAAAATTTGGAAGCAAGAAATACCAGCTTTCGAATGGTCAATTAATAGATGCTAATCAGCAATACACGTATTTTTTTGAGGTGGCTTCACCAATACGTATTCCAGTAGGTACCTCTATACGATTAGAATGGGGAAACTTGAAACAAAATGGAAGGATTTTATCATCTGAAGGAAATAGTTTAATTGTCTCTCTTGAACAATCAATCGGTGATTTTGTTTCTGATGCATTGTTATTTCATGATCCATGGGAATTACTTGAACAATTGATAGAAAGATTAGATAAGATAAAAAAAAGTAAACGTAAAAGGATGAGAATCAATCATTTATTACATCCTACTTTCCCAGCTAAGCATCTACAGAAAACGATAAAGAGCAATGTACATGAAGTTATCTTACGATCAAAATATAATCCTGTTACATATATATGGGGGCCACCTGGTACTGGAAAAACCTATACACTTGCTCGAGTAGCAGGGAATAAATATTTTAAAGAAAAACGGGTGCTTGTACTATCGCATAGTAATCAGGCTGTCGATGTATTGATGAGTGAGATTGCAAACTTTCTTCATAAAATGAAACTTTTTCGTGGAGGAGATGTTTTACGTTATGGGACGAGTAGCGAAATACTTTCTAACAAACAAATATCAATAGCAAATCTATTGGAGGAGCGAGAGTCGAAATTATCACAAAGAAAGCAAGACTTAACGGAAGAAAAACGGTTATTGAAAAAGGATTTATCTCATTCATTTAGTCAGCGTGATACAGAGAAATTATTAGAAACTGAAAGAAAGCTAGCAAAGATTTTAGAAAAGATACGTCTTAAGGAGATTCAATATGTTAAAGATGCAAAAGTTATTGGTGCGACATTAGCTAAAGCGGCAAGTGATCCAGCCATATATGAACAAGAGTTTGATCTTGTCATCATAGATGAGGCTAGTATGGCTTACACTCCACAAATTGCCTTTGCTGCTTCATTAGCTAAAAGGGTTATTGTTTGTGGTGATTTTAAGCAGCTGCCTCCGATTGCGGCTTCAAGGCATCCACTTGTTACCAATTGGTTAAAAGAGGATATTTTCCATAAAGCAAGTGTAGTGAATATGGATAAGGATAGAGAACTTCATCCGCATCTATTTCTTTTAAAAGAACAAAGAAGAATGCACGCGGATATTTCTGCATTTACTAATCGTTTTATTTATTATTCCTTAGTAGGTGACCATCCAAGTGTCACTCAATCACGTAAGGAAATTGTTGGTAAGAAACCATTTCCTAATCAGGCATCGTTATTATTAGATACAAGTTTTACTGGAATGTACAGTGTACAGGAAAGAATATCAAATTCAAGAATAAATTTGTTCCATTTATTTATATCCTTTCAAGCTATACATGAGGCATATATGGATGGAATATCTTCGATAGGGTACATCACTCCATTTCGAGCTCAAGCAAACCTTATGGAACTGTTACTTAAAGAATTACATGAAAATGAATACGGGAATGGTGAGATGGTATCGGCTACGGTACACAGGTTCCAGGGAAGTGAAAAAAATCTCATTGTATTCGATGTTGTGGACGGATTTCCGCAAAATAGACCAAGCATGCTTATTGCTGGTAAGGATAGTGAACGGTTAGTCAATGTTGCAATGACGAGAGCAAAAGCGAAATTTATCCATGTATGTGATCAAAACTATATCCGAAAAAATGTGAATCGAAGAAATACAATTAGACAATTAGTTGAACATCAGGTATCAAATAAGCAATTGGTAAATTTGAACGAAATTGGAGCATGGATTCGTCATCAGCATCCCAAACTAATGTGGATGTATGCAAGGAACATGGAGCAAGTCTTTCAAGATATTAATTTAGTAAAACATTCCATTATTATTTCGCTTCCAAATGCAAATAGTCTATCAAAAGAATGGGAAAATTTGTTGAGAGGTCGCTCAAAGCTTGTGAGCTTGACAGTGATTTCTCCTGAGGATTGGGGAAATCTTAAATATAGCAGTTGGATAAGAGATAAGATCCCTTTTTCATTTATAGCAATTGACAGAAAAATCTTTTGGATGGGAATGCCACTAGAAGGAATGGAACATATTCAACCACCGTATCTATCTGTAAGACTTGAATCAGGAGAAATTACTGAGTATATATTAAAGCATTTACCGGTAAACGGTATTTAATAATAATTCTAATTAAAAAGGTATGAATAGACATGCCTTTTTAATTAGTTTTCAATAAATACTTGACAATGTATGTGTATGATTCATATAATACACTTATGAAGTGTATGAACTGTTTAATACATACATCTTTCTATTCAAAGTGTATGAACCAAATAATACACACAACAGGAGATGTTTATATGAAAATAAACTTTAATAATCGAGATCCCGTATATGTTCAAGTTGTTCGTTATTTTAAAGAACAAATAGCAATCGGCATGATTGAGGGAGGTCAGGAAATACCTTCACGAAGGGAGCTTGCATCTATGCTTAAGATTAATCCGAATACCGCACAGAGAGCTTATAAGGAAATGGAGGAGCAAGGTTTGATTCATACAGAAAGAAATTTTCCAAGTCGGATAACGAATGATGAGGCAGTATTAAGTAAAGTAAGAACCGAATTAATTATGGAGGCAGTCGATTCCTTTGTTCAGTCCATTAGACCGATTAATGTGCCAGTAGATGAGCTGCTTTCAATAGTAAAAGATAAATATAATTCAATCGAGAGAAGGGGGGACTGAAGATGATCGAAGTAAAAAATGTGTCTAAGAAATATGGTAGAAAAAAAGTGTTAAATGGTATTTCATTTACTGCTAATAAGGGTGAAATAACTTGTTTAATCGGTATAAACGGAGTCGGAAAAACAACAACTTTAAAAGCTATCTTAGGACTAACACCGATAAATAGCGGAACTATTCTGATTGATGGTGAAAAATTAACAAAATCCAGCTATGAAAAAATCACTTTTATACCAGATGCGATCACGATGCTTCCGCAAATGACTATTCACGAAGCAATGGTATTTATGAATGATTTTTATCAAAATTGGAATCAAAAACGTGCGGACGATCTTCTTGTTTTCTTTAAATTAGATAAAAGTACTCGAATTTCTGAATTATCAAAAGGGAATGTAGCAAAGGTAAATTTATTATTAGGACTTTGTCTTGATGTCGATTATGTTTTAATGGATGAACCATTCTCTGGGATTGATATATTTAGTAGGGAACAAATTGCTGAAGTATTTACAAGCCATTTAATTGAAGACAGAGGCGTAATTATTACCACACATGAAATTAATGATATTGAACATTTAATTGATAAAGTTGTTTTAATAGATAATGGAATGGTTTTAAAAGAATTTAACACGGAAGAAATTAGGCTTTCAGAAGGGAAATCTGTTGTGGATGTTATGAGAGAGGTGTATCAGCCATGAATAAATTCTTAAAGCTAACAAACTTTGAAATCAATAGATTTAAAAAAATATACTTTATTTTATTATTAATTACCATTGGTATTCAAATACTTGATGTAATTATTTCATCTATGATGTATATGAATAAAGCAAAAAGAACCATGCTTGAACAAAAAATGACAGCAGTACAATTCATCCAAGAAAACGGTAGCATGGACTTTACTTACTTTTTAAGGAGCACTTGGTTTTTAGCCCCTATTCTCATTTGTATTACTGCATTTATTTTTTACATTTTTATTATTTGGTATCGAGATTGGTTTGGAAAAAATACATTTATTTATCGACTATTAATGCTTCCAACTTCTAGAATGAACATTATTTTAGCGAAAGGAATAGCTATTTTCGTCTTAGTACTAGGGCTAGTAGCTTTGCAGTTTCTTCTATTTCCTATTGAAAATAGTTTGTTTAAATGGATTGTTTCACCTGAGTTTAGAATTGACATGACCATTGATCAAATAGTAGGTTCGTCAAAAGAAATATCATTTATTATTCCCAATTCGTTTATTGACTTTATTATTCATTATGGGATAGGAATATTAGCCGTTTTTGTCGTATTCACAGGAATATTATTTGAAAGAAGTTATCGTTTAAAGGGGATTATTTTCGGTGTTGCTTATGCCATTCTTTCAATAGTTATACTTTTTGCACCACATGTTGTAGAAATTTTTCTAAATCAAGCTTATTTCTATCCGATGGAAATGTTTGTATTAGAAATAATATTGTTTATTATCGTTTTCTCTGCTTCATTATTTACAAGTAATTTTTTACTAAAGAAAAAGGTATCAGTTTAAGGAGTGTATAAATTGAAGCGATATATTAGTTCGATTATTATTGTCGCAGTAACGGTGTTTAGTATAGGAGGTTACTATATTTATCATGCTGTTTCCGCAAGTCCACTACCACAATTGAAAATAATAAAAGGAAGCGGAAGCGAAAAAGAAATAAAAGACTTAAAGATTTCAGGAAATTATTATAAAGGACCAATAAATGAAAATTTTGATTTGTCATCAAAGGGTATCACCTACTATAGTGAAAGAAGTTATTTCGAAAGAATCAATAACGATTCAAAAAGGCTACAGGAATTAAAAAAACAATATAGAAGCTTTATGAGAGGGAAGTATCATATAGATTTCGAAGATAAAGACTTACTGGTATATACAGATTTCCAATCTACTTATAATCAACAAGGTCCTTTATCTATATCGATATTAAATAAACAAACGAAACAGGAAAGCACCTTTAAAATAGATATACCTAATGCAGATCATTTTGGATCAGTTTCTGTACAGGAGGTTATCCGACAAGATGATAAGCTAAAAATAATTGCTGATTATGATCGATTAAGTGATACTTCTAAAAATTATAACGAATTACATTTGTATTCGATTGATATGAAAAGTAAAAAGATTATAAAGGATGATATTATTGACAGGCCAACAGAGGAACAGTTAAATGTTGAAACAAGATATCAGCATATCAGTAGCAATGATCCTTACAAACCATCAGACCAGTATTATGTATTTAAAAAGGATTTAGTAAAACCTAGTAAGACTGAAGAAGAAAGAGTAGTTAAAAGTGAGCTTTTCGTTTACAACTTAAAAACGAATCGAACAGTTGAAATAAAAATTCCAAAAAGATTAAAAAATGCTGATGTTTATTTAAACTTAGGAAGCTTTGTTTATTTTACGATATTAAATAATCAAGAAGTAAAAGTAGCAAAATTCAATATCGAAACCCAGAAAGTGACAAGCGAATATAGCCAAAAATTTTCTAATTCTAACAATGAAAAATTATATAAAATTGTGGATGATAAATTAATTCTGTTTAAACCTAATATTGATGCAAATGAAAAAGGTACATTATCTGTAATTGATATCAATTCTGGTAAATCAGTATTTGAAGGGAAAATCATCGTAGATAAAAAAGGAATAGAGGGAAATATAGAATTCCATGATTTAGAAATAAATTAGTGTGTAAGCCATCATAATCAAAAATTATGGTGGCTATTTATTGAATTATCTGCAACTTTTTACATGGTAAATACGTCTAATATATAGAGAACTTTTTATAATGAACGGAAATTGTAAAAAAGAAATGGAGGGGGATCAATTTGATTGTTCGGAATAAAATTGATAAAAAAATAAAACGTATCCTTTCACCTACACTAAGGGAATTTGGATTTGCAAGTATTAATAATCGAAGTCATTATGCTTTACATAACGATTGTACATGGGTCTTTAATATTAATCATGTTGGAAATTATTATTCCGAACTATCAGGTTGGACTGCTCAATCTTTAAACGCAACAGTAGGAATTTATTATGATTTTATTCCGCCAATTTGGAATGATGAGGAAAAATATCCTAAGTATTATGATTGCCAGCTGCAGCTGGAGCTATGCAGTCAATTAGAAGAAGCAGATCAACGATATAATGATCATAAAAAATTTGATCAGTCGAAGGAAATGGTATGGTGGTTTAATCCAAATGGCAATAATATAGAAGAAGTTATTATTGATATCAAAAATTCCTTTTTAAAAACTGGATTACCTTGGTTGAAAAAATACTCAAATATTGAATCTGCATTTGAGAAAATTGAAGGTGAAATGAACTCCTATCATAAATTTTATAAAGCCAAATTTTTTGCAAAATACTTAAATCAATGGGAAAAATATGAGCGATATAATCAATTATTTAAGGTTGAAGCGACTAAATTTGGAGAGTAGGTAGAAATATTTAAAATAAAATTTGAATGGCTGCCAGAAAAAATGATTTCTTTTTAATTTTTCACAATGAATTAGCCTGTATTTATGGTCTGCATTTGACCAGAAAAGAATATGATAAGGTGAAAAGTTAATGGAGGTGAAATAATGGCAGTTGTAAAGGCTACTGATTCAGATATAGCCCTTTTAGCTCGTTTACTGAGAGCGGAAGCAGAAGGAGAAGGTATCCAAGGAATGCTTTTAGTTGGAAATGTAGGAATAAACCGCATAAGAGCAAATTGTTCTGATTTTAAAGGACTTCGTACAATTCCTCAAATGATCTATCAGCCACATGCGTTTGAAGCTACGATTCATGGTTATTTTTACCAACGAGCAAGAGAAAAAGAAAAAAGACTGGCACGTCGTTCGATAAACGGAGAAAAATTTTGGCCGGCAAAGTATAGTTTATGGTATTTCAAACCTCCAGGTGACTGCCCGCAAACCTGGTATAATCAGCCTTTAGTAGCAAGATATAAATCACATTGTTTTTTTGAACCTACGGCTGAAACTTGTCAGAATGTTTATAATACATTTTAACTTGTTGCAACCATGATTGAAATCCATTTTGATTTTGATTATGGTTTTTTTATGTCTTTAAACCGATTGAAATTACTTATTATATGAATAACTCTTTACACTTTATAAATAATAACAAACGAATACATTTTAAAAGTGGAGGGATTTTTTATGCAATATCAACAAGGGCAAGGCTCTACACAACAAAACATGCATACTGGAAATATGTCACCACAAATGAATCATGGTGGACATGAAGTTTTGGATGTTAGTGAAGTATTATCTGGCGCTATAGGAACGATGAATCAATATACACTTTTGCGAGATCATGTTAAAGATCAAGAATTAAAGGGAATATTAGATCGTCAATATCAATTTATGCAGCAAGAATATAACACAACAGTTGATTGCTTTAAATCAGGACAAGACCCAGCAGTTGAAACACAAAGCTATAAAATGCAGCAGGATAATAATTTTATTTACGGATTACAACCATCTCAGCCTAAAAAACCACTGCAATCAACCTCTGAAATAACTGATGAATGTATTTCTGGATTAATGCTTGGAGCCGTTAAATCCAATGCAACTATGAAAACGATGGCTGCTTGTGAAACAACGAATCCTGTTGTACGAAGAGTATTAGCTGATTCTATTCCGAATTGTATTGAAATGGCTTATGAAATTTCGATATACCAAAATAAGCATCATTATTATCAAGTTCCTCAATTTACACAACAGGATATGCAACAGCTTGTTAATGCATATGCACCTGCACAAGGTAACATGCAAATGCCAAATCAAAATAACATAACACATTAATCTTCATTTAAGAGCAAGTAACACCATTCCACCTGGAATGGTGTTTTCTACTTTATCAGGAGTGAATTTTTTTACATTTGTGCTAAAATAGTATACGGTATCTATATTAATAGTACATTTATCTTATGAACAAGGAGAAGAAAGATGGAAAAAATACTTGTATTTGGACACAAAAACCCTGACACTGATACAATCTGCTCTGCAATTGCTTACTCAGAATTAAAACAGAAATTAGGATGGGAAACGGAACCTGTACGTTTAGGAGAAATTAATGGTGAAACAAAATATGCACTAGACTATTTTAAAATGGAAGCACCACGTTTAGTACATACAGTTGTTAATGAAGCAAATGGCGTCATTTTAGTGGATCATAATGAACGTCAACAAAGTGCTGATGATATTGAACAGGTAAAGGTTCTTGAGGTTATTGACCATCATCGTATAGCTAATTTCGAAACAAGTGACCCACTATATTATCGTGCAGAACCTGTTGGTTGTACAGCAACCATTTTAAATAAAATGTATAAAGAAAATGGTGTGGAAATTAAGAAGGAGATCGCTGGTTTAATGTTATCCGCGATTATTTCTGATTCTTTATTATTTAAATCTCCTACTTGTACAGAACAAGATATTGCAGCAGCAAAGGAACTAGCTAAAATTGCTGAAGTGGATCTTGATAGCTATGGTTTAGCTATGTTAAAAGCAGGCGCTGATTTAAGTGATAAAACAGTTGAACAATTGATCAGTCTTGATGCAAAGGAATTTCAAATGGGAGATAACAAGGTTGAAATTGCTCAAGTAAATGCAATTGATACAAATGACGTGATGAGTCGCAAAGAGGAATTAGAGGCAGTTCTAACAGCGAAAGTTTCTGAAAAGAACTTAGACTTATTCCTATTTGTTGTAACAGATATTTTAAATAGCGATTCTGTAGCAATTGCAATTGGCCAAGCTGCTAATGCAGTTGAAAAAGCTTTCAATGTTCAATTAGAAAATAATTCTGCAACCTTAAAAGGTGTCGTTTCACGTAAAAAACAAATTGTTCCTCAATTAACGGATGCTTTAAAATAAAAAATAAGGAGTAAAAAAGTTCATCGTACTTTTTTACTCCTTTTATTAATGGTTTAGAAAACCCCTGGCTATGCCGGGGGTTCCAGAGAGCTTATAGCGTGGTATTAAAAAAACCTCACATCGTGGTAGGATAAAGTTGGTTTCCCGACCACTTTATCTCACCATAGAAGGAGGTATGCCCTGTGAAGGACATGAATAGTTTAGCACAAACAACATGGAATTGTAAGTATCATGTAGTATTTGCCCCAAAGTACAGAAGGCAGATTATTTATGGAAAATATAAAAAGAGTATTGGGCAAATCATACGGGATTTATGTGAACGGAAAGGTGTAACAATTCATGAAGCAAATGCCTGTCCAGATCACATTATATGTTAGTCAGTATTCCGCCCAAATTAAGTGTATCTCAATTCATGGGTTATTTAAAAGGAAAAAGTAGCCTTATGATATTTGATCGACATGCCAATTTAAAGTATCGATACGGAAATCGGAAATTCTGGTGTAGGGGCTTCTACGTTGATACAGTGGGCAGAAATAAGAAACAAATACAAGAATACATTAGAAATCAGCTAAAAGAAGACTATATGGGTGATCAATTAACATTATTCGAAGAATATGCCCCATTTACAGGAGAGAAAATAAGAAGAAATAAAGAAATTCTTTAGAATTAGTGAGTGAATGTGGTGCAGGCGGGAAACCCCCTCAGTGGGCCTTTAGGCCAAGGCCGGTAACAGAGGCTTTCAGCCGTAGAGCAAACCACCAGTTTACACTGGTGGTTTTGATTTTATTTATATAGATCTTCCATATGAAATTTTAAATACAAAATTAATATTCGACTTTGTCTCGGATATGTGTTTTAGCAAATTCTTTTTTATTTGGATCAAAATATTTATTTGTAAACTTTGCAATGTACTTATCATTTTGAACATAGCCTGAACCCCAGGTAGGGTCCATTGTTATCCATTTACCATTAACTTTAGCTTCAATCCATGCGTGATTTTCTTTAAAAAGTCCTGTTCCAGCTTTTCCTGTAATGACTCTTGCCGGAATATGACTAGCTCTTAATAATGCACCTGCGAGATAAGCATAATCCTGACAAACTCCTGTTTTTAGTTCCAATGTTTTTAAAGCACTGTCATCCCATTCAAAAGCATTGTTTTTAAATTTATTCACATCATATGAAATGTTTTTTGCTGTATAGTCGTATATAGCAATTGCCTTGTCACGGTCATTTTTTATAGTATCTGTTATTTTTTTTGCTAGATTCATAATTTTTGGATCATTCGATTGAATCCCCCTTGAAGGAAGTAAATCTCGATTATCTTCAGTCGCCGTGTTATTTACTTTAAAGGAAGCCACTGAAAAATAACGAAAGTAATTAGAATTCTCCTTCGTGATTTCTGGTACATTAACTGAAACTTCATAGGTTCCTGGACCAAATCGAAGGTAGACTGATCCATTAAATGTAAAATCCTTTACAGGTATAACATCAAGTGCTTCATCATTTCCTTTTTTTGTCTTGATATAGATATGTGTAGTATCCTTCGCTAATTGAGCACTTGGATTAATTTGACCCTTTATATCATAAGTTAATTCTGTTGAATCTCCTCCAAACTGAGGGTTGCTTAATTGAATTCCGCGTTCTTCATATGTTTTATAGTATTCTATTGGCTCCATCGTTCGTTCGGATTGATTATCGATGAATATTGTCGTTCCATATTGATAATAATTTTCTCTCTTTTGATCCGGAACTAAGATATTTATTTGATGAATCCCTCTCCCATAGAAGAGTGGAACATTATATAAAAATTCACCATCTTTAATTGGGATTTCATGTTTCCATTGCTTCATATCTTTTTTTACTTCAATCATAATATTTTTATTAGAAGGATTATTTGCAATCGTTCCATGGACTGTAAACAGTTCTTTTCCTGAAAAAGATCCTGAAGTTAAGTCTTTTAGTGATAGTTCAGCATCTTGTGCAAAAGGAGTATAGGTTATATCCCTTTGTTTTTCTGGATTGACATTAATAACTTCAAAAGAGGCGAGATCATAGTAGTAATTATTTCGATCCGTTGCAGGAAGCATCACTTTTACTGAATATTTACCAGCTCCGTTATAAAAGTGAACCTTGCTAGTAAATTTACCTTCTTTAATTGGTAGATAGTATTCTTGATCGGATGAAGAGTCGATGAGATCAAGTGAGCTTACTTTAATCCAAGCATAGCTTTCTTTTAATAGGTCCTGTTTCGCTACTTTTCCTGAAATGGTGAATTCCTTATTTACAGCGAACAATTTATTAGTAGGGTTTGATAAGGAAGCACCAACTTTTTCACTATAGGTCGTTAGTTCGATTGGCTCTAAGTTGATTTCTTTGTTTTTTTCTTTAGCTAGAAGATCATATTTGTTATTTTTACTTTTCGAATGATTCCCATGCACCTTTGAATCATTTGTTTTCATGCTTGTTTCATGATTACATGCAGCTAAACTAAAAAAGGAAATAGTAAGGAATGCAATAATTAGTCCTTTTTTAAATGTCATTACTTTCCTCCTGTATGTCTTTTTTTGTATATACAAATATTCCCACATATATAAAAGTTATATCATAATTTAGGTTAGGAATAATATAAGAGGAAATTACTATTTTCTTAAAATTATACTCTGAAATCAAAAAATTTTGTATTTAATCAAATTTAAAATTGTATAAAAAGAACTAATTGGAGATATATTCGAATAATAAAAAAAGACGCACAAGGCGTCTTTTCTCATTTCTTGTATCATTCTTACCAAAAACGTGCTTTGGAATTACTTCTTAAAATAATGGTGTTTTGAGTTACTTGTGTTTGCCCATTCACTTGAGATTTCGTATGCTTTCGTCTAGTTGTATGATGGTGAAAAAGCTCAGAGTGAGGATCTAAAAAATTTTTATAACTCATCCTAGTCACCTCTTCGGTAAGATTCATACTTTGAAACGATTGATATTCAATCTGAATATCGTTATTATCATGTGAAATTTTTTATAAAAAATACATGTTTATATAATGAGATAGTTATTAGGAATAATGCTATAATTAAAAAATGAATTTGTTTAGCAAGGAGTATAAATCAATGAAATTAGTCTCTTGGAATGTAAATGGAATTAGAGCTTGTATAAATAAAGGGTTTATTGATTATTTTAATGAGATAGATGCTGATATTTTTTGTATTCAAGAAACGAAATGTCAGGGAGGTCAAGTTTCCCTGGAATTTAATGGATATGAGCAATATTGGAACTACGCTGAGAAAAAAGGCTATTCTGGAACGGCCGTTTTCACAAAGAAAAAGCCTTTATCCGTTAAATATGGTTTAGGAGATAAGACTGAAGAGCCTGAAGGAAGAATTATTACTTTAGAATTTGAGGAGCTTTACTTAGTAAATGTGTATACACCTAATTCTCAAAGGGATTTAGCACGATTAGCATTTAGATTATCATGGGAAGATGAGATATTAGAGTATCTTAAGGAATTAGATCAAAAGAAGCCAGTCATCCTTTGTGGTGATTTAAACGTTGCTCATCAGGAAATTGACTTAAAAAATGCAAAATCTAATAAAGGCAATTCAGGATTTACTGATGAAGAAAGAGGGAAAATGTCGATTTTGTTGGAAAATGGATTTGTTGATTCATTTCGTTTTTTGTACCCTTATAAAAGTGATGCTTATACTTGGTGGTCTTATATGCAAAAAGTGAGAGAAAGGAATATAGGCTGGAGAATCGATTATTTTATTTTATCTAATAGATTAGCAAGTAAATTAGTAGATTCTCAGATTCATTCACATGTGTTAGGTAGTGATCATTGTCCAATTATGCTTGAATTAAAATCGTAGGACATTCACCACTTCCTCCTTTTATAAATAGTTTAAATGGAGGAGGAAAGACGTATGCTTTTTTTATATGATCATTCAGTATTTAATGCTTCATTGGATTCTTGGCAAGAAAAAGCACTGACTACTTTTAAGCAGGTTATTACTGATAAGAAAAAGAAATTCCCATGTATTCCTGCTTATCAAGGATTTTTATTAAATCAATTTCGATTTGGTTTTATTAATGATCCGAGAAATACTGAAAGTATAGCTCAAATGTCCGAATTACTAAAAAAATATGGAGAAATATGTAGGGATCTAGGAAATTATTCTGCACTTATTCTCTTTTTTGAAACTACTAATGATTTAAAAGAGTCTTATTCTGTACTAGATTTTGAACAGCTTTTTTGGCAGATGATGAACCAATTATCCTTACTTGATGAAGAGGAATGGCCAGAGCAAATTTCTCCTGATCCTTCGCATCATACTTGGGAATTTTGCTTTAATAAGGAAAGATATTTTTTCTATTGTGCTACACCTGCGCACAAGGAACGAAATAGCCGCTATTTCCCTTATCTTATGTTAGCAATAACACCTCGATGTGTATTGGATCGATTTAATCATTCTCCAGAAAAAGTGTTAAAAATGAAAAAGCAAATTCGAAAGAGATTAATGGATTATGATACCATACCACCCCATTCAGACTTAAAAGCCTACGGTGAAAAAGATAATCAAGAGTGGAAGCAGTATTTTTTGCGGGATGATGATACGACCATTTCGGCGTGTCCATTTCATCAACGAAAAGTTAAAGAGCATAAGACGTAACTAAGCATCTATGTATAGACATGGGTGTATTTTTTTTACATACACATTATAGTTTAGAGAAATTGTCACTTATCATCTGTCATATGTTGATGAAAAAATATTAGGTGTGGACCGGCGGTTATAACTCGGGTGGAACATCTTACAATGGCAGTGTTTATGTATTAATTGATGTGTTATTTATTTTATAAATTTTCGAATGATCTTCTTAGTATTAAGCAATATACTTTTTAAAGGACAGAATCTAATTTCTGTACTTTTCTTTTATCAAATAATAAATACTGATATTGAACTTTAGGGAGTTTAGTTAAAAAAGGTATTTCCATAATAGAAGGAGAAATAAATAGATATATTTCGTGGTTGTATTTATATAGGTTGGAGATAGGTATTTTTATTTTTATGCTAGCGGGGGAGGTATAATGCTAACGCTATATTTAACAAGATATGGAGAACCAATTGGAATACTGAACAACGTATACAAGCATGGGGAAATTCTGAACTTACGGAAAAAGGGATTCGAAACGCCATTTCACTTGGCAAACGATTAAATCAAATTGAATTAAATGCAATCTATTCAAGTTCAAGTGGAAGAGCACTTAACAGCTGAATTAATATGTGGTAATCGAAAGGTTCCAATTATAAAACTTAATGGTTTAAAGGAAATAAATTTTGGTATATGGGAAAGCCAAATACAAACAGAAATTTAAAAGAACTACAATAAAGAATTTTATGCTTTTTTTGAAAATGCCGCACCTATTTAATCCTTTTAAAGGGGGGATACAAAATGAAAACCCGTAGGGCTATTGGAGCTATAATTTTACAAGATGATGAATGCTTATTAGTTAAAAAAGTCAAAGTTTCGGACCTTCAAATAAAATTTAGAATTTGGGATTTTCCAAAAGGAGGAGTAGAGCCAAATGAAAGTCTCGAACAAGCGTTATTTAGGGAACTTAAAGAGGAAACAGGGTCGAATAAATATCAAATAATAAAACTTTTTGATAAAAAAATAACATTTCCATTTGATGAAAAGCAGAAAAATAAAATTGGTTTTGACAAACAAGTGACATATATGTATCTAGTGAGGTATGTAGGAAATCGAACAGAACTAAATCCAATAGATGATGAAATAGCAGAAATAAAGTTTTTAAAACTTGACAATGTTCTTTTAGAATTAACTCACGAAGAGTCAAAAGATTTTTTTAAGAATAATATTTCGTTTACATAAATGCCATTTTCCATTGTGGTATGAATAGAGCAAAGAATACCCTTTTCCCCTTGAACTGGAATGGCATAAAAATAGAGCTCTTTTAAAGAAAGTCTGGATCGGCTACACTTAATTGGACAGAATTTTTAAGGTCAAGTAGACTACAGATAATATATATGAGGAGAATCTACAATGACTAAAAGAGTACGTCGAACATTTACTGATGAGTTTAAACAACAGAT
>BORH01000034.1 GCA_018333075.1 Heyndrickxia sporothermodurans | reverse complement strand
GGAATTACATGACTATGTCAACTGGTTTAATCACATAAGAATTCATGGAACACTTGGATATGTAAGTCCGGTTGATTACAAACTTGAACACCTTAATAAAGTTGTCTAGTTTAGTGTTGACAATCCAGTCTGCTACCTTTAACTTAATTTTTTTGACCATACCAAATACGTCATTGCCAATCTCTACAACTGATCGAATAATAGGAGAAGTATCCATTAAAGCATAATCAACTGGAATACCTGTTTTAAGTACACGCTTAATCATTCCCGGAATGACGAAACTCTGAATATAAAAGTCGTTTAGAAGCATTAGAATCAGCTATTTCAGTGCAAGAAATTAAGAGGCATGAAAGTAACCCCATCTGAATAACTCAAAGTAAGCATGCGGACCCCTTTATAATAATGTTTTGTTTAAAGGGGAATGATCCATACAACGAGATTCTTACTTCGTATTGAGTCATCTGTGTTATGATAACAATATATTTACAGGAGGGCTGTGGACAAGGTGAAAGAAAAGATAAAAATCGAGGTTATTCAAAAAGTATTAGACAATTGGAGGGGTTTCTTTTTACCTTATCAAATGGCATTACATGAATTAGAAAGTGATTTCAAGATTATTGATTTAGAGTGGAAAACACAACATGGCTATTCCCCTATTGAACATATGAAAACACGTATGAAAAAATTAAGATCTTTGGTGGAGAAGATACAAAGAAAAGAAATTCCTTTAACACAAGAAGCGGTGAGGAATGAAATAAGAGATATTTTGGGTGTTAGAATTGTCACAAGTTTTATTGATGACGTATATATGTTGAAGGAGCATATCGAGCAACGTGAAGACATTTGAATAATACGCATAAAGGATTATATTCAGGACCCGAAAATGAGTGGATATAAAAGTTTGCACCTGATAGTAGAAACCCAAGTCATCCTATCCAACGAAATAATATGGGTTCCTGCAGAAATACAAATTCGTACTTCCGCTATGGATTTTTGGGCATCCACTGAGCATAAACTAAACTATAAATATCAAGGAGAGACTATACCTGAAGATGCTAAAAAGCAGCTAATTGCGCTTGCCAAAACTTCTTCCTTAATGGATAAAGAAATGTCAATATTAAGAAATAAATTACTAGCTAATTAAGCAAACAATTGTGACAACTTTCTCATTTACAACATTAAGTCAATCTGATAAACACAAACACTAAGTCCTAGTAAAATGTACCCTATTGAGTAGACGCTAAAAAGACTACTTAGGGGGTACTTTTATGTATAATGGAAAAATAGATAACTTAGAATGTTGAAGGCTTGTGTGAGACGCCCAAATCCCTTTTAAAACTTCAAAAGGTTTTAGAGTGGTTCATATGATAGTTTGATTAGCAATACTACTATTGTATTTACTCGTTCTCTATAAACTATTAAGACAGAGTAAGGGAAAGGGGACGATTACCTTGTCTTTAAATTTGAACTGGAACTTGAATTTCGAATGTAGTCTCATTTGGTTTATTTGTGATTGTAATATCGACATAAATAAAGAGGTTTTTTCGGGAATCTCTCTATTTCTTTTTCAGAAGGGATTTTCAACATATCAAATGTTTCACAAATGAAACTGTTGTTTTCGAAAATTGAACCAAATCACGAAATGGACCTGACCATATCATTTCAGGAAAACACATGTTTAGGCATAATTTAGCAGCGCTTCTGTCTTATTGTGTCTCTAAAACGCCACATATTTGAATAGCGTATTGATTCTTTATGGTTATCAATCATGTTGGTTAAATCAGTTAGATTTACTTTCTAGCAAATATGGCCATACCCTATTTTAAAATATCATTTTCCTCCTGTAGACGAAATAGTTGATATAGTAACTTGGCAAAGTCCTCAGAGTTTCCGTTGTTCCATCCTCCAATTAAACAGAAGAGAACCTTTTGATCCAATGATAATCGGTTACATATGAAATACCATACTCACCACTCTTTAACTGATTTGCCAGAATGACGCAGATCAACTGCCTCTTTTAGAAATCTTGATATATTTTTAGCCAACATTTTTGTTACCCATATAAGACAAATCCCTCTTTATGTATTTTAGTCAAAATTTTTGATGTTTAACTTAGTTGTGTCCATGAAAATATACTAGCATCACATCACTTTTCGTTATTTTATTTTACTTTGGATTAAGATAGATTTGTTTTGTTGTACTAAAGGTTAGTTTAAATAGTAATTCACCAAATAAAGGAAAAAAATCTTCTTTTCGTGGAATGTTTAGAAAATAGAAGGAGGGATTTTTGTGAAAATTGGAGAAGTTAATTTTCAGGAATTAGGGAAGGTGCTTATGCAGGCATCAATGACTGCACTTCATCAGAAAAAAGTGACATTACACGAAACTATGTTGGGTTTTGATTCATTTTCTGAAAATAAAATAGAATGGGAGTTTGTAAAAGATTTATTTACTTTAACCACAGAAGAAATAGCAGATAAGTGGTATGATGCAAAAGATAAGTCTATAGGATTTTATTTTAAAGAATAATTGAAAACACACTATTTAAGGTAAAACTAATTTTGTGAATTTTTGTATATAAACTGACAATAAGGGAAGATTCTTTTATTCAACTATCTTAGCAGTATCGTTGAATAAGGAATTAATATCCGACTTGAGACTGAAATTTTATCAGTCTATTTCTGGATTTACAACCTAGTAAATTTTGATATGCTGTTAATGTTGATAATTTTTGGATAATTTGTTATGTTGTTGTGACTTTGAAATAAAGTTTATTAAATGATAACAATCAAAGTCTGTTTTATTCTAATAAAGATTAGAAGAGTATTTTAGTTTAACTTTCGTTTTTTTTACGGGACAAAATAATTAGTATTCAGATATTTATATAATTAATCTAAGGGTAGAAAGGTTTGTGTATTTAATGACAACTGAAGAAAGAATTAGTGTTTTAATGGATTTTTTTCAAAACAATGATTTAAATGATTATTGGAGTGAATTTCAATCCGTTTCTTTTGCAATTTTTGATGAAGAAGATGTGTATTTATTTAACCATCCTAATTATGAAAATAATTCTCAACACCCCTATGTAAAACTTAAACGTACAAACGAATTTAATGGTTGTACACTTATTTTATTTGAAGAAATTCCGACAGCAATTATTGATATTTCTTATTATGATACGAATGAATCCTTATATTCGATATTAGTTCATGAATTATTCCATGGTCATCAATATTTAAACAATGAATCTCGGTTTCCAAATGAACTTTTAGGAGTTGAATATCCTACTAGTGCCGAAAATATCGAAATTAGGAATCAAGAGAGACTCGCTTTATACAATGCAATAGCAACAAATTGCTTTCAAGAAAAAGAACTCTATACTCAACAATTTGTTTCACTTAGGAAACTAAGACAACAAAAATTCCCTGATTTTATTGAATATGAAAATTTACTAGAAACAATTGAGGGACCAGCTTTTTATGTGGAGTACTTAGCCTATAAGAATATTAATTTACATAAGGATGGGGATGTCCTTTACAACTATATCAATGATTTAAAAGACAGTAATGCATCCATTTTTAACATTAGGAAAAGTTGTTACTCATCTGGATTAGTTAGCTGTTTACTGTTAGATATTTTTAGTTCTTCTTGGAAAGAAAGCCTCTTTAACACTTCTAAAACATTATTCGAGCTTCTTTTAGAATGTGTACAGTCAGTATCGCTTGAACCAATAAAAATTAGCGATCAATCTACTCAATTATCGAAAGAAATGATCGACCGAAAACAAAAGGAGATTGAGGATTTTCAATTCATTGATGCAGTAGAGGTAATAATTGAAGGTAATATTAAAGTTGTAGGATTTGACCCTATTAATATCATTGCTCTACAAAACAAACGACTGTACAAAACGTTTGTGAAAATTAAACTTAATGATGAGGTATTAACAATTAATAAACCAACTTTAATCGAAAAAAAAGAAAAAGATTATTGTAGAATACAAATTAAATTATCTGAGAAACCATTGATTCAAAAAAATGTTGTGAAGCTTAGGAATATAGGTGATATTTTGGGGAATGTTGTTTCAGAAAGTGACAAACAAATCATCATTAATATATAATCATGGCGATGTTTATCACCTTTTGAACATAACCTCAATAGTCCTTACAATTGAGTTGCAGCGACAATTCTTTTTGTGAAGAAATATACTTAAACAATAGAGGGCGTTAATTCAAGAAGAATTAATGCTCTTTTTTATTGTATATTATTGAAATAGGTATAGGTCAACAAAAAGTACAAAAGGTGTGAAAAAATGTCAAATGTGATATAAATATAAAGGATTTAAAAAATGGCTAATCGAAAAAAAATTAGAAAAAGAGACTATTAAAGGATTCTGAAGTCTTTTAGTAGTAGCTGGAAGGAAGAACCAACTAAAGAATTTGCGGAGACTTTTAAGGAAGGATATGAAATTGAAAAATAATTAGTCTCTATTAATACAGTTTCTCTAACAATGATAATTTGACCTAAAGAGGATTTTAATCACTTGTAATTAGACTTTGTTTTGAATGTTTTTAGTGTGTATTAATTCAGTACCTCATAAATTATTTAACTATTGAAGCGTTCTGTGAAAAGCAGGTACGCTTTTTTACTGCTCAATAAAATAAAAAAAGGTTACCCAATAAATAATAGGTAAACCCCTCCCTATATTTATTTCTTTAGCTATAGATTCACGGTTATTCGTTTGAGGGTCTTTCAAATTAAAACTATTAATCAATAGAAATGAGAGATTCATAGTGTAACTGAAATCTAAAATAAATTATGAGCGTTAACCATGAAAGAAATAAAACATTTTCCTAGTTTTTTGCTGTTGACAGTAACATCCATCCTGTGTATATTGTATATAACGTATATATACAATATCCCTTGAGGAGAGTTTGCATGCAAATATTAATTTCTAATAATTCTAAAGAGCCGATTTATGAGCAAATTTATGGACAAATAAAGAAACAAATTTTAACGAATGTGTTAGTAGCCGGACAGGCATTACCTTCAATGCGTCAGTTAGCAAAAGATCTAGATATTAGTGTTATTACGACGAAACGAGCATATGAAGAATTAGAGAAAAAAGGCTTTATTTATTCGGTCGTAGGTAAAGGGTCGTTTGTTTCAGAGCAAAATCACGAAATGATAAAAGAAAGAAAACGTAAAATTGTTGAAGAACAATTAATTATGGCAATTCAAAATAGTAAAGAAATTGGGATTGAACTTCCTGAATTAAAAGAATTACTTTCACTGTTATACGAGGAGGCAGAATGATGGAACACATTATCGAGTTACAACATATCAATAAGTCATTCGATGGCTTTGAATTAAAGGATTTTTCAATTAATGTAAGAAAGGGGTATGTCACAGGTTTTATTGGAGGGAATGGTGTTGGGAAATCAACAACAATAAAACTAATTATGAACCTCTTACAACCTGATAGTGGGGATATCTCCATATTCGGATTGGATTATAAAAATCATGAAAAAGAGATTAAGCAGCGACTTGGCTTTGTTTATGATGATAATGTGTTTTATGAAAATATTACATTAGCTCAAATGAAGCGAATTATCCAGCCAGCTTATCATAAATGGGATGATGAATTATTTTATCATTATGTTCAAGCCTTTGATTTGCCTTTAAATAAAAATATAAAAACTTTTTCAAAAGGTATGATGATGAAAGCTTCTTTAGCGATTGCTTTATCACATCATGCCGAATTAATTATTATGGATGAACCTACTTCGGGATTAGATCCTATATTTCGAAGAGAATTGTTAGATATTTTACATGATTTAATGCAGGATGGGGAGAAAACGATTTTCTTTTCTACCCATATAACAACGGATTTAGATCGAATTGCAGATTATATAACATTTATTCATAATGGAGAACATATTTTTACAAATGAATTTTATAAAATTGAAGAACAGTATGCCATTGTAAAAGGTAGTGTCGAACTTATTGATTCCGATACGGAAAAGGAGTTTATTGGAATACGAAAAACGAATCTTGGTTTTGAAGGATTAACTGCTAATAGAAATCGAGTTGATTCCATTTTCGGAGATATGGTTTTAATCGAAAAGGCGAATTTAGAGGACATTATGTTTTACACAAAGAAAGGTGATGAAAAATAATGTTTAATTTAATTCGAAAAGATTTTTTAATTCATTACAAAATGTTAATTGGCTTACTTTTTGCTTTAGTTGCATACGTTTTATTAGATAGATCATTTATATTAATCGGAATAACTTTTAGTATGGCTATCAGTATGCATATATTTGCTCATGATGAGAAATCTTCTATAAAAATATTACTTAGTTCACTGCCTTATACTCGGAAAGAAATCGTAAGCTCAAAATATATTTCCACATTGATTTTTACGCTTTTAGTGTTAGCTGCATTAACATTAGGAAATCTCCTAGTTAATCAAGAACTTCCTGTTTGGAGAAATCTTGTACTTGTATTAGATTCAGTGCTAGTAATGATCTCGGTTATTTTTCCATTTTCGTATAAATATAAAAGTCAGTATTTACTAATAACATCTATCATATTTTTTGTAGTTTATTTACTTGTATTTAAATTTGTGGTAAATCATTTAATTGATGAACTTCCAACATTTATTGCTAAAATTATTTTAATGGATAATATGCAGCTTGTATTGACGAGTAGCTTAATAATTATAGGACTATATGCTTTATCTTGGCTGCTGTCCATACGAATTTATTCGAAGAAAATTTTTTGACAGATATCTTAGTACATATCCAAGCGGAATTATTAAAAAATTGGATTAATATTAGTAAAGTTAGATTTCCCAAAATATACAAAGTTTTTCTCTAAAATGAAGGTCTTTGAATGATTTTATAAAAGATAGTTTAATAGTATAAGTCTAATAAAATACTTATGGTATAGTTTGGTTTGCATTTAACAGTTGGTGTTGTAAAGTGAGCAAAGGAGGATATGTTATTTGACGGATAAACAAAAAAACTCGATGCCGTTTTTTAAAAGGTCTTGGCTTCGTCTAATTGGGTTATTTATATTGTTGCAGATAATCTTCATTATACTTGAAATAAGTGGTTGGGTAGCTAATTTAAATTTAAGAGACATTAATGGAAAATTATTTGGAAGAATTGCTGAATCATCAATTTTCAGAGAATGGTTCACTTTTTATGATACACCACACTTTAATTTATTTACTGTCTTTTTTGGTATCACACTTCTTGTGCCTGGAATAGTAGGTGCAATAAAAGACATTTTTTCAAGAAAGTTCATTTCTAAATAACATAAAGCATTTAACTATATAGGGCCTATCCTCAACGATGGTCATAAAGTAGGCAGGGATGCAGGTGAATTAGATTCTTAATATCTCGTTACAATAAATGTAGGGGAGAAAATTAAAAAATATATACATATTTAAATAAAAATGGCAAAAACGGACATAAATATGTTCATTTTTGCCATTATTTATTTATCTGCTGTAACGAGCATCGATATGTTTCCATTCTTTTCGAGGTGACATTCACCCCAAGAGCAGAGAGAATCCAGTATTGATCCTAAAGACCAATCGTAATTCATTAAAGAATATTCTACTTTCGGTGGTACTTGGTTATATACTTTTCTGTGGATTACAACGTCTTCTTCTAATTCACGAAATTGCTGTGTTAGCATTTTTTGTGTAATACTAGACATTAACGTTTTAGTTCGCTCGTTCTTTTTGATCCTATCTTTAAATGACAATGAATAACAACTTTTCATTTTCCGCCGATAACCTCTAAAGTCGTTTCTACAGGAATATTGTATTTCTTCATAAAAACCACTCCTTTGATAAATTTAGATTCAGCATTTGAGCAAAATAAGCTAAATAACGCAAATGTTACTTTTTAGTACCTATATCTTTTAATGTATGTACCTTTTTTTAGTTAAATATATTTCATAATAGTACATGTTAAAGAAAGTGAGTAATACGGTACCTAAAAGTACTTATCGTACTTTAAAGTGTGTTCTTCAAAAAGGAGAGAATATATAATGAAAAATTTACAAAGTAAAACAGTATTGCATAACAGTGTAGGAATGCCTTGGTTGGGTTGTATTTAAAGTAGAAGAGGGACCAGAACATGTAGAAGCTGTAAAAGCAGCGATTAAAGCAGGATACCGCAGCATCGATACGGCTGCGATTTATGGAAATGAAAAAGTAGAAGGCGAAGGAATCCGTGCGAATATCGGAGGGGTTTTATGAAACTAGAAGGACAACAAATATATGTTCGACTTTACAAGATTTCTGACGCCAGCGAGTTAGCTAAATTACATACTAGAAATCGTGAATTTTTCCAACGAATTTGCCCATTACTCCCAGAAGTCTTATATACAGAAGAACATCAAAAAATACGCATTGAACAGGTATTAAAAAAGACAGAGGAAGGGCAAGTATATGCTTTGGAATCTTTTTAAAAGCAACTGATAAACTTATCGGAGACATTTCATTAACTCAAATTGCTAGAGGAAACATCCAAAGCTGTTATACGGGATTTACTTTAGATAAGGAGTATAATAATGCAAAGGGCTATACAGCAGAAGCTCTTCAACTTGTTGTAGACTTTGCTTTTAGAGAATTAAAACTACATAGAATTGAAGCAGAAGGTATAGCTAAAGAAAATCTAAAAATTAATGGCAAATGGACAGATCATCAAATATTAGCTATCATCAATAGCTTGGATGTGTAAGCTTATTTCATTTCCAATAACGAAGATTATGTAAATATATGAGGTAACAGAAATAATTATCAAAGGGCTGTATAAGGCACTGCTACAACGTGATAAGCTAACGTTTTGCATTATGGAATTAACGTATATACTACAAATCTTTCTTGCGAATTGACAAGTACAAGAAATCAAGAAAGAACCTTAGAATGCCATTTAAATGGATAACTCATTAGTATTTTACTCTGTTCATCAACGATGTTTAAAATGGGTCAGTTACTCTTAGATAAGAAAATGAAAGAGTTAAGTGAATATAAATCCATCTATATGATAAAGAATTATTTTCTGTTGTATTGTGAAGGATTACAAAAGGACATGGACATCCATGAATTATTAAAAGTTTTGCTGCAATTGTTTTATCTTTTAGAGAAAAATGGGCAAAAATCTCATCGGTATGAAAAGAAAACAGTCTTTGATATCTTAGGCGTTGTTTATGATTGTACGTTAGCTTAAATTTTCAAAGTAGCAGAATATTTTTTAAAGCACCTATTTAATAGGTTTAATTGTTATGCATATCTATAGTATAGTCGTAGAAATTTAAAGAAATAACAATCATATGTACTCTCATGGCACCCTTAGCTTGATGACAATGAAGTCTCGCCATCAAAACGCAAATTTCTTACTCTAAGCAAGATAATGCGAACGACCTTAGCTTTTACATTCTGTTTTCGGAATCAGTGGCAAACTTGTCAGAAGAAGCGTTTTGGAAACCCAACGATGAAAAAACAGTATCGCTGAAATTGTGCAACATCGACATAATTGGAATGAGACACGACTATAGAGGTGCGAAATATCTCATGTGAATACTGTGCGCCAATAGGTGATAACAATAAAAGCTTTATTGTTCCGGAAAATAAAAGATTTGCTGACTTAAAAGAGTGCCTCCTACAGGTTCTGCTTCAGTGGCAAGATCTACAAACTAAAGAAAAGGTAGAAAGTGATGTGATTGTTTCCTAGAGACTGCAAAGTAGTAGGCGTTAATAGGAAATATATCCACGTATAACGCTCACCATATTGGACAAATTGTTTACATCAGAAAACAACTACAAAAAGGCTGGAAAACTAATTTAAATGAGAAAGTAAGACAACTTACATTCCTTGTTCAACAATTGGGTGTAGTTTTATAAAAAAGTTGGAATATTTGAAATAAAGATTGATTAAAATCCTGTTTTTGCAGGATTTTTTTCTTTAACTATCGAAGTTGAATAAGAATACTTATCGATAAGTAAAACTTATTAAATATCATAAAAAAATACAATGAACTTATGATATAAATTCAGTTAGTATAGAAATTAATAAAAGGTTTACTAATAAGAGGGGGATTCGATTGAAGACAGTTATAAGGTTTAGAATGGCCACTGAAAAAGATTTAGATAGTATTGTTGCAATGCTTGCTGATGATGTTTTGGGAAGTAAACGTGAGCGTTATGAGCATCCACTTCCTATTAGTTACATAAAAGCTTTTGAGGCTATTACCTCCGACCCTAATAACGAGTTAGTAGTGGCTTGTGACGGTAATGAAGTGATTGGGGTACAACAAATTACTTTTACACCTTATATAACACATCAAGGTGGATGGAGAGCTACTATAGAAGGAGTAAGAACATCAGCTTCTGTAAGAGGTAAGGGCGTTGGTACTGAACTTATAAAATGGGCAATTCAACGTGCAGAAGAACGTGGTTGTCATTTAGTACAACTGACAACTGATAAAAAAAGACCAGATGCGTTAAGGTTTTATGAACGGTTAGGTTTTAAAGCAACGCATGAAGGTTTAAAGCTGAAGCTTTGATAATTTTTTAAAACACTAAAGGTGTATCTACATTACGTAGATACGCTCTTTTACTTAATTCTAAGGTATTCTTTAATTATTGATTTGTTTTATAAGGAGAAAATTGATATTTCATTTTCAACTAAAGGGTGCAATCGGCTGTCTTGTAATGCAGCATTGTTTATTAAACTAACTGCAGTTTAGTGGAAGAAAAAATCCCCAACTTCATTGTATAATTATAAAAAAGGGGTGATTTTGATTTGGAAAGCGTTCCAAATTTACGAGAAATATTACTTGATGAAGAAATAAATGAACAGGAATTTATTGAAATAATCTCATGCATTTACAAGAAAGACTGTTACATTTATGTGGTTATTCCTGAATGGGAACAAGAGCTGCTTAATGAACTTTCAAGTGATTTTATTGAGGTTAATAAATTCTCATTACCACGGATTTTTTCAAGGGAAATGGCCCTTTTAGAGTATATAAAAGACAGTGAAAAAAGGTATATTTATGAATTTTATTTACAGTCTACTACAATGGACTATTTGGTTTTTTCCGAGACTGATGCATCAGAACTATTAAGGAAAATGAAAGACTTGAACATTTTCAAAATGTTTGAGGTAAATAAAATACCCCATTTAAGCATTGGTCCCGACGGGCAATGGCTTACTGTAGTTGAGTTTTGATTTGAGAATCTTACTCAACTATTTAACCGAGGTACATAGTTTGATAGGTTTTCGGTAATTTCGTAAGTAGTACTATAAGAGATGAAAACATCTATTGAGGGAATAGCGTCTATTTCAGAAGAATCCGCAGCGGGTATTGAACAAATCTCTGCAACTACACAAGAAACTAGCAGTTCTATGGAAGAGGTAGTAGAAAGTTCAGAACAGCTATACTAGCTGAGGAATTAAATCAATTAGTCAAACACTTTAAATTATAAATGGCTCCAATTTAAAGTAATTTTATGTTTATGATTCTCCCTGGGAAAATAATTTATGCAAAAGAAAAATATTGTTTAAGATATCTATTATTCGATTCTTTTTTCTAAAATAATAAAAAAATTCTCAATAGAGATAAAAGGCAATATTAGATTTAGAACTAAAAAAGTTGGAACCAGAATTTAACAGTTGATTTAATGAACTGTAAAGTTTAAATTTACAGTATGGTTGTTGGAAATAAATTGTGTGAGATAAAGGTATATTGCCATCTCTTGTAAAATTTAGCTAAACAAATGATTTATCATGAATTACAGTAATTTTATTGAAGTAGATTAGTAATTAAAATAATAGTAATAAAAAATGAGTAGTTCAGCTTAGATAAAATAAACATTGGCGAATAGGTATCATTTCGTGTTTATGATTCTAAACTGTAATTTTTTTAAATACATTTCAACACCTCATTCTTGAAACAGTCTGTCATTGTACATTTGACAAAAAATATTAAAGGAGTGTTTAAAAATATGGTGACTCTATATACGACATCAAGCTGTGGATCATGCCGGAAAGCAAAAGCGTGGCTTGAGGAACATCATATTGATTATATCGAAAGAAACATAATATCAAGTCCTATTACAGTCGATGAGCTTAAATCGATTCTTCGTTTAACTGAAGTAGGAGCTACCGAAATTATTTCAACTAAATCCAAAACTTTTCAGGAATTAAATATAGACATCGAGGCACTTTCGCTTAATGAATTTTATAGTTTAATTATCGACTACCCTCAAATGTTACGTCGGCCAATTATTCTAGACGAAAAAAGACTACAGGTTGGGTATAACGAGGAAGAAATTCGTAAATTTTTTCCTCGTAGGATTCGAAGATTTTTGAACATTGAATTACAAAAATTAGCTAATTTGTAAGTGATATTTTTTGGGGATAAAAGACTAAGGGGAAAATTTTTTGAAAGGAGGGGCAAGAGATGATTGAAGTAATCGTGACAGTTAATTTTAAAAATAGAAATTATCAAACAAATGTCATTGTGAGTAAAGATACGATATGGGCAAAAATTAGACAGTTGGCGGAAGAACAAGTCAAGAAACAATGGAATCTTTAAATTTACTTATTAGACTTAAAAGCAAACATAAATGATAAAAAGGTTGTTTGAATCTAATTATTCAAAAAATAATTGGGTGTGCTTGGATGATATAAAAAGGAACTTATTTTATCATGGTTAAGAATTATTCATATATCTAAACGTTTGACAAATTCATCTGTAAGATTTATTGTTACAGTATATTAGTAGGAGAGAAACAATTTTTCAACGTAAAAAGTGATTAGCAACTTATATCTTAGGAGGAAAAACATGAACAGTGATTTTACACTTGCCATTCATAGTTTAACTTTTCTAGCTCTACAGCCAGACCGGATGTCAACAAGTAATGCTATTTCAGAAAGTGCAGGTGTTCACCCAGTACGCATTCGCAAAGTTCTAAGTTTGTTAAAAAAACACAAGTTTATACAATCAAAAGAGGGGACTGGCGGCGGGTTTATTTTTTCTCTGGATTTAAGTGAAGTTAACCTCTGGGATATTTATAAGATAACTTCAGAAGGTGCTTTGCAACCTAAGTGTCCTGAATCAAATAATCAGTGTATTGTTGGTTCGAATATGCAAAAAGTCCTTTTTACTATTTTCATAGGTGCTGAAGACCATCTGGGTGAATATTTAAAGAACTATACAATGAAGGAAGTTGTTGATCTTGTCAATAAAGAACGATAAGCGGCTTATTGTTATATAGCCGTGAAGTTCTTAACGGCTAAAATGTAACGAAAAACATTACAGTTTGATTTGGTTTGTAAATCTTGTTTGCTGTCACTAAAAAATGAAAGATTATTCATTTTATAAGCACAACTCTACTCTTTTTAATACAAAAGTCATTTTTAAGAAGGTGAAAAAGTAAAATGTCAAATAATAATTCCGTTTTAAAAGTAGGAGATTGGGTTCGAGGAAAATCAAAGGAAGGTGAATTAATAGTTGGTTACATTGAATCACTTGATACCATAGGGGGAGTAGTTAAGGTAACTGTTGTGAAATGTGACAACAGAGACACAATAAGCAAAACAATTTCAATTTTAAGTAAACACGTTAAAAAACTCCCTGATTCAAAGGTAATAAACAAGGAACAAATCCTTTTTCTAATAGACATGGCATTATTAACAGGAGATGAAGAATGGTTTATGGGGCTTTCTTCAAAATTAAAATCGATGAAACAGCTAGTTAATGGGGTATTTTGAAAATTACAATAAATATAATCTCTTTTGTATTTTTTAGTTACGGTAAAATCAATCATAGGGTTTAATTTTGTCTGCACTAGGATTTGGTTTTGAAAGAATTCCATTAAATCAAGGGATGTAGAAGAAGTGTAATAACATGTTTTGCAAGCTTACGTTAAAAGGCAGGATACCATTATGAAACAGTTTCTTTGTAATATTGTTTGGTGAACAAAGTATGCTGAGTAGCCTAAAAAGGTCCATCCTATTTTTATATCAAACAATCATTTATTTAACATAAAATCTAAAACACTAAGGGGGGTACGATCTATTATTTGAAAAACGATCTTATTTAAGAATCAACTATATTAGAACGCTTCTCGAGAAGGGCATGGCATGTATAGTTTCTACAAAGCTGCATTGAACACAGTGATTCAACAGCATTCTGGGAGAAATGCGCGAACAAAAACTGGTAGCACCTAATGCACCACTATAAATCAACGTGAAATAAAAAGGAGAGTAATGAATATGGCACATATTACTACATCTCTTGAATTTTATGCTTCACCTAAACAGGTATGGCAATTAATTGGAGGTTTTGACTCCCTTCCAGACTGGTTACTTTATATACCTAGAAGTAAAAAGTGAAGGTGGACGTGTACGTCATTTAGCTAACGATAATGGCGATGCGATTTTAGAACATCTGGAAGAATTTAATGACATGAGCGCTACTACACTTATTCAATTATGAATGCACCATTCCCGGTCACTAAATATCAATCCACGATCCATGTTAAAGAAGATACTGACGGTAAAACATTTTTGGTAGAATGGTCTGGTAGTTTCAATCCTGTAGTGGTTAGTGATGAAGTTGCTATCAAATTGTTTCCATGGAATCTACAAGGATGGCATGGAGAGTATTTCTAGATTGATCAGTTGTAAACGATTTAGACGGAAAGATCACCTAATATTTAACTATTGCATTTGAGGGGCAATGGCGAAGGCGGTCGAAGGTTTTTCGACAGCCTCTTATTTATTACAATGGAGGATCTGATAGTGGTAACAGTTCAGAATCCAACACAAACACCTAAACCAACCCCAAAGCCCGAAACAAAGCCAACTGGAATCAGTCATGGAACTACTGGAAACTTAATTCTATCTTGTAATCGTTTCTGTAAATTAACGGTTGCGATGAAAAATAGAAATATTGTTTTTACTTTCAAGGTTAATAGAACTTCGGTAAGTAAGGAATTAAATAAAAGAGCACATTTACTATTGATTTAACGAAATATGGAGTTTTATCTGATGATTACAATTATCTATTTAATAAAAATACGTTAAAAGATTAAGCAAAGAAAAAGAATGCAAAATTAGTTTTCAAACAAAAGAAGCATACTATTCATAGACTCCGAAACAAGATAAAACTAAAGTAGTCCTGTCTCATTTGTTAAAAAATGGTGAACTACAATTAATAGAAATATAGATTAACTAGTATAGTCAGTTAAGTATATTATCAACCTCTGTGGCAAAGCGCTGTTTTTTGCGCTTCATGGATAGTAATCGGGAAGATTTGTTGAGGAAGGATTATATAAAGGGAACCTAGAAATTAATAGATAACCCTAAATTTTAAGAGGAGAATGGAAAATGAAGAACCTTTTATTTGAGTCGCAATGTATTTTCCCTACACTAGATATAATAAAAACTGCTCATTTTTATGAATAGAAAATGGGATTTAAATCTGTACATTATATGGATACAAATGAACTCCATATTTGTTTGTATCGTGATATAACAGAAATTATCTTAACTAAAACGAATGGACAAAAAGTAATCTTCAACAGGGAGTTATATGGCTATGGGTTTGACGCTTACTTTATCACCAAAAATCAAAAGGAACGTCAAGAAAAGTTCATCAACTCTAATGTTAAAATAGTCCGTTCACTAGATCATACCGATTACAATAATAAGGAATTTGTAGTTGAAGATATAGATGGAAGATGGATAGCATTTGGTATTAAATAGGTAATTGAATTAATGTCCTTAAAGTAAAAGAGGCTTTTTTAATACATGTTAAAGCTCTAATGACAGCTAGGTTCCTATAATAGATCTAATGAATAATAAAAATGTTGCTAGGATATTGTGTCATTTTTAAATTGTTCAAAACAATTAGATACGACTTTATTGTATGAAAACAATATGTCCAAGTGAGGAGTTCAGATAAAAACAATTAATTATGAATAAAATACACATTCTAGTCAAACAAGAATGAAATATAATTGCTGAACATACATACTAATAATCTATCTTTTAGTCTGATGGGGGTAATCATGGAGTTTCCATTCTATATTATGGGGGTACATCCTCATTTATTATTTGAGGCTTTATCCTATTTTATTGGTTTTCGGGTGTATTTGAATACAAGAAATAAGGAAAGAATTCCAATGGAAAAAGCGATGTGGGTGGTTGTTGGGGCAATATTTGGTGCAGCACTCGGCTCAAAAGTTGTCTACTGGTTTGAAGATCCGATACAAACCTATCATCATTGGAATAATTTGAAATATATGATGGAAGGAAAGACGATAGTTGGTGGTTTATTAGGAGGATTGATCGGTGTTGAACTTGCTAAAAAGTGTATAGGTTGGAAAAAATCAACGGGAGATGATTTTGTTTTGCCTTTATCTATAGGTATGATGATTGGCAGAATTGGTTGTTTTTTAACAGGGCTAGATGATCATACGTACGGAATAGAGACAACATGGATTACCGGTATTGATTTTGGTGATGGAATCAATAGACATCCGACTCAACTTTATGAAATCGGATTTTTGTTTATTTTAATTTTAATACTTTTAAAAATCAAGAAAAACCAATTCATTCTATGGGAAGGTTTTTTATTCCAGCTTTTTATGCTTAGTTATTTATTGTTTCGTTTTATTATTGATTTCATTAAACCGACACCGCATTCTTATATGTATTTAAATAACATTCAAGTTGCGGCTTTACTCGGAATGATCTATTACATCATATTAATACGTTATAAAGGAAAGAAACAGTCAACAAGCGAAAAAAGAGAGGGAGAGATACATGCCAAATAGACCTTACACTTATTATGATTTGACAATTAGTATTTGTTCAAAGTGCTTAAGAAAAGTGGAAGCAAAAATTATCTTTGAAAATGATCAGGTTTATATGGTGAAAACATGCATGAAGCATGGAAGAGAAAAAGTTTTAATTTCGACAGATATTGAATATTACAAGTGGTGCAGAGATTTCATTAAGCCATCTGAAATGCCACACAGGTGGAATACACCTATTAAATATGGTTGTCCATATGATTGTGGACTATGTCCTGATCACGAACAGCATAGTTGCCTTACTTTATTAGAAATAACTGAAAGATGTAATTTGAAATGTCCAATATGCTATGCAGAGTCTTCTCCCAAAAAAGGATCATTTCGTTCAATGGAGCAAATAGAATTGATGCTGAATGCCATTGTTGAGAATGAAAAAGAACCTGATATTATTCAGATCAGTGGGGGAGAGCCCACTATACATCCTAATTATTTTGAAATATTAGATTTAGTTAAATCAAAGCCTGTGAAGCATATTATGGTTAATACCAATGGAATAAAAATAGCAACTGACAAAGACTTCGTTAAAAGATTAGCAAGCTATTTACCAGGATTTGAAATTTATTTACAGTTTGATAGTTTTGAAGGTTATGCTTTAAAAGAACTAAGAGGAGTAGACCTTACAAAAACCCGTCAGCAGGCAATTGAAAATTTAAATGAATACAATATATCTACTACCTTGGTCGTTACGTTGAAAAAAGGATTAAATGACCATGAAGTAGGAAAAATCATTCAGTATGGATTAAAGCAAAAATGTGTAAGAGGTGTAACTTTTCAGCCAATTCAAAGTGCTGGAAGGCTAGTGGATTTTGATCCAGAAACAGATCGTTTAACTTTAAGTGAAGTAAGACAAATGATTATTGACCAATCAGAAGTTTTTAAGGAAAAGGATATGGTACCTGTTCCATGTCATCCAGATTCATTGGCTATGGGATATGCATTTAAAAAAGATGGGGTTGTTACACCTTTAACAGGTATGATTGATCACAATATTTTATTAGAGGGAGAACGAAACACAATTGTTTTTGAACAAGATGAAAACATTAGAAATATGGTGTTTAATCTATTTTCATTAAACCATTCGCCTAGCACTTCTGCATTATCATTCAAAGATTTATTATGCTGTCTTCCAAAGGTAAATATTCCTGGAGAAATTGGATATGACAATATTTTTCGTGTAATCATTATGCAATTTCAAGACGCATATAACTTTGATGTTCGTTCAGTAAAAAAATCGTGTGTTCATATTGCTCATCCAGACGGAAGAATTATTCCCTTTGACACCTATAATTTATTTTATCGGGATGAGAAGGAAATAGAATTATTAAAAATTCGTGAAGAGATAGTTGCTAGTAGTTAAATAAAGCGAGGGAAGGAGCGGTACCTTTGAAAAATGAGGATAATAATGATCATAATTCCAAACGAGATGAAGGGAATATTTGGGGTGGTATCGGAATCGGCTTTCTTATTTATTTAATTCCGTCAGGTTTAACCTTTATAGGGCTTTTTCCACTTGCATTTATCGCTCCTATCCTACATGTAATAGCTATTATTTATTTTTTGTAAACGATAAGAAAATGACTGGAATCGGACTTTTAATTTTTGCTGGAATCATTTTATTATTAATAACTGCATGCTTTGGATTTGTCATTTTTAGTTTAAATAATGCCCGAGGATAGCCAAATAGTCTAGTTTTTTCTATATTGCTGAAACTTTTTTTGATTATATCCCGTCTAAAACTTTGATTTCGTAATGATTGTACGCATAACTTTAGTGAGGGGATTACATGAAGAAAAGAGTAGTTATTTGGTTAGGTTTTCTAGTTATATTTGCAGGTATAGCTTGGATAAGTTATACATATGTACAAATGAAAAATGCCGCTAATGAAAAACCACCTAATGATATACCTTATCTTATTATTCTTGGTGCCAAAGTAAATGGAGATAAGATGTCCAAGTCATTATTTGAAAGAGCAAAAGTAGGTCTAACCTATTTAAATCAAAATAAAAATACAAAGGTTATTGTTACAGGAGGAAAGGGACAAGACGAGGATATTTCGGAAGCGGAGGCTGTCAAACGCTACTTAGTACAGAATGGAATTTCTAATGAACGCATTTTAATGGAAAATCAATCAGTGAATACCTACGAAAACATTAAGTTTGCCAAGAAATTATATGCGCTGGACAAAGCTGTAATAGTTAGTAATGATTTTCATTTATATCGGGCTCTTCAATTGGCAAAATCTCAGGGTATTCAAGCATATCCACTTGCTGGAGAAACGCCAAAATCGGTTAAATTAAAATTATATGTGAGAGAAATGCTAGCTATTACGAAGTGGAGAATATTAGGCAGATGAAATTAAAATTGTGTGTTTACTTGGCTTTTTCCCTTTACTGAATTTTAAGTATATGGTAAATTTGAAGTGAAATAATAATTTATAATTGAAGGAGGGATGAAGGTCTAATGAGTATATCTGTTGTTTTTCAAATGGTTTTAGCTTAAGACGGGATAAGTATGCCCATTTTTAGCCAAACCAATCGTAAAACAACGGATAATCAGACCTTTATACTCTATAAATGTTCGTATATTTGAATATGCGAAGTAGGTAGGGGATGTCTGTCTTCCCTGCCTTTTTTTATTTCTATTATGGATTATTTGAAGGAATATAATAAAAATTTTATACCTCCATGTTTTACGATTGGTTCAACATAATGAACTTTGGAGGAGAAAAAAACATGAGCATTTTAAATGTAGATCAATTATCTCACTATTTTGGTGATCAGTTATTATTTAAGGATATTAACTTCCGATTATTAAATCGAGAAAAAATAGGTTTAATAGGTCCAAATGGGGCAGGAAAGACAACTCTTCTAAAAATTTTATCGGGTAAAATCTTACCTGATTCAGGTAAAGTAGAGTTACTACCTAAAATTCAACTCGGTTATTTAGAGCAGCATATATTGCTAAGTGAAGGAATGAAAATAAAAGAGTATTTACAAAGTGCTTTTCAGCATTTATATGATTTGGAAAAAGAACAACAGCAACTAACAGTGGAGATGTCATCCAGTGATACGGAACAATTGGAAAAACAATTAAAAAGATATGGTCAAATTCAAGATCAATTAGAGTGCGAAGACTTTTACTCCATTGATACAAAAATCGAAGAAATATGTGCAGGCTTAGGAATAGATGCATACGGGATGGAAACAGATGTTTCAAAGTTAAGTGGTGGTCAACGAACAAAGCTTTTATTAGCCAAACTTTTGTTAATGGAACCAGATGTATTATTACTTGATGAACCAACGAATTATCTAGATTACTCACATATTCAATGGTTAAAAGAGTATTTAATTAAGTATGCACATTCATTTATCTTAATTTCACACGATACTGATTTTCTCAATCAAGTTGTAAATGTGATATTTCACCTAGAACATAAACAATTAACGAGATACACTGGAAATTATCAGCAATTTATGGCTGCTTATGAACTGAGAAAACATCAGCTTCATGCTGCATATAATCGCCAGCAGGATGAAATTAAAAAACTTGAAACATATATACAAAAAAATAAAGCTAGGTCTTCTACTTCGAAGCAAGCAAAATCACGAGAAAAAAGATTATTAAAAATGGATAAATTAGTGAAACCTGAGGAAACACCAAACCCTAGGTTTTCATTTAAAGTCTCAGAAAGACCTACCAGCACGATCGTTGAAGGAAAAAAAGTCTTTGTTGGTTATAATACATCATTACTTGCTTCGTTGAATTTCAAATTGGCAAGAGATGAAAAAGTTGCGATCATTGGCCACAATGGAATAGGCAAGTCTACGTTGTTGAAGACAATTATTGGAGAAATTTCTCCTCTTCAAGGTGAGATTAAATATGGCCAAAATATTCGATATTCTTATTTCTCGCAAGAATGGAATTTTGCTACTGAGGTAACTCCATTAGAGTATATCTGGTCATTGAATCCAACTATGCTCCAAAAAGAGATACGGCAGGCACTTGCAAGAGCTGGATTAAAGAAAGAGCATATGTTCAAGTCCATTCCTTCATTAAGCGGTGGTGAACAGACGAAAGTAAGATTGACCCAATTAATGCTGGAAAATACTAATTGGTTAATCCTTGATGAGCCAACGAACCATCTTGATGTTCAAGCAAAAGAATCGTTATCAAGAGCGTTACAGCAATATGAAGGAACAGTATTAATTGTATCTCACGAGCCAGAATTTTACAGAGAATGGTGTACTCAGGTCTGGGATTTAGAATTGCTGAAGCAAAATGAATAGGAAGATAAATAAAAGATATTATGTAGGGAAAAAGGCTCTCAATTATGGGAGCCTTTTTTATGAGATAAAAAAGTATGGGATTTTTTATGAGTATTAAAAGTTTTTTGTGTCTAGCGCATCATCCGTCGACTTGTGTACTTCATGATCGCTCCCTACGATAAGGCAGCATCGATTCACCTATTAGTCACCCTCGTTTCCTTTACCTCAGTCGATGTCCTTCCGGGAAAATTTGAACTACAATCTTCTTCGTACGTCGATGGGCAAGGCGTTTGTGATTTTTTTATATTATATTTCAATATCAAGTAAAGCCCCTTGTTTTACATACGTTATTAATTTTTTTGATTCTGTTTCTACTCGAGAACGACCATATGGAGTAAGAAACCAATTATCTTCTCGAGTCGTGTTATCGTTCACTGGACAAAGTGAATATTGAACCCAACTAGGCATATAGGTGAGTAAGTTAAGATACATCCTTCTCATATGATAGATTGTTGTAACAACAATTAGTCTATTTATATTGTGTAAATCAAATTCTCTATCCAATACAAGGAGTGATGCAAGTACATTTTCTTTTGTATGCTGGGACGATGTTTCAAATAAAATATCAATTTCAGGAACACCTAATTCAATTGCTTTCCCTCTAAGTAATTGCGCTTCACATAAATCAGATCCATCCCAAATGACACCACCAGAGAATAAAATTTTCTTAGCACGCCCCTGTTTATATAATTCAACTGCTTTTGGCAAACGATGCAGAACAGCTTTACTGCTTCCAGGTACAAAAATACATTCTCCATTTTTTTTATCATCGTTTATATTCTTATATAATAATCTTGTCATCATCTCATCCGATAAGTTGTTTTCATCTAATTCAGAGATTTTCATTTTTTCACCTCCAGAAATTGATATGTATCTGCTCTGAAATATTTTGCTTTTGAGCTAGAAATAATATATTATTTGCCTGCAAAGGTTTAAGTGAACTACAGACACAGTTCGTTGATTTGTTGCGTGGTATAGATAAAGCTAATAATAGGTGTTCGTTTGATTATTATAAAAAACATTTGCTTCCTTGTTTTGGTATATGCTTTATATTATTTTTGTTGAGATATCTATGATTACATTTCTATCCTTATTATAATGAATTTGTTATTTGTAAATGTCATATGAATAATGGAATCATTCATAATTTCGAACAATTTGAAAATGAAAAGATCTTTAAGTGCGTGATTTTACAAGTTTTTTTACTTTTCATTTCAGTAAATCCTATTAAGATAGTATCATATTAACAGTTGAATATAAAAAAATCGAAATTATTCTTAAAAAGTCTAATGTTTTATTGAAGGTAATGAATTTTATTCATATAGGAGATTATAAAATATTCGCTTGTGGATACATTTCCTATGTGAGAAGTCTACTATCCAGCTCCAGCGCCTAGCCCCTCGAGGTCAAATAACCTTTCACTGAGGAAAGTCTGCATTTGGACTTTCTCAATGTATTCAAAGTGCGGACTACCTTGGTGAAAGAACATTTGCTTGTCGGGGCTGATCAAGGCGCTTCCGCATTTGTTCTTAATGCGATATTTATAGTACTAATCATTGAGGTGTCATCATGAATTATAAAACGATTGGAATTCTTGCCCATGTAGATGCAGGAAAAACAACTTTTTCCGAACAAGTACTTTTTCATACGAAAAGCATTGCACAAAGAGGCAGGGTGGATCATCAAACAGCCTTTATGGATGCCCATAATATCGAAAAAGAGAGAGGTATTACCATTTTTGCTGATCAAGCACATTTTTTTTACAATCAATCCCATTATTTTTTGATTGATACACCAGGACATGTAGATTTTTCTGCAGAGATGGAACGATCCATTCAAGTAATGGATTATGCAATTGTTATTATCAGTGCTGTCGAGGGAATAGAGGGCCATACCGAAACAGTATGGCAGCTTCTTAGAAAATATCGTGTACCAACGTTTTTCTTTATAAATAAAATTGATCGTGAAGGTGCAGATTTACATAAAGTAATACAAGAGATCCGAACACAATTAACAACAGATGTATGTTCAATCGATGAAGCGTTCGAAAATAATTGTTTTAGCGGGGATTTAATTGAGTTTATTGCAGAGAAAAATGACCTGCTTTTAGAAAAATATTTAAGTGATCAATTCGATCACGAACTATGGTTAAAATCATTTCAAAACTTAATAATGGAAAATAGGATCTGTCCACTTGCGTCCGGTTCAGCATTATTAGATGATGGCATCCTTTCATTTTTGTCTAAGCTGGACCAATTAACGATTTCTAATTACCATGTATCCGACTCTTTTTCTGGAAGAGTATTTAAAATACGCCATGATCATAATGGGACAAAGATTGTTTTTATTAAGGCTTTAAGTGGAAAACTAAAAGTTCGTGATGAAATCAATTATGGTGACAGTGAGAATATTGTTTCTGAAAAAATAACGCAAATACGTAAATATAATGGAAATAAGTATGAGGTAGTAAATCAAGTAGTAGCAGGTGAAATATTTGCAGTCACGGGATTGTCGAAAATATCGATAGGAGAGGCGATTGGCGCTTTACATGAAAAATCATCATTTGAAATGGTAGCGACATTAAAATCTAAAGTATATTTTGATCCATCATTAAACAGCCGTGAAGTATTATCCTGCTTTCAAATTTTAGATGATGAAGATCCATCACTAAGTGTGATGTGGGATGAGAATCTACAAGAGATTCACCTTCATGTAATGGGAAGTATTCAGCTAGAAGTGTTAAAGCAACTTGTCATGGAGCGCTTTCATTTTGAAGTAACTTTTGAAAAACCAGAGGTTTTATACAAAGAAAGTATAAGTACTACAGTAAAAGGTTATGGACATTTCGAGCCATTGAAGCATTATGCAGAAGTTCATTTAAAATTGGAGCCGAGCAATAGTTTAAGTGATTTGTCTTTTATTAGTGAGGCTCACCCTGATGATTTACCTACTAGTTACCAGAATTTAGTTAAACACTATTTGTTTGAAAAGGAACATCGCGGAATATTAACTGGCTCACCACTTACTAATTTAAAGATTACTTTAATTACTGGAAGAGCCCATATCAAACATACGAGTGGAGGTGACTTTCGAGAGGCCACCATTCGTGCATTAAGACAAGCACTTGAAAAAGCAAATAATATTTTATTAGAACCGTATTATGACTTTAAAATTACCATCGAGTTGAATCAAATGGGCAGAGTACTTTCGGATGTTCAAGCAGCACATGGAAGCTATGACCCGCCTGTCATGAATGGAAATAGAGCGATTATTATAGGAAGAGTACCCGTTTCAACCTTCTTAGACTATAGTACGATATTAGCTTCTTTTTCACATGGAAAAGGGGGGATATCATTAAGGTTTGGCGGTTATGATCAATGTCATAACGAAACAGAAGTCATTCAAAGAATTGGATATAATAAGGATGCAGATCCAGAATACAGCTCCTCCTCTATTTTTTGTTCAAAAGGACAAGGATATTCTGTTCATTGGGATCAAGCGGAGAGTATGATGCATTGTCTAAAAGGATAAATCCATCCTTTTAGTTATAGATATAGACGTGTATAATGAAACTAGCATGTTTTGAAAGGAAGAACAACATCAATGAACATTACTGGATGCACAATAGAAAAACTTGAAGATCCAACAGGAATATTAATTGGAGATCGTTACGAATTTATCATTAATATTGAAGTACCAGAAGATGATGAATTATTTTCGGCTAATGGATTATATGTAAAAATTATTTTTGCTTTAGATGATCATGGCGCTCGAATTGCTCAATATCAACTATTTGAAAGTAATACAAATAATTATCTAGACTTTGAATTAGAAGATGATGAGCAAGAATTGCTTTTGGCATATTGTAAGGAGCAAATGGAGTCTATATAAAAAGCAGGCATTGACCTGCTTTTTTTATACTTTTTATTTTGCTTCTTCTATTATAGTGATAAGTGGATCAATGTTAATTTTCCAGGGTGAAATGGGGGATTCTCTTACCAGTTGAAATGGAATACTTGTATTTATAGTATCATGTTCTTTAATAAACAGTTGCAATTTAATATCGATAGTTGATATTAAAAGCTCATCATTATTTTTTGGTTTTACCATTCGATCCCAACGTAAAGTTTCAATTGCATCGATTTTTTTTATTTCCATTCTCTTCTTGTTACTTATTGCCACTTTTTTTATCAAGCCTTTGTCCGCATTTTTAGTAAAAACCATAAATGCATCTGCTACTTGATCTGATGAAGCATTGGCTAAGTACTCATCGATCTTTCCAGCAGCTTTCAAAATCATTAGCTGATGGGATAAATCAGATCTTTCCGTTCGATGGGTCATGCTTCCAATAAAATGAATACAAAAATGACCATTGAAGCCATTTTGAAGTGCACCTGCACCATGAGGCATCCCATGCATGGATGCGGCAATTAGTCGATCTTGAGCTAATATTAAAATGGATCTTCTTCGCCAGCTCCAATGACCATGATAAATCTTTTTCATTATTTTTGTATCTTTTCTTGTAAGTGGCTGAACATCAGCATGATGTGTTCCAGCTCTTCTTTGGACCTCAAAGCTTTTACCAGACTCCACATCAATAACAGTAAACTTTGCCTTTCTTGGTATCAATTTATTAACGTCCTTCCAATGCTGTAATTCGATTTGAAAATTGACCCAATTATTATTCTGAATGAAAGAAGCTGCATGAGACTGATTTGATGTAGCTAAAAATATAAACAATATAAAGGCTGTTGATAAAATTGGTTTCATCATACTTGAACAACTCCACTTAAGATATATTGCTGTAATAGTATTTTTTCCAAATTTTAATGTTTATTTGTTAAAAAATAATGGAAAAAAAGAATAAATGTTCCACAGTAATAAGTGTTTTAATGATTTCTTTTTTTAGGGAAAAGCTATTACAAATGATTCAACGGAGTGATTGATATGACAATTTTAAATCATAAAACCTATTGTCAAAGTGAATATGATGAATTGCAAAGGGTAATCTTATGTCAGCCTCAATATATGTCCATTCGAGAAGTGATAAATGAAACTCAGGAGCATTTTAAAAATGAAGGAATTCATATCGAGATTGCACTTAAACAGCATCATGAATTGGTTGAAACCTTACAAAAGTATAATATTGATGTCACTTTACTTCCTTATCATAAAAAATATCCTGAACAGGTTTTTACTAGAGATATTGGATTTACTTTAGGTCAAACGATATTTGTTGCAGAAATGGCAAGTGATGTCAGAAAAGGAGAACAGGATGTTTTGAAACAATGGTTAGAGGATGAAGAAATATCCTATTATAATTTAGTGGACCATCTTATTGAAGGTGGAGATGTGATCATTGATCAAAAAACCATCTATATCGGATTAAGCAATCGAACAAATATTGGAGCTGTTCGACATTTACAGAGTCTTTTAACACAATTTGAAGTCATCCCAGTTCCATTTACAGAAAAATATTTGCATTTAGATTGTGTCTTTAATGTAATTTCTGAAAATCTTGCCCTAATATTTATAGATGCTTTCTCAGAAAAAGAAATTAACTTTTTCCGTTCACGATATGAACTAATAGAAGTATCTAAAAAAGAACAATTCACTTTAGGAACGAATGTTTTAGTTATCGGAAACCGTACGGTGTTAAGCCAACCAATCAATTTAGGTGTCAATAAGGAATTAAGAAATCATGGATTTGATGTAGTTGAAGTCGATATTTCGGAAATTATCAAATCAGGTGGATCATTTCGGTGCTGTACTCTACCTATATTAAGAGGGAAATAAATAATATATAAGGGAACAAAAAAGCCTTAGAACAGAACGTATTATTTACGTATTATTCATGTTTGTTAAACATATTGAAACCAGTTCCATAATTTCTAGGGAACTGGTTTTGTAATTTATTTTACAGGTTCAATGGGTGTAAAGGAAATTACCTTTAAACAGTAATAAAAAGATTAAGTACAAATAACTCTTCGAAATCTTGGGTCTTACGATAGCAGAAATATCATGATTGATGTAAAAGAAAGAATAAGTCATATACTTCGGAGCGTTAAGAAAGTTAATATTAATAGCTTTAATCTTTATTCCGCGTCCATAATAGATGATGGAATTTTTATTTTTTCTTATACCAAAGATAAAATAAATATATAAGAGCTAAGTAGACTGTATAACCAATAAATGAATAGTGGTGCTTCCATGAGTGCGAATGGATAAAATAGCCTAATGCTTCAGAATGTTTTTCAATGATTGACATGAATAGACTCAAAATAATAATGACCCAAACCTTCAACCATAATTTTATTACATTACATAAATAAAGAAATCCGCTAATTAAAAGTGGGAGACCTATTAATGTAAACAAGATATTAATTGAAAAAATGTTTGAAAATGGTCTTTTGGGAAACGAATAATATCCCTTACCAATAAAATAAAGATCTAAATATGTTCCAACTAAAGATGCAATAAGGATTGCAGGAATTAGCTCTTTAACCGAATTTAGAAATGGTTTTTTTCGTATTGGCGGCAAGTTCGAGTTTTTCAAGCGTTTTACAATAGTCATCTTCAATTTCTCCATCAACTTTAATTTGTGAATCGACCAAATAATAAATAATTTGCCAATCGGAAAACCAATCACCAATTTCTGCTTCAGGATGAATTTGGTTTTTCCAAGCAAATTCGAGTCTAGGACTATAGTGTTTTGGCATTCCATGAATAAGCTGACACTCTTTTATTCTTATTTTCAGAAATCTTCTAGGATCATTCTCATTTACATCATTAAATAAATGTGGCCAATAATCCTTTCTTGAAGCTGTATGGGGGTGTTTATTCGCCCATTTTTTGATCATCTTTAATCGATTATCATCACCAAATAAAATGATGTATAAGCGTTTGCCTAATAGAATCCGTTCGTGTAAACTCTCGAAATGATTTAATGTCTGACCAATGAGAATTAATCGATCGTGATATTGATAAGGAAAGAGAATATGACTCATAGATAATAAATCTTGTAATTTAAATTCAAGGGTATTAAATACTTCTTTTTTAAATGTCGGATTTTTAATGACTCTCTTTTCTAAATAACTCTGCTCATTAATAATTAATGCAGTGGTTAGTATATAAGAATCTTGTTCTTCCCAAAAATGATTCCATATAGTTTCCATAAAACTAGAGATATTTAAATAGGGTAAAAGAAAAAATAAATTTTGTCCTCTTTTCAGGCTTTCCTCATAGACTAAAAATTGTGGATATATATCCTGAAATATCAACCAATTCCCTCGCTCTAAAAAGGTAAAAAAGGATTTTGCTTCTTTATCTGATAGTAATTGTGAGAGTATGCTGCCTTTTAAATCAGTCATATTCCAGCCGCCATTTCGAGATACCATATGGCCTAAAAATGCCCAGTGTATTTCCGGATGTAGATTATAAAAATCAAGATAAGCTTTTGTTCTCGTTACATTATTTTTATTTAAACGATTCGTTTGGTTTTTAATTTGTAATAGTAAAATTTCTTCTTTTGGAAAAAGCATCTCAATTTTGCAGCTATTTTTCTTTTTGATTAATTCATTTTTAATTTTAATTAGGGGTTTAGAAAGCGTGATTTTTTTTTGCTTTTTAAAATTAAACAAAATGGCATGCATCTCCTCATCGTTTATGATAGTAAGTTTTTTTAAAATGAGGAACTGTGAAACATAAGAAAAAAAGAAAAGTACATAATATCTTATTCAAGAAAATTACGAATAATGAGTATTACTATTAGTAAGTAACATCTTTACCATAATACTGATGATTAATCTTACAAATGATATAATTAGGAAAAATGGACAAGGTGATAAGTAGGAAGGGAGATATTATGGTTAAAAAAGGAAAGAAAGTGCGGTATGAACTTGACACTGGAGAGGTAGAATCTTTATCTTCTGAAGAAATCAAAACGGTATTACGTGGTGCAGATGAGCTAATTATGAGGGGTGGTGGAGCATTGCTATCCAAAATTTTAGCAGGGTCAAAGGATAAAAAGTTATTAGAGCTTGGGCTAGATGACAGCCCAGTTTATGGGGCATTTAAAGGTACTACCCAGAAGGACATACTCGCTAAAATAGATTGGATGATCATAAATCACTATTTGGCAATTGAATATGATTATAGAACACCCCTTCTGGTCTTTACTAAAAAAGGTTGGGAAATTGAAAAGGAGACGTTCGCAAATGAGCTTTTAGAACAATTCATTGAAGCTGCTAAAAATAGTTATTTTGAATTTGTTGATGAATTAAAAGACAGGAACAGAGAATTGATTTTCCTGCTTTTAGATAAAATAGCTGAAAGTAAAAATAAAGAGTTAATATTGATTTTAAAAGCTTGGAAGGAAATCGAATATAAAAAAGTGAAAACTAAAATACAAGAAGTAATCGAAAAACTTGAAAATGATCAAAATACGAAGAAAATTACAAGAAAAGATGTTGAAATCATTTCTTTTGTTGCAAGAAAAAAATGGATGTCAATTCCTGCAGAGTTTCGCAAAAAAATCGAAAGAAATGTATGGTGTTCGTCATGTTCAGACGTTGTACAAATTAAAGATTATAGTGTGAAAGAATCAGGAGAAGAAATTGTTTTACATGGCAGTTGTAAAATATGCGGTCATACAGTTGTAAGAGTAGTAGACTAACTAAACTATCAATTTTAATTATTATTATTCTAGGAGCGTCTATGACAAATATTAACGATATTGCAAAAAAAGCGGGTGTTTCTGTTACAACTGTATCGAGGGTTCTAAATAATCATAAATATGTATCACATGAGAAAAGAATGGCAGTACAAAAAGTAATAGAAGAAATGAACTATACACCTAATAAAAATGCAATCGATTTAATTCGTGGTGAAACGAAAACAATAGGTGTAATCATTCCATATAATAATAACTCGTCATTTGATCAAATATTACACGGCATCCTTAATAAGTCAATTGAACACGATTATTCGGTAATCGTTCTTCCCACTAAATATAAAAAAGATAAAGAGCTTACGTACTTTTCAATGCTAAAAAATAAGTTTCTTGACGGGATCATCCTAACTTCAAGAGCGAACGAATGGGAAACCATTCTTCCATTTGCAAAGTATGGAACAATCATTTCTTGTGAATATACTCAACATCCAGAAGTTGGCTGTGCATATGTAGATAGATACCATTCGTTTTTAGAAGCTTTTCATTTTCTAAAAATGAAGGGCCATTCAAAAGTAGCTTTTACAACGGCAAGAGGTGTTGAAAGTAATAGTACATTAAAAATCATCAAAGCTTATAATGAAGTATTTGGAGAGATTCCACAAGGCTATTATTTATCTCACTGTTCCACGTTTTCTGATGGTGAAAAAGCAGGAAAGAAGCTTTTATCTTTAGATGATTATCCTTCTGCTATATATGCGAATGGAGATGAGGTTGCTGGTGGTATTTATAAATACGCGATTTCCAAGAAAATAGAAATTCCACACCAGCTTTCGATTTTAGGACAAGAAAATCAGCCAATCGGTGAAGGAATGAACATTTCGACAGTTGATCACCAGCTTGTAAAAGTAGGAGAAAATGCCTGTAATCTTATTATAAAAAAATCAAAGCAAAAGCTAAAAATCCCTTATAAAATTATTCAAAGAGAATCAACTTAAGTATTGACCTGAAATCCATTTCATCTATTACCCTTAGAATAGATACTTTTAAGGGGGGATAATCATTATGTACAGTACGTATATATTTGATTTAGATGGAACAATTATTGATTCTGAAATGATTGGCTTAACGGCATTACAGGAAACACTTAAGGAACAAGGTATTGAAAAAGAGATAGATCAATTGCGGTTTTCATTAGGAATTCCTGGGTTAAGAACTTTAGAAATATTGGAGGTTGCAGATATTCCAACAACATTGGAATCATGGCTAATAAAGGAAAAACCATTAATGAAAAATGTTCCATTATTTGATGGAATCATTGATGTAATAAAAGAATTGCCAAATAAAGGAATTGTTACTTCTCAAACATTTGAAGAGTTGAATCAAAGCTTTTATTTATTAAATATTGATCATTATTTTCAATCAATTGTGAGTGCAAGTGATACACAAAAGCATAAACCTCACGCTGAACCACTAGAACTAGGATTACGATTATTAAATTGTGAACCTGAACAGGCGATTTATATTGGCGATTCAATTTATGATATGGAATGTGCTTTAGCAGCTGGAGTTGATTTTGGATTAGCCTTTTGGGGAGCTAAAACGACAAAAGGATTTGAACAAGCAAAATTTATTTTTAAGACACCGAAAGATATTTTACCTCTTGTGATGAATCATAAAAATCTATCTAAGTAATATAAATGAAACTATATCGTTTTCGCTTTTTTATTATAAAGTTTGTATGAAATAATTTTTAGTAAAAAAAGCTAGGAGATCATGATAAACTGTACCCTATAGAGTAGACACTTAAAAAAAGTCTACCTAAAGGGTATTTTTTTGTATAATAAAGAAAAATATGGGGATTGGGGAATGTCCAAATGAGTAAAAAGGTGTTTACAGAGAGAGAA
>BORH01000033.1 GCA_018333075.1 Heyndrickxia sporothermodurans | reverse complement strand
CACCACTTGTTTTTTAAACTCTGTAGAAAATGTTCTTCTTTTTCTGGACATAGTAGATTCTCCTCACTTATTGTGTACTATTCTACTTGCCCTTAATTTCATTGTCCAACTAAGTGTAGCCTATCCAGCGAAGACGAAAATAATATGGAAAGAGATAAAAAGATTGTTAGAGTAAGAAAAATAATAGGAAGTATTTATGCAAAATCTATAAAGTACTTACTTTTTGTTCAAGTTTAGAAAAAGTTCATAAGATTTGAAAATACGGGGTGTTATTAATGAATATTCATTGTCCAAAGTGTAATAAAATGATTAAAGGCAACGACAAATAATGGATGTTATTCATACATTGACTCACTTATTTTGTTTTAGAGGGCAAATAGACATTCAAGATATAGGTACATTTTCAGAGATTAGAGATAGGTATGATTTTTTTACTTTATAAAAAAACTTCAATCGAGAGGGGTTTATTGTTCAACTAACGGAGTAGGGAGTTTAATAAGGGATAGTATTATAAGGTATTGTAGGGAAAATAAATAGTTGGAAAAAAGTTGATTTTAATCTTATTCATATTGTGGGTTAAAAGGTATATGAGCTGCTTTTAAGGGGGATGAACGGTGCATCAGCTTTTTATAGTATGTTCTAGCTATTTTTTTTGAACTCTTCCTAATTTAATTATAGCATTAAAAAAATGATTAATATAGACTTTTTATTCTCATTTACTACTGCTAAAATCAATAGAACATTAATGGTTAGGAGGAATTTAGAATGAGTTCTTTGGTTCTCGGTTTTCAGGAGATTGAAAAAACAAAGCTATTGCTCGTTGGCGGAAAAGGGTTAAACTTAGGGGAATTATCAAAAATTCAAGGAATACAAGTGCCAGAAGGATTTTGTATTACAACTGTAGGATATCAAAAAGCCATCGAACAAAACGAAACGTTTCAAGCTTTGTTGAATCAACTAACAATGCTAAAAATAGAGGATCGAGATCAAATTGGTGAAATCAGCGGGAAGATTAGACAACTCATTATGGAAGTAGAAATTCCTTCCGATGTTGTGAAAGCAGTTGCTCACTATCTCACCCAGTTTGGAGACGAACATGCTTATGCCGTGCGCTCTAGTGCTACTGCTGAAGATTTACCACATGCCTCTTTTGCTGGCCAACAAGACACCTATTTAAATATCATCGGCAAAGAAGCAATCTTGCAGCATATCAGCAAATGTTGGGCTTCCCTCTTTACGGATCGCGCGGTAATCTACCGTATGCAAAATGGATTTGACCATAGTGAAGTGTACTTATCCGTTATCGTTCAAAGAATGGTTTTCCCACAGGCTTCAGGGATCATGTTTACCGCTGATCCGATTACTTCTAACCGAAAGCTGCTAACAATCGATGCCAGTTTTGGACTTGGAGAAGCGCTGGTCTCTGGTTTGGTATCTGCCGATTGTTATAAAGTACAGGAAGGGGAAATCGTCGATAAGAGAATAGCAACCAAAAAATTAGCTATCTATGGACGAAACGTAGGAGGAATAGAGACACACGACATCGCTCCTGATCAGCAAGAGAAGCAAACACTTACCGACCAACAAATTTTACAACTGGCACGCATCGGACGACAAATTGAAACTTATTTTGGATGCCCGCAAGATATCGAATGGTGTTTGGATGATGATACGTTTTATATTGTCCAGAGTCGACCAATCACTACTCTTTTCCCTATCCCTGAAGCGAATGATCAAGAAAACCATGTGTATATATCTGTCGGTCATCAACAAATGATGACAGATGTCATGAAACCATTGGGATTGTCTTTTTTCCTGTTAACTACTCCTGCACCCATGCGGAAAGCTGGTGGAAGGTTGTTTGTTGATGTCACACATCAACTGGCTTCACCCGTCAGTAGAAACAATTTATTAAATGCGATGGGTCAACACGATCCGCTCATGAAAGACGCACTTATGAACATCATTGAGCGTGGAGATTTTATAAGATCGTTACCGAATGATACAACAGCACCGAATCCCACGAGAGGCAATACCGATATGTTGGCACAAATAGAAAACAATGCATCAATCGTTTCGGATTTCATTCAGCGTAGTCAAACATCCATAGAAGAGTTAAAACAAAACATCCAAACAAAGTCAGGTTCAGATTTATTTGACTTTATTCTTGAAGATATTCAGGAATTAAAGAAGATTTTATTTGACCCACAAAGTTCAGCTGTATTTATGGCTGCTATAAATGCTTCAACATGGATTAATGAAAAAATGAATGAGTGGTTAGGTGAAAAAAACGCGGCAGACACGCTTTCTCAATCGGTACCAAATAATATTACTTCGGAAATGGGTTTAGAACTATTGGATGTCGCCGATGTGATTCGTCCTTATCCAGAAGTAATGGATTATTTACAACATGTAAAAGATGATAACTTTTTGAATGAACTGGTTAAGTTTGGTGGTGGACAGGAAGCTAGAGCTGCAATAATAGCTTTTCTCAACAAATACGGAATGCGATGTGCCGGAGAAATCGATATCACGAAAACTCGGTGGAGTGAAAAGCCAATTACACTTGTCCCCGTGATTCTGGGTAACATCAAAAACTTTGATCCGAATGAAAGCAATAGGAAATTTGAGCAAGGGCGACAGGAAGCTTTGAAAAAAGAACAAGAGTTATTAGATCGATTGAAGCAATTACCTGATGGTGAACAAAAATCCAAAGAAACAAAACGAATGATTGATCTAATCAGGAATTTCATCGGTTATCGAGAATATCCAAAATACGGTATGGTTAATCGCTACTTCCTTTATAAGAAGGCTTTACTGAAAGAAGCCAAACAACTTGTAAAAGCCAACGTAATTCGTGAAAAAGAAGACATATACTACCTCACTTTTGAAGAACTTCGCAAAGTCGTACTCACAAATAAACTGGATTACGAGATAATCAGCAAAAGAAAAAATGAGTACAAATTATATGAGAAACTAACTCCACCACGTGTTATCACGTCCGATGGCGAAATCATTGCAGGTAAGTACAAACGAGAAAATCTCCCAGCCGAAGCGATTGTAGGTCTACCTGTTTCTTCTGGAGTTATAGAAGGAAGAGCTCGTATCATCTTAAACATGGAAGATGCTGATCTAGAAGATGGCGATATATTAGTCACCTCCTATACTGATCCTAGCTGGACACCATTGTTTGTATCTATAAAAGGCCTAGTCACTGAAGTTGGTGGACTGATGACCCATGGAGCAGTTATCGCACGTGAATATGGTTTACCAGCAGTTGTTGGAGTGGAGAATGCTACCAAAATGATAAGAGATGGGCAACGAATTCGCGTACATGGAACAGAAGGATATATCGAAATATTATAATTGCTGAATATGTCCAGATTTAATTAGAGCACCGCTCCAGTTCCACTCAATACATCAATATGGCTTACATTTTCAAATGTGAGATAGTTTTTTTATATGAATTTGTGAATACTAGGGGACTTTAGTTTATTAATAAAATCATTTAAAAAACTCTCACAATTTACAAAAGCCCTTTTCAATGAGAAGGGCTCAAAATTTTTATTTACCAAATAAAAAGTAACTAGGTGCTATACCATCAAATAACACTACTCCTGTTAAGATTATTAAAAACCAACGAACTGTAATAGAAACTGTGTCCTTCATTTAATTGGTTTATTTTTTCAAGTCATTAAAAGTTAATTTTTTAATAACATTGGAATACGATTCATGAAATGTTGGAAAAGTAAAAGATACTGTATTCATTAAGAATATAATATGATTAATAAAGAATCCCATAAGATTGAAGATTTCTCAGGTAATAGAACAAAATAAATATATGATTTTTTATAAATATGTATGTAAGATTTCATTGAGAATATATGTAGATACTGTCTAATGTGTTAATGACTAAAAGTTCAAGATAAGAATAAAATATCTGAGAAACTTCCAAGTTTCTCAGATATTGTTTAAGAAAAGAATAGTCATCATTAATTTTTAAATCATTATTAATATTTAACAAGAAGATGGGGGTTGAAATGTTCCAAATGGTTTGATGGATATGGCTAAGTATCAAAATGTATTAATTAATAAATGTTGCACCAATAATAATCAATAAAATAAATAAAACGATTATTAACGCGAATGTACCACCGAAGCCATAGCCTCCACCATAACCGTAACCACAGCAACCACCATAGCCTCCGCCATAGAATCCCATAGACACACCACCTTTTCTAAAGTTAATTTAAAATATGCATATGCACAGAAAAAGGTATGGGCGATAGTGGATTTATCATTTTAAAAATATCTAAATATGGGTTATTTGTTTATGTATAGAAATAATTGATGTAATTATATTTATCTAAGGTAATTGGAACGTTAGAATGTTCTAAAGCAATCTATCTATTAATTAGATTATCAAATTTTCAAGATTGTTTTAAGTGTTCATATCTTATAAAACAGATAGTGGGTGAAGCAACTAAATAAGGTAGAAGAACAGAATGAAACGGCTTTGCTTGATAAAGAAAGCTTCATATGGATAATAATAATCTGGTTAATGAGGTCAAATTTTTTATAAGTGAACTAAACATAGAACAAGATCTTCGTAGTAGATATCAAAGTGACGATAATGAATTGGAAGAGGAAGTAAGTAATGAAACAATATATGTAATCAGTGTTTTATAGTTAATTTTGTTAAATTATTTCGGGAAAACATTTGGATTGATGAAGACAAAAGAGAGCAATAATATTTATCAAGGCCAATGTCTTGGTAATTTTAAAGACCTTTTCAACCAATAGGTTAACACTGTAATTTTTATTTTATGCACATTAAGTATCACCTATTCAGATAAATTGTATTGAATTACATTTATAGGGAAGGTGATTTTATGTTTAAAAAGCTATTTAAGGCAGTATCGAAAAGATTCACTAACGATAAAATGGATGGTACTACAAAAGAATTAACAAACGACGCAGATATAAGGAATGCTGTAAATTTGTATAATACTGTGTCAGATGATCTTTATATAAAAAATCACTTTTTAAATAATTGTCAATTCATTATTCATGAATTTATGAATGAATTTTCTGCAGAAGAACCTAATGAAGAAATTGAATTAGAGTTGACAAATCAATTAGATCGTTATTATACAATTGGCAAAAAGGAAATAGGAGAGATGTCAAATCTAATTGTTCCTTTGTATGTAAAAGACTTATTTCATGAGATGCTTGATTATTATAATAAATCAACTGAATTGTTAGATAGAGTTATCCAGGTTGGAAAATGGACAAGAAGTAATGATATGAAAAAATATGAATTACAAAAGGATTTATTATTTAAACAGTTAATAAAAAATGAAATCACAAATGGTGAATATGAAGAAGCAATTTCAAAATTGTATTACCCTAAAAGTCCTTTAAAAGATGGTGAAGGGTTACCTCATTTGATTATAGCTATTAGCGACAGTCATATGAAATTAAACCAAATCGGTGCCAGATTATTAGAGGAATTAAAAAGAGGGCTTTAGTTCCAAAGCCTTCCTTTTTTTAAAGTTGAATAATCAATGGACATAGCCTTTTTTAGATTTCATTCTCCTCTTTTAGAAAAAACATTTACTATTGCATTTGCTTAAGATGATTTGGAGTTACTTCCTTTTCATCCGAGGGAAGTTGATGAGGATGAATTCCAGACAGAGAACCAACTCTGAAAAAATACATTAGCCAGTAAAGGTCAGGGTTATCTAATCCAATGCCTGAATCTGTATATGATAGAAACCATAAAAAATATTGTTTTTCTAGAAAATTTTAAACACACTCTTATGATAATGAAAGTATTAATGAGATACCTATTACGGACACAAGAAATTAGATAATCTCAAGGTACAATTGGTCCACCTCAAGGATAGTGTGCTAGGACTACGTAGGAGAATCTTTTAAAGCAAAGTATGAAATTGAAGCATTTAGAGCTATCCGAGACAAAAGAAATAAACGATCTGTTTGGACAGTTACAACAAAGCTAATAAATGAAGCATATTTCACTACCTTTCCTGTTAATTTAATAGAACAATGTGAATTAGAATGTTGTCCTATAGATGGGTAAGTTTTAGATCTTTCTTTTGCTCTGGAACAACAAGAAGAGTATCAACAAAACATAGTCGTAATTTCATAGGAATTGAACTTAATCTTGAATAGATAAAGATTGCAGAAAAGCGACTGAGAGAAGTTAAGTTAAAGCTTATACAAGTATAAATAGATGTTACACATAATAATGAAAATAAAACACGTTCTCACCTTCTTAAAAGACGTAGGACGAAAAGGTTCAGACTCAAGCTGTGTATTAAGATAATGAGCGTAAAAAGAAAGTTATAGGCGTATGTAATCTCTTTCTGTTGGGTACCAACCTTAAAGAAAGATAGGCAAACGGTTTGACAGAAAAAGCTGTTTGAATCGTAAAATTCAAACAGCTCATTTAACCTTAATAAGGAGTAGTAGGCATTGAAGCCCCTGGTGGTCTCCACCAAGATTCAACAGTTCGCCAAGCAGTATTAAAATCATAGCCTCTTCCCATCAAATATCCTATAGCAACTGCTTCTCGTAATGCATGTTGATAGCCCAAGTGTTGGGCTTCTCGTAATCCATGTTGAACAACCGGCGTTATCGTAGATAGAGTTTGTTGTTGTATATTTGATTGTGGATATAAAGCTTGTTTACGAATTTGAAAATTATCATTTTGATAAGAAGATTGTTGGTAATTGATGTTCATATTTACGTTCACGTCCTTTGATTAAATTAATAGCAATGAAAGGCTTTAATACTAAATAATTTATGTAGATATGGGGGTTTGCGGAATAGGCTATAAGCATGTTTTATTCAAATTTTTATAACATTACAGTAAAATAAGCAACTTAATGAGATATTGCACCATTCGAAAACTAGGTGCAGTAAAAGGGATGAATAAATTGGTTAAGTTAAGCATGGGAGATATTGTCGAGGATAGATTGAAAGGAGAACAAATTGGAACCTATTTAGTCGCAACATTCCATTAGGAAATTTACTTGGAAAAAAGTTTGTTCGTATGTCTTTAATTGCAGTGGATTCGCATCGTTTATTTCAACAGATTAGAAGAGTTATCTGGAAGTACTCTCGGAAGGGATTTATATCGATTTTTCTTCAACACATGCCTCACTAGTTCCTCTAGATTTTTTAATAAGCCAATCTCAGCATCTAATAATTTGATTCTGGTCTCAGTATTTTTGAGTTTTTCTTTAACAAATAGTTCCTACCGGCCTTTCCACTATAACAGTGAACAAAGAGTAAAGCCATTTAAAAAACGCAAATGATGTGTGGTAAAGAAGAGTGTTAGCTTTTCTATTATTCATAAAATGAGAATTCTGTAGATTTTTTTGGATCTATTCAATCATGTAATTTTAAAAGCTGTCCAAAAAATAAAAGTGTTAGACACTTATTGGACAGCTCTATTTCATATTCTCTTTAAAATGATTAAAGGGGATCTAGTTTATTTAACGAAATAGGTGAACCTGTAGATGTATGTTGATTAATCCACTCAAGTGAGACATTGGAAATAGCTTGCCATTCTGGTATTTCTGATTTATGTTGTTCAACCCATCCCATACAAAATTGAGGGTCAATATTATTTTCATGGCATTGTTCTAAGAAAACTTGCATATTTGATTCTGTACAATTTTCCCATGTTCCGCAAGTGTTACTAAAAAGCTTCTCCATTTTAGTCTGTATAGATAAATTATCTTTATTAAACATATAATTCCTCCTTCTATTGTAACAAAGAGAATGTATACACTAGTAACATTAAGTATTTCCTTAGTTAATGATATATAATAAGGAAAAATATGTATGAGGAAAAATCACATTTGATTACAAGCAAGATGGGCTGTTCTAAAAGGAAAGTGGCAACACTTAACGGACAAACCATTATAGCCTTTACATACAATTCAAGTCTTTAGAATATGCGCCAAGAACGTCTGCTAGAACGACGAAACTCCTTCTAGACCTTCGAAGTCTACGAGTAATGGACCCATATACGGTCCTGCTGGTTCTTGATTTAACAAATCACTTAAACCTGCAGAATTTGCATAATCAACTACTTCCTCAATAACTACTGGAGTAAATACTGTCAACATATCCCTTATTTATCATAAATAAATACTAATTATGCTCTAATGAAGTTTCGTGTTATTGGATGAATGATTACGCTTTTCTGTATAAGCCATATGGTTGCTTAAAGTGAAAAAGGCACTTTGTTTTTGTAACATATTTATAGAGAAAAAGGTAAAGATAAGAAAAATAGAAGGAATTACTCTAATAAAAATACTTAATAAAATGTTCATTGTAAAAGGGGATTTATTATTATGAATAAATTATCGTTTTTTTTATTTTTCTTAGTTTTCATTATACATATTTTCTGGGAACAGATTGTAATTGGAAAATCACCCCAAGCGAAAGCTGAAGTTTTTTCACAACAAGTAAATACAGTAGCTACAAATAGTGTAAATTGGCCAGTATTAAATATTATAGAATCCTCTCAACCACTTACCTTAAAAAGTATAAACATGAAATACCCTAATACTTTTTTTATGAGTGGAGCTAATACTAAAAGTAAAATTGCGTTAACTTTTGATGATGCACCCGATGCAACCTTTACACCACTAGTACTAGACATTTTGAAGAAAAAGGGAGTTAAAGCAACTTTTTTTGTTGTAGGAAACAGAATTGAAAAGTACCCGGAGATTGCAAAACGGATCGTAAGGGAAGGACATACGATCGGTAATCATTCATATAATCATGCGAATTTCACTAAATTAAATGACGAAGAGTTTCGTGCGCAAATAAATAAAACTGATACACTTATTAATAATACCATTGGATTTTCTTCGAATATTATAAGGCCTCCATATGGAAATGTTACCGAAAAACAAATTCATTGGTTAGCAGGCCAACATAAAAAAGTAGTGTATTGGAACGTAGATTCACTTGATTGGAAAGGATTAAAGGCTCAGCAAGTAATTAATAATGTACTTCCTTACGTGCGGCCAGGATCCATTATTTTGCAACATTCCGGTACAGGTAACGGTGGAGACCTATCTGGAACAGTCAATGCACTTCCGATAATTATTGATGAACTAAAAAAGAAAGGATTTAATCTTGTAACAGTACCTGAATTGCTGAATATTCCGGTTAATAATTAAATAGAGCTACATTTTTTTTATTAATGGTTAAACATATATTATAAAATTCTAGATAACCGTTCTTTGAGAGCGGTTATCTTATTTATTAAAAATAATCGTTTAAAACTTGGACGTTTATTTTTTATCTGTAAAAATATTTGATTCGAACTTTGACTAATATTATGAAAGTTTTTTTATATTATTTGAACATGATCCAAAAGAACATTTTTTTGTAACAATAAAAACAACCGATATAACCACTTATAAAGCCTGTACATTGCTGAGGCATGTAACATCTTATATAAAAAGGAGATGAGGTGAAATGACTTTTATCGATGAAATCTTACAAGATGCTCAGCGAATTCAAAAAAATATCATATTCTAGCTTCACTAAACATTGCTCAAGCAATACTTGAAAGCAACTGGGGGAAAAGTGGACTTGCAATTAATGGTGAAAATATTTTTGGAATTAAAGGTTCATATAATGGCCAATCAGTTTTTATGCAAACAACTGAATTCAGAGTAGAAAACGGAAAAAAAGTTCCTTATCAAGTAAAAACGGCTTTTAGGAAATATTCGACATGGTATGAATCGTTACAAGATTTAGCAACCTTATATCTGAATGGAGTTTCGTGGGACAGAAATAAATATAAAAAAATTATTGGTGAAACTGATTATATAAGAGCTGCAATGGCTGTACAATCTGCAGGATATGCTACTGATCCAAAATATGCAGAGAAAATTATCAAGATAATTGAATTAAATGGTTTGACAAAATATGATCGTTTAGCCCATTCAAAAACGGATAGTGGGAACGAAATTGATAGGTACGAGATTTAGTGAATGTCAGCGGATATTATACAGCTGCAGATGCCAAAAATAGGATAAATAAAAAAAGTATAGTTAAACCAGGTAATTACTTGGTCTATAACCAATCAAATGGAATGATAAATGTAACAACAAAGAAAGGGATTCCTGGCAGTTGGATTAATCCAACTGATAATAAAAAAGAATCGGTTACACCTCCTGTTTATCATACCGTCGTTAAAGGAGATACGGTTTTAGAACTTGCAATAAAGTATGGTACAACCCAAGAGGATATTAAAAAGTGGAACAATTTAAACAACAAGTATTTAATTATTGTAGGTCAAAAATTACGAGTAAAATAGGAATTGGGTTTATTTAATCTCAACTTATGAAAAATTAATTAATAGGGTGTGTACTTTAATTTAAAGAAAAATATAAAACCATTTGAGTATACTTGAGAACGAGACAAGGGATTGATGGATAGTATGTAATACATTCAATAGCTTTCAATAGAAGAAGGGAAACAATTAATGGAAAGGAGGAGAATGATGCTTGAACTCGTCATTTATTTAATTTTAGGGTTAATCGTCATGCTCTTCGTTACTAAAAAAACATTTTGGTTTAGGATTGTCCTAATATTAATTTGGCCCTTTTATCTATTATACAAATTTGTAGAATTTACTGATGGAGTGAAGGAAAGAAACCGAAAAGGTAAAGACAAGAATTTGTAAAAAACATAAATAAACATGTTATTAAACCTCGTTGTAAAATCAAGTAATAAATATGAATGTTTACTTCGATGCGAGGAAAACTATTTGTAAGAAAGATGTTATGACATAACTATAACATGTTTCGGGAAAAAACAGATAGGGTGATACGAATGAAAAAATGGAATGAAGAAGCAGCTCTAAATAATAATCTACATTCAGTTGAGCTTCAAAGGTCACTATCGATTAATTCAAAAAGTCATAATCAAGAACATGAGTTTTCTGAAGAACTTTCAGATGGTGGGGAACGAAATGAAATAATTGAAACCTCAGTAATGAAAAAGGAATGAATGGTAGAGGGATCCACTCTTTAGATCCCTCATTATTTTGAATAGATTACCCTACTTTAAGAAATCAGCTTTAGTCCAACAGCTGATGCAACGACAAGAGCAATACAAATCATTCGTTTCCAATCTTTTTGTTCACCATAGAAAATCATTCCAAGAATCGCTCCTCCTGATGCACCAATACCAGTCCAAATGGCATAAGCCGTCCCCATTGGTAAAGATTCCATAGCTAATGCTAAAAATAAAAAGCTTCCTCCAAAACCTAGTATAAGTAAAAGGAGTGACAATAGATTTTTATCTTTATGAAGTTTATTAATGAACATGACTCCAAGCATTTCAAAAATTCCTGCTAAAATAAGACTGAACCATGCCATTACATTTCTCCTCCTTTAGTTTCTATATTTTTGGTGGAAGTTGAAAAGATTTTTAAACCGATTACACCTATTAATAAAACAGCTATTAATATAAATTTTGATAGTTTAAAAGGTTCATTGAAAAAAATAATTTCAGATACAACTGTACCTGCAGTGCCAAGTCCAACAAAAACAGCATAAACAGTACCGACAGGCAATTTCTTTCCACCCATAATCATTAAATAGAAGCTAATAATAATTGCGATGATTGTTCCAGTCCATGTTAAAAAGCTATCGGCATGCTTTAAGCCCATGACCCAAATAACTTCAAAAACAGCTCCAATTACAACTTTTCCCCATTGTAGATTCATTTGTATTCCTCCTAAAAAGAAAATGAGTTAATTCGTTAAAAAAAGACAAAATAAAAAAAGCCAGAGAGAAAAAAATATCTCCCAGGCTTTTATCCTTCCGTGACGCAAATATAAGATTTGCGGGTTTTCTCTTGGACCAGACCAAAACTTTGCGGAACCCTAGAAAACCTATTTAATTATTAAGTTAATTTTTATTATACACAATTTCATTATACTGGCAATAGAAAAAAAAAAGTACTGAAAATTTCGATATTATTTGAATATTTATTTTTGGTAGCATATCTTTTTTATCTACATAAATATTTTGCTATACTTTTTTTATATTATATAAAGGAGCGACATATATGAGTTATCAGCAAGCTGAAATAAAGCCCATACATAAACCAATGTCAAAACTAAAAATCCTCAAACGGTCAATCGCTATTTGTATTGGGGCCATATTAATGGCAGTTGGCTTGGAAATCTTCTTAGTACCAAATAGTGTTATTGACGGTGGAATTACAGGTATTTCAATCATGCTCTCGCATATTACGACTTTGCCGCTTGGATTATTTATCTTCGTTTTAAACCTACCTTTTTTCTTTATCGGGAAAAGACAAATCGGAAAAACATTTGCCATTTCCACTCTTTTCGGAATCATCGTTCTATCTATTTTTACTGCATTATTTCAACCAGTTCCAGCTTTTACAGAAAATATCTTTTTAGCTACTATTTTTGGAGGAATAGTCGTTGGTGCAGGTGTAGGAATTGTCATTAGATATGGTGGTGCATTAGACGGAACAGAAATACTAGCAATCCTATTTAATAAAAAATTGCCATTCTCTGTAGGCGAGATCATTATGTTTATTAACGTATTTATTTTAGGAGTAGCCGGCTTTGTATATACTTGGGATCGCTCAATGTATTCAATTATAGCTTATATCATTGCAACAAAAACGATTGATACAGTTGTTAAAGGATTTGATGAATCGAAGTCAATCTGGATAATTACGGATAAACATAAGGAGGTAGGGGATGCCATTCTTGCACGTTTAGGACGTGGAGTAACCTATTTGAACGGTGAAGGAGCATATACAGAAGATGAGAAAAAGGTTATATTTTGTATCATTAACCGATTAGAAGAAGCTAAGTTAAAGACGATATTGGAAGAAATTGATGACAGGGCCTTTCTTGCTGTTGGAGATATTGCAGAAGTTCGTGGAGGTAATTTCAAGAAGAAGAATATTCATTAGCAAGTATGAATGTAATCGATATACTTTGTGAAAAAAGACGCACTGATGAAAAAATCAGTGCGTCTTTTTGTTAAAGAATTTTTTCTATTATGGGATATTAATATCCATAACCGCCTCCAACAAATGCAGATCCCACAATAATTAGTAAAATAAACAATACAACAATTAAAGCAAAACCAGCAGCCATGCCGCCTCCTGAATATCCAGACATTCATCTCACCTCCAAAAAAGCTTAATACATACTATGGTTAAATGTATTCTTATGAGTGGACAAATGTAATAGGTGTATAAAAATTAGTGAAAACATCATATAAGCGATTTTTATCGGACAAAATGGAATACCTATAGTGAATAAAATGAATGATTGCCAGATGGATGCTAAATGCTGAATCCTTAATGGATTTACCATCTAGATTTTATGTAAATCTTTGTGAAGAACAACTTGAGGTTAATAATCTTGGTAAAATAGAAAATTTATATTTAGAGACTGTCCATATAAAATCAAATAGGGCAGTCTCAAAATTATCATTCTTTTTCTATAGCATCTCGGATGCCTTTATGAATAACCTTTGCTTCTTCTATAATGACTGTTGGATCTAGTTTGAGCGTTGAAAGAATTTCTTTAAAATCTTTACCTTCTTTTTTATATTGAATTATTTGACTAATATCCTTATTGCTTTTTTTGGAAATGGCTGCTGCTACAACTAGAAAATGTAAATCAACATCTTCTTTTAAATAGTTATTTAGCTCTGTGTAGCTTTTTCCGGTATAAGATGAAAGATATTGAATAATTTGTTGTTTATGCTTATCAAAAAACTCCTTATGTTTTTTGATATGATCTCTTTTTAATTGCTCAAGATTAACTCCAAATTGCTTAGCTGTTTCTTTCCATGATTTGTTTTTCTTATACACCATTAAGATTTTTTCTAAGTCTTTTTCATTAGAATGTTTTGCAATTATATGGGCTTTAAAAATTTCTTGTCTGGAATAACCTTTTTGCATTAAATTATTCCATTCTTGTTCATTTAAATCAGTGTGCTTATGTCCTTCAATAAATTTAGGATGGTGTACATGAGCTTTTGCTTGCAATACATTTAATGGATTAAAAATGATTGAAAGGGCCAGTAAGCTCAATAATAATTGTCGATTTTTCAATGGGTGTCTTACCTCCTATGTATGAATAGTTTCGAAACATAGTATATCCAATTTTTGAAAAATAAATATGATAAATAAAGAAGAGAATGACTCATTTAATCTTAGACAAAAATGAAACATTCTCAATTTGGAATGATAAATATCTTCACGTTACTCAAAACGTCCTTACTTGGAATTATAGTTCTTAAAATGGCATTATTTTCAATTCCCAGATTCCAAGTATACTAGATTGAGTACGATCTTGTCTTTTTTTGTGACAGTGTTTCTTAATAAGGTTTGATCTGTTATGTGATACATTCAGTTATTACTAAGCTGAATAAGAAGTTTGTACAAATACAAAGCGTAAAGAGTAGAAATTCTTGAAAAATGTGTAAAAACGAATTAGATGATGGATTATTCTATAGAGATATTTGGAAAAATTACTAAAACGAATACGGTAGAATGTGTAGTCAATAGCTATGAAGATTCAGAAATGAAAAATTTACTTAATTAACAACTGACGTTTTTCCACTTCTTCACGGAGCATCTCAATAAATTCTTTAGGAAGTTCTAACTTCATTGCTTTTTCATAAGTTAGAATAAGAATTTCATTAGAAAGTGGGATGTATCGATCCATCTTATTAATAATCTCCTTTCTACAGTTTTTTAAATCATTCTTCATAATAAATAATGTGAAAAAAGACCGATTTCTTTCTATATATTAGTGCAGCACAACAAATAAAATTATAGAAAAATCAGAAAAGTAAATCAACAGTTTTTCGCAATAAATTATCAAATGATTTAAAAATATTGTTATTTCGAACATATTAAATGACAATTATTTTCATAAGAATACATGATTTGCAAGGTATAATAAGAAGAATTAAGGAAAGACTGTATAACTGTTAAAATATTGTTGAAAAAATATGGTACGATAAAGGTATCTTTAATTATAATGAAAGAGTGGGATATAAAATTCCTTACCCTCCATTACTATTGATGAAATGACTTACCTTTTGAAAAAGGCTGTGAAAGATTTGGGAGAGAAGAAAAAACTTATCGTGCTTATTGGTCCGACAGCAGTTGGAAAAACTGAATTGAGTCTTCAACTTGCGAAGGAATTTAATGGTGAAATCATTAGTGGTGATTCCATGCAAATATATAAGGGCATGGACATTGGGACAGCTAAAATTAAATATGAAGATAGAAAAGGAATCCCACACCATTTAATTGATATAATAGAACCAAATGAATCTTTTTCTGTAGCAGATTTCCAAGAAGCAGTTAGAGAGCAAATAAATGACATATCAAAAAGAAATGCGCTTCCAATGATTGTTGGTGGCACAGGGTTATACATACAATCAGTTATCTATGATTATCACTTCAGTGATGCTGCTGGTGATGAAGCAATAAGAAACTATTATGAAAAAAAAGTAAAAGAAGAAGGAAATTTAAGCATTTATCAAATTTTACAAGAAAAAGATCCTGAAAGTGCTAAGAAGATCCATCCAAATAATGTCCGTAGAGTAATAAGAGCTCTTGAAGTAATAGAAAGTACAGGGAAAACTGCTAGTGAGTACCAGCAGCAACAAAAACCAGATTTACTCTATGATGTTGCCTTAATCGGTTTGACGATGGATAGAGAAAAATTGTACGAAAGAATTAATTTGCGTGTTGATCTAATGATGGAAGAAGGGTTATTAGAGGAAGTAAAAGGCTTATATGATCTGCATTTTAACAATGCACAATCTACACAAGCGATAGGGTATAAAGAATTATTTGAATACTTCGATGGAAAAGTAACCTTAGATGAAGCAATTCAGCAATTAAAGCAAAATTCTAGAAGGTATGCCAAAAGGCAGCTAACATGGTTTCGTAATAAAATGGATGTTTCTTGGTTTGATATGACGAATGAGTCAGACAGACCAAAAAAAATAGTAGAAATATCTAATTTTGTTGCAGGAAAGCTAAAATTAAAATCGAATACATAAGTATAGAGATAGAAGAGGAGGATTATATTATGAAACAAGCAATTAATATTCAAGATCAGTTTTTAAATCAATTACGCAAAGAGGGTACTTCAGTAACAGTTTTCTTATTAAATGGGTTTCAACTTCGCGGACAAATAAAAGGATTTGATAATTTTACAGTATTATTTGAGTCTGAAGGGAAGCAACAGCTTGTTTTCAAACATGCGATCTCTACTTTCTCTCCATTAAAAAATGTCCAAATCAACTTTGAAGAATAATAAAGAAATAAATTATGATAAGGAACATGCATAACTTACCTGTTATGCATGTTTTTATTTTCGTATAGGAAATTATAAATATTCGCTTGTCCATGACTTTCCTATGGGGGAAGTCTAGTCTATCTCCTCGAGGTCAAATAGCCTTTTCCCAATGAAGGTAAAGTGCGGACTTCCTTGGTGAAAAACCATTTGCTTGCGCATTTGTTCTTAGTGAATGGCTTAGATATATATTGATTCCTTTTAAAATCTTTTTGTACAAAGTAATGTTTAACCTTAAATTTGAATACAATGAGTAGAAGAATCTGTTTTTTAAACAAACATTTTCATTTAGACAAATAGACAACGTTGTGAAAATGGGACATGAAACGCTTGAATTAGGCGTTTGTCACACTTTTAAACCTCTAAGCGTATACTGTTTTCAAATTGTGAGGTGAACGCTTTGGATCAACCAATACGAATGAAAAATAATGGCCAAATCAGTATAGTTTTAGGTGCACAACAAAGGGAAGCCTCTAATATTCCACTTCAAAAGGAAGCTGTTCCAAAGAAAATTTCAACTGAGCATGAAGCACTTAGAGAGATTGAAGAGGAATTAAGTGCTTTAGTCGGAATGGATGAAATGAAAAAGATGATCAAGGAAGTATATGCTTGGATCTATATTAATAAAAAGCGTGAATCAGCAGGTTTGAAAGCTGGTAAGCAAGCTCTTCATATGATGTTTAAGGGGAATCCTGGAACAGGAAAAACGACTGTGGCGAGAATAATTGGAAAGTTGTTTCAAAAAATGAATGTACTATCTAAAGGTCATCTTATTGAGGCGGAGCGTGCTGATTTAGTCGGGGAGTATATCGGTCATACAGCGCAAAAGACAAGAGATTTAGTTAAAAAAGCAATTGGTGGAATATTATTTATTGATGAGGCATATTCACTTGGAAGAGGAGGGGAAAAAGATTTTGGTAAGGAAGCAATAGATACACTTGTCAAACATATGGAGGATAAACAGCATGAATTTATCCTAATACTAGCTGGATACTCTAGAGAAATGGATTATTTTTTAAGCTTGAATCCTGGCCTCCACTCACGTTTTCCTTTAGTTTTCCACTTTCCTGATTATAACGTTGAGCAACTCATGGAGATAGGCAAGAGGATGCTAAATGAGAAGGAATATATACTTAGTAAAGATGCGGAAAGAAAGTTAAAGGATCATTTATCATTTGTAAAAACGATGAATCCATTAAGCTTTTCAAATGGGAGATATGTTCGTAATATCATCGAGAAATCAATACGTTCTCAAGCTATGAGACTATTAAATAATAATCATTTTGATCGATATGATTTATTGACTATTAGAAGCAATGATCTTTTTTTTCCTGACGAATAAAAAAACGGTTAGTCATCATGACTAGCCGTTTTTATCGTACTTTTATTCGGAAGCTTCCATTTATAAGCATACGAAAGAACTCTTAGGACAGTAGTTATCGCAAATAATAGGTAAAGTTCAATGGGACCCTTAGCTAATCCAAGACCAATTGCGAATCCGCATAGAATAGCCCAAACAGCATAAATTTCAGACTGAAGGACAAGGGGTTTTCTTTTTGCCAATACATCACGGATAATTCCCCCTCCACTACCAGTTAAAACAGCAGCTACAATAATGGCACTTAAAGGATGATCCATTTCCTTAGCATATAGTGCGCCTTGAATAGCAAAAGCGGCAAGCCCCATTGCATCAAAAAAATTGCCCCAGCGTTGCCAATGACGCAATAAATTATTTGGGAAGAAGAAAATAACTGTGATTGATAGTAAAGCGATTTGGAAAAGCAAACCTTGCTCCCATAAGGCTGAAACAGGAACACCAATTAAAAGATTTCGAATGGCCCCTCCACCAAAAGCAGTAACAATTCCTAAAATATATGCGCCTAGAATATCATATTTTTCCTCCATAGCAACAATTGCTCCCGATATGGCGAAGGCAATTGTGCCAATTATGCTTAATATTTCCCATGTCATATGAATTTACCTCCTAGGAGCAAGAATTTAAGGATAATAGATTATTTATGTACTATGTATGATATTTATATAATCAGTATTCAACAAGATTGATTTTATCATGTTTATTTATGTTTACAAGAATAATTTATTACATAGAAATGATTCGTTCAGTTTTAGAATTAAAAATAAGCAGGATACAGATGAAAAATTACTTTCCGTGCCAAAAAGTGTTACAATTTTATAGGTGTTCGAAAAGAAAAATAAAAAACATACTATTATATCCTTTTAACAAAATGGATTAACGATATTAGCTGCAGAGGAGTTACGAAATGATTCAATATTTAACAAATGGAGAGAAAATTGGACAATTAATTGAAGAAGTTGAGGAACAAATTAAGCCTATTCATGAAAAGATTGATCGAAGGATTGAAGAAAATCAATATCGAGTGTTGCAAAGTTTTCAATCTCATCGAGTCAGTGATTCTCATTTTATCCCATCAACAGGTTATGGTTATGATGATATTGGGAGAGATACATTAGAAAAAGTTTATGCAGATGTATTTGGTGGAGAGGCAGGACTTGTTAGGCCACAAATTATTTCAGGTACACATGCCATTTCCATTGCATTATTTGGTGTATTAAGACCAGGTGATGAGCTGCTGTATATTACTGGGAAACCTTATGATACTTTGGAAGAAATTGTCGGAATTCGAGGCAGTGGAGTAGGTTCTTTGAAAGAGTTTCAAATCGATTATAATACTGTATCTTTAACCGATGAAGGTGATATTGATTTTGCAGCTATTAGACAGGCAATTAAACCAAATACAAAAATGATAGGGATTCAGCGTTCGAAAGGATATGCCAATCGACCATCTTTTACTATTGCTAAAATTGAAAAAATGATTCAATTTGTTAAACAATTAAAGCCAGATGGCGTTGTTTTTGTAGATAATTGTTATGGAGAATTTGTAGAGGATAAGGAACCTTGTCATGTAGGTGCCGACCTTGTGGCTGGATCTTTAATAAAAAACCCAGGTGGAGGAATTGCTAAAACTGGCGGGTATATTGTTGGGAAGAAAGAATGGGTTGATGCTTGCTCATACCGGATGACATCACCAGGAATTGGTGCAGAAGCTGGTGCGTCCCTTTATAGCTTACAAGAAATGTATCAAGGGTTTTTTCTTGCTCCCCATGTAGTTGGACAGGCATTAAAAGGCGCGGTATTTACTTCAGCCATGTTAGAAAAATTTAATATGAATACTCATCCAAAATGGGATGCAGAAAGAACAGATTTAATTCAATCCGTTCAATTTGATGACCCTGAAAAAATGATTCATTTTTGCCAAGCTATCCAATTTGCTTCACCTATTAATTCTTATGTGACCCCTTATCCTAGCTATATGCCTGGTTATGAGGATGATGTGATCATGGCAGCAGGGACCTTTATACAGGGAGCTAGTATAGAATTATCTGCAGACGGTCCTTTGCGTCCTCCTTATACCGCATATGTGCAGGGGGGACTTACCTATTCCCATGTAAAAATAGCCGTATGTTCTGCGATTGATCGATTACTATCTAATGAACTATTATGAGTTTTTGAGTGTGTGAAATCTATTTTCACACACTTTTTTTATTTGAAAAATTAAGTAAAAAAATCATGTTAGATAATCTAACATAGAGTTGACAGGATAAATAACATTTATATATAATAATATTGTAATTAAAACGAAAGGCGGAGTTTAGGATGAGCGGTAATCAAATTCGTCGATCAATGCCACTCTTACCAATTGGTACAGTAATGCAGCTAACCGATTTAACGGCCCGTCAAATCAGATACTACGAAGAGCATAGCTTAATACACCCTGCGCGATCTGAGGGGAATCGTCGATTGTATTCATTAAATGATGTCGATCAGTTATTAGAAATTAAAGATCTCTTAGACCAAGGGATTAATATGGCTGGCATTAAGAAAATATTGCTGATGAAAACGGAAGTAGCTCCTCAAGAAGGAAGCTCACATACGCAGGAAGTGTCGAATGAAGAAATAAGAAAGATATTTAGGGAAGAGCTTTTACAGGCTGGAAGATTTCAACGTCCTGCAGGTAAACAAAATGAAAGACCAAGATTTTTTCATTAAGACTGTTTTCTAGTAAGTTGTAAAATTTTAAATCAGTTATTTATTTGCTTCTTATCGAGTCTACGTAAACGAAAAGAGCATTTAAAATAATATTGGGTGTTTGAATTAACTAATATATGCATATTTTCAAGGAGGAATTAGAAATGTCAAAGTTTAGCCGCAGTGATATCGAAAGAATTGCAGAGGAACAAAATGTAAAGTTCATTCGTCTTCAGTTTACTGACATTTTGGGAACAATTAAAAATGTTGAAATTCCAATTAGTCAGTTAGGAAAAGCTTTAGATAATAAAATGATGTTTGATGGATCTTCAATCGAAGGATTTGTAAGAATTGAAGAATCAGATATGTATTTATATCCTGATTTAGATACTTGGGTTGTATTCCCTTGGACTGCTGAAAAAGGAAAAGTGGCTCGTTTAATTTGCGATATTTATAATGCTGACGGCACTCCATTTTCAGGAGATCCTCGAAACAATTTGAAACGTGTATTGAAGGAAATGGAAGAGCTTGGATTTACAGATTTCAATCTTGGACCTGAACCAGAATTCTTCTTATTTAAATTAGATGAAAAAGGGGAACCTTCATTAGAGCTTAATGATAACGGCGGATACTTTGACTTAGCTCCTACAGATTTAGGTGAAAACTGCAGAAGAGACATTGTTCTAGAGCTTGAAGAAATGGGCTTTGAAGTCGAAGCTTCGCACCATGAAGTGGCTCCTGGGCAGCATGAAATTGACTTTAAATATGCGCATGCATTAAAAGCATGCGATGATATTCAAACCTTTAAATTAGTTGTTAAAACAATCGCACGCAAACATGGTCTTCACGCAACATTTATGCCTAAACCATTATTCGGTGTAAGTGGATCAGGTATGCATTGTAACTTGTCTTTATTCCAAAATGGCAAAAATGCATTCTTCGATACAAATGGTGAAATCGAATTAAGTGAAACAGCTTATCAATTTATTGCAGGAGTGATTAAACATGCAACGAATTTTACAGCTGTTACAAATCCAACTGTAAACTCCTATAAACGACTAGTTCCAGGTTATGAAGCACCATGCTATGTTGCTTGGTCTGCAAGAAACCGTAGTCCATTAGTACGTATTCCTGCATCACGCGGCTTAAGTACTCGAATTGAAGTACGTAGTGTAGATCCAGCTGCTAACCCTTATTTAGCAATGGCTGTATTATTGAAATCTGGATTAGATGGTATTAAAAATAAATTAGAAGCACCTGCACCTGTTGATCGTAATATTTATGTCATGAACAAACAAGAACGTGAAGAAGCAGGTATCGTTGACCTTCCAGGAACATTAAAACAAGCATTAGAAAACTTAACTAATGATGAGGTTATGGTAAGTGCATTAGGAGACCATATTCTTGAGCACTTCCTAGAAGCGAAGGAAATTGAATGGGATATGTTTCGTACGACTGTACATCCTTGGGAACGTGAACAATATATGCAAATGTATTAATTGATTTAAACCCTTGATACCACTGGTATTGAGGGGTTTTTTGTTTATCGGGAATCTGATTAAAAAAATAGATTGTTTGCTAGAATTAATGACTTTGAAAATAATTTAGAAAAGAGCAGGACTTATTATTAAGTATTTGTTATTATTGGGATAATCAGAAAAAGGATAAAAAGTTGTATGAAAGGAGGCATAAGACAGTGGATAAATTACGATTATCCTCTTCAAAATAAATATTTTGAGGAGGAAAAATATTGAATATTGTATTTAAAGAAGACAAGCAAATTGAGCAAGATAGTTTAAAAGATTTATACGAAGAGGTTGAATGGTATGCATATACAAAGGATTTAAATCAATTACAACAAGCGTAAAAAAATTCTTTATACGTATTATCCGTATGGGAAAACGAACAGTTAATTGGTTTAACGAGAGTTGTGGGAGATGGTTTAACTATTTTGTATATTCAAGATATATTAGTGTTAAATAATTACCAAAATCAAGGTATTGCAACTGAAATGATGAAAAAGGTAATAGAGAAATATAAAGATGTACGTCAAAAAGTATTGTTAACTGAAGAAGCACCTGATGTACGGTATTTTTATGAGAAAAATGGGTTTATGTCTTGTGATCAAGGAACACTTGTGGCTTTCGCAAAAATGAATTAAGGGGGCTTAATTTATTAGCTCCTAGAATGACAGAAGAAGTGTATTCGATATTTTAAGTCGAATACGCTTCTTAATTTTAAATACAACAATCAAGTTAAACAAAGCTTTAACAATTAAAAAAGACTATTATAGCAAGGGTTTACTTTTCACTTTCATTATTAATCGTTCCAAATCCCAATCATCACGACTACACATTTGCATTTTTTCTCTTTCTGTTGTACAGGTTCTTTATCCTGGTTTATTTGATTCATTTATATCCTTGACAAAAGGATCTCCTCAACTTCCAAGTAAAAAGCCCCTGCTGAAAAACATTGAAATGCTCTTATTCTTATTTTAATTAATCCCCTTTACTTTAACAAGAAAGATGAAAGTTTACTTTACTTGATAAACTGACAATTTTATTAGAAATAAGTTAATTTCATTGCCAGTTAAAATTGCAACAACTACTAATTTATGCCCCACATACTACTATATATTTTTCAAAGAAATGAAATTTCCCAAGTAAGCTTAATTGAGTTATATCATTATCGCGAATATTGGGGTACTTGTTAAATTAAATACAAGATAAAAATCTCTATAATTTTAAAAATAAAAAATGTGTTTTTGATATGAACAACTTGTCTTTTACCTGACGACAGAAAAAAGCATATAAATATATAAAATACAAATAAGGTGGTGAAAAGATGAACAATCATATTAATATGAGTAATTCAGTTAATAATATTCATATAAGGATTAAAAATGATTGTTGTTGCAAACAAAAACAATCCGTATCTTTGACTTCCAAAAAGTACTTTTCTAAAGTTTCTGAAGGAATTACAAATGGTTCTGATTTGCAAATTTCTGCTATTTCTTTTGTCGATGATAACGGATTACCAATTAAGACTTTTCCCACGATATTTCAATATTTTAATTTATTTATAAATGGAATGCTTCAAGAAAATGGTGTCGGTTTAGTTACGCCTTATGAACTTACAATAAAAGGTGGTTTTATATTGGACAAGGATGACCCAATTTCTTTGGAATTTATAAGCCTCATTTTCGAAGAATAATAACACTGAATAAGTTTTAGTCGTTAAAGAAAACTATAAATTTATTGTATTAAAATATAAGTCTTTTAAATTTACTGAAAGGAGGTGATAAATATGGCAGCTTCTCTTATTCCCCCAAATTTTAAATCAAAGAAATACTATGCTCCTGCTAGTGCTGGTACAGTTACTGGAGCTGACTTGGTAATTGCAGCAACTGCTTTTGTAGATGACAATGGTGCTTCTATTACTGCATTCAACACTAGTTTTGCAACTCTCACATTGTATATTAATGGACAGCCTCAAGAAAACGGTGTAGCTACCGTTACTACTTCAGACTTAACCATTGTTGGTGGTGCTATCCTTGACTCAGGCGATCCTATTGTACTCAATCTCGTTTACAACTTTTAATTAATAATATAAAAAATAATGTACCACGTGTTCCCGGCACCTAGAAAGCCCTTTTCATATTTTGAGAGGGGCTTATTCTGATTCCAAATATATGGTGATTTTTCCCGATAGGGTATGTAAATATAATGAAAATACATCTATTTACTTTCTAATGTGTTAATTCCTAAAATCACGAAAGGTATAAAGCTATTATTAATAATTATCTGGGAAACTTGGAAGTCTCCCAGATAAAATTTGAGAAAAAAGTGAGTAACATTTTCAAAAAACATTATTTATATAACAAGGAGATGGGGTATGATTTGATGGATGGATATGGTAAAGAACAGGCTTTTAATTAATAAATGTTGCACCAATAATTACTAGTAAAATAAACAGTACGATAATTAATGCGAAAGTACTGCCGAAGCCATAGCCTCTGCCGTAACCTCCACCATAACCGTAACCACAGCAACCACCATAGCCTCCGCCATAGAATCCCATAGACACACCACCTTTTCTAAAGTTAATTTAAGATATGCATATGCACAGAAAAAGTATGGGCTTTAGTGGATATTTTATTTTAAAAAAATACTTAAAGAGATTTATTGTCCTTTCTTTTTAGCTATTATTCTGCTGTTCGTGTCCATGAAAAATAGCCTTCGATTAAGAAGGCTGTTTGATTGAACAGTGTACAAATTAAGTTTAAAAATAAAGAAAAAGGAAATAGAATATTTCTAGTGTAAATCTAAATATATGAAAAAATTATTATAACAGGACTTGTAAAGAAATATTTAGTTTGTCATCAATTCAAATAATTCCACTATTAGGATAGTCTCATTATTTAAATCAAAAGCCATCTCTTTCCATGCAAATCTGTGGTCCTCTTGAAATTTTCTAATATCATCACCATTTCCTTCACCTCTAACAAGTCTTAAATCAGGGTTACCAAAAGTAGTTTCGAATACTTCCTTAAGTCTCACATTACATCTTGGTTTATCGTGTTTATCATATACAGTAACAATTTCTCCAACCGGTTCATATGTTTTTTGTAATTCTTCTTCAGAATATTCCTTTTTAGGTGCACAAGTAGCTGTTTTTTCTCCTTTAAGAATTTGTTGAATCAGCATTTCACCTATTCCATTATCTCCTTCCCAACCAAATATCATTTTATATTTATGCACTTTAATATCAGACAAATGAATTCCTCCATCCCATAAAAATTTATCTTTTTTTTGTCTATGTCTACAGTTCTAGAACAATGTTGATTAAAAAGGGTATCAAATTGTTCCTACTAATTTTAATAGGATAATAAGTATTAAGTTAATGCTTTATATTGACTCTTTATACTTTGCTATTAATCGTTCATTATGATCAACAATCCCTAAGTGAAAAGCTTTGTCAATCATTTTCGAAACAGTTCTTTCATGCAAGGAATTACCACCGTGAATGAATCTTGTTTCTAATATATTTTTATGGAAATCTGATGTTTCTCGCTTTAAATCCCTATTTAGTACTATGTTGTCTTGGATTGCTTTCTGAAACTCCTTGAAGTTTATTTTATTTTTCATGTCTGATGCACTTTCATTTCCAAATGGTTCCTCTGTTTCTAAATGCTTTTTAAAATTAGCTACAAGGGTTAATTGAGTATATGCTTGAAAAGTGGATTTCTCCAGTATATTCATATCAAATTACCTCACTTATTTTTTGCTTATAATATCGAATGTATAAAGTGATATTCCTGTAGATTACCATTCTTTAAAATTCGAAATAGAATAATATTATTCTAAAGTTGGAGCTTAAATGCTTGCATTAAATTGAAAAAGTCATGATGTTTCCTCTATTATCTTGTCTATTTTTATCCTCTCATCTTATAAAGAATTGACAATTTTCTTATTTCACTATTATTATAATTAATAAATGTACTCAAGTCTATTATAATATACTTTTGTTTAAAAAGGAGAATTAAAATGAAGAAACATATATTTCCAATTACGATTATTGGAGGAACGATAATGATATGGATTTTTTCATTTCCACATCTTACTGCTGAAATTCCTGTTCATTGGGGGTTAAAAGGCGAAATCGATAGATATGAATCAAAACAAGCTGCCATGTTTTCTTTGATAGGTATTATGGTATTAACTTATTGTGCTACTACATTTTTACCTGAAATTGACCCTAAAAAGGAAAACGACAAACTTTTTAAAAGAGGATACACTTTTTTAGTAAATTACTTTTTACTTTTATTTTTTGTCATGAATTGTTTTGCTATTATCGGTGGATACGGGTATAACATACCATCAGGTAGCTTAGGAATAATTTTAATAGGAGCAATTTTTATTGTGTTAGGTAACTTTTTTCAATTAATTAGATCAAATTTCTTTTTTGGAATTCGTACACCTTGGACATTAAGTAGTGAAGTAGTATGGATAAAAACTCATCGTTTTGCAGCTAAACTATTAATCGTTTTTGGATTTATCATTATTTTATCAAGTATATTACCTATTAGTTGGACTGATTTTTTAGTGTTAGGGATAATTTGTGTTTCTGTTCTATCAACAGTATCTTACTCATATTTTGTTTTTAAAAAGGAGGTTCAGAGTATTAAATAACGATAAATGTCATAAAGATTTTTAATTATAAAGAATGCTGTTTCTTTCTTAAAGAATAAATTTTTATCTATTATTTTTATGAGATAAAATTTACTTTTTGCAGCCATAGTAGCAAATACAAGGAGAATAGGTTATGAAGCAATTTGTGGACTTTTACCAATTTAAAGGATTATATAATTTTCGAGATATAGGTGGTTTTAAAACTTCTAATGGAAAAACGATGAGGAAAGGTGTTTTATTTAGATCTGGTGAATTATCTCGTTTAACTAATCAAGATATAAATAAGATGAATTCACTTGGACTCAAATTAATTTGTGATTTAAGGACACCACAGGAAATAAAATCGAAACCAAGTCGGATGGAAGATCAGGGTGTAAGGATAAAAAATATATCAATTTACGATAAAAGTCAGGAATTTACACATTTTGAATTTTTTAATTTTTTTTACAAAAAGTCAAATTCAATTGATTTTAGAGAACTAATGATGGAAATGTATCAAAATATGGCTTTTTCTAGTTTTAATGAAATTAGATCTATATTTCATTTATTATCTAATGAAGAAAATTTACCTGCACTTATTCATTGTACCGGAGGAAAAGATCGAACAGGTTTTATTGCTGCTATCATTCAGTTACTAGTTGGGGTCCAACATGAAATAGTTATTGAAAAGTATTTATACTCTAACCAATTAATTGAACCTCGTATGAAGAAAGTAGAAAAGTTTATTCAAATAATGAGTTTGTTTCAAGTATCTTCAGAAAGAATTAAACCCATCCTTGAAGTACGTCGTGAATATTTAAACGACGTTTTATCACAAATTATTAAAAGATATGGAAGTATAGAAGTTTATTTATCTGAATCCTGCAACATATCTTCAGATTGTTTAAAAAATCTTAAAGAACATTTATTAGAATCATAATAAATTTTTTTGATAATGTAGGTATAGTAATACACTTTTTGGTGTGGATTAATTTTTTGCCTTTATTTGTTTTTCAAATTATGTAGATACAATAGTTTTGACGTAATTTAAGGAAAGTTTTTGAAGGGGATTTTTGATTATTCAAATTTCATCATGTGTTCGAAATCTAAAGATTATAGCTGCAAGAACCAATTTTATTTTGTTTTCTATTTGTGGTAAGAGGTAATAATCTATTCTCAACACAGTACAAGCAACAACTATTCCTGCTCATCTCGAGATGCTGTACGCCAAATTAAGAAGAATTTATAGAAAGATTCTTTTCCTTGAAGATGTTATATTTCTTTCTTTATAGTATTAACAGGTTTATCACCCATTGGTAATAAGGGGTCTTGATGCTTTACATTATGTAATTTTGACGTTATAAAGTTATAGGCATAAGGAGTAGATTAAAAGGGTCTATTCACCATTGTAATTCGTTGTTGACACGTTTATTAGTTTTTTAGAATAAGTTATTGATAATAACGTAGAGATTGGGTGATAAAAATGCCAGCTATACTTGGACCATTTCAAATTGGCAATGTTACTGGAGGGGTTGTTCAGTTTGGGGATACGGCATTTGTTTCTCCGAAAAATAGTATAAATGAAATGTTTGGAGCAGCGTCCGGTGTTACTGGGGTCGCGTTTGCAGTAAATAGTGGTATTAGTAATAATTTTACTTGTGAAAATCAAATAGCCAATCAACCGATTGTTGGCAATAATTAAAGGATTCACATGAAATGTTCTCATGCAACACCATTGTTAAAATTGAGTAACCTCTTAGATTTGATAAATATATAGTATTTTACTATTTTTTTAATTATATTATAGAAATCAAATAATGTTAGATGGCACTCACTATTAAGTGGGTGTTTATTAAAGTTTCCTTACACTTTCTTTATTATTTATGCAACTTTGATGACCTCCCACTTAAAAATATATTGATAATAGTAAAAAAGTTGGGAAGTCAAATTTATTGGATACTATTTTTATGGTAAATATTCCCTAACGTTTGATAGGTTTAAGTAACTAATTTATGTAATATTTACCTTAAGTTCATTAATAGATAATTTTTGGGGGGATTACATGAAAAAAGTATTTATGTCTCTTTTTACTGTTTTTTCTTTATTGGTTTATTTCCTATTAATAACACTGCTCATGCGGAAAAAGTTACATACAAGTGGGGGAATATTAATTTTAAATCAAGCTATATAGGAAAAATTGTCGTTCAAAAAAATACTACTCTATATAAATGGGACACGAAAACACAAAAGCTTAGAAAATTTAAATCTATAAAAAGGGTTCAGAGTATGGAGTTTATACTGAACAAGTTCGTCTTTCTTGGGGAGATCCAACTGATATAAATTCTTATGGTGGCAGTTGAGGGATAATGGAACAATGGATCTATGGAGATGTTTTAAATGGAGGAGCTGTATATCTTTATTTTGATAATGGTAAACTAGAGTCTTGGCAAGATTTTTAATTATAGTTTAAACAAAAACCAATAGGGCTAGTAATAATTCGCTATAAAATAAATACCTACAAATTAAAAATAATGTTTTATCTAAAAGATAAGTGGAGTACATTTGTTCTTGCACCTAAATGATTTAGGTGTATTTTTTATGACTCTTCAATTAATATCTATATAATATATTTTATTTGATCACTCCAGACTTCTTAACTATATTCAAAACCTAAATTAAATTTGATTCAATGAGTTATTTTGAAATAATATCTTTATAACTAGTTTTTCATTTAAAATGGTTATCCTTCTAATGTGAGACGCATAAAGTACGAATGATTTAGGAACAGAGAAATGGACAGTTGGTGAAGAATTATCTTTATTATCAAATACATGTGAAGTGAGATAAATATCCTCCTGCCATAATATTAGTCTTTTATACCGTACATTCTAAAAAGTTAATATTAGGAGGGAGAAGTTTAATTAGCCTATGAAAGCATAAAGAATGATGCTAAGCACCATACCACTGATTATGGAAAATACATATGCTGTGGACCTTTTGGTATAGATGTAGATATGCAAAAATGATAGCGAGGGGATGAAGGAAGTGTTTAACGATTTTAAGCTTGCGGATGATCGTCCGGTATATATTCAACTAAAGGAATATTTAAAAAAAATGATCATGAACGGACACCTGCTGGAGCAGCAGAAGCTTCCATCTACCCGTGAACTTAGTACATTATTAGGCATCAGTCGAAATACTGTTCTCACTGCTTATGCGGATTTAGAACAAGAAGGCCTAATCTATGCAGTAAAGGGGAAAGGAAATTTTATCGGAAAAGTCGAGACATCCAAAACTCCATACATTAAACTAAACTGGAAAGAAAAGGTTAATGAAGATGCCTTACTAGCTGATGAATTAGATCTAATGAAACACGGAGTTCGCTGGAAGAAAGGGATGATTTCATTCAATAGTATTGCCCCAGACGAAAAGCTTTTTGATGTTGAGAATTTTAAAAGGGCTTTTCTAACCAGGATGTCCATTGAAGGAGATATCGTTCTAAATTATGGATATGCAAAAGGGTATAAACCTTTGATCGATTATCTGCTTCACTATATGGAAATCAAAGGGGTAGATATTAGTAATAAGGATATTCTTATCACTAATGGATTTACCGAGGGATTGGATATTTTATTATCTTCCTTAGCAAAAAAATCAGGGCGAATTCTTTGTGAAAATCCTACCCATCATTCTGCTTTAAAGCTTTTTCGATTACATGGATATGACATCCACGGGATAGAAATGAAGGAAGATGGTATTGATGTATGTCAACTAGAAAAAAGCTTATCCAAAACGGATTATGATTTTGCCTATTTAATACCGTCCTATCATAATCCGACCGGGATTGTCACCTCCTCAGAAAAAAGGATCGAAATTATGAAACTTTTTTCTGGCTATCATATTCCAATTGTGGAGGATGGATTTAATGAGGAATTACGTTATTCAGGATCACATTTAGCACCATTGTTGGCATTCTCTGGACGTGGCAACAATGTTATCTATATTAGCAGCTTCTCAAAAATTCTTTTTCCTGGCATGCGTGTTGGTTGGATTTTAGCAGATAAGGACTTAATCCACTCTTTGGAGAGTATTAAGAGGGCACGTACGATTCATACATCTACGCTAGATCAAGCAGTCCTATATCAATATTTGCATGATGGATATTTTGAAAAATACTTAAAAAAGGCAAAATCAGTTTATAAGAAAAAATATGAACTAGCCCTTCATGCTTGCAATCAATACATTCCTTTTAAAAAAATGACCGGGGATGGTGGACTTCATCTTTTTATTGAATTAGAAAACGGTATGAATGCGCGGACACTGTTAAAAAAATGCTATCAAAAAGGGGTTGTTTTTTCTCCTGGTGATGTTTTTTACACGAACGGAGGAGGGAGCAATACGATCCGATTAGGATTTTCCCGATTACAAGAAGACGATATTGTTCATGGAATTAGGATCATTGGTGATACGTTAAAAAATGAAATGGAGGTTAAACAATGAGAGTTGGCGTTATTATGGGAGGAGTATCCTCTGAAAGGCAAGTATCCCTCAATACAGGGGAAGAAATGATTGCACATTTGGATAAGAGTAAGTACGAAGTCGTCCCGATTATTCTAAATGATCAAAAGGAGCTTATTAAAAAAGCCAGTAATCTAGATATTGCGCTATTAGCTCTTCACGGAAAATATGGAGAAGACGGCACAATCCAAGGCACACTAGAAACACTTGGCATTCCTTATACAGGAAGTTCGTTACTTTCAAGTAGTATTTGTATGGATAAAAATATTTCTAAAAAAATCATTCGATTTGAGGGCATTCAAACACCGGATTGGATTCATCTCTCTAAGATGGAAGATCTTCAGTTGGATGAATTAGACAAAATGGGTTATCCAATAGTGGTAAAACCAAATTCAGGCGGTTCTAGTGTAGGGGTAAAAATAGTCTACGATAAAGACTCTTTATTATCCTCGCTTTCAGAACTATTCGAACGGGACTCCGAAATCATTATCGAAAAGTATATAAAGGGCGAAGAAATTACGTGTTCCATTTTTGACGGAAAGCTTTTACCGATTATATCGATCCGACATACAGCAGAGTTTTTTGACTATAACGCGAAATATGACGATGTCACTACGGTTGAAGAGGTTGTAGAACTTCCCTCTACAACACAAAAACGTGTCACTGAAGCTGCAATTGCTTGCTATAAAGCATTAAAATGCACTGTTTATGCCAGAATTGATATGATGGTTAAGGATGGAATTCCATATGTCATAGAGGCAAATACATTGCCTGGGATGACAAAAAACAGCTTGTTACCCAAAAGTGCCCATGCGGCAGGAATCTCTTATAGTAAACTATTAGATATGATTATTGAAGCCTCCTTAAAGGATACGAGAATGAAGAAGGAGTTTTGTTGAAATTTTATAAGTTTAGTTATCGAGATATGATAATAAATCATTAATTAGAGGAGGAAGGGTTGTCGATAACTCTTTTCTCCTCGAATTAATAAGATTATTATATGAGGTAGTAACTTCAAATATTTTTCTTCAAACCACAATTTCGACATTCACGAGTAAATTTATAATTTTTTACACTACTTTTAAAATGCTTATTTCCACAGTTGTCACAAACACCTGCTTCCTTATCAGGAAATTCCTTATACTCATAAACAATCGATGTATCATAGTTGTAAGCTTCATTTTCATTTTCATTCATAAAAAACACCTACATTTCAAAAAAATAAAGGAAAAAATGTACAGTAAATCGAATACACACAATAACAATTATTATAGGGGTGATTTTTGTGAAAGTAAATGATGAAGTTATAGTTACATGTGAAGACACAGCATTACATGGTTATAGCGGTAGAATCAAACAAGTTCGCAAAATGGGCAAAGTAAAATCCTATAAAGTAACTCTATATAATTATCCTTATGAAATGGTTTATTATGAAGATGAAATTCGAATCGTAAAATTGAAAGTAAAATAAAATATTAATTGTGGGTAGTGTACATATTGCACTACCTTTTTTTACTATCGAAATTGATTTTAAGATAGTAGTTTATCAAATAAAAAAAATATTAGTCGTATATGTTAGTAATGGACATCACATATAGACATTGAATCAAATTAATAACTTCACATAAAATTATTTCCTAAATGAATCTATAAGTGTAAAGGGCATTTGTTTGATGAAATTTTTAATTAAAGAGGGAATCCAATCCTAGTAGATGAAGACTAGCACTACTCTTGCTATTTGATATCTGCGTCTATTTTTTATTGGAGGGTATGGACTCCTTTGTTTTGGCGGTTCAAAAATCTTTTCAATTCAAACCGCTTGGCAATACTATTATGTAGCTTTTTAATTTGAATTAAATAGTACTTTTAGAATTTTATTTAATCTTAGTATTAAAGAAAGCAAAGAGGGTGACTCAAAAGTCTAGATCATTAGACTTTTGGGGCATCCCTTTTGTTTTTTTTATCAAAAAAAGACAAAAAAATCGTTCCTCTTTGTATAATGAAGTTACCACACAAAATTATCAAAGA
>BORH01000032.1 GCA_018333075.1 Heyndrickxia sporothermodurans | reverse complement strand
CGATTGTATTGATACAATTATCCACCCTATACACAAATAATCATAATTCAGCTCTTGCCTGCTCCATATAAGTCATATACAAACTCATTAGTATACCTGCCATCATTGCAGCACTAATTTTGTTATCTATTTGAAATTCACTGAGGATATCAATTAATTGGGCTGTAAAGTACTCAGTCATGTAATTTCCTCCTTAAATGATCTCTTCGAAGGTTTTTACCTCAAACCTTAGATTGTGTTTAGATAACCAATCCGTTAACTTTCTTTTTCGTTCTTTTGTAGTAGTAAAGAAATATAAAACAGGAGATTGATTAAATCGTCGTTTTATCTCTGGCCACATATCAACATACTTTTCTACTTTCTTTTTGTTATCTTGCATTGAACGAGTATTATCTATCTCGACTAAATGAACATATCCATTACGAGTGAATAAGGCATCAGGGATTATTCTTTTCTTTGTAGTGGTCAATCCTTTTACTTTAATTCCAAAATCATAGTCATTTTGGCTTTTTACCTCAATTAAAAACTCCCTCTTCCAATCAACAGGAGAAGAAAAGTAAATATAGACATCATTAGTCATTAGGATATGATCCATCAATTGTGTTTTCTTCATTTCCTTTTTGGATCCTATCATGTTTCTTCCAGATTCATTTAAGTAGACAATCTTTTGCTTACTTCGAATGACATTTAAATAAGGAGAAAGTCGGTTTATCACTCTACATGTATTTCGATATGTTCCGAATTTTAATATCTCATGCAATTGTTTCACTGTAACCATTCCTAATTGATCAATGGTTTTTAATATCATTTCGGTTCTTTCGAGATTCATAAATTAACCTCCCAATCATTTCATCATTGATGAAAGGGCATTGAATTTCCTTCTTCTCCGCTATTTTGTAAATCGCTCTACCTGGTATCGGTTCTAGTTCGTCAGCTCCAGTTTCATCTAAAATAACCATGCTTCCAACACGTTCAGCCATACGAAAAGCTACTCGAGCAACCATGTTCATTTTTACTTGTGCCGGAACAGCTTCACGAACAGGATATTGGGTACAAAAGATTAATCTATAGCCAAGACCGCCACCTATTCGAGCAATCTCACCAAGATAAACTTGAGCCAATTCAGCATACTTTTTGTATTGCTTATTAACTAATTTAGGAGCCAACTCCGCAGCTTCATCGACAATGATAAAAGTACGTTCTTTTATGGGTGTATCAGTGACATTTGACCAGTTATTTTTTAAATATCTTTCTTCATCAAGTTTTATTAATTTATATACGTGATCTAGTACCTTACAAGCGTCTACAATATCCTTTGCGAAATGCTGTACTTGAGGTATGTTTCTATATTTAGAGAACTCTAAGCCGCCTTTTAAGTCTAAAATAATGAATCTGACACGCTCTTGATTAGAGAATAGTAATGAAGTGAACAAACTTTTTAAGAACACTGTTTTCCCGAATCGCGTTGTACCACCAACTAATAAATGTGGGTATTGTTCAAAGTTGTGATAAATGACTTTTCTTGCCTTACCAATCGGTACCAGCCACGAATGCTTGTAAATGTGTTTGAGATTATACTCCCAATTAGCTAGTTTTTTGTTTGGTACAAGTGCAGCACCGACAATTAATACTGGAGGAATAAACCACTCTAACATGTCACTGCCCCCTTCACTGTATTGGTCATTGGGTGACTATATCACTGACATGGTCATTTTCTTTGTTTAATGGTATAAACAATTATTTTTCATGTCATTTCTACCTGCAACATATTTAAAAAAATATCTTCTGAAGATGCTGCAAAATATAAAGGATTCCTCCATACTTGGTTACCTCTAATGCAATTTTCACCGCCTCCTCGTTTAACTTTTTTCCAAACAATGACGATATAAACAATGTGGCTCCTGACGCTCCTATTGCTACTACACCTAATGTAAAAGGATCCATTGTTTCACTCTCCTTTTCACTGACTACTACAGTGTATGGGCGAATGGTTGTATAGTTTCCATAAAATTTCTTAAATCGGTAAATATTTTTTCTTAAAGGATTGTACAATTTTAAAGCGAATAATATTAATGGTGATTAAAAATGAAACTTGTTAGTAAAATTGGTGAAAAGATAAAGGAAAGTGGTTTAAGAGATGATTATATTGCAGATAGAATGCAGATTAGTAAGAAACAAGTTTATAATTTAAAGAAGGGGATCAGCTTTCCTACATTCGAAAAAGCTTTTATTTTAGCGAGCATCTTAAACTGTCCAGTCGATGAGTTAGCAACTTTTGAAGAAGAGGGAAATAGTAAAGATAATTAATTTCGACTATCATTTAGACACAAACGGGGGAAAAATAAATGGTGATTAATGTTTTTGGGAAACCATCGGAGATGTATGACGAGTTGTTAGTAAACTCGGAAAAACTAATTGATAACATTAACGTTATTGTAAGCGATAACTTTGAAGATATATTTGATAATCAATGGGATAATCTTTTATACAATAGATTTATTAAATATGGTGTACTTGACGCCTTGATAGATAAGTCAAGGAAGGAAAACAGTAAGTATCCTACTTCCGGTATTCATGTATTTGATGATTTCGATTTAACAAAGTTGAAATCAATCAAGAATGATCCTTTAAAAAAAGCAAAAGGGAACACAAAATTACTGGCATTTGACACTAAATGGTTAAGAGATAACAGAAAAGTTGAAAAAGAAGCAGTTCCTCAACGAGTTTATACTGATGGACAAATAAAAATGAAATACGGTTTTGTTGATAATAAAGCTAAAAAACTTATAGTAGTTTTTCAAAGTAATTGGGCAAATGAAAATAAAATTCATGATAACGAACACTTAGTTACACATGAATTGTTAAATGATACATTTAGATATAAAAAATATCAATTTTTCAAATATGCTGGGCAAAACAAAGAATTTGACTTCATTTTCTTAGAAGATGAATTTAATTATATCTATGGATGGTACATGACTAACTATGGAAAAATAATTTTCCCAAACATTCAAAATTTCATGAAAGAGTTGTCCAAATTGTATGATGAAATACATTTTGTTGGGGCTTCTAAGGGTGGTTACGGTGCATATCACATAGGAAAAGATTTAGAGTTTGTCAAAACTATAGCGCTTATTGCACCAATTTTAGAAGTAAAGGATTATGTAGAACAGGTCAATAATCCTTTTATGTTGAATGAAATTTCAGATGGCAGTGAAGAGTTATTAAATAAAATTGTAGAAAGAGAAAAAGTTGGATTAGTTAACCCAGATAGGATATATGTGTCATCAGGAAAATCCGACTATCAATACAAAAACATCAAGAGATTGATGGAAGAGAACAATGGAATTCATTATCTTAAAGCAGATGATACCTATACACATGATGATGTAATTAAATATACATATAAAGAATTGATTTCAATGTCATTAGGACTAGAGTAGTGAGATAAAAAACAAAATAAAACATATGCCCTTCTATCTTGAAGGGCTTTTAAATGCGTCAATTAGAAGTAGTTTTAGGTAATTGCACAAAGAACATACGTTTGTATATAATGGAGTAAAAAGAGTGAGGGAGAAGTATGAGACATATCCCTGATAAAGATAAGTCTGTAATCCAAAAGGCTATATATTTACCTATGGTCCTTACTGTTCTTGATAGGGATTTAAAGGTTTTCAACAATAGTGATGTTAAGCTAAAAACACCTTATACTGAGTGGATAGAAGAAACAATGATAGTTATTCAAAAGGAACTTTCTGAGGTTAAAAGATACATGAAACAGCAGAAAATTAAGGTGGAAAAAGGTAAGACTGAGGAAAATTTCACAAAGTATTATGTTGTATATAAGGGTTATGATGAACACCAAAAGTACTTTAATCCATGGCTTAGAAATCGATCTGAGGAAATAATGAAATATTATTTATATCGAAGGTTTCATAGTAAAACATAAGCCCCTCTCTTCATTGAGAAGGGCTTTTATGTGGATCGTGATGCATTTGTATTATTCTTTAACGATAAACGTTTTATACCCTTTTTTCTTCAACTCAGCAGCCAATTTATCAGCATTCTCTTTGCTTCCAAATGCTCCTGTTTGTACTTTATATATAGATTTTTCTTTATCCTTTGGTTTTGATGAAGCGCTGGTATTATTGTTTGTTTTAGCTTTCAATTTTAAAGCTTTGGCAATGCCTGCTGCTTCTGCCTTTGCGATTGCTTTTAGATTCGCATCAGACTTCAAATAATCTGCGTCACCTTTTGTATCGATAAATAAATGTTCAAGCAACATAGCTGGCATTGCAGTTTCTCTCACTACGGCTAGATTAGCTTTCTTTTTACCTCTATCCTTAAATCCTTTATAAACACCAAATACGGAATCGTGGACAGCTTTTCTCATGTCTTCTGTAGCGCCACCATTTATTGTTGTGTATACAAATGACTCGAAACCAGTACCTCCACCAGCATTAACATGATTAGAAACAAATAAATCTGCCTTTTTATTATTAGCGAACTTTGCACGATCACTCAGTTCTACAAAAACATCTGTGGTACGTGTCATATAGACAGTGACACCCTCATAGTTATTCTCCAATTCAGTTTTAGCATATTTAGAAATTGTAAGAACAATATCTTTCTCATTAATTCCGTTTGAAACCGCTCCTGGATCTTTACCGCCATGTCCTGGATCAATAACAACAATTTTATTCATTATTTACCATCTCCTTTACCAATCTTATTTTTATCGAAATATTTAGTTAGGAACTTCACATCAATTCCAATACGACTGAAATTTTCAATAATGCTCATACCTTCGTAAGCTACAATCAAACCAACACCTAATTTGATGATGTATCCATCAGATTGAACATAAGCATCTATAAAAATAAGAAAAGCGAGTGCTACGAATAGACCCACTTTTCTAAGCAAACCTATGAAATTGATTGAACTGTTTATTTTCCTCTCTACACCTGCTGCTAATAATCCTGTAACTACATCAAATGTGATAAAAACAAGTGCTACATACCACACATTTCCTACTACTGCTGTTATATCAAATTCACTGAAAAATGCTTTCATGTTTTTTCCTCCAATAAAAAAAAGGACTGATAATCAGCCCTCTTTGTTTTTTCTATTTTTCTTTTTACCTTCTGATTTTGGCGTTATCCATATAAAGAAAGATAACCAACCAACAATCATAATCCAGCGAATTACTTCTGATGTCTCACTAGATGCAAAAGCACTAATAAATGAAAGTAAAACATTAACAATAAAAATAAGTATTATTGTTAAATCAATACTCCATTTCACTTTAATCACCTCGCCCTATCTAATTGTAATTCCGCTAACATATTGATTCTCTTTTGTAGGTCTTTGATTGCTTTTTGTCTTTCTTCAGGTGTTAAACTGGTATCTGCTTGAATACTCTTAATTTCTTTTCTTGTTTCTCCGATAGCTTTAGATGTTTGGTTGAAGTCTTTTCGTAATTCGTCATTCAAGTTTTTAGATTTAATACCCTGTTTAGAGTAATCAGCTTGTGCTGTATCCAATTTCTCCTTCTTTTCATAAAACTTTGTTAATAAATCATTAGAAAAGACAGGGTCTGTTGTTACTTTTTGTTTTAATGTATCTATTAAGTTATTTTTTATTGTACCATTTTTTGTAGTTGCAGGGACACCTAATTCTCCTATAACACCAGTATAAGATTGAATTAAATAATCCAATTTTTTAGGTGAAATATTAAGTATATCACCGACTTTTTTCGATACTTCACTTGTTTTAGCATCATACTGATATCTTGGAGATAAATTCTGTAAATCTCCTGGAACAATCGGCGCATCCATGAAATTTTTATTTGCTACTGTATCCACAAATGCAGGATGCAATACTGTTCGCCTTGGTGGAACAAAATTATCTATGACAGTTTTGCTAAAATCTTCAAATGCTTTAGGATCATCATCCTTCATTTTCCTCAATACTCTTTCAACACCAGAACCAAATAAAGTGCCCATTTCCATGGGTTTTGGTATTTTTGTAAAAGTACCGTCTCCGTTAGGTATTAAAAAGTTATTATCCTTAATGCGGTTACTTACTTTTTGATAATTAGGATCATTATGATTGATAGCATACAACACAACTGTTGGTATTGTTATTGCTGTAAAACCCTTTACCGTAGTCGCTATTGGGTTACTTTTAAATGAACGACCGAATTTATCTAATCCTTGCACAGCAGCGTTTAAATACGGAATAAAGGCATCTACCTCTTTTGTTACATTACCTCTTTTGTTAAAGTTAACAGTGATATCGTTTGCTTCAAATAACCCCTTCATTTTCGCATCGTAACTTTTATCGTTCTTTGTTAAGCGTTTAAATTCTCCTAAACGTGGTGCAGATTCAAGTATATTATTAAAGTTTTCTAATGCAGCTAAACCTTTGGCAGGTAACGTTCTAACACCTTTTTTTTGTGGTAAAATAGAACGTTTACTTTGAGCTAACAAATTCACATCTGACGAAATAGAACTTGAATGCCCTCCACCCACATTTTTATAATCGTTATATAGTTCCGCTCTTTTCTTTAGTTTGTCTGTTAAGCCAGGTACTTTAGATAGAGTTTTATTTTTGGATAAAGGTTCAGCCATTACACTTGTAATACAATCAACTAAATCAGCCGCATATCTCAACGGATTATTTGTTGTTTTCGAATAAGCAAATGCCTCTACACCGTCTCTCCATATATTACGTGCTAGACCAAATACAGGGTTAATACCAGTTGTTAGGTTCTTCATAAACCTTGTTACTTGACCGACGGATTTAACAACAATATGTTGCGCACCAGGTGCCAAATTTGTTATAGCTTCTAATAAATGTGGATCATGTACTTTTACATGTACTTTTTTACCGTCTATCATACCAAAAACAATGTTTCCTTTATTTAAATCAGGTTTTTGTTCAAATGCTTTATTGAAATTCTCTAATACCCCGTCTACCCCATCATTTTTAAGAATATCCATTATTTCATTAGGAGTTTCTTTCGTTGGAACAATCTCCACAATACCCTTAAAAGCTTCTGGGTCTTTCTCAACGTTACGGATAATACTTACCATTACTTCATTACGTTTAGCTGTTTTAATATACTTTTCTGTATGTTCGATTTGGCTTTCTATTGGGTCTATTATTGGTCTTTCTGAACCAGTAGGAGACACTTTTTTAACAGGGTTAGATTGATTTGAATGACCTTTTTTAGCACTATTAGTAAATGAACCTTTTTCGATATCCTTAAACAAACGATTCATTGGTACATAATTAGGGTTGTCTTGTAAGTAAGTTTCCCATTGTTTTTTACTTATCATGTTCTCATCAACTAACCAAGTCTCTGCCAATTTTTTATTGTACTCATCATTTTGTTCAGCTATCTTCTTAAACTCAGGATTTGCTTCTTCGTATTGTTTTACTTTTGCCTCCGACTTTTCAGCGTTCATTTTCATTTCTTTAGCAAAAACACGTTCTCCGCGATTTTGGCGATAAATAGCATGACGGTTAATTAAATAATCTCCAAATTCATCATATTTACTTTTTGGAATTTGACTTACTACATCTTTTAAAGAGTTACCGACAACTTCACCATTTTTATTAATCATTTTTTCTGTGAGAGCTTGTTTGGCTATTTGGTCTGCGCCTCTTGCATTCATCGCTAAAGTATATGAACTTTCGGAAGAATTTAATTTACGTCCTAACACTTTTTCAACAGTCTTATCAAATTCATTTAATGGATGAATGTCATCAACTGCCTTTATATATGCTTTTTCTTTTAACGATTTAAAACTAGGAAGCTCTTTCTTTGTTTTAGAAACTATATGCTTTGAAGTATCAGGTAATACTTCATTAGGATTGTACTTAATATCCTCGTTAATAGGTTGTGGTTTTAATTTAAGCTTACCACCATTATCTATCAAAGGTTCAATCGCTTCATACGCTGCCGCAGTTTCTTTTTTAGCTGGTTTGATAGCTTCTATTAATTCAAGATCAGATTTTTCCTTCAACGGTTCAATTGCTTCAAACTTTTTAGGATTCATCTGTGTGTCTGCTTCACTTAATTTTAAAGGTGATGGTTCAATTTTAAGTTTTTCATTTTGCTTCATTATTGGTTCAAGTTGCTTTAATAAATCTTTTGACTCTTTAGCATTGGGATTAGTTACAACTTCTTTTAATAATTCTTTTTGTTTAGGATCTAATTTTTTTAATGTCTCAACGCTTGGCTTACCAGTAAAATTAGGGACTTCACCTTTTATTGCTTTGCTGATAAGTTTATTTGCGCCTTTACCTAATCCATGCAACAACGGATCACCTACAGCGCCTAGAGCAGTGTTTAAGGCTATGTCTTTAAGATTCTCTTTCGCTGTATGATCTTTAGGGTTTAATGCTTCACGAATACCTACTTCTCCAAGACTCATTCCTAGACCTGTTAATGCACCTTCTTGAGCAAGTTGTCTTAACTTAGTTAAACCCTTCGCACCTTCTTTAACTCCTAATCCTGCCCCTCTAACAGCTTTAAAAGCACCAATACCAGGTGCAAGATAACCAGCTCCAGAAGTGAGTAAATCAGTGACCCCACCTTCACCTATTTTTCTATCAGATTTATAGTATGGTTCACGCTTATTAATCTTTTTATCTAGGTTGCTTAAAGCCCCTAAAGTTGCTGAATCAATGGTTCTGTTAGATCCTCTAGCTACTTCATCGAAAGCTTTTGAACGGTCACGATTTAAAAAGTTTTCAACCGCTTCTTTTGCGCTTACGTCATCAAAAGGATTAAAGAATTGTCCCGCAGCCTTAGCAGCACTTCCTAAATCCTCAAAAAACGATGGTTTAGGCTTTTCTTTTGGTGTGTCTTTCTTGTAAAAGTCATTTTTGTTCTTCTTATAGTTTGCCATAGACTTTTGGTCACGCTTATTTAAATCTAATAGAAGATTATCCATGAATCCTGACTTGGTTTGCATGCCTTTTTCGCGTGCATCGAGGAACTTACGAAAACTTTCTACATCTTCTCGTGAGCCGCCTAATTCCCTTACAGCACTCTCGAATTTTTTATCATAGCTTCTACCATACCTACGAGAAGAAAGAGGGCGTAGGAAATCTTTCTCCCATTGAAAACTAGCCTTTTTAGGATTATCACTCGTTGCTCTAAAGTTAGGGTCACGGTACTGAACTTCAGTACTCGTTCCCCCACCCATTTTGTAATAGCCGTCATTGAAATCTTTCGCTGGTAATCCTTGTTTGACACGCTTTGCTTCTTTCTTTTTATGTTTTTCCTTATCCTCTTTCCAAGCATCATATCCGGTATTAGGTCCAAATGTATACATATATTATCACCCGAAGAACATTTTCATTTTTTCATAGTCTGTTAAATTCTTGTTTCTTGCTGGCGCAACTGGTTTTAGTACAGTATTTTTATAAGGTGGTTTAGTCAACTTATTGATCTTCTTCTGTTCATTTTCATAATACTTATCTAAAGATGACTTAGAAGAATTCTTTTTCGATTTTTGGTATTGGTTATATGCTGTACTTAATGAATTAGATTTACTTCCACCACTCGAACTGCTGCTTCCTCCCTTACGAGACGAACCACCCCCTCCTCCAGCACTACGCTTTTTTGCTTGTGCTTTTTGGAATTCGAACTGTGCTTGATCTAAGGATAATTGTCCTAACCTAACCTTTTTATCTAAGTCATATTGAAGTTTAGACAGTGCATATTGTTGACCGAATTGTTTCTTATCTTGGTCAAATTGTTGCTTCCATTGCGAGTCTGCTACTTTATCTCTGCCCTTTTGATAATCAAATTGAGTTTGCCATTGCTTATCCGCTACTTTATCACGCCCAACTTGATAATCGTAAGTACGGTTAGAATTAAACTCATTGAATCTTTGGGAGCGATCTTGTAATGCATACTCTTTATCTCTCCATACCAGATCATTAGCCATTTGAGCGACCTGTGCAGCCCTTTGTGCATTCAAGTCTCCAATTTGTCCTTGCGAAGCAATAGCAATCTTATTTAATTGATCTGCTGCTAAACCACTTCTACCTAATCCTCTTGCCGCTGATACTTGACCAGCTTGTATATCACTTTGATATTTTTGTTGTTTTACACCATCAATGGCACGATTAAAAAGTGGGTCAACTTGTGCCGACACTTGCTTTTGCGCTGTTTTGTTATCCATTGGCTTATAGTTATAAGTAAATGTACTTGCCATACGCTCACACTCCTTTCTTATTCATTGGAATGAGATTCTTTTAATAGTTCTTGCTGATATGCTTCGTCTTTTGATAATTTTCCTTCTTTATAAACAAAAACATGAGGGTTAGACAACACCTCATGATTATTTGGTACAGTTATTAAAATGTTTTTACCATTAGAAGTACTTCCCCAACCGTCCACACGATTGTCTTTGGTTACATCAATGTATACTTCCATGTGTACCCTCCTTAAAACTCGAACACATTTCGTAAAGCTGCATAACGTTCATCACCTGATCCGTTATTCGCATGTCCTTTTATTTCAGTATCTGTGCAATAGGTGTATTTCATGATTGGAATAGCACCTGCTACAGAATCGCTTTTTGGGTTTTGGAAAAGTATATGTTCCATTCCTCCACTAGAGAGCGTTGCAAAAGCTTTAGGAACAAAGGTAAATCCCCAAAAAGAATTAACTTCCCCACTACCTGGTACATATCTGCTCCAAGCTAGCATCCATCCAGTTTTACACTTTGATAGAGGTTTGGTTGGTTTGACGGATTGGTCTTCATTAAGATACATTACACCAGTCCAAAGTTTTCCTTGATCATCTGTACTTGTTTGTGTAGATAGTTTTTTCCAACCACGCCATGAACTATTGTTTAAGTAATTAGTCCATACTTGGTTATCAGAATCGAATGCTATAACCCATCCAAATGTAGGAGTCGTTAAATGAGAGATCCCCCTAATACTTAATTTACTTGGTGGTATGTTTTTTGATCCAGCAATTGCATAAAAAGTATTATAACCTCTGCCTTTTGAGATAATTTTTTGTAAGATATCATCTGTTGTTAAACTTGCAGATATTGTAATATCGCCATTATCAGCAGTTATTTTCGATAACTGAGCTGTCTTCTTGAAATCATCATCTGCTTTTTTGTAATCTGATTCTATTTGGTTACTTTGAGAGACTAATTGGTCGAGTTCCTCATTTACTTCACTAGAACTTATTTTCTTTCCTCTTTGAAATTTAAATAAACGCTGTATTGGCACATTCTCACCAACTTTCTATGGTTTTTTCACTTTATACTCAAAGACAAAGCCAAAAATAGTTAATGGTTCATCTAATTTACTGTTACTTATTTGAATTTGCATGGATTTAGCTTTGCGCCTTAGTTTAATTTCATCCTGTGCAATCTCACTGAAATCCCATAGCGCATTATCCCATGTACTGACATCCCATACACCACCAGCACCGTCTCTTACTTGGATAACTTTGAGGTCAACTAATGAATATTGGTCAATCATTCCAAATAGATCATACGAAGACTCATAACCAGCCCATTCCTTTTTAATGACCCACATTCTTTTTACTTTCTTTCTATGGACTGGTAACTCAAAGTCAATTATTTTCGATTTCATAATAAATGATATCGGTGTACCATCATCTGAATACTTATTTTCATTGAAACGATAGATAAATCCATCATTCGAACTGAAATACAAGATTCCATCTAATACTAAGAACGAATTCGCTTGAACATTTATAAATGTAGTCCAAGCATTAATTGATATATCGTAAACAAGTGTTAAGCCACTTGGAAAACTTAAATGGTATTTATCCTCATGATAAACAGCAACTGTTTTTTCTTTATCAGATAACCCAATAGATTTAAGGATTGGGAAAATACTATCACTCACTACTTCAGCAGAAATAAAGTTTCTATCTGTAGAAAATAAGCTATATACATGATCTTCAGCTAAATAAAAAAGGTTGTTTCCCACTTCGCATATACTGTCAGTTGATATACAACCTTTAGGAGTATTTATTTTTACTAGTTCTAAATTAGCTATATTGGCACCATCACCATATAAAGCCCATACACTTCGCTTGCAAAAGATAATCAGCGCATCTCGGAATACTTTTAATTCGACTATTTCGTCATTATCTTCTGTAGCGACATCAAAAAAATAAATTGCTGGCCAATAATCATAAACACCACTACCTAAATAAGGATCAAAATATGAAAAAGACACCCTGTTCTTAACCGTAGGGTGTGCAGCTGCAAAAATAACATCTTTCTTTATTGTGAAGGTACGGAAATTTGTTAGGTTATCTAAATCATTTAATCCTGGATCTTGTTGTTCATCTTCATTTAGAACGTGTGGAGTAACTGTGCTTATACTTGTTCCATTGTAAGCCTTTAACCTTCCTTTATCGGCTATTAGAACAACATCATTCATGTTTCTCATTTTATATGTTAACATCTTAACTTTATTACTTGCTAAATTCCCTATTTCTTTAAGAGTTCCGTTTTCTTCCTTATGCAATTTACTCTTAGACACCACTAATAATTCCCTAGTCCCATTGTTTTTATAGAACGGGAACATACTAGTGATAGAATCACGAACGTTCCCTACTTTATCCCATGTTGTCATTTCTTCACCCCTTTTTAGGGAGTATTTAAATTAATTTCATTATAATGCTGTGGCAATAAGTTGGTTAGAGTTGTTAATTGTTACTTTATATTTTGCACCTGTTGGATTTGTGATAATAATTCCATCAAAACCTGCTGCTGCTGGGAGACCAATTGGAGAAGTTATTCCGTTTACATCATTATTAGTAGCTTGTATGTTTGTACATGTGCTGGTAACTTGTATGCCATACGCATTACTACTAAGTGGAATTTTATTATCCCTTATTAAAACAGCATTACTATTGGTGCCTACAAATACTCCACTTCTACTTCCTGATGATTCCGTACTACATTTATCAATCCGATTACCTTTAACAAACCCGCCATTAAGGTTAGTAATATTTATCCCATTCTTTTTTGTTTCCTTAACTTTGTTGTTGATGATATTAACTATTGAAGAATTCTCTACAAATACCATTTCAGATTCCATGATATCGCAGTCGTTTGAATCAAATATGATATTCTCTGAGTTTTGCACCCACAATGCACGGAAACCATCAAAAAATTTATTTGACCTTACTTCAATATTCTCTCCGTAACCTATATAACATGTTGAAATATTTTTAATACCTTTAAATGTATTTCCAACTACTTTTACATTTTTTGTTAGAACTCCACTTACTCCATTGATAGAGATAGCAGAAACATCACCAACATAACCTTGTACAATATTGTTAGTAAAAATTACAGTGTCACCAGATTGAGAGACTTCCATCTGATTTCCGTTATGATCCATTGTATTAGAACTATTAGGTAAAGGAGTAGTGATATTCATAACACCAAAGCAATTTTTAAATAGATTTCCTTGGATCAATACATTTTTAAATTTAAATAACCTTAACGCACGGAAAGTACACCCATCAAATATATTGTTCATTATATTGATGTTATTAGGGTAAATATCATGTACAGCTGCATGATAACCAATTCCAACTCCCCATGATATAGTGTTAGGCGTACCACTTGGTCCGAAATAACAATTACGAACTGTCACTTCTTTTGTAACTGTCCCATCGTATTTTCCGAAAGCAGGGAAGGCATTAGCAATCGCTATTCCAATTTTAATTGCTTCTGAATAGTTACGACTTTTATCTGGTTTATCCTTGTAACCTACAAATTTACAGTTTTCTATTAATACATCTCTTACTCCTGTTACATCAATTGCATGTCCTGCGTAAATATCTTTAATAGTTACATTTCGAATAGTTATATTCGCTGCATGCGATAGATTTATCCCACTACACTCATAGTCATAATTTAAAATATTGGAATCTAAAGTGCCGCCTTCAATGACAATATTTCCTTCGCCGTCATACCCATCATACATAGCCCCATTTTCTCCATTTTGAAAAATAGAAGCTACATGACAACGAAGAATAACAGTATTAGGTGACATGATCATATGAGTATTTTTGTAGATAATTAGTTTTTTGGTAGTCTTGTATACTCCAGGAGGAAAGATAACAGTGACTTGCCCCATTGTTTTTGATAAGTCTAACGTTCTTTGTATAGCATCTGTATCATCGTTAACTCCATCACCAATAGCGCCCATAGTTTTTAAATTATAGCCCCTACCTTCCAGATCGTTGGTGTTGCTTATCAGTTGGTTGTCACTATGGTTAAGCCTATCGTTCAAAACAGGAAATTCCCCGCGTGATTGAAGTACCTCTGCATCACTAGTCCCACTTTCAATAACCATATTATTTATTTGTTCTTGCAGGCTAGTTGTATTCGTGTTTAGTTGTTCTTGCAAGCTAAAAGTATTTGCATCAAGTTGATTCTGTATACTTGTTGTTTTCGTTTCTAAATTACTTGATACAGTTGAAATGTTATCTGCATTCTTCTTCATTTGTGTATCTATTGTCTCAAAATTCTTGGTTAACGTTGTATCTACTGGCTCCGCATCTTGACGATTTGGTTTATACAACTTGTAATTAGGTGTGTATTCAGTCACTAAAAATCACTCCACTTCTTCCAACCTACATCCTGCCATGTTGCTCCACGTTCTACAGTTGCAGATACATAGCGTTCATAGCCATGTCTTTTAGATATAGCCCCTTTAGTTATTACAGCGTTCTGCGCTTCGGTTAGAGCATTAAAAGGGATGACATTTGCTGCATCTTTTACATTAAGACCTAAACTAAAGTCATCTAGGTTTGTGATTAACTTTTCACTCATACCTATTCACGCCTCCACAACCTATACATATCTAGTATTGGTTCTATCTGAGTTACATTATTAAACTTGATGAAGTCGCTCTTTCGCATTTGGTATTCATTCCAAACATTTAATTGCAAGGATTCTTCTTCATCTTGATATCTGGCTTTTGCTACTGCATATAAGATAAATAAGTCGTGGAATTGGCTAGGTATTTGTGGTTCATCGTCACTGTCTTTTAGATAAGGTAACTTCGCTTTATAATATAAATCCAACACCTTTTCATTTGTTGGAGTAGGTTGAATGATTAATTTATCACTCCACATTTTATATCCTATTGATACAAAATCATTGATCTGTATTAGTTTTAAAGGAGTTACACTATCAACTAACGAAACTAGTTTGATGAAATCATGTGGAAGATCATATTCTTTTTGATTAGGGATTAATTCAATCGTTGTACTCTTTTGATATTTAGCGTGAATTGATAAATCATCAACACAACGGTTAATCCACCCTGTAATTTCTTGGTTATCAATAGAGTCATCTATATCTTTATTGACTTCCTCTATAATTTGATCGAGGTTCATAATCTCCCTCCATTACATAAAAAAGAGGTAGGATTACTCCTACCCTTCTTGACCTTCTAATTTCTTTTCGTCTGCTTTTGTAGCAGGTTGTAGACCTTGTTTTATAAATGCTGCCGCTTGAATTTCATTACGTGCTTCTAAAGTATGTTTACCATCTTTTGATTTAAATTTGATTGCCATGTTTATTCTCCTCCGCTTGCAGATGTTTGGTGTACATATAATGCATCTTTCTTATTATCAAGAACAAAAGCATCATAGCGTTTACGACCTTCTACTAGCCATCCATTGATACCAGGAGGGTTATCATGAGTTTTGTAGTCCTCTAGCTTCTGAGCCGCTACCGTAGCCACTGGATGAACGATTAAGAATGGTGTATTAGCAGGGAAATAAGATGAAGGTACTTTGATTACTCTCATACCATCAATTTCACCAACTTGACCATTAATCAACATCTTTTGCGCAATTTCAGTAGATTTAATGAACGATGGATCTAGTTTAATAAGGTTATAGAATGCTGGTGTTACATAAAGTAGACGTCCACCTTGAGGAACCTTTTTTTCGTCCATCTTTTCTGAACCTGTCAAGATTGCTTCATATGCATTAGTTTTGTCTACTGCACCTGAATCTGTCATTCCGTTTGCAACTGCAGCTGAACTCATAGTAGCGATACGATACATATCAATTTCTGGAACAATTACCTCATCAATTTGACGGGCTAGAGCCTTACCTGCTTGCATTACTCCTTGTGTATCTTGGTTGTTCGCTTTATCAATAGTAAACGTAAATGAACGGTCACGAGTTAATGTCATAGTTTGAACAGTGTTGTCTAATTCGTTAGCTGTTCCATAACGATCTTTACCCATTCGTTTGTAATCATTCATTCCTACCGTTGGAATAGAATACACTTTAATTGTGTCTACCCCTGTCCAATCATAATCTCTATTTACTGCTGCTTCTGTAACTGATTTAAGTTTAAAACGCTCGTCAACTTTCTTTTCATATTTTGCCGCTAAATTTACTGCCATTTATCAACACTCCCTAAATAGAATTAAACCCTTGTAAGAAGAGGTCCTCACTAGCAACTTCTTGGCTACCATGATCCGTTACACTTCCTATTGGGGCTGTTTGTTTGTTTTTCTCATTTTGTTTCAGTACTTTGACTTGAGACTGTAATTGATTGTTATGATGTTCCATATATGCATACTTGAGAGGCACACCATTTCTATTAGCTTCGATTACTTCCTCAGGAAGTGCATCTTTCTTAGCGTCGAATGTACGACCGTTTACATCGTTAAAGTATTCGTAGAAATCAGCAAAATCCTGATTGTCTCTTTCTCTTAATTCTTGTTCTTCCTTTTCACGCTTACGTTCTTCTCGATCTCTTCTACTTTCGAGTATTTCACGCGCTAACTCTTCTGGTATGTTCTGTTGAACCAACTCATTAAAGCGTTGTTCTTCCTGTTGTTGGCGTACAGCTTCGATATATTCCTGCGGGTTTAACCCGTGTTGATCTGCTAATTCGTTTAGAAATTGAATACGTGGGTCGTTTTCGACTTCCTGCAAACGTTCTTGAAGCTTGTCATAATTCATTCCTTTTTGAATTAAAGGAACAGCATCATCATAAGAAAGCTCTTGTTCTTCCTTGTTATACTTAACTTTAATTTTCGGCTGCTCTTCTTGCTCTGGTTGTTCCTCTTCCTGTGATTCTTCGGTTTCCTCTTCGATATCATCTAACGATTCAGTTTCGTTGGTATCTACTTCAAAATCATTTGTAATATCTTCAGTATCTACAGGTGTTTCAGTGTAATCATCAGGTAAAATAACATCTTCATCAGCAAAAAATTGCAAATCTAATTTTAATGGTTCGCTATGGTTGGCGAGTGTTTTAATTTCCAATGTAAATCCTCCTTCGACTATGGTTGGTCGATTAGCAGTTTAATGTCTTACTAAGGACAAAATAAAAGACACCTATTCTTTAGGCGCCATGACTTCTTGCATTATTTTGTCTTGTTCTTCTGGCGGAAGCTTCTTAAATGCTTCCTGTTTATGTTTAGGTAACGTTTGTAAATACTGGTCAAATGGATGAGGTTCATTCTTACTTTTCTCAGCTTGTGCTTGTTCCTCAGCCATCACTGCTTGTTCTTCTTGTTGTTGAGCCTGCATCTGCTGTTGTTCCATTTGTTGTTGCTGCATCATTTCCATTCTTTGTTTGATCTGTGATATTAACTCTTCTTTATTAGGAATATATTCTTCTGGTACACGGTCTAAATAATCTATGATATCTATGTGACCAGCGTTTAATAGATTATCCAATGTTTGAACTGCTGCAATTTCTGACCAGTATGAGGATTCACCAACATCAGCACGAACGTTTAACCACATATCTTTTAATTGGCTGAAATCATAATTTACAATTTGCTTTTGTCCGTTCTCTTCAATAACAATAGGGCGTAATCCATAATACGTACCCATCATATCAAGGAGTATCTTACCTATATCCTCAATCCATTCATATAGATTTGCTTTAGGATTTTCTAAAGGAATAGCTGTAGACTTTTGTACTGCTATGATTGCAGATGTATTCTTAGGATCTACTTGACCTAATGCAGCATCAGATACACCTAGTGTTTCCTTTGTGTACTGCATAGCCAAGTCAATTACTTGAGTAATTTGATTAGACATGTTCGCAGGTTCGAGGTACCCAGCAACATTTTTAATATTTTGATCCATTCCCATACCTGATATAGGAATAGCTGAACCTATTGTATTATCCCAAACGTCAATAACGTCAGCGTTATACACTCCTTTAGGAAAGGCAGTCATCATTAAGTGGTACATAACCATAGCAAACATACGGTTAATAAAAATCTGGTTAGGTAATAATCCTGTACACAATGCACGACCATGATACTGATTCTTTTGTTTTTCCCAGTTCAACCATGCTACTGGGTATGTTTTCAGTCCAGTATCAATATCTTTGTAAATATAAGCATTCTCAACGCTTTTAGAAGCCTTTATTGTACCTGTTTTAGGGTCTTTACGATAAACAATAATATATAATGCCTTACCATACTCATCAGCTTCTACTTCAATCTTCCCGGAGTCACCTGCTTGATCTGTATACTTGTAGTCAGGTTCAATATCATCAACATTCTGCTGATCTTTTTTATATCTCATAGCTTCTTCTTTAAGATTCTTAACCATGTCACGACCAGAAATAATAATGTATGGCTGTATGTCTACTCTTGGAGAGTTTGCGTTCCCAAAGAATACATTTGTACCATCAACTAACTCCATTACTATTTCGCCTTCTACATCAGAAAAGGCACCACCATAAGGCTTTTTAGATGTATCAAAATAGAAGTGAGCACATGCATCTGCTGTAACTGCTGCATCAAACAAAGATTCTCTTACTTTAAACTCAAACTTAAACTTCTCAAGTAAGTTATTGACCTGTGCATTAGCCAAGGTAGAACCTTCTAACTCTAACTCCATTTGTTGATTTTGATTCGTGTCACTATATAGAAGTGGTTCAAAATGTATCTTTGATTTAGTAGAAGTTAAGGATGCCACGTTGAAGGTAATTACTCGTTTGATAATATTAAATACAGGTTGTGGCATATCATCCATTTCTAAGTTGCGCCATTGATCACCTTGAAAGAACGCTAAGTTTGCATCTACAGTGTCGTAGTAGTTCGGCTTTAGTTTGTTATTGTATTGTTTACCCGCTTCATATAAAGCCCAATCCTTTGTACGATTATCACTCAATTAATCCACCTTCTTTCGTTGCAAAGCTGTAGACACATCGTAATTCATTAACTTAATAAAGTTTGATCGATGCATTTCTGCTTTTCTCGCTTCTTCTTCATCATGTTTCACTTTATGCTTCTGCTTCTTGGTTCCAAGTTGATAACCTATATATAAAGTGGATAAGAGCAAAATAAAAAAGACCACCGCCACGAGTGCTCCTAGTAAATATTCCATATTATCACCTACCATTTAGTAAATGCGTTGACTGGCGCTTTACCACCTGTCATCTGTTTAATAGCCTTAGTATGTTTTTCTTGCGGAGTTGGGTTGTCTGGATCAGATTTTTTTTGATCATGTTCTTTGAACTTCATGACTTCATCATTCAATGCATAACGAACAGCGTCAATGGAATGGTTATTTAAATCAGGAAATCCAGCCTTAAAGTTTCCATTAGCATCTTTCTCCAACTCATAAGTTAAGAACTCTCTAGCAGTCTCAGGACACCTTACATCATCAATTATGATAGATTCTAAGCTTTGTAAGAACTTAATCCCATACTTAATACTATCTGGTCCTTTCTTAGCTGCTTTTATTCTTAACCCATACTGTCTTAATTCATGTATCGACTTAGGTTCTGCTGCATCAGCAATAATAAAGTCATTATCCTTGTTTTCTTTCTTTATGTGTTCATATAAATCCCTGTTAGATAAACCAACTTTGTATAACTCATGAAAGATATATAAATGCTTTTTCTTACGGTCATAGTGCATAACAGGATAAGATACCGGATCAATAGCATATCCGAAGTCTAAACCACGTTTTACATTGTAGAAGTCCTTTACTTCTTGATCTGTTATCTTTCTAATAGTTACATTGTCAAATACTTCCCCACCTGTTCCAGTAACATTACCTAGGTATTCATGTTCATATGCGAGTGGTTTCGTTTCTTTTAAGTGTTCAGCTTCTACAATAAACTGTTCACCTAACCACTCTTTAGGAACGGTTAAATAATTACTGTGGTGTGCTAGACGATCTTCCCTAGTCAACTTTACTTCGGTATTCACCCAATTATTAGCTGATTTCGGGGGATTGTATGAGTAAAATACAATGAACTTCTTTCCACCACGCATAAGAGACTGGTTAATCATGCGGATTTCTTCCATACCTGTGAACTCGTCTACTTCTTCATACCAAAGATACTTACAGTAGCCACGACTAAATTTAATTGATTTAATCTTTTTAGGTTTGTCAGCACCACGAAAGATTATCTTTTGTCCTGTGGGTGTATATGTTAAAGATAAAGGACTCACACTGTCATGCCAGTACTTATTTACTCCTAATACATCGATAGCCCATAGTAATTGTTCAAAGACTGAATCCTTTAATGTATCTTTTACTTTACGCATAGACACCGCATTTGCGTTAGGATCACTCATAATACCTAAAATAATTTCAATGGCCACAAAAGAGGATTTGGTACTTCCACGACCACCACCTAACCAGTAGTGAGTGTGATTATCTTCCTTTAAGTCTTTATGAATCTTATGGAATGATGGAGCTATAACCTTTGATAGTTTAGTCATTTATATCATCTACTATCGTTACACCAATATTTGCATCGATATTCTTGTTATCAGTCCACATTGCATAGCGTTTACCTAGTAATTCAGCAGCCTTTGTTCTGTCTTTTGCACCAACTTCCACATCTACAATTGATACGCCTTTTTTCGTGGGTATAGGTACTTCTTCGCTTATTTCTCCACGCATTACGCTGGTTAAGTACTCGAGGATTTCTTCTTGCGAAGCTATTTTTTCAGAGCGAATTTCATTCATGCGCTCTTCTATATATTTTTTTATGCTAGGTTTTGCTAGGTTTTTAAATCCTTCTACACTAGCTGTCTTATCCGAAGCATTATAAGCTTTTCTATATGCATCAGTCGCATTACCTGATTCAATATAATAATCTGCAAATCGTTTCTGCTTCTCCGTAAGTTTCATTACATACTCACCGCCTCCAAATAAAAAACTTCATTCCCCCTACTACACAGACCATTTATCATCTTCGTAAGGATGCCTAAAACTATGCACATCACATCTTTTGCAAATTTTCATTTCAACATAATGATTATCATCGACAATTCCTTCAACCCTCATGTAAAATCTTTTCGTTCTTGTCCATTTATGACCTTTGCGTTCACAATAATACCCTATAACCTTGCATCGTAAAAATGAGAATATATCTCTTAATATATACCGAATCTCTTTTAAAAGACTTACCATTCAATTCACCTCATTCTTTTACCAGATTCACACTACCTCTAAACTAGACACCCACTAAGCCCATTAAATGAATGCCTAGTTTACAAATAACGTTACTTTCTTCTAATTGCTCCATTGTGTCTTGTGTAAGTGTCTTTGTTCACTCCCATTAGTTCTCTTAAATCAGCAGCAGATAGCTTTTCTTTATTCTTTTTTGGCTTTTTAATCTCTTTTTTCATGTCATCACCTATTTAAATTTGAATAGAAAAAGACGACCTAAGTATTAATTAGATCGTCTTTTTGATAACTAGCGAATATATAAAATGACTGCGGGTAACCACTTCCACAATCCGATTCACCCCAACCACTTTTGGCTCACAAATCAAATACGTATGTGAATCTTCCCCATCCTGCCGTATATATTTAAAGTCCTAGTCAGGTTTAGGACATATAGTAAGCCACCTATCCTGCTAACCAACATGAAAGGTTGGCGATTGAGTTAGCCCCAATCCCGCATAGATAAGCGACTATAAACGCAGGTAAGGATTTGCACCTTACATAATTAAGATGGTCCTTGAGCCTCTGCACCATTGCTTAATCCAGTATTGAGGTTGTGCGTCTACCTATTCCGCCACTGCGCTATATGGTCTTTGCTTATATCGATAAAGGTGTTTCCGCACCTAGTATCCAAAAAGAGGACCCACTCAGTTGAGCAGGCTATAAACTTGAGTCGATTTTGCCCCACATTGCAGGTGTATTTCCGTACACCTTTACAAATATTTCATACTATCATAATATCATGGTTTATTGGCTCAAAAGTGCAATGATAGTGCAATGTTTTTTCGAACTGCTACATTACATTTTTTCTAGTTCATCTTTAAGCTCTGTTAGTCTTGCGTATAAAACATTCATAACTTTATTCTCTGTTTCTTTGTTCATTTGATATTGAACTCCATCTGATGGACGGTGGAATCGAGAAAAGAAAACCATTGGAGATCGCTTTTTTATTAATATTCCAAACCAATTATCTCTTGATGCAATTCCGATGAAACTTTCTAATTCACTAATTTCTTTTTTTTATCTCATTGGCTTTTTTAAGTTCTTCGTAATTCATTTCCTAACCTTCCTCCGCATCGTGTGTCAAAAACACTTTAGGGTACCAAAGCGTTTTGCATTTATTATTTAATAGGTCTACCATTTATCTCCACCCTAATACTTCCCCGATAGAATTGACGATTTCATCACGCATATTAAATGCAGTTCTTCTGCTCACAGGAATTTCATTTGCAATCCCTTCCCACGTTTTCATCTGCGGCCTTGTCCAATACTTCAACCTAACCAACTTCTGATAATCCTCTGGTAATCCAGTAAACACCTTCTGAATTGCATTTGCAATTTCCTCTAGCTGATTCAACTTCTTATGAGTCACCAACCTTGTTGCTACCCGTTCAGTAGGAGAAGAAGGCAGCGAAGACCTTCCTCCTCCAATGTTTTCATCATCGTTTTGCTTTGTGAACATGATGTTTTGTCTTAATGATTCTATTTCTCTTACAGTCTCATGATAAGCATATAACTCCGACTCAATATGTTTAAATGTAGCCTTCTTTAGTTTAATAGCTGTTGTCATTAAACCGCCTCCTATGCTCCTTGTCTGCTTGATCCGTCCTCTAAATCAATTCGTACTTTATATTTCAATGCGTTTATTTCCTCTTTTGTACTCTCAAAGGCATTTGTCCAACGTTTCATATTCCCATAGGCTGTTGCTTCTTCTTCTCTTAATTCAATGACTGCTAACTCTGCATGGGCTTGTTTATTTTTAGGTGCAGCAATCTCAGCTTCTGCATACACTCTTTTTCTTGTAGCATAAATTTTCTTATATCGCTCTGAAAACTCTGCTGCTAATTTACCAATGAGAACAAGTTGTTTTGATAAGACCTCTATTCGTTGCACTTTATTTTCTTCTGGTATTCTTTTTAACATATTATTGTATTTCATTAGGTCTTGAAGGTAATCTTCCGTCCAATCTTTCATTTACTCACCTTCTTCTTGATCTTCTTCTATTTCCTCTTCCGTTCGTTTACAACTGGGACAAAAACTTTCATCACAGCAAGGACAACTAGTTACCCATTCCATGCACATTTCACAACGCATCTACTCACCCACTTATTCTTTCTTAACCTTTTAAAGCTTCTAAAATATCTTTTATCGCATAATAACCAGGGTTAAACACATGCAGTATTCCCTCTGGGATTGATACGAAAATAATAACTAACAATATGATCCATCCAATTCCGCAAACCCACCAAATATAACCGTCATCAACAAAATCAATTTCTCTGAATTTTGCATAATTATTTAGAGGTATAAAGGTTGTAGACCAATCTCCCTTCACTTCCTCAAACTTACTTTTGGTATAAATGTTAACTACTAATTTAATCGAAACAATCAAACCAATTAATAATATTACACCTACAAAAAGATTTATTATGCCGTACACAATTGCTTGTTTATACAAAGTTGAATAAATATGTTCAGCAGCAACACCAATTTTTTCAGAAAGAACATCTATATATTTACTTATTGTTTTTTCGTTCATCATTCGTTACCTCCATAAACTTATCTAACGTCATACACACTAACCAAGGCTGGCGATCAACTTTCAAAGCTACTGCATCTGGTTTCTCACGTTCATCTAACACCCAATCATAAAGTGTCTTAAATCCTGTCTTCCGAGATTTCACTTCAAAATTCAACCCAAACGCTTTAACATCATTTGAATATTCTCCGCCAAGAGCTCCACTTAACGGAACTTTAGTTCCCCCAGTTAATTTAGCGAATTCTAGTTCTCTTCTGGCACCTTTATCCCTTTGACTTTTACCCATGATATACCATCCTTTATTCTTGAAATACTTGCTGGGGAGACTCCGTATTTTCTAGCAATCTCGCTTATCCCTAAATTTTTGGTTAATAAATATCTAATTTCTTTCACATCGTTTTCTTTTAACTTAGATTGTTTCACTCTTTCTCCATATGGAGAATTACATCGACCTCTATTTACTTTATCCATCATGTTATCTTGGTAAGTTCCTAATTCTAAGTGTTCTGGATTAATACAATGGGGATTATCACATTTGTGTCTTACTATCAAATCATTAGGAATCATTCCATAGCATTGTTCATAAATAAATCTGTGTATCAAAATGTGTTTGTCTTTACCAACTCTCATTCTGTGATACCCGCCATTGCATTCTGCGTGGGATGTACAATTAAAACAACCATTTTCATCAATATCAAAAGTAATCAATTTTTTTCTACGGTTATTTTTTAATGGATCACCATGTTTTTTAAATCTTTGATAATGTTTAGTGCAATAACCTAAACCTTTATACTTGCCTTTACAACCATCAATTTTACATATCTTTTCTTGTTGTGAAATACCCACTATTCCACCTTCTCTTTATACAATTTCTCTATTTCTTCCTCACTTAAGGATAATAAGTATTCATCACTGTACTTGGTTCTTGCTGATAACTGGAATAGCATTGTCCAGTAGTCTAGTTGATTGTTACTCATTTTCTTGGTATCCTCCGATCAATCTCTTTTAAAGACTCATTTCTATATTGGGTGAACCTAGCCAGATACATTAACTGGCTTAGGTTCGCTTTTGTTAGATTCATAGTGTTACCTCTGTTTCGCATAATCTTCGGAATGTTCATTACCTTATTTGATAACAACAAAATCATCTTCAGTATCTAAGTCAACTTCATTGACTACTAGAAACCTTCCTTTATCAGCTTCAACTACCACTTCACAGTCCTCTGAATAACACTTTAATTCTTCGATAAGTTCTTTAACTGTCACTTTTTTACCCTCCTTTTGTGGTACATTATGTGTCTACTATTCATCAAAATGGTAAATCCTCATCATTGATATCAATTGGCTGTCCATCTTTAAATGGATCTTCATCTACTCTTGTTTGTCCTGGATTGTTTTGCCTTTGTTGTTGATTACTAGATTGATTCCTTGGTTCTAAAAACTGCACAGACTCCGCAACTACCTCAGTGACATACACACGTTTCCCATCTTGTCCTTCATAATTTCTAGTACTGATTCTTCCGTCCACTCCTGCGAGAGAACCTTTCTTCAAGTAATTTGCTGCGTTTTCTCCAGCCTTCCGCCATACTACACAATTTATAAAATCTGCTTCACGTTCTCCTTGTTGATTCGTAAAAGTACGATTTACAGCTAGGGTGAATGTGGCACATGGTACTCCACTTGGTGTATATCTCAATTCTGGATCTTTTGTAAGTCGACCTACTAGTATGACTCTATTCATCATTCTTCATCCATCTCCATTTCTTTCTTGTTTGAAGCGAAATACTCTAATGCAAGTTCCTTCATCCTGTCTAAAGACTCACAGAATTCAGCTAACATATCTTCTTCATAGAAGCATTCTCCGTGGTCAATATCACCATTTATGGAATAACCTAATTCTTTAATTTTGCTTCTTAATTCAAGATTCTTTTTCATTTCATCTGTCATAGTGAGAACACCCTTTCTCTTGTTAAATATCAAATTTGACTTATAATTAAAATGGTGAATTTTATCCTATTTTTCTAAGAAGATTAAATATGAAACATCCTTCGGTTTACTCACCAGCACTTCTACCACCTGCAACTTCTCTCCATCCACCGTTTCTTCTACCTTCTCATTTACGTACAGCTTCATGCTTGTTACCCTTTAAGTCTTTCATTTCTTCACGAATCACTTTTTGCTGCCATTTTAACCAATCGTTTGAGCTCCATTGTTTTGACATTTCAATTCCTCCAGACTCATAAATTTTTCATATGCTGAATCTGTGGTGTTATCGATTAATCCTAATTTAAAGAGATCGTATTTATCGCAGTAATAATATGGCCCATATAAACTTTCATGTAGCTTTTCCAATTCTTTTCTTAGATCCTCGTTTTGGTGTGGACTGTATGATCCTCTATGGTGCTTATCACAAAGGAATCTTATGTTTCTCCAGTTTCCTCTTCCGCTATTTGAACGGAACCTAATATGATGTGCTTCAATGTTTATTGTCGTTCCGCATACATAGCAGCAATCTCCATGTTTTCTTTGTGCTTCTGCATATTCATTAGATGAGATCCGACCACGTTTAGATTTCTTTGGAATCACTCGACCTTTATAGATTTCCTGTTTTAAAGGATTTCGTTTCTTTTTCTTCTTTTCTGGATAGCGCTTCTTTTTAATCTTTGGCTTTCCTATCTGCTGCTCTTTTGAGTATGGCTTGTACTCAAAACTCATAGTGCTACCTCTAATTGTTTCTCTTTAGACTTAGAATATATCTGATTCCTCTCAGATTTAGTTTTCTGACGTTTTCCTGCTTTTTTAGAGTTATACCTTACCTCTGGAAGATTAAGCCCTGTAAGGCACGTTTCTTTAATTTGTTCAGGTGTTAAGTTTTGTCTTTTCCAGATTGCTAGATAACTTCTATTTATTCCAATTTGTTCAGCAATATCTTGGTCTGTTTTTTTACTTTTCTTGAGTTTTAAATATTCACTAGGAGTCAATGACAATTCGATTTTATTTATTTTTTCTCTCCATCTTCGTTTTGCGTTAATAATGGTTTGAATTTCAATTCCTTTTAATTCAACAATCTGCTCATCTGTTAGACCTTGTCTTTTTAATTGGTTGTATTCTGCCTGTTTTATTGTATTTCTCTGTACATTGTATGTTGTTGCTAACCCGAGACTTTTACATGCACTGTTGAAAGCAGACAATGTCATCTTTAATGCTTTTGCAATATCTTTATGTCTTACACCTTCATCTTTCAAAAAGATGATGTCAGAAGTTGTTATATTTATTCCTTTGGCTAATACCTCTTTAACTTTTAAATTTCTCTTCAATTCAGTTCGCTTTTCTAATTCCTCTAATTTTTTCCCTAGTTTTCTAATATCCGTACAGATAGAACAGCCCTTACATTCACTTATTACTCCTTCGTGCTGATCCATTAACAATCCGATATCTAATAAAATAGATGTCTTTTCTTTCATGACTCAGTCACCTCGAAATTCATATTTCGTTGATACCACTTTTCTAACTTCATTCGTTTCTCTATCTCTTCCTGTAGCTGCCTTTTTAATATCCCGTTCTGTTTCACTAAATACTGCATACCGTCAATCAATTCTTCTTGGACCATGTGATCCCAATTGAATTTATCATCTGAGCAATCATCTAAAGTATGATTATATTTTCCATGACCTTTGTTTAGTTGATACTCTAATTTACCCTCGATCAATCCCATTACTCTTGTAGCGATTTTAGAATCCTTTATCGTAATCACCGTCAACTACCTCACCCCATTTTCATATTCTTCAACCGTAATACCAAGTACTCTAGCCATCGCTTTTGCTTTTCGATAATTAGATGCACGATTATAGACACAATTCATATTCCCAATGATTCTCCACCAAGTGCGCCCTTTATCATCTAACTTGTATGCTATTTCATCACTTTCAAATTCTTCAGGAGTAAGGTTGGATGTTGCCCAAATTGGTCTATCTCCGCGTTCACGACCATTTATGATTTGGAATATCCAATCCTTTTCTTCGTTAGTTAATCGTTGACTACTCATAAAATCGTCCCAGATAAGAAGGTCAGCTTCTAAACAAGCACTCATAATTTCATGAAAGGATTCCGAGTTATTAAAATTCTTAGTTGCTTGTAACCGACTCAAAAGGTCTTTTTCAGTTATGTAGATAACCGAATTTCCTTTCGAAATGAGTTTATTTCCTCCTGCTGCTGTTAAGTGACTCTTTCCATTCCCTGTTTCACCGAAAATTAATATACCGAGTTTGCCTCTTTCTTCAAAGTTTTCTATAGCACTCCAAACCTCTTTGTAAGAAGATTCGGCTCCTTTACGAATTTGATAGTTTTCGAAATTCATAGCTTTTATATCTTCCATAGAGCTACTAAGTTTTAATGCTTTTTCGATTTTAATTCTCTTTCGATGTGCTTCTTGTTCTCGTTCAAACTGTTTATTTCGTTCAATCATGCATTCGCAAGCACAAGTGACCCATCTCATTTCATCCTTAAAGGGATGTTTTATCAATGTTTGAGGTCTATCTTTACCACAATACTCACATGGAAGTGGATCAGGCTTATTTAAAGAGTCTGACATTCCCAGGTTGTTCAACATCTTTTCCATTACTTCTTGCATACATATCCTCCTTTGGATAATGAGGTTTATTCGGCTTGTCCTTTTTTTGTGCTTTAACTTTCATAACTAATTGGTCAAAACGTTTTCTTAATTTAACAGGTGACAAAACATTTACTTTTTCAAACTCGTCTTCTTGAACCCATTTAATTAAGTACTTCACTTGCTCAATGGTTCTTTTATCAATTTCAATAATTTTTCTAATTTCATCAGACCATGTTTGTAAATTAGGTTGTCTATGGTCTGGATTGTTCTCTTTTATTTTGTCGAAAAAGAAAGTAGATAATTTAAAATAAGGAGAAGTTTCGTCATAAACTTGTTTAGGACTTTTCTTTTTATTATCCTTATTATCATTCTTATCTTTATTATCTTTATTATCTTTCTTATTATTGTTCTCGTTCTGTTCTTGTTCTGTTCTCGAATTGTTCTCACTCTGTTCTCGTTCCGTTCTCTCTGCGTTCTCATTGTTTGTTTTATAGTTGTCAAAACCTTGATATATAGAGTAATTGACGACTGTAAAGAGTGTTCCCAGTTCGGTATCTTCGATTTTTAATCGTTCTTCTTTAACTAACTGATCAATTTTCTTCTTTATCAGTGAAAGTGAGTATTTTTTTATTGATCTATTCTCAAGATACTCAAGATCGCTTTGTAAATTTCTGTAGGAACGGAGGAATTGACCACGTTGTAATGTAATTCCTCCTACTCTAACTCCTTCATTGGAGAATACTGCATTTCCAACAATGTAAAAGAATATCCGAAATTTTGGTATGTCTTGCCAAATAGGATTAGTGAATATCTCCCTACTGGTTTGGAATGCCCCTCCCATCTAATCACCTTTTCCATATTAATTCCCAAACTGACGTTCCCTGTGTACATATATGAATACTTGGTATATAATGAACACAAGGAACATAATATTTAATAATTGATCGTAATTTTTCGGTTTAGTTGCGCCAACAACTAAGCCGTTTTTTCATTTGTGAACCTTGATAGGAAGTCTACTCCCTTAGCTGTTACATAAGTCTGGGGTTTATTTATTGTTTGACCACCCATTTTTATTGGACTTTCTTTTACCTCAAAATATCCTCTGTCAATGTATTGCTGGTATGGTGTGTTATCACTCATTAGGATTTTCTTTTCTCTTAGGAAGGCAAATAACTTGTTTCTTCCCCATCCAAGAACCTTAGCAACATGTGCCATCTTTTGAAGATTTTCACCACTTATAAATTTGTCATGAGCTTCTACCTTTGGTCTGTCCAGTTCTATTTTCTCTTGAAGATCAGCAGCAAGTCTTAAAGCTTGTGCAAAAGTCTGCGGAACTTGTAAACTATAAGAACCTGTTTTTCTGATAGATGGAATAACTTCAATTGCTAACCAATCTTGAAATTGTTCAGCAACTTCATTTGATGCCTTGAATGCTAGTTTATATACGAGTGGTTCAGGGATTAAATCACCTTTCCCCACTTGTGGAGAATTTTTAGGAAGATACTCATTAACACGTTCCCATCTGATGTACTCTTTATTATTTTTTTCTTGAGTAATGCCTAATGATTTTGCTACTTGTTCAACATCGAATAAGATTTGATCGTTTTCCATTTTTGCAGCTACTTGAAAAAAATCATTTTTAAATATTTGCAACTGATTCATTCGTTTACCTCCACTCCTAATTGATTCAAAACACTCTCAGCAAATTCTGCAGCTTCCATTTCTTCACTTGGTAACAAATCACGAATATACCTATGACCTGTTTTAAGTACCGCTAATTTCCTTATACATTCCCAAGCTTGATGATAAGTTACAGTTCCAAACTTTTGAAAAAGTGGTTCTCTGTACTTCGTCCAAACATTAGCCAACGGTTTAGACTTATTTTCCTGTGTTGATCTCAAGTCTTTTCCTGTTAATTCTTTTAAAATTTCTGCTTTTAAATCTGCTTTTATTAACTGAAGTTCTTCGGCGTTCAATTAAATCACCTCTTTCTTTTCGAAATAAATTAAATCTGGCAAATCGCAATTTAGAGTATTGCATAGTTTCTCCATTACATTTGCATCAAATCTTTGACTTTTCCCTAGAGCAAACTTATAGATTGCTCCATAGCTAACATTAGAAATCCTTGATAACTCGCTGTATGAGCGAATATTTCGCTTAGCCATGATGATATTCAAGTTATTCCGAATTGGCATTGTATCACCCCTTTCAGATTACTACCTTTGTAATTTTATTTTACACTTTTGTAGTAAAATAAGCAAGGAAAAATTTCCTACTTTGGTTATAATTCTGAAACCTAAAGTATATAATTAACGTATATAAGTTATAAAAATGTTGCACTATTTAACTAAACTTTGTATAATGGTGATAAAAATTGATACTTAAATAGAAAGGTGAAAAATTTAAAATGATTAGAAATCGACTTGCTATATTAATGGCTGAAAAGAATATTAAGAGTGTTTCTGAATTACATAGAATGATCCAATCTAATGGAATGACTATTAGCCGCCGTACATTGGATAAATTCTATAACAACTACAACAACAATATTTCTTATGATACATTAGAAACTCTTTGCACCATTCTTGATTGTGAATTACATGAATTGCTTGTCTTACAAAAAGATTAATCTCTGTACTAACGTACTACGTAAATCCAAAAAACAAAGGAGAATAAACCATGTCACATATCAGACACGATAGTTCAAAACCAACTACTACTATTTCTTGGGACCCTAAATTATTATCTAAGGTTGAAGATTACTGGCACGATAATCGTAAAAGTAACCGCAGCGCTGGTGTTAATGAACTTGTAGAACTAGGTTTAAAGTTTCATAAATTACTTGAGAAAAAGAAACTTCGTGATGCTGGGAAGGTGCTTAACTAATTGATAGCACCTTCTTTTCTTTTGATGGTTTAGCAGGGATAACCTTCATGTAATTCGTCACTGTTTCCTCTTGTGTAAAATGTTTGTTGATAAGCTGCACATTCTTCGTTTTCGCATTTGAATATATCGCCTACTTTTTGAAAGTCATTTCTACCTGGTATTCCTAAACCATAGTAATCATGGTCCAGTAATTCTTCTTCACAATATGGACATTCCATCCCTTTCCCTCCCTCATTTCCTCACTATATAATATGTGCTTAAATTAAAATTCAGACAGGTTATAATTTATTTATAGTTTCCAACACATTTGAATAATCTACCTGACTCACCTCAACTCTTCCAAAAGTCCAATTTTCAGTTGGTGCGCAGCCTTGAACGAATGCTATTCTGTTACCAAAATTGTTAAACAACCAATCTTCCGCCCACAAATTATGTCCCCAGGAAGCTTTGACAATTAAATATCCTACTTTTAACCGATTTCCTGTTTCGTTTAAATCAGGTCCATATCTAACTTTATAGTACCTAGTGTTATTTAAAGATTTTTCATGCGCTATAGCTTTTGCTTCATCGTGAAACTTTTTACCATCTTCTGTTACAAATACTGTCGCTTGTTCTGTTTTCATCATTTTCACCTCACCTTATGACTCATCTTCCTCCCCCGCATCCATATACTTCCCACACCCTGGACACTTCAATTTAGGGATGATGTCTAATTCAAGTTTTGATTGGTTACAGTCTGGGCAGGTGTAGTGGATCATGTTGGGTCACCTTCTTGCTGCATGTAATTATCGGAAAGCGACATTAGAATTCAAAATCATAATCTTCATAATCACCTATCTTAGCTAAATGAAAATCAATTTCTGATTGATAGCATGGAATGGACTTCTTCCAAAAACCATTAGTATCGTTGCCCCAAATAATCAATTTCCCAAACATTTTTATCTCTCCCTTTATGTTCTTTATTAGATACAATATCCAGCTGACAATTGTTCGTTATGTCGTTTAATGGTTCAAATAACAAACGAACTACGCATCTAACTTTTTTATCTTCATATTCCAAAGAAGGGCAATTTCTTTTGCTTCATTTGCTTCAAAATGGTCAAAGCAATAGGCATCTTTAATATTTCGTGTAAACGTATAATGCCAAGGGATCATAGAATCATTAGCAATATATTCATATATGATTTCCGGCAATTCCCCCTTAACTTTTGAAGCTTTCATACGACTGGAACAAACAACATATCGTGCCATGTTTTCCTCCAAATTTGATTTGTTACTTCGAACTGCGACATTACTCTTTTTCTATCCCAGCAATCCCAATTTCACTTACATCTGCTACGAAATAATATTCAACAGCTGCATCTGTACTAGATAAAGGGATTATCATTTCAGCTCCAATTCCCTCTAATGTACTAATGCAAGGCTCAATTCTAATGTTTTCAACAATGCATACTTCCTGATAGTGCTGTTCAATAACAGCGTTAGTAAAATTATCTCGGTTACAAAAATCTTTAACCCTTCCGTACGCTACATCTCCATCTTCTGAAAAAGTAATTTGTTTTGATATCATTTTAATTCCCTCCCTTAATTATCGAACTGTTTAGCTACTCTCCGTTTTTATTGCTTTTTCTTTTTCTTTCCATAGTTGATCCATAAGTAATGTCAATTCATTCAGTTCTTCTATTTCAATAGATTCACAACATTTTTGATGATCAACATACAAAAGTTCCTCCACTGGTTCTTTAAAGTACCAGTAAGCTTTTTCCCATCTTTCAACTTGCGCTAGTAGCCAGTCCATTTCTTCTATCGATACATTTTTATAATTATTTGTTCCATCATCATTTTTTAAAATTTTCTTTTTAATCTCACCAATATGCATAAAATCAGCTCCTTCACATAATGTGTCTACTCTTCATCATCCAACTTAACAACAGATATAGACAGCTATGTTAATCATGTGATAACTCCACTAATCAACAAAAATTGTTTGTTCTGTAACTTGTTCATTGCTTGATATTTTCACAGTAGTTTGCTCTGATGGTTTTAATTTGAATTCTACAACCTCGTAATCGTTAATAACCGAAACACTACTGACATATCCCCATTTGTAATTTAAACATTCTCCATCCCAATACCAATCATTGTTTAGATTAGGATAATCTCTACTTCTATATTCAATTAGAGAAGGCTTGATTGTTTTTAGTAATGCTTTCCTTCCTACATAATCTATTTTTCTTCCAAACTTAGGATAAGCTGCTATAAACTTTTCATATATTTCTGGAAGCACTTCTCGTAAATGCGATAAAAACAAAGGAACTTTTTCTTTTTGATAACTAGCTATTTCTCCACCCATTAATGCTTGTGGTCTATATGAACAGATACGGTATATTAAATCGGTATTAAACTTTTCTATTTCAATGAAGGAAGCACTATTATTAAACAAACCAGGTTGTTGAATAGAGTGTTTTCCATTTTCTTGTTTTTCGATTTTTATAAATGGATAGGGAAATACTATTACTCCGTCAATCACACCTATTTTTTGTGGAGGATAACTTAATTTGTTATATTGCTCATGGTTTTGCCATTCTCTCTTAAATTGGCTATATTTCTTTGCTCGACTTGTATAACCACGAACTGTATTAACTTTGCCGTATTTACAACCTGCACTACTAATTGATCTAACAGCCAAACATTGATTATTCTCGTAATAAGAACAACTTTCGTATTTATCACATGAAATTACACTTGCTTCTAGTGGTGTTTCTTTTCCTCCAAAAATACCTTTTCCACCGTACAATCCAACATTAATGACATCGTTACTCATGTTTTTTCCCCTCTTTCCTAATTCCTCCTACAAAAAATCCTACTAAAAAATAGATCGCAAACAATATTAGATTCGCTTCAATACTCATTCCCTTTCCACTCCTCCACAATATTTGTAACCTCTCCTGCAAACATGAGTGATATATCAAAAGATGCGCAGATTTCTTCTACATTGGTATTTGGGAAATCATCTAAGAAACTCTTAATCTCTGATTTGAGTTGTGGCAGGATGACTGAATCTAAAAGCATAGGATGACCTCCTTGGGGCTGTTTAAGCCCCTTTCTTTTTCAATTCCTTTTTAGCTGATGCAATCCATCCGTTTAGCTTAGCAATGGTTATTTTCGCTTCTTTTTCATTCAAACTTTCTATGTTAGATATGTTTAGAACTTTGAAAACTTCTGCATCCGTTTTATTTCGAAGTTGAGCGAATTCGAGAACTCTTGATTTCAATGTTCCTAAATCCTGTGCTGAAATTGGTTCTGGTTTACGGTAGGATTCTGATTTCTCTTGGAATGAGTCTGGATCATCTTTATCAGTTGCGATGTTAAACTGTTTAAGAAGGAAATACTTCTCAGCATAGGTAAGTGCCTTCCCTACTCCTTTTTCACCTGCTATATCCACTCCTTGACCGTAAAATGGCAAGGTTAATGTTTCCTCTGGATTCTCTGCGTTAATCCAAGTGAATTCTAAATCTAGTTCTGTGAAGTAAGTCGTTGTCTTTTTTAACTTGTCGTATTTATCCTTATTTTCTACGGTCTCTGATTTGACATTATGACCAATTACCTTAACCGTTAGTAATAACCCTAATTCGTCCATTTTAGCCCGTACAGCTGCTAACACTTGAGAACTACCTACATACTGATATTGTGCTCCCTGAGCTTCTTTTTGTAGGTAAGGAACTGATTTACGAACTTCTACCAACTTTTGATATATATTCATTTAATTCGAATCCCCCTTGATTGAGATAGAGTACAACCTTCAATATATTCACCATCTTTAAGTGCACTTAGAATCGCCTTCTTGTCTATACGGTCTGGAACTGGTACCATATATTCAGATGGAATTAAACTTTCATCATCTATTTGTACACCTGGTGGATTGTTGGCGATAGATATTGTGATAGTTGGTCGCTTGATCTTATCTATACCAGCAATCTCCATTTCGTTTTGAAGATAGAACTTGATTGATTCAATTCTGTTTTCCATTGCTTTCCTACGGTCAGCAAGACGTTTTTCCTCGGATTTAATAGCTTCAATATCTCCCTGTATAGAACGCATAAGTTTTGCAGTATTTTCAACTTTTAGATCCATTTCTTCCTGAATAGATTCCAACGTATCCATAAACGTTTCATGGTCCATTTCGTCAGCCATATCAAGTAACTGATTGTAGCTTTGAGATAACTCATATAATTTCATGCTTTCCCTCCTTAATACGTAATCGTAAATTTAGTCCAATTAATTCTTTAACGTGCTTGAGTTTTACGTATTTTTCTTGCGACATACCTTCTCACCTCACTATGTCGTCTAATTTTCGTTATTTGAATCAAGATTTTCTAATAGTTGCGGTCATTATAAATGGCTTTCCAGCTTTACCGTATCTCATTGCTTCTGCTACAAATTTCATATGCTCCTTATGTTCTTTATGCATATCCTCACTGCAAGGAATAACAGTTGAACAGTAAGTTGCTTGATTTTCAAATTCAGCATCTTCTCTTTCTTGCTGTAAATAAAATTGAGCATTGAATGGTATTCCTTCTGCTTTGCAGATTTTAATAATTTCTGCCATTAAAGGTGCTACTTGAGTATCATAAACGGCTTCTTTATCGTACATTTCTATCATCCTTTCTATTACACATAATGTGTCTAATCCGCAATCGTAAATTTAAAATTGTAATGCAATTCTAGATAGTGTTCTAAATTTTCTTTTAAGACCACTCGACCTTTTATTGAATCAAATACCACTGAATCATTTACCTCTATTTCATCGTTGTAGAAATCTTTTGAAGCGTGTTGACTATTTGCGAATACAAAACCATATTGACCTTGTAAATAACCGTCTAGATGCTCTGATAGGATGGTTTCCTGCTGTTCCCTATCTTCTGCGATAGAATCATTGGATAAAATCTCATTGCCGAAAAAATCAATGCCAGCATATTCCGGTTGAGCAACTAAATTTGGATAACCTGTTTTCATGGTTTGAATGATTTCAGGATGATCGTTAAGCATATTTCACTTCCTCCTTTTCTTTGCAAAAGATTGATGTATCAAACGTGTGATTCCCCATTTTGTAACAATGAGTATCGCCAGATACCACACGATAATTAACTTCTTGACCCGTCATTGTTGAAAGAGTTTTGATGATGGTGTTTGCTCTTTGTTGGTCATCTAAATGAAAGTTGATATGAATGTCTGCTCCAAGTTCTAATGCAGCTTTCAACACTTCTAACTTTTGATCAGTGTTCATTATGAAACCTCCTTAATTTTGATAGCATGCATTTACAGCAGCTTCTATTTCTTTAACAATTGGATTTCCTTTTTTTAATTCAGATTCAAACCATTTTGTCTGTTCTTCTTCAGATAAGTAAACAAAATTAGAATGAATGATGATTTTTGTGTTCCCATCTTGTATTTCTTTCATTCCAACATCACCTCTTACCTGATGTTTATGCGGTGATGTTCCGTTAACGTACATATAAATACCTCCTTTGTCGAAAATTAAATTAGATGGTTCGACTTGTTAAAAATTAGTGAAAACCGTAAAATAGGAACTTGAGGAAAAGCTATTATGACTATAAACAACGTTGCTTTATAGACATTGTTTTAAAAACAACAAAATGATTAAAAAAAATCTTTTACACTTACACCTAGTTCAGCCGCTATACGTTCCAACATTCTAACGCTCGGTTTAGCTTTTCCATTCTCAATTTCGCTTAAATAGGAACGGTTTATATTTAGTTTTTTAGCTAGTTCAGATTGTGTGATTTTTTTAGATTTTCTAATTGAAGCTATGTTATTATTATTCAAATATCAACCCTCCTTTCATTTTTGTTGTTTGTTACTCAACAACTTAAATCTAATATAATCTATTGTTGGTTTAAAAGCAACGTTTTTTTATAAAAAAATTAAATAAATTTTAAAATCTATATTAGAGGGGAATTTTAATGGAAAAATTAAGACAGGAAATAGGAAAGAAAATAAAACAACTTAGAAATGATAAAGGATTATCTTTAAGAAAATTAGGGGCAGCAATTGATTATGATCCAAGTCATTTAAATAGAATAGAAAACGGATCTGAACCATCAATAAAACTTTTAGAAAAGTTAGCAGAATACTTCGAAGTGGATATTAGTTATTTTTTTGGAGAGCAAACAGAAATACCAACTGAGTTAAAAAACGCAGGAACAGAATGGATTACATTTATTGATGAAATGAATGAAAAAGAATTAACACCACATCAGATTAAAACAGTACTAGAAATTTTCGATAAATATAATAAAAAATAATTCGACATATTTCGTCAACTTGCATATATATAAGAAATAACTCAAATGCATCTTTTTAATTTCATAACCAATTGTCGAAAAAACCAACATTATTAAAATGTTGACCACCACCCGACACCTTTTAAAATAGTTCAGTCTGTTATATAATTAATTTATACTTTTACGAACCTGTGTTCGTATCAATTTCAACTACTTTCAGCCGGGGAAGGGGTCTTTTTCAAGTGGAGGTAATATATACAGAAGAATTATCAGATGGAATTGTAATTAAAAATGGTGATTTACTTATAGTTGGTACAAAAATAGATATAGACATTGAAAGTAAAAGGGAATCTGCATAAGATTCCTTTTTATTTAAGTTTTTATTGTTCGTGTATATGGTCATTTGTATAATGTTTATGAGGTGTTATAAATGAAAGTCTATATTTATTTGCGTAAAAGTCGTAAAGATATTGAAGAAGAAAAGAAACGGGGGAATGATTACGATACTTTAAATAGACACCGAAAAGCTTTACTATCCTTAATTAAACAGAAGAAATTCGACTTAGCTATGGAACCATTCGAGGAAATCGTATCTGGAGAAAGTGTTTTAGAACGTCCTCAAATGCAAAAACTATTAAAGTTAGTTGAAAGTGGCTCAGTTGATGCAGTAGTTGTTATGGACCTAGACCGTTTGGGTCGTGGTGATATGTTAGACCAAGGTTTAATAGATCGTGCTTTTAGATACTCAGGCACTTTATTAATAACCCCTACCGAAATCTATGATCCTACATCGGAAGAATGGGAATTAATATTTGGTATCAAGTCGTTAGTGGCTAGAGGTGAGTTGAAAGCCATTACAAGACGTTTACAAGGTGGTAGAAAGGCAAGTGTTAAAGAAGGTAAATCTATCTCTAAAAAACCACCGTATGGCTATACAAGGGATGATAAATTAAAGTTGCATCCAGACGAAAATACATCATGGGTGATTAAAAAGATTTTTGATATGGTAGCAGACGGTAAAGGTAGACAAGCTGTTTCAAATGAATTAGACCGCCTTGGAGTGAAACCACCTGATGAAAAGCGCGATTATTGGTCACCTTCAATGGTTACAGCAATCATAAAAAATGAAGTTTATAAAGGTGATCTTGTTTGGGGTAAATTCAAATACACTAAACGTCATGGAAAATACCAAAGAAAAAGAGTTGATCCACAAGATTGGATCATTCATGAAAATGCACATGACAGTATAGTATCTGATGAATTATGGGAACTTGCAAATAAAGCTCACTCTGGAAGGCATAGAGCTCCTTCGTATAATTTGGATAAAAAGTTATCAAATCCATTAGCTGGTGTTTTAGTATGTGCGTTATGCAATAGATCAATGATGAATTTACCACGACCAAATAGAAGAAGTTCTATGTTAAGATGTACAAATCCTGCTTGTAAAGGGAAGCAAAAATCATCTTACTTAGATATTGTGGAAACAAAACTAATTAACAATTTGTATAGTATGGTAAAAATGAAATTAAATTCACCTGTTGAAGAGATAGAAAGTATTATTCCGATTCAAGAAAAAGTTATTGAAAGAAAGAATAAAGAGTTAAAGGAACTTCATATTCAGAAAAATAACCTTCACGACTTCTTAGAAAAAGGTGTTTATACAATCGAGACATTCTTAGAACGTCAAAACATTTTATTAGAGAAAATTAATAATACAGAATCAACAATTAAACAACTTCAAGTAGAGATAGAAAAAGAGAAAATGAAACACAAAAATACTTATGAATATATTCCGTTAGTACGTAAAGTGTTAGAAGCTTATCATCATACAGATGATGTAGAAAAGAGAAATCGCCTCCTCAAATCCGTACTTGAGAAAGCGACATATCTTCGTAAAAAAGAGTGGAAAGAACCAGATCATTTCGAAATTCAATTATACCCTAATTTTTAGAAGACTCTTGGGTCTTCTTTTTTATTATATCAGTATTATTAGAGAAAAAATACTTCAAAGATGCAATTACTTCTGTCTTTTCTGTGATAATATAATATTTGAACTTATCGTGATTAATATTTCTGTAAACATTCATCAGTGTAGAGGGTCTACGATTGTATTG
>BORH01000031.1 GCA_018333075.1 Heyndrickxia sporothermodurans | reverse complement strand
CTTCATGCGAAGAGAAAAGTTATCCGGTATTAGCCCCGGTTTCCCGGAGTTATCCCAGTCTTACAGGCAGGTTACCCACGTGTTACTCACCCGTCCGCCGCTAATCATCAGGGAGCAAGCTCCCATCCGATTCGCTCGACTTGCATGTATTAGGCACGCCGCCAGCGTTCGTCCTGAGCCAGGATCAAACTCTCCAAAAAGATGTTTGAACGAATCAAAATCTTCGAATTTGATTTAGCTCATAAAAAGTTAATTAATTGACGTTTCGTTTTGTTCAGTTTTCAAAGATCAATCTCTTTCCGTCTTTCGAAGACGACTTTTCAATATTATCATTTATCCGTTCATCAGTCAACACTTTTTTTAACATTTTTATTAACTTCCGTATCGGACGTTTAATAATATATCATGGATAATTTCTCTTTGCAATACTTTTTTTACAAAAAAATTCTCTTATAGCTCTAATCATACTCTGTACAATTAATAAATATATATTATCAAAATCATTAATATTTGAAAAGGAGTAAATTAATGTTGAAAGTTGGGCTTCTACTTTCCTTTTTCATGACTATTTATTTATTTTACTATGCTCTTTTTTCTGAAAAGAACATTGTCCGAAGCAAAGAGAAATCTAATATAACAAAAGTATTCTCGATTATTATGGCCTTTGTCTTTTCTGCGTTATCTTATCTTTTTATATAGGGATTACAAATAACTTATTTTCTCTTGATGGTCGTTCACAAAAAAATAAATAGTCTCGTGAACTAATTGTCACAAGACTATGCTTAAAGTGATTGAATAATTCTACTGAGCGTTAAATACTTCTTGCTCTACAATATTTGTCTTATTCTTTTTTTCATCAATAATGAATAAAGAAATACTAATTAAAATAATAGTTCCCCCTAAAATTTGTGACAAAAGAATATTTTCTTTCAAAATAAAAAAGGCTAGAATCGATGCTCCTATCGGCTCAAATAGAATAGCCATTGATATAATGGAAGTACTTAACCATTTAACTGTCCAATTAAAAAGCGTATGTCCTAACAAAGTAGGTAAAATAGCTAGCAATAAAAAATATATCCAATCCTTATTGTTGGTTGGGACTAGCGATTCCCCAACAATTAGTACATATAAAAGGAGAACGAATGCGCTTATAACATATACAATAAAGGTGTATGTCATTAATGATAATCGCTTTCTAACATCTTGACCGAATAAAAAATAAGCTGTGACTAGCATACATGCTATAAAAGCAAGCAAATCTCCGAATAATGCCATTCCACTAATTTTGAAATCTCCCCAGCTAATCACAACACTCCCTGCTATAGCAACTATTCCGCATAAAATTGCTTTTAGCGTGAATTTTTCTTTAAAGAATAGAAATGTTCCAGCAAAAGCAAATAATGGCTGTAGTGTAACTAAAACTGTAGAACTAGTTACTGAAGTGTAATTTAAAGATTCAAACCAAAGTATAAAATGAAAGGCTAAACATACTCCTGAAATAATAGAAAAAATCCAATCTTTTTTGGTTATTAATTTAATTTCTTTAACATTTTTCATTACAAAGACTGGTAACATAATAATAATAGTAAAAAATAAACGATAAAACGCAATAGCTCCTGATTCTGCCGTACAGAGTTTCACTAATATTGCTGAAGCGGAGACGGTGAGAACCCCTATAACTAAAACGAAATAAGGATTTATTTTTGGACTGTTCATACTTTTCTCCTTCGTGATAAAATATATACACTATTTTAAATCTTTTATTCTTTTTTTTCTATCCAAAAAAAATATATATAATTTATAAAACTCAATATAGAAAATCAAAAGCAATTAAAAAAATAGCCAAGTAAAAAAGGGAGAGCATTCCATGGAAATACTAGATATAGATATACTGAACAAGCTTGGCATTTCTGCTGTATTAGGCTTAATTATTGGTTTAGAAAGAGAGCTAAAAAGAAAGCCTTTAGGTCTAAAAACAAGTCTCGTTATCTCAATCATTAGCTGTCTATTAACAATTGTTTCTATCCAGTCAGCATATCTTTTCCCTTCCTCCAAAGGGGTACCGATCCAAATGGATCCTTTGCGACTAGCAGCTCAAATCGTTTCTGGAATTGGTTTTCTTGGAGCAGGTGTCATTTTAAAAAGAGGAAATGATAGTATTACAGGTTTAACAACAGCTGCAATGATTTGGGGAGCTGGAGGAATTGGAATTGCTGTTGGTGCTGGATTTTATTTTGAAGCAATCGCAGGTGTACTGTTGTTAATGATTAGTGTTGAAATCATCCCTTCGATATTACTAAAGATCGGACCAAGCCAGCTCAAAAAGAAGGATATCCGGCTTAGAATTGTAGTTAGAGATAGAAAAAATATAGATTGTGTCATTTCACAAATAGAAGAGAACAAAATCATTATCGAAGGAATAAGGATTAAGGACCTTCAAAATGACAGACATTTAGTAGTCTTAAAAGCTCTTACAAGTTTTCGAAGGCCCACTACTGAAGTTTTCCACCTCGTCTCAAGTCTTAGTGAAGTTGAAAGTACTGAAATTGAGAGTTAATTATCTGTATTCAAAAAAAGCTTTTTCTTTCTAAAAGTTATCTATAATAATAAGTAATTAGCATTTTTTATAGTGATATACTTTATCTAGTTCATTTCGGAGGTAATAAAATGGATATTGCAGCACTTTCAATTGGATTGCACCACACACAATTACAGCAAAATATTAGTTTAGCATTAACTAAAAAAGTAATGGAAAACAGCAAGGTTCAAATGGAAGGAATTGTAAATGCTTTAAACACAAGCACTCCCGTTCCAACATCTCATCCTACTTTAGGAAAAACATTTGATGTTCGTGCATAATGCCTTAATTTCCAGAAGTATACTCTCAGCCTATTGTAAATATCGAGCAAAGCTTATAACAAAACGCCCAGTTCAAATTCTACTGGACGTTATTTTTGTCTTTAAATGCATCTTTTTCCTATTAGGAACTTATATCAATATCGTTATCCTACTTGATGAACTCTAACCCGTTCTTTTCTCAAAATAAATAAATATAATACGATTGCTAAAACTACAGAAACTGCTGCTGTTTTGTAGATGCTTCCATATCCAAACAAATGACCAATTTGGCCAAAGGCCATAGCTCCAACTCCAACACCTAGATCAAAAAAAGAAAAGAATGTTGCATTTGCCATCCCTTTGCGATTTTTTGGAGCCTTTTCAATCGACCATGCCTGCAATGCTGGTTGAACCGTTCCGAAACCAAAGCCATAAAGAAAGGCAGCAATAAAAAGGACATAGGTATTTGGTAACCAAGACAATAATACCATTGCTAAAACGATAAGGATTGCACCAGGTATGAACACGGCTTGATGACCTTTTTTATCATATAGTTTTCCCGTAAATGTTCTAGTCAGCATAAGAGCTAAAGCATAGATTAGAAAATACCACTGAATTCCTGTTATTCCTTTTTGAGCTGTATATAACGGAAGAAACGAAGCAATCCCTCCAAATGTTACCGTGATAAAGAATAGTAATAATGATGGTGGCAAAGCTGACTTTTCATAAATATCCCATTTTACTGTTCCAGCACTTGCAGCTGATTTTTCCACCTTTTTATAATGGATATTTGAAGATAATAGGAAAGCGGCAATTCCTAGTCCTGCACAAATAAAAAATAGTAGTTTAAAGGATAGTACACCAGATAAAGCTAGGCCCAAAGAAGGACCAAATGCAAGAGCCAAATTGCCTGATAAACCGTAGTATCCCATCCCTTCTCCACGTCTTTTTGACGGAATGATATCAGTAGCAATTGTACCTGATGCCGTAGTAGAAAATCCCCAGCCAACTCCCTGAATGATCCTTAATGCAAATAAAAATGCAATACTCATTGCAAATCCAAATGAACCGACTGATAATACAAAAATAGCTAAACCAAATAAATAAACAAATTTCCTTCCTTTTGATTCAAGCGCATGGCCAGCAAATGGACGGAGCAGTAAAGCTGAAAAAGTAAAAATTCCAACGACGAAACCAATTAGTTGATCATTTCCACCTAAATGTTCAACAAAAAGCGGAATCGTTGGTAAGGTCATTTGAAAACCGAGGAAAATAAAAAAATTAGCTAAACAAATAAGTATAAAATCTCTCGTCCAGATTTTTTCTTTATTCTTATGTATTTGCAGGCCTTCATTATTCGAATTCAATTAGGCCCCTCCTTCTCATTAATGTATCATTTAACATTGTACATAATTTTATTTCGATTGACTAATTAAATGATTTTGATATTTGCTTATTCAATATCTCATCAAAAAAAGATTTTACAAAATGAATATTAATAAAAAGTAATATTTATAAAAGTAATTTTGTTCAACAAAATTTTCCTCATGGTGTTATTGAATTATAAAAAAATAAAAAAAACGACAAAAACGTCGTTTTTTTATTGATGGAGACTATCGGGATCGAACCGACGACCTCTTGCATGCCATGCAAGCGCTCTCCCAGCTGAGCTAAGCCCCCAAGTAATATGAATTTTATATAAACCGTACAGTTTCATTATATTACTTTTATCTATATCTGCAAGAGAAATTTATACATAAGTTATAGGTTCATGATTAAAAGGAGATAATGGACAGGTGAATATTTAAAGGAGTTGTTAAGATGTTTCAGCAATTCTATTATCGATTTCTTCGTTGGCCTGTTATTCTCAGAGTTTTGTTATTAGCCATTACAGTCATTATTGTATTTGGAGCGGCTATTCACTATATAGAACCTAAAACCTTTCCAACCATTTTCGTTGGTATATGGTGGGCAGTTATTACGACTGCAACAGTTGGGTATGGTGATGTGTATCCAGTAACAGTGAAAGGAAGACTTTTAGGAATTCTTCTTGTATTTATAGGAGCTGGTGTGCTCTCTGCCTACTTCGCATCACTAGCAGCTACAACTGTCAGATCTCAAAATTCACATATAAAAGGAAAAACCATATTTACAGGAAAAAAGCATACAGTTATCATTGGCTGGAATGGAAGATCGAGAAGTGTAATTGAACAATTATTAAAGGCGGATTATCGTTTTCCAATCGTACTAATTGATGATACTCTTGAGCAAAATCCTTTTCCTTTTCGACAAATTCATTTTATTAAAGGAAAACCTTACAATGATGAAGTATTAAGAAAAGCTAATCTTGTGATGGCAGAATTTGTACTCATTACTTCTGACCAACATAAAACAGAGATTCATGCGGATATGGGAACTATCCTTACATTACTTGCTGTTAAGGGAATTCATCCAGATGTTTACTGCGTAGTAGAAGTACTTACAAATGAAAATATTATGAATGCAAAACGCGGAGGTGCAGATGAAGTAATACAAACAAATAAACAAACGTCTTACGTAATGATGAATAGCATACTCTCTCATGGAATGTCAAACGCAATTCTTTCTATGTTAGATCAATTAAATAATAATCATTTGAAATTTATTCCAGTTGATGATGAATGGGACGGTCTAACTTTCCAAAGTTTAAGTAATAAACTAATTAAAGAACATCAATTACTTATTGGAATTAAAAATGGGGAGGATACTATTATTAATCCCCCCCTTTACCAAATCATAACGAAACTAGATAATCTTCTAGTCATTTCAAAGTAGTCTTTTTAAGAAAGAATCAGGTGTTCTAATTCACGAACTAACTCTTTCCCGTAATTAATATATTTTTTTGAGATGTCGCCATCTTCATCCTTGGGTTCAGCAAATTGATCAAATGCGGCAGCTGCATTCCCAACACCAGCATGGTCATCCATCTCCTCCTGATAAACATGATTTAAAATAAATGGAGTACCTAGCTGAACAACAACACCTCGTGTGTCAAGCTGTCCATCAATAGGCTTAAAGGGCACTCTTAAAAATTGATACCCTTCATCATTTGCCATTTTGAAATCAAAATAACCTTGATCATAATCCCAGCCTCCACCAATGGAATAACCGATAGGCTTTAATATTTGTTCAAGCTCATATAGCTGATACTGCTTTCCGTCAATTTTTGAGGGGATTTTATACATGGAAACTCGCACTCCTTTTAGTTTTTCTTAGTTTTCCTTAAGAAGTGTATTCGTATTCCAAGAACAAATGCTCGAGGGGCTAGGTGCTGAAGCTGGACTAGACTCCCCCAATAGATAAGTGATCGTCATGCGAATCTTTTACAATTTCCTTTATAATGAAAAAGGCTGTTCCCACTAAAAATGGAACAGCCATAAAAACTATTTTAATCTCTTTTCTAATTCTGCTTTTTTCGCTTCAAATCCCGGTTTTCCAAGAAGTGCAAACATATTAACTTTATAGGCCTCTACACCAGGTTGATCAAATGGATTAACTCCTAAAAGATAACCACTCATTGCACATGCTTTTTCAAAGAAATAAACAAGATAACCAAATGTATAAGCATTCATTTCTGGAATTTCAACGATTAAATTTGGTACATTTCCATCTGTATGCGCTAAAAGTGTTCCTTCAAAAGCTTTATTGTTAACAAAATCTACAGTTTTTCCAGCAAGATAATTTAGACCATCTAAATCATTATCCTCTTTTTCAATTAATAATTCATGTCTTGCTTTGTTTACTTTAATTACTGTCTCAAATAAATCGCGACGGCCTTCTTGAACATATTGTCCTAAGGAATGCAAATCAGTTGAGAAATTTGCAGATGCAGGAAAAATACCTTTTTGATCTTTTCCTTCACTCTCACCAAATAGCTGCTTCCACCACTCAGAGAAATATTGCAATCCAGGCTCATAATTGATTAACATTTCAATTGTTTTCCCTTTATTGTAAAGTACATTTCGTACTGCGGCATATTGATAGGCAAGGTTTTCTTTTAAATCTTCATGATTAAAATCGATTCTCGCCTTAGCAGCTCCATCCATCATTTCATGAATATTGACTCCACTCACTGCAATTGGCAGTAAACCAACGGCTGTTAAAACGGAATAGCGGCCACCAACATCATCTGGAATGACAAAGGTCTCATACCCTTCTTCATTAGCTAAAGTTTTTAATGCCCCTTTTGCTTTATCAGTTGTTGCATAAATTCTCTTTTTCGCTTCCTCTTCGCCATACTTTTCTTTTAACAGCTTACTGAAAATACGAAACGCGATAGCTGGCTCTGTAGTAGTACCTGATTTAGAAATCACATTGATAGAAAAATCATTCCCATCTAATAGATCAATAATATCTGCCATATAGGAAGAACTAATATTATTACCTACAAAAAGAATTTGAGGGGTTTGACGTTTTTCTTTCGGTTGTACATTATAGAAACTGTGATTTAACATCTCAATCGCTGCGCGTGCTCCTAAATACGAACCACCTATTCCGATGACTAAAAGTATATCTGAATCCTTTTTAATTTTTTCTGAAGCATTTAATATTCTATTAAATTCATCTTTATCATAATTGACTGGAAGATCAATCCATCCTAAAAAGTCATTTCCAGCACCTGTTTTATTATGTAATGATTGATGAGCAGCCTTCACTGCAGATTGTAAATATGTAAGCTCATGCTCTCCAAAAAAGGAAAGTGCCTTCGAATAATCAAAACGAATATGTGACATGAAGATTCCTCCAAAAAATGTTTTTACTTTGGCTCTTATCAACAACCTTGAACTAAATGAAGAAATATAAAATTGCTGAAAACAGCCATTACATATTCACTTTATCCAATGCTGTTGATTTTTTCAAGAATCACCTACATTTCTTTTCATTTTGTTTTTATAAAGCAGTCCCCTTTTTTATTCTAAAAATATCAATTACTAAACAAACATACTTTATCATATTGACCAAATGTATATTTTTTATGTATGAGATTCATCCTATAGTTGAACCATTAATTTAAAGGAGGATTAGAATGAGTACCATTCAACGAATTGCATTAGTATTAACAATTATTGGTGCTATAAACTGGGGTCTTATCGGTTTTTTTCAATTTGATTTAGTTGCAGCTATTTTTGGTAATAACACTGCTATTACACGGATTATTTATGGTTTGGTCGGTATAGCTGGTTTAATTAACTTAGGTCTATTATTTAAACCGAATGAAGAGGTAGAAAGATCACCTGAACCAAGATCAACCAGATAAATAATGCAGTGCCTTACAGAAAAATTGACAGTAAATTTTCAATTAATAAAGATGGACTGAGCAGAAACTTTTTTCAATAAATTATTTATTTATTTTATATCTACAAATAGAAAACAGGCGAGCAAAATACATCATCTCTAAATGAGCGAGTGAAGATGTTGCACGCCTGTGTCTTTTTATATCTTTCAGTACCATTCGTGTCTCTTAATTAAACCCAGCCTCTAAATTTAGACGCTTCTGCAGCATTTCGTAAACCAACCATATAAGCAGCTAATCGCATATTTACCCTACGAGTTTCAGAAATACTATAAACATTATTAAATGCTTCCACAAGCTTTAAGCGAAGCTTTTCATTAACTTCATCTTCAGACCAATAATAACCTTGATTATTTTGAACCCACTCAAAATATGAAACCGTTACACCGCCCGCACTTGCAAGAACATCCGGAACGAGAAGAATTCCCCTTTCCGTTAATATTTTTGTCGCTTCTACTGTTGTAGGGCCATTTGCTGCTTCCACAACAATTGCTGCTTTAATATTTGCAGCATTATCAGAGGTGATCTGATTTGAAATGGCCGCAGGTACTAAAATATCGCAATCAAGTTCTAATAATTCTTTATTTGAAATGGTATTTTCAAATAAAGTTGTTACTGTACCAAAGCTGTCACGACGATCGAGTAAATAATCGATATCTAATCCATTTGGATCATGAAGGGCACCATATGCATCAGAAATACCGATAACCTTTGCACCTTCATCATGTAGAAATTTAGCTAAAAAGCTGCCTGCATTACCAAAACCTTGTATAACCACACGTGCTCCTTTTAATTGGAAGCCTTTCTTTTTCGCTGCTTCCTCAATACAAATTGTTACACCTTGGGCAGTAGCTTTGTCACGTCCTTCAGAACCACCAAGAACGATCGGCTTTCCAGTAATAAATCCAGGAGAATCGTTTTCTCTTAAACGACTATACTCATCCATCATCCATGCCATAATTTGTGAATTCGTGTATACATCTGGAGCAGGAATATCCTTTGTTGGTCCAACAATTTGACTAATCGCCCGAACATACGCACGGCTTAGACGTTCAATTTCTCCCATTGACATCGTTCTTGGATCACAAATAATGCCACCTTTTCCACCACCATATGGTAAACCAACAATTCCACATTTAATGGTCATCCACATAGACAAGGCTTTTACCTCATCTTCATTAACTTCTGGATGAAATCTGACCCCACCCTTGGTTGGTCCAACAGCATCATTATGTTGAGAACGATAACCGGTAAAAACTTTAATTGTTCCATCATCCATTCGAACAGGCATTCGAACAGTTAAAATTCTTAAAGGTTCTTTTAAAAGGTCATACATTTCATTACTATATCCTAGTTTTGAAAGTGCATCTTGAATTACATCCTGAGTTGATGTGAATAAATTTAGATTTTCCATCGATATCCGCCTCTTTATTGTATTAATCATGTGACAGTTTCTTAAGTTAGAAAAGCTTCTTTTATTATATTAAAAAGTAAAGATGAGCTAAAGGCAAAAATGAAAAAATGTGCCTAGATGTACTATTTATATATTCCGACAATTAATTATGAGAGAACCTTTTTAATGCGTTCTATAGCCCAATCAAGTTCTGCTTTGCTTATGACTAAAGGTGGTGCAAAACGAATGACATTTTCATGTGTTTCCTTACATAAAAGTCCTTCTGTTTTTAATGCCTCACAATATTTTCTTGCGGCTTCATTTAAAACAACACCTATAAATAACCCTTTTCCCCGGATTTCTTTTATCACAGGATTTTGAATTTCTTTTAATTGATTCATAAAATATTGTCCGAGCTCTAATGATTTTTCACTTAATTTCTCATCAACAAGAACGTCTAATGCTGCGATTGATACTGCACACGCCATCGGATTACCACCAAAAGTGGAGCCATGTGAACCTGGGTTGAATACGCCTAAAATATCTTTATTAGCCACAACACAAGAAATTGGGAACACTCCTCCTCCTAATGCTTTTCCGAGAATATATACATCTGGTACTACATGATCCCAATCACAAGCAAACATTTTACCAGAACGAGCTAATCCTGACTGAATTTCATCAGCAATAAATAACACATTATGTTCTTTACATAGTTCATAGGCAGCCTTTAAAAATCCTTTTGGCGGGATAACAATGCCTGCTTCACCCTGAATTGGTTCAATAATAAAAGCTGCTGTATTAGGCGTTATTGTAGCTTTTAAAGCTTCTAAGTCACCATATGGTACAAGCTTGATCCCTGGTAGCATTGGTCCAAAGCCTCTTTTATATTCCTCTTCAGATGAAAGTGATACCGCTGTCATTGTTCTGCCATGGAAGTTTCCATCGCACCCGATAATTTCAGCTTGATTTTCAGCTACACCTTTTACATCGTAAGCCCAGCGTCTTGCAGCCTTTATAGCCGTTTCAACCGCCTCTGCTCCCGTATTCATAGGCAATGCCATTTCTTTATTCGTAAGTTTGCATACCTTTTCAAACCATGGTCCAAGCTGATCATTATGAAATGCACGAGAAGTTAGTGTCACACGATCGGCTTGCTGTTTTAAAGCATCAATGATTTTCGGATGGCGATGTCCTTGATTGACGGCAGAATAGGCACTGAGCATATCCATGTATTTATTTCCTTCTGGATCCTTAACCCAAACTCCTTCAGCTTCAGAAATAACAACTGGAAGCGGATGATAATTATGTGCACCATAGTTTTCAGTTTGCTCAATAATTTTTGTAGATGTTGTTACCATAAAAAATTTCCCCCAATTCTATAAAATAAAGCCTTCTCAAAAAAGAAGGCTTTTATGAAAGTGAAAAATCTTAGCGTTAACCAATTACAACATTTCAGAAGTTGTTTTCGCTTGCATATGAAGTACCAAATAATCCGGTCCGCCAGCTTTTGAATCTGTACCAGACATGTTGAATCCACCAAATGGTTGATATCCAACAATAGCACCTGTGCAACCACGATTGAAATATAAGTTACCTACGTGGAAGTCTTCACGAGCTTGTTCCATGTGGTCTCTATTATTAGTGATTACAGCACCTGTTAATCCGTACTCTGTATTATTAGCAATTTCAATGGCATGATTGAAATCTTTCGCTTTAGAAAATGCTACAACGGGTCCAAAAATTTCTTCTTTCATTAAGCGTGCATTTTCATCAACATCTGCGAAAATAGTAGGCTGTACAAAATACCCTTTTGAATCGTCGCCTTCACCACCAACCATCAGTTTACCTTCTGATTTACCAATTTCAACATAGCTCATGATTTTATCGTAGGCTGCTTGGTCAACAACTGGACCCATGTATTTACCACGATCAACAGTATCGCCAACAGTTAATTGTTTCGTTAACTCAACGGCACGATTAAGAACTTGATCATATACATCTTCTACTATTACTGCACGAGAGCATGCAGAACATTTCTGTCCAGAGAATCCAAATGCAGAAGCTACGATAGATTGAGCAGCTAACTCAAGATCTGCTTCTTTATCAACTACGATTGTGTCCTTACCACCCATTTCAGCGATAACACGTTTCAACCAAATTTGTCCTTCATTCACTTTAGATGCGCGTTCATAAATACGTAAACCTACATCACGTGAACCAGTGAAGCTGATAAAGCGTGTTTTTGGATGATCAACTAAGTAGTCTCCTACTTCAGAGCCACTTCCAGGTACAAAGTTTAAAACACCTTTTGGTAAGCCAGCCTCTTCAAGAACTTCTACAAATTTAGCAGCAACAATTGGAGTTGTTGAAGCAGGTTTTAATAATACTGTATTGCCTGTAACTAACGCGGCAACTGTTGTACCTGCCATAATTGCAAATGGGAAATTCCATGGAGAAATAATAATACCTACTCCAAGTGGAATATATCCAAAACGGTTGTATTCACCTGGACGACTTTCAACAGGAATTCCGTCTTTTAACTTCAACATTTGACGACCATAGTATTCCATGAAGTCAATTCCTTCAGCTGTATCAGCATCCGCTTCGTTCCATGGTTTACCTGCTTCTTTCACTAAAAGAGCAGAAAACTCATGCTTACGACGGCGGATAATTGCTGCAGCTTTGAATAAAATGTCAGCACGAACTTCTGGTTTTACTTTTTTCCAAGTTTGGAATGTTTCATAAGCAACTGTCATTGCTTTCTCAGCTAAATCTCTATTTGCTTTGGACACTCGTCCAACAATTTCATCTTTGTTCGCAGGGTTAATTGATACAATTTTTTCATCAGTGGTTACTTTTTCTCCACCAATTACTAATGGATAATCTTGACCTAAATAGCTTTCTACTAACTTTAAGCCTTCTTGAAAAGCTTTTTGATTTTCTTCTTTGCTAAAATCTGTGAATGGTTCATGTTTATAAGGAATCATATGCCTTTTCTTCCTCCTCTAAAAGCTTTTTAATAATATTGATAATAGTATCACATTTTAATCATCTGACACTACTGGTGCAAAAAAAATTTGCACTTAGAAAACCCTTACAATATAATAATGCAAAAAGATATTGCATTTTTCAAGAGTTTTTTATCATTCTTTTGATTTTTTTAAGGGGGCCTTTCAATGGAATTGAAAAATCAAGCAATGATTTACGATACCATAATCGATTTAATTGATGTAGGAATCCACGTAATAGATGAAAATGGGAAAACGATTTTATATAACAAAAAAATGATGGAAATTGAAGGAACAGAAATTGAAGATGTATTAGACAAAAATATTTTAGATGTATTTCACTTTTCTCAAGGGGAAGATAGCACCTTATTACAAGTTTTACATACTGGCAATCCAATATTTAACATTCAGCAACTGTATTTCAATAATAAAGGACAGGAAATTAAAACGGTTAATAATACATATCCTTTACTTGATCAGGGAAAAATTGTCGGAGCTGTTGAAATCGTTCGTGATGTTACAAAATTTGAAAGAATGCTAAAACAAAGTTCAGACCGAATGAATCAAGCTTCCAATACCTTTGAATATTTTTTTAACGAAGCGTTCTTTCCTTACAAAGTCATGGAAACTGGAAAGCAAATGGCAAGTAATTGTTCAACCATATTAATTATTGGAGAATCCGGAACAGGCAAACACATTCTTACTGAATGTATCCATCATGAAGTATTTCATTCCAAAAGACCTTATATCCTACTCAATTGTTCTTCTTTACCAGAAAAATATGTTGACGAAGCTATATATGAAGCGACTAACAAACTCGCTAATTCAGAAGGTGGTACTTTAGTGATTGAGGAAATCCATCACTTACCTTCCTCCAGTCAAAACAATTTCTTAACAGCTCTTACAAGAGAAAGAAAATATAAAATTATTTGCACGATGGGTGAGGATCCTATAGATTTAATAGCGAATGGTCAACTAAATAAAAAATTATACTATCATTTAAGTGAGCTAACCATTTTTATCCCTCCATTACGAGAGAGAAAAAAAATGATCCATTCAATCATTAACTACTTTCTAAATAAATATAACAATATATATCAAATGAAAGTGAAAGATGTAACTACTGATGTTATTCAAAGCTTTATTGAATATGATTGGCCTGGTAATTTAAGAGAATTGGAGCATATCATTGAAAGCTCTATGAAAGTTTTAGACAACGAAGAGACTCTTCAATTACATCATCTTCCCACTAATTTTAGACACCGACTATTCCAGGAACATCAATTTCTTATACAAAAGGATTCGATAATGCCATTTGATGAGTATATTCAAGAAGCTGAGAAATATTATATTCAAAAAGCTCTGCAATATCATCAATATAATATTACTAAAACAGCTCAGGCACTTAATATGAGCAGACAGAATTTGCAGTATCGAATTAGAAAATATGGCATTGAAAAACCTTAGAACAAATGCGCATGCCCTTCCCTTTTTTATCGATGTACATAACGGGAAAATAAATAGATAAATCTTCCTTTGAGGACTTCGACTGAGATAGGGAAACACAATGATCCCCTTATCGTAGAGATGAGACCAGAAATACGCGACGGCTGCTTGAACTAGGACACAGCATACATTTTTTTAAAAATGTATTCACTTATCCTGCGAAAAACCCCCCTCAAATTTACAGCTTTGAGGGGGGTTTAGATTATTTCTTAATTAAATCTGATTGCTGAATCCATTCTTGAAGCTTATCTTTTAGAGTATTAAAACCTTCTGTTGGTTCCTCTGTAATAACACTAGCCTGACGACGACGAGGTTGTTTTTTCTCTTGTTTCGGTGCTTCCTCAGTCGCACGAATGGATAAGCTAATCTTACCGTTCTCTTCATCGACAGAAAGAACCTTTACTTTTACTTCGTCACCAACTTTTAAATGATCATTAATATCTTTAACATAACCGTGCTTAATTTCGGAAATATGAACTAATCCTTGAGTTTCTTCGTCTAAAGCGATAAATGCACCATATGGCTGAATTCCAGCTACTTTTCCTGTAAATACATTCCCAACTTCATATTTTGTCGTCATCGAAACACTCCTATTTATATAATTTTTCTCCTATATATACGCAATAAAAAATTATATCATAATTAATGTTGAGAATCAAAAATAACAAAGTTAATTACGCAAATAGAAAAATATATCGTCAATTACTTGTTATATTAAGTGGTATTATTTAGAAAAAGCAGTATACTGATTAAATAATAGACGTTATAAATATCCTAATCATAAAATTTTGTAAGATACCAAGGAATGGATTTATGAATGCTCACAAAAAATTCATGAAGCATATCTCAGTTTAAAAAACGAAATATGATACAATAAAAACAAAAAAACTGTTATTGGAGGGGTTTCGATGACTTCTTTTGCACAAAATTTAAAGTTTTATCGTGAACAGCATAACCTTACACAAGAGGAATTAGCTGTAAAAGCAAGACTTGGAACTAAAATTATTGAAAAATATGAGTCTGGAGAACAAGTTCCTAACACCCAAACCATATTAAAATTATCAACAGTTTTAGATGTTCCCGCATCTGTTCTTACTAAATTAAACTAATAAAAACTTTTATTAGATAAAATGATTAAAAAACTAGAAAAATGGTTATCCTTATATCACAAGGCTTTCAGTGTAGTAATGAAAGTGGTTAAACTCAGATACTACACACTAGTATTCCCCCTTTTTATTTTTATTTTGACGAGACATGATGCTCGTCTTTTTTTTGCTGCAATATAGGAGGAGATAGGAATGTCAGCAACTGTTTCTAAACGAACAGAAAATATAGAAGGAATAGATGTTTATTTCGAAGAGTATAAGAACTATCATGCAAAGGATACATTTGTACTTATTCACGGTTTCCTTTCATCATCCTTTAGTTTTAGGCATCTGATTCCATATTTACATATACATTACCATGTCATATCAGTTGATCTTCCTCCATTTGGTCAAAGCGGAAAACATCCAAAATATAAATATTCTTATGAAAATCTAGCAAATACAATTGTTACACTTGTTTCTTCTCTTGGATATAAGAATTTTTATCTCATTGGACATTCCATGGGTGGACAGATTGCGTTAAATATTATGCTTCAATATCCAGAAAAAGTATTGAAAGGTATACTACTTTGCAGCTCTGGATATCTGGAAACATCAAAGAAATCATTAAAGTTAGCGAGCTACCTTCCATTCTTTAATTATTTCGTCTATTTTTATTTAGCAAAATCAGGAGTGGAAAAAAACGTCAGAACTGTTGTATATAATGAAAATATTATCGACGATGAAATGATAAAGGGATATGAGCAACCATTCCTAGATAAACAAATTTTTATCGGTCTTACGAAAATGATCAGAGATCGTGAAGGAGATTTATCTATTAAACAATTAAAATTAATAAAAACACCTTGTTTATTAATATGGGGTGAACATGATCGAGTGGTTCCATTAAGTATTGGTAAACGATTAGCAAGGGACTTAACAAATGCTAAACTTATCGTTCTTAAAGATGCCGGTCATTTAATCCCAGAAGAAAAAGCAGATGAAGTATTTCAATCTATCCAACATTTTATCCAGTGATTGTCTTGAATAAAATCATTAGCTATTAATGTTAGCGAAAAAAAATGGGACCCCGGATACTTGTAATTAAATACTAATTAGTTTGCTATACATTTCTTTACATTTTTCCATCGGGATAAGCTCTTCAAAGGAAAACTAATATATAGCTTGAATCTTTTTTGCGATTTTTTCCGCATTCTCAAAATTATGAACTGCCTAAATGACATCCACGAATTCAGTTTCATAAGCATCTTCACCGTACCTTAAAGTGTCCCATGCTTCAAAAGCTCACGGAGTTTTACATTCATTTGCTGTATATTCATTTTCTCACCTTATTCTTTTTCTTTATGTTCATGTCACAATATAATACCATAATAATAATAACGAAAATGGAAGGTGATAAACATGACCCTATTTGATCGAGTAATTAATCGAAAAAGTACATCATCAGTAAAATGGGATAACTTAGAAATGGTATATGGTGAAAAGGATTTACTACCAATGTGGGTGGCAGACATGGATTTCCAGCCTCCTGAAGCTGTTATCAATGCATTGCAACATCGGTTAGCACACGGAATATTTGGCTATACAGTTATTCCTAATAGTACACATGAAGCGATTCAAGAGTGGGAGAAAAAACGGCATGGCTGGGAAATTGAGCAATCATGGATTTTATATAATCATGGCGTTGTCCCTTCTCTCAGTTTAGCAATTTTAGCATTCACAAAGCCTGGAGACAATATACTCGTTCAGTCTCCTGTGTATACTCCCTTCTTTACTATGACCGAAAATAATCAACGAAATATTATCAACTGTCCACTGCATCTTGAAAATAATCGATTTAAAATTGATTTTCAAGAGTTTGAGGACGCTCTTAAAAACAATGTAAAGCTCTTTTTCCTATGTAATCCGCATAACCCAGGGGGACGAGTATGGAATCGTGAGGAATTAATAAAGATTGGAGAACTATGTAAAAAGTATAATGTAATCATTATTTCTGATGAAATTCACGGAGATCTTGTCGCTGCACCACATAAACATATTCCAATTGCATCCATTGATGAATCGTTCCTTAAACATGTCGTAACTTGTATTGCTCCAACTAAGACGTTTAACTTAGCTGGATTACAAGCATCTAGCATGATTGTTCCAAATAAAGAATTAAGAGAAAAACTAGCTAAAGTTCAAGAACAACAAGGTTTTCATACTTTAAATTCTTTTGGAATCGTAGGAATGGAAGCTGCCTATCGATATGGCGGTGAATGGCTAGATCAACTTCTTTCCTACATACATGAAAATATTCAATATGTTAAAGAAGTCCTTGAACAAAAATTACCTTCGATTAAAGTAATGGTACCCGAAGGAGGATATTTAGTATGGTTAAATTGTCGAGACACTGGGTATTCAGATGAGGAGATAAAAAATAGACTATTGGAAATTGGACGTCTTGCATTAGAACCTGGAACAAAGTACGGACTTGGTGGTCAAGGCTTCGTAAGAATGAACTTAGGCTGCCCTAAGGAAATTGTCCAAGATGGCGTATCTCGTTTAATAAAAGCACTCAGTTAACTAGAGGTAATTAGGCTGTCTAATAAGTGATGTATTCACTTATTAGACAGCCTATCTTAGACATTATTTTTTGATTACTCCACAAGCAATTCGATTACCAGAATCCCCTGCTGGCTGTGTCATACCATCATCCTTCGATTCATGTATAACGATCGAAGTCCCATCTTTTGTAAACAAAGAATTTTTCCCACTATTCATCGTTACCTGTGGAGCTACAATATTAACCTTTACTTTCCCATCGTCTTTTACAATTAAATTCGGGAGATCACCCGCATGAGAACCTTTCGGATTCAAAAGGCCATGATCTTTTTTATCAGGATTTAAATGATTTCCTGCCGATGTAAAATCAGGTGCCTTACAGCTTCCTTTTTCATGAAAATGAATGGCATGTTCACCTGCAGGTAACCCTTTTAAATCGATTTTCACCATTACTCCCTTTGCCTGTTCTTGTAAATGTATTTTTCCCAAACTATCTCCGGATGCATTTTTAATATCCACATCTGTATCTTTGGGATTTCCCTGGGTGCATCCGCCTAATAATATGGCTAAAAATAAAATAGAACACCATTTCATTCTAGATTCCTCCAATATCTATGATTAAGCTGCTATTATAATTGCTGCTCAATTTTATCCTACTTAAGAAATGACCAGTAATAAAACTCTTCCTCATCAATTTTAGCCATATTGTGGATAATCTATTCCAAATAAAAAACCAATCCATAATGGGATTGGCGAAAAATTATTTTAAAGTATCTTTTATTTTTTCTTCAAATTGCTTTGCCTTTTCCAACTGTTTTTTATTTACTCTCAGTATAAACATAAAAGTTAGAATACAAAGAATAAGGAAAATAGAAAATGAAATAAAAGCTGGGATGTATTCTCTTTTATCTTCTGGGAAATAAAGAAATAAATTTAGTACAAAAAAATTCAAAGAGTTTATCATTGGAAACTCCCTTTCTCATCTAACATAGGCATATCAATTATGATCTTTACTTTTAATTACTGATTATATTATATCAATGATTGTTCTTAATTAACAATAGAACAGAATTGACAACTTTATTACAAGTGAATTAAAAGAGCTGTCTTAGACAGACAGCTCTTTCATTATTTTAATACATTAATTTTTTCAATCACAACGTCAAATTGAACAGGACGATCCTGCATATCGGTTTTTACTTCAGCAATTTTATCAACAACGTCCATTCCTTCAATTACATGCCCAAATACTGTATGACGGAAATCTAAGTGTGGAGTTCCTCCATTTTCCATATATGCATTGATCACTTCTTCAGGGAAACCTGCACGCTCCATTTGTCCTTTCATCCTTGGATCTACTGCGACACTTTGAACGATGAAAAATTGACTGCCATTTGTATTCGGACCAGCATTCGCCATAGAAAGCGCTCCACGGAAATTAAATAGTTCTTTAGAAAATTCATCTTCAAACGGTGCCCCATAAATACTTTCTCCACCAGTTCCATTTCCTAGCGGATCCCCACCTTGAATCATAAATCCATTAATGATACGGTGAAAAGTTACACCCTCATAATAACCATCTTGGCTATGCTTCACAAAGTTCTCAACTGTTTTTGGTGCATGCTCAGGAAATAACTTTATTTTTATATTCCCCATATTTGTTTGCATTTCAATTAATCTTTCGTTTTCCTGCACTTCATTCGTTAATTGTGGATATGTCATTTAAAAATCTCCTTTTTTGATTTATGTAGTTATATGAAAAAGAATACTATCTTACTTTACTAAATCCTCCTATAAACTTGCAACTTCCATCGCTTAATATTATTTTGCTTTTTCATAAAAGTGCTTCATAATAAAAGTATACAAATACTTTTGGAGGCTAATATGATGAAACAGGGACAAATCGTAACTTTTTTTAATAAAACAGGAAAATACATAGGTGAAATTACCAATATTTTTTCTGACCATTATGTCGTTCGCACCCTCGCAGTACTGAAGCATCCGATGCAAGGAGATCTTCATCACCCAAAAGAAACAAATGTCGCCTTCTTCCATGAAAGAAAAGCTTTAGCATATAAAGAGCAATCTAACATTCCATTAAAAATGGTAAAACCATTTGATGGAACGGTACCAAGCTATAATGAATCGTTAAAAGAAGCAGTGATAAAAATGCAAATGGAATTACAGGCTGACCCTACAGATTTTAATACGAAAAGCCTTCAATGCTTACATAGTATTCAACGAGAATATGAATTAATGTATGGAATCCAATGGTGATGATTTCTTTTTGAGATGATAATATATCATCTCTTTTTTTATTCCTTGTTTAACGCACAATAGAACGCTTACATAACAAAATGGGCGAGCTAAATGGTTGTAAAAATTATTCAATCTAATATAATATTTAGGAAAACGAAACTTTAGGAAGACGAAAACAAAAAAAGCACGCACTCTATTTTATATGTTTGTGCAAAAAAACAGAAGGTGGTTTTTATTAGTATTGAAAAAAGAAATCTCATTATCATGTGGTTTTGCAACTTTTTAGTAGGTGCAAGTACGACAATGATTATGCCATTTCTTTCGTTGTATATTGAATCCTTTGGAAATTATAGCAATGAATATGTCCAACGCTGGGCGGGTTTTGTGTTTGGCGTAACATTCCTGGTGGCCTTTTTCATTTCTCCCGTATGGGGACGTTTCGGTGATCGTTATGGTTATAAACCAATATTATTAATTACCGGTTTCGGAATCGCAATCAGTATTTTCTTTATGGGAATGATGCATCATGTTATGGGGCTTTTCATATTAAGATTATTTATGGGTATTGTAACTGGTTTCATTCCAACTTCTATTGCGCTAATCTCTTCACAGACCCCTAAAGAACAAGCTGGAAAAACATTAGGTACACTGCAAATGGGAACGGTATCTGGAACATTATTTGGGCCACTAATCGGTGGAGCAATGGCTGATTCATTTGGTTTTAAATATACCTTTATTATTACATCGATTTCAATAGCTATAGCAACGTTTGGTGTTCTCTTTGGAATTGTTGAAAATCGCAAGAAAAAAACTGCAAACCAAGGTCAATGCTACAGTAGAAAAGATGTAATTAGAAAAATATTTAACCATCGCATCTTAATTACGGTAATGATTATTGCCCTACTTATTCAAGTTGCGAATTTCAGTATTCAACCACTACTCGCTCTTTATGTAAGCCAATTAAGTAAAGGTGAAAGTGTTGCCTTTCTCGCTGGTATGGCTTTTTCCGCAACTGGATTTGGCAATTTATTGATGACTCGTCAATGGGGAAAACTTGGTGATAAAATCGGGCATGAAAAAGTATTAATGTGTTTGCTCATTCTTGCTTCCATCTTTATTATTCCCCAAGCTTTAGCTACAAATCTATGGGAATTGGTCATATTCCGATTTTTATTTGGAATGGCAATTGGAGGAATGCTCCCAAGCATTACTGCATTTATCCGAAGAGAAGCACCGATTGAAATGCAAGGGGAGGTTCTCGGTTATAATCAAAGCTTTCGATTCCTAGGAAATGTACTAGGGCCTGTCTTAGGTGGAGTTGTTTCAGGATACGGAGGAATAACAACTGTATTCTATGTAACAAGTGCACTATTTATTATTGCTTTTGGAATTCTTTTATATAGTGTAAGGCATGATCATCGTCAATTGAAGGAAGGTTACTAGTATTTATAAAAGCATAAGTTTAAGTGCTCTGCACTTATCACTTATGCTTTTTTCTTTTTAGGTATTCATCTTATTTTTTTGGAACAACAGCCATTGTACATCTAGATGTGCTTATTAGCTTGCCCTCTTCATCTTTTATTTTGATTTCCCATACATGTGTACTTTTTCCAACATGTACAGCCTCTGCAAAAGCTGTGACCAAGCCTTCCCTTTTGGAACGAATATGATTCGCGTTAATTTCTAAACCGAAACAAATTTCTTTTTCATGATCAATTATTGCCGCTGCCCCTACACTAGCTACTGTTTCAGCAAGGGCAACAGATGCTCCACCATGTAAATAACCGAATGGCTGCCTTGTTCGTTCATCAACTGGCATAGTTGCAACCACTTTTCCTTTTTCAATTTTTACAAATTCCATTCCAAGTGCATCAATTAATGTATTTTTATAATCCATTCTACTTTCCCTCCTCATCCAAATATTCAAGAATGAATGATAAGATTCCTCCCTGTACACTGTTTTTTTCGTAAACAAGAAAACTATTAAGCTACCAAATTGAAAATTTCAAGATAAACCGATTTTCACATACAGTAATGATAAATAAAAAAGAGCTTCATACTACAGACATTCACGCATATTGTGGATAGAGAGGAGAGGTCTAAAAACCGACAGTTTCGAAATCCAAAGGGGAAGATGACTATGAAACATTATGATCCGCGTTATCGGGTTTACCCTTCCAATTTGTATTATCCTTATTCAAGCTCATTAAGACAATTCCCACCAGTCAACACACAAATATTTGTCCAATCAGCAAACAAAACACTTCTTTTTCTAAAGGACGCAGAAAAAATAGTTAAAAAAATAGCTACATCAGAAGATTTTTCAAAAAATTTAATGATCCTTGCACAGCAATCAAAGCTGAGTGAAGTAACGAAGATGCTTATAGACATTGGATTAAATACAACCCCTACTATTCGTTTTACACCTAGCGGCCTGGTGATTAACTTTTCAGATGCTTATAATGAGCCAAACTGCTGTCTTTTGCAAATAAAAATTAGATGGGGTATGTAGTATAAAGAGTGGAAAGCTCTTCGAAAGTAAATTCCATCGAAGAGCTTTTTGAAAGTTAAAATTGTCCAATAGTTGGGTTGGGAGCAGCTCCATATCCCCCATAAGGTGCGTATGGATAAGGTTGTGGATATGCATATGGTACTGGATAAGGATATGGTCGGGGTCTAGAAAGAGCATAACCAGCTATACCACCTCCGATTAGTCCTCCTAATAATCCTCCCACAAACGGGCCACCAAACAAAAATGGAAACATTCGATAATCACCTGGAACGGGGGTGTGACGATATAAATACAATTAGATATACCTCCTTTTTATCAAGACACTCTTTATCTTTTTATGCAAGAAAAGGGCGAATGGACTGGGCAAAATATAATGTTCTTTATCTTAACTATCTAAATAAGAAAAGCGCAAGCGCCTTGCCCATCGACGTACTAGGAAAATTGTAATTCAAATTTTCCCGGAAGGACTTTCGACTGAGAAAAGGGAAACACGATGAGCCTTAGAGGACGAATCGATGTTGACTTATCGTAGGAAGGAGTCCTGAAGTACACTAATCGATAGGCTGCTTGCGCTAGACAAAGCAGCATTCTTTATCTTTATACCCTTAAAAAAGTTTATACTTTCTCATCTAAATAAAAAAAGGATTTAATTGTCATTCAACAATTAAATCCCCAAGTTAAAAATTATTTTATTGGTTCAAATCTCTCTACTAATAATGCTAATGTACGAACCATTACTCCAGTAGCACCCGAAGGTCCTAAATCATACTCTTTATTCGTTACAGCCGTGCCAGCAATATCTAAATGTACCCATGGAGTACTCTCGGCAAATTCACCAACAAATGCTCCACCCATAATCGCATGTCCTTCACTTCCAGGAGAGTTATTCAAATCAGCAATCTTGCTTCCTCGAACACGTTTTTTATCATTTTCCGTAATTGGTAATCGCCAAATAAATTCACCTGCTTCATTGGAAGCTTCTAAAACTTGTTCAAAAAAGGCTTCATCATTTGTCATAGCACCTGTTTTATCAAGGCCAAGAGCGGTAATTACTCCACCTGTTAACGTCGCTACATCTACCAAATAATTAGCACCTTGGTGCTTTGCATATGTAACTGCATCTGCTAATGCTAAACGTCCTTCTGCATCAGTATTTAATACTTCAATTGTTTTTCCGCTCATTGATGTAATAACATCATCTGGTTTAAATGCTGAACCGCTGATCATATTATCTGTGGATGGAATAACAGCCACAACATTTTGTTCTGGTTTTAATTCACCGATTACTTCCATTGCACCAAGTACAGCTGCAGCTCCTCCCATATCCGTTTTCATCCCAACAATTCCTGTCTTTGTTTTTATAGAATAGCCACCTGTATCAAAAGTAATTCCTTTTCCAACAAGACCAATTACATCTTCCCATACTTCTTTTCCTTGGTATTTCAATACGATCATTTTAGGAGGTTCAACCGATCCTTGATTTACAGCTAAAAACGCACCCATTCCATTTTTTTCCATTTCTTCTTTTTCAAGAATTTCAACTTCAAATTCATATCTTTTTGCTAAATCCTCTGCATATTGAGCTAAATCTGTAGCCGTTAACATATTACCTGGAAGATTGACAAGTGATCTAGCAGAATTGGTCGCTTTTCCATAGGCATAACCAACCGTCAATGCTGCATCAATTTCCTGATGATCAGCGCTAGTAATGACATTGATTTGTTCAACCGTTTTCTCAGGCTCATTTGATTTTTGTTTATATACAATTAATTCGTAAGATGCTAAAGCAAACGCTTCACTCAGCGCATTGGCTGCATCCTCAGGAGAGATGGATTCTGTTATAAATGTATCTAGAGCAATAGCTACCGTTTGTAAGCCGCTTTCATTCACCTCTTTGAACGCTCTGCCAAATGATTCTTTGACATCCTCAAATGTTAAATCCTTTTCTTTCCCTAATCCTACAAAAAGTAATCGTTTTGCAGCAATTTTTCCAAATGTATGTATTTTGGTGATTTCTTTCATTTTTGCTGAAAGATCCCCTGATTTCACAAGCTCCGTTAATTGATTATCAAATTTTGAATCTAACTCAGAAAGTAGACCAGAAAATTTTTTAGGTACATCTTTTAATCCAATTAAAAGACACTCATGAACCTCTGTAAAAGGATTAGTATTTATCGTTTTAAACATCCCTTTCACCTCCAATATTATTATAGCGGAAAATTCCTACGATTACGATAAGTTAGCTTACTCACACTTTTAAATCATATGATAGAATTAATATTAACCAAACTAATTAATAAATGGAGTGGATCGCTTGCGAATTATATCTATTTGTCCTAGTAATACGGAGCTGCTAGCATATTTAGATTGTTTACATTTACTTGTCGGCATAGATGATTATTCGGATTGGCCAGAACATATTCAGGTATTACCAAAACTAGGACCTGATTTATCAATACGAATGGATGATTTGGAAAAGCTAAACCCTGATCTTGTATTAGCCTCATTAAGTGTTCCAGGTATGGAAAAAAACATTGAAGAGCTAGACAAACGGAAAATTCCATATATTGTTCTTAATCCCCAAAACTTTGATGACATTTCAAATGATTTAATTTATGTTGCAAGGTCCATTGGTTGCGAGGAGGTTGGAATAAAGAAAGCAAAGCTTTTCCTTGAAACCATTAATCAATATAAAAAGATTGCTAATACGATTGATAATTGCCCGACTCTTTATTGGGAATGGTGGCCTAAGCCTGTCTTCACTCCTGGAAATACCAATTGGCTAACATTATTAAGTGAATATGCAGGTGCCAAGAATATATTCTCATCTATAGAAAAAGCAAGTATTCAAACGGATTGGGATGATGTTAGAAGAAGAAATCCTGATTATATTTGCTTAGCCTGGGTAGGTGTCTCACATGAAAAGGTAAACCCAGAACTAGTCAAAAAAAGACCTCATTGGAATGGACTAACAGCAGTAAAAAATAATCGAATACTAGTTCTTGAAGAGTCGCTCTTTTGCCGGCCATCTCCACGTTTAATTAATGGAATGGATAAGTTGGCCAATATCCTACATCCAACCTATTATAATCATATAAAAATAGATTCATTCCTTAACGAATAGACTAAAACAAGCAAAGCGCGGAAAGGAATATCCGCGCTTTAAAAATGACTACATTAAATGAATTCTCATATTTTAACTACTCAACTTTTGTTTTTATATACTGTTGTCTGAAAACTTGCATCGTTTTATTTTCATTAAGCTTAGTTAAATCCTTTTCAGTAAGTTTTCCATTTCCCAGTTCAATGATGTACACCTTTACACTTTTCTTTCCCCATTGCTCATATACATCTTTCACGGTTTCATAATATAAATCTAATCTATTTCCTTTAATCGCTGAACCAGTATCTGCAACAACACCATATCCATATTCAGGTATAAATAATATTGTTCCAATTGGAAATACATTTGTGTCTGCTGCAATTGTTGAATATAAATCCCTTTTAACCTTTACTCCTGAGTATGTAATTCCATACTGTGGATCATTTGGATGCTTTCCTGTTGACTCCACCCCTGCTGTATAACCAGTTGCAACAACATCCTTTGAGGGATACTTAGACCAATCTAGCTCTTCAAGAGTAGGCACAGATCCTTTTACAGATTCACTTGATGATATTTGAGTAGGGGCTGAAACCGATTTTTTTAATGATTTAAGAGCCAAGCCGAATGATTTTAAGCTTAAATTATGGAAACCTTCTTGAATATCCTTTCTTGCTTCATCAATTAGTCCTCCATAAATGGTTGCAGCTTTCACTCCTGAAATTGATTGAAATGTAGTAAGTACTGCCGCAATAAATAAAATTGTCATAAACAGACGCTTGATTGTATTTTTCATATGCATAGTTTTTTCCACTCCTCCCAAATCTATTCTTTTCCAAATACGATTTGAAATATTCATTACGAGTGAAGAAAACTTAAAATTCTGTCAATAACTCATATAAAAAAAAAGAATAGATTCTCGCTCCATTCCTTTTCTTCAAGGGATTAAAACATTCTGTACCCTTTTTTACGCAATAGTTTCATCACAATACCAGCGACCAATGCACCTATAAAACCGCTTAATAATATCATAATATCAGGTGCCATTAAAGCTGATATTTTTTTACCTAATTGGCCAAAAGCATATCCAGAATGAGTAAAATATTCTAAGAAACGAACATTATCTATGATTAATATTGCAACAATTGGATATATGATTGCCATAAGCCATGTCATTCTTAACAACATGTTTAAAATAAATCCGATTCCAAAAAAAAGGACAAAAAATAATAACATTGATATAATTAGTACAGGTAAAGCCATTTGCATTGACAACACTCCAAACCTTCATTTATCTACACAAAAATCAGTTATTATGTATCTTAGTTCAGTTTATACCAAATTTAAGTGTACTCAATGTTTTTAAGCCAGTCAATGAAAGTGTTTGACAAAAAGTTTGAACAATTTTAGAACAAACAATCTTTTTTTAAAGGGCAAAAAATAAAAAAGGCTTTCAAAATCATCTTTTTGAAAACCTCTTTTAACATACACTAGCTCTTATTTCTTTTTTCCTGTACCATCACAACATGGACATGTTTCAGAACCGCCTAAAATGAGTTGAAAATATCCTTTCCCTGAGCAATATGTGCACGTATTTTTCTCTGCTGTTGATAGCTTCATTTTCACTCATCCTCTCGCCTTCTTTTTTGTTTCTTAATTTTCTGATAATATACCATCTTTTTGAGGAGAGGTAAACAAGCAAATCTTTTCAAGAAAACGTATACAATTACTTCTTTTCTCTCTTATTCATTCATTTTCTCAATAATCCGAATTTATTTAAAAATTACTAAAAAAGATGGAACAAGTTGTCCCATCTTCAATATGCTACAATAATTTAAATTTTCCTTTTTTCAATACAAGTGATGTTCCACCAACCATAAACAATGCACGATTATCGATGACTTTTTTCATAACTGAAGCACTTGTACCTTTAATTTTCTTTCCAAAAACAACACCAATTGCATCGTCTTCACCAAGGGAACACACAGTTCCTTTATCATCAAAGACAAAATTCTCAAGATCTGTTTTACCTTGGACAAGTTTAGCAACATTGCGTGCACAAACTTCACCATGCTGCATTGCAATTTGTGCAGTTGGAGGATATGGGCGATTAATTTCTTCATTAATAATAAGTGAGCAATCACCAATAATGAAAATATTATCGTATCCAGGAACACGTAAATCATTGTTAACTTTTACACGTCCACGCATACTTTCAAATCCAGATTTTTCAATAATCGAATTACCTCGAACCCCAGCAGACCATATAATTGTACGTGCTTTAACTTCTTGTGGTTCTTCATCTTTCTTACCAATTAGTACTCCATCTTCTCGTGCTTCTTGTACAGCCGTTCCGATATGGAATTCTACACCTTTACTTTCTAGTAAAGCAATCGCATAATTAACTAAATCGCGATCGAATTGCGGTAATACCATTGGAGATGCTTCCACACAAGTAATTCTAACTTTTTTACGATCAATGTCATATTCTTCGCAAAGTTCCGGAATACGGTTTGTTAATTCTCCAAGGAATTCGATACCTGTAAATCCTGCTCCACCTACAACAATTGATAATCTTGTTTCATCTTTTTCTTCTTCTGTATTATATGTTGCAAATTGGTATTCGATATGCTCACGAATTTGTCTGGCAGCATTTACATTCGTAATAGCAAATGCATATTTATCTAAGCCTTTAATTCCAAAAGTTTCAGAATCAGAACCAAGTGAAATAACTAGATAATCAAATTCAACTTCACCGTTTTCCAAAATAACTTTCTTTTCATCAGGATTTATTTTTTCAATTGTACCTTTGATGAATTCCACTTTACTGCGATTAATTACATTTTTCACATCATAACGAACACGGTCATGATGTAATGTACCAGCAGATGCCTCATGTAGCCATGTAGTTTCATAGTGATATTCATTCTTATTAATTAAAATAATTTCTGCATCATTACTGCCTAATAATTTTTGAAGGCGAGTAACTGTCATTAATCCACCGTAACCGGCACCCAATACAACGACTCTTGGCTTTCTCACTTGTATCACTTCCACCTTTAATTTTTTTGAGTGATGGTATTTCTATCTTTCCACCACGAACGCAAGCTTATGAAAAAAACCTTAAAATACTTGTGATTTATTTCACTAATCACAGCATAGTAAAACAAGGCAGTGTTGAATTTCAGTCTAAATTAAATCGTAAATAACAATGCCTAGTATAAAAAAATTGTCATAAAAAATTAATATAATATCCACATTTAATAATATTCCTTTTGGAGTTCTTTTTCAATATATATTTAGGAAAAAGAAAACTTAAGAAAATTCTGAATGGTTGTTTGGTATTTTCTGAATATAAACATTAGATTACATGAATTCAATTATGATATTATGGACTTGAAATGAAATGATATGGAGGGAATTTTTTTGAAGGAAGATCAAAAAATTTATGATATAACCATTATTGGTGGGGGTCCAACGGGATTATTCACTGCATTCTACGGAGGTATGCGCCAGGCAAGCGTAAAAATTATTGAGAGCTTACCCCAATTAGGTGGACAACTTGCTGCATTGTATCCTGAAAAATATATTTATGATGTTGCTGGTTTTCCAAAGGTTAAGGCTCAAGATTTAGTTAATAATTTGAAAGAACAACTTTCAAGATTTTCACCAACTATTTGTCTTGAACAATCCGTTGAGAATGTTGAAAAACAAGATGATGAGGTTTTTAAGCTTACAACAGATAAAGAGGTTCATTATTCCAAAACAATTATCATTACAGCTGGTGTTGGTGCTTTTCAACCTCGCAGACTTGAATTAGAAAATGCAAAACAATACGAAGGTAAGAACTTACATTATTTTGTTGATGATCTTCAAAGTTTTGCAGGTAAAAAGGTAGCTATCTTAGGTGGTGGAGACTCAGCAGTTGACTGGGCTTTAATGTTGGAGCCTATTGCTGAAAAAGTTTCTCTCATCCATAGAAGGGACAAGTTCCGCGCACACGAACATAGCGTCGAAACATTACGCAATTCAAAAGTAGAAATTCTAACTCCGTTTGTTCCTACAGAATTAATTGGAGATGAACATCAAGCACAACAACTTGTATTAGAAGAAGTGCGTGGAGAGAAAAAAGAAGTGGTAGACTTCGATGCACTCATTGTTAATTACGGTTTTGTCTCTTCCCTTGGCCCAATCAAGGATTGGGGAATTGAAATTGAAAAAAATTCAATAGTCGTTAATTCTAAAATGGAAACAAATATTCCAGGAATCTACGCAGCAGGTGATATTTGTACATTCGAAGGAAAAATAAAATTAATTGCTACAGGTTTCGGTGAAGCGCCTACAGCTGTAAGTAATGCAAAAGCTTACATAGATCCTAAAGCGCGTTTACAGCCAATGCATAGTACATCCTTATTTCCATCTTAAGTAAAACTGTGCCCAAAACAGACCTAGGATAGTAAAATATCCTAGGTCTGTTTAACTTTGTACATTTTTTGATTCAAAAGCATCTTTCTATACTTTAATGTTATCCCTGATACTAACAGTTCTCCGGTGATCCAGCTACTTTAGCCGTTCTAAATGAAGAACCACACCCACATGACGCAATAGCATTCGGATTATCGATGGTGAAGCCGCCACCCATTAAGGATTGTTTATAATCAATTTTCGTTCCTTGTAAAATAGGTGTACTTTCTTTATCCACTAAAACCGTAATGCCGTGTTGTAAATCTTCCGTATCATCTTCATTCTTCTCATGATCAAATCCCATTCCATATGAAAGTCCTGTGCATCCTCCACCATTTACAGATATACGAAGAAATGAACCTTCTTCCTCATTTTGCTTCAGCATATCTTTTATTTGAAGCGCCGCTGCTTCAGTAATTGTAACAACACTTGTCATTTGTTCCACCTCCAAAATAGTTTAACTTCCTTTTTATATTTCCGGCATTTTGCATACCTCATACGAATCCGAGAAACAATTTTTACAAAAACAAAATAATTATATATACATCCTATTATATACCCTCACTTTTATCCCCTCAACCTATTCGCTTAAATGCATTTACTTTATAAAATCCAACGAGATAACAATTGTTTATATTTTACATAAATTTTATCTTTTTGAAATTATCAAGGTGTTTTTACCTAAATCCACCCAAAAAGTGATTCGTAGTCCATAATACTTATATAATAGCTATATGTTCTTCAATTATTGTATTATAATAGGTCATAAGACCAAGTGTCTTTTCACCTAACAATTTCACAAAGGGGTTGATACCATGAATCCACTCTTAACACCATATTATGATAAAAAGTTAGAGTGCTTACTTTGCAAGGAACATTTTACAACAACTAAAATTCGTTCTAACTTTATAAAAGTGGATTTTTATGATAAAGATTTCTGTCCAAATTATCGTAAATCTGAACTAAACCCCCTTTTTTATAATGTTTTTGTTTGCCCACATTGCGGTTTTTCTTTTACTGAGGATTTTTCAAAATACTTCCCACCAAATACAAAGGAAATGATTATTAATAAAGTAAGCAATCATTGGGTATCACAAGATTATGGTAAAGTTCGGACAACAAAAAGAGCTATTAATTCCTATAAACTTGCTGCATACTGCGCAGCGCTAAAAAAAGAAAAAAACGTGACCATCGGAGGACTATACTTAAGAATTGGTTGGCTTTATAGACAATTAAAAAATAAAGAGCAGGAACTACGTTTTTTGAAATACGCAGCTCAAGAATATCTACATTCCTATTCAAACAGTGACTTTCATAAAACTCAAATGTCCGAAATGAAAATTATGTATTTAATCGCTGAATTATCACTTCTAATTGGTGATCAAGACCAAGCAACTATATATTTATCTAAAATAATCGAAAAGCAAAATACTACGACAGAAAGAACAATTGTTGAAATGGCACGTGAGCAATGGCAAGAAATGCGAGAAAATAAAAAACGGAGTACCGCTTAAAGAAATTCAGATCTGTTCTGAAGATAAAGGCTTAGTTTTACAAAAGGTTGGAACTAAAATATACATATTTTTAATGAACAAAAACAAAAGGAGGCTTTTTACAGCCTCCTTTCCTATCTTTTCATTTTAATCATGTCCAATAATAAACCTTATGATTTAAGTTGGCTTATTAAAACATAGGATTTTCTTCTAAAAACTTATATATATTTTCTACGAGTTCTTCTGAAGTCTCACCTTTTACATATTCTCCATTTACTAAAGCAAAAGGGGCATCTCCACAAAGATCACAATAACCTAAGCAACTATATTCTACGATATCGAGATTTGGATCTTCTTCTAAAATTTCAAGAGCTTTATAAGATCCACTTGCAAGATTACTGGCACAAAACTCTATAATAGGATTCAAAGATAGTCACCTCACTACCAAAGACAATCCTACCCTTTTTCCCTCTTTCAGTCAAATAATTAATATATTATTCAACAGGTGAGTATCCGTATTTTTCCATTTCTGTATAAATGGATTTTAGCCTTGGATTCCCTTCACCAACAATATTCCCCTCTAATGTAACAACAGGATAAAACATGTCTTCATCAATGACACGTTCAGCAAAATTCTTGATCTCCTCTTCTTGAGGTGGATTATAAATATCAACTAAGCGAATATTTACAGACTGATTAGGAAATTTCCGAGATAATGCCGCCTCCAGCCACTCATATGTGTCTTTTGAAGATGGTAAGTTAACACAACTCGCACAAATTATTTCTGCTCCATAAATAATAATTTCTACTTGTTTCCACATATGCTTCTCTCCCTTTTCTTTTATTGTACACAAGTTTTTAAGAAAGGAAAGCAGAAAAAGAGATCGGCTCCGATAATAGATTTTTTTTCGATTACTGATTATAATAAGAATATGGAAAGGAGTCGATTTCTCAATGGCAGAACAAACAATGATCGATAAAGTTCAAGAAGTATTAGATAAATTACGCCCATTCCTTTTACGTGATGGCGGTGACTGTGAATTAGTTGATGTGGAAGATGGTATTGTGAAGCTACGTCTTTTAGGCGCTTGCGGAACTTGCCCAAGTTCAACTATTACATTAAAAGCAGGAATCGAACGTGCATTGTTCGAAGAAGTTCCTGGAGTAGTAGAGGTTGAGCAGGTATTCTAATTTTTTCAGGCGGTTCTTGATGAATCGCTTTTTTATTTTCTTCGTAAAATATATAGCTTTCAAACAAACGTTTATCGAATCACCTTTTTCATTATTGACCACTTTATTAACTATTTTAACCATTCAACAATGGGAATATTTCTCCCACCATTTATCACGCCTGAATTTTTGTAAAAGTCAGTTAAAAAAGTTTCATATTCTATAGAATTTTGTATATAAGATTTTAATCTTTCCTCTAAAATTTTTTTTTGCTGTTCAGAACTTGTTATAAAATATTCCTCGATGCATTCAAAATAATGTAACGGAAATAATAATCGTGCGTAAAGAAGTCTCCATGAAAATGTGGAAAGCGGACTTACTGATTGATAGCTCCTTAAAAATTCTTGTAAATCCGGCAAAAAAGTCCGTTTATTTCGAAAGTATTGTCCGCGAATCCATTCAGCAATATCTCTAGTTGCATGATCAAAAACCCAATCAAAAGGATTTCGAATCCATTGATGTTTTCCCCATGAATTTTTATTAAATCGTTCATGGCAAACAGTACCAGCATCACTTTGAAAGCGAGTTTCATCTAATTCAGTATCAACTAAATATTGAATCGCATTTTCACTTAACCCCATATAATAAGGAAAAGAATCAACAAATAAATGCTCAAATTCATGATCAGGATGCTCTTGTACTAATTGATACCAAGCTTTTTCCATTTGATCTAATCGAGTTTCCCAAAAAGATTTCCATTGTCCCATTCTGCTGACAATTTGAATATTAGTTTGGATGGATCTCCCTCTTTGATGGAATTTCGCTAACTTTCTACCATATTCTATATTTCTAGGCATAGTTGATAGCTTATTTTGAAGTAAAACATAATCCTCATCATTATAAGTAACAAGGAACTTATTATCTTTAGATAATGTAAATCTTGAAACATGTTTATCACCTTGACCTATTAGATGCTCAGAAATTTCGTACAGCTCAACTAATAATTCTTCCTTTACATTGGTTACTGGTACAAGTGTGTAAAGCGAATCGTTTGCCACATATCTTACAAAGCTTCCATCCATGAAGGAATTTTCGGCCTTTATGTTGAAAAACTTCTTAAGGATATCGATTGACATAATTGACCTCCTTTAAGTCAGTTGGTGTAACGCCTTTATTTTCACTTACCTTTTGTCTAAAAGAAAATGTAAAGCAATAAAATTTTATATTTTATTCATTTTGAACGTGTAAAACTCTGCATGAAAAACCAATAGTAATATATATGTTGAAAAAAAGAAATTTACTAATAAACAATGCTTTATACAAATAAAAGAAAATGGGTGAACTTATGACAAACAATCAAAAAATGACATTAAATGAGAAAACTGCAAGGGATTGGTTAAATGAACGCGGTGTAACCATAGAGGATATCGCAGAGTTAGTCATGTTTCTTCAAAAGAAATATCATCCTAATCTACAGTTAGATGAATGTAGAGAAAATATAAATCGAGTCCTCTCAAAACGTGAGGTGCAAAATGCAATTTTAACAGGTATACAATTAGATATTTTAGCAGAAAGAAAAATGTTGGAAGAACCCCTACAATCCATCATTGAAGTGGATGAAAGCTTATATGGTGTGGATGAAATTTTAGCGTTTTCCATTGTTAATGTATATGGATCAATCGGATTTACTAATTATGGATATATCGATAAACAAAAACCAGGTATATTAAAACAATTAAATGATCATTCATCTGGAAAATGTCATACGTTTCTAGATGACATTGTAGGAGCAATAGCTGCAGCAGCTTCTAGTAGATTGGCCCATCGTGCGGTCAGCGAAAATATGGAATAAAAAAATGTTCAATGGAATCATTAAAATAAAGACAAAAAGCGTACAAATTTAACGTACGCTTTTTACTACTGAAGAAAAATTTTAACAAACCCATTCATCAAGAGAATTGACCACATAAGTTGGTTGTTCATCCTTTTCCTGTAAAGCTTCTTTTGTCGTTACTCCAGTATGAACAAGTAAGGTATCCATCCCAGCTCTTATACCTGCAAGGATATCTGTATCATAAAAATCTCCTACCATTATTGTCTCTTCTTTTTTTGTACCAAGATAAGCTAATGCTTGGTTCATAATAATTGACTCCGGCTTGCCAATAAATATCGGATTCGTTTGAGTAGATACGGTTATAACTGAAGTTATCGATCCGTTTCCAGGCAAAAATCCTCTTTCTGTAGGTAATGCAATATCAGCATTTGTAGAAATAAAGGTCGCTCCTTTTCTTACCGCTAGACAGGCTAAAGTTAATTTCTCGTAATTAATTTCCCGATCAATTCCTACAACAACATAATCTGGATTTTCCTCTTGAAAATGAAGGTCTTTATTTTTTAATGCTGTCTTTAATCCTTCTTCTCCAATTGCATACACAGTTGCATTTTTATTCTGTTCATAAATATATTCAGCAGTTGCCATAGAAGTTGTAAATATTTGATTTTTTTCAACTGGAATATCAAATTTTTGAAGCTTTTTTGCCACCTGTTCTGGTGTCCTAGAGGAATTATTTGTTACGAATAAATATGGAATATTTCTGCTTTTTAATCGATGGATAAAATCCCCTGCTGCATCTATTTTTTCACTCCCACGGTACATCGTACCATCTAAATCAATTAAATATCCTTTATACTGTTTCATCTATCCAATTCCTTCCTATATTCCCAATAAGTAAAGCAACAAAAAACGCTTTCACATAAAGAAAGCGTCAGCCTAGTTTTTAAATGCTGAGACAGGACCTAATTCATTCTCTAAATATTTTCTTACATTTGGAGCAAATTGTTTAATTGCTTCCATATTCGTTAAAAATATTTGTCTCATCTCTTCATGTTGTATATAAACATATTGTTGTACAAGAACTTTACGATAAGATATAACTTCAAGTAAACCTTTAGAAAGGTCTTCTGTAATTACTTTTTCATCGAGTAGAATGTCAATAATGTCCTCATAGCTACCAGGATCTCTCATAATAAATCCGTCAATAATTGAGTTCCCAATATCTAAAATAGATTCAATCGTCATATGTGCAATTCTTTCAAATGCTGCCTTTTCTACGACTGTATCCAATGTTTCAATCTTCTTTAATAATTGAAGTCTATCCTCCATATATTGCAATGTTGCCTCTATTTTTTCTCGATCTACAAAATACATGCTAAGACGTCCTTCCTTATATATTCATCCCTTTTTATTTTATCATAACCATTCCATAATTTCCTGACCGCTCTCCAAGAATTATTTCATTCGGATTGATTTGATGAAATCATCACATAATAAAATTAAACGTATAAAAAGGAGTGAGAGTATGGATGAAAAATACGAACACTTAGATAAAGAGGATATGCCTTATACTGATGTTTCAACAGTAGAAACTAGAAAAAATTTTATTACCGCAGAAGATTTACCTGAAGGTCCTTATGGATCACCAAGAGGTGAAGATGAACCTGTTCAAGGAAAATCAACCCCATGGAAAAAAGGACAACGCCCGTACAGTGCTTTTAATTACGAGTTTAAATCCTTTCATCAGGATTTACCTAGAGAGTATCCTGGTGCACATCCAACCCATGATGACCCCGAAGTGAATCAGGAGCCGCCTTATGATGAAAGCAACTAGCCCCTTCTTAAGGGGCATTTTTTAAATTCTTTTCGCTACAAAATAAGCACATCCAAAATTACAGTACTCATACAAATATTCCGTTAATGTACCAATTTTTGTATCGAAGGTTGCTTTGGGGTTTTCATCATCAAAGAAGCCTTTTAACCTTAATTGGCCATATCCCCAATCACCTACTATGTAGTCATATCTTGACAAAATATCACTAAATCGATTTCGAAATGCTTCTTCATTAAAGCCATTACGAAAATCTTTTATTATTTCATAGGTCTGATTATTAATACTTATCATTTTAATCACCTCAATTTTATCCTATGATTCCAAACACACTTTTTAAAAGCTCTTTAATTAAATTATAACTAAAACCCCAACAATTACTAAGAAAAAAAATAATTTTCAAGCACACCCTATTAAATAGGAGGTGTAGAAATTGCAAAAAAGACTTGTTATCGCAACATTTTTAGGTGCTGCTCTCCTTACAGCTTGCAGCAATAATGATAATAATAAAAATGTAGCCGAAAACCCTGGAATCTATAAGCAAAATGGGAATACACTGCATAAACAAAATGAAGAAGATCTATATAATCCAGAGAAAGTGAATACTCGAGCAGAGCGTGCTAAAGAATTTGGCTACGTTCGACAAGTTAAAAGCCCTATTCCAAATAAGGATTTCAATTATAAACAAGGCTTTACTATGAACAGAGAAAAAGTTGCTAATACAATCAGTAAAATGGCTGTCAGCATTCCAAAAGTTCATGATGCCTCAGTCCTTGTCACAGATGAGGAAGTTCTAGTTGCCTACCGAACAGATGAAAAAGATAAAAAAGGACGCTTTAATGTTGCTGATCAAGTAAAAAAGACAGCTATGTCCGTTGTTCCTAGATGGTTTCATGTTTATGTTACAGATGATCCTACATTAAGGCAAGATGTAGAAAATATTTCGTATATGGATGCTAGAAATAACAAAAAAGATGATGTTATTAAAGGAACTGTTAAAAAAATGCTAGAAAGCTCACCACAGGGTCGTCCTTTAAACAATAGAGAAAATGCGAATGGTGAAGTCATTGACGGGACAACCAATAAAGCTGAGGATAAAGAAGAGTATGGAGAACGGTATAAAAATGGAAATCTTTAAGTATAACTGCGTCTAAATTGACGCAGTTTTTTAACCATTTCTTTTCAACTATTTAATGAATTCATCTGATTACCAGTATTTTATCATTATGATAAAGTAGTTCAAACACATAATAAAATAAATGTAAAATTGAAAGAAAGGAGGGCTGTACATTGAGGATTCTGCTATGTTTACTTCTGCTGCTTATGCCCATTCATCATAAAAGCTTCGCTTCAAATAAAGCAATGACAGATGAAGAAAGCTATATAAAACGAATGGAATTATATAAAAGAGTAGAAGTTGTTACAAATATCCCTTGGTATTATATAGCCGCAGTTGACCATTATGAAAGAAGTATTCGCTCGGTAAGAAATGATCTACCAAAAACAAATGGAATTACAGGCATTTATTTCAAGCCAGTAGTATGGACAGGCTACTTAAATCCTGATCGAAATGATACTCACCCTCTATCTATTCAATTATTTAACGGAATAGGAATAGACGGAAATGGAGATGGAAAAGCGAGCATTTACGATGATGCAGATATTCTCTTTTCCTTTGCTAATCATATTCTTAATTATGGAGTAGATGAAGACCATTTCAAAATTGCTTTATGGGAATATTATAAAAGAGATAAGACCGTAAGCATCATTTTGGAGAAGGCTAAATTGTATAAGCATTTTGGCAGATTAGATCTTAATCATAAGACATTTCCGATGCCAAGAGGCTACAATTTCACTTATCACAATACATGGGGTGCTGCTAGAGGCTGGGGTGGAAGGAGAATCCATGAAGGAACAGATATTTTCGCAGGATATGGTGTTCCTGTTCGTTCCACAAGCTATGGCATTGTTGAAATGAAGGGATGGAATAGATTTGGAGGATGGCGTGTAGGAATACGTGATATAAACAACACATACCATTATTATGCACATTTAAACGGCTTTTCAAAAAAATTAAAGGTTGGACAAATTGTCGAACCAGGTACATTAATTGGAAGTGTCGGAAGTACAGGTTATGGTCCTCCAGGAACATCTGGAAAATTCCCACCACATTTACATTACGGAATGTATAAAGATAATGGACGTACAGAATGGTCATTCGATCCATATCCATATTTAAAGCAATGGGAACGTTTGGATAGAATTAGGGCCTCAAAAAAATAGCTGAGGCCCTTACTCTTTTGAAATAATCTATGCACTTTGCTTGGATTTTTTAATCGCATGAACAATACTTGCCACTAATCCTCCCCAAATTACTACAACACCAATAATCATCATTGTAATGGCACTTGCCCCCATAATCAGGAAACCTCCTTTTGGTTGGATGTAACAGGTATATTCAACTGATCTTTTTTCCAATTCTTCATGCTAAATAATGTTGCTAAAATGATAACACCTATTGCCACTGACCAACCATAATTAAAGATAAGCTCACGTGGGTAACCACCATATTCATTTAGTAAATTTTGTCTTAAATTATCATACATCATATAGCCTAATACAACAGGAGTAATAAATGACAAGCATATTCTCCACCATGCGCCTAATTTTATATCAGAAACAGCGTCAGCATGCTGCTGCAATGGTTTAAGTTGCTTGACAAACCAAGCAATAAAGACAACTTCAAATAAACCTGCTAATGCTACACCAAATTGATTAATGAAATAATCAACTGTATCTAAATAATTTAACCCACCTTGAGTAGCATATAGTAATGATATAATTGCTGCTAATCCCCCACCAATTGATACAGAAAGATTTCTAGAAACATTAAACTTTTCTTGAACACCAGCAACAAATGTTTCAATAATTGACATTAATGAGGTTAAACCAGCTAATATTAATGAACCAAAAAACAATACACCGAATAATCCATTTAAAGCCGGCAGTTTGCTTATGATTTGTGGAAAAACGGAAAATGCGAGAATTACTCCACTACTAACTACTTTGTCCACAGCAACTCCTTGTTGAGCAGCCATATAGCCTAAGGCAGCAAATACTCCAAATCCAGCCAAAAGTTCAAAAGCAGAATTAGCAAAGCCCGTAATAAATGCATTATTTGTTAAATCCGTTTTTCTAGGTAAATAACTTGAATAAGTAATCATAATTGCAAACCCTATTGATAAACTAAAAAATATTTGACCATATGCTGCAACCCAAACCTTGCCATCCATAATCTTGCTCCAATTCGGCTGGAAGAAAGTATTCAATCCATCCAAAGCTCCAGGTAATGTCAAGGCACGAATAACAATTATTAAAAATAAAATGACAAGTGCAGGAATCATAATTTTATTTGCCTTTTCAATTCCCTTTTTCACACCTGCAAACATAATTCCTAGGACAATAACCCAAACAATTATTAGTGGGATTAAAACCCCCGGTACTAAGCTACCCGTTGTCCCTGGCTCTGCTAATTTTAAGTAGTCTTTTAATAAAAATCCTGTCGTATCTTTTCCCCATGATAATTTAAATGAAAAGACGGCATAAGAAATGGCCCATGCAACAATAACAGCATAGTAAGTTGCAATGACAAATGATATCCCAACTTGCCACCAACCGATCCATTGACTTCCTTTACTAATGCGGGAAAATGAAAGTGGAGATGACCCTCTATACTTATGGCCAATGGTAAATTCGAGTATTAGTATCGGTATCCCTGCTGTTAAAAGTGCAAATAAGTACGGAAAAAAGAATGCACCTCCCCCATTTTCGTAAGCAACAGCTGGGAATCTCCATATATTTCCTAACCCAATTGCCGATCCAACGGCTGCAAATATAAAGCCTGATCTTGATCCCCACTGCGGACGGTTATCCATATTTATCCCCCTAACCTTCCGACTATTTCCAGAACAGTCGGATATTATTTTATATTCAGATTATTTAATAATCTGTTTTAAGTATATAGGCATAGAGATCTAATGTCAAAGCCATGTTTTGAAAATTCGAAACAAACGAGGGTGACTCAAAAGTCTAGATCATTAGACTTTTGGGGCATCCCTTTTGTTTTTTTTATCAAAAAAAGACAAAAAAATCGTTCCTCTTTGTATAATGAAGTTACCACACAAAATTATCAAAGAAAG
>BORH01000030.1 GCA_018333075.1 Heyndrickxia sporothermodurans | reverse complement strand
TGTCGTATTACAATCACTATAGATACCAATGGAATCTAAAAAAGATGACCCCTGTTCAATACAGAGATCATCTTCTTAAAATTGCTTAGGCTTTTTTTAAAATGTTCTTTACAAAGGGTACACTTTATTCATTGAGAAGGGCTTTTTTTTAGTTACTAATAATAAATTTCTGCTGCGTCTCCTATATCTCAGTCTTTGCACTTCTAGGAGAAATTTTACTGCCACTTTTCCCAGTCGTACGTCGATGAGAAAGGCGTTTACGCTTTTTTTATATTCATTTAGATGATACATAGTCCAAGTTAGGCTTTGAATATGATTAGGATGGGAGAGTAAGGAAGGAAGGAGATGAAATAAGTGGAATTGGATTCAAAATTTGAACATACTTTTTGGCTTCAAGTTTTAGGGGATCATTCCAGATTTATTTTGTCAGCTTTAAGTGAAAACGAGGAAGAAATGATTGTTAAAGCTAGAGAGTTTAGAGATTTATTTGATAGTCTTCTAGAAAAGGCAAAGAACATTAGTAATGAAGAAGAGTCAATCTTACTTGCTAAGCAAGCAGAAACGCACGTTTTAAATTTAAAAAAGTTTAAACTAGAAATCTTAAAAAGACATTTAGTAGGGAAAATTCATATTCATTTATCGCCAACTTTTATGAATCATATGGTAAATGAGCTTGAAGAGTATGAAAGAATATTACAGCATATGAAAAAAGGAGAGAAAATTCCTATTTATCATGAGTTACACCATCATTTACTTTGGCTTCAAGATGCATATGGCCATGCTGCTGCGATTAATGATGAGATGGACGCAATTGAGAATAAGTATAAAATATCAAGCGAAGAATTCGAGAAAGTTTTTAAAGAGTTTTATTTGAAAGCAGTTGAATTGACAGGATATTTACGGTCAAATGAACATGTTTTTCCCGCCTTAAAACGATTTAACTCAGATGTAAAAATTGAAATGGAAATGTTTCAGATGTTTTTAAATGAAATTTTTGAATTCGAACTCTCAAAGCAAATATTGGGTGTATTTCCTGCACTTATGGCAGATCATATGTTTCGTGAGGAGTGTTATTATTTAACAAAGCTAGCTGAGTCAACGAATATGCATCCTCCTAATTGTGACCCTATTAAGCAAAGATACACTGAATAGATCATAATAAACCCCTTACAACAATTTCATTAATGATTATTAAAAATATAGTTTCGAATCGTGTGTGAGTGAAAACATTAAAAGTGTGCAATCAAAGATTGCACACTTTTTTTAACTTTTAGAAGGATTTAACCCACGTTTTATTAATTCCGATTTCAATAATTTTATCCACTCACGTTCTTGACCTTTCTTTTCAGCGTCTCGATAGGCTGCCACCAACATTTCGTTACTCATAATTTTCATGACAAAACCTCCTAGTGGAATATATTATTTACTATATTTTCAACCATTTTAACTCTTTTCTCAAAAAAAGAAAAGTGTTTTGACAGTAAATTTGAATAATTTCTTAAACTCGTGCAAATTGCACATATTATTTCCAGAATTTAAATTTTATAATATTTCGTTTATTTCTATTTGAATATTCTGAAAAACGTGATAACATTATGTTGTGAATACGTTAATTTAATTTTTCAATATATCTTATTATACGGTCTGTTAGGAGGATGATTAGCAATGGCTTCATTATTAAATGTAACAATAGGAGAATTATTAGAACAAAAAGCTTTGCAGCACCCTGATCATGAAGCAGTCATTTATTCCGATCGAAATTTGCGTTATTCATACAAGGAATTCAATAATCATTGTAATTTAATAGCTAAAGGACTAATGAGACTCGGGATAGAAAAAGGGGATCATGCAGCAATTTGGGCAACAAATACGCCTGAATGGCTCACATGCCAATTTGCAACAGGGAAAATGGGGGCAGTTTTAGTAACCGTCAATACGAATTATCAGACCACTGAATTGGAATATTTATTGCGTCAATCAGATTCAAAAACAATTATTTTAATGGAAAGCTATCGAAATTCCTCCTATATTCAGATGTTGTATGAAATCTGTCCTGAACTAAATGAGTCAGAAGCAGGCAATTTGATAAGTAAACGTCTTCCAGAGCTGAAGAATGTAATTGTATTAGGTACCAAAAAATATCCAGGTACATATAATTGGGATGATTTATTGCGTTTAAGTGATGAGGTTACAGACGAAGCATTAAACCTACGTATACAATCATTGCATCCAAATGATGTAATAAATATGCAATATACCTCAGGTACAACTGGATTTCCAAAAGGAGTAATGTTAACCCATAATAATATTGTAAATAATGGGTATAACATTGCGAATTGTATGGAATTGACTGAAAAAGATCGTCTTTGTATACCTGTGCCATTTTTTCATTGCTTTGGATGTGTACTAGGAACAATGGCTTGTGTTTCAGTTGGAGCGACAATGGTACCGATTCAAGAATTTAATCCTAGCCAAGTACTACAAACGGTTCAAGATGAAAAGTGTACTGGATTACATGGAGTACCGACTATGTTTATCAATGAATTAAATTTAGCTAATTTTGATGAATATGATCTTTCATCATTAAGAACAGGAATAATGGCAGGTTCAAACTGTCCAATTGAGGTAATGAAAGGTGTTATTCAACGAATGGGGGCATCGGAAATCACCATTGCATATGGACAAACAGAGTCATCTCCTGTTATTACTCAAACAAGAACAAATGATCCGATCGAATTAAGAGTAGAATCTGTTGGACGTGTTCTTCCACATGTTGAAGTGAAGATAGTGGATCCAGTCACAAATAAAGCAGTTGAAAATGGTGAACAAGGGGAACTTTGTACAAGAGGCTATCATGTCATGAAGGGATATTATAAAGATGACGAAGCGACAAAAGACGCAATAGATGATGGAGGTTGGCTTCATACAGGAGATTTAGCAGTAATGGATGAAAACGGCTACTGTCGAATTACTGGAAGATTAAAGGATATGATTATTAGAGGAGGGGAAAATATTTATCCAAGAGAGATTGAAGAATTTCTCTATTCTCACCCAAAAATTTTAGATGTACAAGTAATTGGCGTCCCTGATGAGACCTTTGGTGAAGAAGTAATGGCTTGGATTATCCCGAAAAAGGGAGAAACCATTACATTAGAAGAAGTAAGAAAATTCTGCAAAGGAAAAATTTCAAGACATAAAATCCCGCGTTTTATAGAAATAACGGATAGTTATCCAATGACAGCATCTGGTAAAATTCAAAAGTATCGTTTAAGAGAACAATCAATTGATAAAGTTCCAAGTTCCAATTAAAGTGAAGAACCCAAGATTTGATATAATCTCGGGTTCTTTTTTCGTATTATTTTAAAGAAAGCCAAACACTCTTAACCTCTGTATAGTTATTTAAAGCATAAGATCCCATTTCTCGTCCTATACCTGATTGCTTATAACCACCAAATGGTGATGCTGCATCAAAAACGTTATAGCAGTTAACCCAAACAGTACCAGCACGTAATCGATTAGCGATATAATGTGCGTTAGCCACATCTCGTGTCCATAAACCGGCAGCTAAGCCATAATCACTATTATTGGCACGATTAATAACTTCATCCAAATCTTCGAATGGTAGAGCAGCAATTACTGGGCCGAAGATTTCTTCTTTTGCAATGGTCATTTCATCGTTAACATCAGCAAAGATTGTTGGTTCAACGAAGTAACCTTCCTCGCGAGGCTTTCCTCCACCTGTTAACAATTCAGCCCCTTCATTTAATCCTTTTTCTATATAGTTCAATACGCGAGACTGCTGTTCAGTAGATACAAGAGGCCCCATTTGAGTTTGTTGATCTAATCCAAATCCTTGCTTAATATTTTTTGCATGTGAAACCATATCAGCAACTACATTATCGTAATTTTTCTTTTGGATAAATACGCGAGAACCTGCACAGCAAACCTGTCCTTGGTTAAACATTACACCATTTAATGCACCTGGAATTGCTTTACTTAAATCTGCATCAGGCAAAATAATATTTGGCGATTTTCCTCCAAGCTCAAGTGTCACACGCTTTAATGTTTTTGCTGCTTTCTCCATTATTGACTTTCCAACAGAAGTAGAACCAGTAAAGGCAATTTTATCAACTAATGGATGATCTACTAACGGTTGACCCGCTGTTTCTCCAAAGCCCGGAACTATATTAATGACACCAGCAGGGAATCCAGCTTCTTCAGCAAGCTCAGCTAAATAAAGTGCTGAAAGGGGAGTCTGTTCTGCAGGTTTAAGAACAATTGTACAGCCTGTTGCAAGGGCAGCTCCCATTTTCCACATTGCCATTAACAATGGGAAGTTCCAAGGAATAATTTGACCGACCACTCCAACAGCTTCGTGTCTAGTATAATTGAAGAAAGGTCCACTAACTGGAATGGTTTGTCCGGTAATTTTATTAGTCCAACCAGCATAATAACGCATATGTTCAATTGCCAACGGTACATCAGCATTCATCGTTTCATTAATCGGTTTACCGTTATCTAATGTTTCTAATTGCGCTAAAGCTTCTTTATTTTCTTCCATTAAATCTGCTAATTTATACATTAGACGGCCTCTTGCAGCCGCGCTCATTTTTGACCATTTTCCACTATCAAAAGCTGCTCTCGCTGCCTTAACAGCACGATCAATATCTTCTTCACCAGCTTCATATACTGTTGCTAAAACCTCTCCTGTAGCAGGGTTAGGTGTATCGAAGGTTTTTCCTGAAGCACTTTCTACAAACTCTCCATTAATATAAAGTTTTTTCTTTCCTTGTAAAAATTTTTCTACTTTTTCGTTGATTCCTACTAAAACTTGACTCATAAAAAAACCCTCCTTAAAAGATTCGAAAGTTTACTAGAGGTGTGTCATGTTGTTGAAAAATTTTTAGATAGACAGCGCTTACATATTAATCCTACAAGTTTATAAGAGATTTTTCAATGGAATTTGTTTAAAAATTAAAAATATTTTCTCCTAATATTTGATGAGTATCGACAAAATGAAAAGAAATCTGCATAGAATTTTCTGTTTTCTTAAGCTTAATTTAACTACATTCATTTATTTATGGTCTCTATTTTTGAAATTAAAAGGATCAGTACGAAAACTTTAAAAAAATAGGGGATGTCAGTTAAGTGAAACTTAACTGACATCCCCTATTGATTATTTATTTTTGGATGTTTGTTCTTCTTTCGGTGGGTGAGATTGATAAAACTTTTTAGATAAATATGTTTGTCCAATTAAGAATGCACCACCAACAGTCCAATAAAGTGGTAAAGCTGCAGGGGCACTAAATGATACAATTAAAATCATTATTGGTGAAAGTAAACCAAAAATCTTCATTTGTTTTTGTTGTTCTTCAGTCATTCCGATAAGTGAAACCTTTGATTGAAAATAATACATAACTCCGGCAATTATTGCCATAGGTATGTCTACATGGCCAAGGTTAAACCATAAGAAATCGTGGGAAGCAATTTCTTTTGAGCCTCGAATTGCATAATAAAATCCCATCAATATTGGCATTTGGATAATTAATGGCAAGCAGCCCATATTTAATGGGTTTACATCATGCTTTTTGTATAAGCCCATCATTTCTTGCTGCAATTTGACTTGTTCTTCTTTTGTTTTTGCTTGTTTAATTTTATTTTGAATAACAGTCATTTCAGGCTTTAATTTTTCCATTTTTTCTTTCATAATTTGTTGTTTCTTAAATGTTTTTAACATAAAAGGCATAAGGATCAAACGAATTAAAATGGTAATTAAGATGATCGCAACTCCATAGTTCCCACCAAATAAATCAGCAGTAAAATGAATCACCTTAGTGAAAGGCACAACGAAATATTCATGGAAAAATCCTGTGTTATTTGAACTATTAGATGTATTTCCTGAACAAGCAGAGAGTAAAATAACCGAACCTATTAGTAATGAGAAATATTGAAAAAAACGTTTCATCATAAATCCTCCTAAATAATGTCAAATGATTATACGAGCAACGGATAAATGATGATCTGGGTCTTCATTTGATGATTCTTTTCTTCTAACACATTTGATAATCCATATCATTAATGGGTGTTGTATTTGTTTTTGATGACTTAACCAGTGATGTGAATGATTTAATCGTTCAGTAGCTGGTTCAGCTGTAATATATGAATACGGTTTAACAATAAAATGATTCCATATATAAGCGAGTCCAATTGTTAGTACAATACTAACGTAAATGGAACAAATAACAGGATCATACGTAAGGTTTAATATATATTCCATTATTTAATATTCACACACCTTAAATACATCATTAGCTAGCCTAGTATATCGTAAATATAAAGATTTTTCAAACGGTCCTCTAATTATTTTATCATATGAAATAATTATTCGTAAAACTAAATAAGTTGTCGTTTTTTGCATTTCTGTGTATTTTCACCTAAAATACATAATACAAAAGACTTATCATTAAATGCAAAATGTGGGGAAAGGAATACTAGTATGTTATTAAATACAATTAACTTACCTAATAATATTCAAAAAAAACTAAATGAAAGAAAAGATACTTTTATAAATGATTTTGAAAGTCGTATGCCCATGAATGAGAGATATATTCCATCTGATGAATCTATTTTAATGGATGCTATTATTGCTCTATTGCTCGGGAAGAATATATTGCTAAAGGGTCCGACTGGTTCTGGAAAAACTAAATTAGCAGAAACTCTCTCATCTTTATTAAATCAACCAATGCAAAGTATTAATTGTTCAATAGATTTGGATGCTGAAGGTCTTCTGGGTTTTAAAACAATAAATCATCAAAATGATAAAAGTGTGATCGAATTTGTACCTGGACCAGTTATTAATGCCATGAAAAAAGGTCACCTATTATATATTGATGAAATTAATATGGCTAAACCAGAGACGCTTCCAATTCTGAATGGAGTTCTTGATTATAGAAGAAAGATTACGAATCCTTTTACAGGTGAAGTGATTAAGGCGGAAGAAAACTTCGGTGTCATTGCTGCAATTAATGAAGGGTACGTTGGTACTGTGCCATTAAATGAGGCTCTAAAAAATCGATTTATTGTAATAGATGTTCCCTATATACAAGGGGAGTATTTAAAAGAGGTAATTGTTTCTCAAAGTCAAATAAATGATGAGAAACTAATAAGTAAGTTTGTTAAATTATCAAGTGATTTAATTACTCAAGCAGAATTAGGAAAAATATCTGAAGAGGCTGCTTCCATTCGTGCATTAATTGATACATGTGATTTAGCTCTTTATTTGCCACCTTTACGGGCTATACAAAGAGGAATTATCGATAAATTAGAAGATGCCCGAGAAAAAGCTGCGATTCGAAATATAGCTGAAACTATATTTGAGTAGGAGGCTGTTCGGATGCAACGTTTTATCCAGTTTAATGATGAAAAAATCGATTCAATGATTGTAATGGAAATGACTGACTTAGTAGCTACATTAACTAAAGACTCAGATTATGAGGTAGAATTTGGTGTTCATTCCTATCTTGATTGGAAAGATAAAAAAATATATATTAGCCATTTTTGGAATCATCGCTCAAGAGATACATTGATTGATGGGTTGAAAAGTGATGTTTATTTAAGAGCCATTGGGAATTATCAATATACAGATGAGCAGCAAGTCCAACGATTAATGCGAAAGGCTCAATCGAAACCATTAAAAAGCTTGATAAAGCAATTGTTTATTGTAGCGGAAGATTTGCGAATTGAAGAGTTAATAAAAAAAGAACGTCCTGGTACAAAATCAATATTTCATAGACGGAAACAAGTCTATCAACAGTATTTTGAATCGCAGTTAAATGTCAATCTAGTAAAAAGTGTTTTTACCGATGCCCTATTTAATTATATGTTTCTTCTATTACATTCTGAATCACCTAGTATTGAGCACCCAATATTCAATGAAAGTATAAATTTAATTCTACCTTTTGTTCAAAATTCTCTTCAACAGTATTATGAAGTGCATACAACTAAGGAAGCTGTTGATTTAACCTTGAATCTTGTAGATTCTCTTGAAGAGATACTTGAACAAGATATGTTAAATGAGTACTTTCATTTACAAGAAAATTATTTTACTGAAGAAACAGAAGAGAATTTTAACGATTTAAAGCGGAAAGATCCATTGCAAAACTGTGATGCTATGGAAAAGGAGGCTGAAGGAGATGAAGAAATATTTTCTGAGGAGTTGCGGACATGGCATAGGGAGACGAGTGAGTTAAGTAAAAGCTTTTTGCAATTTGATTTAGATCAGGGGACAGGTACAGATTTAATGGGTGAAGGGGTAAGAGAAAGTGAAACAGGAGATCAGGCACTGGCCATTGTACAAGGCTCTGTTCAAAAAACAAACCGAAATGATTATTCTTCTCTAGAGGCAAAAGAAAAAAAGCGTAATTTATCAACAAATAATGATCATCCGTTTGGCAAGGAAAATCTTAATGCCCATCCGCTCTTTCTAACAGCCGAGCATCCAAGTGATGAAGATAAAAAAACATATAATCTAATGAAAGTGGAAATTGGTTTCTATCAAAAAAAATTAAAAAAACTGATTGAAAAAACTCTTGAACATAAACGGCTGGCACCTAGAAGTGATTTACATTTTGGCCGTTTAAACAAAAAGCTTCTTCCTTTTTTTACAGATGAAAATCCACGAATATTTTATAAGAAACAAGAACCGTCAAACGAAATTGACGCAGTTTTTTCATTATTAGTTGATTGTTCAGCTTCAATGTATGACAAAATGGAGCAAACCAAATTAGGGATAACTTTATTCCACGAGGCGTTAAAATCAGTACGTGTTTCACATGAAATTGTCGGATTTTGGGAGGATACAAATGATGCAACAAATGACAACCAGCCTAACTATTTCAAGCCTGTCATTGAATTTTCATCATCATTAACTCCTCAAACAGGTCCAGAAATAATGCAACTTGAACCGGAAGAAGATAATCGAGATGGGTTTGCCATACGTGTAATGACAAATAGATTACTAAGAAGAAATGAAAAACAAAAATTTTTATTAGTATTTTCCGATGGTGAGCCTGCAGCTTTTGGATATGAACAAAATGGTATTGTTGATACACACGAAGCGGTTATAGAAGCAAGAAAACAAGGAATAGAAGTCATCAATATATTCTTATCCAATTCAGAGATTGAAGAGAGTCAAAGAAAGGTCCTTCAAAATATTTATGGCAATTTTAGCATATTAGTATCGAATGTTGAAGAATTGCCGGACGTATTGTTTCCAATCCTAAAAAAATTACTTTATAAAAGTATTTAGATTGTCTAAAATGTAATTTGTTTTTTTTGCTTAACATTGAAAGAAAACTAGGTGTAATAACCTAGTTTTCTTTCAATTAGGTTACATTTTCGTAAAATGAATAAAAATACCTATTTAATCTGATAGAATAATTTTGGAGTAAATTATAGATGGATGTGTCGAATATTGAAGAAATCCTTAATTATTCTTATAATGATTTGTTTGAATTTTTTGTTTATTCCTTTTGTGAATGCTAAGGAAAAAACAAAACTATCAATCTCAAGTAAGTCTGCCATTTTAGTTGATAGCATTACTGGAAAAGTTATATATGAAAAAAATGGTTTTGAACGTATGTATCCCGCGAGCTTAACGAAAATTGCTACAGCTATTTATGCTATTGAAAACGGTCATTTAAATGATCGAATCAAAATAAGTAAAGATATAGAGAATATTGAAGGTACAAAGGTTTATTTAGTTGAAGGGGAACAAGTGACTTTAAAACACTTGATTCAAGGATTATTAATAAATTCTGGGAATGATGCAGGTGTGGAAATTGCCAAATATTTGGAAGGGTCGATAACGAACTTTACCAATCAATTAAATAAATTTTTAGTTGAAAAAGTAGGGGTATCTGCAACACACTTTGTTAATCCTCACGGACTTTTTGCTAAAAATCATTTTACTACTTCTTTTGATTTAGCGAAAATTACAAATTATGCGCTTCAAAATCAAACTTTTAAAAAAATATTTGGGACGAAAGAATTAAAATGGAATGGTAAGTCTTGGAAGACTACACTAATTACACATCATTTAATGTTAAAGGGAGAATTGCCCTATAGAGAGGTAACTGGAGGAAAAACGGGTTACGTTGATCAGTCAGGTCAAACTTTAGCTACTACAGCAGAAAATGATAACATCCATTTAACTGTAATAATTATGGATGGAAAGACTAAAAGTGAGGCTTACAATGATACTAAGAAGCTCTTAGATTATGGTTTTAAACATTTTGAAACCACTAGATTGCGAAAAGGAATAACGTATAAGATAGGTGAAGATGAATATAAAGCGTCAAAAGAGATTACTTTTACAAATCCTTTGCATGCAGCTATAAACGAAGATGTATCTAAGAATGGTTTGCTAAATATTATTGATAAAAATGGAATCTCTTTGGATGAATCAAAGCTTTCCCATGTTAGCATGAATACTGAAAAGCAAGAGATTAAATCCCTCCCAAATATGGAGGAAGCTCAAACAAGGAAAGTGAATCTATTACTAATAGGTTTTTTATTATTTATAGGTAGCGGAATACTTATAGTAAAAATAATATTAAGAAATAGAAAATACGTTAAATGAATGAGATCATTGGGGCTACTAAAAGCAGTGTGTCAGTCATAAACTTTCAGCCAAGCCCCATTTTTCCAAGTTAAAGCTATCTTATTCAATACTACAGTAAATAGCTGGACAATCTTCGCAGCAAATTTCATCTTTTAAATATTGAAGGTTGTGAATCGTAATTTTTCCTTTAGCAATTGAAAGGATTCCATCTTTTTTTAATTCATTTAAAGCACGATTAACACTTTCTCTAGACATGCCACAGAAATTACCTAGTTCCTGATTAGTAATGACTAAGTCAATAAGGATTCCAGTTTTCATTTTTATTCCATAACTATTTGTCATGCGAATGAGGGTCGAATAAAGAGCACCTTTTTTTCCATGTAATATAAGGTCTCGAAATTTAGTTTGTGTTTTTCGGTATTGATCACTCAACCACTTCATAAACTCATATGCTAGTTCATTATTTTTAAGTAACTTATCCTCGACAATCTCTTTTCTAATAAATGCAACTTCTCCATTTTCTAATATTTTCGCCGTTAATAAATGTTTACAGGAATGGGAAAAAATTATAGCTTCACCAACAATGTCATTTTGGCTACATATACGAAAGGTTAGTTCCTGACCATCAGAAGTAATTTTACTTATTTGAACTTTCCCTGAGAGAATAATATAAATTCCTTCACCTGTCATTCCTTCTTGGAATAAGTAATTTCCCTTCGTAATTTTGATTGTTTTTTCGGAGAAGCGGAGTAATTCTTTTATTTGTATGGAGTGTGTTGGTTTCAGTGCTTGATGTTCATTTATCATCCATCATCACCCTTTATATATCGAATTGAATCAAGCGTTTATTTATCTATACTAATAAATTACTCTAAATATCTAGTCATGTATAGATGTAATGATGAATAAATATAAATATTTTACAACTTTAAATAAAATAGTAATTGAATTGAATTGAAAGAATAATAAGATTTTTATTAGTTCTTTTTATTAAAACTGATAAAATTAAATAATATGGTTCTCCTGTGCTTATTAATAATCTAAATTGGAGATGAGAATGTTGAACAAACCAATTATTGATAGGATAAATCGTCCGTTACATGATTTGCGTATTTCAGTTACAGATCGTTGCAATTTACGTTGTGAATACTGTATGCCTTCAGAAATTTTTGGTCCGGATTATCAATTCTTATGTAAAGATCAATTATTATCCTTTAATGAAATTGAGAGACTAGCTAAATTATTTGTTGAATTAGGTGTTAAGAAAATCCGTCTTACAGGTGGAGAACCACTGCTTAGGCAAAATATTACGGATTTAATTAAGAAATTAATCAATATTAATGGTTTGTCCGATATTGGATTAACTACGAATGGAATTTTTCTTCCTAAAATCGCAAAGGAATTGTATAAGACAGGTTTACGCAGATTAAATATTAGTATGGACGCATTAAATGATGATATCTTTAAGCGAATGAACGGTAGGGGAGTTAGTAGCAAAGCTGTCCTTAAAGGAATTAACATAGCGCAAGAACTAGGCTTTCAGATAAAAGTAAATATGGTTGTTCAAAAAGGTATAAATGATCAGGAAATTATTCCGATGGCAGAGTATTTCCGTGAGAAGGGAATTACGTTAAGATTTATAGAATTTATGGATGTTGGGAATACAAACGGTTGGAATTATGAAAAGGTCAAAACAAAAAAAGATATTTATCAACTTCTTTCAGGGCATTTTGATTTAGAACCAGTTGAATCAACTTATTATGGTGAAGTGGCGAAACGTTATAAGTATAGTGATAAAAATGCTGAAATAGGCTTTATTACCTCTGTTTCAGAATCATTTTGTTCAAGCTGTACTCGAGCAAGAATGTCTGCAGATGGAATGCTTTATACATGTTTATTCGCTAATAAAGGATTTGATTTAAAGACTTTATTGAGAAACGGATTAGATGATGCGGCAATTAGAGAAGAACTTATATCGATATGGAATCATCGTCACGATCAATATTCCGATCAGAGAATAAGCAATCATGTTGATAAGAGGCAAAAAATTGAGATGTCATATATTGGTGGATAAAAGAATTTAAATTAAAAGGATTATTTCATAATGTGAATATTTTACTAAAGGGTTATAATAGAAGAAATAGTAATAATTTCATAGGTCCTTAGAAGGAGAGAGAAAATGTTTAATAGAAACCATCAAAAACAACATGAAGAAAATATAGCACTTAAAATCCGTATTAAAGAACTAGAGGACGAGAAAAAATCAAGAGAAAACGGAATCAAACAATGGTTAGTAGGTTTACATAAAGAGTTATCAGCTGCTATTGAACAGCATGAACAAGTTAGTGAACAACATCATCAATTAGGTGAGTTAGTGAAGAAAATTGAGGAAAAGTTCTCATTCGTTTCTGAAATAAGTGAGGATACTTCCTCTCAATCGCAAATTTTGTCAGAGAAGGGAGAATCTTTAAATCATTTATCGCATTTAATGGTTAGTCAGTCTCAAGAAGGCAGTAGCTTTGTAACAAATGCAGAAGAGGTAATCAGACATCTAGGTCAGCAAATTAATGAAACACAAGAAAAGATGTTTCAATTAAGTGAGAGATCTAGTGAAATTAGTTCTATTGTAAAAGTAATTAAGACGATTGCAGAACAAACGAATTTGTTAGCTTTGAATGCATCTATTGAAGCGGCAAGAGCTGGTGAGCATGGTAAAGGTTTTGCTGTAGTAGCTTCAGAGGTAAGAAAGTTGGCTGAAAGCACAGCAGAAAGTACTGAGCATATCAGTTCACTAACACAAGCAGTTCAAATTGAAATAGCTGCATCATTGGAAGCTACACAAAAAAGTGCATCTTTAGTAAATGAAGGAATAAATGTAAGCGCTAAAGCAGCAACGAAAATTTCGGAAGTTTTACATTCAATTGAAGCAAGTCAAAAAGATATAGAAGATATTCAGAAAACAATTTTAGGTCAAGCAAATAATGCTAAAATGGTTCGTGAAGAAATTGCGAATGCAAATCAGTTATTTGAAGAAGTTCATACTTCACTTATTCAGCATATTGAGGATTCAGAAATAGTAGATAGTAAGATTGAAAATGGAATACAACAACTTTTTATTCAACAAAAAAAGGATCATATCATATCAAATAAGGTTGAATTGGTTTAACAAGGATTATTAAATTTGAAAGGTTATATGGGGAGGAGATTGGATGATTCGTCGCAAACCTATATGGGTAAAAGAGGCGATTGAAAAAGTAATGGAGCGGAAGAAGCTAGGAGAGATAGAATGGGTATCAATAAATGAATCTGATAATCGATTTCTAGGTGAGCCATTGCATGCAGATCATGATGTTCCCCCTTTTAATCGTTCACCTTACGATGGGTTTGCCATAAGATCTAAAGATACTATGAACGCGAGCAGTACCAATCCTGTGAAATTTGAAGTAATTGATGATATTGGAGCTGGTCAAGTAAGTTTACTAACACTTGGTCCACAACAAGCTATTCGAATAATGACTGGAGCAGCTATTCCTAAAGGCGCAGATTGTGTCATCATGCTAGAGCTTGTAAAAGAAGACATGATTGAAAGTAAAAAAATAATAACAATAAAAAGAAAGGTGAAAACTGGTGAAAATATTTCTTTTCAAGGAGAAGATACAAAAAAAGGTGAATTATTAATTGATAAAGGGAATATCGTAACCCCGGGTATAAAAGCATTGCTTGCAACCTTTGGCTATAGCAGTGTACCTGTGATAAAAAAGCCGCTAATTGGTGTAATAGCAACCGGTAGTGAGCTATTAAATGTGGAAGATGAACTGGAACCGGGGAAGATACGAAATAGTAATGCTTACATGATTCATTCACAAATTCTTCGTTCAGGTGCTTTATTTAAAAAATACGATCAACAAGTGGATGAAATCCATTCACTTTATTCAGAGATAAAAAACGCTTTAGATGAATGTGATTACGTGATTACAACTGGTGGCGTGTCAGTTGGCGATTTTGATTACCTTCCTGAGATTTATAGGCGATTAGGCGCAGAGGTGTTATTTAATAAGATTGCGATGAGGCCAGGAAGTGTAACAACAGTAGCACAAATAAATGGTCAACTTTTATTTGGATTGTCTGGGAATCCTTCAGCCTGTTTTGTTGGCTTTGAATTGTATGTCAGACCGATTATACGTTATTGGTTACATTCTAAAAGGCCATACTTAAGAAATGCAAAGGCAACTTTATTTAGTGATTTTTTGAAGCCGAATCCATTTAATCGTTTCGTTCGAAGTAAAGTGAATTATATGAATAATGAAATATTTGTGGAGCCGGTTGGTTTAGATAAATCAAATGTTGTTACTTCACTTGCATGGGCAGATTGTTTAATGGTTTTGCCTGGTGGAACAAGGGGATACAAAAAGGGAGATATTGTCGATATATTATTATTAGAGGATCAGACGGGAAGTGATGTTCCATGGATAGAAGAACAAAAGTTTTCCAAATTGTAGGATTTAAAAATAGCGGGAAAACTACTTTGTTAACAGAGGTTATAAATCATTGGAAACATCATCATCACCAAGTTGGAATCATTAAACACCATGGTCATGGTGGAACTCCCACTGCTAAGATTGAAAAAACAGATACTGACAAGCTCCTGAATGCTGGTGCAATGATTACAGCAGTGGAGGGAGAAGGGGAACTTTTACTTCAAAATGAAAATCGAAAATGGTCAATAGAGGATATTATTTGTGTGTATAAACTATTTTCATTAGATCTTATCCTTGTTGAAGGATATAAAAATGCATCCTATCCAAAGGCAATGATTATAAAAAATGAGAAAGATATTCGTTTATTAGACAACTTACAGAATGTTCAAGCTATCCTGACATGGATTCCACTTCAGAAAAAACAACCCTATCCGATATTTTCAATGCAAAATAAACATCAATTTATTGAGTGGCTGTATCAAAAATTGATGTTAGTTAATTAAGAAAGCAAGATATTTGATTCTTTCTAATATAAAGTTATTGTAAAAGTATTCAAACGCACTTTGAAGGTAGTTTCAAATAGATGCATGGAAAAGAAACTGGCGGAAGATCCAGTTTCTTTTTTATTTACTAGGTTTAAAAAAAGCTTATGGTAGCTTACTTTCGACTTGATGACAGATTTCATCTGCAGATAATCCTGTTGCATCAATTACCGATCCCTCAATAATTACATTTTGAATGCCCATTACATTGCTATCTCCACCTGTTACGACACAGCAGTCACAGCCTTTAGCATCTGTTTCATTTTTCAATTCGACAACTTCGTATCCTTTTTCCTGCAGTGCTTGGGAAACGTTTGTTAAAGATTGTTCAACACCTATTTTCGCCATTTCATGAACACCTCCTCTGCAATTTATAGATTGCCTATTTCTTGTAATATTATTCGAAACAATCACTTATCTTCCATGCTTTTTTCGAGAAGCGTCTTTCTTAATTTCTCCTGTTTCAGTAGTCGTTGTTCCTTGACCTTTAACATGCGGATTGCTTAACCCAGCTTTTGAAGGGTCTTTTTTTCTTTCCCCCATCATTATCACCTCCATTATTATGTTTTCAGTTATCCCGAAATTGTATGTATGAATCTATTTTCAAAAAAACTATTTCGAGTACCAAAAAAAGTTGTATAATCGATCTATAATAAAAATCTAATCAGAAAGAGAGATGTATATGGCAGTAGCGGCAAAGCATAAAACAGAAAATATTGGATTAACGACGATTTATGGGGTGTTATTTGCAATTGGGGCAGGGCACTTTTTTAATGATTCTATTCAAGCGGTCGTTCCTGCAATGTTTCCAATATTAGAGAAAACGTTAAGTTTGAATTATGCACAAATTGGTTGGATTGCTTTTGTCGTCAATATGACATCATCGGTGATGCAGCCAGTCTTTGGATACTATGCTGATAAACGACCAACGCCATTTTTGTTACCATTAGGAATGTTTATGAGTATGTTGGGATTAATTGGTTTTGGCTTATCTCCAAATTTTTATGTCATTCTTTTCTCTGTATTTTTTATCGGTATTGGTTCTGCAGTATTTCATCCAGAAGGTTCTAGAGTTGCTTATATGGCAGCTGGAGACAAGAGAGGTTTAGCACAGTCTATATATCAGGTTGGAGGAAATTTTGGTCAATCACTTGCTCCTGTATTTACAGCGTTAATATTTGTTCCATTTGGTCAAAAAGGTGTTTTATCATTCACGTTTGTAGCAGCAATTGGAATTATTCTTTTATTTTTTGTTTCTAATTGGTATAAACAACAGATGATGAATGGTTTTCAAAGGACAAAGAAAAAAGTTATCACAGCTTCAAAAGCACCGATTCATTCAAAAATTAAATTAGCGATGGCTTTATTGGTATTTATTGTTTTTGCTCGTTCATGGTATTCGGCTGGCATCTCAAACTTTTATCAATTTTATTTAATTGAGGATTACCATTTATCGATTAAACAAGCACAAATTTTCGTTTTTATATTTATGATTGCAGGAGTTTTAGGTACATTCCTGGGGGGGCCGTTAGCTGACCGTTTTGGTAAAAGGAATATCATTTTATTCTCTTTAGTGGGAGCAGCACCATTAACATTGATTCTTCCATATGTTCCCTTATACTTAGTTATCCCAATGTTTTTCTTAATAGGTTTTATTATTACCTCAAGCTTTAGTGTGACTGTAGTTTACGCACAGGAATTGTTGCCGCAAAAAATCGGAATGGTTTCCGGATTAATTGTTGGTTTTGCTTTTGGAATGGGAGCAATTGGTGCAGTTATATATGGAAATCTTGCAGATATGTTTAGTATAAAATTTGTGATGATATTTTGTAGCTTTTTACCACTTGTTGGATTACTAACTTGGTTTTTACCAAGTGATGAAAAAGTGAGGGAATATTATTCGGAACAGTTTTAACAAATAAAAAAAGGGAGCAAAATTGTCAAGCTCCCTTATTAGTCATTAGTCCTAGTGGTTTACTCTGTTTTTAATGGATATCTTTCTTTTTAAATCTTCCACCACGTACTTCAGAAATATTTCCAACAGCTAGAAATGCATTTTCATCTATTTCTTCAACGATTGATTTTAACTTTGCTTCCTCTACGCGAGTGATTACACAGAAAATAACTTTTTTATCAGATCCCGTAAAAGCACCCTCACCATTGAGGTAAGTGACCCCACGTCCGAGTCGAGCCATTATTGCTTCTCCAATCTCGTCGGTAAAATCGCTAATAATCCAAGCGGATTTTGATTCATCTAAACCTTGAATGACAATATCAATTGCTTTAGCAGCTATAAAGTATGTGATAACGGAGTACATAGCACGATCCCAGCTAAAAATAAAACCTGCACTACCAAATATAATAACATTAAAAATCATAATAATTTCGCCAACAGAAAAAGGAAGTTTTTTATTTAATAAAATCGCAAGAATCTCTGTTCCGTCTAATGAGCCGCCAAAACGGATGACCATACCTACGCCGATTCCAACAATCATACCTCCAAAAACTGTAACTAATAATAAGTCATCAGTAAATCCAGGAATAGGGTGGAGTAGAGCGGTAGTAATTGACATGATTGTAATACCATACAATGTGGTTAAAGCAAATGTCTTCCCAATTTGTTTATATCCAATGAAAAAAAAAGGGATATTTAGTATAAAAATTACCGCTCCTAATTTTAATCCTGTTAAATGGGATAGAATGATTGATATACCGACAATTCCCCCGTCTAATAGTTCATTAGGTACTAAAAACAATTCTAAACCTACACCCATAATCATTGCACCTAATGTAACAAATACCCCTCTTTTTAAGACAGCCATTCTAGACATTTTTTTATGTCTATTTAATTCAACTATATCTTTTGTTGTCACTGTTTCCATAAATTCTCCCCTTTCAATAATGTTGATAATATTTTTATAAAGATCGTTCATAAGCACTGTGAAATTTATTTACAAAGTTGATTGAAGTGCTTAATGTATAAACTAATTTTTCTTTGTAACCTGTAGAAAAAATGAGAAGGATAATTGAAAAAGATATATGTTTGAGGATGAAAATCATTATTGGATAATATCTAATTTTTATTATATTTCAAAAAGCTTTGTAAAAAAAGTATTACGTTAAAGGAAGAGTGATATTTGTTCGTCTTAAAAAATGAAAGGAAAAGGTCGATTATCTTCATCATAAAATCCTTGTGAAGATAATCGACCTTTATGTTTCTCTTTTCTTAGCATTTCTATCTTTGTTTTTGTTTTTCTAGTACGCAAATCTGCTAAAGCATATACTCCCCGATTATCAACCGGATTTCTTCTTCCTTCTCTCACTAGTTTTTCGCGCTTTTTCCTAGCTGAACTTTTTGCCATATAAATCACCTCGTATTAATCATAACAAAAAATTCATTTTACTGAAACGACAAGATACGGATTATAGTGAAATTTTTAAAATTTATAATAACTATTCGAAAAAGGAGAGGAGAGGGAAGAATCTCTTTATAGTATACATATCATGTTTTATTAGAAAATATTATTTTGATTGACCATGAAGTAATGGCCGCCTTTAATGTATCAGCCAAACTATTTCCAAAATCTTTAATGAAAATAATAAAGAATTAGGAATTTGGACAAAAATTAGAGATTCGGAAACATGAAATTTCAATTATGACTGCCAAATAGAAGTGGTTTTACTTACTGTTCTTCTTGAAAACTGTGGTATATTAAACGGTATATAGTTAGTAAAGGAGTTTGAATAAATGGCAAAGAGTGTAGTAATTGCTGAGAAACCATCAGTTGCACGTGATATAGCAAAAGTATTGAATTGTACAAAAAAAGGTAATGGATTTTTAGAAGGTGAAAAATACATTGTGACTTGGGCTCTTGGGCATTTAGTGACGCTCGCAGACCCTGAGGTTTATGATAATAAGTATAAAACATGGAATCTTGATGATCTTCCAATGCTTCCGGAGCGTATGAAATTAATTGTTATAAAACAAACGGGAAAACAGTTTAGTGCTGTGAAACATCAACTTACCCGAAAAGATGTTAATGAGGTGATTGTCGCTACAGATGCTGGAAGAGAGGGAGAATTAGTTGCACGTTGGATAATTGAAAAAGCAAAAGTGAATAAACCAATTAAACGTTTATGGATTTCTTCTGTAACAGACAAGGCCATTAAAGATGGTTTTAACAATTTAAAACCAGGCAAAGCTTATGACAATTTATACGCCTCAGCTGTTGCTCGTTCTGAAGCAGATTGGTATATTGGCTTAAATGCTACTCGTGCATTAACAACAAAATTCAATGCTCAATTAAACTGTGGGCGTGTTCAAACACCAACTGTAGCTATGATCGTTGGTCGTGAAGATGAAATTAAAAGTTTTAAAGCTCAAACATACTACGGCATAGAAGCTCAAACAACTAACAAATTAAAACTAACTTGGCAAGATGCGAAAGGTAATAATCGTAGTTTTAATAAAGAAAAAATTGATGATATTGTAAAGAAATTAAATAAGCAAAATGCTACCGTTGTAGAAATCGATAAAAAACAGAAGAAATCTTTCGCTCCCGGTCTTTATGATTTAACAGAACTACAACGCGATGCCAATAAAATGTTCGGTTATTCTGCTAAAGAAACATTAAACATTATGCAGAAATTGTATGAGCAACATAAAGTGCTAACATATCCTCGTACAGATTCACGCTACATTACATCTGATATCGTTGGAACACTTCAAGAGCGCCTAAAAGCGTGTGGCGTAGGTGAATATCGCTTTTTAGCACATATGATTTTAAAAAAGCCGATAAAATCTAATAAATCATTTGTTGATAATAGTAAAGTAAGTGATCATCACGCGATTATCCCTACAGAAAGCTATGTGAATTTCTCAGCTTTCACAGATAAAGAACGTAAAATTTATGATTTAGTTGTAAAACGTTTCTTAGCTGTTTTATTCCCGGCCTTTGAATATGAACAGCTAACATTACGCGCGAAAATTGCAAATGAAACGTTCATTGCACGTGGAAAAACGATTTTACATGCTGGTTGGAAAGAAGTATACGAAAATCGATTTGAAGACGATGATGTAACGGATGATGTCAAAGAACAAATTTTACCTCGCATTGAAAAAGGCGATACATTGAATATAAAACTAATTATGCAAACATCAGGTCAAACAAAACCACCTGCACGCTTTAATGAAGCAACCTTACTTTCGGCAATGGAGAATCCTACAAAATATATGGATGCGCAAAATAAGCAACTTGCTGATACATTAAAATCGACTGGTGGATTAGGTACTGTAGCGACACGTGCAGATATTATCGAAAAACTCTTTAATTCATTTTTAATTGAAAAGCGAGGTAAAGATATTCACATTACATCAAAAGGTCGCCAATTGCTTGATTTAGTACCAGAAGAATTAAAGTCTCCTACATTAACTGCTGAATGGGAGCAAAAACTTGAAGCGATTGCAAAAGGGAAATTAAAAAAAGAAGTATTTATTTCAGAAATGAAAAATTATACAAAAGACATTGTTGCTGAAATTAAATCAAGCAATAAAAAATACAAACACGACAATATCTCAACGAAAACTTGCCCAGACTGCGGTAAACCAATGCTAGAGGTAAACGGAAAAAAAGGGAAAATGCTGGTATGCCAAGACCGCGAGTGTGGACATCGTAAAAATGTATCTCGTACGACAAATGCACGATGCCCTCAATGCAAGAAAAAACTAGAACTACGTGGTGAAGGAGCAGGACAAATCTTCGCATGTAAATGTGGCTATCGTGAGAAGTTATCTACCTTCCAAGAACGTCGTAAGAAAGAATCTGGTAACAAGGCAGATAAACGTTACGTTCAAAAATATATGAAGCAACAACAAAAAGAAGAAGAGCCATTAAATAATGCATTAGCAGAAGCATTAAAGAAATTAAAATTTGATTAAACTAAAAAAAGAATTGTCCATCTAAAGTTTTGATGGACAATTCTTTTTTTATATTATTTTTCATTTTCTTTTTGTTTAGCACGGTTTTTTGGTACTATTTTTTTCAACCTAGCCGCAAATGAATAAAGTTTGTATATCATTGACGAAGTATATAGGTAAAACAATTTGGATGAAATGAAAAGTCTCAAAAGATAAATTTCAATTAATTGATTTCAAAAAATGATATAAGAATAATATTCACATATGAAATTTTACCTATTTTTCTTAAAAATACCCTTGCACAATTAACATAAATTGTATAGAATTATCTTTTGTAAGAGTAAAGTGTATAGCATATACAACCTAAATACATTTATATCTTGCAAATATAAATCATAGGTGGTAGAAAAAAATGGTAGAAACAAAACCATACCGAGTTTTATTGTATTATTTTTATACGAAAATCGAAAATCCTGAAGAGTATGCAGCCCAACATTTAGCATATTGTAAAGACCTAGGATTAAAAGGAAGAATCCTTGTTGCTGAAGAGGGAATTAATGGTACTGTGTCAGGTACAATAGACCAAACAGATCAATATATGGAAATGATGAAAAATGATCCACGATTTGATGGAATCGTGTTTAAAGTTGATGAGGCTGATGGACATGCATTCAAAAAAATGCATGTAAGACCAAGAAAAGAGCTTGTTACCCTTCGCTTGGAAGATGATATTAATCCTAAAGAATTAACAGGTAAGTATTACAGCCCAAAAGAGTTCTTCGAAGCTATGCAAAATGAGGATACAGTAATCCTTGATGCTAGAAATGATTATGAATATGATTTAGGTCATTTTAAAGGTGCAATACGACCTGATATTGAAACTTTTAGAGATCTACCTAATTGGGTTAGAGAAAATAAAGATAAATTTGAAGGCAAAAAAATATTAACTTATTGTACTGGCGGAATTCGTTGTGAAAAATTCTCCGGATGGTTAGTAAGAGAAGGTTTTGAGGATGTAGCACAGCTTCATGGAGGAATCGTATCATATGGTAAGGATCCTGAAGTACAAGGTGAATTATGGGATGGACAATGTTATGTTTTTGATGAGCGTATAGCTGTTCCTATTAATCATAAAGAGCATGTAATAGTAGGTAAAGATTATTTTACAGGTGAGCCTTGTGAACGATATGTTAATTGTGCAAATCCAGAATGTAATCGTCAAATGCTATGCTCAGAAGAAAACGAACATAAATATTTACGTAGCTGTTCACACGAATGTCGAGTTCATCCAAGAAACTTATATGTAAAAGAACATGAATTAACGAAAGAGGATATTGCAGAGAAACTTCAAAAAATAGAAGAGGAAAATGCAATAGCAAATAGATAAGCATCATTTTGAAAAACGCTCAAGTTGGATTACTTGGGCTGTTTTTTTATAAATAAGAATAGATTTTTCTAATTTAAATAAAATAAAAAAATACATATATTTATATTTGAATATTAATATTTGAAAGATACATACTTGGTATCATTGAAAGATGGTGTTTACTTGAAATTAAATAAGAAAAAAATTATTTCGTTTTTAAAAATCGCTTTTCCGATTGCTCTTTTAATACTGATTTTATTTGAATCAAAAAACATGATAAAGGATTTTGATTTGAATCTGTTAAAAAACAATATTTCTGAACTTAACGCATCAAAACTATTCTTAATATTTATTTTAGGGTTAATAGCTGTCGTTCCTATGCTATTTTATGATGTAATTTTATGTAGAATATTAAAGTTAAACCTGAAAGTAAAAAAGATTTTTTCGTATTCATGGATTGTCAATACTTTTTCTAATTTTTTGGGATTTGGCGGTGTAATTGGCTTAAGTTTGAGAACTTATTTTTATAAGGATTATTATAAAGAAAAAGATGTGATAATTAAGAGTATTGCGAAGGTATCGATCTTTTATTTATCTGGTATCTCAATCTTATGCTGGTTTGTTGTACTAGGGGTATTTAAACCTACTTTTTTAGTGGAAATGAAATGGATTAAAATTGCTGTTTGGGCGTTAGCTCTTTATATACCATTTTTATTATTGAGTTTTCAATTGAAAAATATAAAAAACGCTAAAGCGTCTAATAAAAACAACTATTTAATTGAGCTTATGATTATCTCGATTATTGAATGGATGTTTGCGTTTTTACTGTTTTGGGTTATTGCCAATCTAATTGATGTACATATAGGTCTTGGTCAGTTATTTCCAATATTTATAGTTGCTGCCTGTGCTGGAATCATCAGTATGATACCTGGTGGTTTAGGTTCGTTTGACTTTGTACTTCTTATGGGATTTGAATATTATCACATTCCATCTGAAAAAATTTTATTAGTATTATTATTATATCGGGTAAGCTATTACTTCATTCCATTTATAATAGCAAGTGGAATGTTCATAAAGTACTTTTGGAACTTGTTGGATAACCAATATAAACAACTCTTTCATGTTATCATTAAGAATGTTAGCCATTGGATTTTGACGGTTTTAGTGTTTTTGTCAGGAATCATCTTATTGCTTTCGGCATCAGTTCCAGGGGTTTTTGATCGAATTCGATTTTTGCGTGAATTTCTATCATCTCCACTTATGGGGTTTTCCCACCAATTAACAGTGGTCGCTGGCTTTTTATTAATACTGCTTTCCAGAGGTATAGAATATAGAGTGAAATGGGCTTATTATTCAACGGTGGCAGTTTTAATATTCGCATCTTTGTTATGCCTTGTAAAAGGCTTTGATTATGAGGAAGCAATATATTTAAGTATAGTTGCTATCGTCCTAACTATTTCTAAAAAAAGGTTTTATCGTCAAAACTTTGTCATTACTTGGGGGAGGGCAGCGTTCGATTTTCTTGTCATTATCTTTTTTACGATTTTGTATATTCTCATTGGATATTACAATTTACCTGAAAGACAATGGAGAATACCTCATTTTCTACAAAAATATATGATTATTGATGCAGGTGATTTAATAACGAGTGCTTTTATTGGTTTAGTTATTGCAGGGATAATTATGTTTTGTACATATATGTTAATTAAACCAAGGACGCCGAAGTTTCATCAAATTGATAGAGAGAAAGTTTTAAGTCATTTTGAAAAATATGGTGGAACTGTACTTTCACATTTAATATTTTTACATGATAAAAAAATATTTTGGAATGAAACTGGACAAGTTATGATGATGTATGAAAGATATGCAGATAAGCTAGTGGTATTAGGTGATCCAGTAGGGAACGAAGACCAGTTTTTTCATTCAATAGAAGAGTTTCATGATTTTGCAGATCTTTATGGATATACTCCTGCGTATTACCAGGTGACTAAAGAATTAATTCCTAAATTACATGAAAATGGGTATGACTTTTTTAAACTAGGCGAAGAAGCTTTTGTAGACATAAATGCATTCACACTATCTGGAAGTAAGATGAAAGGACTTCGTGCAACTAAAAACAAGTTTGATAAAGAAGGTTATACCTTTCATGTTATCCATCCTCCGTATTCAGAAGAGCAATTTCAACAATTGAAGGAAATCTCTGATCAATGGCTGGATGGGAAGAAGGAAAAAGGTTTTTCACTAGGTTTCTTTAGTGAGGAATATTTATCAAAAGCTCCGATCGCTCTTTTAAAGGATAGTAATAACTGTACAATTGCATTTGTAAGTATTATGCCAGTATATGATAATCATACAACTTTATCCATTGATTTAATGAGATATATTCCTGAAGTACCATCAGGGACAATGGACTATCTTTTTCTTCAGCTTTTTGAGTGGGGGAAACAAGAAGGTTTTCAACGATTTAATTTAGGGATGGCACCACTATCAAATGTAGGGTTATCGAAATATTCTTTCATGGGTGAAAAAATAGCATCACAAATATATACTCATGGCAATTTTGTTTATCATTTTAAAGGATTGAGAAAGTTTAAAGAAAAATATGCTGATCATTGGGAGCCTAAATATTTGGCATATCGAAAAAAGACATCTTTACCTATTACAATGGTTCAAATTGCTTTGCTAATATCAAAAAAACGTCCCACTCTTTAATGAGATGGACGTTTTTTTATTTGAAAAGGAAATAGTTTTTTCTACTTATAACTAGCTTCTAGCTCAGTAATAAGTTCATCTACATATTTTACTGCACTGCGAATGGCATCAGGTTTTGACATGTCTACTCCAGCTTTTTTGATAAGCTCAAGAGGTTTTAAGGTACCTCCAGATTTCAATACATCTAACCAGCGATCTACCGCAGGTTGGCCTTCTGATTTAATCATTTCTGCAACAGCGGTAGAAACCGTTAATCCTGCAGAATAAGTGTATGGATATAATCCCATGTAATAATGAGGCTGACGCATCCAAGTTAAGCTTGCAGCATCATCAATTTTTACAGTATCTCCCCAGAAATTTTGTAAAAGTTCCTTTTTCTGATTACATAAAGTAGAGGCAGTGATCGGATTTCCTTTATCTGCCAATTGATAAATACGTCTTTGAAGTTCTCCTTCAAGTAAATGAGTGACAAAATTATGATAGTATGTTCCTAATAGCTGGGAGATTACCCATCTTCGCATACGTTTATCAGTAGTTTTGGATAGTATATGATTGGCTAACAGTAACTCATTCATAGTTGATGGTGCTTCGATAAAATATGTTGATGGTCTAGTATTTGCGAAAAGTTGATTTTTTCCCGCTAGATAAAAATGACCGGCATGACCTAATTCATGCGCAAGGACAAATGCTCCACGCATTGTATCTGTCCATGTAATTAATATATATGGATGGACACCATATGGGCTAGAACAGAAAGCACCAGTAGATTTTCCAATATTATCTGCTAAATCTACCCATCTGTCAGATAACGCTTTTTTCATGATTTGACTATATTCAGGTCCCATAATCTCCAAAGCTTCCATAATCATCTTTGATGCTTCATCATATGTGGTTTTTGGATTGAAATCAGGATCAAGTGGCGCCTTTAAATCACAGAAAAGCATTTGATCTAAGCCTAATTCACGTTTTTTTAATGTAGCATAGCGCTGCATAATCGGTGCAAGCTCTTTTTGAAGTACATCTAATTGATTCTGATACATTTCTTCGGTAACTTTTTGAGGGTGTAAAAGCATTTCTGTAACAGAGCGATAATTCCGTAATCGCGAAAGTTTAACTTGTTTAGTCACCTCAGTAGCATAAGTAGCTGCGAATGTATTTTTATATTGCTTTAAAGTATTTGTAAAAGATTGATATGCTTTTCTACGTAATTCGGTATCAGGTGTAAATTCATATCGATCCTCAAAAAGTGCAAATGACATCGGATGTTGATTTCCATCCTTATCTTCAATTGGTTGGAATTCCATGTCGGAAGATTTCCCACGCTCATAAATCATATATGGTGAGTCGTGTACTTCACTTAAGGATGCTAAAGCCTCTTCAAGTTCAGCAGATAAAGTATGAGGTTTTCTATGTAATAGATCCTCTAGATTAGTTCTATATACTTCGAGTTCAGGCTCATCTTGTAAATACTTCTCGATAGTTCCGTCTGGCAAAGCTAGAAGTTCTGTATCTAAAAATGAAAGTTCTGCACTGATGTTAGCTATAAATGATCCAATTCTAGCAGAGTTTCCCTGATTAATTGGGTTAGTCCCATCCTCAGAAGATTTTAAGCTTGTGTATGTTGCTACTCTTACAACACGGGTGTAAAGCTTATCTTGAGCAGTTAAGCATTTTAGTAAAATGCTTGGACCATTATGAAGTTGATCTTTATATTGGGAGACTGATACAATATCCTTTTGTATAGAGTCAAGCTCTTTTTCCCATTTTTGTTCGGATTCGAAAAGGTCTTCTAACTTCCATGTCAATTCAATTGGAACTTCAGAGCGATTAAGTCGTTTTTCTAATGTTTTCTCCATAACAAGCGCCTCCTTCATATTATTAGTCCATAATTCAATAGGCACTAATACGTTTTTATTATATATGAATTTTTAGATTTTTTATATAAGTTTTAATTATTTTTAAAGTCTTTGTTTTTGCAGGATAAAATTTCTATATATAAATTTTGAGCATTTCCATAAAATAAAAGCGTTCATAACGAACATTAAGCAAATTTAATAAAAGGAGATTTTGCTCATGACAGTTATTAATAATATTAAACAAACGGTCTCAGGTTTAAAAAGTGCACAAGCAAATTTAGAAAGCTTCGCATTAGCGACTGATAATCAACAAGCAAAACAACTTTATCAAACATGCGCACAACAAACACAAACAATCATTGACACATTAACACCAAGAATGAATGAAGTTGAACAAGAAGAACCACAATATAAACAACAATAAGTATAAATAAAAAGGATGATATCATGCATATCATCCTTTTCTAAAAGGAGTAATTAGAATGACAGTAGCATCTGATGTAAAAAATTGTATAGCTAGTTTAAACGGAGCAAAAAGCAATCTGAGTAGGTTTGCATTAATGTCAGCTGATGGAAAAGCTCAAAAGGCTTTTCATGAATGCATGTTGGAAGCGGATGAAATAATTCAAGACCTTCGAAAAAGATTAGTTATTCTAGAGCGAGAAGAGCCACAATATAAAAACTAAAGAAAGGGAGGCATAAAATATGGGGGTACCAAATTGGCTTGAAGTGATATTAAGATCGTTAACTACCTTAGTTATTTTATTTTTTTTAACAAAAATGTTAGGTAGGAAGCAAATTACACAGTTAACTTTATTTGAATATATAATTGGTATTGCAATTGGAGGTATCGTAGCGAAAATTTCCACAGATGTTAATGGGAATTTTTTAAATGGGATTTATAGCTTAATTATTTGGACACTTGTTCCATTAGCATTAACTTTTATCTCTTTAAAAAGTAAAAAATTTAGAAACTTTTTTAATGGAGAACCAGTTATTGTTATTAAAGATGGAAAAATTCAAGAAGATCATTTAACTAAAGAAAAATATACTGTCGATGATCTGACAAAGCTCTTAAGAAAGAAAAATACATTTAGTGTAGCAGACGTAGAATTTGCGGTTCTCGAATCTAATGGTGACTTAAATGTGTTATTAAAAAAGGAAAAACAGCCGATTACACCAACTGATATTCAGTTAAATGTTGCACCTGGAAAAGAACCAAGAACCGTTATATCTGAAGGTATGATTCTTGATGAAGCACTTGCCTATACCGGGTTTAACCGATCTTGGTTAAAGGCAGAATTAGAAAAATTGAATGTAGCATTAGACAATGTGTATATTGGACAAATTGACTCTTACGGCAAGCTTACAGTAGATATTTATGATGATAAAATTCAACTTCCTAATTCGCAGGAACGTCCATTATTAATGGCTACTTTAAAAAAATGCCAAGCAGATCTTGAAATGTTTACTTTAGCTACAGAATCAAAATCTGCACAGGTCATGTATAAAAATAATGCACTAAGAATAAATAAAATGATTGAAAAATTAAAACCTTTTTTAATCGAATAATAGGCTTAGGTTTTTGTTGTAAACTTATTTACCATATCTATATAGCGTTCCTTCGGATACCCACTATATAAGCCCATTCCGATTCTAACTGGATCTCCGAAGAAAAATCTTTCAAAATGAGTTTGTCTTGTTCCAAAAGCACTCATGCAAAGATCCCATGCTATACGGAATAATTTTATTTTTTCTTCTGCAGTAGAATTGGTGCCTTGTAAATAATTATTAAGGTAAGATCGAAGTGGTGAATTGAACTGTTTATCGTTTGGGAGTAATATAAGTCCACTTCCACCTAATAATTGAATGATTCCGACTAATCGGGGATAGATTTTTGGATAATAATTAATTGCGGCATTTAAAGGGTTTGAATCTGGAATCATTAAGTTTTTATCATTTAGCTTCGCATGATGAACAGATGATAAAAGCAATGATCTTAAAATTTCAAGAGCAGTTATGATTTCACTCATTTTATCTTTTACATGCTGAAATTCTGAAATATTAATGCATTGAACAATGGATTCGGATAATCCAAGAATAAATTCTGTTTTAATGATCATACGAGAAACAGCTTGAAATAGTAGCATCGTATTAAATTGTGTTTCCGAAAATATGTTAAAGGCTTTATCGAAGTGTTTATATAAAAATACTCTATCCCAAGGGACTAATACATTATCAAAAACAACAATTGAGTCCATTTCTTCAAATCTTGAAGCTAATGGATAATCAAATTCAGAATCGTTATATACGAATGATTCTCGACAAATAAACTTAAGACCAGGTGTATTTGAAGGAATAGCAAATGCATAAATGTAGCAGTCCTCGACGTAATTACCTCCACCGGGAAGCACAAGAACTTCATCTGTTATTCCACCTTGGGTGGCCAATAACCTCGCACCTTTGATAATAATTCCGTCATGTGTTTCACGTACTACTTTTGCTGCTATAATATTATCAGAAGTATCAATATAGCTGATTGAACGATTTACTTGTGGATTGATGAAAGTATGTGTAAAGGATAAATCGTTCTCCATGGCTCTATTATAAATATTAGTTATATTTGCATCATACATTTTATTTTTTTTCTTAAATAATAAGGATGAGCCAGCTAATGCCATAATTCCAGTATTAACATAGTCTGGAGATCTTCCTAGTAATCCAAGATTAGTTTTTGCCCATTCTTGAGTAGCTACCATTCTTTTTTCTAAATCTTCTTTTGTTTCCGGTTTTTGAAATGAAAAGTTAACATCATTTTTTGTAAAAGGGGACTTAAAGGTAAACATATCTTTTTTAGAAATGGCTAAGTCATATAAAACAGCTTTACTTTTTAAAACACCTTGAAAAGCAGGGTGATTGGATAATTTTCCTTCGATTTTTTTGCCATTGATCCAAACGTCATTGTTTAAATGGTCAATTCTACTAATATATTGTTCGCCCGATACAGCCATTGTTTGTCACCTCTCTCGAAATTCAACATTTATATAACTATTCAATTTAATTTGCCCCAATTAGCATTAGATTTTACTCATTATAAATGGTATGCGATGAAAGAACAGGATTGCCTATAATTTTCTTTTTGCTAAATAAAAATGGAAACTACAATTGTGTAGTTTCCATCTAATTTTCTTTTTTATTCCTAACTTATGCATATAGCTCTTTTAATTGTTGTTGAATTTCCTCATTTTCCAAATATTCATCATATGTTATTACTTTATCGACTATTCCTTTTGGTGTGAGTTCGATAATACGGTTAGCAATCGTTTGGATAAATTGGTGATCATGTGAAGCAAATATCATCGAACCTTTAAATCGAATCAATCCATTATTGACGGCAGTAATCGATTCTAAATCAAGGTGGTTGGTAGGTTCATCCAATAATAGAACATTCGATCCACTTAACATCATTTTTGACAGCATACAACGAACCTTTTCGCCACCAGATAGGACATTCGCTTTCTTCATAACTTCTTCACCAGAGAAAAGCATTCTTCCTAAAAATCCTCTTAAGAAGCTTTCGCTTTGATCGTTAGGAGAATATTGTCGTAACCAATCCACTAGGTTTAACTCCCCATTTTCGAAGTAGCTTGAATTGTCTTTAGGAAAATAAGATTGAGACGTAGTGACACCCCATTTATAAGTACCACTATCTGGTTCCATTTCACCAGAAAGTATTTTGAATAAGGCAGTTTTAGCTGCTTCGTTTTGCCCTACAAGAGCAATTTTATCGTCTTTATTCATGATAAAACTAACATTATCAAGTACCTTCACGCCATCGATTGTTTTAGTTAGGCCTTCAACCCTTAATAAATCATTCCCAATCTCGCGTTCAGGGGTAAAGTGCACGTAAGGATATTTTCGTGATGATGGTTTAATATCATCTAATGTTATTTTATCTAATAACTTTTTCCGAGAGGTTGCTTGCTTAGATTTTGATGCATTCGCACTAAATCTTGCAATAAAACTTTGTAGTTCTTTAATTTTTTCTTCTTTTTTCTTATTTGCTTCTTGTGCCATTTTTTGAGCAAGCTGACTAGATTCATACCAAAAGTCATAGTTTCCAACATATAATTGAATTTTGCTAAAATCTAAGTCAGCAATATGTGTACATACTTTATTTAAAAAGTGACGATCGTGAGATACAACGATTACGGTATTTTCAAAGTTAATTAAAAATTCCTCTAGCCACTGGATCGCTTTTAAATCAAGATGGTTGGTAGGTTCGTCTAATAGTAAAATATCAGGCTTTCCAAAAAGTGCTTGGGCAAGGAGAACTTTTACTTTTTCTGCACCAGTAAGCTCTGCCATTGTCTTTGAATGAAGATTCTCTTCAATTCCAAGTCCTTTAAGTAGGATAGCTGCTTCTGATTCTGCTTCCCAACCGTTTAATTCCGCAAATTCTCCTTCAAGCTCAGCTGCTCTCATTCCATCCTCATCGCTAAAATCAGCTTTCATATAAATGGCGTCCTTTTCCTGCATTACTTCATATAAGCGAGAATGGCCCATAATTACAACTTTCAATACTTCATATTCTTCATATTCAAAATGGTTTTGTTTTAATACAGCAAGACGTTCACCAGGTGTAATATGAATGTCACCAGACTGTGGTTCTAGTTCACCAGACAGTATTTTTAAAAAGGTAGATTTACCAGCACCATTTGCCCCGATTAGTCCATAACAGTTACCAGGCGTGAATTTAATATTAATATCTTCAAAAAGTTTACGCTCACCAAATCGTAATCCTACATTGTTAACAGTAATCAAAGAAAAATACCTCCAAAACAGTAATATCCTCATGATTATAACATGACTCCATGAAAATGGGAAAAGTACAATTTTTTAAATAAATAAAAAGAAAAAAGGTTTCATAAATTGGAAAAATAGTATACAATGAATTTGCTAATTTAATATCGTTACCACAAGGGGAGCAAATTGCTGAGAGTGAACTTTTTAGTTCTGACCCTTTGAACCTGTTAGTTAATTCTAGCGTAGGGATGTGGCTCTATTTGAATAATATTATTTATTTATTCTGTCTTTGTCTTTCCCTTCTTGAGGTATCGTTTATTAAATAAACTATCGATAGGAGGGAATTTTTTGTGAAAACTTTTCGTTTAGTAGTATTAATTGAAATAGCAATTTGTGCAGCATTTGCTCTTGTACTAGATCTTTTACCATCTATAAAATTATCTCCAGCTATTTCTATTTCATTTGCGATGGTACCGATTTTTGTCGTTGCCTTTAGATGGGGAGTGAAGGCTAGTTTTGTATCGGGATTATTATGGGGGATTTTACAAATTGTGACTGGAGATGCAGCTGGAAGCATTTTAACTCCTGTTCAGGGATTTATTGAGTATTTTATTGCATTTGCATTTATTGGGGTTGCTGGCTTTTTTCGTCCTTTTATTCAATCCAATATTCATGAAGGAAATAGAGGGAAAATCGTCTTTTGGGTTGTTATTGCTACTTTTTTCGGTAGTATAGGCAGATACTTCTGGCATTTTATTGCAGGCTTTATTTTTTGGGGAAAATATGCACCAAAAGGTCAATCTGCAATACTATACTCTTTTATTGCAAATGGAACAACAATGATTTTTACATTTATTTTATGTGCAATTATTTTAGGAATAATTATTTCAACTTCTCCAAAACTGATAAAGAAGTTTGCGTAATATTTATGAAAAAAGCGAATGTATTTTTGTACATTCGCTTTTTTAACTTTTATAAATTCTCATTTTGTTGCTTTATTTCATCACCAGTGATAATTGTATTAGCCTCTTCCAAATTTTTATATTCTGCTACAGAATCCCCTGGAGAGTATTTCTTTTGATTCATAGTACCCATTGCAGTATTAATTGTAAACTTTGGATGTTTTGGCGCATTTGTAATATTTTTATCTTCATAGCTTTTTGACATAATCTTCATCTCCACCTCAATTTCTTTTTATTTTTATCCATTTACAAGTAGTGAAAAAAATATTCATAAGTTGAAAGTAAAAGAAGAAAAAACACATGAATTTTTACTTTTGGTTAAAAATAGTATATATCATATATTTTGGAGGATACGTTAATGTCAAATGAACAAGTGAATATGCCACAATTTCCTGAGCCTATATGGAAAGCTGCAATCGATATTCCGAAATTCCCTAAGCTTATTGAAGATATTGAGGTTGATATAGCAATTGTTGGAGGTGGGATCACAGGGATTACAACCGCATATTTATTAGCTAAGGAAGGATATAAAATCGCATTGATTGAAGCGGGAGAGCTGTTAAATGGAACAACCGCTCATACTACTGCTAAAATTACGGCGCAACATGGATTGATTTATGATGAACTAATTAACACTGTAGGGAAAGAACAGGCAAAATTGTATTATGAAGCCAATTGTGAAGCAATTGATTTTATGAGAAATACCATTAGAGAGCTTGATATTGATTGTGACCTCACTGATGAGGATGCATATATTTATACAGATAGTGACGAATACCTTTCTAAACTTAAATTAGAAGAAAAGGCTTACGAAGAATTAGGGATTGATGGAGACTTAGTTAATCAATTACCAATAGATTTTCAGGTTAAAGCAGCTTTAAAAATGAAAAATCAAGCGCAGTTTCATCCATTAAAATATTTAAAACCACTTGTAGAATATATTCAGCAAGCTAACGGGTTAATATTTGAAAATACGACTGCAACCGATGTTGATTATCAGGATCTACCATTGGTGATTACCAGTGAGGGATTAAAAGTAAAAAGTAAATATGTTTGTGCCTGTACACATTTTCCATTTTATGATGGTCTTGGTTTTTATCCAACAAGAATGTATGCGGAAAGATCCTATTTAATCGCAATCAAACCTGAAAAAATCGTTTCAGAAGGAATGTATATTAATGCAGAACAGCCTACTAGATCAGTACGGTATATGAACCATAACGGTGAAAGTATTTTGCTTGTAGGTGGGGAAAATCATAAAACAGGTCAAGGAATTCCAACGATACTTCACTATGAAGCTTTAGAGGAATTTGCTCATCAATCATTTGGAATAAAGGAATATTTATATCGTTGGTCTGCTCAGGATTTAACGACATTAGATAAAATTCCATATATAGGACAAATTACAAATAATCATCAAAATGTGCTTGTAGCAACAGGCTTTAGAAAATGGGGGATGACAAATAGCACAGTTGCTGCATTGTTATTAAAGGATCTAATTATTGGAAATACGAACCGTTTCGAGGAAGTATTTTCTCCTTCAAGATTTAATGGGAATCCAAGTGTAAAAGAATTTCTTTCTACAAATTTGGATGTTGCTAAACATCTCATTGAAGGGAAATTAGAATATCCATTAAGAGATGTTCGAGATCTACAAAATGATGAAGGTTCAGTTGTGAATGTAAACGGGAAGCGTGCAGGAGCTTATAGAGATGAAGAAGGGAAACTATTTGTTGTCGATACAACTTGTACACATTTAGGGTGTGAGATTGAATGGAATTCAGGTGATCGAACATGGGATTGTCCATGCCATGGATCAAGATTCTCGATTGTAGGCGATGTTATAGAAGGACCCGCTGAATCTCCATTAGAAAAAATTAATTTAGTGGAGTAATCATTTATAGATGCCCTATTGATTGGGCATTTTTTTTGAAACTAAAATGTCAGCTTTTTCGTATTAGAGAGTATAATGCAATTTATTTTGAAAGAAGGTTAAAATGATGAGTGAAAAGGGTTGTATTAAATGTGGAAGTACTAATGCAGCTACAAAAGATGTTGCAATGACAGGAACAGGATTATCTAAGATGTTTGATATCCAAAATAATCAATTTACAGTGGTATTCTGTAAAAATTGTGGATACTCGGAATTTTACAATAAGCAGTCATCAACCGCTTCTAATGTTCTAGACTTTTTCTTTGGTGGATAATTATGTGAGGGCTGTCATAAAAGCAAAGTGTCTAACATTTAACAGCTTTTGGTGTCACGAACTTATTTGACAGCCCCAAATTGATAATATTCACTGGTTATTTTCATGCCAATCGGTATATAATCCACTCCCATTACATCCTGGACAATCAAAATCATTCGTTAAATAATATTCATTAAATGAAAGGATATTCATTCCTCGACCGTTGCAGTCAGGACATATTCCCTTTGCTTCCATAGTAGCCATTCTCTTTTCATATCTATTCATTTTCCATTCTTGAATAGAAAGAAATAATCCCATGTTTTTCACCTCGTGTTTTTACTATTAGCATGTGAACTTAATGGAATGTTTATACATATAGGAAAAGAGAAGGCCTCAACCAATGGTTGATACCTTATCAAAGTCTAAGTTCAATTAATGGACGTGTATATTTTTTTATTAAATAACTTCCAAGAATTAGACAAAGTGCAAATGAAAAAATGAGGAGTAGCAAATAGTTTTGTGAAAATGATTCGAGTGTGTCATCTGAGACAAATGTTTCAATTAGTTTGATAAAAAATCCGTGAAATAAATAGATATATAGAGTACGTTGACCAATTACTGTTATTTTAGATCCCTTGGAAGGAACAATGGCAAGAAAACCGATAATAACAACTAATGTAAGGAAATACTGTATCATTCGATAAATGGAATCCATCCATTCTACATTTCCCATTTCTGCATAGGAGGAGGAACCTAATAGCCATGGAACAGCTCCTTTAGGGAAAGAAACACTAAATAGAAGGAATGTTGACATTAAAATCAGAATCCCAAAAATTGTGGAATGTTTTAAATTTTTAATCCATGCGATATGCTTCGCTTCGATAAGGTATCCTAATAAGAAATAAGGAAAAAACACAAAAGTTCTTGAAAGGCTTAAATATCCTCCAATATCTTCAATATAGCCTATACCAATACCGATGATTAAAGCAATAATCAATCCTAGCCATCTTAATTTTGCAAATCCATAAAGAAGTACATTCCAGCAAAATAGACTAAGTAAAAACCATAAAGTCCAGTGAGGCTGAAGAAAATCAAAAGTAAGAGATGGTTCCTCACCATTGAAATAATAGAATACGGAATAGATTGCTTGGAAAATCAAATAAGGCAGCAAAATTTTTTTAACTGATTTTAAAAAGTACCCTTTTTTTCTATATCCTTTTGCAAAATAACCTGATATTAATATAAAAGCAGGCATGTGAAAGAGAAAAATAACGGAGTACAAGGTAAAAAGAAAATCATCATGGTTCTTTAGCGGACTGATCACATGACCAAATACGACTAAAAAAATAAGAATTAACTTAGCATTGTCAAAATAAAGATTTCTTTTGGAAGACGTAGACATCATAACACCTCCATAAAAATGCTTTTGTTGAAATATCTTTATCATTATTTTAAAATACTTTTTTGTGGTTTTTTTATTATTTTAGCATCTATATACCCGGTAGAAGTTACGATAAGATAAAAATCGTATTAAAAAATATTATTCTATAATTATATTTTTTACAAAATGATTACGTGTAGAATTATTTGTAAAGAACGAAGGGGTATTCAATATATCTGGGTAGAATGTACTTACTTTTATTGCAATTTATAGTTATGCCGTCAATATTTGGGCTTCTTTTGAGAGATGATCTCAGGAGAGGGGGAAAATCAACATTCTGGAGACTATATTTTAAAAAAAGTTGTAAGTTATTTGCTTCTAGTAGATTAGCGAAACATAGTTGAATATAGTAAAATATTAGAAAATAATTAAGCAATAAGAAAGAAGGCTTTGGGGTATATGTCTATTCCATTAATTATAGCGGAGAAACCCGATCAAGGAGCAAAACTTGCTGCTCCCTTTCCACATAAGAAAATGAAAGGTTATATTAAAATTTCAGCCAATCATATTTTTCCCCAAGGAGCTTATTTATCTTGGGCAGTAGGTCATTTATGCGAACTAATTCCCCCCGAAGAATATGATATTAAATGGAAACGTTGGTCACTTGATACGCTTCCGATACTTCCTCATACTTTTCAATATAAAGTAAAGAAGGACAAGTGGAATCAGTTTAAAGTGATAAAGGAACTACTCAATCTAAGCGAAATTAATGAAGTAATTATGGCAGGTGACGCTGAGCGTGAAGGTGAAGCCATTGTTCGAATTATTTTAAAACAATGTCAAAATCGAAAGCCTTTGAAAAGATTATGGATATCTTCATTGACTGAAAAAGCTGTATTAAAAGGGTTTCAAAATCTTTTAACTGAAGAGAGTACACGTTCTATCTATTATGAAGCGATGAGTCGCGCTTGTGCAGATTGGTTAATTGGGATGAATGCATCGCGAATCTATTCATTATTACTTCAGAATAAAGGAGTACGCGATGTATTTTCAACAGGTCGAGTACAAACTCCAACTCTCGCATTAATTGTGAAAAGAGAAAAGGAAATTGAAGACTTTAAAAGTGAACCCTTTTGGGAAGTTAAGGCTATCTTTCAAATAAAGGATAAAAAATACGAAGGGAAATGGCATCAAGATCAAGAATCAAGGATAATGGAGCATAGAAAAGCACTTGCAATTGCACAATTTTGCGAGGGAAAACCAGCCCGAATTGAGGAGATTGAAAAAGAAAGAAAAGAGTTTCAACCACCACTTTTATTTAATCTATCTTCTCTGCAGGCAACAGCTAATCAACGTTTCAAATTTTCTCCTAAGAAAACATTAGATATTGCCCAAAAGCTATATGTAAGGGGGATAATATCTTATCCTAGATCTGATTCTAGCTTTGTGACAAATGAAGAAGCGGCGATGTTTTCAGAAACACTAAATAAGTTGAAACAATTATCACAGTATAAGGAATATTTTCCTCTTCCTATACCATCAATCGTGAATAATAAAAGATATGTTAATGAAAAAAAAGTTACTGATCACTATGCAATCATACCAACTGAACAGGTAGCTAATCCGTCTTCTTTAGAGAAGGATGAACAGCTTATCTATGATTTAATCGTACGAAGACTAATTGCTGCACATTATGATAAAAGTATTTTTGATTACACTACCATTCATACGATTGTAGACGGAAGAGCTAAGTTTATATCCAAAGGGAAACAATTAATCCAAGAGGGATGGAAGCAGGTTATTAATTCAGTAAAAGATAAAAATGATGAGGATGAACAAGTTTTACCAGTATTACAGATTAACGAAGATGGAACTGTGAAAAAAACAACGGTAAAGGAAGGTAAAACTCAGCCACCCAAGCGATATACTGAAGGACAATTAATTACACTAATGAAAACGGCTGGAAAGTTCATAGAAGACTCTGAGATGCAAAGTATATTAAGAAAAACAGAAGGCTTAGGAACTGAAGCAACAAGAGCTGGAATTATTACTGTATTAAAGGATCGTAAATATATTGAAGTAAAAAAAAATATCGTGTATCCGACGAAAAAAGGAGTATTATTGATAGAAAGTGTTGGCTCAAGTATTTTAGCTTCTCCTGAAATGACAGCTAAGTGGGAGCAAAGGCTTCACGAAATAGGAGAGGGAAAGGCTTCCCCTAATATTTTTTTAGAACAAGCAAAGAAACTATCCATTAAACTGATTGAGGATGCTAGAGAAGCAGAAAAGAACTGGCTTTTTTCAGGTGAACTATTAGAAGAATTATCGATGCTAACGAGTAAAAATAAGAAAGGAAATAGTTCTAAAAAAAAGCTTGGTCATTGTAAAAAATGTGAAGGTAGTGTAATTGATAAAGGGAAATTTTATGGATGTACGAATTATCAAAAGACGAAATGTGATTTTACGATTTCTAAAAAGATATTAGGGAAAACAGTATCGCAAAAAAATATGTCAAAGCTGTTAAAGGAAAATAAAACAGATATCATTAAAGGCTTTCAAAAAGGAGAAAGCTCTTTTGATGGGTATTTGAAATGGAATCAAGAAACAAATAACATACAGTTCATTTCCATCCCAATATCTACATCTACTTAAAATAACTTATTTTACTTAATAAATTTTGATAAATAGGAAGGAACGATTATTTATGTAATCGTTCCTACTTTTAAGCAAATATATAGTTTAGACTGTTGTTAATCCATTTATATATTCTTCCGTATATTTAACAAATTTATTTAAGTCATCAGCATGATTAAATATTGCTTGAGCTTTATTAGCATCCCCTCCACCTTTTCCATGAAACTTCTTCAAATGGTCGTTCAACCATTTTCCACAATGAAAATCAGTTAATCCATTATGTATCATAACTAGTTTGTTTTCTTGAAGGGATACAAGGATAATTAAGGTGTTCGTTTTCTTACTTAACTCTAATGCAATTAACTGTATTTCTTTTATAGACTTTTCCTCAAAACTTTCAATAATTACTCCTTTTTTAGAGGACAAAAGTATTTCAGAAGCTATTAGTTTTGCATTTTCCGAAAGAGCATTTTCTAATTTCTTTTCTGTCAATTTTTGATCAGATTCTAATTTAATTATTTTTTGTAAAACCAAGTCTATTGGAGAGGAGAATTTTTTTGTAATTTCAGTTAAGATTTGATGCTTCTCATGATAATCTTTTATAGCTCTCAACCCACATTTGAAATAAACTCTTGTTTTACCACGATGCTTTTCTGCTTTTAATATCTTTAATAAGCCAATTTCACCAGTTTGGGATACATGGGTACCACAGCAAGCCGAATAATCAATTCCTTCAATTTCAACTATACGAATATCACCAGATATATCAGGAACTTTGGTTAATGGAATCTTTGACAATTGCTGTTTAGTGGCGAAATAGGTGTGAATATTTTTGTTTTCATAAATGTATTCATTTACACGATTCTCAATTAGAAATAGTTTTTCTTCTGAGAGATCTGGAATGTCTAAGTCAATCGTAACCACTTCACGTCCTAGATGGAAACTAACTGTTGGTATATTAAATAGCTCTAAGCACACTGCAGATAATAGGTGCTGACCAGTATGATGCTGTGAGTGTTCGATTCTCCTGTTTTTCTCTACTTTACAAGTTACTTCAGATTGTTGCGGCATTTCATTTAACACATGAAAAACTTCATTATTTTTTTCAAATACTTCTATAATATTAATTCCATCAATTGTACCAAAATCAAAAGGCTGTCCTCCGCCTTCTGGATAAAAGTTTGTTTGTTCAAGAGTGACGATTAGTCGATTTTTTTCTTCGTATTTATTGGTTATTTTTGTTTTCCATTCAAAAATGTTGGGAGAAGTATAGTAAAGTTTTATAGACATTGGATCTGTCCTTTCATATAAAAGTTATCTTTTATTATAATGACTGTTTGCTAAAAGAGAAAGAAAAGAAGAAGGGGGAACGGTTCAAAGGTCCTCTTCTTCTCGGAAAAATAATAATTATTTAAATTCTTGTTGTTAATTAGCTTCTTAGACTATTCTGCTTTATTTGCTAGGCAACGGTCACATTCTAAAATATATGATTCTGCCTGTTCATCAATGTATTCACCGCATTCTGGGCATATCTTCTTTTTAGAAAGGTTAAGAAAAAACTCAACTGGATTTTGCAACATGTAAATCCCTCCTGAATTTTAATTAGTTTAAAAATTTAGAAACATTTTATATATTTTAACACTTATATAGTACAGTTGTAAATTGTATATTCTGTTATGATACAGATTATGCGAGATAAATGTAATAGGTGCACATAATAACTATGAAAAAATTTTATTTACAGGATTCATTATATGCCTAAATATTGTATAATAAATTATGATATTTGTGAATTTTCATAAAAAGAGAGCGTTGTTATGAATAATGTAACTCTTCGTCCAATACGCAGAACACATTTAAGAATAACAATTGGAAAATTATTTTATACTTTGAAAAGGTATTTTGAGTGGAATTTCGATAAAAAAAAGTATGCGAATGAAAAAAAAAAGAGACGTTGCTACAGTATATCATTTTTAAACATCAGTCGATTCTATTCCGAAAATTACAAGGAGTCGATATGTGGTATCAGGAGAACAAAATAAAAAATTTAAAAATAGCGGTCCAACATTTAAATGGAATTATCATAAGCCCGGTGAAACATTTTCTTATTGGAAGTTAATAGGAAAGCCATCCAAGAGAAAAGGTTATGTAGAAGGGATGGTTCTATTTTATGGAAAATATAAAAAGGGGATTGGCGGGGGCTTATGCCAATTATCTAATTTAATTTATTGGTCTACATTACATACACCATTAATCATTACTGAAAGGTATCGGCACAGTTATGATGTATTTCCAGATACTAATCGAACACAGCCTTTTGGAAGTGGAGCAACTTGTGCTTTTAATTATTTGGATTTACAAATAACGAATAATACAAAAGACGAATTTCAGTTACATCTATATTTAACCGATACTAACTTAGTTGGTGAATGGAGATGTACAAGTCCACAATTGCATTCCTATTACGTATATGAGAAAAATCATTTTATTACACCTGCCTATTGGGGTGGTTATATTCGTCATAATAGCATTTATCGTAAAGTTTTTAACAAAAGTCACCAATTAATTGATGATGAATTTATTACAGAAAATCAGGCAATCATGATGTATGAGCCTTTAATTGAGATGAGCAAAGAACCTAATTAATGAAGAAAGAATTTTTGTTTTTTTACTTAATGAAACTTTTTTAATCCAATGCATATAATTTGAAAAAGCTACTTATGAGATAATGATAAGGAGGTACGATATAATGAGAAAATTTATATTTTACACAGTTTTTTGTGAAAAAATGGGGATATTATCAAAAGAGGAAACCGCGAAGATTTTAAAAAATAACTTGATTAACCTAAAGCAAATAGAAGGTAAGCAAAATAATTAACGTTTTCAAAATGTATTATTAAATGAGTTGTAAAAAAGGAAGCATCTATGTTAAAAAAATATCTTTTTTTGTTTAAAAATTTTCCTCGAGGAAACAAAATGTCTTTTGGTGAATAAGTTATGATTCTTATTCGAGTATTGTAGTAAGATAATATAATGATTACTAATAGTATTTATTGGTATAATGAATTCATTCAAAAAAATTTAGATTATATTTTTTTAACCCGTAACTTTTTTTAATTCCTATCCGTTAATTATATAGAGGTTCAAAAGGAGTGATCACTTTGAAAACCAAGCTTGGTAATGAATCGCTAAACAATCAATCAAAATTAATAAATTGGTATCCTGCTTTAAAGAGGTATTGTCGTGTCATTACGAAAAGTAATTGGGATGGGGAAGACTTAGCTCAAGAAACGATTGCAAAAATATTTAAATCTTATACAAATAATGAAGGTTCATCTAATAATAAGATTACATTAGCTTTAATGTATAGAATCGCATATAATCAATGGATTGATCAATTAAGAAAAAATTCAAAGGAAAATGGATACATGAATGATGAACCTTCGTATGAACCGATGAAACGTATTCCTGAACTGTATTCAATTGTTGAAAAGCTTGGTCAAACTTTAAACATAAATCAGATAATAATTTTTATTTTAAAGGATGTTTTTGACTACAGTTTAGTAGATATATCGGAACAATTATCAATGTCAGAAGGGTCTATAAAAGCGTCATTATTTAGAACGCGTAATCGTATTAAATCTATAGTAAATAAGGAACAACCAGTTGATGAACGATTAGTTATTGAAAAAGATAAGGAGATTCAACATTTAACTAGGATCTTAATCGATTCAATACGGAATGAAAATCCAATGATTTTAATTAAGCTATATCACGAAAAGAGAACCAAAAAATCCAATATTTCTCCATCTTCTCGTTTTGATGTCAATAGCCTCCACTTACAAGCAGCATAATAAGGAGGACTTTAAATTGAGCACTATCCCTTATGTTATTGAGCAATCTTCACGTGGAGAGAGATCGTATGACATTTATTCAAGACTATTAAAGGATCGTATTATTATGATTGGTGATGAGATTAATGATCATATAGCAAACAGTGTTGTTGCACAAATGCTCTTTTTAGAGGCGGATAATCCAGAAAAGGATATCTCTATTTATATTAATAGTCCAGGTGGATCAACCTCAGCAGGTTTTGCTATATTAGACACCATGCAATTAATAAAGCCTGATGTGCAGACAATTTGCATAGGTCTCGCTGCTTCATTTGGAGCCATGTTGCTTCTTGCTGGTACAAAAGGAAAACGCTTTGCACTGCCAAATAGTGAAATCATGATTCATCAACCTCTAGGCGGGGTTCGGGGCCAAGCAACAGATATGGATATTTCTGCTCGGCGGATTTTGAAGCTTAAGGATCATATAAATAAAATGATTGCTGAACGTACAGGTCAAACTGTCGAAAAGGTTGCTCATGATACAGAAAGAGATTATTTTATGACCGCTGAAGAAGCAAAGGAATATGGGATTGTTGATAAAATCATAAGTAAAAGATAATAAAAACAAGAGTGCATATGTGCACTCTTGTTTTTTTCTTTAGGATATTTCCAATTGAAGCTTTACAAAAACGATTCAAAGAAAATAATATCGTTAGTATTTACTATACATTACCATAATATGGATGAATTTCGAGGGCGATTCAAGAAATTTTATTATATAATTAGTTCAAGTGAACGATATATTAAAAGGACATATTGCTCATGCTTTAATGTGTTGAAGTGTTTATTATGAAGTTAAGGATAAAATTCCCCCTATATTCCATTAATCCAGCAAAATGCTGGATTTTTTTTGACTTAAGATCACCAATTTCGTAAATATAATTATTTCCTCTTTCTTTGGGTTAATTAAGTTTTGCTCAACTTCGTTTTATTTTTATATTTCCATCATTATCATTTCATTCAGTATGCTTCACACCTTAGAATAGCTTTATAATAGTTGTAGTTTTATAAAAAAGAAATAATCTAATATCTAATTTTAAGAACGGAGGTCAAGCGCTTTATGAATGTAATTGTTACTGATTATAATGAACAGTGGATTGAGAATTTTAAAGATGAAGCTAAAAAGTTAAAAGAGGTTTTCGGTAGTGAAATAGTCGAAGTTCATCATTTTGGTAGTACTTCTGTTCCTGGAATAAAAGCTAAGCCGATTATTGATATTATGCCTCTGGTGAAGGATATTGAAAAAATTGATTCGTTTAATCATGAGATGATGGCTCTTGGGTACGAGCCTTTAGGGGAGTATGGTATTAAAGAAAGAAGATATTTCCGAAAAGGTGGGGAAAATAGAACCCATCACGTACATATATTTCAGTTTGATAACGACGAAGAAGTTGACCGGTATTTAGCAGTAAGAGACTATCTTCGAAAACATCCTAAAGAGGCAAAACTATATGGGGATTTAAAAGAAAATCTTGCTTGGGAATTTCCTAACGATATTGAAGCTTATATGGATGGCAAGGATAAGTTTGTTAAAGAACTAGAAAAAAAGGCACTTCATTGGTATAAAAATCGATAAAATCACCATTTCATTAAAAGGAAAATTATTTTAAGTATTAGCTATACTACAAACAGAAACCGCCTTTTTGACATGGCCCTACACATTAAGGGATTAGATTATATTAAATGTTAAAAAGATTGTGAAAACTTGCACTTAAACTCCCTCAGTTTAATTCAATTTCCTCTTAAATACTCGCTTATTCGCAGGATTTCAAATCCACATGTAAGAACAATGACGGATATATAGAATGAGTATTAGAGACAAGGCTACATGAAGG
>BORH01000029.1 GCA_018333075.1 Heyndrickxia sporothermodurans | reverse complement strand
TTTTCATGTTATCCGTCACAATTTCATCAGGTACTCCCCCAAGTGCTTCAAATGTCTCCGTTAGAAAGGATAGAAGCACACGTTGAGATTTTGAGACACTTAAATGAAAGGCACGGAATCGTGAGTGGGAAAGAAGGAGTACCGCCACATTCACCTCTACTTGTTCCCCATCCTTTGTTTCAAATAGGATACTTTCTTTCCAATCCAACTGGGCTTGTTTTCCTGGTGGTGTTTCATATCGAACCACTTCTTTTGATGAGGCAATCCGTTTATCTTCCTCAAAATAAGCTTTAAATTCTGGTATACGTGCAATATAAGCACGAAATGCAGAGTCTGAACATTGTAACCCATGATTATCTTTTAAATACTGCCATAGTACCCGTCGGTAATAGAAAACTTGTTTAGAATCCTCGGAGAGGAGAGCTGCAATGATCTCATAATACTCATCTATTTTGGATGGCTTTTCTCTCTTCCGTTTCGGCACAAATCCCTTTAGGTATTTGTCAATTGTCCTACGATCTACACCTAACTCTTCTGCTAATTTACTCTTATTAATTTTCATTTTTAGATGCTCCATTAGTTGTTTGAATTTAGGTAAGTCTGAAAGACTAGTAAACTCAAAATTGGTTTCAACATTTAGCGCTATGTACATACTAATCGCCCCAAAATTAGTATGAAATGAGCAATCAATTTTGTACATCTTTATTCAAGCACGATTGTACATATTTAAATTAGCATTTCTACCGATAGTTTAATAACTTCAACAAAAAAGCGTTAATCCTTTTTGTACTGCACCCCCTTTACTTTAAGTACATTGCTTCGCAATAAAAAACGACAATGCTTAAAAAGTATCGCACTCAACTGGACTATACATTGATCATTCTTTTTATAAACCGCCCCTTTTAATAAATAATCAAACTTTATATTAAATCTACATCTACCTCGTAAATAGTGGGATCTATTTGAGCTTGAGAATATTCCTTCATATATTCCTAAAAACGGTAATAAAAACAAAAGATTTTTGTAAATAAGGTCAATAACTAAAAATTTTATTGATAAAGGAATAAAAATCATGTAATCTTTTATTTACTGTTAAAAAAAATATAATTTTTTCTTCTTATCAAGAGAGATGGAGGGACTGGCCCGATGAGATCTCGGCAGCGGAACTTAGTGATTAAGTTGCTGTGCCAAATCCAGCAAGCAAAGGCTTGATAGATAAGAGGAGTGTTTTATAGATATAAGGCCTCTTCTTGTTGTTTCAAGATGAGGTCTTTTTTCGGGGCAAAGAATAAGAAAAGCGCTAGCCGATAGGCGCTGGAGCTAGACATAGCTGACACTTTACATGTCTAGTATCCTTAGTAAATTTTATACTTTCTTACCTTTGGACAAAAAACGTGTCCCATTTTATTTTTTGGAGGTAGAACAATGAAGAAAGGGAATCCATGGGCGCTGATCCCATTTGTTGTTTTTTTGATTTTATTTATTGGTTCAGGGGTTATTACAGGTGATTTTTATGCCTTTCCTGTCATTGTAGCCATTGCCATTTCAGGCGCTGTGGCTCTAGCGATGAATCGAAAAGAACCGTTTGTGCGAAAGGTTGATATTTTTTGCCAAGGCGCAGGAAATTTAAATGTCATGCTGATGGTTGTTATTTTTCTCTTGGCTGGTGCCTTTTCAGAGGCAGCAAAAGGCATGGGGGCAGTGGACTCCACTGTGAACTTTGCTTTATCTGTCGTTCCGCAAAACATGCTTGTCGTAGGCTTGTTCATCATTGCCTGCTTTATCTCCCTATCAATGGGTACATCGATGGGAACAATTGTTGCACTGGCGCCAATTGGAGTTGGGATAAGCGAGCATACCGACTTTTCCATGGCTTTAGTAATGGCGGCGATTATTGGCGGTTCGATGTTTGGCGATAATTTATCCTTTATTTCAGATACAACTATTACTGCTGTTCGTTCACAAGGCGCACAAATGAAGGATAAATTTAAGGTGAATTTTTGGATTGCGTTGCCGGCAGCTATTGTAACGGGTATTATTTTAGGGGCTATCACAATGGGTGAAACAGCACAAGTAGAGCATTTAAGCTATAGTTGGGTAAAAATTGTCCCCTATGTTTTGGTTATTATTTTTGCGTTAGTTGGAATGAATGTTTTCCTTGTTTTGGCATTAGGGATTGTTCTCGCCGGGGCTGTTGGCTTAGCGGATGGCAGCTATCATTTAATGAGCCTTTTGCAAAAGATTGGCGAAGGAATGGCAGGCATGTATGAAAATGCCTTTCTTGCGATATTAATAGCTGGAATGGTGGAGGTTATTAAATTTAACGGCGGAGTTGACTTTCTGCTTTACCTTGCGACACGAAGGATTAAATCGAAAAAGGGTGCTGAATTTAGTATTGCCGGTCTTGTGGGCCTAACAGATTTATCGACGGCAAATAATACGATTGCTATTTTAATTGCCGGCCCGCTTGCAAAAAATATTGCTGATCAGTATGGGATTGAGCCGCGAAAGTCCGCAAGTATATTAGATATTTTCTCCTGTACGATCCAAGGCTTACTGCCATACGGAGCCCAATTCCTGGCAGCCGCAAGTGTAGCAGAAATATCGCCAGTGAGCATCCTGCAATACTCTTTTTATCCAATCCTCATAGGAATCTGCGGAATCATCGCTATCCTCATCGGATACCCGAAAAAAAAGAAAATCTGAACTTTACTACTTTAAAAAAGAACGGGGGCTTGTCCCCCAGTTGCTTAAAGCGGTAGTGTTAGTGCATCAGTGATTCCCCCGATTAAACTAAAGCCCCCATTACTTTAAGTAGATAGTTTCACATACACATCACTTGCTAAGAAAAACTAATTTCCGTATGTGCCTTCTTTGTTTAAAAAATCAAATTTGATTGTTAATTGAGACCGTACGGTTATTTTTCCATTCCACTTAAACTTATTCTAATCTCATTTGATAATAAATTGTTTTTTTAAACATAGTGGTCTTTTTCATTTTACCCTCACTTCGAATGAATCGGTTTTCCTTGCCCAAAACGATAAAAATTAATTGTACAATTATTATGGCTAATTTAACTGTTTTGAGCTTGCATGAGTTTATATATCATACGAGCGGTGTTGACATTTCTTACAGTAATTTGTTTGTATAACTTTGATCCAATTATCTTTAACATTCCGCTTTTGGTTACATTTTTCTTGTCAACTGACCATAGAATCGCGCCGGGGACATATTTCACCGTATCAATATTTGGTTTGATGATCAAATTCTCAAGTACCGATTCATCATCAATTTCATCCCATAAAAACATGACATCACTTTTCATGTCTTTGTCATTTCTCCATGTGTCAGGAATAGCGTTAATGATTCTTCTGACATCATCGACACTACGAACTACTACTTTAATTTGTAATCCGAAATCATTATGTATTGCTTCTTCCAAAATACGTGATAGTTCAGTTTTTGATGTACCTTTGTATGAAAAAATAATATTACCAGTATTGATGTATGTCACCACATCATTCATCCCGACTTTTTCAAACGTTTGTTTAAGCAACTTCATGTCAATTTTATTTTTTCCACCCACGTTTATCCCACGAAGAAGAGCGATATAAATCATAACCATCTTCCTTTCGCCTTTTTATTTATTCCATTATATTTTAGTGACTATACCTATTGAACAAACCCGCACTAATAGTTGAATATTCTCTTCCGTTTCAATTTCGAGAAAGGAGTCAATGATTCCTTTATTTAGATAATGTCCTAGGCTAAAGTTGAATTTTTTAATAAATTTTAAGACAAACCAATTTTATATACTCGTTTGCCAATTTGATCTTTAAAGCCTATTAAAATCGTTCGGTTGTTGCGACAAAGTCCACTATTTTTAAAATCAAACTGTCAGGCTATTCAGTGGACTCTTTTTTGGTTATACAATGGCCTAAACGAGTAACAAATTGCACATACTCAATGCCTTTGTACAGACAGGTTTATCCACACTCATAAGTTCCTTTGCTTTGGGTTAGTTGCAAAATAGCTTTTCTTTATTCTTCTTTGGCTTTTTCACTTCTTACTTCATGACATCACCTGATAAAAAAACGACCCAAGTTTATCTTAGATCGTTCTTGCTATATGGTCTTGTTTTATATCGATAAAAGTGTTTCCGCACCTTACTTATATAGAAATATTATAACATTTTTCTGAATAATACCTTAAAGAATATTTTATTTCACCAACCTGCTCCGCTAGTTAGATTAAAAAGAGTTTTAAAATTACGACACCTATATTTTATGAATCACTTTTTGTTAAACACTCTTCTTCGGGCTTCATTTTTACTTGTTTCCAACCCTCATTGTCAACTTTACGATATTGAGCTATTTCTACATCAGTTCCATTTGTAAGTGTGAAAAATATCATATAGTAAACGGCACCATCATTACCCTGAAATTGAATGTTTTTCGCATAACCATTTTTAATGGTTGGATATCTATGTTTTATTAACTTACACCAGCCCCCATATTTAACTTCTACAACTGCTTCTGCATCATGAGACCAACCATGGTAAGGTGCGCATAGAAAATCCTCCTTAATCCTATTCATATCAGAAATTCGGTAACCTGTTTGTTCCTGAGTAAGTTGGATAAATCCGTAAGAATAGCCGAAGTATTCGGTATCGATGCCTTCAAACGCTTCGATTGTTTCAATTTCGTAAAAAAACCTCACTTCCGTTTTTTTATTAGATATCCGGGCAAGCTTTATTAAATTGGTATGTCCTATCCCGGCAAACGAGTGAAGGTATTCCTCAAAACTTAATTTTTTCTGAAACTCCTTAGATAAAAAATTATAGGCTAGAGGGAACGGAATGCGAGCATAACCTATTGTTCCACAACTTCGTCTTTCTATGGTGTTATCAGCTTCACGCAAAATACTAAAATAGTTGAGAAGTGTCTCTTCTGGAGTTCTGGTTAATGCTGCAGGAACCTGAATTTGTTCATATGTTTTTTCATAATAAGGATCGAAGAAATCTGAAGTTTTAACCCTCAAATTTAATGCAGGCGAACAAGATGGACGGAAATATGTTTGATTATAGGCAGTTGTGTCCATTTGATTTCTTAATTTCACTTTTATCACCCCTTTTGTTAGCTTATGGAGGTGAAAAGAAACAGTGAAAAAATCTCTTTTAACGAATATATTTTTTCGGAAGGCATTGGAGCGTAGCGCAGGGAACGTATTTAAAAAGTTTACCCCGATGATACGAAGTGGAGTGAAATGGTAACAAATCCGTTTTAAAAGAATCAATCTAGCATTTTTAATAGCGAATGGAAATTTCTTTAGGAGTTTCATCCATACGTTTTATATCTTTAACAAATTTAGGCTGTTCCCCTGTAGCAAACATTATCATTTTAATCCCCCTTATGAGATATTCTCCCTAATAAGAAGGTGAATAAATTATATCTGTATCAGTATCAATTACAAAATCCACTTTAACATCACTGGCATAAGAAACTTGTTCATAATTATGAAGTCTGCAAAATATAGCAGGAAGGTCTTTTATTTCGTAAGTTATTTCTTTAGCTTGTAAATGTTTTTGCTTTAATAAGTGCTTTGGAACACCTTTTTCCAGTAAGTAAAACATGAAGAAAATAGCCATCCATTTCAATAATCAAAATAAATCACGCTGGTTGCTAATCAGCCAATGTAGCACAGAATTTTTATTGAATTACCTTTATTTTATTATAGTCCTTTTTCACTAGTGGAAAAACAGAAAGCTGCTGATCTTCACCGGCTCTAGTCTTATTACTGATTACTGACTAATTCTCTAACATATATTTCCTTCAATTATCTTTATAACTTTACCAACTCCTACAAAAAGTCCATCTCCATTATTCCCCGGAAAAATCTTTGTCTAAGTACTTGTTTACCACTTGTTTGAAATCTTCATTCTAAAAATTGGAATGAGGTGATTTAAAGTATCTAATTCCTCATTATTATGTTTCCAGTAAACTATTAAACTCCTTCGTTAATGTCATAAGCTTAATGGTCTGAACAGTTTCGTTCTATCAATTGAGGGATTTCCCCTATATATTCGTTGAAAGCGTTTTACTATAATTTACTTACAGCTTTAATCAGTACTATATTTCCAGTTTTAAAGGAGGGAAAAGAATGTCAAATATCATTGATACAACCATTACTATTGTGGGAGCGGGGTCAGCCGGAATTTCTATTGCTTCCCGTTTATTAAGAAGAGCCCCGTATTTAAGGGGAAAAGTGATTATTGTAGATCCAGCTGAAAAGCATTACTACCAACCATTATGGACATTAGTTGGTGGAGGTGCAGCGAATATTGAAGATTCTGTTCGAGATCAAGAAACATTAATTCCTGAAGGAGCAAAGTGGGTGAAAGATACGGTAAGTGAGCTTGTTCCAGAGGATAATCTCGTCTTAACTCGTAATGGAACTCAAATACATTATAAATATCTTGTCGTAACAGCAGGTCTGCAAATCAATTGGGGTCAAGTAAAAGGACTGGAAGAATCGCTTGGAAAAAATGGAGTATGTAGTAATTACTCTGCGGATTATGTTCAAAGCACATGGGAGGCAATACAAAATTTCAAAGGTGGTACAGCCATTTTTACACAGCCAAGTACACAGGTGAAATGTGGTGGAGCCCCGCAAAAAATAATGTATTTAGCAGATGATTACTTCAGAATTTCAGGTGTTCGTCAAAAGTCAACGATTGTGTTTGCTTCTGGATTACCAACAATTTTTGCTGTTAAACGCTATGCAGATACGTTGGAGAAAGTCATTGAACGGAAAAACATTGAAACAAATTATCGAATAGATTTAATCGAAATAGATGCAGAAAAGAAAATTGCCACGTTTAAAAATCTCGATACTAATGAAATTATGACCAAGGATTACGACATGATCCATGTTTCACCACCGATGGGGGCACCTCCATTTATTGCACAAAGCTCTCTTGCTGATGCTGATGGATATGTTGATGTAGACAAATTTACATTAAGACATACTCGTTACCGAAATATTTTTGCTGCAGGAGACTGCACCAATCTTCCTACATCCAAAACAGGTGCTGCCATTCGTAAACAAGCTCCTGTTGTTGTAGAAAATCTACTAGCCATTATAAACAATAAAGAAATGAATGCCAAATACGATGGGTATACATCCTGTCCATTAGTAACAGGCTATAACAAACTAGTTTTAGCTGAATTTGACTATAATAAAAACCCGCAAGAGACTTTTCCAATAGATCAATCAAAAGAAAGAATGAGTATGTATCTATTAAAGAAAAACTTATTACCTCTTATGTACTTTAATGGAATGTTAAAAGGAGTTATGTAGGACATGATGGGAAGGGGGAGCGGAGCATAATGAACACGACGAATATGGATACGGATTTCGGTGGCATTTTACAAGAGTTAGAGAAGACTGAACAAATTGAATCTCTTTCCTATCTTGTAAAAAAACTTCCTGAGTTTACAGCAGCCATTCAGTCTATTGAAGATAAGTTATCCTTTGTTACTTACACGTTAAGCGATGAAAAAGGGTTTAATCATTTAATCAAAGAAGCAGAGGAAAAGGTAGAAAGCTTACATTTAAATAAGGAGCATTTAGAAGCAATGGTGTCATTTGTTCAATGTTTACCTAATCTAGTCCAAATGATTAATAAGCTTGAAGAATGGATGTCATTTTTAACGAATACTCTAGGGGATTCAAATTCTGTTGATTATTTAATGCGGGGAATAGACGAGGTAATCCCAATGAAAAAAGGTATTGAGATAATGAAGGAAACAAATGAGCGTTATCAAGAAAATAAAGATACCGGAAATATTTCTATTTTACGCTTGTATCGCTTACTTAAAGATCCAACTCTCCAAAAAGGATTTAAATATTTCGAGTTATTGCTAGAAGTGATGAATAAAAAAGTGAAATAGGAGGAAATTAATATGTTCTTTCGTTCTTTTTTTGATGAAAATCTTGCTCATATGTCCTATTTAATTGGATGTCAGCGTACAGGAGAAGCGATTATTATTGATCCTTCACGCCATCTTGACATGTATAAACAGACTGCGGAAAAAGAAGGACTTACGATCATTGCTGTGACAGAGACCCATATTCATGCTGATTTTGTATCTGGATCAAGGGAAGCAGCAAGCCAATTCGATGCAACATTGTACCTATCAGATGAAGGAGATGAAAATTGGAAATATCAATATGTGGAAGATGCCAAGCATATTCTACTTAAGGATGAAAGTACCTTTACGATTGGTTTTGTAGAATTCCAGGTAATGCATACACCAGGTCACACTCCTGAAAGTATTTCCTTTCTATTAACAGATAAAGGGAGCGGTTCAACCGAGCCAATGGGGATCTTCTCGGGAGATTTTGTTTTCGTAGGCGATATTGGTCGTCCAGACTTACTTGAAAAGGCCGCTGGGGTGAAAGGGACCGCTGATGCAGGAGCTAGACAAATGTTTCATTCTTTAAAAAGGTTTAAAGCATTACCGGATTATTTGCAGGTTTGGCCAGCACATGGAGCAGGGAGTGCCTGTGGAAAAGCTTTGGGAGCTGTTCCCGTTTCTACTGTAGGCTATGAAAAAATAAATAACTGGGCATTGCAAATCGATAATGAAGAGGAATTTGTTGCTGCTTTACTCAATGGACAACCAGAACCGCCTATCTATTTTGCCATGATGAAGAAAGTTAATAAGCTAGGTCCAGAGTATGTAAAATGCACTCCAATTAAAGACTTATCAAGTGTTAAGGAGCTTGAACAATTTGGTTCTGAAAAGGTCCTTATCGATACCCGTTCAGCTAAGGAATTTGCCTTATCACATATTAAAGGGTCACTGAATATCCCTTACAATCAATCGATGACAAATTGGGCAGGCTGGTTGATTGATTATAATCAAGACATTGTACTTATAACACAGGAAAAAGATGTAGATTCAATTCGCAAAGCGTTGGCATCAATTGGGTTAGATAGAGTCATAGCTAAAATTGATCCGGTAATTGTTTTAAAAGAAACATCACGGCTAGAAAGTTATGGAGAAATTGATGTCCATCAGCTCGAAAAACTATTAAATGATGGTCAATATCATCTTATTGATGTCCGGAACCAATCGGAATGGGAAGAAGGAAGAATCGAGCTTGCACAACATATTATGCTCGGTACATTAAAAGACCGTTTAAGTGAGATCCCTCAAGGGAAAAAATATATTGTTCAATGTCGTTCCGGTACACGCTCTGCAATTGCAGCAAGTATTCTTCAAGCGAATGGATTTAAGGATGTTTTTAACTTAATAGGTGGCTACATAGCGTGGACTAAAGAACAACTTCCTGTATTAAAATAATGATTTCAGACCTTAGTCAAGGAGATTGATGACTAAGGTCTGAAATGCTTTTTGCGATTTAGCCTATATATAAAGACTTATATTATTTAAGAAAAGTAAGTCTCTGTTCATATTGTTTTTCTTCGTATCTTCTGTGCATAGTAACAATAGATATTTTAACTTGGGAGAGATTTATGATGAAAAAAGATATTGAGAAGCTTTTTTTAACAAATATATTCTATTATATACAAGATGGTATCATAGTGATGACCCAATCAAGAGAAATTGTAAAAATGAATCCAGCTGCAGAAAGGCTTTCTGGCTGGAAAATAGGTGGAAAGGTCCCCTATTGTTCGTTTTGCCAACAAAGAAAATTATGTAATGGGGAGGAAAGATGCTATTTGATTTCAAGGGAAGAGGTTCCCTATTTTTTATCAGAAATGCCTACCTATCATGGAGATATGATAGATGTTGAAATGAGTACGGCCTTAATATTTGAAGATGAGAAAACGGCAGAAAAATATTTTCTTCTCGTACTTCGTGATCAAGCAATGAAGAAAAAAGAAGAAGAAGCTCGACTATCTAAATTAATGCTAAGAAGACTTACCGAGGCTAAGGAAATGGAGCATAAACGTCTTGCACAAGAATTACACGATGGCGTTGGACAATCCTTATTTAGTATCGCAATCGCATTAGATAATATTATTGCTAGAGTACAGGATGTAAAGCTCCATGAATATATTCATGAAGTTCGTTCCGAGCTAGGAAAAGTAATGGAGGATGTGAAATCGTACTCACAGCAACTGCGACCGAAAAGTCTTGACGAATTAGGCTTGATTCCTACCATTCTATCACTCATACAATCTTCCGAAAAAAAGATGCCAAGTGCAGCTTTTCATTTTTCCTACAATTTTAATCAACGACTACACCCCTTATTGGAAATTAATTTATATCGAGTGGTACAGGAAGCCTTTCATAATATTATGAAATACTCAAAAGCAACTGAGGTAAATATCAGAGTTGAAAAGCAAGCGAATTTCCTTTCTATTTCTATTATTGACAATGGAATCGGTTTTGATCTTGAGGGGAAAAAAGAGGGTCTTGGCTTAAAACATATGCAAGAGCGTATTTCTCAAGTTCAAGGAACCATGTTTATTCATTCAGATCAAAAGCATGGTACAGCAATAACGATGAATGTACCGATGCTTGCGGAGGTAATAGATGAAGGTTCTAATCGTGGATGATCATATGCTAATAAGAAAAGGAATGAAACTGCTTCTTGAAGATTACCCATATATAAAGGAAATTATTGAGGCTGATAATGGTTCTGAAGCGATCACTCTGGCTATTAAGCATCAGCCTCGTATTATTTTTATGGATTTATCCATGCCAGATGGGTTAGATGGATTTACCGCATCGAAAACGATTTTATCTGAAGTAGAGGATGCAAAAGTGATTCTACTTACGATGCATGATGAAGAAATATATGTAAGAAAGGCGATTCAATATCAAATTCAAGGGTATTTATTAAAAAACAGTGAAGCGAATGAATTGCATGAAGCGATTCAAACGGTACTTAGTGGAAATAGATTTTTCAAAACAAAAATTCCCGAAAAGCAGCTTGAAAGATTAATAGAAGCAGATGAGCCGAAGTCCGTCTTGACCCAAAGGGAACAAGAGGTTGTTCGATTAACATTGTTAGGATATACAAATGTTCAAATAGGAAAGCACCTAGGAATTAGTCATAAAACAGTGGAAAACCATAAAGCAAATATTATGCAAAAACTCAATTTAAAAGACAAACATGAACTAATGAAATATGCCCTTAAAAACAACTTTATCGAACTATTTTAGGGACAGAAGTTCTTTGTCCCTTATTCGTAAGCATTCTTTTGATTTTTTTTGATCAAAAAAATGACATGATTACATAGCTCCAGATTGAATTTTATACTGCTTTTTTACCAATCCAATGAGCCGCTAATACAAAAGGTATAATTAAAATGGCAAAAGGTAAACAGTTGAATATTGTATTCCAAGAAATGATATGATTTTTAAATAATGAGTTAAACAATATGAAGCAATAAGGAAAAATGAAAACGATTAAGTCATTACACCAGGAGTAATTGAACGTAAGAAGATAGACTGACCAATATGAGTAAATACATGAAGAAAGAAAATTAAGATAAATACAGTAAAGAAGTAAATATTAGCAAATGCACCCTGTATAATATATTGGCTGGCCATATAAGGAGAGCTACTAACAAACAGAAATATAACCAATACCGAAATAGAAAATTGTGTAGTTGTCATTGAAAATTGCTTGAATACTCTATTAGCAACTCTTCTAGGAAGTTTTTCATAAATAACTTCTGAATTATTATTCATCCACTTCTCAATCATAATAATTTCCTCAAAATCATGAAGGATAAATAGAACCGGAAATAGCCAGATAAGTGTATGGATATTAAGCCACTGCTCCATAAATTTTTCTCCTTTCTTGTTTTATTCTCAATGTGAATTTCTACAATAAATATTTTTCTCCGTCATTAGATATGATAAAAAATAAAACTCCTGGAAAATTATTTTACTCTTTCGGAATTACCATATTATACGATATTTATATCCCTTTAAAAGGGTTATTTTTGTTAACAAAAAGGTCGAAAAGCTTGAGAATTTAGGAACATTTCATCAGTTACAATAATAATGAGTTGTAAAAAAAGTAGTAACCACTTGTCATATCTACGATAGATAAAGGATGGTTTATAAATGGATTGGAAGCCGGATAGAAAGATAAGAAAACCAATTTACAAGCAAATTGCTGAGTATATTGAAAATGGAATTGCAGATGGTACTTTTCCTTTAGATAAACCTCTTCCTTCTGAAAGAAGCTTAGCAAATTTATATAGAGTGAATCGAAGTACGGTTGTAGCAGCTTACTCAGAGCTAGAAGCAAATGGATTGGTCGAACGGAAGAAGGGAAGTGGCACGACGATAAGTCGGGATATTTGGGGGCTGACGAAAAAGCGTATACCTAGCTGGAATAGATATATTGAGGCAGGCTCTTTTTTACCTAACATCCCAGTTATGCAGCGTCTCCGTAAAGAGATGGAAGAGGAGCATTTGATTAATCTTGCCAGTGGTGAATTGTCAGAGGATTTATTTCCTAATGAATTTATACGGAGGACCATTTCATCTAAAGATTTCAACGGATATTTGGGCTATGACCATCCTCAAGGCAATATAGAACTTCGCGAGACGATTGTTAATCATGTAAGGGATTATCGAAATATCAACACAAATTCTCATTCTGTTCTGATTACTTCGGGAGCTCAACAGGCCCTACAGCTTGTCGTCCAATGCTTATTGAAACCAGGGGATGCAGTGGCAATTGAAAATCCTTCCTATAGCTTTAGTCTTCCTATTTTTAAAACGGCAGGTTTAAAGATATTTTATTTATCTGTTGGAAAAAATGGAATCAATCCGGACGATTTAATTGAGTTATATAAGAAACATCGATTAAAAATGCTCTTTTTAAATCCTATTTTTCAAAATCCAACAGGTACCTTACTTCCTTATCTACAAAGAAGAAATATATTAGATATCTCATCAAAGTTTGGAATCCCAGTTATAGAGGATGACCCCTACAGCTTAAGCTCTTTTGTTGAGGATGATGCTTCGACATTAAAATCTATGGATAGGAATGGAAACGTTTTGTATATTAGTTCGTTATCAAAGATTGCTGCACCGGGATTAAGAATAGGTTGGATTATTGGGCCATCAGCAGTGATTGAAAGATTAGCTGATGCTAAGCAACAATTTGATTTTGGACACTCTACCGTTTCACAATGGATAGGAAATGAGTTTTTAAGCTCCACTTATTTTGAGGAGCATCTCCCATTACTGACAGAGAAGTTGAAAAAAAGACGAGACTTAATGATCAAATATCTCCATTATTATTTAGATGATCATGTTGAGTGTCATACCCCTATGGGAGGAATTCATTTGTGGTGCAGGTTTAAAAAGGAAATAAACGAACTTCAACTATTAGAAGAATCAATTAAAGCAGGTGTAATCTTTGCTCCTGGAACGACTCTCGGTACAGAAAAAGGTCATATCCGTCTTACTTTTGCTAGAGGAAACGAAGAACAAATACATGAGGGGATAAAGCGTCTAGCTAAAGCATATGAAATGCTTTAAAAGGATCTTTGTTTTCCAAGTCAATTTCATCTTTAATCATTGACTTGGAAAACAGATGTAATAGGTGTAAAGGAATCGTCATTGATTTACTACAGATTGATCCTTTTCAGCAGGAAGTCGATCAATGACTTTTGTCGAATCAGAAGGAAGAGCTTTAAGCATTTCATACATAAGCAGTATGCCTGGAAAAATGACTACTAAAATTAGTACACCAATTACTTGGATTAAAAATTGCGTCATTTAATCATCTCCAATAGGAATTTATGAGTTGTTGAAGAAAAATTATTCGTCTTCACAACCAATATTAAATGACTATCCTTTAAAAAGGACCAGCCAATTCTTTATAAAAAAAACCATCCACTTATAAAGGTGGATGTGATTTTTTAGTCAGATTTATTATTATTACGACTTCAACCTTTTCATTTATCTTTAGCCGAGAACACTCGTGATATTAATCATGAGATGAATCGGCTTCGGACAATGGATGGATTAATGCTATCTAAATTGTCGGACATATGTTAAACAAACAATTAAAAAACTGATAATTCAAATAAATGAATCAAAAAAACATTTGCATATGTTATCATATATTTGAGGTGGACAACATGGCAGAGGATATGTATACGCCATTCAGTATCACATTGTGTGGTGCGTAAAATATCGACATAAAGTGTTAATCGACGATATAGAATCACGCTTAAATGAAATACTACTTCAAAAAAATAAGGAGTGACTTCCATTGAAATTATTCATTAGTGCAGATATTGAAGGTGTCGCAGGTATTGTAAATTGGGATGAGACCGATCCGGCAACTCACTATAGTAAATATTTTCTGGAACAAATGACAAAGGAAGTAAATGCTGCTTGTGAAGGAGCTCTGGAATCAGGTATAACAGAAATCTTTGTTAAAGACGCACATAACACTGCAAGAAATTTAAACCCATCCAAACTTCCCATACAGGTGAAAATCATGCGAGGGTGGGCAAGAAACCCTTATTTGATGATGGCTGGATTAGATAATTCTTTCGCAGGGGCTATGTTTATTGGCTATCATTCAGCAGGAGGAACCAATGGGAACCCGCTTGCCCACACGATGAATATGAAGAATGAATATGTAAAAATCAACGGGCAAATTGCAAGTGAATTTTTAATCAACGCTTATACGTCTGCCATGTTTAATGTCCCTGTTCTTCTACTGTCTGGCGACAAATTGCTTTGTAAGGAAGCCAATAAACTAAACCCAAATATAATGACCGTTCCAGTGAGTGAAGGAATTGGGAATGCCTCAATATCCATTCACCCAGATCTAGCTATAAAGGAAATAAAACAAAAGGTAAAGGATGTTCTAGGGGATGATCTATCAAAATATCTCATCGAGCTGCCGAAACATTTTAAAGTAGAAATTTCCTTTACTGATCATTTCGCTGCTTATGGGGGATCCTTTTACCCTGGGGCGAAACAAACTGGTCCGAAAACGGTAGAGTATGAATCATCGAACTATCTAGATGTATTGAAGTTTTTATTTTTTGTTTTGTAGGATGGAACATGGATTAGGGCAAGATCAAAAAAAGTGCTCAATTTTAATAAAAATAGAAATATCAATTACCATATAGTAACTTAAAGAAGTTTGAATATCTACATATTCGTAGGTATTAGACTTCTTTTTTTCTGGAACTATTAATGATTTATGTTGAATAATTATGACAGTGTGTAACTTGTGATGTAAACAGGGGATATTTTGTCTTTATTTATAGGTTAGAATACAGATTCTTTCTTCTACTGTTAGAATATCTCTAAATCATGTATATTTATCATTTAACATTTTTTTAACTGAAACATCATCACTTTGACCAATAACAGAGAATTTTCATCCATAGGTTGGAGTGTTACGCTAGTACCCAGTTAATTCGTCTGCTACTAATTTAAGTTTGGCCCAAAAAAAATAGACATAATATTGGAATTAAAGTATAATAATATAGTAGAATTGAATATTCATTCTTCCAACGTGAAGGGGAGTAGCGTCAGGTTTATCCTGAAACAAAGTCGTCATTACATGGATAGCATCCATCGGCTTTGTTGGCATGACATTGTGCTTAGCGAGACCTTTGCCATTTTAATGGCAGGGGTCTCTTTTTGTTTATTTAGGAGATGTTTTTACTAGATGCCCCTGCCATCAATGAAACTTTAAAATTTAGGAGGCTTTTTTATGGAAATGGAATTTTTTACTGCACTTCTATCGATTATCATCATTGATCTAGTATTAGCAGGAGATAATGCAATCCTCATTGGGCTAGCTGCAAGGAATTTGCCTAAAGTACAACAGAAGAAGGTCATCATTTGGGGCTCCTTAGGTGCTATTGTAATACGAATTATTGCTACACTTGCAGTTGTTTGGTTATTAAATATCCCTGGCCTTCATTTAGTTGGTGGTCTTTTACTAGTGATTATTGCCTTTAAATTGCTTGTTGAGGATAGCGATCATGATAATGTGAAAGCCGCAAATAATTTCTGGGGAGCAATAAGAACTGTTATTATTGCAGATGCACTAATGGGATTAGATAACGTACTTGCTGTGGCAGGCGCATCTCACGGAAATATGTTACTTGTTGTAATAGGCTTATTAGTTTCAGTTCCAGTTGTCATGTGGGGGAGTACCATCATTATCAAATGGATCGAGCGCTTCCCTATCATTGTTACGATAGGCTCTGGAATATTGGCTTGGACATCCGCAAAAATGATAGTTGGTGAGCCATTCTTAAAAGACTATTTTGCAAATGGGCTCATCAAATATGGCTTTGAAATTTTGGTTATCGCTGCTGTAATAATAGCTGGAAATTACAAAAAGAAAAAGGCTGCTAAATTAAATGCCGAACGGGTTCAGGATGACAAAAAGCTAATGGAAGTAGAATCCCATTAAGCATCTAATGATCAAATATATAGAATAAGGAGGAAATGCATTGATACTCAGGAAATCTATGTCTCTTTTAGGAATAGGCTCAGCACGGATCGATCTTATTCTGCCTAAGGAAGCATACCGTCCGGCTGAGTCAATTAATGGTTACTTTTTAATAAATGGTGGGATTATTGAACAAAAAATCAAAAGAATTGATTGTGATTTGGTAATGGTTGATCATACAAAAGGGAATGAAAAAGTGATAGATACGGCAACCTTTTTAAGATCAAAACAAATTCTTTCAGAAGAATTGAATGAAATCCCATTTGTTTTTAATCTGCCTGCAACGATACAAGCTTCATCAGCATCCATATCTTATCATTTTAAAACAAAGCTTACTTTTAGCGAAGGAATAGAGAGTATCGATCAGGATAACATTAAAATTATCTAAAGATGCATCATTGATTTGTACAACCCCTCATGTAGCAAATAAGGGAATTCTGGAAAAGAAAGTAGGGGAATCGTTTAAATGCTTCGATTTTTAATAATGAAACAGCCTACAGGTTAGTTTTTCACTATCTAAAGGAGGTAAAAGTAATGAATTGTCCAGTTTGTGATAATGTGCGTTTAAGAGAAGTAGAAAAAGAACATGTGTTAATTGATATTTGTCCATCCTGTAAAGGTGTTTGGTTAGACCGAGGTGAACTAGAAAAAATAACACAAGGCTTACGAGACGATCATCAATACAGTAATGAGTCTTATAGACAAGGAGATTACGATTATCAAGAAAAACATCATTATTCAAAGGGGTACGATTCGAAATATGACAAATATTCGTATCCACCAAAGCATAAAAAGAAAAAAAAGATGATAGATATTCTTGGTGATTTGTTCGATTAACTTTGATATTTCGAGCATTTTGGAAAAAAAACAAATGGTTTCAGTTATTTACTGAAACCATTTGTTTTAGAAGTTTACTTTATATAGTGAGGCTTAATAACTTTTCTTTTTCATTAACTGATTCCTTTTGAGTAGTCACTATTTCTTTATAGTTAGTTGAATTGGTTATAATGATAGGTGTGGCAATCTCGTAACCTGCCTCTTTAATTTTTTCTATGTCAAATTCTACAAGAAGATCGCCAACTTTTACTTGATCGCCTTGTTTTACGTGAGAAGTGAAGTACTTGCCTTCTAATTGAACAGTATCAATACCAACATGGATTAAAATCTCTGCACCACTTTCTGAAACTAGTCCGATCGCGTGCTTTGTTTTGAAAGCAACGGTTACCGTTCCGTTGACAGGTGAGACAACCCTTCCAGAAGTTGGTTCAATGGCAATGCCTTTTCCCATGGCTTCCGATGCGAATGCTGGATCTGGTACTTTAGAAAGTGCAATCACTGTTCCTTCAAGTGGACTTACTATTTCTTCATCTGAATGATCTTTTGCTTCTTTTTCCTCTGTTATCGTTTCTTCATCAACTGGATCCTCGAATCCTAAAATGAAAGTTAAAACAGCTGAAACGAGAAAGGCAGCAATGATACCAATAATCAGCCCCATAAATCCTTGACCACCAGGACCGTAGAATATCGGCAATGTTAAAAGTCCAGGAGCACCTGAAGCAAATGCTTGAGTACCAGCTTGACCAATTATTGCTCCACCGACAGCTCCACCAATAATACCTGCAATAAATGGGCGCTTTAATCGTAATGTTACACCGTAAACGGCTGGTTCTGTAATACCAAATAGAGCAGTAATGGTTGCAGATCCAGCTAATGCTTTTAATTTTTTGTTCTTCGTTTTTAGAAATACTCCAAACGCAGCGCCTGTTTGTGCAAATACGGATGCTGTTGATGCTGGTTTAATCCCATCTCTTCCGTAAACGGCAATGTTATTGATAAATACTGGAATCAATCCCCAATGAACACCAAAGATAACAAGTAATTGCCAACAAGCACCCATAATTGCTCCAGCTATCAATGGATTAAAAGCAAAGGCAGCAAGAATGGCTGATGCGATCCAGTTTCCTACATTGACTCCAATTGGTCCGAATACAATTAGTGTTAATGGAACCATTATGACAAGAGAAATCAATGGAGTGACAAAATTTTTAACACTTTCATGAATGAAACGATTACATACCTTTTCAATCTTACTCATAACAATGACAGATAAAATAATTGGAATGACCGTTGATGAATAACTCATCATTGTTACAGGTATTCCAAAAAACGTTGTATCAACACCTTCTGTCTTCAAGGCAATGATTGAAGGATAAAGTAGTGCGCCTGCAATGGTTAAAGCAGTAAATACATTGCCTTCGAATTTTCTAGCAGTCGTTACCGCTAACAATAATGGCAAGAAATAAAACAAGCTATCACCAGTAGCTGCTAAGATGGTATAGGTTGTTCCTGATGTGTCTAACCAGCTTAAATTACTTGCAATGAGCAATAAGCCTTTTAAAATCCCTGCTCCTGCCATTACACCGAGCAATGGAGCAAATATACTAGAGATTACATCGACAGCTCGTCCAAATATATTTCCTTTTCTTTCCTTCGTTGAAGCATCTGCTTTTTTTGAATCGTTTAATAGATTTGAGATTTTACCTATCTCTTTGTACACTTCTGGTACTGTATTTCCAATAACAACCTGGAATTGTCCACCACTTTCCTTAACTGTGATGACCCCATCAGTATTTTCTAATTTTCCTTTGTTTGCTTTTGTATCGTCTTTTAACACAAAGCGTAATCTAGTAGCACAGTGGACTAGTGACGTAACGTTATTCTCTCCGCCTACTAAATCTAGAATATTCTTAGCTAATTTTTCGTAGGTCATTCCTACACCTCCGCATATTTAATTTTCCAAATAAAAAACCTAAGCCATGAAAAAAATGTAGACGTTACGTCCAATCCTTTTTCAAGACTTAGGTTTTGCCTGCAATATCAGTAACAATCCTAGATTGAAAATTATTATATTTGTATAATTTTAGATTAATATAAGATGAAAGCTTTGTCAATTGAGTTATCGGAATTTTCTAAGTGATATAGATAATATTTTTTAGTTAGTTAATTCTAACTTATCTATTTACAACCCGTTCAATGTGAATCGTTAAATAAAGCATTTCTTCGTTTGTTAAATCATGATTATATGTGTGTTTTATATAATCTTTAATCTTTTCAGTACATATTGCAGCTTCTTTATGCTTTTGTTTTATCATTATATATAAATAATCATCATCATTTTCATAATGTGTTCCGTTAAAAATGCGCTGGGCGAAAAATTTTAAATGGGTAATAAAGCGAAAATAGTTTAATGATTCCTCTTCGAATTCAACATTGAAATGATATTTTACAATATTAATGATTCGTTGAATGAATTTCGTAATACTTATCGTATTAGCAACATCCTCATTCATTTCTGCATTGATAAGATGAATGGCAATAAAGCCTGCTTCATCCTCAGGTAAGGAAATATTAAATTTTTGATTCACTTGCTCTAATGCTTTTTTTCCAACTAAAAATTCTTCTCGGTACAATTGTTTTATTTCCCATAATAAAGCATTTTTTATTTCTGCCCCTTTTTGATAACGTTCTATGGCGAAATTGATATGGTCTGTTAAAGAAACATAAATGTTTTCGTTTAGTGTTTTTCCTAATTTTGTTTTGGCGTATTGAATGATTTCTTCAACTAAAACCATAAGCTCAATTGGAACTTCACGAAGAAGCATTTTAAAGTTATCGGATGTTTGTTTATTTTTCAACGTAAAGATTTTTTCAATCTTCTCTTGATCAACTTCCTCACCAATTTTTTTCTGAAAGGCAATGCCTCTTCCCATTATTACCAGTTCCGATCCATCTGTTTGCAATACACTAATTACATTATTGTTTATGACCTTCGCGATTTTCATTGTATTCTGCCTCCTTTCTTTCAGCTAGTTAGACTTTTAGTAATCGAAAATTGGTCATAGGCGAGACGCTCGATTATGGGAAATAGCCTAAAAAAATAAATAACCTAAGCCACGATGAAATAAGACCACTCATGATCTTAAAAACGAAGTGACTTAGGTTTTGCCTGCAAAATCAGTAACAATCCTAGTAAAAATTAATTATATTAATTTTAGTATATATTTGTGCTGATAGTCTGTCAACGCTTTCATCTTAGGAAATCCCAATCCTTCATGAGAGTTGTGAAATGAAGGATTTAAGAAGCGGAAATCATTAAATTTCCGCTATTCAATTATTCTCCAAAGTTTTCTCCGTTTGACTGAATCACGTTTTTATACCAATAAAAGCTTTTCTTTTTTATTCTATTTAAAGTTCCTTTTCCTTCATTATCTCTATCAACATAAATATACCCGTAACGTTTTCTCATTTCTCCAGAGGAGGCACTAACAATATCAATGGGTCCCCAGCTTGTATAGCCAATAATCTCAACCCCATCTTGAATGGCTTCACCCATTTCGGCGATGTGTTGCTTTAAGTATTCGATTCTATAATCGTCCTTAATTTCTCCTTCAGGTGTTACTACATCTGCTGCACCAAGTCCGTTTTCAACAACGAATAGTGGTTTTTGATAGCGGTCATACAATTGGTTTGCAGTGATACGGAACCCTTTCGGATCAATTGTCCATCCCCACTCAGATTTTGCTACGAATGGATTGGATACAGAACCGAACACATTTCCACTTGTCATATTTTTAATTACCTCTGGATCTGTGCTTGTTGTACGACTTGAATAATAGCTGAATCCAATGTAATCTACTGTATGATTTTTCAAAATATCCTTGTCTTCTGGTTCCATCTGAATCGTTAAATGATGATCTTTAAAAAAGCGCATCGCATATGGAGGGTATTCTCCACGGGATTGTACATCAATAAAGAAGTAAGACTCACGGTCTTTTTCCATTGCTTGAAACACATCATCTGGATTACATGTATAAGGATAAAAGGTACCAGCAGCCAGCATACAGCCAATTTTTGCACCCGGAATAATTTCGTGACATGCTTTTACAGCTAATGCGCTAGCAACTAGCTGATGATGTGCAGCCTGATATTGAATTTGTTTTTTGTTTTCTCCTTCTTCAAAAGCAAGACCTGCACCTAAAAACGGCAAATGAAGCAGCATATTAATCTCATTAAAAGTCATCCAGTACTTTACTTTATCTTTATATCGTGTAAATACGGTTTTTGCATAGGCTTCAAATAAATCGACAAGCTTCCGATTTCTCCAGCTCCCGTATTTTTCTATTAAATTTACAGGTACATCGAAATGGGCGAGAGTGACGACTGGTTGAATATTATATTTAATTAATACATTAAAGAGATCATCATAGAACTTCAAGCCAGCTTCATTTGGTTCTTCATCCGCCCCTGTTGGAAAAATACGTGACCAAGCAATCGAAACACGAAGGGCTTTAAACCCCATTTCAGCAAATAAGGCAATATCCTCTTTATAGTGGTTATAGAAGTCAATAGCTTCATGAGATGGATAAAATTCACCTTCAAGAGGTAGAAAGGATGGAACATTGCCCTTCATAATATCTCTTCGCTTTTCACCAGTTGGTAATAAATCAACAATAGTTAATCCCTTACCATCCTCAAGATAAGCACCTTCAGCTTGATTGGCAGCAATTGCTCCGCCCCATAAAAAATCTTTTGGAAATGTGTAATTTACCATAGTAAAAACTCCTTTTTAGGTAATTAATAGATAGAAAGCTTAACGCTTTCTGCTTTAAAAAATAAAAAAACCTGAGCCAATTTGAACACTAATGTAGTGTCATCAAATTAGATCAGGTTATGCCCAAGTGGTAACATTCCTATAAAAAACAATGAATAATTAACTTACCAATAAATCTAACAGGTCTTTCTTGTAAAGTCAATGTTAGTAGCCTGGCTAGCAGAATAATGGTATTTTGTTATTTTTTCATATCTTTCTTTGTCGTTTCACTGCGAATAGATACATCTTTTGAAAATTCAGTATCATTTTGTTTATTATTTGGGTATTTATTTTTGCGTTGGCGGTTATCATTTTTGTTTGTCACAGGATAGCCTCCTTTCTTATAGATGTAACAGTATTTTGCCTAATAGAAAATTTTTTATGATTATTGGGTCATTGTATATTAGAGATGTAAAGTAAATCGGAACATAAATACTATACATTTCTCATTCTTTCATTTTATATAGTAAAATATAGTCAAGAAGCCATAACAATGGATGTTAGTTCACTGGCGATTGGATCATTTTCAGGAGTGAAGAAATGGAGTTTAAGAAAATACAAGCGAAGAAAATTTATGAGCAAGTAGCAGATGAGCTAGTGGATATGATTCGTGGAGGAAAGTTAAAACCAGGTGAAAAGTTAGATTCTGTTCAGCAATTAGCAGAAAATTTTTCAGTGGGCAGATCTGCGATACGTGAAGCACTAACCTCATTAAGGGCGATGGGATTGATTGAATTAAGGCAAGGAGAAGGTACCTTCGTGCGGAAATTTGATGCAAGTGATATTACCTATCCGATTGTTCAAGCCATCTTAATGAATAAAGAAGATATTGTTCATCTTTTAGAGGTTCGAAAAATATTAGAGACCGGTGCGGTCATTGCAGCAGCACAAAAACATACAAAAGAAGACCTGGAAAATATGAAAAAAGCTTTATTGGAGATGAAGAAAGCAACCGTAAATGAAGAGTTGGGTGAGCAGGCAGACTTAGCCTTTCATTTAGCTATTGTCAATGCAACTCATAATCCGTTGTTAATTAGTTTAATGAGTCATGTATCAGATTTAATGGTTCAATCAATGGAAGAAACGCGAAAAATTTGGTTATATTCTAAAGTTTCCACATTAGAGGTCCTCTATGAACAACATAAAAGAATTTTGGATTGTATCGAAAAACGAGATGCAGATCAATCAAGAATCGCAATGCTTGATCACTTAGTGAGTGTAGAGGACATGTTAAAAGATTATATAGAGTAGTGAGCTGAAATCCCCGTGTGCGAACGGGGATTTTTTCTATAAATGTCTAGCTTATGCACTAGAATCACTATAATTAATTTCTTTTGGTCTTCATCCTTAGGTTTGAAATTATTGTTATTTATATCTTATTAATACATTCATTTAAGTTATTTTAAGAACATTACCATTTCCGCTTCTGAATATTTTAGAAAAAGGAATTCCTTATTTTGATTTTGAAATTCACTAAGCCTAGACTTTAAATCTATTGAAATTGTTTAAAAGTCTATTGTAAACTATATAAATCAGGTCATCTGATGACTTGATGTTTTGTTTCCAAAACTTTGAAGAAGGTGGAAAACGTGAAAGTTAGTTTATTTATTACTTGTCTAGTTGATATGTTTAAAACAAATGTAGGCAAATCAATGGTTCAATTATTAGAAAGACTTGGGTGTGAGGTAGACTTTCCAGAAGATCAGGTCTGCTGTGGACAGCCATCCTATAATAGTGGGTATGTAGATGCGACAAAGCCTGCAATGAAGAAAATGATTATCGCTTTTCAGGATTCAGATTATGTAGTAGCTCCTTCAGGTTCTTGTGCATTCATGTTTAAGGAGTATCCCAAAATTTTTGCAGGTGATCCAGAATGGGAAGAAAAAGCTAGAAATCTAGCAGATAAAACCTATGAATTGACACAATTTATTGTTGAAGTTTTAAAAGTAGAAGATGTGGGAGCTTGTTTGAATGGGAAAGCAACCTATCATCCTTCCTGCCATATGACAAGACTTCTAGGTGTAAAAGATGCACCTATGAAACTATTAAAACAGGTAAAGGGATTAGAGGTTAACCCTTTACCTAATGCATCTAATTGCTGTGGATTTGGCGGAACATTTTCAGTGAAAATGGGTCCAATTTCTGAGCAGATGGTTGATGAGAAGGTTCAGCATGTTGAGGAAACTGGAAGTGATTATTTAATCGGAGCAGATTGTGGATGTTTAATGAATATTGGTGGACGAATTGATAGAAAGGGCAAACCAATTAGGGTGCTGCATATAGCTGAAGTTTTAAACCATCAAGCATGAGAATCGAGGTGTGATAAAAAATGGGTATAAAAATTAGTGATAAAAATTTCAAAAATAGAATGAGTGATGGGATTCAAGATGATTTCATGCGCGGGGCTGTACGCGATGCCCAAGAACGCCTGCATAATAATCGATTATTAGCTGCTGATCAATTAGGGAATTGGGAGGAATGGCGATCGCTTGGCGAAGAAATCCGTCAAAATGTACTAGCTAACCTTGATTATTATTTGTACCAATTAAGTGAAAATGTTGCAAAGCGTGGTGGACATGTCTTCTTTGCACAAACAGCCGAAGAAGCACAGGAATATATAAAGGGTGTCGTCATTAAACAAAATGGAAAAAAAATCGTTAAATCGAAATCGATGGTGACAGAGGAAATCAGTTTAAATGAATGTCTTGAAGAAGCTGGATGTGAAGTAGTAGAGACTGATTTAGGAGAATATATTCTTCAAATCGACAATCATGATCCTCCATCCCATATTGTTGCACCTGCATTGCACAAAAATAAGGAACAAATTCGGGATGTATTTACAGAAAAAATCGGATATAACCAAAGTGAGAAGCCAGAAGAATTAGCTGCTCATGCCAGGAAAATGCTACGCAAGGAGTTTTTATCAGCTGATGTCGGAATTACTGGCTGTAACTTTGCGATTGCAGAAAGTGGTTCTATCGGTTTGGTCACAAATGAAGGAAATGCTCGTATGGTAACGACCCTTCCCAAAACACAGATTACGGTTATGGGGATGGAAAGAATTGTCCCAACCTATGACGAATTTGAAGTATTGGTTAGTCTTTTAACTAGAAGCGCTGTAGGACAAAGGCTGACTAGTTATGTCACAGCATTAACTGGTCCAAGGGAATCAGGGGAGGTGGATGGTCCAGAAGAATTTCATTTGGTGATTGTTGATAACGGACGCTCGAATATATTAGGAACAGAATTTCAGTCTGTCTTACAATGTATTCGTTGTGCAGCTTGTATTAATGTTTGTCCGGTGTATCGTCATATCGGCGGTCATTCGTATGGATCCATTTATCCAGGTCCTATTGGAGCCGTATTAACTCCATTATTAGGAGGATATGAAGAATATAAGGAGCTTCCATATGCTTCTTCATTATGTGGTGCTTGTACAGAGGCTTGCCCCGTGAAAATTCCTTTACATGAATTATTGCATAAGCACAGACAGGTCATAATTGAACGGGAAGGAAAAGCACCAGTATCAGAAAAACTAATGATGAAAGCATTTGGATTGGGAGCTGCATCTAGTGGTTTATACGGATTCGGATCCAAAATTGCTTCAGCCGCGGTTAAGCCTTTTGTAAAGGATAACCGAATTACAAAAGGACCAGGACCATTAAAGGCTTGGACTGAAATTCGTGATTTTCCTGCGCCGAATAAAGAGCGGTTCAGAGACTGGTTTAATGATCATAAAGAAGGAGGGGAACATCATGACAGGAACAATCAAAAATCGTGATGCTTTTCTAACAAATATCACGAGAAACTTAGGTAGAAGCAAAATACTGGAAGAGGTAGAGCCGACTTCTTATAAAAATCTTCCGCAGCACCAAGTATTAAAAGGAGCAAGTCTTGATGAGCTGGTTCAAGTATTAAAGAATCAATGTGTTAATATTCATGTCGATTTTTTTGAAACGAATGTTAACGAATTATTCACAATAGTTAATCAGGTAGTGACACAATATGGTGGAGGACCTCTGTCATTATGGAAGGATAAACGCTTCGAACAATTTGGCTTAAGTCCCCTTATTGAAAACGAATGGTTAAACCAATATGATGTACATATTTGGGATGCTTCAAAAGGCAAGGAGAATGTGAAGCGTTGTGAAAAAGCAAATGTAGGTATAACGTTTAGTGATATCACTCTTGCTGAATCAGGAACAGTTGTTTTATTTAATGATAAGGATAAAGGCCGTTCTGTCAGTTTGCTTCCGAAAACATACATTGCAATTATTCCAAAAAGCTCTCTCGTTCCGAGAATGACACAGGCTTCCATTCAAATTCGGGAAAAAATTAAAAAAGGTGAAATACTATCTTCCTGTATAAACTTTATTACGGGTCCAAGTAATTCAGCAGACATTGAAATGAATCTTGTTGTTGGTGTACATGGTCCAGTTAAAGCCGCTTATATACTTGTTAACGATCGGTAATAGTGAAGGAGATCTTCTTAAAGATAATTAAATCTTTGGGAAGATCTCCTTTTTTAGTTGGTGGTAGATGAATATACATTGAAAATGAAGTAGGAGGATATTCCTATTATTTTGGTTATTAATTGTTTATTTAGGTTCGTACTCTTTTCTAAATACGATAAATACTGATAGGAGAAGGGGGTGGGGAAATATTTTACATAATATGTATTCAAGAGTATGAATAAAATTAATTTAATTTCTTTTTTTTACTACCCGATATATAGAATGAGAAATATGTATGTAGCTTAGAAGGGGATAGTAAAATGAAATCAATTAAGGCAAAGATTATTAGCACTTCGTTATTACTTTTAGCAATACCTGCATTAATTATTGGACTTGTTGGATACGTTCAAGCGAAGCAACATCTTACTGAATTGGGGAAAACCACTTTAAAGAATGGCGTTGAAATGGCCACTCGAATGGTAGATGGGCTGGATAGTGAGGTGAAAGAAGGTCATTTATCTCTTGAAGAAGCACAAGAAAAAGTTAAGACGGCACTTATTGGACCAAAGGGGACAGATGGAAAAAGGGAAATAAACAAGCAAGTCAATATCGGGAAAAACGGTTATTTTTATGTTTTGGATGAAAAAGGCTTGGAGCTTGCCCATCCATCTATGGAAGGTGAGAACAAATGGGATGAAAAGGATACAAAAGGTAATTTATTTATACAAGATTTAATTAAAAAAGCTAAGTCAGGTGGAGGATTTACCTCATATTATTGGAATCTACCTAATGATGAATCAGAAATTGCTGAAAAAATAACATATAGTCAATTAGAATCTAAATGGGGATGGGTTATTGTAGCTAGTACATATTCCAAGGATTTTAATGATTCAGCAAATATTGTCTTATATTCTTTAATTATTACATTAGCAATTGCCATTATTTTAGGAACAATTATTACTTTATTATTTTCAAGACATATTGCCTCTCCACTTGTTAAAATGACCCATCATTTAAATGAAGTGATGAAAGGAAATCTATTAATCAATACCGTTGAAAGTAAGCGTAAGGATGAGATTGGGAGATTAAATAATGCCTTACATCAAATGAAGAATAATTTACAATCTATAGTGAAGAACCTCGCAAGTGTTTCTGAAACCGTTTCACAGCAAAGTGAAGAGCTGACACAAAATGCTGATGAGGTAGGAATTGGAACAAGACAAATTGCAACTACAATGCAAGAAATATCTAACGGAGTAGAAGATCAAGCACACTCCTCCACTACATTATTAGAACAAATGAGTGGTTTTTCTCAAACGATCATGAATGTTGCTGTAGAAGGTGAGAATGTAAAAGAGGAATCATCCGAGATGCTGAAAATAACGAAGGATGGAAACGATAATATGCTCCGTTCGGTCGAACAAATGAATATGATTGATCAGCAAATAAGTGAATCTTTAAATATGGTAAAAGGCTTAGATAATAAAACGAACAAAATAACAGAGCTAGTGAAAGTGATTAAAGAGATATCTGAACAAACGAATTTATTGTCACTGAATGCAGCAATAGAAGCGGCTAGAGCTGGGGAAGCTGGTAAAGGATTTGCAGTTGTTGCAGAGGAGGTAAGAAAATTAGCTGATCAAGTGAATCATTCGATTACTAATATTACTTCTATTGTGTTAGATATCCAAAATGAGTCTAAACAAGTTGTTACTGCTCTTGAAGACAGCTATGAAAAAGTGACATATGGAACGAATCAAATAAATATTACAGGTGAAGCTTTTACAAAATTAAAAAATACCATTGATGTAGTCAATCATAAAGTGGAAAAAATGGTTGATTCTATGTTTCACGTGCTTGACAGCTCGAAATCAATTAATGAATCGATAGATACAATAGCTGCGGTTTCTGAAGAGACTGCTGCAGGAGTAGAACAAGTTACAGCAACCACTGAACAGTCAAGCAGTTCAATGGATGAAGTAGCAAATAGCGCAAAAATGTTAGAGGGGCAAGTAGAAAATTTGAATTCAATTGTTCAGCAATTTAAAATTTAAGTAAGAAGGATTACCTTATAATTAGAGAATGGACCCAAATGGTCCTCTACTAATTATAAGGTTTTTTCATTTATAATAGGTTGTAAATGATTGGTAGGAATCCATCCTTTTTCACCAGATTTTGAAATACAAAAGGTCCAGTTATTTAAATGTGATAACGCAGTTACCTTATCATTTTTATTAACGGTCAGCTCATTTGCTGTGTAATCTTGAAGGACTACAGCTTTCAGCGTATTTTGAATCGACAAGATTTGCTTAGGAACCCACCCTTTTTTCTTCGTTTTTATTGATTCGCAAAATATCCAATTCGGGTATTCAGTATCCTCTTTTCCATACATAACTATTTCGTCTTTAAATAAAATGATTGGATCAGGATAGCAAGATGTGTATGGTGTGATCACTATATATTCCTGCATTTGTTCTTTCCTCTCTTGTATTCTTATATAAAAATAATAGTTAAATTCAGACTATTTTACAATTAAATTATTAAATCATTTTTATCGTATTTAGGAAATTATTCATTTGGAAGGATTAGAAGAAACTGTAACTTTTTTGTAACGACTTCTTTAATGGGATGTAATATAAATAAAGTATAGAAAAACTAATTCGTAGAGAGGTAGATAAAAATGAATAAAAGTACATTAATTAAATCAACAATTGCTTCAGCTGTATTAGCAACTTCCCTTTTTGCTGGTGTATCTACATATGCAGCAAATCCAAAAAATGATCAACAGCCACAAACTCATGTTTCTAAAAAGAAAGAATCATATAGTATTATTAAAAGCCAATTCAAGAAGAGCTATTTAGGTGCAACTGTTAAAGCAAATTATCCAACTTTAAAAGGCTTGAAAAATGATAAGGTAGAATTGAAAATCAATCAGCTATTTTCAAAGCATATGAAAATGTTAGATGCACAAGCAAAAAAAGTATCTAAAGGGTTGAAAAAAGCGAAAAAAAATAAATACACATATACTTCTGACTATAAAGTGAAATACAATAAAAATGGAATGCTTAGCGTAGTCTTCACAAACTATTCCTATGAAGGCGGCGCACATGGCATGACAGATCAAATTGCGTATACATTAAATACGAAAACTGGAAAACTATACTCTTTAAAAGAGGTTGCAAAAGGTGATCCAAAATACAAAGAAAAAATTAATGCGATTATTAAAAAACAAATAAAGCAAAGAAAAATACCATTACTATCCCCATTTAAATCAATTAGTAACAACCAAACATTTTATGTACAAGGAAATCAGCTAGTCGTATACTTCGGTTTATATGAATATACACCTTATGCTGCAGGTATTCCTGAATTTAAAATTCCGTTAACTACATTTACTAAACCAAATAAATAAAAGATGAAGTACTGTTTTGACTGTAGACTGGGAATACTTGGTCTACAGTCTTTTTAACTTAAACTAATATGCTTTTATGCAAGATTGATGTTTGCAAAGCGTATTCAGTGCATGTTAGCGATATGAAGGCAATTGCTAGTTTTTATTTTTTGATAAGATAAATTATAAGTAATAATGCATTACTTATAATGCTTAATACGCCTATCCAAAATAGCCAGATTATTGCATTTGACCAGGAAACAGTAATAATAAGCAGCGCTGTAGCAATTGAGACGCAATAGCCAACACGATTGAGTTTTTTATTATAGTGAAATTTTGCTTTAGAAATGGATTGCTTCATGTTGTTTTTTACATAATAGGCTTTTTCCTTGATCTTTTGCTCCATCTCCTTTACTTTTTGATGAAGTGCATTACTAATATTGGTTTCATTCATCCTTTCCACCCCTATATCTGCGTTTTGAAAACTCAGTGAATACTTTTTCTTTATAGTGATCAGTGTCTAATTGTACATGCTCATCCAATTCAAAATTTGCTTGCTCTTCAAAACCATCTTGTTCCTCTCCATCGAAGCGATATAGCTTTTGTAATAATATCCAAAATGTTTCAATTTCTTCAGTTGTGAATCCGTGAAACATATCTGCTAAGAAATAAGTGGATTTTTCTGAACAAGTCATTAACGCCTTTTTTCCTTCGACTGTAATTTCAATATTAATAGAACGTTTATCTATTTTACTCGGTACCGTTTTAACATACCCTTTTTTCGTGAGGCTTGTAATTAACTTGTTAGCGGTCTGTTTTGTTGTACCTAATTTTTTAGCGATATTAACAAGTGTAGTGTTTTCGATTGGTAAATGGGCAATAGCGATAAGAGCCATATGCTGGCGGGATGTTAATATTTCCAGGTATTCGTCTCCACGAGTTTGAACCTTGTTGACTACTGAGAATAAGGTTGCATAGCTTTGCTGCATAAAATGCAGTTCCTTTAGTAAAAAGTTAAGATTCATATTTAACTCCTTTCTAATAAAGTCACCATGTTGACTTTATTAAAGTATCATTAATCGAATCAAATGTCAACATGGTGACTAATTATTGTGATTCGTTACGGAAAGAAGTGTTTTTGACTAAATATGTATATTTTTCTCTTTTACGCAAATAGTTAAAAAGATTATTAAAGAAATGAATAGTCATATGGAACTCAATTTAATAGGAGGGCATGTTATGCCATCAAACATTACCCAAAAGTTAATAAAGAATCACCTTATTTCAGGTGAAATGATTCCTGGGGAAGAAATTGGTCTTAAAATTGACCAAACTTTAACTCAAGATGCAACTGGAACGATGGTTATGTTAGAACTAGAGGCGATGGGATTAGAAAGGGCAAAAACAGAGGCTTCAGCACAATATGTCGATCATAATCTGATTCAAGTAGATAGTAAGAATCCCGATGATCATCTTTTTTTAGAAAGTGCTACACGCAGATTTGGAATTTATTTTAGTAGACCTGGAAATGGTGTAAGTCATCCTGTTCATATGCAGAGATTAGCCAAACCAGGAAAAACCTTGTTAGGGTCTGATAGCCATACTTGTGCAAATGGCTGTATGGGTATGCTTGCTATGGGTGCAGGAGGAATTGATGTAGCTATGGCTATTGCAGGAGAACCCTTTTATGTGAAAATGCCAAAAGTATGGGGAGTAAAATTAACTGGAGAGCTCCCTGATTGGGTAAGTGCGAAAGATGTTATCCTAGAAATGCTTCGCAGGCATGGGGTAAAAGGAGGCGTTGGAAAAGTTATTGAATATTATGGTCCTGGTGTTAAAACTCTTAGTGCTATGGATCGTCATGTGATTGCAAATATGGGGGCTGAGCTAGGAGCGACTGGAACGGTGTTTCCTTCTGATGAGGAAATTAAAAGGTTTTTAAAAGAACAAGGAAGAGAAGGGGATTGGATTTTATTAGAAGCTGATGATGGTGCAACTTATGATATTAATGAGGAACTCAATTTATCAGATGTTGTTCCATTAATTGCTAAACCTTCTAGTCCGGGAAATGTTGTCCCAGTATCAGAGGTTGAAGGGACCCCTATTTATCAATCTTATATTGGATCTTCTGCAAATCCTGGATACCGTGATTTTGCGATTGCTGCTGAAATTGTGAAGGGAAAACATATTGCAGATGGAATTTCCTTCGATGTTAATCCTACATCAAGACAAATGTTAACAGACCTAGTTCGAGAAAGTCATATTGCAAGTCTTCTGCAATCAGGGGCACGACTTCATCAGGCTGGATGTAATGGATGTATAGGGATGGGGCAAGCTCCAGCAACTGGAAGAAACAGTTTACGTACAACACCACGGAATTTTCCAGGGAGGTCTGGTACAAGGGAAGATAGTGTTTTTTTATGTAGTCCTGAGACTGCAGCGGTATCTGCATTAACAGGTAAAATTACCGATCCTCGAAATGCAAATATACAATATCCTAAAGTGGATCAACCAAAAAATCCAGTAATCGATACAAAGTTACTAGATGAACCTTTACCTTATGAAGAAGCGAAAAAGGTGAAACTTCAAAAAGGACCAAATATAGCCTCCATTCCGAAAATGGATGAAATGCCAGATAAAATGGAGCTTCCTATATTATTGAAGATGGGTGACAACATTTCGACTGATGAAATTCTTGCTGGTGGAGCAAGAGTTTTACCATATCGAAGTAATTTGCCTGAAATTAGTAAATTTACTTTTGAAATTATTGATCGTACTTATTATACACGTGCAAAAGAAACTGGGGAGCATGCAGTTGTAGGAGGATTCAATTATGGACAGGGCTCCAGTAGAGAGCATGCGGCACTTGCGCCAAGATATCTTGGTTTAAGGGTTGCGTTAGTAAAAGACTTTGCACGAATACATTGGCAAAACCTTGTTAATTTTGGTGTGTTGCCAATTACTTTTATCAATGAAGAAGATTATAACAGCCTCGAACAAGGGGATGTTCTTGAGCTCGAAGATATTAGAAAGAAAATCGCTCAAGGAAATGAATTGACTATTTCTGTAAAAGGAAAAAATAAAGAAATGAAAGTGAAGCATTTATTGTCAGAAAGGCAAATTGATATCATTCTAGCAGGTGGCTTAATTAACTGGGTCAAAAAACGTCAAGCTGAACGAACCGTTTAAATTTTTACATTGGAGGTGGGCTGAAAATGATAGACAGAGAAATAACATGCAGGACTTGTGAAGGAACCGGAATGCTGTCCGATGATGAAGGGTGGCAGTATACATGTAATGTCTGCCATGGAAAAGGAGAAATAAACTTAGATGGCGACAGAAAACCTGTAAAAATTATGTCAGTAGATGAAAATAATCGTCTGCTCGATTAATCTTTAATAAGAAAGGAGCAGGATAAATACTCTGCTCCTTGTTTTTGATTTTTATTTACTGTCTGTATGTTGTATGCGGATTTTTCGGACTTTTCTATTGTCAGAAGATGACTCCTTATTGAATGCTAATAATAAAATCATGCTTATAATGCAAAATGTACCTGCCCATTGAAAAAGTCCAAAAGGTTCTTTTAGCCAGAATACGGTTGTTATTACGGCTGCTAGAGGCTCTAAACTAGCAAGTAGGCTTGTTTCCTTTGGTGAAATACTTTGTAAGCTTTCGATATAAAACCAAAATGCTAGCATTGTGCCAAAAAGGATGATAAATATTAAGTATAGATAAGCTTCTAACGTAAGGGCAGCCAAGTCCATTTTCCATGGTGGATAGATAACGCTCAATGCTGAACCACCGATTATCATAGCCCAGCCAACTACAACAAGCGAATCGTATTGCTTTAGTAATGGAACCGCATATAAAGTATAGAAAGCTAATGCTACTCCTGATAAAACACCCCAAACAATAGCAGGTGTCGTAACGGATAGTTGAGAGATTGAACCGTTTGTTAATAAGAAAAAGCACCCCGCTAATGCAAGTGTTACTGATAATAAATCTTGGATTGTAAGAATGGACTGCTTGCGTAATAATAAGTAAATGATAATCATAACAGGAGATAAGTATTGTAATAACGTTGCAACAGCCGCATTTCCATGTTTAATGGATGCCATATAAGTGTATTGCACGGCAAGCATTCCTAGTATACCAAAGATGATTAAGTGAACAGCTGTTCTTTTATTTTTCCAAACTCCAAAAACTTGTGATCGATCTTTAGCTGAAAATTGAATCGTTAGAAGCAAAATACCAGCTATTAGTAATCGTATGGTTACGAGCCATTGAACATGGATCCTGTATTCATGAAAAAGCTTTTGTGCAACGGTACCCCCAATTCCCCAAAAGATTGCTCCTGTAATAACGAGAAAAAGTCCTCTGCTTTTTGTAGGATTTTTCACCCTTATTCCTCCTACTTTAATATAATTATAGTGTTATCATAAATGGGAAATTCTTTAAAAAATACTCAAATCGGATAAAAAAATATAAAAATATTGAGGTGGTTATATGCAAATTAAAAATTTTATGGTTGATCAAAGCTTGAAAGAGTTAACCGAGCATCGTACCGTTGTATTACCGGTTGCCTGCTATGAAACGACAATCAACCAAAATATTAACGGATATATACCACTTCATTGGCATGAGGAAATTCAATTTGTTTTGATTATAAAAGGGGAAGCAATATTTCAAATAAATGAAGAAAAAATAATAGTTCATGAAGGAGACGGATTATTTATTAATAGTGGCTGTCTGCACATGGCTGAAGAAAAGAATCAATCGGGATGTGTTTATATTTGTTTAAATGTTTCTCCGCATTTCGTATTATCCCAAGAGCTCTATACAACTTATGTCTATCCCTATATTCAAGCAACTAATCTACCTTACTTATATTTAGATGCAAACGTAGAATGGGGAAAAAATATTTTAGATGCCATTATAAAAATCAAGCATTGGATTCAAAAGAAAACTCCTAACTATGAAATAGACATTAATATACAACTAGCATTAATTTGGAAAAACTTAATTATAAATGGATTTCAATTAGAATACAATCAAACCGAAATGCTTAAAAGTCATCGAATGAAGCAAATGTTAAATTGGATCCATCTCCATTATGCAGAAAAAATTATGTTGGACGATATTGCAAAAGCTGGTCAATTAAGTCGTTCTGAATGCTGTCGATATTTTAAAAGAATCTTGAAGAAAACACCGCTAAATTATGTAACAGAGTATAGAATCCAAAAAAGCCTACTTCTATTACAGCAAGCAGAATCAAATGTGACAGAGGTTGCTTACCAAGTTGGTTTTAACAGTACCAGCTATTTCATCGATAAATTCCAAAAGTCGATGAACATGACACCACTAGCATATAAAAAATTCAAAAATGGGTAGATGCTCCGGTTAGTTGATTTTATAAGTGGATTCACCAACAACTGTTGAATGAACTATCTATTATAACTATCAAAATCTACTCGATCTAATCGAATTAAATTGCATAAGTTTTAATAAATGTTCTAAAGCCACAGAAAAGAATAGTACTAGAAAATTGTCATGAAGAAAGAATAGTATTTATATTTATTTAATTTGGCATTAACTATCTCTTCGACACATCATGAATTTCATTTATAGTCTTGTTGTCAATTGATGAAGTTGACACTCTTATGAGAAAGCATTTATTTTTTTATCAGTAGGCTCTTCATTCTCAACAATTGAAACAGGAGATTATAGGAAGAAATTCAATTTTTTGAAAGTAGCATCAAAGATTAACTATAATTCCATTTATTTCTCTATACTATTTTGTTACAATATTATTACTAAAATTAAGGTATTTGTAATTTTAGTAAACTTATATAAAGGAGAAGGTGAAATGAAGAAGGGTTTCAAGAAAAAATACTTGATTTGGATTCTAGCATTCTTATTGGTGTTTACTTCCGTACCGTTCGAAGTATTTGCAAATAAGAATGATAAGGAGACAAATGAACAAACAGTAAAAGTAAAAGAAAGTAAAACAAAAGAAGGTAAAGATGGAAAAGTTAATAATCCTCCACAAGAAAAAGAGATTGTCGAGGAAAGAACGGATAATACGAAAGTCTTTGATAATGGGGATGGGACTTTTACAAAGAATATATATTTTGATCCTATCCATATTGAAAATAATGGTCAATACACTGAAATTTCTACAGATTTATATAAAACAACGCTAGATGATCAAAAAGTAATCGAGACAGAAAACACTTTATTATCATCTATTTTCTATGAGCAAATGAAGAATGGAGAATATGCTATTTTTGAAAAGGATAAAGCATCTATCATATTTTCCATCTTGGAAGCTTCGGGAAAAGATCAAAAAGTTCAAGTAACAGATGCAAAGCCGAGCTTCGACGAAAATATCATTACACATAAGGAAATCTTTCCAAATATTGATTTGCGAAATATTACCTTTAATGAAAATGTTAAAGAAGATATCGTCCTACATTCTTATACAGGACTAAATACCTTCGCCTTTCAATTAAAAACAGAATTAACTGGTGAAGTTCAAAAAGACGGTTCTATTGCGTTTTATAAAGAAAAAGAAGATGAACCAACTTTCGTTCTCCCCGCACCATTTATGTCTGACTCAAAAATTGATGAACGTTCTTCGGAGGCAACACGATCTGAAAATGTAACCTATGATTTAGAAAAGGTGAACGATGGATATATTCTGACTGTAACGGCAGATGAAAAATGGCTTAAAGATCCCAAGCGAGTTTATCCCGTGTTTATAGATCCAACTACTTCATTATCCACAAGTTCAGATGCTTTTATAATGAGTGCGTATCCTACAACAAATTATGGAACAGCCACAAAGAAATGGGATTCTAGTCAAAATCAATATGTATTAAAAATTGGATATTATGATGGGACTACTGGCACGAATTATGCGTTCTTAAAACAAAATATTTCAAAGATTAATAAAGCAGTTATTGATTCTGCTACGCTAAATGTCTATGTAACACATGCTTATAGTGCGACAACGAAGAATGGTCTATGGTTAGATGAAGTCACAGGTAGTTGGGATGCTTCAACCTTAACGTGGAATAATAAACCGAGTTCTAAAAATATAGGAAATGTAAATGCAGGAAGAGATGAATGGGTCCAGTTTAATGTGTTAAATACCGTAAAAGCATGGGCAGCAGGAACAAAAACTAATAATGGATTTAAACTTCATGCGAATGGAAATGGACAAACTTTTTGGAAAAAGATTGTCTCCTCTGATAATTCAACATTAAAACCATATTTATCAGTCACGTATCACTATGACGCTCCACCTGCTCCGACAGTAACAGCAACATCGAATGGCACCGGTACAGGTACTGGATATTTAAATATTAATTGGAATAAGGTTCCTGGAGCTACAGGATATAAAGTTTTACTTTATAACGGCAAATCTTATAATGCATTCAGTGTTGGAAATGTTACTAGCTGGTCAACAAAGGGACAGAAAATTTGGCCAACCAAAGCACAAATAAAATCAGGTCTTTACGCACTAAGAACTGATAAAACAGGAACTGAGCTCGCCTTTAATCCTAATCCTGTATATCAAAATGCAGCAGCTGATGGAGGAACATATCCGAATGCTCGCAACTATTGGGTAAGAATTGTAGCCGTGTATCCGGGTGGAGATAGTCCACAATCAACTGCAACCAAAATTTATATGCCAATGGAAGTCCCTAAAACCCCAACTGGACGTCCATATCCAAATGCAATGAATGAAAAGTCTGGATATGTCAAATTGGATTGGGAACCTGTTGAAGGTGCTGATGGATATAAGATTGCAATGTATAACGGCATTGAGTATGAGGAAGTTGCTTCAGTCGGAAAAAATACACTTTCATGGTCAACTCAAAATAAAGGCTTGTGGCCAACTCAGGAACAAATTGCTGCAGGAGGATATAAATTAAATGTAAAAGGTGGTGGAGCGGAACTTGCTCTTGACCCATCACCTGTCTATAGAAACTCCAAAGGAACATATCCAAATTCTAAAAATTACTGGTTTAAGATTAAAGCATTTAGTAATGCTGGTCATCCAGAAAGCAATTGGTCTGGTTTATTTAAACCAACGATTCCAGGTCCTGAAGATTTCTTAGGAATGGAAGACTATTGGACTGGCATTAGTGTACCGAATGGTACTGTAAACGCAGCAACAGGGAACTTATTAATTGACGAAACAGATTACTCGATAGACGGTCGAGGACCAGGACTAAGTATTGGAAGAACTTATAACAGTTTATCGACTACTAAAGGAATCTTTGGGTACGGCTGGTATAGCGATGTTGAAATGAGCATAAAATCAGAATCGTCCTATATTAAATTTTCAGATGAGGATGGGACAATTCATAGTTTCTTAAAGAAATCAGATGGAACATTTGAAGCACCATCAGGTGTTTATCTGGAACTAAAAGAAACAACTACAGAATATATTATTACGGATAAAGATCAATCGAAAATTTATTTTGATAAAACAACAGGAAAAATCAAAGAAGTACGAGATGCCCAAAAGGAAAGCAATAAAACAATTTATACCTATACGGATGATCAATTAAAAACCATCACAGATGCGTCAGGAAGAAAATTGACCTTAGAATATAAAGATGGGTTGGTATCTAAAATAACTGATCCAAAAGGGAGAACGACTACCTTTACGTATCAAAATGATCTACTAATCTCTGTTACCAATGCGAATAATGAAACGACGAAGTATGAGTATAATGGAAAGAAACTGCTATCGAAGCTGATTGATCCAACGAATACAAATGAAAAACAAGTTCAAACCTTATATGAGTATGATGGTACAGAAAAACGAATCCAAAAGGTTACCAATCCTAAAGGGAAAGTCACAACTTTTACTTATGATTTGCCAAAAAGAACGCTCATTGTGACCTATCCAAAAGGGAATAAGACATTTTATGAGTATAATGCAGCAGCTAATCCAATTAAGGAAATAGAAGCTTATGCACCAGGACAAACAGGTGCTAATTATAACTTAGAGTCTAGATATGAATACGAAGGGAATAACTTAGTTAAATCCTGGGATCCAAAAGATATTGGTAAAACAGCGACTGAAACATATACTTATGATAAAAATGGAAATGTATTAACAGCGACTGATAGCTACGGAAAAGAAAGCTACCAGTACAATGAAAATAATGATGTTATTAAGTTTGTGGATACAGAAGGCGAAAAAACAACAATCGCTTATGATGGTCTAAATCCTATTTCTGAAAATGATGAGGCAGGGGTCGTATCTTCTGTATCGAGATTTGATGATTTTGGAAATGAAATTCAATCTAGTGCTGAATTGTCTGTTGCTAATAATCTAGTTACGAATTCTAGTTTTGAAGGAAACTATAACAATTGGAATGTAACGCTTTCCAAAGATAGTGGTGCAGCATCCATTGTAAAAATTCCAGAAAAAGAATATCAACCTCTCGGTGGAAATCAAGCATTAAAATTAACGACTACATCCACAACAGAAGGAACGGAACTGGGATATTCATCGCTAACGCAGGTCATTCCCGTTGAACCAAATCAGACCTATACATTTAGTGCTGATATCAAAACAGTTAATTTAAAGAATGCCAAAGCATTTTTAAATGTCCAACAATTGAATGGGAATACGCGAGTTCAGTGGAATAATAATAAATATTCAGCACTAAAAGGTAATCAACCATGGACGAGAAGACAAATTACCTTTAAAACAGCGTCCAATGTAAATAATGTTCGATTATATTTAGAAATCGATCATAATCATTCAGCTACTTCTGGTGAAGCTTGGTTTGATCGTATTCAATTAGAAAAAGCGGATGTATCATCATCCTACAATCCAGTTATTAATGGTAGTTTTGAACAAGGGAAAACAGGATGGGTACTTGCTTCCGGTTCTGCAAGTATCGATGATACAGAGGCATACGATGGAAATAAATCTGTCAAAATGGTAAGAACCTCAACTACGCAAGATCGAATTCATTATAGGCAGACTTTCGTATTAAACCAACCAATTGATAACCCTAAGCCGATTAGTTTAACGGCGGTATCTAAGAGCGAGAATGTTAAGAATTCAGTTGAGAAAGTGCCAAATTCAGACTATTCAATTTGGGCTACTATTAGATATGCGGATGGAACATCTGAATCTAGAAACACTCCATTCCCACTAGGCACTCAAGATTGGAATCGGGCTGTTCTTTACATTGATGCAAAAAAAGCAATAGCATCCATTGATTTTTATGGTATTTTCAGAGGCAATAATACAGGGACAGTATGGTTTGATGCCTTTCGACTTATGGAAGGGAATGTCTTATCTACAGTTGAATATGATGCGAAGAAGAACTATGCTGAAAAAACAACCGATGTTCTTGGAAGGGTTAGCCTGAAAAAATATGATGAAATCGGAAACCTTTTAAATGAAACGAACCCTAAAGGCTCTAAAAAAACTTATTCATATGATTCTAATAATCAATTAAAATCTCTTACCTTGCCAAATTCAACAATCGTTTCATATGAATATGATAAAAATGGAAAAAATACCGTTAAGACCATCACTGCTGGTGAGAAAAAACAAGTCTTTACTTATCAATATGATGAGGATAATAAGGTCACATCAGCTATAGATCCGTTAAACTATGAGACTAGTTTCAGGTACGATGATAATGACAATTTAACCCAAACGATTCTTCCGAATGGAAACATCATTAAAAATACGTATGATAATGCAGATCGAATCGATAAGATCTATTATAATAATGATCTAGCATTTCAATTTGAAAAAGATAAAAATAGTAATGAAACATTGATTGTAGATTCGATTAATAAATTGAAAAAAGAGCAAGTTTTTGATGCGAAAAATCGGATTACAAATCAGATCATTAAGAAAAATGATACAACACTTGGAACGGTATCCTGGAAATACCCAACTGATTCCGATAAGCTTGAATCATCTAGCTTCTCACATAATGGCACTAGTCAAACGTTCAGCTATGAGTATAATAAGCTTGAACAAAATACCGTCGTTAAAAATATTAGCAATACTTTCAAACTAGATTACGATGAATTAGGTAATGTAACTACGTACACCCCTGCGAATGGTGTAGGAACATCTTATGCGTATGATCGAGCTGGACAAGTACTATCTATGTCAACGAATAAAGTCGATACGTCCACTGGAGCAATGACATCTGTTATTGATGAAAAATATGCGTATGATGCTAATGGAAATCGTACAGAAGTTCTTTACAATAATGGAACTAAATCTACATTTTCATATGATAACTTGAACCAATTGATTAGTGAAACAGATAAAGACGGTTCTGTCAACGAATATAAATATGATGGATTTGGAAATCGTATTTATCAAAAAATCGGTAGCCAAGCAGCAATTACATCCACCTATAACATTCTAAATCAGTTAACAAATTACGGAAATGAAGCTATTAAATATGATAAAAACGGAAATCGAATTGAAGATGGTACGTACAAATACGAATGGAATGCAGCAGATCAATTAATTTCCATCACAAAAAAAGGAGAGAACTCTCCTTATGTAGAATACAAATATGATGATAAAGGCAGAAGAATTCAAAAGAATATAAAAGGCATAATCACCAATTACACCTATGATGGCGACAGCTTGAATGTCCTATATGAAACAAATGCAAATGAACAGGTACAGCGTTCTTATGTCTATAGTGTTGATGGTCAGCTTCTTGCTTTTAACAAGCACAGTGGTAGTACAGTATCTGCGACATATTATTATCACTACAACCCGCGTGGAGATGTCATCGCATTAACGGATAAATCAGGAAATGTGGTTGCGACTTATTCTTATGACAGTTGGGGGAATCCATTAGAAACCAAACGGACTGGAATTGCCTTAGAAAATCCGTTTCGATATGCAGGGTATCAATATGATGAAGAAACAGGGCTTTACTATTTAATGGCTCGTTACTATCATCCAACTCATGGTGTCTTTTTATCTCTTGATCCACATCCAGGTGATGAAGATGATCCTGTTACGCAGAATGGCTATACGTATGGAGATAATAATCCGGTAATGAATATAGACCCTGATGGCCATAAGGCATGGAAAAAAGTGAAAAGATTTTTTCGTAAAACATGGTCGGGAGTAAAAGCAGGAGCAAAAGCTGTTTATCAATCTTATAAGGAGAATGTAGGAGCTGTGGCTGCAGTAATCTTGCCAGCAGGGGCTGGATATAGATATGGCAGTAAGCAATATAGAAAAAAAAATACACCTTCATTTAATAAAAAGCTTTTAAAAAGAGGTGCCAGAAAAGCCGGTATTAAGATGGCTTCAAAAGCCCTTGGAGGATGGGGATTACTTGCTGATGGTGTGACATTTTACAAGGGGTTTAAAAAAGGATATCGAAGTTATGGTAAAGGGAAGAAAAGAAAAAAACGTTAGAATTTGGAGGGGGATATGTGTTTAAAAGTATAGTTGGTATTTTGATAGGGATATGGCTTTTATATAGTTGTATAAGAGAAAGGTGTATTATTACTGCAATCATTACATTAGTATTGATTATAATCATTATTCTTAGTATGACTACTGAATTGCTAAATAGAATTCCTTTTTATATAAATGTAACTATTATTGCTATTCTAGGAATTGGTTTATTTGTATCATATACACTGGAAACAAATGAAAAATGAAAACTAAAATACACGTATATTAAGTTATGAATAAAGTTGGAAATTAACCTGTAAATCTATTAAGAGACAAAAAATAATTTAATGCCATGGCGTTTACTAATATCAGTAAACGCCATGTTTTCTATACTTATACTATAGGCTAAGTGGAGATGTCATAGTGATTACAGGTCAGAATGAACAAAACTATTAGGAATGGATGGAGTAGAAGTAATAGAAAAACTATTAGTAGGTGAGCATACTAAAAAACAATTAAATTAATAGAACCTTCAAAAGATAAAACATATTTACTTTTTGATAGAAGACCACTCCCTTGGTGGAAAATAAGAAAGGATGATTGGATGATACAGATTCATTTTAAAGACTGGGGAAAGAATCGCCCCAAATAACATTATAATCGATTACATGAGATAAGAATTTTCGAATTGCTTTTTTCAAATAAGATGAGTGAACTAGGCGTAAATTTGGATGGGTTTGATGATATTTTTATCTTCTGTCTTGCAGATCCAGAGAAAGAAGTTACTTATGAAGAGGACCGTGCTCTAGGAAAGATAAGTATTTCAGTACCATATGACTATCTGTCTTTTTGAATTTAACTTCGGTTGTAGATAAATGGATGAAACAAGCTGTTATTTTGAAATGAGTATTGGAGACCTGTATGAAACAGTGCCAAAGGAGTCCGTTGAAAAAGTATTCAAACTGCTCGATGAAAAAATGAAACAAAACGTTCTTTTATAAATAGAGTGATGAATGATAAATGTGACTTATAGAAAAAGCGCCTTTCCATATAACAGGGAGGCGCTTGATTTAGAAGGTTGAACTTGCTCTTATTTGTAATTCATTTTGATGTTTATTTATTTCACACTATCAAATGCATTAATTAGCCATTTATTTTTAACTTTAACAAAGGTTACTTTCACTTTTACAGTCTTACCTGTTTCTTCATTTGGTACTGAAAACTCGTATAGTCGAACATCTTTTTTCTTGTAAATGACTTTTCCCTTTGCTTTATTCCAATTTAGTGTACTTCCACCATCACCAACAGGCAGTGCTAACTTACCTTTATAGTCAATAAAACGATATTCCTTGAACCCTTTTTCAATAGCATTTAACGTAAAAACTTCATTTAAGTAAGTAACTAGTTTTTTCTTTGTATTAAAATCTTTACAGAAATAACGATAATCTGTCTTTTTATATTTGAATGCTTTTTGAGAACATGATTTGTTACTTTTAATATCATATCCGTTTAATGCACTATAATAATGGATACGGGCACTCTTAGCAATTGATAGAGCTTTGCTAGCTGTGAGACTCTCTGATGTCTTTTGAGCAGAAGCTACTAAACCAGATGATAAGATCATAACTCCGATGATGAATGCAGTAATAATTTTTTTCATGTTAAGTATTCCTCCTGAAAAATTACTAGATGGCTATTTAAACCTTAATAACAACTTCTCTTTTTTCTAATTAAATTATTGACTCTCCTAAATATCAATGATGTATACTCTGAAGAAGTAGGTGGAGAAATAGTTTACATTGATTTAACTTTCGAGAGTTCATCCTCATCTTTTTTCATTTAATGTTGTTGATCAACTAAATACATCATAAAATAGTATCTTGAAAATTTGGTTACAAAAAAGTTACAATATTACAATCATGTTACAAATGAGATGTTTTCTGATTTATTATAATAGTAAAGATTCCAGCTTTTGTAATAAAAGATCAGATTATTTATCATTTTTTATATATTATTACATTAAGGGAGAGAATGTTGATGACAGTACCTTATTTTTCACAGTGGGAGTCCCGTGAACTTGTACAAGATTTTATTACCGGAAAGTTGGATCCTTCTGATGATCCATTATGGCATCTATCTGGTGCTACTAGTCGGGAGGAATATGCACTATGGAGTTCTCATATTTGTGGAATGGCTTGCTTAAAGATGATTCTTGCTCAGTGGAGAAATCAAATAATCCCCACCATCGAACTAATGAAAGCATGTCGTGAGTATGGTGGTTATATTGTTGATGATGATCAAAATATTAAGGGCTTGTACTATCGTCCCTTTGTTTCCTTTGTTAAGGAGAAATTTGGTATGGAAGCGGAAGTGAAGGAGCATACAACAGTAGAAGAGGTGTCTGATTTCCTAAAACAAGGACATGTTTTCATTGCATCCGTACATCCAAGTATCCGCACACCTGAGAAGATGCCTCCTAAAAAAGGAGGGCATTTAATATATGTTTTTGATAGGAATGATAGAAGTAGCGAATTGATTTTTCATAATCCATCAGGAAACACTAAATCGAGTCAAGAAAATGTCCATCTAAGTGAAGAGGTTTTTAGTCATTTTTATGCTCAACGTGGGATACTCATTAAAATTTCAGAATCAATAAGCTAAATTTGATAAAAAGAGCTAGTTTCGATATAGGAGGAGTTATTATGGAAGTTGAAAAGCTACCAAAGGTTGGAGTTGGAGCAGTGATAATAAACGAAGATAATCATATTTTACTCGTGCTCCGAAAAAAATCACCTGAAGCCGGACATTGGAGTTTACCAGGCGGTAAGGTCGATTATATGGAAACAATCGAAAATGCTATTATTCGCGAAATTAAAGAAGAACTCGGGATTGATATAGAGATTGAAAAGTTATTATGTGTGACGAACCATATAATCCAATCAGAAGGTATTCATTATGTTGCACCAACTTTTATTACTCGTATTGTCAATGGCAGCGTTCAAAATAAGGAGCCTCATGCATTAGAAAAAGTGCAATGGTTCCCACTTGAAGATATACCAGATAACATCACGATAACAACAGAAAATGCACTTAAACAGCTAGGACAAGGGGACAGGTTCCTCGTCCCATTTATTTAAAGTTTCCGAGTTTGGGCACTTTATTCGAAAAATCGGGCACTTTCTTATTAAATCCGGGCACTTTAGACAAAAGGGCGGACACTTTTATATAAAACTAGGGCACTTTAGGCAAAAAGTTAGGCACTTTCATTATTGGGACAAAGGACCAGACCCTCTGCCTCAGTGATGACAAATAGTAATCCCCCCTATATAATGAATTTATGGAAAAATTCAGATATAGGGGGGATCTTCATTGCCAATTAACATACCGAAGCAATTGCCTGCACGTGAGATTTTGGAAAAGGAAAATATCTTTGTGATGGATGATGAACGGGCGAACAGTCAGGATATTCGTCCTTTAAATATACTTATTCTTAATCTAATGCCTGAAAAAGAGAGAACCGAAGCACAATTATTGCGTCTGCTCGGAAACTCACCTCTCCAATTAAACATTGTGTTTCTTCATATGGAGTCCCATGAATCAAAAAACGTAAGTAAATCACATTTAGATCAGTTTTATACTACATTTAATCAAGTAAAACATCGTCGTTTTGATGGGATGATTATAACGGGTGCACCAGTTGAGCTACTGTCATTTGAAGAAGTAGATTATTGGCCTGAAATGGTGAAGATAATGGATTGGTCGAAAACAAATGTAACTTCAACTCTTCATATTTGTTGGGGAGCTCAAGCTGCTCTGTATTACCACTTTGGCATTGATAAATTTGAAATTGGGAAAAAATGCACGGGTGTATATAAGCATCATTTATTAGATCCAACGGTGAAGCTTGTGCGCGGATTTGATGAGGAATATCTTGCCCCACATTCTCGATACACAGGTAATGTAAAAGAAGAAATTATGAATTCAGATGAATTATTGTTGCTTTCAGAATCTGAGGAGGCAGGACCATTCCTAATTATTTCGAAGGACGAACGCCAAATCATGGTAACAGGTCACCTGGAATATGACGCCTTAACACTTGCTGAGGAATACGAAAGGGATACAAAAAGAGGTTTGGAGGACTGTATGCCTAAGCATTACTTTCCAAATAATAATCCAGAAGAAAAACCGTTACATAGATGGAGATCTCATGCCCACCTTCTAATTTCAAATTGGCTCAATTATTATGTATACCAGGAAACTCCATATCAATGGGAGTAGAACATTGTTAGTGGAACAAAGTTTACCTAAGAATTGATATACTTAATAAATGTAAAAAAGGATGATTATGATGAAAAAAGCAGTGAAAATAGCCTCCTAGTATTAAATTTCAAAATATTAGGAGGCGTAAAAAATGAAATTCATTAAGATAGATCGTGAAATTTGGTATCGAAAAGAGTATTTTGAACACTATTTACAACAACAAACAACATTCAGTATAACAAATGAAATAAATATAACTATTCTTATGAAAAACTTAAGGAAAAAGAATTATAATTTATATCCTGCATTTATTTTTATGATTACAAAAGTAGTAAATTCCCACAGAGAATTTAGAACCTGTTTTAATTCAGAAGGAAAATTAGGTTATTGGTCAGAGATATTGCCTTCTTATACAATTTTTGATAAGAAGACTTCCACATTTTCAAGCATCTGGTCACTAAATTTACCTACATTTTATGAGTTTCACACTCAATATGAAAAAGATGTAGAAAAATACAATGGAATGGGTAGATTATTTCCAAAGACTCCTATACCAGAAAATAATATTCCGATATCCATGATCCCCTGGAGTTCTTTTACAGCATTTAATTTAAATATTAATAACGCTGGAGACTACCTTTTACCAATTTTAACTGGCGGTAAATATTCACAAGTAAATGGGGAATTACTCTTGCCAGTCTCATTACAAATTCATCATGCTGTTTGTGATGGCTATCATGCGAGTGTGTTTATGAATGATCTCCAAAGACTGGCTGATGATAGTGTAGAGTGGCTATAGTTGTTTATTGGAAAATAAAAAGAGGGTGACTCAAAAGGTCGTTAAATAACGACTTTTTGAGCACCCTTTTCATTTTGGTTTTTAGAATATCCAAAAGGTCTGGTTTTAGATACGGATAAGGGCTATTTCTGCCCTTATTTT
>BORH01000028.1 GCA_018333075.1 Heyndrickxia sporothermodurans | reverse complement strand
AACGGACAAAAATAAGGGCAGAAATAGCCCTTATCCGTATCTAAAACCAGACCTTTTGGATATTCTAAAAACCAAAATGAAAAGGGTGCTCAAAAAGTCGTTATTTAACGACCTTTTGAGTCACCCTTTTTTTAAAAAAATCACATTTTGCTAACATTTCTTTTTAAATTCTTAAAATCAAGAATGCTTCCGAAATGATTTTTAATCTTTTGAGTAGCATTCTTTTTCATTTTCTCAGTAACGTGAGTATATATCTTCATCGTTGTTTGAGCATCATCATGACCAACTCTTTTCATAATGCTCGGAAGATCAATTTCAGCTTCTGTCATCATACTGATATGAGTATGACGAAAAAATGAGGAGTCGCATTTTTTTTAAATGCTGTTTTGCAGACAATTTTTTTCATACGTTGTAGTACATTCGCTGGGGCAAAAGGATAGCCATTGTTTCGACAAAAAATAAAATTTTCGTTATGATTGTCGGCTAGTTTATGTCTATTAGCCAGTTTTGATTTCGCTTGGTTTGCTTTATGTTTTTTTAAGAGATTTATTATATCCTCGTCTAAGTCAAATTCCCTAATAGAACCTTTTGTTTTAGGTGGGGTTAGTTCGTATTTTTTCATGTTATTAAGTTTCATTATAGAGGGTTTTAGTCACTCGCAAAGAATTTGTTTTAAAATTTATGTCTGTCCACTTAGCACACAGTTCTCTTGATCTCATTCCGGTAAAGGCTAACAAATAGAACATTTCAAATCAAGATAAACGCCATGAACTTGGACTGCATTTAACAACTCATATAACTCATCTTTTTCAAGGTATTTTTCCTCTATTTTATTATTTTCTATATCTTCAACTGTTAAGATTTTTTGAGGTATAACAGCTCCGACTGTAGGGCTTTCTTTAATATATTTTTCTTTAATTATTTAAAAATCATTCCTGCTGTTGTATGCACACTAGAAATTGTTGTCCTTGGGATAACTTTTATCTGAAAGATCTTTAAGTATCTTTTGGTATTTTTTGTGAGATATTTTAGCAACAATTACTTTAGCGATATATCTATTTAAAAATTTTATTTCTTTTTCTCTTATCCTCAATGTAGAACGCTTTTTTCCGGTTAAAGCATATACTTCTAGCCACTCTTTTGCTATTTTATCAAAGGTTATGTTTTTGACCTTTTTCTCGTCAATCCCATGTTCTTCTAGCTTTTTTAATACATCTTTAACTTTTTGTTCTGCCTCCTTTTTTGTTTTTCCTCTACGAGATATTTGATTTCTTTTACCAGTGACAGGATCACGTGGGCCATCTGCAATACAAACCCATTTCTTGCCTTTAATTATTTCTTTGCTATACACAAGTAACTCCCTCCTAGCATAATTAAAAAAACATATCATATGTGAAGTTTATTATTTCTTTAGAATCTACTGCCTGTACAATAAACAAAGAGAGTTATACAGATATAGGGTAACATTTACATTAATTACGATCTTCCAACACAAAAGCTTAGTTTCCTTTCATTAGGAATTAAATTCAAAAATTCTTCTATATTTAAAACATGTGCAATAAATTGTCTTATAACATATGGATCGACTCCATAATTTAATATTCGTTTTTTTACTAAATTTAGATTTATTCCAATCTTATCTGGATAAGACTTATTTATTATAAAGTCTCCTAAGTAAATTGAAGCATTATTTAAGGTATCATCAAATTCATCAAAGCCAAAGTGTTCAAAAGGTTTGATTACATTAAAATAATACTCAGGCTTATCCCAGTTTAATTCGCAGGGTTTAAATGTTAATACATATAAATAAGGTACTATTTTTCCGTTTATGAATTCGTGGTAAAGTCTTTGCTGCGGCATTTCTGTAAATTTCTTTCAATAAATTTTATATGAATGTGGTTTCTACGAACGATAGTACTTCCTTTAAATCAACAACTTGTATAATAAAACGTTCAACTTGAATAGATTCCATTCCTACAATAGTTAAACGATCTTGAATAGCTTGTAAGTTGACCCCAATATATTCAGGTCCTTTATGCATCAAGAGTAATTCCTCAAGTAAAACAGAACATCCGATAATATCATCTTGAAATTCATAAACATCCTTGTAGCCGAATGGGACGACTTTGATATACATAGCTTTTTCCGTCCAAGGTATTGGTTCTCTGAAATCAATTACAAACCACATATTGCGTTGTCTGCCGTCCGGTTCATAATCATATATCACTGACATTTTTGCTTTCATATCGTTTTGTTTCTTTTGACCGTCCTTCAAGGTTATAAGGACTAACTTCGTATGATTTTTTAGGGGTTTGCATTTGTTTTGATGCAACATACAATTTTTGCTGTATATCATTAAACCGTTTTTTTGCTATCGAATAAGACACGTTAAAACGCTCCTGTAGACTCCGTACTGTATTCTCAACATTAAAATCAATCATGTGATAGGGGATAGCAGCAAATATGGTAAATAGATGTGCATCCCATTCTTGCTTATCTCTAAACATCTCAACCATGCTATTTTGATTTCCTTCGTGAAGAAGGATGTGGCCTAATTCATGGAAAAACTGTTCGTTTTGTTTTTCATGAGATACTCGTTTATCAGTAACAATAAATGCTTCTCCGTATTCTATGGAAGAATAAGCTGGCGCAAAATGGGTTTCATAATCAATATCGAATGCTTTCGCTATGAGTTTTCGTTTAAGGTTCGAAGGAAAGCGGATGTCTATGCTAGTGATCAATTGACGACTATAGAAGAAGAAAAAGGAATTACTAATCAAGAAAAAATTCATATTTCTTACAATACTCAAGGAAAAGTGGATAAGGTACAATTTGCGGATCATTGGACAGAATATTTCTATGATGGTGATCGATTAGTTCAAACCTCAATCCATAGTGAGAAAACAGAAAAATCAATTGTTGAAAAATTTGAATATAGTTCTCAGAATCAATTGACAAAGTACATCGATGGAAAGAAAAATGTAACAACCTTCTCATATGATGAAAATGAATTAAAAATATTTGATCAGCAAGCTTCGGGTGAAGAATTATCTGTAACGAATACATATTCGTTTAATATGAAGGATAATGAATTTACTTCTATTGCAACTGATGATACAGAGACGATCTATACGCGTGACTTAGATAATAAAACATTTGCAGTGGCAACGGTTTCTAATCCACAAGAGGAAGAGAATCAATTAACCACTTCTTATAAATATGATGCTAATTACAATTTGTTAAAGCAAATTAACCCAGATGGAACAATTGAAACTTTTGAATATGATAATAATGGAAATATCATTAAGGAAACAACATCCGAAGGTACAACGATTAATAAATATGACAACCAAAATCAATTGATTGAAAGTAAAAATCCTAGTGGTGTTGTGACGACAAATGAATATAACGAAGGAGAATTAGTCAAAACACAAACTGGTGATGAGATCACAAAATATGATTATGATCAGTATGGACGTCAAATTAAAGTAACATATCCCAACGGCACATACGAAGTAACACAATATAATGATGATAGTTATCAAGTGACACAAAGTGATGCAAAAGGGAATACAGCGACTGTTCAGTATACAGTATATGGACAAAAGAAAGCGGAGACAGATCCTGAAGGTAACCAGACGATCTATTCGTATGATCCACTCTATTTTGTCGTGATAACTTCAGTAACCGATGGAAATGGGCATAAAACAAGTTATCAATATGATAATAATGGAAATCTATTATTTCTTACAGATGCATTAAATCGTAAAAAATCTTATGAATACAATAACAATGATCAAATCATAAAAACAGTTATGCCAACAATGACTTTCCAATATGAATATGATTTGAATGGTAAAATGAGTAAAAAAATATTACCTTCAGGCATTCAAACGGGTTATATTTATAACCAATCTGGAAATATTGAAGAAATGCGAGTTCTTAATAAACAGAACAGTACCGCAGCGTCCTATAATTTGGCTTATGATGAATTAGGTAATTTAACTTCTATTAAACAAAATAATGAAGTACTAAAATCATTTGTTTATACGAACGAAACGAATTTACTATCAAAACAAGTAGTCGGCTTATTTACACAGACATATGATTATGATGAAAAAGAAAGTTTAAAGACTCGATTCACAAACTACAAAAATGATTTTGGTGTACAAGAAAATATTAGTTATAATACAGAAAATAACGATATTGAATCTGTAACATATAAAATTGGTGATGTAGAGAAACAAATTTGAGAAAAATAATGAGAAAAACCAACAATCTCTTATAGTAAACAAAGATTTATATTCACGTATTCAACAATTTGATGATTCAAATAATTTGAAGCAAATTAAATATAACTCATCAACAGATGAAGTATTCTCTTTTGACTATGGTTATACTAAAAATGGAAATATTAATAGTCAAAATATTGCTGGCAAAGTTTCAACATATTCGTATGATAAGACTAATCAATTAGTAAAAGAAATTCTTCCAAATGGCGTAGAAAATAGTTATAAGTATGATGCCGTAGGAAACCGTTTAAGTTCTACAGTTAATGGTAAAACTGATAAATTTACTTACAATGAAGCGAATCAAATTCAAACTAAAAATGATGTTCAGTATATTTATGATGCCGATGGCAATCTTCTGAAAGATGAAAACTATAAGTATACTTATAATGAAATGCAGCAATTAGTATCTGTGAAAACATTAGACGATAAAAAAATTGCCTCATATACGTATGATGAAAATGGTTTGCGACTAACGAAAACTGTTGGGGACAAAGTATACGAATACTTCTATAATAATGAAGTATTAGAGATGGAAATCGTAAAAGAAAAAGGAAATATTATTGCTTATCGTTATTACGAATGGGATGGAACTACACCATTAGGAAGCATTGTAAAAACGAAGGACAGTAGTGGTAATTGGAAAGAAACTGTTTATCATTATTGGACGAATCACCGTGGAGATATTTTATCGATTCGTGATAACAACGGCAAAGAGGTTGGTAGTTATGAATACGATGCATACGGGAATATTTTGAAAGTAGAAGGAGATATAGCGAAAGAAAATCCAATTCGTTATGCAGGTTATTACTATGATGATGAAACAAAGAATTATTATTTACAAGCTCGATACTATAATCCGGTAAATGGAGCATTCTTAGCACTAGATCCATATCCAGGAGATGATGATGACCCATTGTCTCAAAATGGGTATACGTATGCTATTAATAATCCAATAAATTTTATCGATCCTGATGGACATAATCCTATAGCAGCTTGGGCTATTAGATTGGCTGTAAGGGGAATAACTTACTGGGGAAAAAGATATGGGGTACCTTTATTTAGAGCTACTACACATTTGGCAGTAAGAATGATCCAAAGGGGAATTTCTCCTTTGCAGATTGCAAAAACGTTGTATTATGGAAAAAAATATTACGATCCAAAGTATAAGTCTATTGTCTATTATTGGAAAGGAATTGCTGTTGCAAGAAAAGGTAGAGTTCTAACTACAACTTATAGAGGATTCAAAAAAAGATGGAGAAAGTTATAAGGATAAAGATAACCAAATTTAATAAGTAGCAATAAATATATCCTACAGCGTATTCTTTATGATTAAAATTTCTTTAAATTGATTATTAATAAAGGAGGATTTTATGAAAATAAATTGTAATTGCCAGGAAAATACAAATGAAATTGTAATTGAGGCTGACTATGGAATAGATCCAATTTGGTGTAAAAATTGTGGAACCAATTTAGACATTGATGAATTACCATTAACTCAGAGCTTAAAAAGAGAAGTTGAACAATGGGTTGTAGACTATGGAAATTGGATTGATTGGGAAACAGATAAGTTGATAGTAAATGGAGAACAATTAGAAAAAAAGTATAATGAAATTGGAAAAAAATTAACAAAAAAAGTTAAAGAAGAACTTAAAGAATTTTCAGTTGTTTATAAACCTTCAGATACTGCTGGATTATATAAAAATATTAAATAAAATAATTGGATTATTTAATAAAAATGTATCAAATTCAATATGTACTATGGAGAGCTAAATAACTTAAATCACCAAAAAGGGATTCCTTTGATATCTAAAAGTAAATGTGTTCATTTCAGTGTTCATTGGATTTTAACGATGTTTACATGTACATGAAGTAGGGTATATCCCTACTTTATTTTTTTAATTAGGTTTATGCCAATTCCCTCTTTCTTATAAACCTTGCACCTCCATACCTCCAAAAGATGAAACCCAGCTTAAAAATCATCCACTGGGTTACTTTTGGAAGTTTAATATGGAGATTCTTCATAAAAAGTTTTCTCGGCATAAAACCTCTCTATCTTGTTCACGAATTAAAATTGTTAAAAAAATAATATAGGCCTTTAAAAAATAAAATAGTTGTTTAAAAAGATGGTATAAAATTGGATTTTTATACCAAGTGTATTTTCCTTTAATAGATTAAAAAAAAGCATTTAGATATGCGTTTCATGTCTGGTTGTCTCAATATTTTGGTTGGAGTGCTGCAGAAGATATTATAGTAACTTTGCCTGCTTTAATGGGAAAATTAGTTTGCAGTGTAAAAGGATTTAAACTTAACAAATTTCTTAATTCACAATTTAAAAAAGCTATAAAGAACGTAATGTTCTCAACGAAAAAACAAAAAAATGAAATTCAAAATGCAATAAAAAAAGCTGCAAGAAGACAAGGAATAAAATTTGCAGCAAAGGGAATAGTTAAATCTTTATTCGGATATTGGGATGCTGTAGTTTTTAGAATGGCTCTAGTGTACGGCTACAGTGTTAAATATAGAAAAGTTAAATAATATATAAAGGATTGGATCTACGTCAATATCCTGGACACTAAAAAGTTAAGTTTTAAGCACTTTTTCTAGATTCGTCTTCTATTAATTGAGGTGTTTTATATCCTATGCTGCCGTGAATTCGTTTTCTGTTATACCAGCTTTCAATATATTGAAAGATTGCTAGATTGGCCTGATGAAACGTCATATACTTTGTCTGGTATACTTCTTCTTTTTTTAGAGTTGCGTGAAATGATTCCATACAAGCATGATCATAAGGACAGCCTTTTTTACTAAAAGATTGAATAATATTCCGTTCTGCCAGTATTTCTTGAAATTCTTTACTGGTGTATTGCGATCCTAAATCCGTATGCAGAATGAGTTCTTTGGATGGATTTTGTGTTGAGTAAGCGTTTTCTAATGCTTTTATTACTATATCCGTTGTCATTTTTCGTGAAAAAGAATACCCAATAATTTTCTTTGAATGTAGATCCATAACGGAAGCCAAGTAACTCCAACCATCCCTTAGAACATGAATATACGTAATGTCTGCTACCCACTTTTCATTAATGGTGGTGTAGTAAAGTCCTGTTCCAATACGTTTTCGCGTTCTTCCACTTTGTTTTTAGATGAAGAATACGGAGTATATTTCTTTTGGATATTCGACTGAATTCCAGCCTTTTTCATTAATCGTTGAACACGTTTAAGGCTCAGTTCAAACCCGTTGGTTAAAAGGGTTTGGTGTATCTTTGGAGGCCCATATCGTCCTTTACTATCTGCATGGATTCGACTGATTTGTTGGGTAAGTACTCTATTTTCACGTGCTAACTCTGATTCTACTTTGTGATGGGACTGGTAAAACGAGCTTCTTGCCACTCCAAGCACTTCACAAAGTAAGGTAACGGAAAAGACATTTTTTTGTTCATCAATTAACGCAAACAGTTCTGCATCGTTTATTTTCTCGCGAATAGGGCCATAGCCTTTTTTAAGATTTCATTCTCCTCTTTCAGACGAAGCATTTCCTTCTGCATCTGTTTCAGATCATTTGGAGTTACTTCCTTTTCATCGATTGTCGCAATAGGAGAGTACTTCTTAATCCATTTATAAATCGTTACTTCAGAAACGCCATATTCGCTGCTTAACTCTTTAACTGGTTGCCCAGAACGATACCACTCGACCACCATCGTTTTAAATTCATCATTAAAATTTTGTTTCATTTTTCGGACACTCCTTCTTTAAGCACATTTTACTGATTTAACTTAGTTGTGTCCACAAGACTATACTAGCATCAATAAGTATTTTTTAGTCTGTAGTAAAATATAAAATTTAGATTTCAAACGATATTCCTTTTAGAAACCCTTAGATATAAAATATTATTAATTTAAACAGGACCATTTTTGACCACACTTTGACCATAAAAGTAACAATGTTTGACATAAGTTAATATTTCATTTGGATTATCAATACTTATACAACCCATTCATGAATGGATTTTAAATAATTAAATATGACCGCAGATAACATCAAAATGAAAGAACGTAAAAAATACTTTTCGACTAAGAAGTAAATTGTGTATAAATGTCAACACAAATATGTACACTTTCGCTTGTATAAGAATGTACAAAATTACTCATTTTCTTTCGCTAAATGATTCTTTAAACGATAAGATTCTCCTACGATTGTAACGACAGTCGCGTGATGTAAAATTCGATCTAGAATCGCGTTTGCTAACTTCGGCTCTTGAAAGATCTCATCCCATGATTTAAAGTTCACATTCGTTGTTAATATGGTACTTCGTTTTTCATAACGCATATCTATGAGTTGGAAAAAGAGCTTCGCATCTTCGGCATCTATTGGTAAACAGCCAATTTCATCCATTATAAGAAGCTTGTATTTTGTATAATGCTTCAAACGGGCTTCTAATCGATTTTCTAGGCGTGCTCTCTTTAGATTTTGAATGAGATCATGACACTTTATGAAATATGTACTAGTTCGTTTCTTTGCTGCCGTAATTCCGATGGAAGTGGCCAAGTGGGTTTTACCAACTCCACTTGGACCTAGAAAAACGATATTCTCATTCTTTTCAATAAAGCGAAGCGTTAAAAAGTCTAAAATCTGTTGTTGATTAACGGACGTTTGAAAACTAAAATCAAAATCCTTCATTTCTTTTAGGTGCGGAAACGCACCCACTTTCACCATCGATTGAATCATATTTTGCTCGTACATCGATCTCATAATTGGTTAATTTGATAAGTGTATCAATGAACGACATTTGATTATTTACGCTGAAATCTATGACCTCGTTTAAATGTAAAGTCATTTGCTTCATCTTTAAATACTCTAAATTCTGTATGAGCTGCTGGTGTCATTGGGTTCATTATTTATACACCTCTCCAATCGCTGCTAAATTTCGTTTGGCCAAATCATCTATATCTGGAAAACGGGGCATTGATACACCCAGTGCTTCTTGATAACGGGCTTCCTGATAATTTAGCTTCTTGTTACTTATAGGGTGTTGGGCGATCAGCTCTGTGTTATAATAAATCCATAATTGATCATCATACACTTGTAAGCCTACTTTCTTTCCTTGGTACTTTGCGGGTACCGAGTATTGATTGGATTTGTAGGAAATCATGTTTGAGGCATTGACTTTGACAAGTGTATGTTTGATGCGATAGGAATCTCTTACTGTCTCAGTTGGTAGCTACTGTAGGAGGTTCTTTTCTTTTCTAAATTCAAAAATTGGAATCTTACCTGTCCCCTGATGCAATTCATGATTAATTCGATTACATAAGTCTTGTACAAACTGATGTAATTCTTCTAAAGTCAATTGTCCCTGGTAGGCATGGATCTCGTCCAGTAGTTTCATTGTTGATTCTACTTTTCCTTTTGTTCGTGAACGACCAGCTATACAGGGTCTCACTTTAAATCCAAAATCCTTCGCAGATTGAGCGAACTTAGGATTTACTTTTCCGGCGAAATACTCGGTCCGTGCTTCATCCATTACGGTTTTCATGTTATCCGTCACAATTTCATCAGGTACTCCCCCAAATGCTTCAAATGTCTCCGTTAGAAAGGATAGAAGTACACGTTGAGATTTTGAGACACTTAAATGAAAGGCATGGAATCGTGAATGGGAAAGAAGGAGTACCGCCACATTCACCTCTACTTGTTCTCCATCCTTTGTTTCAAATAAAATACTTTCTTTCCAATCCAGCTGGGCTTGTTTCCCTGGTGGTGTTTCATATCGAACCACTCCTTTTGGTGAAGCGATCCATTTTTCTTCCTCAAAGTAAGCTCTAAATTCTGGTGTACGTGCGATATAAGCACGGAATGCAGAATCTGAACATTGTAACCCATGATTATCTTTTAAATACTGCCATAATACCCGTCGGTAATAGAAAACTTGTTTAGAACCCTCGGAGAGGAGAGCTGCAATGATCTCATAATACTCATCTATTTTGGATGGCTTTTCTCTCTTCCGTTTCGGCACAAATCCCTTTAGGTATTTGTCAATTGTCCTACGATCTATATCTAACTCTTCTGCTAATTTACTCTTATTAATTTTCATCTTTAGATGCTCCATTAGTTGTTTGAATTTTGGTAAGTCTGAAAGACTAGTAATCTCAAAATTGGTTTCAACATTTAGCGCTATGTACATACTAATCACCCCAAGATTAGTATGAAATGAGCTATCAATTTTTTACATCTTTATTCAAGCACGATTGTACATATTTAAATTAGCATTTCTAATTGTGTTTAGTTCTAGAGATATATCAAAGAAAGAAAATCACATTCGAGTATGAAACTACACGAAGATAATGTTTTTAACACTCACTAAAATTCTACTAAAAATAACACTTATAAACTGATGCAAAAACACATGGATACAAGCTAAAGAATAGGCGGTATGATGTAATTCATATTCTTATGAATGAGAACCCCTTAGGACGTTATTGTCTTAAGGGGTTATTTGGTAGAAAATATCTATATTCCTCTTTATCCCCTTTACAATTTCATTTAAAGTGAAATCTAGTCATTATATCTCAGATAATAAATTTTACTAGTTTGTACAGCATTAAGGAACGATTCGTTGATAAGAATCAAGGTGAAAAACAGTTAAATCGACCTACAATTTGTAATTTTTGTAATCCTTCGTCCTTTATTTTCCATAAATTTGATCCTTTATCCTATTAAAAAGTATCATAATCATTCTATATTCCTAAAAAAAAACACTAGTTTCAAAGTAATGTCGGGAAAATAGTTCCAGACAAGATTCGACATATTCGAATGTCCATTTGACAGAATTTTTAATTAGGTGGTAAATACTTATATATAGGAATAAAATTCCTAGAAGTGATAGAATAAGGGATTTTTTACAAAAGAATTAATCAGGATGAACTAGATGTTAGAAAAGTCCGCTTTCGTAAATTTTAGTACTTTTTGAATACAAAGGTAATATTTTGTGAATGTATATCGCCAAATATTGGTGTATGTTTTGAACTTATTATCAATCTAATATGTATAAATAAATTCTAAGTTTTCCTTTTATATAGATGTAAATACTTATGCTTTTTTAAATCAGAATAATAGGAAGTTTCATAATGTTTCATTACGGAAATGAGGTACTAGAATGTTAGAGTCGAAGAGAAGAGCAATGATTTTTTTACTTCTTGCATTTATTTTAGCTGCAGTAGCAGGCTACCTAGTTTTTGATAAAGTTCGCTCATTAAATTCAGAGCTTGGAGGTATGACGAAAATCTATGTTGCTGCCGGGGATATACCATCAAGAACATTAATAACAAAAAATCAATTAAAAACGATGGAGATACCTAATCGTTATGTTACCAAATCAAATATTACAAACATAAATGAGTTAACTGGGAAAGTTCTAGTCGTTCCAGCGTCAAATGACGATATTCTTACGAAAAATATGCTGAAACCGGTATCTAATCTTCGAGAGGAAAATGATCGTCTTGTCGCTATGTATCGCTCAGATAAAATCCAGTTTGACCAAGTTGTAGAAGCCTTGGATCGAGTAGATATTATTGTTTCAACAGAGGAAGAAGGCAAAAAGAAAACAGAGTTATTTATGAAGGACGTTCCAGTTGCATGGGCTCAAGGCTCAGGGAAGGATTTTGCTGGTGCAGCTTTAGAGGTTCGAAGTGAATATGCCCCTAAGTTAATACATATGCAAAACTTTGCAACCCACATTCGGATTTTAAAGGCAAATGTTGGTAAGGATGATATACCAGTAGTTAAAGAAAATAAGCCGACAGAACAAAGTAAGAATCCAGAGCAAAAAACAAATACACAAGAAGCGAAGAAAAACAATGCAGTAAACTCTCAAGAAACAAAGAAAAATGAGAACGCAAATACGAAAGACAAAAAAGAAAATGAAAAACAAAAGCAATCAAAAAATACTGGAAAAGAAAAGTCTGATAAAAAATGAAAATATTTGGTTAAGAGGGATTAATGATGGAAACAAACATAAAAATGCTTTTAGCTAGTGATGATGATACGATACATAACCAAATTTTAAATGCAATCGGTACAAATCTTTCCATTCAACTAGTTAATCCAGAGGATGTCGTCAGGGAAATTAATAGAGATGTTCAAGATATAGTCATTTTTGTACAACCAAATAATGATATCGCGGTAGAAAATATTCAACATATTAAATCGGTAAGTCCTGCTACATTAGTCATATTTATTGCAAAGACTTCAGATTTTACTTTACTCAGGAATATTACGAAAGCTGGTGCTAGTGAGTTTTTTGTCTATCCAGAAGAACATGGAACATTTGTAGCTAGATTCCCGACAATTATTAAAAACTATGAAATTAGTAAGCAAGCTCAAGATGGGTCTGTTTCTACATTTGTAAGAGGAAGAGGTCAAATTATTTCCTTTTTTAGTGGGAGTGGAGGGGTAGGAAAGACGGTCTTAGCATCAACCTTTGCTCAAACATTAAAGCTTGAGTCCACTGCTGAAGTCATTCTAATTGATCTAAATCTACAATTTGGTGGAATTGAAACAATGATATCTATTAATTCCAATCGCTCGATTGCTGATTTAACTCCAGTTATCAAGGAATTAAATGAAAGTCATATACGTAATGTCTCACAAACGGAAGAGTATTCGAAAATGGATGTACTGATTAGCCCTTGTGATGCGGAAGTAGCGGAAACTCTATCAGAGGAGTTCATTGCCAAGCTATTAAGAACCTGTAGAAGGAGCTTTGATTTTGTTATTATCGATCTTCCTTCCTTTGTGAATAATCAGGTAGTAACTGCGCTTGAGGAATCAGATCAAATATATTATGTTTTATCACCGGATACACCATCGCTGAAAATTATGAAGCAATTTGAAGAATTATGTACCCGATTAGGAATTGAACTGAATTCGAAAACAAAAATTATTTTGAACCAGACGGGCAAGGATAATGAGGTTCAGGAAAAGGATTTAAAAGAAGTGTTGAGATTTCCTATTGAGGCTACGATTCGAAGGGATATAAAAGGATTGCAGCCATTTATAAACAAGGGGGAGCCGATCCGAAAAGAAGTAAAGGAAAGACGTCTCATACCATTTGCAAAGGATATAAAAAAATGGGCGCATTCAGTATTAAAATAGGGGGATTGATTAATGTCATCTTTATTTGAAAAGCGCAAACAAAAGCTGAATGCAAAAACAAATATAAATTATCAATATGAAAATCATTTTGTGGATGAATTAGTAGAGCATTATAAAGCCCGACTTTTAAGGGACACCAATCTTGAAGTGCTGACTCAGCTCTCTCAGGGGGAGATGAGACTTAGAATTGAACAAATCGTCAGCCAGTTCATGACTGAGGAAAAAGTAATCATTTCTAGACAAGATAAAGAGGTTTTAATAACAAGAATTCTAGATGAATCAGTCGGATATGGTCCATTAGAGCCATTAATAAATGATGCGTCAATCACTGAGATTTTGATAAATGGAGCAAATGAAGTATACGTAGAAAGATTAGGAAAGCTGGAACTTTCAGATGTTACCTTCCGAAATGATGAACATGTTCGTCATATTGTTGACAGAATTGTTTCTCCTTTAGGGAGAAGAATAGATGAAAGCTCTCCTATGGTTGATGCAAGACTTCCCGATGGAAGTCGTGTCAATGCGGTTATCTCACCGATCAGCCTTAATGGCACCTTAGTATCTATTCGGAAATTTAGAAAAGAGCCATTCAAAATAGAAGATTTATTAAATTTCAATACTCTAAGCTCCGCAATGGCTAACTTCTTAGATGGGGTAGTAAGAGCAAAAATGAACACTCTTATTTCTGGAGGTACTGGAAGCGGAAAAACTACTTTATTAAATGTCATTGCTGGGTCTATTCCATTAGGAGAAAGGGTTATTACCATCGAAGATTCCGCCGAGCTTCGGCTAGATCGACCGAATGTTATTGGAATGGAAGCAAGACCTGCAAATGTGGAAGGAAGAGGGGAGGTTTCAATAAGACAATTAGTTAAAAATGCTTTAAGGATGAGACCAGATCGTATCATTGTTGGTGAGGTGCGAAGCGGAGAAGCCTTTGACATGCTGCAAGCTATGAATACAGGTCATGAGGGTTCAATCACAACAGTCCACTCTAACTCTCCTGATGATGCATTACGAAGGGTTGAGGCTATGGTAGTAATGGCTGGTATGGAACTCCCCAGTCATATAATACGTGAATATATTGTCGGCGCACTAGACATTATTATTCAAGTAACAAGGTTAACAGATGGAACAAGAAAAATTATTTCAATTTCAGAAGTAATGAAAAAAGAGGATGGTTCCCATCAAGTAAAAGAAATATTTCAGTTTAAAAGAACAGGGATGAAGGCAGATGGCAGTATAGAGGGATATTATTCTCCAACAGGCTATATCCCACAATGCTTAGATAGACTTAAAGTCTTTGGAATTACGATTCCTGAAGCGGTTTTTACTCCAGTTGAAAAGGAGGTCATGTCTTGAGTCTTTGGATTATTTCTACAATTGCGGTTTTCATATGCATAGTAGCTTTTTACTTTTATTTGGATTATAGAAAAGAAAAAAAAGAATGGAAGAAAAATGTAAACCAATTTTATAGTGATGGAGAAAAACGCCAGAGCTTTATTGTTGTTTTGGGAGATCGTTTTGATCGAACAGAAACAGCAAAGCCACTATATGAAAAGTTAACGGCAGCGAATATTCCTTTTACTCCTTCTGAATATATAGGTGCCCTAATAGTTTCATATTTCGGAATTATTATTATGCTTCAAAATTTCTTTAGCATTAAATTTCCTATTAATTTATTTGTAGCAGCGTTAATTCTTGAAGGAACAAGAAGACTAGTATTTTTAATGAGAAAAGGAAAGCTGAAGCAAAAGATTGTTCAACAGCTTCCTGAAATTTGCCGAACGCTAGCAAATGCAACTCGTTCAGGTATGACTTTAAACCAAGGAATTAATTTAGTCGCACAGGAAGTCAGCCAACCTGCAAAGGGGGAGTTTAAGCGTCTTGCATATGAGCTCTCACTAGGGGTAGATTTCACAACTGCACTAAAAACGATGGAAAAGAGAATCGATATTCGGGAATTTCAGCTTTTTGTAGCAACGCTTTTAATCCAGAAAAAGGCTGGAGGTAATCTTTTCTCAGTATTAGATGAAATGAGTCAAACATTAGATGACAGAAATGTTTTGCAGCAAGAAATTAAAACGATGACTGCAGAGCAGAGGTATGTAGCGTATATAGTCCCAATTATTCCTATATTCCTAGTATTAATGATGAATAACATTATTGATGGGTTTTTAGATCCTTTATTTTCAGGAATTGGTTTAATACTGCTGGCAGTGTTTTTAGCTGGAACAATCGGGACATTTATACTTGTCAGAAAGATTACCAATATAAAGGTGTAATGACATGGATGGATTAATCGTTATTTTTATCATATTATCACTAGGATTTTTGGCTCTTAGTTTAAGAAGTGTTTATCGTTATTTACTTGAAAAAGATAGATTAAAAGAGGAAATAAAAGAAAAAACTTTTATTGAGAATGCTTTTAATAAGAAGGTTACAAGAAAAGAAAAAATTGTATCTCGAATTTTGCAGTTTGCTGATGATTTCTCCGACTTAGGTCAAAGAATTAACTTTTTTAGCGAAAATGAAGATATTAAAAAATTGTTGACACAAGCAGGCTTTCCGTATCAATTGACGGTTCCGAGATTCCAAGGTTTAAAAATGTTCTTGCTTATTGCCGGATTTTTTATTGGAGCTATTGGATTGGTCTTAAGGTTTCCTTTTTCTCAAATTACGGTAATTATTTACCCGATTATTGGTTATTTCGGAGCAATTGTATGGTTAAAAAGTAAAGCAAAGCATCGTCAAGAAGAATTATCTTATCAGCTTCCAGACTTTTTGGATACGATGAGTGTTACACTACAGGCTGGTGTTGGATTAGATCAGGCCTTGAGGGATATTGTCCCTTATTTTGAAGGACCAATAAAAGAAGAATTTGGCCGTTTTATTCAGGAGATAGACGTAGGAGTTCAGAGAGCTGATGCTTATCGAACACTTTTAAATAGAAATGAAAGTAAAGAATTTCAGCTACTAATTAAATCATTGATTCAGGGCGAAAAGCTTGGGGTTCCTATATCTAGAACATTTAAACATACTGCAGAGGAAATGCGAAAAATTAAAAAGGAAAAAATAAAGGAAAAAGCAGCAAAAGCTTCTCCGAAAGTAACCTTGATTACCACATTTTTAGTAATGCCATCAGCTCTTATTTTAATCGGGGGCTTGATGATTATAAATATGTTTTCAGAAAATAAGAATTTGTTTACCCTATTTAAATAATATAAAAGGAGAGATTGAAAATGAAGAAAAAATTAGTAGGTATGTATGTGAAGTTAATGAATCCAGTAAGGAATGAAAAAGGTGCACAGTCATTGGAATGGTTAGGATTAGCTGCATTGTTGATTTTAGTCCTTGGAATTATTTCAACTGCATTAAGTGGTCAATCTGATTCAATTGGTAAAATACTAAAAAGTATCATAGACAAAATTAGCGGCATGGTAGGATAAGTCCATTTACACTTTCTATTTAACAGATAATAAAGGATGATTTCATTTTGAAAATAACTCTTAAAAGTTTAATAGTTCTTTCCATTATCTTAGTTTTTTTAGTTGGTTGTAACAAGAATACTGAACCAAGTCAAAATGATAAGGAAGACACTACAACAAGTACAACACCTCAGCAACAGGATAAAAACAAAGATGAAGATGATGAAAGTGCTAATCATAATGAAAATAGTGCTGAAATAGAAGTTGAACCATTACCTACAACCTATCAAGAATTAGCAAGCAAAATGATTGGTGAATATGCAGATATTAATCCGGTGAATCAGGATGAGAAAATACTAGAGATATTGAAAGATTTACCAGATATTTCGACAAACCCAGATGAAAAACATTTAGACGATTTTTATAATGAATTGCTTAAAAAGGTGCAAAAGGAATTTAAAGGTCCTGAAGAGGCCATTCGTAAATTAAAGTTTCAGTCATTAGGTAACCCTGAAATTGGTGATAGTAGATATCAATTTAAAGAAAACTTAAATGTTGAAATACTATTAGATGCATCTGGGAGTATGGGAGAAATAATTAATGGAAAGGCAAAAATGGCTATAGCAAAAGACTCCATTCTTTCTTTTGCGAAAAGTTTACCAAAGGGAGCAAAAATAAGCTTAAGAGTATACGGTCATAAAGGTAGCGGTTCAGATTCTGATAAAGCACTATCATGCAAAAGCAGTGATCTTGTATACTCCACTTCAAATTTTGAAGAAGGTAAATTAAAGGCCGCCTTAAATAAGTTCTCACCAAAAGGTTGGACTCCAATTGGGTTAGCTTTAAATGAAGCAAAAAAAGATTTAGCGAAATATGATGGAGCTAATAATACAAATATCGTGTATTTAGTTAGTGACGGAGTAGATACTTGTGATATTGATCCAATTAATTCCGCAAAGGAATTATTTAATTCAAATATATCTCCAATTATCAATGTAATTGGTTTTGATGTAGATAATGCGGGACAAAATCAATTAAAACAAATCGCTAATGTAACTCAGGGAATCTATGAAAATGTAAATGATGAAAGTGGCTTAAAAAAGGAACTAGAAAAGCTTAGTGATGTAACTCAGAGGTGGAATGAGTGGAAGGTAAAAGGGAAGGAACAACTAGAAATACAAAAAATAGATAACAGTCTGGATATATTCGGATATATTACTGACGAGAATTCAAAAGCATCAGATGAAAAGATGAATATAGGATTAATTTTAAATATTCTTCAAGAAAATAATAAATTTAATAATGAGTCTTATACGTATTTGGAAAGAAAAAATAATGAATATCATCAGTGGATTAGGGATGAGATTGCTAAATTTAATGATGAATTAAGAGCACTAAATGATAAAAGCTATACTGAAGCAATAAAAGACTTAGAGAATAAATACAAAGAAAATACCCAATAAGACTGGGGTGTACAAGTTGAAAGGAAGGAAATATGAAAGAATTGTAAGTTTAATAATCGTTACGATATTAATCTATTGCATCTCCTTTCCAATAGTGAGCTATGCCGGCTTTATATCTCCAGGTACACCAATCGTACCTGGTAAAGCCATTACTCCAGGGAATCCAATTAGTGGCGGTACATTTATTGCACCCGGAGAGGTTTATGGTCCCGGCAATCCAATAAGCGGAGGGAATGCAAATGGTCCCGGCTCTCCAATTTCAGGACAACCTATTATTGTAGGCCAGCCATTGACGAATGGAAATTTTATTATTCCAAATGCTCCTCCAACACTTGGTAATCCACTAAATGGAATGAACTTTATGAATGGGGGCAACGCTTTCCAAGGAGGCCAAGGCCCAAATGGAGGAAGTCCTATTCAAGGAGGCCAAGGTCCAAATGGAGGAAATGCCGTCCAAGGAGGCCAAGGCCCGAATGGAGGCAACGCTGTTCAAGGAGGTCAAGGCCCGAATGGGGGGAATCCTGTCCAAGGAGGCCAAGGTCCAAATGGGGGGAATGCTGCCCAAGGAGGTCAAGGCCCGAATGGGGGGAATGCTGCCCAAGGAGGTCAAGGTCCAAACGGTGGTAATGCTGCCCAAGGAGGCCAAGGTCCAAATGGGGGTAATGCCGTCCAAGGAGGTCAGGGTCCAAATGGAGGGAATGCCGCCCAAGGAGGCCAAGGTCCAAATGGAGGGAATACCGTCCAAGGAGGTCAAGGTCCAAATGGAGGGAATGCCGCCCAAGGGGGTCAAGGCCCAAATGGTGGGAATTCAGTCAATGGTGGCCAAGGTCCAATGGGAGGTAGTTCCTCACAAGGTGGGAATTCTTCACCTTCTATATTTAGCCTACTCTTTAAATCGTCAGATAGTGAAAGAGGGATACTAGGAAATATTCTTGGAGGTATAAGAGACTATAAAACTTATATTCTAGGATTTGCTGATAAAGTTGCCCAAGCTGGAGCGGCTGGATATGCAGGATTTGGGTTTACTGATAAAGGAAATTCAAGGTATGGCGTAACAGGCAAAAATCAACTAGATAATAAAATTGCCAATTGGTTTTATGAACGATACAGAGGATATAAGTTCAATGGTGAGGAAACCGCATTTGGTCCACAGTCTAGACATATAGGCAGTGCGCGTCAAGAGGCGTTTTTTAAATCAAAAAGAATTGGAAATATTGGGAACAGCGTTAAAGGTGCACTAAATGAGTCTTGGAATATTTTTTCCAAAGATTTTTATAAGGCAAAGAATATGGTTAAGCTTAATGGACCTGTCAATGTCGTATTATCCTCTGTAAATAATTTAATTGATTACTCTAAATGGGGAAGTAAGAGTAAGCTTGGATATGCATCTACAGACTTTGCTGCAGATTTGACAGTTGATACAGCTATTGGAGTGGGATCAACTGCACTTGGAGCACTTGCATCTAGTGCTGCTGCAGGTGCCATAGCAGGGTCGACAGTACCGGTAGTTGGAACAATTGTAGGAGCTGGAGTAGGTTTATTAGTAGGTGGTGTGACAACCTATTTAATCAATGGTACTGCTACAGGTAGAAGACTTAAGAAGTATGTAAGAGATGGAGTTAAATATGTATATGACGGTGTGGTAAGTGGTGTAAAAAGTGCAAGTAAGGTAGTTACTAAGAAGGTGAAGGATATTGGCAAGGGGGTTTCTTCAGCTTTTAAAAAATTAGGAGGTCTATTTGGTGGATAATCAAGGTCTTAATTTTAAACAAAGCAGAATTATTCAAACCTACTTACTATTAGTTCTTGTTGGATTTTTAATGAGCTGCCTTCCAAAAGGATCCTTACCATTATTTTTGATAAATCAGCTGATTGCAATTGTATCTTTGCTTATGTTTCTTCTATTTTGGAAGAAACATAAGCTTTCTAGTAAACGTTACTTCTCTCTTTTATCATTTGTGATGCTATTAAGTCTATCAATATATGCCGCGATTCCATTTTTGAGAATCTATTTTGGAACAATGATATTTTGGATGGGATTGTTTATTTTAGTAGCAATGACTTTATTACCTCATTTTATTAGAGAAAAAATCATATTAGGAATAGAATTTCCAGGAAAAACGAAATTAGGGATCGTTCTTTTTATGATTTTTGGAATAATTATTAGCTTTGGAACAATTGTTTATCGAATGACTCTTATAAAAGAAGTACCAGATGCATTACCATTAGCGATATTTGGTTATCTCATTGCTCTTATGTTTCTGATAATATGTCCCATTTTATTAATTCGTCCTGAAAGAGTAGATGAACTTAAAAAAAGTAAAAGGTAGATTATGAAGAAAGTGATTTAAGAGCAAAGTGGAGGAAAGTACTATGTTTAGTTTGAAAGGATTACTGAGGACAATCGGTGTATCTTTGCTATCTACAATATTTGTATCATTTATTTTAGGTTTTTTAAATATTAATAATGTCGTTTTAAGTATTGGATTAATATTTATCGTTTCATATATTACTGTTGGAATTACTGCACCAATATGGAATCCTTTAACTCCATACTTTGCTAGCTACATAGGAAGCCTAATACTAACGATTTTAAATTTTATCGTTGCAATATATACATTAGATACTTTTGTATTTTTCAATCCAGAAGGAATTAATAATAGTATAGTAATTAGCTCGATGACTTCATTATTAACTACATTTATTTTTATTCAAATTATGAAAAAAAAACAGGTGAACAAGCATGATTAGAGATTTGTTAGATATTTACAACCGCAATATTATAAATATTATTATCGTTTCTTTGGTACTTGTTATTCCTGTAACAATTTTTCTATTACTAGCAAATAATTTTATGTATGAAATGGATTTAGAGAATCCTAATTTGTCAGCACTTTTTTTAATTATTTTAAATTTTACGATGTTATTCCCACCATTTTTTTTTATTGCGTGGAAGGATATGAATGATCAGGACTTCAAGTTGAGAGAAGTATTAAAAGAATTTGTAAATCATTTTGGGTATATCTTTGCATTTACATTATTATTTTATCTTTTAGCCATTTATGGTGCGGTATTGTTATTTATACCTACATTTATAGGTCTTTCAATGATTCTATTAATACCATTGTTTACTAATAGAAATACGATCAAGGAATCATTATTCGGAGCTTGGAAAATCATAAAAGAAGAAAACTTTTTTCTATTAATTGATTTAGTCATTATTATTTCATTGAATCTTCTTGCTTGGTCAGGGATGGTTTATTTAGTAGGGGGATTTGAAAATAATATGCTCGTTTTTATTATTCTTAGATCTCTTATTAATGCTTTGGTATTTCCTATTCTTTATATTTATTTGGCAGTGAAGTACCGACGTGAATCCTATTAACGTTTTAAGGGGAAATATATATGGAAAACACATCTTCTAATACTGAAAAATTAAAAATAAAAAAGGTAAACATATTTTTAGTATGTTTTCTGTCTATTATTACATTGGGCGTATACATTGGTTATTGGTTTTTAAGTAGAAAAAAAGCTCTTATACAAATCAAAGAGAAGAACTATATTCCATTTACATTGTGGTGGCTATTTACAATTGTTCTAATTCTATCATTTATTTATCAATTAATAGGTGGAGTATTTTTAACTGACTTAGGAATAGCTTTCTTTGATTCAATGGATGTGATCTTTTCATCATTTTTTTTAGCTATTCTTTATTACTCAGTATTTAGAATTAGAGATTTATATGAAGATGCGTTAAATGAAGAGGTATTTAATCCAGTATTTCTAGTGTTATTCCATATATGGTATTTACAATATAAAATCAACCGTTTAGAAGAAGTTGGGAGAGGCTGACATGAAAAGAATCAAATATATAAAAAATGAAAAGGGCGCATTGAGCATTGAATTTTTAGGTATCCTCCCATTTTATTTTTTGTTATTTCTTTTTTTGTGGCAAGTCGTTGCGTCGGGATATGCAGTTTTTATAGCAAAAACAGCTGTAAATGAAGCGGTAAAAGCTTATTCCTTAAATAATGGTGATATGAATATAGCAGCACAAAAAGCGAAGCAAGTACTAGGAAATAGCTCAGTAATAGAATTTAAAGATCTTCAAAGAGATTCCTCATATCATCCAGGAAAGAAGGGAGAATTTAAACTAATTCTTAAGACTAAGCACCCACTCGTATTTATTCCTGATAAATGGAAAAATTCTTCTTCTCTTCCACTTGAACAATCAGCCGTAGGAATGGAGCTTGTCCCATGAATTATGTAAAAAATGAAAAAGGAACTTCTGCTTTTTATCTTTTATGGATTACGGGAATTGTACTTGTCATATTTGTGATCGTGATTAATATAGCGAAAGTTTACATAATTAAAGAACAAGCCAATACAGCAGTTGAGCAGGCAGCAATAGCAGGTACCTCTGTATTAATCGAAAAAACGAAGGAAGCTATAGATGCCTTTGATAGCAGTCCTGAATCACTACCGCAAAAAAAGGCAGACGAAAAAACCATCAGTGACCAAATAGATGAAAAGAAGATGGAGTATGTCTCTCAAAATTATTCGGACTCAGAGGCTTATATAAGGGCTTTAAATGATATTTTGCCTAGTAAATTAGCTCTTTATAATGAATTAAAGATGGAGTTTGAGGCTAGATTAAGAGATTCAACCAGCTTAATATATGATGCTGCCCAACAAGTAATTAGCGCAAACCATGGAAATATTGATGAGCGCACAGAGATTATTCTTTCTAGAGAAAAATGGCGTATTGAAATTAAAGCAACTACAACATTTGAATCTATTTCAGATAATAAATTTATAGCTGCTTTTATTAAGAAAATTCCACAAAAGGGCTATGGACCAAGCTTAGTTTATTTAAAGGAAATTATGTAAGTGCTGAATGTAAGATAATCAATTCAAAGTAAATAGTTGTAATTTTCAATGAATCTAACTCTTCTAAAAAAGAAAGGAGGGAGCTTTTTTTTGAAAAGAATCTTACGAAGAGTAATGATAGGATTTGTAGGCCTATTTATTCTATTTTTTTCATTGCCGTTTAGTGTTTTAGCTCTTTCAGTTGGAACTCCGATTACACCTGGAACACCCATCACACCTGGAACCCCAATTGCACCTGGGATGCCTATTGAGCCCGGAACCCCAATTACACCTGGAAGTCAAAATGACCATGGAAAACCTGGAGATCCAAATAATCCTCAGAATCCTAATCAAAGTGGGAAGCATGATTCGAGTGAGTCATATAAACCGATAAAATTACCTGATGGAACGATAGTTATTCCAAATAAGGATGGGACTTATACAAAGTTAATCCCAAATAAAGATGGAACCTATACAATAGATCCTGGGTCTACAAATAGATCAAGCAGTAAGAATCCTCATAGTGATAACAATACTGCTGGAACGATACTTATTCCAAATGAGGACGGAACTTATACACCATTAATCCCAAAAGGTGACGGGACCTATACAGTAGATCCTAATTCAGCAAATGGTTCCCAAAATGGAAACCATAAAAGTACAGATGGAACAAATAGTAATAGTGATCAAAAAAGTAAAGATAGTAAGGTTACTCCATGGGAATTAAGTAAATTCGCAATAAAGGATGTAGGTGTCAATACAGCTAAGTATGTCAATACTTTATTAACATTGGAGCAAACGAATGGTTCCATGTCGACAAGTGACTTTCTAAAGGCCAATGGAAAATTCAAATGGAACTTAGCCACTTCAACGTATAAAATTGCATCAAAAGGAACGATGTTTGAAGATCTTAATAAAGAGTATGATAAATATAAAAGTATTTATGATAATGGAAAATTAGGAGTCGACACAAGTCGAAAAGGGTATAATCTAGTAAACTATTATCAGCTTTCAAGAAATGCTAATCTTCAAGGCGCTTTCGTAGATGCTCGTGCGACACTTAATCTCGGTCCGATTTCAAAGTTCAATGCAGCAGTTGCCGCTGTAGGTGTTGTAACATCTGGTATTGATATGGGAATCAATATTAATAAAGCTATTCATGCCAAACCAGGTGAAGAGAGACAAAATGCGATTGCTGATAGTGTAGGCAGTTTAGGGGATATGCTTATGAGCGGTGGTACACTAGTTACCGCATCAGGGGCTGGAGCAGCTGTTGGAGTAGGATTGATTGTGGTTGGTGGAGCTTTAAAATTAGGCAGTGTGATATACAAAAATAGAAAAAAAATAGTAGAGTTTTTCAAAAATCCTAAGGAATCGATAAGTAATGCAGTGAAAAATACTGTTGATAAAGTAAAAGATTTTGGTAGTAAGGTTAAAAAATTCTTTTCATGGGGATAAAAAATGCAAACTATACCATCACAAAAAGTAGAACAACAGATTAAAAAGCATAAGAAAATGTTTGAGAAGTATCAGTGTTTTAACTATATTTTTCGATATCAAAATAATGATTATCATTATGTTGCTTATTATGCTTCTCGACAAGGTGTAAAAGGAATTCTCATCGTTACAAAGGACGGGATTATGGCTGAGCGAAATGAAGCAATTAACATGTGTCGGATGATAAACAATTACAATAATTTAATTGTATCCGCATCACGAAAATTAAGAGAAGAATTGAATCGGCCAGTTGAAGTGATGCATCATATAAAAGGGTGGTTAGATCTTTATTTAAAGGATGTTACATTTAATATCGAGCCGATAAAGGAAGACATAGAAAATGTTTATTCCATGGCAGATACCTTTATTGATGGGCAAAAAAAATTACTGGAAATTGAAGATTTTATTAAGAGGTCTGATACAGATGTACGACTAACCAATCATATTTTAACTGAACAGCATGTGAAGGAGTCAGAACACATTCTTTCTGAATATTCACTAGTTATTCATAGGCAAGGGATAACCCAGTGGGAAACGATCGACTCAATTAAAAATGTACTTCAGTATCTAGAGGAACATGAAAATAATCCAAATAATAAAGAGTACAAAAGCTTAAAAAAACAATTATCCAATTACATTCATCCAAGAAACGTTGCCAGACTGCAAAAGTCTTTGGATAATTATGTTGATAAAAGGGTAGGCAATATATTTGATCTACCTAGAGGAGAAGCAGGAATTAGAGCCTTTAAAGAGTTGGACCAAAAGGAAAGAGAATATTGTTTTCAGCACGATATATTACCACTTTTAAGAAACTGATGATTGATGGAGAGAATTATGAAAACAATTATAGAAGGATTTTCAATTTACAGTCGAAATTTTTACTCGATACTTTTACTGTCTTTTACAATTACACTTCCGTTTCTGATCATTCATAATATTATTTCCGGAAGCGTTTATCAAATTGCTTCAATTACAGGTGCTGAATTTGTAGCTGATTTTACGAATCTATTTTTTATGTTACTTTTATTGGTTATTGTTCAGGTGCCATTTATTCAATTAGTTAAAAGTGATATTGAATTAGATGAGAAGCCATTAAGAAAAGCATATGGATCATTTTTAAATTATGGATTTACTGTTTTTCTTTTTAGCCTATTATTTTCTGTAGCAGTTATATTTGGATTAATATTACTAGTCGTTCCAGGGATATTGGTTATGGTGTGGTTCTATTTAACGCCACAAATAATCATATTTGAGGAAAAAAACATAAGAGGAAGTTTAAGAGTGGCTAGAAAAATGGGAGGGCAGCATTTCTTTTCCTTATTAGCTATTATTCTATTAACAAGTTTAATTGATGTATGTGCTGGATATGTAGGGTTGTTTGCAATATCTGCATTAACCAATAGTTATTTAGCTATTATTTCAGGACAGATGTTAATCAATATGATTGTTTTCCCTTTTAATGTCATTGTCGTAAGTTTATTTGCTTCAAAGTGGAAGAAGGAATTAGAGACGAGTTCAACTGTTGTTACTAGTAATAGATATTTAGCATAAATTATTTCAATTTTATTAGAGAAAGTAACTTTTCTTGGTAGGGAATGGGTGGATATGTCGAAACGTGAAAAGAAATGGCGGAGAATTTACCTATTTTTAATAATTTTTATTTATGCAATTTTTGTACCTGTAACAGCCTTGGATTGGTTGGCAGGAGATGGTAAGTTTCCATATACAGCTATCATCGTGGGAATCGCATTGCCTTTTATAAGGAAAAATCATTTAACCACTATGAAGGGGAAGTAATATCTTTCAATTTTAATATGGATATACATATAAAAGAATTGTTTACTCAATAATAAAACAATTCTTTTTTTATCGTTTTTAGAATAATTGGAATGATATTGAAACGAAAAATTTGATATTTTCGTAGGAAATTGTATGCAGATGAAAAGAAATAATAGTAAGGGAGAGGATGTTTTTGCTTAGGCGCTTGTCTATAGGTATTGGATGCGCATTAATACTTCTTGCAGGTTGTTCAAATGAAAAGGAGGATACTAAGAAACAGCATAGTCCAGTTTCTACAAACACAACGGAGAAAAGCAAAGGCGGGGAATTCATTATTCAAGAAATTAAAAAGATAACGATTCCAAACACAGTTGACGAATGGAAGGATCTTAAACCTGGCTTGCTTGCAAAAAACTTTGACTACGAGCATGAAACGTCAGAATGGCCAGCTGATGTGAATGAAGTTAAAGATGAATTTATTGTTGAAATGAAAAAAGTAATTAAAGAAGATACGGATGACGATAAGCTATTTAAATCTTTAATTTATCTTTTAGGAAGTAACATCCATCAAGAATTAATTAATAAGCAACTGTCTTTGAAGGCTAATTTTGAAGAGCCGTATTTACCTGAGCCGAGTGAAGAGAAAGATACAAAAAGCAATAAGAAGAATGTAGCTCCTTCTAAAGCGATTCTATTATTGGATGCCAGCTCAAGTATGCTTTTAGAAGTAGATGGACAACAAAAGATGGATATAGCAAAGACTGCTGTAAGAAGATTCGCAAAGACTATCGGGGCAAAAAGCGATGTTTCATTATATGTGTATGGTCATACAGGATCTCAGGAGGATAAGGATAAAGAACTATCATGTACGAAGATTGATGAGGTGTATCCATTAAAAAAATATGAAGAAAAAACCTTTACTGAAGCAGTAGAACATATACAGGCAAAAGGATGGACACCAATTGCAGCTGCTATTAAAAAAGTGCGAGAGGACAGCAAAGCCTATACAGGAGCTATTACAGTTTACATAGTAAGTGATGGAGCTGAGACATGTGACGGAGATCCAGTAAAAGAGGCAGAGGAATTTGCAAAGCGGACTGCTGCCCATAAGGTAAATATCATCGGATTTAATGTAGATCAAAAATCAGAGACTCAGTTAAAGGCTGTCGCAAAGGCTGGAAATGGAGAGTATCTGTCTGCAAATAATACAGATGAATTAAATCAAAGCATTTCGAAAAAATGGGTTCCACCAAGCTTTTTAGATGTAATTGGGAAGCAATGGTCATCACCGAAAATGTCTAGCGAACTTTATAAACATTTGAATACCGCCCAAATGAATTTTTATAAGATTGATCGTGCTGCATTTGTTGAAAAAATTCGTTTTCAAAGTGCGATTCAATTATTAGCAAATGAAAAGATGATAAATGAGGATCAAAAAAATAGTCTTGATGAGAAACTGATAAACTATGAAAAACAATTGGAAACATTAAATAACAATCTCCTTGAACAAAAGAAACAAGAAATTAATAAAGACGCTGATCGTATTGATAAACAAATTAATGACTGGGCAAAAAGAATGGATGATTTGAGAAAAGAGCTAGATAGGAGTTCATAAATATTAAAATATTGTACATTACCACTTTAAGAAACTGATTAATGATGGACAGAATTCTGTGGAAAAATGGAGATTTAAAAGCCAGTGCTTATAAAAACACTGGCTTCCCTAATTATTTTATTTATATTCATTCACATCAATCTTACATTCCTTCAAAGGAACTACCTTTGTTTTCTTTATAAATTTGTAGCCGAGCCACATGATTAAAAATAACGGAATGCCTAGATAGGCTGCAATGAGATCCATCCAATCAATTTTATCGCCAAGAAAAGCTTGATAGTCTTGAGCAATAATGACAATTAAACCGACTAGAAAGGCGAAAATCGGGCCAAATGGGTAAAGCTTAGCACGGTATGGAAGTTTTTCGAGTGCGTGCCCTTGAGCAAGATAGGCTTTCCGAAAACGATAATGACTGGCAGCGATCCCGAGCCAAAAAATAAATCCTGTAATCCCTGCTGCATTTAATAGCCACATATAGATGGCTCCATCTCCAAAGGCAGATGCAAGAAAGGCTAGCATCCCTACTAATGTTGTTGCAATAAGTGCAGCTACTGGAACACCGCGTTTATTAAGCTTTCCAAAGAATTTTGGTGCTTGTCCTTCTTTTGCCATGGCAAATAAGATTCTTGTTGATGCATAAAGACTTGAGTTACCAGCTGATAAAACAGCTGTAAGAATGACCGCGTTCATTAATGATGCGGCAAAGGCAAGTCCTGCTTTTTTAAAGACTAATGTAAATGGACTAACCATGATATCTTCACTTTTCAGGCTTTCTGTTGTGTACGGGATGATCAAGCCGATGACAATGATCGCAAGTACATAAAATAACAAAATTCTCCAAAAGATGCTTTTGATGGCCCTTGGTACATTTTCACGCGGATTTTCACTTTCTCCTGCAGCAACTCCCACTATTTCTGTTCCTTGAAAAGAAAACCCTGCTGTTAGAAATACACCTATCACTGCTAATAGACCGCCATGAAATGGAGCATCGCCAACTGTGAAATTTTTAAAACCAACTGCTTGCCCATTCATAATGCCAAAAATCATGAGGAAGCCAACAATAATAAAGATAATAATGGTGGCGACTTTAATAAACGAAAACCAGTATTCTCCTTCTCCATAGCCCTTAACAGAAAGGATATTCAATCCAAAAATGATAAGGGTAAAAAGTCCACTCCATAGCCAGGAGGGGCTATCAGGAAACCAGAATTTCATGACTAGTGTGGAAGCGGAAAGCTCTGCTGCGAGTGTAATCGCCCAGCTATACCAATAATTCCATCCTAATGCAAACCCTAATGCTGGATCGATAAATCGAGTGGCATACGTACTAAAAGCACCACTAGTTGGCATAAAGGAAGCCAGCTCACCTAAGCTTGTCATGATAAAATAAACCATGACTCCAATAATTAAATAGGCAAGCAACGCTCCACCAGGACCTGCTTGGTAAATTGCAGCACCACTTCCTAGAAAAAGGCCAGTACCTATGGAACCACCTAATGATATCATCATTAGATGTCGCGCTTTTAAGCCACGTTTTAGTTCCCCATTTTGATTATTCATCTATATGAAACCTCCGTTATTTCATCGTTATACCCTAAAAGAAGTCATGTATAAACCTATATATTCCTAATAAGAAAAAATGGATATTTATAAATAAAAATTCATATTAATAACTATACAACGATATCATAAAATAAAAAAGATGAAAATAGAAATCTGTATATTTTACCAGACCTATGAATAATATTTCACAGAAAATATTTTTTTAGAATAATATAAATGATCTTTGTGGGATAGTGGGATTAAAATTTTGTTGGCCTTTTTTAAGAAGTCTTAATTGAAAGGGGCTTAGGTTTTACTATTCATAAATGATAAGGAATCAAAGAAAAAAGCAGCCACTTAAACAATGGTTGCCTTTTCAACGAAATCTCGAATTATTTTATCATGATCACGCCACTTTTACTTAAGAGCTCCACTTTATTTGTGGAATCACCAATAGAACCTTCCTTCGATTTTTTAGTATTTTTTTTCTCAATATAGTGATCTAAATCAACAGTAATATCAGATGAATCACTATTTGCCGCAAGTGATAAAGAACGAGGAGCTTCTCTATATAATACATTGATATCTCCTGATTTTGTTTCTATAAGTAATGACTCTCCTTCTTTAGTATCTTTCACTGATACTTCTCCATCTGTTGAAGTGATTGTCATCTTAGTGCTTGTTACACCTGTAAGATAGGTATCTCCTGCAGCTGAAGCTATAGTTAAATCCTTTAGCGAACTTTGTTTTAAGTTTAATTCACCATCTTTTGATGTAAACTTCGCTTTATCAGCTGACAGTCCTTCAATTTTTTCACTGCCCGCATCATTTGAAATAACAATATTTTTGGTCGTTATATCCTTCAATTTAATATCACCATCGCTATTATTTAAGGTTATCGTATGGACTCCATTATTTGGAATGGAAATCGATATCGTTCCCTTCTTTCCGAAACTGAATCCTGGAATGCCTCCTTTTTGATCCTGCTGATTAACGATAATTTTATTTCCATCATTTTGTATGGTTACAGGGTCATTCTTTTTGTCTAGCTGCTTTCCATTGGCAGCGATTATTATCTTTGATGATTCAGTATTGTTGAACTCTATATCCCACGATTCATTATTTATTTCGACTTCTTCAATTTCTTCTACTGCAAAGGATTTTTTTATTTCCACTTTCTTTTTTTCCGCTTCATTAAAGCTGCAGGCTGATCCAACAATTGCAATGAGTACAATGGTAATAGCGGTTATTATTTTTTTCATTTTGTATCCCTCATTTCATTTGAAGCTTTTTTAACACCCATTAGTTTGCATCTAATTTGTCGACTTTTCGGAAGGAGAGATACCCAATGAAGAGACCTAATAGACAGAATCCAATTGGTACTCCGATGAATTGAAACAAACTCGTTTGACTTCCTCCATTCGTAACTGTTGCATTAATTAAGAAACCAATCAATACTGCTGAAGTGATGGCTGCAGCATTTGATTTTTTTCTCATTCCAAAATACAAAGGAATTAAACTGATTCCAGCCATCATAAAGGCACTAATAAAAAGAGTTGGCAGGGTAGAAATGATTTCGTTTATACTAACAGGTTTTTCAAAGAACCCTATCATTGGGTTTAAAAAGTAAATGAATATATTAATGATAGTTGTAGCAAGGATGATGCTGAAAAAACAGAATCCAAAGACAATCGATAACTTAGCAAAAATTAATTTTTTCCGCTGCAATGGATAGGTGAATAATAATTGAATCGTATTATTCCTGTATTCATCAATGACGATACGTGATAAAATAACGGCTGAAAAAATGATAAATACGATTCTAATAAAAATATTCGTTAAAGACATGTATTCAAAGTAATCAGGAAACATTGGATCATTTTGACGTTCAGAGCCCCACCCCATAAGGCTAACAGCCGCAAAGATCGCTATAATACAAATGAGTAATCCTTTAAAATAACTAGATAAGCGATTTTTTTTCCATTCTAATTTCATCAGTTTAAGCATGTTGCTCACCGCCGTTAATCAGATTTAAGAAGTACTCTTCCAAATTGTTTTGCTTTTTTTCCATTCCGTTTACGATCACTCCATTCATAATTAATTCCTTGTTGATTTGAGAATGAGAGGCTTTTTGTTCAAAAATCCGAATGATATGATTTCCTATTTGTTCATACTTTTTGATTCCTAAATTTTCTTCAAGTACTCGAATAGCTTTAATCAAATTGTCTACTTTAATTTCTAGATATTCGACATTTTCTTTTCTGATTTGTTCCATTTTAACTTCCTTTAATAATTTCCCTTGATGAATAATGCCAATCGTATCTGCAATGGATTCAATCTCTGAAACAATATGACTCGATATTAATATGGTTATGCCATATTCCTCTTTTAAAAATAATAGGAGCTCCCGGATGTCTTTAATGCCGATTGGATCAAGACCATTAATAGGCTCATCAAGAATGAGAATCTCAGGTTTAGTAACAATCGCACGCGCAATTCCTAATCTCTGCTTCATTCCTAATGAAAATTTATGAATTTTTTTATGCTCCACACCTATTAGACCGACGATTTTCAAAGCTTCATTAATCGCATTTTTATCATAAAAGTCATTGTAATCACAGTGAAGCTCTAAATTTTCCTTTGCTGTCAGTCGATCATAAAACACTGGGTATTCAATGATGCTGCCTATATGCTTTAAGTATTGATAAGATGTTGTTAAAACAGGCTTATTCAAAACATTGATTTCACCAGAGGAGGGTTTGACTAAATTTAAGATCATCTTCATAATGGTTGTTTTTCCAGCACCATTTGGACCTAAAAAGCCATAAATTTCTCCCTTGTTAATTTTCATATTGACATTAGATACGGTTTCGGTTCCTTTAAATGTCTTACATAATTGATTGATTTGAATGACAGTTTCCATTCTTATTTCCTCCTGCTTCCCATAATGGGTTAAAATAAGCTTATTGATGCGTTACATTAAGCTTAATAAATGAAAGTAAAATCAAAGTAAACTCTATGGAAAATGGACGTAATATTTTCATAGGAAAAAATAGAAATGAATTAAGCTTGGATAGGGTGAAATGAGGGGTAAATATAATGGGATCTGCTAAAATATTGGTAGTAGACGATGAAATTGGTATTTTGAAGTTATTGGAAATTACACTTAGAAAAGAAAATTTCATTAATATAGAAACAGAGACAACTGGTAAAGGTGCACTGCAGAAGGTCAAAGAAAATTCATATGATATTATTTTGCTCGATATTATGCTTCCAGATTTAAGTGGATTTGAATTATGTACGGAAATCCGAAAACATACGAATACACCAATTATATTTGTTAGTGCACGTTCGACGGATTTCGATAAATTAACAGGCTTAGGAATAGGTGGAGATGACTATATTACCAAGCCATTTAATCCTTTAGAAGTCATTGCTAGAATTAAAGTCATTCTTCGACGTCAACTAATGTATGAGAGTTCACAACAGCAGAACAACACTGTATATGATTACGGCTACTTTACTTTAAATCTTCAATCTGCAACATTAATAGTGAAAAAACAACATATAGAATGCACAGCAAAAGAGTTGGAGCTACTTCATTTCTTTTGCAAAAATCCAAATCGTATTTTTACAACAGCACAGCTTTACGAATTTGTTTGGGGAAATGATGTCTTCGGTGAAGAAAAAACGGTTACGATTCATATCTCTAAGCTACGGAAAAAACTCGGCGATGATACACGAAAACCAAAAATCATTGTAAATTTACGTGGGATTGGCTATAAATTTATCCCTCCAAATGAGGCGTTTATATGCGAATAAAAACAAGATTTACGTTCCATTTAGCATTAGGACTTGTACTTTGGCTGCTCGGAACCGGGATCGGCATTGTATTAATCCTTGAAGTCCTTCTCCCCATATTTCATGTAATTCTTGGTACAAATACTGAAGGTGTACTGGTAGGATGGATTTTTGCTACTAGCTCTCTTATTTGTATTGTCTTATTTGGATGGTATTTCGGCGGTCCAATTGGGGTTATAATGGTTTGGATTCATCTGCTCTCTCATGGTACCTATAATCAACCAGTAGATATGAACAAAGTTTATAACCGAAAAGGAAAGCTACGTATGCGCTATCGTCTGTATCAGGAGGTTCTCCTGCAGCTCCAGTCATTAGCTGAGCAATTACAAGCGAATGAGATCGAGCGAAAAAAAATAGAACAAGCGAAGCAAGAGTGGATTGCGGGGATTTCACATGATTTGAAGACACCTTTAACATATATCACAGGCTATTCAACGCTTTTATTAAATGAACAGTATGAATGGTCAAAGGAAGAGGCTCATTCCTTCATTAAAGAAATAGATGATAAGGGCAAGCATATGGAAGAATTAATTCAAGATTTAAGTCTTGTATTACAGTTAAATAACGCTGACGGTAGATTCCCTTTAAATAAGTCGAATCAAGACTTGGTTGAATTTATAAAAAGGATTGTCGCAGATATTAGTAATAGTCCGCAAGCAAATAACTATAAGCTACACTTTAAAACAGATTCGCCTGTGATTAACGTTGAATTTGATCATAAATTGATGCAGCGTGTTTTGCAAAACATTTTAATGAACTCAATTTTACATAATCCTGAGCATATCGATATATATACACAACTAACTGATACCGGAGAAAATGTGGTTATTCAGATTAAGGATAATGGTGTTGGTATGTCTGCTCATACGATGGAAAATCTGTTTCAACAATATTATCGTGGAACAACAACGGATTCCTCTTCGGAAGGAACTGGACTTGGAATGGCCATCGTTTATAAACTTGTTCAAGCTCATGAAGGCACAATCTCTGTTGAGAGTGAACCTTCGAAAGGAACATCCTTCAATATTGTTTTGCCAAAAAACACTACAATAAATTGAAGTATGGTGTGCTTTTAGGACAGCACTGTCTTTTTTATACATATATTCATGTGCTGGGTTACGGGCTCTTCCAAATGGAAAATCGCTTTTTTTCCTATTTAATGAATTTGGTGTACAATAGGTACGAGCTTGTCAAGAGGAGGCGCACTTGTATTGTTAAAAAAAGCACTGATTAATATAGATTATACATATGATTTTGTTGCAGATGCTGGTAGATTAACTTGTGGTAAGCCTGGTCAAGAAATCGAAAAGAACATTACACACTTAACAAAAGAGTTTATTCATTCAGGAGATGATGTTGTTTTTGCGATTGACTGTCATCAGGAAGGTGATGTATATCATCCAGAAACGAAATTGTTTCCACCGCATAATATAAGAGGAACAGCAGGTCGAGACTTGTACGGTTCCTTACAAGAGATATATGAACAACATAAAAATGATGAAAATGTACATTATATGGATAAAACACGCTACAGTGCGTTTGCCGGAACTGATTTAGATATGAGACTTAGAGAAAGAGGGATTGAAGAAGTTCATCTCTGTGGTGTTTGTACGGATATTTGTGTGCTTCATACGGCTATTGACGCCTACAATAAAGGATATTTAATTGTTGTTCATGGAAATGCTGTTGCAAGCTTTAATGATGCAGGGCATAAATGGGCGCTTGAACATTTTAAGCATACATTAGGTGCGAAGGTTATTTTGTAAGTAAGATCGTTTTAATTAAAATGTTCCTTATTGGGACTTTATTAAAAGGAAAAAGCCTAAATAATTATACAGGTTAATAAAGAGTCAGGTGTAGTTAGGAGTGGGGTAAGTGGTTAAGCAATATCAGGATGATAGTTTCGTTCTCCATACCGATCTTTATCAAATTAATATGGCAAAGACGTATTGGGATGATGGCATTCATGAACGTAAGGCTGTATTTGAAGTTTTCTTTCGAAAGCTTCCATTTGATAATGGGTACGGGATATACGCTGGTTTAGAAAGGGTGGTTGAGTATTTAAGCAACTTCCGTTTTTCTGAAACAGATATTCAGTATTTACGTGAGGAATTACATTATGAAGAGGAATTTCTTCAATATTTAAGTAATATGAAATTTACGGGAACCCTTCGTTCGATGAAAGAAGGTGAGGTTGTTTTCGGAAATGAACCGATGATTCAAGTCGAGGCACCTCTTGCACAAGCGCAAATTATCGAAACCGCTTTACTTAACATTGTGAATTACCAAACATTAATAGCAACAAAAGCATCAAGAATGAAATATGTTGTTGGGGACCAAACCTTAATGGAGTTCGGAACGAGAAGAGCACATGAAATGGATGCGGCGATTTGGGGAACACGTGCTGCATTTATTGGAGGCTTTGATTCAACGAGCAATGTACGTGCAGGAAAACGCTTTGGAATTCCGGTATCAGGGACCCATGCACATGCGATGGTACAAGCATATCGTGATGATTATACTGCTTTCCATAAGTACGCGGAAAGTCATCGTGATTGTGTATTCCTAGTAGACACATATGATACATTAAAATCAGGAGTACCTGCAGCTATTCAAGTAGCGAAAGAGCTTGGAGATAAGATAAACTTTATCGGTATCCGATTAGATAGTGGAGATATGGCCTTCCTATCAAAGGCAGCTAGAAAAATGCTAGACCAGGCCGGATTTCCAAATGCGAAAATAGTTGCATCAAGTGATTTAGATGAATATACGATTCTGCATATGAAATCCCAAGGGGCAAAAATTGATATGTGGGGAGTAGGCACCAAATTAATTACTGCTTATGACCAGCCAGCTTTAGGTGCTGTCTATAAAATCGTTTCAATTGAAGATGAAAATGGTATCATGCAGGATACGATTAAAATATCTTCAAATGCTCAAAAGGTAACCACACCAGGTTTAAAGAAAGTATATCGAATTATTAATACAAACACATATAAGTCTGAAGGGGACTATATTACCCTACAGGATGAAGAACCAGAATCACAAGAACAATTGAAAATGTTCCACCCAGTTCATACCTATATTAATAAAACAGTGACAGACTTTGAAGCACGAAACTTGCACCATGATATTTTTGTAAATGGTGAATTTGTCTATCGATTGCCAGCCTTAAGAGAAATTCAAGGCTATGTAAAGGAAAGTCTTGGGTTGCTATGGGAAGAATACAAGCGATCCTTAAATCCTCATGAATACCCAGTCGATCTTAGTCAAAAATGCTGGGACAATAAAATCAAAAATATTGAAGAGGTTCGTCAAAAGGTTGCAAATATGCAGCGATAAACTAATTTCAAAGGAGGTTTTAGTGAAATGGATTCTGTACAAAGAGCGATTGTTGAAGAAATGAAGGTAAAGCCAAGAATTGATGTCCAAAAGGAAATTCGTACAAGTGTAGAATTCCTTAAAAGTTATTTGAAAAAATATCCGTTTTTTAAAGGGTTTGTTTTAGGGATATCTGGTGGACAGGATTCAACTTTAACTGGTAAGCTTGCTCAATTAGCGATTGATGAAATGCGAGAAGAAACTGGAAATCAAGAGTATAAGTTTATTGCTGTTCGTCTTCCATATGGAGTTCAGAAGGATGCTGCAGATGTGGATGATGCGATTCAATTTATCGATCCTACACAAGCATTAACAGTTAACATAAAGCCTGCTGTTGATTCGAGTGAAGCTTCATTAAAAGAAGCGGGAATTACTTTATCTGATTTTGCCAAAGGAAATGAAAAGGCAAGAGAGCGAATGAAGGTACAATATAGTATTGCCGCTATGGAAGGCTGTGCTGTTTTAGGTACAGATCATTCAGCAGAAAACATTACTGGTTTTTATACGAAGTATGGTGATGGTGGAGCGGACCTTGTTCCGATTTTTCGCTTGAACAAACGACAAGGGAAAATGCTATTAAAGGAATTAGGCTGTCCAGAGCATTTGTACTTAAAAACGCCAACAGCTGATCTTGAAGAAGATCGCCCACAATTAGCTGATGAAGTTGCCTTAGGTGTCACTTACGAGGATATTGATGATTATTTAGAAGGAAAAGAAGTTTCGGAACAAGCAAAACAAACAATAGAAAAGCTTTACTCAAAATCAGAACATAAGCGTCATATGCCGATTACCGTATTTGATGACTTTTGGAAATAGCAGATAAGAAGAGTCCCTTCTACATGGATGGGATTCTTTTTTTATTAAAATATTGAGGTATGACCGATATAAAACGCAAACTGACCGATAAATTGATAGAAATGACCGATATTATGATCAATTACATAATCGATGTGGTAATAGCTTTATTGGTTATATAGTCTATAGGTTCCAAGTCTTAGAAATTTGATAAATTTTCTATTATCCCCTTTTTCTTATTGGCAATTCATAGTATTCTAAAAATAATTAGTAATTTTTAAAAAATTCCAGAAGTATTTTTATTTGGAAATGTTATGCAAAAAACATAGGGGGCTTAAATATGACTGAAACTATGATGCATCCGAAGTTAAAACAAGTATTACATAATATTGAAAAAGTAATGATAGGGAAAGCAGATGTTGCTGAGTTAAGCCTTGTTGCTTTGTTAGCGGAGGGGCATGTTTTGTTGGAGGATGTACCTGGGGTTGGAAAAACAATGATGGTTCGTGCGCTAGCAAAGTCAGTTAACGCTTCATTTAAAAGGATTCAGTTCACACCGGATCTTCTTCCATCTGATGTTTTAGGGGTATCGATATATAATCCGAAAGAGCTGGAATTTCAATATAGACCAGGTCCAATTATGGGGAATATTATATTGGCTGATGAAATCAATCGGACATCCCCGAAAACACAATCAGCATTACTAGAAGGAATGGAAGAGAGCAGTGTAACAGTGGATGGGATTACAAGAAAGCTAGACAGACCTTTTTTTGTTATGGCTACACAAAATCCAATCGAATATGAAGGAACCTATCCATTGCCAGAAGCCCAGCTTGACCGCTTTCTATTAAAAATGAAAATGGGCTATCCTAGCAAAAATGAAGAAATTGAAGTATTGAATCGAACGCAAAGACAAGCGCCAATAGAAGAACTGGAAGCAGTGATTACTCTATCTGAATTAGTTGAGCTTCAAGATCAAGTGAAAGAGGTTTATGTTGATCAAACGATAAAGCAATACATTGTGGAGCTAGCTCATTATACAAGAAAGCATACAAATGTTTATCTAGGGGTGAGTCCACGAGCATCGATCGCATTGATGAAAGCTTCACAAGCATATGCTTTTTTAAATGGGAGAGATTTCATTCTTCCTGATGATGTACAATATTTAGCCCCATTTGTCTTCTCGCATAGAATTATTCTAAAATCAGAGGCCAAATATGGTGGGAAAACAGCTGAAGATATTATCAAAGATGTCATTAAATTTGTTCAAGTCCCAGTTCAAAGGGCTGTGAGATAATGATAAAAGCAAAATTAGCAACATGGGGAAAGTTAATTCTCTTAATCCTTTATCTTTTATTAACTTTTTCCTACGCAATGTTCCAAGGCGGATTCGTTAGCTGGTTCCTATTTTATATTTTTATTCCTTTTGCCGTATATGCCTTATGTATCGCTTTCTATCCATTGAAAGATTTAACGGTGGAAAGAACCTTTAATAATGATTCATACGTGGCCGGGGAACAACTGGAAATGACCATTACGATTGAACGGAAATTTTCTTTCCCACTCTTTTTCCTTATCATAAAAAATACCTCGAGTCTTTCTAAGGAGAATGGGAAACAAATCCTTTTTCCTGGCTTTAAAAAGCATATCCAATTGGTTTATAGTATTCAGGATTTACCGAGAGGAGAGCATTATTTCGATAATATTTATATCAAAATAGGTGATCCACTTGGTTTATTCGAAAAAGAAAAGTCTTTTTCGATAAAAAAAGTCATTCTTGTCTACCCATCCTATACAGATATTATTTATCGTCAGATGGAAAGCCGCTATGAACAAGGTGCGACCGTATCTCAAATCAAAATTCAAAATGATACAACGATGGTAACAGGGATTCGTAATTATGAACCAGGTGATCGCTTTACCTGGATTGATTGGAAAGCAACCGCTCGGATGAATGAAATGCAAACAAAAGAGTTTGAAGAGCGTCAATCGAATGATCTCACGATTATCCTAGACCGATCACCATCCTCCTCCTTTGAAGAGAGTGTAACATTTACCGCATCATTGATTCGTTCGATTATTCGCCATGGTGGACAAACCGGATTATATTCTATTGGAGAAGAGCGTTCTATTTTTCCAATAAGAGGTGGAGATGATTATAGACAACAATTGTTTCATCATTTAGCAAAGGTAAAGCCTGATAGTCGAGTGCCGATATCATCAATTTTAGACGGTGAATCGATATTCTATCAGCAAGCTGCATCATTATTGATTATTACTTCTACCTTAACAAAGCCATTAATAGAAGTAGTAAGAAAGCATGTTCTAAGAACAGGGACGGTCATTATTTATGTAATAAAAAATAGTCATGAACCCTTTTTTGATGAGGAATATCAATTAAGTACTTTAGCTTCACGCTATGGAGTATACGTAAGATTTCTTCATGAAAAAGATTTTCGCTCGGCATTAACGGGGGTGAAACAAAGGTGAATGTAAATCAACATAGCAGGAGTCTTACTTTCGTTCTGTATTTTTTTAGTTTTTTGCTTTTAATGGAATGGATTTATCCGTTAAAAGAAGTAGCAAATACAGGGAATACGTACCTGTTTTTTATTTTTGTCGCTCTTTCATTTGCATTATATTTATTTAATGCTCCATTTATAGCTGTGTTTGTAAGTAAGATTGCTTTTATTTTATTTGCACTCCATCACATATTTTTTGACGATCCTATATTTAGCTTCGAATGGATTAGTATTATTTTTAGCGATGTCTTTAAAAATATTGGTTTATTATTTGAGAGAAGCTGGGATAAGTTAACCAACGAATTTAGAACATTATTGTTTTTTGTCTTGCTTTGGTTAATTTCCTATTTAATAAAATATTGGCTGCAGACAAAGAGAAATATTCTTTTGTTTTTTGTAATGACGATTATTTATATTACAGTACTTGATACGTTTACTCCTTATAATAGTAAATTGGCGATTTTAAGGACAACAATCATCGGATTTGTCTTAATAGGAATGCTATTTTTTCAACGCTTTATGCAAAAGGAAAATTTGCAATCAACAAGAAAGCTAATGACCAAATGGATGATCCCATTAATTGTAATGATTGCAGTAAGTACGATTTTTGCACTTATCGCTCCAAAGGCTTCACCGATCTGGCCTGATCCTGTACCGTTTTTGAAATCCCACGCTGGTGGAGAAAATAATAAAGATGGAAAAGGAAAGGGGATTAGTAGAGTAGGTTATCGAAAGGATGATTCTCAGCTTGGTGGACCGTTTATAGGAGATGATACCGTTGTATTTACAGCAAAAGCAGAGTCTCGTCAATATTGGAGAATGGAAACGAAGGATTTTTACACTGGGAAGGGATGGAAGTCATCGAAACCACCAGCTACGTCAAATTATAAAATGACGGATAAACTCCCAGTATCAATAAATGAGGGACTAGAATCGATTCCGTTTATGGAAATAACTCCAAATGATAAAATGGCAGTTATAGAGACAATCCAAAGAAGCCCGAATCTAGTTCATATGTATGGTTTTACTAATTTTCGATACATACCATATTCGAGCTATGATTTCGAAAGTAAAGAGGATGCATTTTCAGTAAATGGGGCAATAGAAAAAGTAACAGCTATTCAAAATCATGAACCATTTTATATAAATCATTATACTATTTTTTATAAGCCTCAAAGATATAGCATCAAAAAAATGAGTGAAACGACTGGGGAAAATGATCAAATTGACCCTCGATATACACAATTGCCGGAGAATTTCCCGAAACGTGTAAAAAAGCTTGCAGAAGATTTAACGAAAAATAAAAAGAATTGGTATGACAAGACGAAAGCGATTGAATCGTACTTGCAGTCAGGTCGTTATCAATATAATCAAAAGGATGTAGCGATTCCGAAAGAAAAACAAGATTATGTTGATCAGTTCCTATTCGAAACACTAAAAGGATATTGTGATAATTTCTCAACATCTATGGTGACGATGCTTCGTTCAATTGGAATTCCGGCACGTTGGGTAAAGGGATATTCATCAGGAGTTTATCAAGGATCTGAAGATGTGTCAGTAAACATTTATAAAGTAACGAATAATAATGCCCATTCCTGGGTGGAAGTGTTTTTCCCCAATGTGGGCTGGGTGCCTTTTGAACCGACAATGGGTTTTGTGAACAACTCAATTTTTAATAACGATTTAGACAGGACATCTACTCAAACAGCTACTACTGAGGAAAAGACTGAAAAGGATCCTATTAAAAAACCACAAAAAGATTCTGCATTGGATAAGGAAACGAAACAATCTGAAGGATTCTCTTTTAGTGATCTTCTAGATAAAATTAAAAACTTCTTTAAAACGCATTGGCTTATGATTACCTTTATTTTCATTGCTTTTATAGCCATATTGTCGTTCATGTATGTAAAACGAAGCAAATGGATTCCCTTTATTCTTATTTGGAAATACAGAATGAAAAAGGACTCTAATACTTTCTCACAAGCATATTTATCTCTATTAAAGCAGCTTGGAAGATTTGGACTGAAAAAAGAGTCAGGTCAAACGTTAAGAGAGTATGCTAACAATGTTGATGAATTTTTCAAAACGAAGACAATGCGCACTTTAACAGAGCATTATGAAAAACAGGTGTATCGCAATCAAAATAAGGCAGTTGACTGGGAAGAAATCCGTGAATTGTGGGAAAATTTAATTAAAAAAACTACGGGTTGACCATGTGTATAAACAAGTATAAAATGATGACAAATTAATTATTTCTATTGATAATAGTGCTTCATATAATTTTGGTAATACGGTCCGAAAGTCTCTACTAAATCACCGTAAATGATTTAACTATGAAGGCAGTGTTTTCTTATGTTTTTGTCATCATTATGATTTGTAATGGTGTAATTGGTTGTGGAAATACAAAAACTAGAATTCTGCCTTCTTTTCGTTTAAAGGTGGAACTCTAGTTTTTTCTTTTTTATAGCTTTTTCTTTTGTGAAAATAGCAATTTTAAATAAGATGAAATAGTTTTCAATAGAGTAGGGAAAAATGAATTATATGAATTTGCTGGAAGGAAATATAATCTCATTGTTTCAAGTAAAAATTTTAAGTAGGGGGAAAGGAAATGGCTAAATTAACACAAGAAATGATTGTTGTTCTAGATTTTGGCAGTCAGTATAATCAGTTAATTACTAGAAGAATTCGTGAATTTGGTGTGTACAGTGAATTGCATCCACATACGATTACTGTAGAGGAAATCAAAAAAATGAACCCAAAAGGAATCATTTTTTCAGGTGGACCAAATAGTGTTTATGATGAAAACGCATTTCACTGTGATGAGGCAATTTTTGAGTTAGGTATCCCAGTGTTCGGTATTTGCTATGGTATGCAGTTAATGACAAAGCATTTTGGTGGAAAAGTTGAGCCTGCAAAACATCGTGAGTACGGAAAAGCAAAGATTACTATCCAAAATGACTCTAAGCTTTTTGAAAAGCTTCCAAAAGAGCAAATCGTATGGATGAGTCATGGTGATTTAGTAACAGCAACCCCTGAAGGATTTTCTGTGGACGCAGTAAGTGCATCATGCCCGATTTCATCAATGAGTAATAAGGATCGTCAACTATATGCAGTGCAGTTCCATCCTGAGGTTCAGCATTCTGAATACGGTAATGATATATTAAAGAACTTTGTATTTGATGTTTGTGACTGTTCAGCGAACTGGTCAATGGAAAACTTTATTGAAATAGAAATGGAAAAAATCCGTCAAACTGTCGGAGACAAAAAAGTTTTATGCGCACTTAGCGGTGGAGTAGACTCATCCGTTGTAGCTGTTCTTATCCATAAAGCAATTGGTGATCAATTAACATGTATTTTTGTTGATCATGGTTTGCTTCGTAAAGGTGAAGCTGAAGGTGTAATGAAAACTTTCTCTGATGGCTTTAATATGAATGTCATTAAAGTTGATGCAAAAGATCGTTTTATGAATAAGCTTGAGGGTGTAGCTGATCCAGAGAAAAAACGTAAAATTATTGGAAATGAATTTATTTACGTCTTTGATGATGAGGCTGCAAAACTTGAAGGAATTGAATTCCTAGCACAAGGAACGCTTTACACAGATATTATCGAAAGTGGGACAGCAACAGCTCAAACGATCAAATCCCATCATAATGTCGGTGGACTTCCTGAAGACATGCAATTTACGCTAATTGAGCCGTTAAATACTTTATTCAAAGATGAGGTTCGTGCATTAGGAACAGAACTTGGAATTCCTGATGAAATTGTGTGGAGACAACCATTCCCAGGTCCAGGTTTAGGGATTCGTGTTCTTGGTGCGATTTCAGAGGACAAGCTAGAAATTGTTCGTGAGTCAGACTATATTTTACGTGAAGAAATTAGAAAAGCAGGTCTTGATCGTGAAATATGGCAGTACTTCACCGTTCTTCCAGATATCCGTAGCGTAGGTGTAATGGGAGATGCTAGAACTTATGATTACACAGTTGGGATTCGTGCAGTAACATCCATTGACGGAATGACATCTGATTGGGCGCGTATTCCATGGGATGTACTTGAATTAATATCTACTCGTATCGTTAATGAGGTCAATCATGTGAACCGTGTCGTTTATGATATTACAAGTAAGCCACCTGCAACGATTGAGTGGGAATAACCCTTTAATTAAACACGAACGTTCGTATAAAAAAATAAACCAATATTCGTATTTGGTATTGACTAGTTCTAATTAACAGATTAAGATATGTAATATAAACGAATGAATAAACGTCGTATAATTTCGGGAATATGGCCTGATAAGTTTCTACCAAGCTGCCGTAAATAGCTTGACTACGAGGTGATGAGTTTTTTAATGAGATATCTTTATATCTGACTAAATGTACTTCTCATTCCTTAAGGCTAAAGCTCCGAACTTTTTGTTCGGAGCTTATTTTGTTCCAGAAATATCGACGATTAGGGGAGAGAAAGTATGAAAAAATATTTTCAATTTGATCAATTAGGTACGAATTATCGGCGAGAGATCATTGGTGGAGTGACAACCTTTTTATCAATGGCCTATATTTTAATCTTAAACCCGCTTACATTATCTCTTTCCTCAGTGAAGGATTTTCCAGATGCTTTACGTATGGATGCAGGAGCTGTATTTGTGGCTACGGCTTTAGCGGCGGCAATTGGTACATTAATTATGGCGTTTTTAGCTAAATATCCTATTGCTCTGGCGCCTGGTGTAGGATTAAATGCATTTTTTGCTTACACTGTTATTTTGACTCTTAAGATGCCGTGGCAACAAGCGTTAACAGGTGTGTTGTTTTCGGGAATTATCTTTATTATTCTTACTTTATTTGGATTTCGTGAAAAAATTATTAATGCCATTCCAGTTGAATTAAAATTAGCAGTAGGAGCTGGGATTGGTTTATTTATTACATTTATCGGTTTACGCAATGCGGAAATTATTGTAGATAATGATGCAACGCTCGTAGGACTTGGCGATTTAACGAATGGGAATACATTGCTCGCGATCTTTGGAATCGTTATTACGATTATATTGATGACGAGAGGCTGGAAAGGTGCCATCTTTATTGGGATGCTGTTAACAACAGTAGCTGGAATGATCTTTGGATTAATTGATGTTCCACATAAAATAATTGGTGCGGTTCCTAGTATTGCGCCTACATTTGGAGCTCCATTTGATACACTTTTTCATCATACAAGCGAATTATTTACAGTAAAAATGCTCGTAGTCGTTTTAACATTTTTATTTGTAGACTTTTTTGATACAGCAGGTACTTTAGTGGCGGTTGCTAACCAAGCGGGATTAATCAAAAATAATAAACTGCCACGTGCAGGAAGAGCCTTATTTGCTGATTCATCTGCAACAGTCATTGGAGCTATTCTTGGTACTTCTACAACAACTGCTTATATTGAATCAACTGCTGGAGTGGCGGCAGGAGCGAGAACAGGCTTTGCAAGTGTGGTAACGGCTATTCTATTTATTCTTTCATTGTTTTTCTTTCCGGTGTTAGGAGTCATTACTTCTCCTGTAACTGCACCTGCGTTAATTGTTGTCGGTGTGCTTATGGTATCAACTCTCAATGAAATAGATTGGAAAAAATTCGAAATCGCTGTACCAGCGTTTTTTACAGTTATCATGATGCCTTTAACATATTCTATTGCTACTGGAATAGGTATTGGATTCATTTTTTATCCGATTACAATGCTTCTTAAAGGAAGATGGAGAGAAATTCATCCAGTCATGTATGTTTTCTTCTTCATATTTATTTTGTATTTCATATTTATTTTATAAATAAGAAAGAACCTTTTTGGTTCTTTTTTTTGATATCTATCAGTTTTTCCGGTAAACTACAAATAGAATTTTGTCGAAATATGGGAGAAGGTTTATATGGAAGCGTTTGAAGTAACGAAAATTTTAAATAATAATGTGCTAATTGCTTCTAGCTCCAAATATGATGAAGTCATTCTAATAGGTAGAGGGATTGGATTTAATCGAAAAAAGGGGAGTCTCATTTCGAAAGGTGAAGCAGAGAAGTTTTTTGTGCTGAAGAGTGAGATTGAAAAGGAGCAGTATAAAAAGCTTCTTCCAGATATTGATGAAAACACCTTGGCGGTAATTATCTCGGCGATTGACTTAATACGGTCTCGAACTCAATCATTTTTGGATGAGCATATTCATGTTGCTTTAACTGATCACATTTTATTTGCGATAAACCGTCTAATGAAAGGGCTTGCGATTAAAAATCCTTTTAACGCGGAAACGAAGGCTATGTATCCTTTTGAGTACACCATTGCACACGAGGTTGTTGAATTAATAAATGATCGAACGAGTATTGAGCTTCCTGAAGGTGAAATTGGATTTATTGCTCTTCATATTCATAGTGCAGTTTCGAATAAAAATTTATCTGAGATCAATCAGTTTTCCCAGTTAATCGTAAAGTTAATTGAAATGATAGAAAACCAATTGGATATTAAACTTGATAAAGATGAAGTGAATTATATGCGTCTTGTTCGACATTTGCGATATACAATTGACCGTGTTTTAAGTGGAGAAAAAGTCAATGAGCCAGAAAAAATGTCGTCCTTCTTGAAACAAGAATACCCATTGTGTTACAATCTTGCATGGAAACTAATTAAAATCATGCAACAATCATTAAAAAAACCAGTGTTTGATGCGGAGGCAGTATATTTAACCATGCATCTGCAGCGCATCCAAAATAAAATAAAATAAGTAATTGCATTTATTTTCATATAACGTGTTACTGATTCGATCAGGCATGAGTGAAGAAGATAATGAAATGAGTATTTATGGGGAATATAACCGGTATATACTCTTTTCTGTCTTTTTACTCATGCCTTTTTTGTTTTGGCAATGATTGTATGCGTGAAAAAATACAGTCAATAGGAGGTTTAAAAATGTTTAAGAAAATTTTTGGTGTTCTACAGAAGGTTGGTAAAGCACTAATGCTCCCAGTCGCGATATTACCTGCTGCAGGTATATTGCTAGCGGTTGGGACAGCTTTAACAAATCCTACATTAGTAGATATAGCTCCTTTTTTAGATGCTTCATGGGTTAAACATGTTGCTAACGTTATGGCACGTGCAGGAGGAATTGTATTTGATAATCTTGCATTGCTATTTGCTGTTGGTGTTGCCGTTGGTCTCACAGGTGGAGAAGGTGTTGCAGGTTTAGCGGCGATTGTTGGTTATTTAATTATGAATGTAACAATGGGCGTTTCTAAAGGGATAGAAATGGCTGATGTGATTGGGGAGCATGTGAAGCCTGCATATGCATTAGTGTTAGGGATACCAACACTGCAAACAGGGGTATTCGGTGGAATTATTGTTGGTTTAGTAGCTGCTTATATGTACAATAAATTTTTTGAAATTGAATTGCCTTCTTATTTAGGTTTTTTTGCAGGAAAGCGTTTTGTTCCTATTGCGACAGCAGCTTCATCAGTTATATTAGGTTTATTGATGATACTTGTATGGCCGCCAATCCAGCACGGATTAAATGCTTTTTCAAATTACATGCTAGGTTCTCAGCAAACACTTGCTGCATTTATATTTGGGGTGATCGAACGTTCGCTTATTCCATTTGGCTTGCATCATATCTTTTATGCGCCGTTTTGGTTTGAGTTCGGTTCTTATACGACCCATGCTGGAAATGTTGTTCATGGTGACCAAACGATCTTTATGAAGCAAATTCAAGATGGTGTTCAGCATTTAACAGCCGGTACATTCCAGGTTGGTAAATATCCATTTATGATGTTTGGTCTCCCTGCGGCTGCGTTAGCGATTTATCATGAAGCAAGACCGGAACGTAAAAAATTTGTGGCGGGAATTATGGGTTCAGCGGCACTTACTTCATTTTTGACAGGTATTACTGAGCCGCTAGAGTTTTCTTTCTTATTTGTTGCTCCCGTTCTATTTGGAATTCACGCGATTTTTGCGGGGCTATCTTTTATGGTTATGCATTTATTAAATGTAAAAATCGGTATGACCTTCTCAGGGGGATTAATTGATTTTCTACTCTTCGGTGTGCTAAATAAACAAACTCACTGGTGGTGGGTCATTCCAGTTGGTCTAGTTTTTGCTGTTATTTACTATTTTGGTTTCCGATTTGCTATCCGAAAGTTCAATTTGAAAACACCTGGACGTGAGGATGCTGAAGAAGAAACTGAGGAAACAAACAAACAAGCTACTAGTGATTTACCTTTTGATATTTTAGAAGCAATGGGTGGAAAAGAAAATATTTCCAACTTAGATGCGTGTATTACTCGTCTACGTGTTCAAGTAAATGATGTGAAAAATGTTGATAAAAATCGTCTGAAAAAATTAGGGGCTGCAGGAGTTCTTGAAGTGGGCAATAATATTCAAGCAATATTTGGACCTAAGTCAGATACACTCAAATCTCAAATGAAGGATATTATCTCTGGAAAGAGACCACATAAATCTCAAACAACACCAGAAGAGGAGATCCAACAGCAAATTGAAGAAGTACAGCCTGAAGTCTTACAATCTGATGTAAATCATAGTAATGAATTATTTGTCTCTCCTGCAAAGGGAGAATTAAAACCAATTACTGAAGTACCGGATCAAGTTTTCTCAGGAAAAATGATGGGCGATGGATTTGCGATTTTGCCTGTAGAAGGAATCATTGCCTCTCCTGTTGATGGGACAATCGTTAATATTTTCCCAACTAAGCATGCATTAGGAATCATGTCGGATGGTGGAAGAGAAATATTAATTCATGTAGGTATTGATACGGTCAATTTAAAAGGCGAAGGATTTGAAACCTTAGTGAATGATGGTGAGCATGTAAAGGCAGGACAACCATTATTGAAGGTTGATCTTGAATTTTTAAAAGAAAATGCGCCATCGATTATGACTCCAGTTGTATTTACAAACCTAAAAGAAGGTGAACAGGTAATAATAGAAAAGACTGGACTTGTTCAATTAGAGGAAAACGATATTATAGCCATTAAATAAGTTAGTATAGTGAAGTCAATCTCCGTAATGAGATTGGCTTTTTGTTTTGAAAAAAATTAAGAGTATGACCATAGTCTTTTAGATTGGTTATATGTTTATAGAAAATACCCTTTTATGGAGATAACACATATTTTTAATTGGTTAATTTTTCTATGTATATTTTGTTGACCTATTTATAAATGGATGGTATTATATAAAAACCGATTGAAATTAGGTCGGGAATGAAAAATTAATAAATAAAAAAAGTGTTGACAACATTTTGTGGAAATGTTAAATTATTATATGTCGCTTCTGGAAGTGAAAAAATAATTTCAAAAAAAGTTGTTGACACAAAAAAAACAAAATGATATGATGTAAAAGTTGTTTCTTAATAAAAACAACGATTGATCTTTGAAAACTGAACAAAACGAAACGTCAATTAATTAACTTTTTTATGAGCTAAATCAAATTCGAAGATTTTGATTCGTTCAAACATCTTTTTGGAGAGTTTGATCCTGGCTCAGGACGAA
>BORH01000027.1 GCA_018333075.1 Heyndrickxia sporothermodurans | reverse complement strand
AGGGAGTCTTCCTCCAGTCTTATAAGTTTGTGTGGTGCTTACTTATTTCGACATTTTGGGGAGGTACTCCTTTTTTTGCGTCTCAGCAGCCTTGAGGCTCAAAGGGTTTAATTTATGAAATTGATTCTATTAAATGATTATAAAGAAATGTATAAAAAAGGAACTAGATTTTTCGTTATTTCTGAATCTGAATTTATTGGTGTAAAAGAATATGTATTGCAAACTGAAAATTTAACAGGAAAACTAATACTTTCTGAAAAAGAATTTATCAAAAACTTTAGACAGATTTAGAAGGTTTAAATTATAAGTAACGTGCAGAAACATCAATTAAATGGGAATCTTAATAAAATTCTCCATTTCTAATATTTGTAGATAAAAAACTTTATTTAGAAGTAAAAAAAATTCCCTACAATAATTGTAGGGAACAATCTCCAATTTATGCACAACGTTTATTATAATATATAAGTTTAAAACCAAAGTCAAATGTAAAATTATTCAGTAAATATAGTAAATGCATAAAGAGAAGAATGGATGTTAATCATCTGTTATTGCAATCCCTAAAAATTCTCTCACTTCTTCAACTGTTAAACCGATGATTTTCGCTTCAACAATCAGTTCGTACCAGTCTTTATAAGCTTGATTATTATGGATTGTAATTGGTGATTCCCCCTTCCCTTTAGCAATAAAATTTTGATGTTAAGATACTCTATTTAGCAGTTAAGTATACAAAAAGCAACTATACATTTTCTCAACATATTTCATGTTCTTTTTTTTAAAATCCAGACAACTATTTACAAATCATTTTCAATTCTCAATGTACAAAATTAAATTTTTCTTTTTTTATAGAGTTTCCAGTTAAGTTCCCTAATCGTTTAAATTATTTTAACTTATCTTTCATCTAATTCATTCGACCAAAAAAGAATTTTCCAAATAAAAAAAGCACCCATTGATGGATGCATTTCATTTATTCATTGTTTACCATTTAAAATATTCATTACAAATTAATTTGAAGAGTTACTTCTTTCTTTTAATAAATCACGTATTTCCTCTAGCAATTTTTCTTCATTAGATATAGTTGGTTCTGCTTCAACAACCTCTTCTTTTTTCTTAAAACGTTCAATGAAACGGATAAATAAAAAGATTGAAAAAGAAATAATTAAGAAGTCAACTATATTTTGTATAAACTTACCGTATTCAATTGTTGAATCGTATATTTTAGTATGAAGTTTTGTAAAATCTAATCCTCCTATAAGTACACCTATAATTGGCATAATAATATCTGCAACTAAAGATGACACGATCTTCCCAAATGCAGCACCAATGATTACACCTACTGCTAAATCCAAAACATTGCCTCGTAAAGCAAACTTTTTAAAATCTTTTAACATAAAAAAGCTCTCCTTAAAAATATATTATTTCAACCCTTGAAAAATTATAGATAAATAAGTAATTAGGGCATATGTAAGATATTATGCCATTTTACTTTCAAATACAAGAGTATAATTGAGGATACTAAAGTTACATTTTTAATTAATATAAATTTTAAAAAATAGATTAAGGATGCAATTATTTTAAACTATACCAATACTAGTCCAAACATTTTTCGACTATATTCTACTAGGATTCGACTTTTTGGATGATGGTAAATCTAATTTTTTACCCACAAATAATATAATTCTTTCTTACTATTTAATAATAATCATCATTACAATATTAGGTATGGGGGGAGTTATTCATAACTTTCATAAACACAAAAAACACCCACATAAAATGAGTGTTAAATAATGGATGCTACAATAGTGTAGAGATACGATTTAAGAAAAGTTTTCCACACTATATTATATGTTTATTATTCAATACGACTACACTTTGCTTGTGAAATATAATGTTTCTTTGAAATATTAGATGAATTCATCTAATACATTAAGTATTTCCTACAATCGGTTGTTTTACAAATTGGTTTTCAATAGTTGTGTTATTACTAATTCCACTATTAACTACAAACGCAATCCCAGTTACCCCAGACGCTGCTCCAAATGTTTCATTAAGACTATTTTTTGGAGAAACAAATGCCGTATCCCCAAATTGAACAACACCTCCAGTAACATTGCCAATTTGAAATGGTCCAAGTATAGCTGGCATAAGCATCATCCTATCTCTGTATTATTATCATTAATTTATTCTAAGACTAAAGAATTGTGTCAACTAATAATTACAGTCATAAAATTAAAAAGATTTATGTTATTTTATTTCTAAATACCAATCATTTAGACAAATAATCATCTGTTATATATTTACCATTGGATTTTGTATTTAAATTTTTCTTTACATCATTAAAATATAATAAATAACCACCCTTCTGCTGAATATTTCAACAAAATAAATAGTTTTTTTATAACAAATACTCCTATTATTGGAATTAATATTTGTTTTATTGTTGTGATTTTCAGCACAAAAAAAAAGCATTGATCCTTCTTTGATTAATACTTCCTGTTAGTTAAACAAGAAACTTCAGTACTTAGTTCTTTTTTAATTATCTCATAAAAAGAGATAACATTGTCCATTTTTCCATTAATCAGTCTCTTGTGAACCTTATCAATTGGAAAGATTCTACTATCACCATATTTAAGATGAATGATTTCACCATCATTAAATACATCCTCTTTCACCCAGCTTAATTCAGAATCAATATGCATCCTTAACAATTGACCTAAATAAATTCCCCATATCAGAGACATTGAATATATTTGTTTTTCAGTAGGCATACTTTCTTTTAAATCATTAGAATAATACTCCAATATTTCTTCTAAATCTTTTATATTATCTTCTGTGTAGTTAAAAACTATATTGAAAGATTTAGCATATTCAACAGCTTTATTACTCAACTTTTGCACAATTTCTTCCATTGTATCTTTCACCGGATTTCTCCTATAAAATATCTTGTATTTGCATTTATAATTCTACTATTTATCTAATGCTTATAAAATTAATCTTCCAGTTCGATGAAGATTATATAAAACTATTCAGATCCTAATTAATTTATGTCTCCAATTGAAAATATCCAAATTATTCAATATGGAAAAACAACTTTTGTTTCCGCATACTTTGATTTAAAAGTAACTCCTTTGCCTTTTTTCCATACAGCATTATTTACGCCTAATACTTCTAAAGCGCTATCATTAGATCTCCTTGTCATAATACTTACCATTTCTTTGTTTAATTTTTTTATCACATTCGGAAAATCGGTTTTTCGATAAAAATTGTAAAAATGATCAGTCTCCCCCAACTTGAAATTTCTATATTCTATTATCAAGGTTTCTTTTCCGGTAGGAGGTTTTATATGCTCATAAGAATATTCAATTCCGAAATTTTCTAAAAATTCGGTTCCTAGAAATAATAAAGAAACTACACCTCCTGTTATTATCCAATATATTTTTATCTTTAAAATACAGGTTAATAAAAGTAGAGAAACAATTGTTAGCACAGTAGGTATTAAATTACCTGTTGGTTTTAAGAAAGTAAAATAGTAACCTTTAGTTCCTAAAATATAAACACTCATATCGAATAATAAAACAATCAGAGTTAAAAGTATAATCAACCTTTTAAGGATTTTAATCATATACAATAAATCCTTTCTCCGTTTTACAGCCATCTTAATTATTATTCTAAAAAGAAATAAAAGCCTCTTTCTAAAGAAAAGGCTAATTTATAACATATTACTCCTAAAAATATGCACCATTTGAATTAATAAACTTTTCTAACCATTGTTCAAAGTTCATTTCAAGAACTATATGTTCATCAGCATCATCACTATCAAAATATATAAGGTAGTTATTATCTCCTTTTTCCTCTATGGGATATAATTCGAATCCACTTCCATTTTCATCTTCAAAAATGTCTAGACCATTATGGATCAATAAAATATTTTTATAGTCTTTTGGTAAAACCCAATCGAATTCCTTTTCAAACCTATTGATTTTTTCAATGCTTGCAGGTTCATTAAATGTAAATGTTACTTTACGAGTTTTTCCCCATTGGTCTATAATGGTAGTTTCAAAATTAGCATTTAGTTTGCTTTTCAATTCCTCAAGTATTGATATAATCGCATCATTATTATTCATCTTTTCACCTTATTTTTAGAAGGGTTATAATTATTTCGCCCCCATAATTTAATGGTCTTAAATGATGTATGTGCATATCTTTCCATTTAAACTTTTCAGGTGCACCATACTTCTTCGTGTACCATTTGATATATTTGTCCCTATAATCTTCTGTAGTTCTCTTTACTCTTTGGTTGAGTTGTAACCATTTATAAGTTGTAGTAGATGGCATAGGCATTGTAGTTTTATTATCAGGATTCTTAAAAGAAGGATAAAGTACATCTTTTTTATTTGCTAAATAAGATTTTGTTCTATCGTTTCTTGTAATCATTTATTTTGCAAACCAAGTTGATGTTGCAGTTGCACTTAATATCTAGAATTTTGTTGCTGTAACTTTATAAGCTTTTGAAACTTTTTTTCCTTTTCTAATAGAGGAAACTTGTGCAGTAGCCCCAAACAATTCAAGATAGTTGTCCATTAACCCAGCATCATCATTAACATGATTTGGACTATCCCCACCTTCTGCCATTGTTACCGCTGAGGATTCATTAATAGTTTCCTCAATCCATTGTACTGTTGGGTTCTTAGCATCAACTGTTTTTCCTAATGCAAATGTAGAAAATGCACGCACTTTAGGATTACCTAAAATTAAAGTATCCTTAATATCAAAGGATTGTCCTGCCACAAAGTTTTCTGTTGTAAATGTCATAAATAAAGTCTCCCTTAACGATGGTCGTCACCCAATATTTTTTATAACAAGTAGTCAAATGACCACGAATTACTTAATTTTTGTTAAATAATAAAGCCCCGAACATAGATTTCAAGTCACCTTTGTTCTTGGCTTGAGCATATGTATCATCTTGTTTGTGATTTGTTGGTTTATATGAGTTATCAATTTCTTTTTGTTTTACTAATTGTTGAAACTTTTGAATTTGTTCTTCCAACTTATCTGGTTCAACATTAGAGAAAAAGTCTTTAAATTCTCCTAATCCTTTTTCAGCTAATTTGAGTGAAATATCTTTTTGTTGAATAGTAGCAACAAATTCAGCCCTTTGGTTTTCAAATTCTTGCTTTTTAGTTTCTAATTCCGAAATTTTACTTTGATATTCTTCTACTTGAGCTTTGAGTGTTTCATTTTCTGATTTAAAGATTCTTAATTCATCTTCCAATTTCTTAATTTCAGTATTTTTATTTTTTGTAGGTTTTTTTCATTTTCTTTATCTTCAATTTCTTTTGTACTTTCCTTTGATGTAATGTTAACTTTTTCCTTTTCCTCGATTACATCAGATTGAGTAGTTTTTTTCTTCTTTTGTCATTACTTGACTCCCCCTTCACTTTTTAAATTATTCTTGCTTGTACAAACCTTTACTTCTGCTCCATTTAGCGGAACATATCTTTCATTATTGAAAAATTGAATTGTTTTAATATCAAAGGCACTACCGTATTCCTCCTTTACTCGACTGATAACAGCGTGAATTAATTCTTTTTTTGTCAATACAATTTTCATTCTCATTGCCTCCTTGAATTAATTAAATTTAACTTGCACAGAATCTCGCACTAGAATTGGCTTATTATTAACAAGTCCTGAAAATTCAAAAATATATTCGTTAAAGCCATATCCAGTACTAAAATCATAAAAAAGACATCCAAAACGGATGCCTTTGTTTTAAATCCTTATTAAATTACTTTCGTTTAGTTTTTACCATTCCATACAATATCATAATTGTTACAATAACTATCACAGCTAATATCCAAAACCACCAATAATTAATTAGTAAATCTCCTTCCGTCATGTGTATAAGATCATTTATGATTTGTTTCATCTTATCACCTCAACTACACAATTCGGCAAAAGGAGTTATTTTCCTTCTTTATTAAAACATTAAAACTACCTTGCAAAAATCATCCTTTTTAGGAACATTTGTTCTTTTATTATATGCGAATATGTGTTCGATATTCAACATATTTTAAAATGTAATTAGTTCCAATGGATGAGAAAATTAATTTTGTATATTTATTTAATTGCATTTATGGTGTGTCCTATGAAGGACAATCTAATACAAATTTGAAACAGGATGTAAGTCCCATTTCTTCTTAACTTCTTTCGCTATTTTACTAGCTTTTTTAAGTTTTTTATTATATTTATCTATCATTTTACGATACTTTATTATTTCAATTCTATAAATATTCCACATCTTACCTCTCTTTACTTCCAAACTGTCTCTTAATTTTTCTTTCTCTTTATAATTTTTCAATTGGTTCTTTGTCATATTTTTTTTATCTTTATCTAGTGTTTCCAATTTCTCTTCAATCTCATAAATCTTCATTGATAATGATGTTGACTCCAATTCTATATCACCAATCTTTTTTTCTTTACTTATAATTTTCTTCCAATCTTTGTTCATTTCATTTTTTAATTTTTTTAATTCTATTTTCTTCTCATTTTTTGCTTTGTTTTTTAATTCAGTTTGTACATAATCAACAGCACCGTAGATAAATACTATTCCGATAATTATACTTAACCAAACGATAGTCCTTTTCATTTTTGTCCCCCATCTGTACATACAATTATGTTATAACCATTATATCACTCCTTTGATGGAATTTTACAATTATTTCAAATTTTTTAAAAGTAAATAAAATCATACATAAACTCTCATAAACACAAAAAGACACTCAACTAATGAGTGTTTTTAATAAAAAAATTAAATTTTAAATAAGATTATCAAAATATGAGATTAAAAATAAAAACTATTATAAAAAGGAATAACGAGGAAAAAATAATATCTAAGATGATATTTTTTAACGGCTTTTTATAATCATTATCAAAAAAATAGCGTAATAAGTATACCACAATCATAATTGGAACAATGTAATAATAATTCATAATTACAACTTCCTATCCAACATATTTTAATACTAGGGATGATAGAACTATTTTATCATCCCTAAAAAATTAAATTATTTTACTCTCCATTTTTTATAGGTGATAGATTTATCTTTTTTAATAGTAAAGCTTATTCTTCTATCCCATGTATAATCTTTTCCTGTTTTACTTACATAAACTATTACTGTTTTTGTACCAGCAGATGGAACAGGTGCTGAAACTATTTTCCCCCAAAATGGTGCATTATATTGGACCATAGCAGATGATCCTGTTTTCGCATAGTCACCCCAATTATAAGGTTTTGCCTTATTTGCTTTATCATATAATCTAGCAATATAAGGTACTTTTTTAGCACCCTTCATAGTTACAAATGTACCAAAACCATTGGAAATAATTTTGGTTATATTTGCCGTTACCATATTAAAATATCCTTGTGTAGCATTCTGAGTATAGTAATATAATCCTGGTCTTTTATAGAGTACAAATTCTCCTTTTACAATCGCATATCTAAAGGAACTCCATATAAGTCAATTGTATTAGTTTTTACACGTACAGGATTTGAGTATGAACCTCCACCACCAATTCCTGCTCCAATAGGTAACTGATTTGTTTCAACAGGTGGTTTTACCGGATCTGTAGTATATCCTCCATTGACAACTGGATCAGGTGCATAATATACGATTTTTTCTGGTGCCATCAATTTGTAAAAAATATCTTCATCAATTTCTTCTTCTATTGGTGTTAAATTATCAACTACAACTAAATCTTCAGCTACTTCGAAATCTTCTAATGGAAATTCGTCTTCATTCGTTATTAGTGGTTCTAATGGCTCCCTTACAAAAGCATATGATAAGTTGATTGGAATCAACATTGTTATACCAATTATACCCGCAAATTACTTTTCTTTTAAAGTTTTTCAATTCTTACTTTTCCCCCTTTTTTTAAATAATATAAAAAATCAGTTTTATTGAGTATTTAACCTTATTATAAATAGAATCATCTCCTTTATTTTACAATTATAGATTATATTCTCTATTTACAGCTAAAATACTCTTTTTCAAATATTTATTATTTTTGTAATAGTATTAATAAACTGATAAATATATTCTTTTAAAAAAAGGAATGAAAATGAAAAAGCCCCTTCACAAATATGTGATGGTATTGGATTGTCAACACTAAACTAGACAACTTTATTAAGGTGTTCAAGTTTGTAATCAATCGGACTTACATATCCAAGTGTTCCATGAATTCTTATGTGATTAAACCAGTGGACATAGTCATGTAATTCCCTAGTTAAATCTTCTAAACTATCAAAATGTGTTCTTTTAATAAACTCTGTTTTAATAATTTTAAACGTTGCTTCAGCTACGGCATTGTCATAAGGGCAGCCCTTCATACTTAAAGATCGTTGAATATTAAATGTCTTTAGGGCATCGTCTATCAATGTATTTTTAAATTCATTTCCTCGATCCGTATGAAATAGTTGTATTTTACGTAGATCAACTTTGATGGAACTGAACGCACGATAGACGAGTAATGCATCTTTATTTGGACCTGTACTGAAGCCCACGAATTCCCGATTAAAGAGATTAACAAATACACATATATAATGCCATTTTTGATGGACTCTTACATATGTTAAGTCACTTACAATCGCTATCATTTCTTCTTTCTGGTTTAACTACGGTTTAGTTTATTTTTCAGTTCTGATTCATTACATGATTTCGCATGAGGTTTAAATTGAGCTACTGTGTAAGAAAAAACAAGGCCCTGTTCTTTCATCATTCGTCCAATTCTTCTTCTCGAAACAGTATGCCCTCGTTTTTTAGTTCAACCTTGATTTTCCGAGTACCATAATTTTGACGGCTGGCTTGGAAAATATCGATAATAGCCGAAGTAATCTCATCGTCAGAGATCTTTTCTTTTGCTTCGTAATAATAGGTACTTCTAAGGAGTTGTAGAACTTTACACATTGCTGATATCGAGTATTTGTGTTGATTATTTTTGATTACATTTACTATCGTCCTAGTATCAGCGCAGCTTGCTGTAAAATATCGTTCTCCATTTCTAGTTGCTTGTTTCGTTTGCGGAGTTTAATCAGTTCTTTTTGTTGGTCTGTTAAATTATCCTTTTCCTTAAAGGAACCAGAATTTTGACTCTGCCCCACCCACTTATCAAAGGAGGAAGGAGTAAGGTCATATTCACGAATAATCTCTTTTCTTGGCTTTCCATTTTGATATAACTGGACGATCTGTTGTTTAAACTCATCAGTAAATGTTCGACGTACTCTTTTAGTCATTGTAGATTCTCCTCATATGTATTATCTGTAGTCTACTTGACCTTAAAAATTCTGTCCAATTAAGTGTAGCCGATCCAACATTGAACAGCGTAAAAATGTCTAAATGTATGTGGAGAACCTCTTTTATCTTTTACATTCGCCCTTTTTCCAGCTTCTTTAATTATATTATCTAATGCCACATGCGAAATACCATTGCCTGTGTACGATAAAAAATAGTTTTCCGTTGTATCTTTATCTTTAAAATATTCATTTTTGATTCTCTCGTATTTTATTAATATCCTCTTTAATACTGGACTGATAAACATAATTCTTTCCTTGTTGCCTTTGCCATTTACCAAAATAGAAGTGTTCCTTACATTATTTGTTTTTAGTCCTCTGATTTCCATAGCGCGAAGTCCACAATCTGCAAGTACAGCAATAATAGCTTTACTTCTAGCTTCAATATAACTTTTATAAGAGAAAGAATTAGTCATTGATTGAATTTCATCAGCAGTAAAACCATTTAATATCTTAACAGGAACTTTGGATAACTCAACCTTTTTTGCAAAGTTTTCTTTTATATATTCTTCATTATAACACCATGAAAAAAATGCCTTAATCATTCTAAACATAGAAACAATACTCTGAGCCTGCAATCCTTGTTGTTGCTTTAACCTAGCGTAAGCTCTTAAATCATGAACTGTAATTGATTCAAGGTCAGTAATACCTCTTTCCTCCCTTAGGTACATTTTCAACTGCTTAAATTCTTGCCTTTTGTTTTTCATAGTTTTGTTAGTAAACCCTTTTGCTTGGCAATGATACATGTATTCTTCTAGAATATCTTCAATAAACATAAAAAAACCACCCTTCTTTGGTTTAGTTTCCAATAGAAAAAGTGGTTTCGAATTAGACTGATGAAAGATAAAGCAAAAATATAGTCCATCTATGATGAAAAATTCACTCCACAATAAAATAATGGAGAAATTTAATCCTATAATCACATATCAATCATCTAAAACCCTTGATAAATCAACGTTGTTTACTTCATTTGTTTGTTCATTGCATTCATCATTTGATTGATTTTCTTTTGTGATGGTTTCATGCCCATTTGTGTCATCATCATTTTTAACATTTGTTCGTTAATTGGTGGATTTTTCTTCAAGATAGCTTGATATATCAACATTCCAAAGCTATGTAAAGGAAAACCTTAACCACTCATTTTGATAATTCATTACCAATTTTTAAGTCACATTTTCTTTGAGAAAAGTTAACCATATTTTAGTATAGTTTGTCAATGAGAGTTTAACCATTTTAATAGATTTTCGGTTAAACCTTCATCCTATTTTTGGGCTAAATTTGGTTGATATTTTCTTCGTGTGTTTTTGACTTATTTTAATGGTGTCAACTTCATCTTCTTCCATTCTAAGATGCCTATGTTTTCTTTGTAACTTAATAACTGCCTCCGTTGTTAAGAACATCGCTGCAACAGTTGATGCATTTTGAAGTTCAGAACGAGTAACTTTAGTAGGGGCAACCATTGGTATCATTAAGTTTTACAATCATGTATTATTTACTTTCATCTATCAGTAACCCTTCTATTGGTAAAGCCTCATAAAAATAATAAAGTCGCGTTTTAAAACTAACAAAATATAAATAGTTTAACTAAATAACAATAAATAAGGTTCATTTACCCTTTTTAATAGCTTTATTCAACCACCTGTTGTTGGAAGTGATACTGAAGATTTTCTTGTGTGAACTCATCCAATTGCGGTTCATTTAAGATTAAATATTTCACAAAATTAACAATTGGTATGTTTTCATCTGTTTTAATAGTTTGAACAAATTCAAAAGCAGATAAAGGCTTTCCCTTATCTTTATCATATTTATAGTTATGTGCAACTTCAAAGTTTGGTATATGTACAAATCTTCTCGCAAGCATGGGGGAACTAGAATTTGCTTTTAAAATCTCATTCCAAATTTCATCATTTAATTTCCAAGCTGAATTTTTTCTATCAGTACCATCGTTGTTTTTTATAACAATTCCAGCGTTGTTATACAAATAAGGGGTATCTGAATCGTGTATTACAAAATGCTTAATATGAAAAAAAGTAAAAATCTCTTGAAAGAATGGTATGTTATTTTTTGAGCCAGAATTAAGAACAAAGATATCTCTTTCCGATGCTAATTGCGATAAAAGTTCCCTGATAACAATTGCCTCAGTGTCACCTTCAACAATTATTACCTCATCACTAAAGAAAGATTCGCAAACATATGGATTAAACCGATTAATCATTTGTACTTGCTTTTTTCTTTCATCTGACCCTGTAAATAGATTGTGTTCTACTTGATATATACTTGTTTCAAGAGTATCATCTTTTACCACTCTAACCAAAGAAGTTTGTGGCTTTGAAATATCTATAAGACTAGGACTGTGGGAAGCACACAAGATTTGAAAAGGAGAATTATTACACAATTCATACAAAACTTTTCTTAATGAATTAATTGCTTTTGGATGTAAATAAATCTCTGGTTCTTCAAACAGAATAATAAATTCCTTGCTTTGCTCTGAACTATTCCTATTTACTGGCAATTCATTTTTTACTAGCCCTAAAAAGTTAAACATTGTTTGTCTTATTACACCATGACCATGACTATTGAAGTTTTGGTTAATATTATCTAATCTAGAATCCCTAATTGTCACACTAAAATCCTTTTCAAACGTCTTTGCCAAGTCAATCTCTGTTCCAAAGTCGGGACTAACTTCTATTGATAAATAAGGAAAAACCTTTTTAAAATTTATATTCGCTGATTCACTCAATTTTGTAACAGATTCTTTTGAAAGGATTTTTTCTTGGAAAGCAGTTACATCATTTAAAAGTTTCGTATATGTCTCTTCTTCTTCTGTTTTTAACTTTGCTAAAACCGTCTTTTTAATTATATCTGATATCCACTTTGACAGTTCGTCAGGATTACTCATGGCTGGTATTCTAATAGGTGTTGGTGCATGTTTTGTAAAATGTGTTTCGAGTCCACCAAACCCATTATCTACATAATCCCCTTCTTCTGGATTCCAAGTCTCTTTTTTACCCTCGACACCTAAGTTTGTCCACCGTTTTCTAAATCTTATTAATGAAGACTGCTCTTCAACCCATTTATCAAACCCCTTTTTCTTAAAAACTTCTTCATCAATCGGTTCTTTTTTAAAAACTGCCTCAATCTCAATTGGGTTTTGCTCCGAATAGCCAAAAAAATCACTTATTGTTGCCTTTTGCTTCGGAGTAACTAAATATTCATAGGCAGTTAAAATTGTGGACTTTCCAGCGTTATTTTGACCTAAAAGAAAAATAATATCCGAACCTTCAAATGATATTTTTGTATTTTCTCCTTTAATACCTCTAAAGTTTTTTACAGTCATACTTATTAATTTCATAAAGGTCACACCCCTTGTAAAATATAAAAATAGTATACTATAATTTTTACATAAATTAGCACATTTTTACAGTGATATTTGACAAAAAAATTAAAATAATTTAACTACTTCTGTCACATTTGTGTGATTCAGAACCTTAAATACTGTGAATAAAGGTAAGAATCTATTACTAGAATTCCTATGGTTGATTTTTAGAAGATGAAAAACTGTTTTTCTATGGGTGTGTAAATTAACCAACCATCCCGCTTTCCTACAAATCTAGGGCATAAAAATGTGGAAATACTCCCCTACCCAATATCTATAATATAAAGAAAGAGACCCTTTAGAGAGTCCCTTATTAACTAGTTCGAACAATTCAATAAAGTGCTTCATATAAATTAATTATCGTATTATTCATAAACAACTTTAAGTTTATCTACCTTATAGCCTTCCGCCATAGCATGGAAAATAAACTGTGATTTTTGAGGAGAAACCTTCGCTAAATATAATGTTCCTTCCCTACCATCAGTCTCAATTCTATCCACAAGATAGCCCTTTTTCGCACAAATGTACCATTTATCATCTAAATGCAAGATGGTAGTTTCGTTTGGTTTTTTCTTTGCTTCTTCCCATTTTAATTTTAATTCTACAGGAATAAATTCATCTATATTTCCAGTAGTCATCTTTGGTTCATCTTTGCGTGAAATGCCTTCCTTTTCATAACCTGCTAAATTCGGCTTGAATCTTTTACTATCAATAGGTACATTAATCTCAAGCTTTTTAGGGTGTAGATATTCAACTACTTTTCCAGAGGAATTATAGGTCTCATATTTCACTAATATTCCTGTATCCTTATCAACCCAAAAACGAAATGACTGGAAATCACGTCTATTTAGATTTCCCTTAATGACAAGTGTATTATGACCTAATAACATTTCATTTTGTTTTTCGATTTCCCATTTATCCATATTTCTTGTAAATTTTGATACAATTTCATATGGGAATAAAGAATCCGTTGCATATACTATAGGAGGTCTTCCACGATACTTTACCTCATCATCCTTTGAAAATGCATCTTCAATTTTTAAAGTCGCCCCCGCCCAATCATCCATATAATATACTTCATTGTAGGTGGCAGACTTCTGATTTAAATCCCACATTGTACCATCTTTATAATAATGATAGGTTACTGTTTCTTTTCCATTTTGAATGTCAGTGATTTTACTATAACCACCCGCATTGTTTTTCAAACTAAGTTCATAATCAATTAACGAATAGTCATCACGACTATCAATATATCCATAATGTATTTTAAATTCACCTTTTGCAGTTTCAAAATAGTCTACCGTATTAATCATTTTTGTAAGAATTTCTTCTTTAGTCATATCCTTAAAGTTTTCTTCCTGTTTTGGTGGTATATATACTGTTCCCTCTTTATTTGACTCTTGTTGTGGTTTAAGATGTTGATTCCTTTGCTCTCCCTTTAAAATATGTGTCTTTGTTCCAACAAAATAGGCAATGCCCAAAAATAAAAAGGAAGTAACAGCAAGGCTTAAAAAGTTATTAAACCCTTTTCTAACATTAAATAATTTTTTGGAGGAATCGGATTCTTTTATCGAACTAAAAACATTTTGTTGGTTCTTTTCACTGAAAGATATATCATGGAAAATTGTCTCATTCATTGTTTTCTTTATATTTTTTAATTTATTTTCCACTTATTGCCCACTCTCCTTCCAATACTTCTTTTAACTTTTGCCGCCCTCTATGTAATCTTGTTTTAATTGTATTGGGTTTAATTTTTAATAAATCAGCAATTTCTTCAATTGAAAGTTCTTCGTAATAAAATAATATAATCACTTCCCTTACTTTTATTGGAAGATTTATTATTTGTTGTGATAAAAGTTGCCCCGCTTCATCTTCAAACTGTTGATATTCAGAAGATGTATGAATTTGTTTGAAACTAAAAAAATCAGTAATCAATATATTTTTATAAGACCAACTTTTAAAAATGTCTTTACATCTGTTCACTGTTATTTTGATTAGCCATGTTTTATAGGATGATTCATTCCGAAATGTATCGATTTTTTCATAACATTTTATAAATACATCTTGTGCCACATCTTCCGCCAGTTGTTTATGTTTTAAGTAACTGTATGCAATTCGGATTACATCATTCCCATATGATTCCATAAGCCATTTCAGTTTCTCTTCACGATTTAGATGATAGGGTGGTTCTAATTTAGAATTATTGATTATGTCAATCATCTTTCTCCTCACAATCCTTAGCTTTTTAGTTTATTGACGATTCACAAACCATTAAAGTTCTGTTTTATAAAAAAAATAAACGATTAACCAAAAAAGTTAAGTATATTATCTAATATTGATTGGTATCGGTTGTATAAAAAAACTAAGTGTGTAAGTAAACCGACTATAGGGTTACCCCGCCCATAACCATATCAAAAATGTGGAAATATCCCCCCCATATCCTCCACATAAAAGAAAGAGACCCACTAGAGAGTCTCTTGTAATTGTTTAGCTTCTAATTCATTTTTTCTGTTAATCAATGTCCGCTTTTTAATTCCCGTCATTTCTTCAACTTCTTTGTATGTATGATTCTTGAGTAATTCTAGAGCATGCAGTATTTGAGCCTTGGTATGTTTTCTAGGTCTGCCTTCTCTGAAATCATCCCGCTGCTTTGCAAGTGCCTTACCTTCTTGAGTCCGTTCTACAATCATATCACGTTCAAACTCTGCGAATGAACTTAGTATATTGAAAATCAATCTGCCCGTTGGGGTGTTTTCCACTAGTCCCATATTAAGAATGTGAACTTTTACTCCTCTTGCAAATAGAGCCTTTACTGTCTGGATGCCTTCAACTGCTGACCTAGCAAATCTATCCAACTTAGTTACAACTAACGTATCCCCTTCTTGTAATGCCTCAAGAACCTTGTTGAACTCTGGTCTATCTGTTTTAGTACCTGTAAACTTCTCTTTATATATAACCTCGCAATCTTCCGCTTGTAATGCTTGAATTTGAACCTCTAATTCTTGTGCTACTGTCGATACTCTTGCATATCCATATTTCATGTTATATCCTCACTATCCATCATTCATTTATTGCACTAAGTTAATGCACCTTGCGAAGCCTATTATAGCAAGGTCGAAAGAATGGTGCAATAACTTTCAAGTTTTTGCACCTATATAGTTAACCCTAAGCAATTTTGGAGAATGCGTTGGTGTATTGTTTTTGGCACAACTCCATTTCGATGATTCGTCTCGAACAACATTAGCTTATTATTACCTTTTTTATCACTTTACCTCGCTAAAATATAGCGATTATTTGAGTCGTATCGAACTTTCACCAAATGTTTGTGTGAATGAGGGTGGTTTCTAAATCAATCGAACATACTACAAGGTTAAATCATACTGGCAAATCACTCTGTAATTGATAAGAAAAAGAACTTGGAAAGAATCCAAGTTCTTTTTCGCTGTTAGTGAACTCAAGCACCTGTTAGCTGAATTAATTATTATCTTTCTTCTGTTTCTTCCTATTAATAAAAATCCATCCATAATAAATAATTACAGCAGTTATAAGTAACAGCGTTGGAATTAGGTGGAAATTTATTGGTAACATGATATATAATAAAATAGCTAAAATAATTGTAGGTATAATAGTTATGAACCAGATTCGTACCTGCTTGTTTTTAAAATTTAATTCAAACCTATTCACATTATCACTCACTTCATTTTTAAATTGATTGTAATAGGGTCAAAATCAATTCTTTTGGAATTATTTTCGCTTGATTCATTAGGTAAATTACTTATATGTGCAAACGGATAAAAAGTAAGAGAAGTGGCTTTTTTATCTAATCCATGGATTGTCGCATTCCAAAGGATATCTTCACTAGAATCACTGTCGACAATACCCTTACCTCCATTGTATGGAACTTTGTATTTATTACCTAAATTATCGATTGCATATAACTCTGCTTCCACGTATTCCATACTTTCTAAAAGGTTAGGGTCTATCACTTGGGAATAATTAATGGATAAATTCATATCTGTTTTTTTTGCGTCAATTAAACGAACTGATACACCGTTTTTGCTAACTTTTTTATTAATAGGAATGCTAATACTAGGAATTTCTTTAAGAGAAAATTTGAATTCCCAGTCTCCATGTATTGTTTTATTATCATATGATATTGCCTTAGGTTTCCATACAATGTTGACTGTCTTTCTATTATCCTCAAACATTGATAATGTCATTACTCCAACATAACCAACATCTTTTACATAGTCTACATCGTAACTTGTATTATTAAAATTCCCTTGAGTTATTGGTAAATTTTCAAAACTTGGTATAGTTCCAAACTGTTCATTTGTTTGAATGATATATGAAAGAGTTACCATATTTCCGTCATAAATTGCTTGGTCAATAATCATTTTTATTCCATTGCTTTCCTCTACTATTCCAATATCTGTGCTGAGTTCTTTATATGCTTTGAAATAGGCTTTATCAAAAACAAAATAATTAAATACACTGCCAATCACAGGGATTTGTATAACAAAATTAGCTAAGGTTGGTGATACCAAAGCTGATGAAAACGTAAGCACACTAACCAATGCAATAGTTGCTATATATTTTATGATGGAAAATGTCCATTTCTTTTTCCGAACCTTTTCCCCTTGAATCGCACAATCAATAATTGAATCCAATTTAGAGTGTGGCACAGAAATTTGATTTATTGCTGTTTTAACTTGATTCTCTTTCATCTATATACACCCCTTTTAAAAATGGTTTCAGCTTTTCTAACCCTCTTCTTATGTTAGTTTTTACCGTCCCTAAAGGCTCACTTATATTTATTGCAATTTGTTCCAAGGTTAAGTCATGATAATACCTAAGAATAAGTACGGTTTTGTATTTATCATCAAGCTTGTAGATTGCATCAAGTAGGTCAATTCTTTCTTCAATGGATACGTCTTTACCAACATCATTTTCTACTTTTGTATTTTCAATTGAAATTACTTTTTGATTTCTACGTAACACTTGTATAGATAAATTGATACAAATCCTTGTTAACCAAGTTGAAAAATACTTAGGTTCTTTCAACTGATGAATCGATTCCATTGAATGTAAAATAGTTTGTTGAAACACATCAACTGCATCATCTTCATTTCTTACGTATGTAAAAGCAACCCGATACAATTTTTCTTTTTCGTTCTTTATTAAAAGTTGTAATGCATCTCTATCTCCATTTTTTGCTTTTATCACTTGTTTCTCATATTTTGACATTTATTTTCACCCCCTGTATTAATTAGAGAAAGTAACAAACAAAAAAGATTCATTTTTTATTAAAAAAGGCATATCCCAAATAAGGATACACCCTTTAAATACTTATTTACATATATCTCTTATTCAAACAGAAAAGTAGGTGTTGAAGTTATCGCAACTTTTTACCTCCCGTTTAATTAAGTAAGTATTTAGGTTCTAATATACCATAGTATTAAGGAGTGAAATAGATTCTTCTTTATAAAATCACAGTTTTATTAATCCTTACAGTTACATCTGGAACTCCCCATAAACATCTTGCTACAAGACACAAAAAAGGATAACTTACTCCAAGTTATACTCCCGCTTGTACATCCGTTATTTATTAGTCTATTTTCTACACGAAGGGCAAGAAGGTCTTCTTAATAAATGGTCACTACGCATTTTCCACTCATATCCACAACTATTACATTGTGCTATTACCTTTTCCCTACTTGAAACGTAATTTATAACCTTAACAGCATTATTCGACTTTAATAAAACTTTCTGTTTATATGCTTCTGCCCTTTTAACGGTCACATCAATCTTTTTTACTTTTACTACCTCAGCTTTCTTGATTGGTGATTTTTTACGTTTCTTAAGTTTAGGCAATTTTTTTGCAAGTAGTAGCTTTTCTACAAATTCATTTTTATATAGCCCTTCATTCATAATACATTTTTTTAAGCAGTTAACCGATTCTGATGCAACAATATTAAGTCTAGTCTCTTCATCAATTAATTGCTGAATTTCATTCAATACTGTTGATAATTTAATCAACTCTTGGTCTTTTAATGTGTAATCATTTATCCCATGCTTATATTCAGCTACAACCGATATAAACGAGTTTTCTATTTCATTATTTATTAAACTAGAAATTTTAAAATTTTCTTTCCTAAAAGCAAACATATTATAAAAATCTTTTTCAAAATATGCTATTCCAGCTTGGATATTTCTTGTTGTTTCATTATCAATATAATACTTATCTTCCGTTTTATTTCCTTTATTATCTATGTAACAGTAATCAAACCTAATAATATTCGGTTCTTTATCGTATTCACTGCCCCTGCTATTTCCATCATTCGAAATGTATATTTGGATATGACATGTATTTAATAAATCATTTTCTTCATTTAATTTTATTGAAAGATTCTTAGACATATCACCTAAAGAAAATGACTTGAATTGACAAGAGGGGAATATCATTTTATATCTTTTAGGTCGCATTTCATCCTCTCTTTTAAGATGTAAATCCGAAGCTTCCGAATAAGGAGCCCATTTAGCTTCCTCTTCATCTATTTTTTTGTTAATATCTTTAATCTGCATTTCAAATACTTCATAAAAATTCAATTTACACTTTTTGTGTTTTAGATATTCAAGAAAGTGTTCTTTATACTTAGGATTAGTTTTATACCTTACACTATCGATAAAATTCTCTTTTGCTTTCTCACTATAGAATTTCAGTTCCTTGAATTTCTTATTTATGTCTATTTTTAATGATTCCAACGCTTCATAAAATTCGTATTTTGCTACTTTATAATCATCATATAATCTATCTCTCCTTCCAAGTAATAATTGCATCTCTTCAAATTTAGGTATGTATCGATTACACAATACATGGAGACTTAATTTTACTTCATTAAATTTTAATAGAACATTACCGTCAAGTTCTTTACTCCTATCCAATAGGAAAGTAATATCTTTAGGCATAGCATGTTCAAAATTAAATCTTGTAAACCCATAGTCGTAATAAGAATTAATTGCTTCAATATCTTTCTGCAACACACTTAAACAATCCATAATTTCCATGTTGCCGATTTCTGAATTTGAAAAACGAAGCTTACGCAATTTAAGAAAAGAATTTAATTGATTGAATCCAAAAAATGATGACGAAAGCCTTTGAAAATACTCCTCTTCTTTTTCATTTAAATTTCCATCCACCTCTTCTAAGACAATCATTCGAAAATCTTGGAGAGTACAATTATTTTCTAACATGTATTTGAAAATTTTACATGCTTTAAATTTCCCTTCATAGAAAGAACTAGATTTTGAAAAGAAATATTTATTATACTCCTCATAAGAAAGCCTATTTAAAGCAAGGATTTCAGAAAAATGTTGTTTATATCTTTTTTGTATATCTTTTGCTTGTCCTATATAAATAGGAATAATTTTTTCAGAAGTGAAATTGTCTATATAAATCATATAAATACCTGAAATATTATGTTTAGTTTTTGGTGTAACTTCCCTATATAAATTCTCTTGTATCAATTGTTTTACTTGATTTCTTATAAAATCCATCTTTTTCACAGCATTTTCCATATAGTCCTCCTATTAATAATTAATTTTCTAACAATCCTGCACGTTTCTTAAATACTATCTCTATCAATATACAAATTATAACAAACTATATAAACGAGTTTTATTAATCGCATAACTGATTTACTAGAATTGAACCCAATCATCCGCTCCAATACAAAAAAAAGAGAGCCTCAATAGAGAAACTCTCCTTATTCTTCTGAAACTCCTTTTCCCCCATCCTTAAATTTTTTTCTATTAGTTTTGAAAATCTCTTCTGCCTTCTGTATTCCCCATTCAGCAGTGTGTTCTTTATGAATCCATCTTGTGCAGAAGTTTTTTGAAATTGAATCATTAACATCAAAATGTACAAAGTATAGAATTTCCCCTTTATGCAACAATTTAAGATACTCTACAACTGACTTTCTGTTTATTCCCGTACCCTTTACAATTGTATCAATTCCAATGTATGATAACGGAACATTGCTTATGTTATAGAATATATAGCCAATCATATTAAGATAGGTTGCAAATATTTTAGGCTTATAATCACTTTTTATTGCAATTATCTTTTGAATATCTTTGTAAAACACTTTTGCAAATCCGTATTCTTGTTCGTCCTTACCAGTTGGTTTAATAAAATAGTTGTTAGCAGGTTTTAAATCATTCACCTGATTCTCCATTTCTATATCATCGTAAATCTCTATATGCCCCATCTCTTGAAGTCTGAGTAGAGACTCTTTAGTTCGTGCCTTAGTTCTACTTTGCTCCGTACTAATACCAATGAATCTCATCATATGAGTAACCCCAGTAAAAGCTGCTCCTCGAAAGTTGTTTGCTAATGATTTAATGATTGCTAAATAATAAACGTCCAATTCGCCATTCTTGCCTAAGTTCTTGGTTTCAATTAGGGATTTAGAAATCATAATGAATGATTCTTCCTTTTCTAGTTGTAAAGTTGATTTTGTTTCGTCGCTCAATCCTGTCTTTATCCTTTCATATTATATTTTATCTTCCCCTAGGGGCGTAAAAAGAGGCATCGCCGATTTTCGCCCCTACACTTCTATCTACTTTAATATCTTCTATCTAATAATCTTCTATCTATTCCCCTTTTGAAATCTCCAAAATAAACATAAAAATACTAATGTTTTAGAGATTGGGGGTGACCTAAAATCTAGGTGTATTTTTTATTTTGGTCACCTTATTTTTAGGTGTACTTTTACGCTAAAACTGTAAACTACACCTTGTTTTTAGGTTGCTATATCTAAAATGTTTTTTCCATGTTTAATATGCATTCACATGATTTTTACCTCAGTAAAGTGAGTTCCATTGATTTGGATTGGTACTTTATCAAATGCCCCTGCCCAATTGCATCTGCATATTCCTTTAATAGCATTGGTCCTAAGGCTTCCTTTGGTACTGTTTTAATAACTTCAAATAATATCCTATCCGCCTTTGCAACGTTACATGGTTTACATAGAATCCATGCGTTTTCTTTGATACTAGCTTTATTAGGTCCACATACAGTTTGTGGTAGTTTATGGTCCACTTGCAAATTACTAGTACTGTTACAGATTTGACAGAATAAACCATACTTCTCGAATGCATTCTTCTTCTGCTCATTTGTAAAGTTACCGCCATTGACCTTTCTCTTTCTTTCACGTTCGATATTACATTTTTTACAAGCACTTGTGAGACCATCTTTTTTGCTTTTGTCTCGACTAAATTCTTCCACCCTCTTATTTTTTTTGCACTTTGAACATCTTTTTAACAATATATAGGAGCAGCGAATATCTCACTCTCTCACCCTCGCTATATTTACTACTCTCCCCTCTCTTTCTTTAATTAAATTTTTTATCCGCTCTTTAGAAAACACAAAAAAGGAGCGAACTAAATACATCCAACCCCGTTAGAAAGCACACTTAACCTGTCAAATAAAGTAGACCAAATAAGACTACTCGTATTAGTAAGTCACAGGTATACCTTATAAGTGTGCCTCTTTAGAGGCGGTTGCATTTAGTTCCCTCCCTTTTAATTTATTTGTTTAATATGTAATTCAATTATTAATATATGTTTCTTTATTATAATACTATAATTATTACAATGCAATAACTATTAAGATATTCCCAATTTTCAATTCTATAAACCACCGATAAAATCTACTTTTGATTAACTCTCCCATAAAGTAATGCGTGTGCTAGAACTTTTAATTCCAAACCACTTTCATTCTCAAAATATGTATAGCAGATATAAACAAATCATGTTTGCAAGTTTCGATATTTACCTTAGAAATACTCATTGTTCAAGTATAATTGTTGGATAAAATACATAAAGAAATTACATTAAATATCTGTATCGTGTGTATGAATTGTAACGCTAGATTACTACTACCGAAAAACTCATAATTTTACTAAATGATTTTCACCACCAGAAATCAAAATATTCCCCTTTATTTTACTTATAGTATTTTCAACTTGTTGAATCATTTGAGATAACCCCTCGATATTTTGGTCTTTTGAGTAATTTTCCTCTGAAATTCTACTATTTATCGATTCTATTATTTGCAGAAGATAATGTAGTTGTTGTTCCAAACGCTCAATTTGAATATTGCCGCTAACTGATATCGGTTCGATGTAATATAGGTACTCCTCTAAGGAAAGATTATCTTTGTTAATATTACATTCCTCGCAGGCACATATACAGTTATTGAAACTACTGATACCACCATTGGATTTCGGTTTGATATGGTCGATAGTATCTCCAAATTTCCCACAATAACAGCACGTAAAATTATCTCTTTTTAAAATCAATTTTTTAAATGTTTGGTAATCGTAAAACTTATGAATATACGATTCATCTACTATTCCTGCCATTCCTTCTTCAACCATTAATACTGCTTGTTCATAAGAAACTTTATACTTGATTCTTTTTTTTGATGGTAACTTTAATCGAACAATTATTTCCGATTTTTTTAATAAATTTGTATCAAATTTATATTGAATGGATGACGCAGATTTTTTTATTTCATTTTTTCGACTTTTGCAAAGCTTACAGTATGCTCTTCTTTTTCTCTTTCCTTTTGATTCAAAACATTTATACCATTTGGTTTGTCCACAAATTTTACAAGTTTTATATAAAAGACACGAACTTCCTATCATAGTCCAATAACCTTTCGCTAAAATGTTAAAATCAGAAAACTAACAAGTAAATATAGTACATACCAACTATTAATTTTTTAAAAAATTATCCTTCCATATATTTCTGTATGTTATTTTTAAGGTTATGTTGTGACGATGGATTGTCAGGAACACCGAATCTTTCTAAAATGATTGGTATCACTTCATCGAGTGTTTTTCCTTCTTCTTCTATTAATTTTGCTGAATAATGTAGTTGTCCACTATAAGATATTGTAGTTGCATTTAAATATTCATAATCATACATTTCAGCAATTCTGATAATACGTTGATTAATATTTCTCCAATTTATTTTCTCTCTACCTTTTCTTACTCCCCTTAAAACATGGTTACTTTCAGCTAACTTATATTTTCGTACTGTTTCACCGTTTATGCTGTAATATGTATCATCGTCTAACGCTCTTTTTACCAATATCTCTGTCCCTTTACTCATTGGAATATCTCTGTCTTCTAACTTAATTATTCCATTTTCAAAATCAATATCATCTTTTGTTAAATTTACTAACTCCCAAAACTCTTCTCCATTTTTCTTCTTGTGCGATACTCCATCGAAAATCAATGCAGGTATTACACCATCTTGAAAGTTGTCCGCCCCCATAGCCATTTCCATTAATTCATCTTTATCAAAAATCATATTCTCTTCTTTTTCTTTATTTATATACACGAAAATATTCTTCTTATTCCGTAAACTTTCATAATAATTTTCTTTGTTATTCGAAACCCCTTGTTTAATTGCAAATTCCAAATACTTAGAAAGCGTCGATTTTAAATTTTGAAAACTTCTAATAGTTCCAGCTTCCAAAGAACATAATACCTTTTCAGCTTCTTCAAAAGTAAAATTGTATAAATCTTTTCCCAATTCATTCTCAAAAGTATAGGATTTTTTAAACAACTGCTTGGTGACTATTTGAGTGTAGTCACTATAATTAGTTAGGAAGGATTTCTTAAAGTCCCTATTATATATTTCCTCCGACTTTGACTCAAAAGAAGCTCTCATATCTTTCAACTCATTCAGTAAATAATTAAAGTAAGGAAATTTTTGTTCCCATCTAAGAATAAAATCACCAATTTCTCTATATAGAATTGACGGAACAATAAATTCACCTTTTTCTATTTTTCTTATTTTTTCACTACTTCTATCTCTTTTGTTATAAGCCATATCTACCCTTGAAAACAATTCTATTAAAAGTGATTCACAAAGTTTACTGTCAATACTTTTTAATATTATTTCAAATTCAAACGCATCTTCACCAAACGAATTATAATCAACTAAGAGCGATTTATTCCTTTCAATACCCCTTTTAAGATTACTTCTATGTTGGGATAAACGAGATTGTGCATCAGCACCTTCACCAATTAAGACCTTGTAATTAAATTTGTTAAAAATTATATAAACATTCCCTTTTTGTAGTTCCAAAATCATACCTTCTTTCACAATTTAATCGGCAGAATCTTCCAAGAGTCTTTTAAAAACAAAATTCGTACTAAACAATTTCATAACTATATAAACATTTATCATAGATAAAGTTGTAGATTTTACTATAATCATTCGTCTCATAAAATTGAGATAACCGCTCATGAAACTCAGGTAAATACATTTCGGGAACAGTAATTAATCCTTTGCCATATTGAATTAATAGCTTATTAGCACATAGTATGCTAGTCCTTTTATTTCCATCCCAGAATAACTGACTTCTCATTCCATAAAGCATATACATAATTGCTTTCCATGTTATTGATTCATTAGAAGAAAGAATTGTATTTATTTCTTTTCTTACGTTTCGTTCCACTGGTATGACAGGTTTATAGTTAACACCCACTATCCCCACACTACCATAGCGCAATTTTCCCCAATCAAGGCTCTGTTTAAAGGATACAAAGCTGTTAACCTTGCAAGCATAGTCGAGACTAAACTCAACGTTAGGATTGCTCAGAATATATTTCCAAGCGTTATGTAGATTTAAAATGATTTGTAAATCATCCTTATCTATATCTAATTCGCTTTTACTGTGAATAATATTATTTATTTGTTGTAAGGAAACATTGACTCGTTCTAATCTAGCACTATTAAAGATATTATAAGCAAGGTTTCTTTGTGCCAACGTTATCATTTGATTCCGATTAAAATTGAATTTGTCCATTTTAATACCATCCTCATCACTATAGTAATTGATATCATAACGCCAAAATATTTACCTGTCAATTACTATTTATGTAATATATTGGTAACATACTAACTTAGTAATATACTATTTTATTGTTAAGTTGATTCTTTCTAGATTCTAATTCTCTTGAATAAAGCAAGTGGTATTTGAAGAAAAAATAATAGTTTTTCTTTAAAAAGAGAACAGTCAGTGAACTGCTCTCTTTAAATTTTTTGCCCATCTTAGTATTAATGTATAAAAACTATTGGCTCAGCTTCAATTCTTTCAATAATGAAGACAAATTTACATATTAGCAGCAGTGTTCACAGAGGTTTCAGAAAAGCTATATTAAACTTTTAGTCTTTTGCCAAAGTTCATTAATGGACTAATATCAATACCTCTCTGAATCAACGTCTTATCATCCAAGCCCCTTAAATAAACTTGAGTTGTGGTAATGCATGAATGCCCAAGAAGCCTTGAAAGCGTATACAGGTCTTTCCCATTCAACAAAGCATTTACAGCGTAATAGTGCCTAAATGTGTGCGGAGAAACCCTTGCATCTTCAACTTTGGCTCTCTTTCCTGCTTCCCTAATAATATTCCATAATGAAGTGTGTGAGATTTCACCACCAGTGTAATTTAAGAAATAGTTGTCCGTTGTTGATGCAAAGTCCTTAAAATATTTTGTTGTTTGTCTTTCAAATTTGATTAAGAATTTCTTCAATGCAGGGGTGATTGGAACATTTCGCTCTTTATTGCCTTTTCCCATGACCACTATATTATCTTTATCAATAAGTGTTTTGACTTTGAATGTACGTATTTCAATGGCTCTTAGTCCAGTATCAGCAAGCATGGCAATGATAGCCTTATTGCGAGCGTCTAAATACGTCCTAGTACCGAATGAATCTATCATTGCCTTTACTTCATCATCAGTGAATCCCTTAAGCATTAGTTTTGGCTGCTTCGGTCTTTCTACCTTGTCCATTGGATTATGTTCAATGTAATCTTCACTAACACACCAGTTAAAGAAAGCATTGACTGCTTTGAATGTTGTTAAAATAGTCTGAGGTTTATTGCCCCTGAGTTGCTTGCCCCTGAAATATGCCTTTAAATCTGCCACAGCAATGTCTTTTAAAAGCTTGTCTTCAGTTCCCCTTTTCTTCGTGATAAAGTTAGACAAGAATTTGTATTCCTGTCTCTTGTTTTTCATTGTTTTGTTAGTGTAGCCACTTGCCAGACAATGAACCAAATATTCATCCATTGCATCTAGATACTTAATTTCATCCATAATAAAAAGCCACCTTTTCTGTTGAATTTTGGTTAATCCTTCATCAGAAAATGTGACTTATTGGTAGTAATTTAAAAATGAGTGAGATGGTTTAAGCATTTTTTCACGTTTTTTCGGGGAAGGTTTCAGAATAAACTATTTTTCTAGTCTCACTATCCCAAAATACCGTTCCCAGCAAAACGTTCAAAACCTTGATGAATCAACGTTTCATTACTTCATTTGTTTGTTCATTGCATTCATCATTTGATTGATTTTCTTTTGTGATGGTTTCATGCCCATTTGTGTCATCATCATTTTTAACATTTGTTCGTTAATTGGTGGATTTTTCTTCAAGTAACTCATCATATATTTACGAGCAATGAAAAATCCAAGGGCAACTCCAGCAAGTAGAGCGACAAGTATTAGTAAATATCCCCACCAAAGCATTAATAATCCTCCTTCATGTTGTCTATCTTACAGTGTACTAAATCCTCAATCATTATACAATATTTCATTTATGTTTCAAACGTATTTTCTTTCTTTTATTGGTTTAAGCCACCCGAATCGTTCATTCTCCAGATCGATAGCAAGTAAACGACCATCAAATTTTCTTAAAACTTCTAAAAATGCTGCTTCAATATCATAATTCCCCCATGCATTAAGCCGGAGCGTATAATCATCTATAAAGAGCTCTACACCATTATACAGATCATTTTCACCATATCTATAGTAGTTGTCTTCAATTAAGACATCTTTCTTTCTTGATAATGCCTGTCCCAATAAATAATGAATATGTAGAACAGGCATCGGTTTCGTTATATATTCAATTTGCTTTCGAATAATTTGTTTAAGACTTCCAGTGACAAAGGTATATTCAGCAAATAAGTCAAAAAACATTCTTTCTCGTCCATAATAATACTCTGCAACCTCATCTTCTATTAAATAGATTTGATAGGTACGCATTATACATCACTCCCGAGTTTATCCTTTCAAAATATTATAAACTTATTTTTCTAATTTTTTTGTCAAAATGTAGAATTAAAGTGGAGTTTTTTTGTCGAACACTTGCAGTAGAATAGTTATTCTTTCAAAAATAGTAGATCTATTCCTTCTGTTGATCACCTATATTTTGATAAAATATATATGTGTAATAAAAAGGAGGAGCTTGAACTGAATATTTTATGGGATTTCGATGGAACACTTTTTAATACTTATCCGATTTACACTAAAATTTTCCAAGAGATTATTGATAAGAACATTCAAGAGGAAGAAATTTTTAATCTTTTAAAAGTTTCCTTCTCGCATGCTGTTGATTTTTTTCAGCTATCAGAAGAACAAGTAAAGTTGATTCGCAATTTGATAAGCAAAATTACACCTGATAAAACACCTCCTTTTCCATATGTTGAGGATGTTTTAAAAAAAGCAAATAAAAATGTAATCATGACTCATAAGGAAAGGAATGAAGTGAATACTATTTTAAAATATTATAGCTGGAACCAGTATTTCGAAGAAGTAGTAGCTATTGATAATGGTTTTCCTCGAAAGCCCCATCCTGCTTCCTACGAATACTTACATAATAAGTATAAGCTAGATTTAATAATTGGAGATAGAGAAATTGATATTTTGCCTGGTAAACAATTACATATTAAAACATGTCTATTTCAAAACAACCAGGCTGGAGCTGATTTTTACCTTACTGATTTTAAAGACTTTGAGAAAATTATTAAGTCATAATTCAAATGAAAAAGGAGGATACATATGATCCTCCTTTCTTTATTATTTCTCCAATAATGTTTTTACTCGTGAAACTACATTTTCCACAGTAAAACCGTATTGTTCCATCACTATATTACCTGGAGCAGAGGCACCGAATCCATTAATAGCTAAAATGTCCCCTTCATCTCCAACATAACGTTCCCAACCAAATGGAGAAGCCATTTCTATTGCTAAACGTTTTTTTACGGATTTTGGAAGTACTGACTCTTTATATTCCTTACTTTGTTCTTCAAAGCGATCCCATGAAGGCATGCTTACAACAGATGCATGGATACCTTCATTAATTAGTGCTTTTTGTGCTTCAACCGCAAGATTCACTTCTGAACCACTTGCTAGAAGCAGGATATCTGTTTCATTATTAACAGATGGAGAAACCACATATGCACCTTTTGATACACCATTTTGTGCCGTTTCAGAAGTTCCTTTTAAAGTAGGTAAACCTTGTCTTGTTAATACGAGCGCAGTTGGTTTATCATTTGATGTTAAAGCTAATCTCCATGCAGCTGCAGTCTCATTTCCATCAGCTGGGCGTATCACAGATAAATTAGGTATTGTTCTAAGTGAAGGTAATTGTTCAATAGGTTCATGTGTTGGACCATCTTCACCTACTGCAATACTGTCATGTGTAAATACATAAGTAACAGGTAGATTCATTAAAGCGGCTAAACGAATAGCCGGACGTAAATAATCAGAGAATACGAAGAATGTACCTCCATATACGTTTACACCGCCATGTAAAGCCATTCCATTCATCGCAGCACCCATTGCAAATTCACGTACACCAAACCAAATATTGCGTCCATCATAGTTTTCAGGTGTAAAGTCCATTTCACCTTTAATCATCGTATTATTTGATCCAGCTAAATCTGCAGAGCCACCAATAAATGATGGAACATTTTTCGCAATGGCATTTAATACTTCTCCACTAGAAGCTCTACTTGCCAGACTCTTACCTTCTTCATAAACAGGTAGATCTTTATCCCAGCCTTCTGGCAATTGTCCGCTAATAGCAGTTTCTAATTGTAAGGCTAACTCAGGATAAGCTTTCTTATATTCAGCAAAAAGTTCTTTCCATTTTTGTTCTTTCTTTAAACCAGGTTCAACAATTTTTTCATTAAATCGATTATAAACCTCAGCTGGAACATGGAAGTCCTCTTCAAATGTCCATTGATAAGCCTCTTTTGTTAACTTTAATTCATCTGCTCCTAGTGGTGCTCCATGCACAGCAGATTTACCAGACTTATTTGGTGAGCCATATCCGATTACCGTTTTTACTTCAATTAGAGTCGGACGTGATTCATCGGTTTTAGCCTCTTCTAAAGCAGTAGCAATCGCTTCGAAATCATTTCCATCATTCACTTTAATATATTGCCAGCCATAAGATTTAAAGCGTTCTTCAATATTTTCAGAAAATGATTTATCAAGATCTCCATCAAGAGAAATATCATTTGAATCATACAAAACAACTAGCCTTCCCAATTTTAAATGGGCCGCTAAAGATGCTGCTTCACTTGATATTCCTTCCATAAGGTCTCCATCACCACAAAGTGCATATGTAAAATGATTAACCACTTCAAATTGGTCTTTATTATATACACCTGCTAAATGACGCTCTGCCATTGCCATACCGACCGCCATAGCAATTCCTTGACCTAATGGACCAGTGGTTGCTTCAACCCCTTTAGTATGTCCAAATTCAGGGTGTCCTGGAGTTTTACTCCCCCACTGACGGAATTGTTTGATCTCTTCCATACTTAATCCATATCCAGCTAAATGTAATAAACTGTATAAAAGCATGGATCCATGACCTGCTGATAGTACAAAGCGATCTCTATTAAACCAATTGGGGTTTTTTGGATTATGATTCATAATTCGACTCCAAAGTGTATAAGCCATTGGAGCAGCACCCATTGGTAATCCTGGGTGTCCTGAGTTCGCTTTCTCAATAGCATCTATAGAAAGCGTTCGAATAGTTGTAACAGCTAGTTGATCCGTTTTATCGAACAATTCACATACATCCTCTCTAACAATTATATTTTCCTTATTATATTAAACATGTTTTAATGATAACTCAACTAATTTAAAGTATGTATTTAATTAATAAATGAAAATTCCTATGGTAGCATTTGCAAAGCATGAATTTTCCTATTTTATGATTTTTTATTATAAATCGTCTATACCATCATCTAATAAGCTTGTAGTTTTTAAATTGACTATTAAAAAAGACTGAAACTATTCAGTCTTAGTGTAATCGTTTTTTTTCTTGTAAATCTCGAACTTTTTGAGGCGTTACTTCATTACCGTTTGGATCAAATACCCTAACAGTTTCAATTGTATTTTTCATGGAAGAACGAAAACTCTCTAAATACTCTCTACGCAACCGAGATTGCTCTTTTGCCTCTTCCTTTGTTAACCCTTGTTCTTTTGCTTTTTTCGATAATAAATTTATTCTAGCTATTTTTTCTTTGGATAGCATTTTGATACTCCTTTATGAACGGTCTAATTACAGTAATAGTACTAGATATATCAGGAGTTATCAAGAAAATTGCTATTCATTTGTTTCAATTTGCTTAAGATAGTCTTGATATCTTCTATGAACAGTAGCTTTAGACACGTCAAAACCAAAGCCTCTAAGTGTTGCAGCAATTTCTGCAAAGGTTAGCTCATTGTTTCTAAGTCTAACAATTTCTTCAATCGGTAACTCAATTCGATCACGACCATTTTCATTCCCATGTCCGTTGAGATTTTTTTCTGGCCGGTACCCCTTTTCTACTGCACGCCTCATCCCGCGTTTTATTTTTAAATTATGTAATTTTCTTTGGTATTCCTCTACCATACTTACAATGCTGAGAACCATTGAATCAGATTCTGACAATTCTAGCTCTCCTTGATGAGATATACTATATACCTTTATTCCTTCTTTATAAAGACAATGTAGAAGAGCTATTTTGGCATTCCCTCTACCTAACCTTGTTTCATCTTGTATTAAAACTGCATCAATTTTATCTTCTTTAATAATATCTAACATTTCCAGTACACCAGGTCGATCTAAATCATAACCACTTTCTTGATCACAAATCACTTTAACAACTTGAAAGTTCCACTTTTGCGCAATCTCCAAAAGTTCAATTTCCTGTCTTTCTAAAGAAGTTTCCTGCGTATGCTTTTTTGTACTTACTCGACAATATATGATTGTATTCATGAATTACTTTTTCTCCAAATCAAAAGCTAGTTGTCTATCATCTTCTAGCTGTTTTTTTACTTTTACAGGTATAACAAGTTTATCACCTGACCTAATATTGCTGCTAGTTAAATTGTTTTTAGTTGAGACCCAATCTATAAAATCTTGAGGCTTCATTGAATGCTCTTTAGAATATATATGTGCAAGTTCCCACAATGATTGACCATCTGTGACAACAATTTCTTGATAGTTATTTGAATCACTCTCTAATGAAAGAATAAAATACGAACCAATAAATAATGAAAGTACTATTAATATAATAACATAAGAATATTTTTTCCATAGAGTTTCCATAATGATAACCACCTTCGAATGTATGTTCGTTTATTAGTTTTTATTATAATGCGAACATTTGTTTTTAGTCAACACTTTTTTCGAACTTATGTTTGTATAGTTGGAAAAGAAATGCTATAATGGTATTAAGATAATGATCAGTTTAATAGTCGGGGTGTGTAAAATGACAAAACTTTCTAAGAGACAACAGGATATTCTAGATTTTATTAAGCAAGAGGTTAAGTCAAAAGGGTATCCGCCATCTGTTCGTGAAATTGGGGAAGCAGTAGGACTTGCTTCAAGCTCTACTGTCCATGGGCATTTATCTAGACTAGAATCGAAAGGATTGATTCGAAGAGATCCAACGAAGCCCCGGGCAATTGAGATACTGGATTTAGATTCAGCTAGCATCCCACAGCAAAATGTTATTAATGTTCCCTTATTAGGTAAGGTAACAGCAGGTTTACCTATTACAGCCATTGAAAATATTGAGGAATATTTTCCACTTCCAGAACAGTTTGCACCTACGGACGAGAACATTTTTATGTTGGAAATTGTAGGAGAAAGTATGATTGAGGCAGGTATTTTAGATGGTGACTACGTTATTGTTCGTCAGCAGCAAACTGCTTCCAACGGAGATATTGTTGTAGCCATGACTGAGGATGACGAGGCAACTGTGAAGAGATTCTTTAAAGAAAAAGATTTCTTCCGTCTCCAACCAGAAAATTCAACAATGGCGCCTATTATCTTAAATAACGTTTCAATATTAGGCAAAGTCATTGGACTATATCGTCATCTTATTCATTAATAAAAAACATTCATACTATCGTCAAGAAACGATTGTATGAATGTTTTTTAATTTCGAAATATGTGTTCTTTTAACTTCTCCTTTTTAATTTACGTAATAAAAGGATTGAATAATTATGATTAATAGTAATAAATAAAAATGACTCTATCGATCAAGAAAAATTGTAAAATGGTGAAAGATAAAAAAGTAGAATATATAACAAAAATGATCGTACTCTCAGAGTGATCAACTGTTAAGCAAACGAGATAATTTTTTTATACTAGATATAAATACTATCTTATTTTAAAAGTGAATATATCGATCCCAACTAAAAAGAATCCATTCTACAATGGATTCTTTTTTTAGTTAATTTTAAACAAAATTTATTTTGTACCTGTACTTCCATGTCCACCACGATTTTCATTCCCAAGATGGTCAACTTCTAGTATATCTAGCTCTGGCATTTTTTCAATGATACGAAATTGACATATACGTTCATCAAAATTAATGACCGTGTCTCTTAGTGCGTAGGCTGGAAAAAACCATTGGTCATCATCGCCTCTATAAGATTCATCAATGACACCCATAGAATTGGTTTGGATTATACCAAAATTCTTAAAAGTACTTGAACGAGGAACAACATGTGCCTCATAGCCTTCTGGAAGCTCCATAGCAACCCCTAGAGGTATTAATTTAAATTCTCCCTGTTTTAGTTCAATGGTTTTAGCTGATCTTAAATCTAACCAATCCCCTTGGGAGATTTTACTTATTTTTGTTAACTCGTTATCAAAGTATTTAACCTTTATTTGTAATTGTTTAGCCATTTCTTTTTCCTTCTCTAGTAAAATGTTTATTTTATCATTCCATTTGTGTTAAAAATCATAATCCGATTCTTTCATGTCCTCTACAACAGATAGCAGATACCCATTTCCGACTGTAGAAAAGAAATCATGGTTCGTTGTACCCGTAGAAAGTCCGTTAATAACAATTGGATTTACATCCTCAACTGTATCTGGAAATAGTGGCGATAAACCTAAATTCATAAGTGCTTTATTCGCATTATATCGAAGGAAAACTTTAACATCTTCCGTCCATCCTACTTCATCATATAACGCTTCTGTATATTTAACCTCATTTTCATATAATTTATATAATAATGAGTACGTCCATGATTTGATTGCTTCTTTTTCTCCATCAGATAATTGGTCATAACCTATTTTAAATTTATAACCAATATATGCTCCATGTGCAGATTCATCTCTAATGATTAACTTTATCACTTCTGCCACATTGATTAATTTGGCTCTACCTAAATAATACAAGGGTGTATAAAATCCTGAATAGAATAAGAAAGATTCTAAAAACACACTTGCTACTTTCTTTTCTAATGGTGTACCATTCTTGTAAATTTCATCAATAATCCGTGCTTTTTTTTGTAGTAAATCATTTTCTCTTGCCCATCTAAATATATCTTCAATTTCTCTTTTTGTATTTAAAGTACTGAATATAGAAGAATAGCTTCTTGCATGCTCAGATTCCATAAATTGAATATTGTTTAACACTGCTATTTCATGTTGTGTTTTTGCATCCTTGCGCAACGCATCTATTCCATTTTCTGATTGAAGAGTATCTAGCATGGTTAATCCACCAAATACTTTTTCTACTAAACGCTTCTCATTATCTGGTAGCTTTGTCCAATCTGATTTATCTTTTGATACTGGCATACGTGTAGATAACCAGAACTGCTCGGTCAACTTCTCATAAGTAATCTTATCGAGCATATCTTCAATGTTATTCCAATTTATTGCTTCATAAAAATCCCAATCAATCGTCATTTATATCCTCCTTAATCCTTAGATACTGCATGATTCACAATAATTAGCGCCGACTTCGTTTCCATCATCTGTATATGTTCTGATGTAATAAACGGACTTAATCCCTTGCTTCCAAGCATAATTTCTCAAAATATTTAAGTCTCTTGTTGTTTTCTTCGTCGGATATTCACTATCTATCTTCCATTCATACATACCATCAGGTAATTCAGATCTCATAAATAACGTCATACTTAAGCCTTGATCTACATGTTTTTGTGCAGTGGCATAGGTATCAATAATTTTACGTTGATCAATATCATAGGCAGATTCATAATATGGAATCGTTTCACCAGATAGAAATGGTGCAGGATAATAGACTTTTCCACGTTTTCCCTCTGTACGCTCCTCTATCCGCTGCGTAATTGGGTGAATAGAAGCCGTAGCTTCATTCACATATGAAATGGACCCTGTAGGTGCGGTTGCTAATCGATAAGCATTATATAAACCATACTTCATCACTGAATCCTTCAATTGAATCCAGTCCTTATGATGTGGTATAAAGATATCTTTAAATAATTCCTTTACTTTGTCATGTTTGAATTCAAAGTCCGGCTCGTCTAAATATTTATCGAAATATTCGCCAGATGCATACTTCGATTGATTAAATTCATAGAAGGTTTTTCCTGTTTCAATAGAAATATTATTGCTTTCAACTAATGTCCAATAGTTTAATAACATAAAATAAACATCAGTAAATTCTAATGCTTCAGGGGATCCATAATAGATTTGATTTTTTGCTAGAAATCCATGTAAATTCATAGCTCCTAATCCGACTGAATGATACATATCATTACCATTTTTAACTGGCGGAACGACATCAATATTTGAATTGTCCGTAACATATGTCAAAGCACGTAGCATGGTTCTTACTGATTTACCAAAATCAGGGGAAGTCATTAAATTTGCTACATTTGTTGAGCCTAAATTACAGCTTACATCATTTCCTAAAAACTCATAGGTTTGATCATTTTTAATAATTGAGTCTCTTTGTACTTGAAAAATTTCCGTGCAAAGATTAGACATTATGATTTTTCCATCAATTGGATTTGCGCGATTAACCGTATCAATATTAATGATATATGGATAACCACTTTCATTTTGTAAATTACTAATTTCAGTTTCTAAATCTCTTGCTTTAATTTTAGATTTTCGGATGTTAGGATTTTCAACCATATGATCATATTCTTTCGTAATGTCTATAAAAGAAAATGGCTTGCCGTATTCTTTTTCTACATCATGAGGTGAGAATAAATACATATAATCATTCTTTTTAATCAGCTCATAGAATTTATCTGGAACAATTAGACCAAGGGATAATGTTTTAATACGTACTTTCTCATCCGCATTTTCTTTACGAACGGATAGGAAGTCAACAATGTCAGGATGGAATATATTTAAATATACTACACCTGCCCCATCTCTGGCGCCGCCTTGATTAGCATAAGAAAATGCATCTTCAAACATTTTCATTACTGGAACTACTCCATCAGCAAGCCCGTATACACCTCGAATTGGATCGTTATTGGCACGGATATTAGATAAACTAATTCCTACACCACCACCCAATTTTGATAGCTGCAGTGCTGAATTTATACTTCTACCAATTGAATTCATATCATCTGAAACAGTTAGTAGAAAACATGACACCATTTCTCCAGCTCGCTTTTTACCGATATTTAAAAAAGTAGGTGTCGCTGGTTGATAGCGTTGATTGATTAGTTCCTCAGCTAAATCCAATGCTAATTGTTCATTTCCATCTGCTAAAGAAAGTGCATTAAATGCTAAACGATCTTCATATCTTTCTAAAAATCTTTTGCCATCGTCGGTTTTCATGGCATATTGAGAATAAAATTTATATGCACCCATAAAAGAGCGAAAACGGAATTTTTTATTGTATATTTTCTTAAATAGTTTTTTTACAAACTTTCGATCATATTTATTTAAAAAGTCCTCTTTAATATAATCGTTTTCAACTAGGTAATCTAATTTTTCATCTAGGGTGTGGAAAAATACTGTATTTGGGTTTACATATTCTAAAAAATAGGCTTTAACAGCGGCTTTATCTTTATCTAGTTGAATTTTTCCATCTTTCGGCAAATTCAAGAGGTTGTTTAAAGTAAAGTACGTGTCCTCTTTCACTTTTTTACTTAATTCTGGTGATTGCAAATTGTTTCACTTCCTTCTTAAAGTTACTGATGTCTTCATCTGTACCACTAAATTCAAATGTAAATAGTAGTGGTTTATTGTATTTTTTTGATAAATCTTTTGCATTAAAGCAATACTTATCATCAAAATTCAAACTTCCACTACCAACAAATCCTTTTAAATGTATAATGTTGTTTTTATAATCTATAAAGGAACTAATCAGTTCCGTAATATCGTCATCATATGAAGGGGCAATAACAATAAAATCCTCATTAACCTCTATAAAAGGATTAGTGTAATTCATTTCTATGGATTTCATATGAATCCTCTCCACAAAATTCCTCACATTACCGGTTAATGATAGATAGATAATCAACATTTAATCAACTAATGCTAGTGATTTTAATTTATCTGGCTGAAATCCTGTAAAAGGTTCTTGCCCTTCCACTTCCACTACTGGCATTTGTCTCAATTCAAGAGTATTGACAACGTAATCAAATGCCTTTTCATCTTCTTCTACATTAAATGTTTCAAATTTAATTCCTTCATTATTTAGTACTACTTTAGTCATTTCACATTGCGGACAACCATTTTTTGTATAAACTGTTACTTTCGACATTTTAAATACCACCATTCTACAAATTATAAGACCATATATTAAGAGATTATATCAATTAGCTAAGACAATTTCATCTAAAAAACTAAATCTCTTTTTTCAAATATTTCTATTAAAAATGTAATATTCATAAAAACATCCCAAAATACCAAGAGTATCAAGGGACATAGCATTGTAAATAGAATTTTCATAAATTGTTAACTTTCTCGGAACTTGATAATTGTTTAAACTATATTTTACGCTAGTTTCGCTGACTTTTAATCTATTAAATTGTTACTTTTTTACCATTTATAAACTATTTAGCCAAAACATAAAATAATATAAAGTGAAATTTAATTACAAATCAATAAGTACGTGATTATGCAAAACTATTACAACTTACTCAAGTTATTAATTATCCAAGTCGTTTTCAAGAAATGACTTTTTCTTATTGGAATTTATCGGATCTTTTGGAGAATCGATTTTTGAATCAATATACTCACCTAATTTCGATTTATTAATTCCATTGACCACTGCATGCTCAATGACAAAATACAATACAATTAAGCCAATAATATACATTACTACATATGCCAATATTCATTCCTCCTAAAAATTGAGATTCCACCTATATTTTATATAACATATTTTCCACGCGAATATCGAACAATATTTAAAACAATTACAATATTCTTTCTCCATTGTACATATATTATAAATAAACAATGATAGAAGGATGTGATTAACATGTTAGATAAGTTTTTGTCAACTGATACCGTAGAAGTTACTTCTATCTATTACAATACTCCATATCAACATAATGTCGTTTGGGAAGACATTTATAATGTATACCATCTTGCAAAACAAGGGTCCATAGAAAGTATAAAGAGATTACAGAATGATTATCAGCTAAAAGACAAAAATCATTGTGTATTTGTACGTTTGCGCACACCTATTTTTAACGGAAAACCAAATAAGGATGATTATCATATATTCACATTATCTGAAGTAAAAGGCTTTTATACACAAGTAATTGAACATCTAGAATGGCTCAAGAGAGTAGAAGAAGAAAACGAAATGAAAGCAAGAGAAGAAGCCATAAGAAATGAACCCCAAAAATTAGCTGAAGCGATAAATAATATAATGAATGAAAGTTAAGTTTTTTATCCCAACCTTAGCACTATGGTGAAGATTCTCCATAAGCTGTATCGAATAAATTACAACTAATAACAAATATAAATTCAGCTATTACTCTATTTATGCATTGCATAAGTTGAATAAAACTCCTATAAAATTCAAGCTTAATAGGGAAAGGAACAAATCTCCTTAACCCCACTCAATCAATTTAGAGCTCTTATAATAAAGCTAGAGATTTGACCATGTTTTAGAAAAATAGATAATGATTTATTATTTTTCTATCTAATAGGAAGTATGCATATCGAAATATTTTTCAATTATTTCCTGAAAATCATCTGCGCTAATTTCTTTTTTGATAACTTTTCCATCGATCCATTCTGTAAATGTATTTTCAGTAAGGGTGATATTCCCTTTATCCGTTAATTTTGTAATTAATGGTTTTTTATTAAATGGCGATTTTGGATGTTCTGTAATTATTTTTTGTACTTTATTTAGTTCTGAAATATTTTGTATGTCTTCGGTTGAATCAAATGCATATCCTAATTTCCAATCCGTATCTTTATGCTTCAATTTCATATAAAAAATGTAATCACCATGTTCACTTTTTTCTTTTTTCACTCGAAAATCTCCATTAAATGAGGATACGACCTCACCAGTTAAGGGAACAGGTGTTAGTGGCAGGTTCCCTCCAAACCCTGTATCAATTAAATATAGAACTCCATCTTCGGTAATAATAATGGCTACATGAGTTTTACCGATTGTATTCCAACCTTTGTTATGATGATTGAAAATAACTCCTCGAATTAATTTTGCTTGAAAACCATTTTCAATTAAAAATAAATAGAGGATTGCATTTAAGTCATAACACAGGCCCCCCTCTTGATTAATGATTTTCTTGATTAAATTTTCTCTTGTCAGTTCAGTTGTTTTATTCTTTATGATACACAAGTTTTCAAACGGGATTGATTTTGCAGTATGTTCAAGAACAAAATTCAAATTCTCAAATGTAATTTTTTCATCTTCGGAAATACCAATCCTATTTCGGAATAATTGATTTAATTTACTCATACACATTTCCTCCCTGATAAATTTATTATAAATCAAAGATTAATGAATCCAAATTAACTTGCTTCCTAATTGGTGAAAGATGTAAAACCGTGTTTTTTCAAAAAAGGGGGATCATTAATAGGAAAAAAATTCAGATTAGATAAATGAAGAAGATATTTGTATATATTTACTCTGTTAAAGTATATCAGAAAATATACGATATATAATTATGTATAGTCTATTTAGGAATTATGCACTTTTATTTTTGAAAAAAGCCAAAAAAATTTTCCTTGAATATTACTTACACTTTGAAACATTTAGAATCAGTCTTTCGTATAATGGAAAAACAAAAGGATGGGATCTTCATGAAATTTATAAAAAGCTACTACCTGTTAACAGGTATTACATTTGTTATTGTGCTAATTACTGCCATACTAATCGGATTATCCAATTAGGATTCAAAATCCATATAGTAGAAATTCATCTTCCTCTAATACCTGATAAGATGAATTTGGTCATTCTAAACCTTAACTTTCAACTTAATCAAAGAATACACTAATTGAATTTACTTAACTGCTCCAATAGTGTGTTTTAACATGAGTCATATACGGCCAACTATGTCTAAGAGCATTGTAATAATAATTTACTAACATGCCAAATAATATAGTTTGTAAGAACAGTCCCGTTTTGCAAGCTTTCCAAGTTGAAAACTCATTTTCATTCCAACTTTATAGATTTAATTGAAATATATGATCTTATAAAATTCGAATATCTGTAAGGTTTTGATAACTTATATCGGTTTAAATCACTTCTGCCCAATGTTGCATTAAAAAACGAATTTTACTATCTTTATATCACTTTCCTGTTTTTGGTATTGATCTGAGTGTAATATTCTAAACAATGGGTAGACGGTGGATTGTTCTTGTATTTATTTAAAAGTAACTGGCAGAAACAAATTTAATATTTCATCAGCTTATTGTTTCATAAATTCCTACACTACTTCGAAAAGATTATAAAAAAATACCCGCCTAACCGCGAGTACTAATTGCTATATTCTCCTTTTTGATTTGTTTTATAAAATAATCGAGATTCTTTTTAAAATATTTTTGGTTAATAAAAATTATAATTGTTAAAAACAAAACGATAATTAACAGACAAATTGTTTTAATAGAATAAGAATAAAGCCATAATAATAGCCCGATTGTAAAAAGAGATAAAATTCCACTTGTCGCTAACGCCCTTAATGCATGCACTTGTCCTAAACGATGTCTGTATATTCTCTGAATTTCACTACCAAAATTACTTTTCATAATCATTTGATCAAGTTCGTATTCTGCCCTAAAATATTTTTTCCAATTTGTAAAAACAAGAAAACCAAATAACATACTAATTTGATGAATCAAATGTCCAATGATAACCCCAATTACTGCAAGTAATGCAGTTATGCCTACAATTGAAACATCTAGCTCATTTAAGTATCTAACTAAACTTTCTTTATCATCCAATAAAAAATACATAAAAATGACAAGAGAATAAAACCAACCCGGAATTCCCCATCTAACTATGTGTTTTGCCTCGAAATTCATCTTACCCTCTCCTTTTTATTGTATCAGCTTATAACCACTACTCTTTTATTTAATTTTTTCTTACTTCCGTAAAATTGTGTATCATCTAAATTCGTCTTAACCGTCGCAGACAGATTTAAGCTTTCACTTTAATAAATATTTTAGAGTCAGCCCTTTCTTAATCTTTTTTTCTAACATTAATTACTATCATAACATGAAAATCTTTCCAGAATTAAGTTTGAGTATGCACCATAATTGTAACATTCATTTAAATTAGTGTTTCAGTATGATATAAAGAAATAGTTCTACTTAATCTTTTAAATTCCTTTAAATATCATACAAAAAGAACACTCACTTAAAATGAGTGTTCAACATGTGTTACTAACTGTTATTTATGAGCATTTCTTTAAATTATTATCGGGTTTCTTCCTATTAATATATACTTTTTCATTTCAAGAAAATCCCTCTTATAGTAATTCATTATATTAATAGCTAAAAATCGTAATCTGATTCTTTCATATCTTCTACTACAGACAGTAAATAACCATTTCCTACAGTAGAAAAGAAATCGTGATTCGTTGTACCAGTTGAAAGTCCATTAATCACAATCGGGTTAACATCCTCCACTGTATCTGGAAACAGTGGTGATAAGCCTAAATTCATGAGTGCTTTATTCGCATTATATCGAAGGAATACCTTCACGTCTTCTGTCCATCCAACCCCATCATAGAGTTCTTCCGTGTACTTTACTTCATTATCATATAATTTGTACAAAAGATGGTACGCCCAAGTTTGAAATTGATTCTGTTCATCTTTAGATAATTGATCAAATTCTAATTTAAATTTGTAACCAATATAAGCTCCATGTGCAGATTCATCACGAATGATAAGCTTAATAACCTCAGCTACATTAATAAGTTTCGCCTTACCTAAGTAATATAAAGGTGTATAAAAGCCTGAATAAAACAGGAAAGATTCAAGATATACACTTGCTACTTTCTTTTCCAATGCTGTACCGATCTTATATATTTCATCTATTATACGTGCTTTATTTTGAAGTAAATCATTTTCTCTTGCCCATCTAAATATTTCTTCAATTTCTTTTTTAGAATTTAATGTACTAAAAATTGAAGAGTAGCTACGAGCATGTTCAGACTCCATAAATTGAATATTATTTAACACAGCTATTTCATGTTTAGTTTTTGCATCTATTCTTAGAGCATCAATCCCACTTTCAGATTGAAGAGTGTCCAACATGGTCAGACCACCAAAAACCTTTTCAACAAGTCTTTTTTCTACTTCCGGAAGCTTTGTCCAATCAGATTTATCTTTTGATACAGGCATGCGAGTAGATAGCCAGAATTGCTCTGTTAACTTCTCATACGTAATTTTATCTAACAGATCATCAATTAAATTCCAATTAACTGCATTATATATTGTCAATGCACTACCTCCATCTTATATTGAGCAATTTGTACATTCATTAGCACCTATTGTTTCTCCATCATCAGTGTATGTTCTAATATAATAGATACTTTTTATTCCTTTTTTCCAGGCATAGTTTCTAAGAATATTTAGATCCCTAGTAGTCTTCTTAGTTGGATGCTCAGAATTTACTTTCCACTCATATATTTCTTCCGGCAGTTCAGAACGCATAAATAAGGTCATACTTAAGCCTTGATCTACATGTTTTTGAGCAATAGCATAGGTATCAATAATGTTTCTTTGATCAAGATCATAAGCTGATTGATAATATTTAATCGTTTTATCAGATAAATATGGTACAGGGTAATAAACTTTTCCCCTTTTTCCTTCAGTTCTCTCCTCAATACGTTGAGTTATTGGATGAATGGATGCAGTTGCTTCGTTAACATAGCTTATACTTCCTGTTGGTGCAACTGCTAATCTAAAAGCATTATATAATCCATGTTTCATGATTGATTGCTTTAAAGCTTCCCAATCTTTATGAGTTGGGATAAAGATACCATCGAATAAACTTCTTACTTTATCATACTTAAATTTGAAATCCTCAACTTCTAAATACTTATCAAAATAAGATCCATCAGCATATTTAGATTTTTCAAATTCAAAGAATCTTTCGTTTCTCTCTATCGATAATTGGTTGCTTGCTACGAGTGTCCAGTAATTAAGCAGCATAAAATATACATCAGTAAATTCTAATGCCTCCAGGGATCCATAATGTATTTCATTTTTTGCTAAAAAACCATGTAGATTCATTGCACCTAAACCAATGGAATGATACTTGTCATTTCCATTTTTAACAGAAGGGACAACATCGATATGTGAATGATCAGTAACATAGGTTAATGCTCGTACCATCGTCTGAACTGACTTACCAAAATCGGGAGATTTCATTAGATTTGTTACGTTTGTGGATCCTAAATTACAGCTAATATCATTACCTAGAAATTCATAAGTTTGATCGTTTTTGATAACAGAATCACTCTGAACTTGAAAAATTTCTGTACATAAGTTCGACATGATTATTTTTCCATTAACCGCATTACTTCTATTTGCTGTATCAATATTAATGATATATGGATAACCACTTTCATTTTGTAGATTACTGATCTCAGTCTCTAAATCTCTTGCCTTAATTTTTGACTTTCTAATATTTGCATTTTCTACTAGATTGTCATATTCCTTCGTAATGTCGATATAGGAAAATGGTATTCCGTACTCTTTTTCCACATCATGTGGAGAAAACAAATACATGTACCCATTATTTTTAATTAATTCATAAAACTTGTCTGGAACAACCAATCCTAATGATAGGGTTTTAATCCTCACTTTTTCATCCGCATTTTCTTTTCGAACGGATAGAAAATCCACTACATCTGGATGGAAAATATTTAAATAAACAACGCCAGCTCCATCCCTCGCTCCACCTTGATTAGCATATGAAAACGCGTCTTCGAACATTTTCATAACTGGAACAACACCGTCAGCTAATCCATAGATTCCTTTAATGGGATCATTATTGGCTCTTATATTTGATAGATTTATGCCAACTCCTCCACCCAATTTTGAAAGCTGCAGTGCTGAATTGATACTTCTTCCGATAGAATTCATATCATCCGAAACAGTTAATAAGAAACATGAAACCATCTCCCCAGCTCGCTTTTTGCCAATATTTAAAAACGTAGGCGTAGCAGGTTGGTACCGTTGATTTATCAATTCATCTGCCAAATCTAATGCTAATTGTTCATTGCCGTCAGCTAAAGCAAGTGCATTAAAGGCTAATCTGTCTTCATATCTTTCCAAGAACCTTTTTCTATCATTTGTTTTCATGGCATATTGAGAATAAAATTTATATGCTCCCATGAAAGATCTAAAACGGAATTTCTTATCATATAATTTCTGAAATAATCTCTTTATGAATGCTCTACTATACTTATTTAAAAAATCTTCTTTGATATAATGATTTTCTACTAAGTAATCCAATTTTTCATTCAAGGTATAAAAAAACACTGTATTAGGATTAACATATTCCAAGAAGTATGCCTTAACCGCTTCTTTATCCCTATCTAATTGAATCTTTCCGTCCTTAGGGATATTCAGTAAATTGTTCAGAGTAAAATAAGTGTCCTCTTTCACTTTTTTACTAAGTACAGGAGATTGCAATTCGATTCACTTCCTCTTTTAATTTTAGGACATCATTGTTAGTTCCACTGAATTCAAATGTATGTAGCAGTGGTTTACTATATCTTATAGCTAAATCTTTTGCATTAAAACAAAACTGATTATCATAATTTAAACTCCCACTACCAACAAAGCCCTTTAAAAAGGTTTCATTATTCTTATAATCTATAAACATACTAATAGTATTTGTAATTTCTTCATCATATGATGGGACTATAACAATAAAATCATCCCTAACCTCGATCAAAGGATTTGTGTAGTTTAGCTCCACGGATGTCATATTTAGTTTATCCACAAACTTTTTTACATTACCGGTTAATGATAGATAAACGATGAGCATGATTACTTCAACTCTTTCAATCTATCTGGTCTAAATCCGCTAAAAGGTTCTTGGCCTTCTGCAACAACTACTGGCATTTGTCTAATATTTAATTCATTTGCAACATATTCAAATGCAGCTTGATCTTCTTCTACATTAATCTCTTCAAATTCAATTCCCTCTTCTTTTAACACTGTTTTAGACATGTCGCACTGAGGACAACTATTTTTCGTATAAACTGTAATTTTTGCCATTTTCCTTACCACCATTCTCCATTTACTTACGCAATGATTATTATATGATTTACAGAAACAGAATACAAGATATAGATACTAAAATATTTATAGATACTATATATTGACTAATGTATGTATTTCTGTTATTTATATAAAAATGATTGATACTACAAGGCCTTTTTTAAACCCTTTTTTTCATGGTGTTCATTATGTAATCTTCTGATCATATCTCATTCCTCAAGGATTTCAAATTCTACATTTTGAAATAACAAAATAGTATGTTGAAAAGTCTAATTAATAGACTAGTTAATCTCAAAAAATAGGTATTTTATTCTTCTCCATAATCAGTTAAATTCATTTATTCACTACTTATTATTATTTTATTAGTGGAGACTGATTTATTTTAATTTTTTATTATTCGTTACCTCTCCAACATAAGAACACTAGTTCTCATAATATTATTATAATTAAATGAATCAACCTTTTCAACTCAACATAACGATCGCTATTTCCTACAAAGTTAATCAGTTAAAAAGTCACTAAGAAAAAAATCCAGAATTAATTAGAATCTTTGTTTGAACACGAACCTAAAAGATTAATATTTTCCAAACCATCTCTATATTATGACCAAACTTTTTTATATTTATTAGCTACTTTTTTGCATAAAAAAAAGACTCACCATATGGTAAGTTTATTTAAAAACTCAATTTTACGTTGAGCATTAATTAAGTAAAAAATTTGTATTAGAATCATACTTTTGTATCATTTGCTACATATACACCTTTTCTAAGTATTAAAAATAGTGACACTCCATTAACTATACCTATGAATGTTCATCAAAGGTAAAGTCATGTAAAACGACCGAATAAACCAGATCTTACGCGAAACCTCTGTAAAAAGAAATTATAGAAGGATTAATAAAATTAACAAATAAATCTTTTGAGGGGAATACCAATCTTATTAACTAGTTTTGAAAAATTTTAAAAAATCCTTTTCAAGAAACTTGTTCCAACATCAAACGAAGTTTTAAACTAAAAAAATGTACTTGTATTTCGGAAGAGCTAGAATAATAATTGCTAACAAACTACTATCATAAGAAAATCCTCTCATTTTACAATTATATTTATACACTCATTGAATTTTTTATTTAAATCATAATAATATCATTATTAGCTAGTGCCCATTTTCTAATAGGGCACTAGCAACACCAAATTAAATGATTTTTTATTTAGTTAGGTTTATGAATTACAAATGCAATCGAAGTACCAAAACCTAATTTACTTTTAATATGAAGTCCTTTACCATAAAACCTTTTTAATCGTAAATCAGTATTAGCCAAGCCAATGCCTAAAGAAGTATCAGTTTTTCTTTGTTGTATTTGTTTGATTGTTGCTTCGTCCATTCCCACACCATCATCAATGATAGAAATCTCAACGTGTTTTTCTTTAGCTATAATTTTGATATGAATATTTCCCCCTTCAACTCGCTTCATAATCCCATGAACGACTGCGTTTTCTACTATTGGTTGAATTGTAAGAGGTGGTATGACCAAATGTTTTGTTTCACATACCTCCCAGTTAACTTGTAATCGTTCTCCAAATCGTTCTTGTTCTATATAAAGGTAACAGCGTACTAAATTAATTTCATCCTCTAAAGGGATAAGATCTTCGAAATGATGAATTTGAATTTTATTATTTAAGAAATCACTAAATGCCATAAGGAGACTACGCATTCTAACTATATCAATTTCACTTAAAGCTACTATTGAATTCAAAGTATTAAATAAAAAATGTGGCTGAATTTGTGCTTGAAGCCAGGCGGTTTCCATTTTAAGCCTTTCTTTCACAGATTGTTTAACGTCAGTTAGTGCTTTTACTCGTGATCTTAATTCCATGGCATTTATTGGCTTAGTTAAATAGTCATTTGCACCTGAAAGAAACCCGTTTTTAATATCTTCAACCTGACTCCTAGCAGTAATAAGCAGGATTGGTAGTTCTGTAATTGTATACCTTTTACGGATTAAGCGTGATAATTCATAACCAGACATTTGAGGCATCATTACATCCGAAATAACTAAATCCCATTCCTTTATATCTAATACACTTAGTGCTTTTTCACCGCTCAACACTTTCATCATGTCATATTGCTCTCTCGAAAGAATAGATTCAATTACATCTAGATTCAGAGGATCATCATCAACAACTAATATTTTTGGACGATCTACAAATATTTGTCTGTCTTCCTCATTATCTTTCAAGCGAGCAGGTTCAGCAGATATAGATTGTACGATTTCACGTAATTGAGATACTACAGATTCAGAATCTTCCTGAGAAAGCTCTTGTGTAGATAACTGTAAAGTAAAGACAAATTCGGAACCTTGACCAGGAATAGATGTAACCGTAATGGTACCTCCCTGAAGTTCAACTAACTGTTTACTAATACTTAGCCCTAAACCTATTCCGCCTTCAACCATTGTTATACGAGGATCAGCCTTCTCATATGGTTCGAACACACGCTGCAATGTCTCTTTATCCATTCCTATCCCAGTATCTTTTATTGTTATGTATGCCATCCTATCTTTGACTTGCCCTTTTACTGAAATGACTCCTTCATTCGTATATTTAATAGCATTGTGAAGTATGTTGTATAAAATTTGTATCACTCTATTTTCATCTACATATACTTTAGGAAAATCTTCAGAAATATCATTTATTAGTTGTACTGGCTTTCCATCAAGTGAATAATACAGCATGTCCAAAACTCCAATAACAATCGAGTGCATAGAAATACTTTTGTAATTTAATCGATGGATTCCTTCTTTAAGGCTCATTACATCAAGCAAGTCAGTCAACATTAAAGACATACTGCGCCCAATAAAAAGAACATTCTCTAAATCTTCAACACTCTTTTCTTTTAAAACTGGTTTCTCCCTTTCCAAAATAGATTGTGAAATATTAAGTATACTATGAAGAGGATTTCGTAATTCGTGAGAGGTATTAGCTAAAAATTCATCTTTTAACTGATCTACTCTCTGAAGCTTTGATGCAAGTTGCTTTGTTTTTACATGTATCTGAAAATAGTTTTTAAACCAAACGGAAGAAATACAAGCAATTGATACAATTAAATCAAATGGATAGTATATGACTTTTACTCCCAACGTCATATCTATTCCCCACCACATTAAGTTATTAGTAAAAGCTATTATTGAAAATAATAATAATTTATTTTCTTTGATTCCTCTAATAGAAGTCCGGAACATTAAAACAATTGTTAGAAAAACGGATACACCCAAACTAAGTAAATACAAAGGCTGTATAGTAACTATATTCCTTGTAGGAAAGATGAGCGCTAGTAATAATAATATCCCACAATATGCTGAATATAGTGGAAATACTTTATTCCAAAATTCCGTAAAATGAAGTCTTATACATTGTAGTAGTGAGTATGCTGTAATTACCATAGTTACATGTACTAATTTAAATCCCCATTCATAATTAATTGGGAACCAAAAAGATAATAACTTTTCATTGCTACCAAGTAAATATAATATCATTGCATTAAAAGTTACTAAGGAAAAGTATAGTAATCTTTTTTCTCGATTACCGATAAAGAACAAAATTAGTGAGTATATGGAATGCAATAAAAAAACGATTGCAACCATTTGCTGCATATTTGTAGAAAGCTGTGATTCTTTAGAAATAGCTGCTTCTGATCCAAATTTTATAGAACGTATAATTCCGCTATCTCTAGGGTCTTTAAAATTTGCTGCTTGAATAACAACCTCAATTAAATTTTTACCATTCTTAGTAAAAGATGATGAATAAGGTACATTATATGCCACATACTCTCTTTTATTTTTTCCAGGTTGTCCTGATTTACCTAACAAATGCCCATTTATATACAATTCAGATGAACTACGGATACTAGGTATTCGAATACTGAAATTTACATTAATATTAGGATTGACAAGTATGCGTAAACGATAGGAACCATAACCATATGGTGTGTTTTTCCCATTATTTAAAACAGTATTCCAAGATCCTGGTACTTGAATGTATTTCGGATTGATATCAAATTTTCGACTATCATTTTTATTAATAATCCAAGTATTAGGAAAGAACTCCCACTGTCCATCGAGATCAACTGTATGATTTAAATCCCATTTTCTCAAATCTAATACCCCATTAACAGCGTCTGGTTGATTTGAATTATGAAATGTTATGATCCATAATAAACGTGAGCAAGTTAGGATAAAGATAAAAAGAAAGACAATAGCTATAAAATTCAATTTTCCATATAAATATTTTTTCAAAAACTTTGACTCCTTTAAACCTAATTTAATGTGTAAAATTACCAATTGCGTTGATAATATGTGAAAAATAAATGAGTTAATATTATTAATTTGAAAGTAAACTATTCTAAAATCTACTTTCATTCATTACTATTCCTCAAATTTGTCATTCAATATTTACTTTATGAAATTTTAAATGTTTGACCTAAACAATATCTCTACAAAGCTATTAATAACATTAATCATTCCCTTATATTTTTACATTTGTACATTTTCTCTTACTTCTGAATAGACAATATTTTAGAGCTCTTATACTATTAAACAACCATATGAATTTTCTAAATGGATGATTAATTCTCTCCCACTGAATCAATAAATTAAGAGGGTGACTCAAAAGGTCGTTAAATAACGACTTTTTGAGCACCCTTTTCATTTTGGTTTTTAGAATATCCAAAAGGTCTGGTTTTAGATACGGATAAGGGCTATTTCTGCCCTTATTTTTGTCC
>BORH01000026.1 GCA_018333075.1 Heyndrickxia sporothermodurans | reverse complement strand
ACCCGTTCCCATCCCGAACACGGAAGTTAAGCTTCTCAGCGCCAATGGTAGTTGGGGGCTCTCCCCCTGCAAGAGTAGGACGTTGCCAGGCAATTTTGAAACACAGAGTGCTTACTCTGTGTTTTTTATTTGAACAAACACATGATGAATACAATTATCATACAATTGATTAACGAGAAATAACTCTCTTTAAAATATTAATAATTTTGCATACAAATGTGAAATTAGGTAACAATAAGGGTATGGAGGTGGAGGGGTGGATATGATAGAAAAGAAAGATGATAGAGATACGTGTATTATATGTGATCAATTAAAAAAAGGCGGAATTCATCTTTATACGTCTTTTATTTGTTCAGAGTGTGAAAAAGATATTGTCCAAACAGATACAAATGATCCAAAATATCAGTTTTATGTTAATCAATTAAAAATGGTAACAAAGCCTGAAATATATTCATAACCATGCATTTATGCCTGGTTATTTTATTTGAAATTATGTTAAACATTTTCTTTACAGGAAATTATATTTTGTGTAATAAACAATAGTGAAATTATTATGTCTTAAAAATATACTTAGTCGTGGTGTTTTTAGTCATACATTCTAACTTTTTTGAGGTCAATATAGTACAATAAAAGAAGCAAAATGAACGAGGTTAACGAAATGAATCAAAATAGAATTCCTCTTTATGAAGCATTAAAAGATTTTAATAGTAAACATCCAATATCATTTCATGTCCCAGGACATAAGCACGGTCTTTTATTTCAGGATTCATTACGTGATTTTTCTCAAATACTGAAATATGATGTGACGGAATTATCGGGACTAGATGATTTACACTCACCAGAAGGCGCTATATTAGAAGCACAAAAATTATTATCGACATATTATGGAACAAAAAGAAGTTATTTTTTAGTGAATGGGAGTACGGTTGGTAATCTCATTATGGTACTATCCGTATTTCGTCCTGGTGATACAGTCTTCGTACAAAGAAATTGTCATAAATCTATATTGAATGCATTAAAGCTAGGAAAAGTAAATCCGATTTTTTTAGATCCGGAGTTTGATGAAAGTTTATGGGTAGCAGGAGGGGTAGGCTCTTCGACAGTAGAAGAGGCCTATCATTTATATCCTGATGCTAAAGGTTGTATTTTAACTTATCCAAATTATTATGGATTAGCGTCTAGTCTGGAGAAAACTATTAATATTGTGCACCAAAATAGAGGCCTTGTTTTAGTTGATGAAGCACACGGTCCACATCTTCGTCTAGGTTATCCATTTCCTAAGTCTTCTATCGAATTTGGAGCTGATATAATTGTTCAATCTGCACATAAAATTTTACCAGCAATGACAATGGGATCGTATTTACATATTAATAGTGAGTTTATTTCAACTGAAAGAGTGGAATATTACTATTCCGTTTTACAATCAAGCAGCCCATCATATCCAATTATGACTTCATTAGACTATGCTCGTTATTTTATTTCAACATTTACTAGTGAAGATATACAATATACTTTAAGGCAAAGAGATCGTTTTGTTGATGATCTTAAGAAAATAAAGGGAATACTAGTTGCTAATGGTATTGTTGAACAAGACCCCCTTAAATTAATTATTAGGTATCAAGGATATTCTGGATATGAACTGCAGCATTTTTTTGAAGAGGAAAAGATTTTTGTAGAAATGGCAGATCCTTATCAAGTAGTAATGGTTCTTCCACTTTTAAAAAAGGATATGACCTATTTTTATAAGGATACAATTGAAAAATTAAAAAAGGTATTAAACAGGCATATATATAAGATTAATCCTACAAATAGACTACAAATGGAGTCAAAGCAGAAAATTAACCATTTGGCTATGTCATATGAAGAAATGGAAATTAAACCAATTGAATGGGTTTCTTTTGATCAGGCATTGGATCGTGTCGCTGCTAAAATGATTATTCCTTACCCCCCAGGAATTCCTGTTATATTGCCTGGGGAAATAATAGATGCTAATAAGATTGCTTATATAGAAAAGTTGATTCAAAATCAAGCAAGATTTCAAGGAAATACATATCACATCTTAAATAAGGAAATAGCTGTATTTAAAAAGTGATCGCACAAAATGAATGTTGTATTTGAATTAGATTGTCGGAGGTTAATATGGGTGGATTATTTATTACTGTAGAAGGTCCAGAAGGGGCTGGAAAAACGACTGTATTGAATAAACTAGGGGATGAGTTAATAAAACAAGGAAATGATATTGTCATGACTCGTGAGCCTGGTGGCATTAAAATAGCTGAGCAAATAAGAAAAGTAATCTTAGATAAAGAAAATACGGAAATGGATCCTCGAACTGAGGCACTATTATATGCTGCTGCTAGGAGACAGCATCTAGTAGAAAAGGTTATTCCGGCTTTAAAGCGGGGAGCCATTATACTTTGTGATCGTTTTATAGATAGTTCATTAGCTTATCAAGGAGTAGCAAGGGAGTTAGGAATTGAAGAGGTTTATTTAATTAACCAATTTGCCATACAAGATATAATGCCGGATTTAACAATCTATTTTGATGTAGATGTTGAAATAGGTCTAGAAAGAATTGCAGCAAATCAAGGAAGAGAAGTAAATAGGCTTGATTTGGAGAAAAAGGATTTCCATTTAAAAGTTCGTAAGGGATTCAGACAATTATTAGATCGATTTCCTGAACGAATTTATGAAGTAGATGCAAGTAGACCTTTAGATTGTGTTTATGAAGAAGTAAAATCGAAAGTAGAGGAAGCAATATTAAGTGAAAAACGTGTCTAAATATTAATGTCTCTTGAACATTTTTATTAGAAGGGTCAATCAATATTAATTTGAGAAGATATGATTTAAAATATTGCAAAGGTAAAACCTTGAAGGAAAAATTTTCTTCAAGGTTTTAATTTTATTTAAAAGGATTATTAGAGACAAATAGCAAATACATATAGTATAGAAAAGAAGTTTAGATCAAGGGTTTTCTTACTATTAATGTAGTCCAAAGTTTAGAAATACAAAGTTAGGAAATATATTATGAATAAACGAAATGACAGCTACTGTATTACCAAACTGACATAATTACCAACAAACTTTGCAAAACTAGCACTAATAAATGATATAATTAAGGTATAAAGGAATACGATTAGATTATAGAAATATGATGTACACAATATTTTTGGGAGGGGAGTTCTATGAAACTAATTCTTGCTGTTGTACAGGATCAGGATAGTACGCGTTTAATGAATGCGATGGTTGAGCATAATTTTAGAGTGACAAAGCTTGCGAGTACCGGAGGATTTCTTAAGTCTGGAAATACAACAATTATGATTGGTACAGAAGATATTCGTGTAGAAAAAGCATTACAGGTAATAAAAGATAATTGCAAATCTCGTGAACAATTAATGGCGCCTGTGTCTCCAATGGGCGGAAATGCAGATTCATATATCCCTTATCCTGTTGAAGTAGAAGTTGGTGGTGCAACGGTATTTGTACTACCAGTTGAACGTTTTGAGCATTTCTAATGGAGGAAATAAGTTGAAGATAAATCAAGATATTCGGTTAGGAATGGAGAATAAACGACTTGATCAAAAAAGTGCGAGCTCCAGCCACTTGAAATTTAATGAAATTATTCATAAACAAGGTGAAAAGCTTCAGATTGAACAATTAAATAAGCTTTTATCTGAAATAGATTCAGCAGGTGAACGACTATCACGTTCCCGTACATTTAAAGATCTAGCCAAATATAAGAACTTAGTCAAACGATTTATACAGGAAACTGTTGATTTTGGAATGAATTTAAAGCAATCACATACATGGAATCAATTTGGAGAAGGAAGAAAACTTAATATTGTTGAGCAAATTGATCAACAACTTATTGAGCTTACAGAAGATTATATAAAAAAAGAAAAGCCTTCAATTGATATTTTAGGAAAAATCGGGGAAATTAAGGGCCTGATATTAAATATATTTACGTAAGAGAGTGATGGATTTTGTCTTTGACTTGGGATGAACTTGAAATGGTTCAGCCATTAGCAGCAAAAATGTTAAAAAATAGTATATTAAAACAAAGAGTTGCTCATGCCTATTTGTTCGAGGGGGAGCAAGGGTTAGGTAAAAAAGAGGTTAGTTTATTAGTTGCCAAAAGCTTATTTTGCTTAAATATAGGTAAGAACATGAACCCGTGTGAGCAATGCAGTAATTGCAAAAGAATTAATAGTTTAAGTCATCCAGATGTTCATTTACTTGAACCAGAAGGACTTTCAATAAAAAAAGAGCAGATTAGATCCTTGCAACAGGAATTTAGTAAGTCTGGAGTAGAATCAAAGAAAAAGTTTTATACCATTGTACATGCGGATAAAATGACTGTTAATGCTGCAAACAGTCTACTAAAATTTTTAGAAGAGCCCAATTCTGAAACAACGGCAATATTAATTACTGAACAAATACAACAAATACTACCTACTATTCTTTCAAGATGTCAGGTTATATCATTTAAGCCACTATCATTTAATGATTTAGAAGAAAAATTAATTTCAGACGGAATATCCCCTACATTAGCACCATTGTTAGCCAATCTTACTAATGATCCTATAGAGGCTATGAAGTTGAATAATGACGAGTGGTTTGCACAAGCCAGAAAGATAGTGTTAAAATTATATGAAGTCATGGGGAAAGGCTCATTATTTGCCATGGTTGAATTGCAAGAGGACTGGTATAATCACTTTAGAGAAAAAAATCAAATAGATCAAGGATTAGATCTATTACTGTTTATTTATAAAGATCTTCTTACGTTACAGATAGGAAGAAACAAGCAATTGGCATATCCAGAACTGCAATCCCAATTTGAAAGAGATATGCTTCGTAATTCGCCTGCAAAGCTAGCGGAAAAAATGTCTGCCATTCTAGAGGCAAAACGTAGGCTACATGGAAATATGAATCCTCATTTATTGATGGAACAGCTTGTCTTAAAATTGCAGGGGGGATCTACCTTTGTTTAATGTAGTAGGTGTTAGATTTAAAAAAGCCGGTAAGGTTTATTATTTTGATCCGGGTGATCTCTCGATTCAAAAAAATGACTCTGTCATCGTTGAGACGGTAAGAGGAGTAGAGTTTGGTAAAGTAGTCACAAATCGTAAAACGGTGGAAGAGCATGATGTTGTCCTACCTCTAAAAAGGGTCATTCGAATTGCAGATCAAAAGGATCATATAATTGTTGATGAAAATAAAGAAGCAGCAAATGAGGCGTATCAAGTTTGCTGTGATAAAATTACGGAACATCAACTTGATATGAAGCTAGTAGATGTAGAATATACATTTGATCGCAATAAAGTTATTTTTTACTTTACGGCAGATGGTCGTGTAGATTTTCGCGAGCTTGTGAAAGATTTAGCTGCTATTTTCCGTACTAGAATTGAATTACGGCAAATAGGTGTAAGAGATGAAGCAAAGATGCTGGGTGGAATTGGTCCATGTGGGAGAATGCTATGCTGCTCTACCTTCTTAGGTGACTTTGAACCAGTATCTATAAAAATGGCAAAGGATCAAAATCTCTCTTTAAACCCAACTAAAATTTCTGGTCTTTGTGGAAGATTAATGTGTTGTCTTAAATATGAGAATGATGAATATGAATCGGCAAAGGAATTTTTACCAGATGTAGGTGAGACAGTTGGAACACCTCTAGGTTCCGGAAAAGTAGTTGGACTGAATATTTTAGAACGGGTTTTGCAAGTACAGCTAGAAGAACGCGTTCTAGAATTTACAATGGATGAATTATTAAATGAAGATGCCGTATCGATCCAGGCCACGGAATAGAGGTGTCGCTTATGGATAAAAAAGAGTTCTTCGATTCAGTAAGTAATATGGAGAGCCAGATTGGAAACTTGTATAAGCAGTTAGGTGAATTAAAAAAAAATCTAGCTGAAATGATTGAGGAAAATAATTCATTAAAGTTAGAAAATGAGCATTTGCGACGCCGTCTGGATAAGGGAGAATATGCCATAAACAGAAAAGGCACCTCAGAACAAAATAATGAAAAAGAAAATCAAGCTGGTCCAAATCATAAAGAACTTGATATTGGCGAAGGCTATGATAATTTAGCTAGACTTTATCAAGAGGGATTTCATATTTGCAATGTTCATTTTGGCAGTCCTAGAAAAGACGAAGATTGCTTGTTCTGTCTATCATTTTTAAATAAAAAGTAAGAAAATATATATTCAGGGAAATATATTACAATGGGAAATGAAAGATATCTGAGTAGCCTTCCTTTATAAGGGGAAGGTTTTTTTCTGACATTTTCCCTTATTTCTTTGTCTATAACCAATGTTCTTAGAATAATGTATGTTTTGATGGAGGTATAGAATGGTAGATCTTAAAGAGGATGAAAGACTTGATTATTTACTTGCAGAGAAATTAAGAATTATTCAAAGTCCATCTGTATTTGCCTTTTCACTTGATGCCGTTTTATTAGCTCGGTTTGCTTATTTACCTATCCAAAAAGGTAAAATTATTGATCTATGCTCAGGAAATGGTGTAATTCCGTTATTAATTAGTAATAGAACGAAGGCGACAATTACTGGAGTTGAAATACAGGAAAGATTGTATGATATGGCTGTCCGTAGTGTTCAATATAATCAATTAGAAAATCAAATTCGAATGATTCATGGTGATATAAAAGACATGCCAGAAACCTTGGGAACAGGAAAGTTTGATGTTGTAACATGTAATCCACCTTATTTCTCAACACCCCCAAGAAGTGAGAAAAATGCAAATGAGCACTTAGCCATTGCTAGACATGAATTGTTATGTACACTTGAGGATGTTATTATGGTCAGTAGTAAATTATTACGCCAAGGTGGAAAAGCTGCCTTCGTTCATAGACCGGAAAGGCTGTTGGATATTTTAACTTTAATGAGGAAATATCGCCTTGAGCCAAAACGTCTTAGATTTGTTTATCCAAAGCATGGGAAGGAAGCAAATACGATACTTGTTGAAGGAATAAAGGATGGAAAACGAGATCTAAAGGTTCTATCTCCACTTTATATATATCGAGAGGAAAATCAATATTCAGAAGAGGTTAACGAAATGTTATTTGGGAAACAATAATTGTTATTTTGTGAGGAGGGATAAGAATGAAAGTACAAAAGAGCTTTTCAGATGAGAGCAATAAAGGAATTCTATACCTTGTTCCAACTCCTATCGGAAACCTGGAAGACATGACCTTTCGAGCCATCAGAATATTAAAAGAAGCTCATATAATTGCTGCAGAGGATACTAGAAACACGAAAAAGCTTTGTAATTATTTTGAGATTGAAACTCCTATTACCAGCTATCATGAACATAATAAAGAAGTGAGCTCCAAACATTTATTATCTAGATTGTTATCTGGAGAAAAGATTGCTCTTGTTAGTGATGCAGGTATGCCTTCTATCTCTGATCCTGGATATGATCTAGTAGTTTCTGTCTTAGAGAATGATGTACCTGTTGTACCATTACCTGGAGCTAATGCCGCACTTACTGCATTGATTGCTTCAGGAATAAATCCTCAGCCTTTCTATTTTTATGGTTTTTTGCCAAGAGGAAAAAAAGATAAACGTCTAGAATTAGAACAGCTAAGCAAACAAGAATCAACTTTCATTTTATATGAGGCGCCTCATAGGATAAAAGAAACATTGAAACTAATGAATGATATTCTTGGTAATCGAAAAATTGTTCTTTGTCGTGAGCTAACAAAGAAATTTGAGGAATTTTTAAGAGGAACGATTGAAGAAGCTATTCAATGGTTCGAAAGCAATGAAATAAGAGGAGAATTTTGTGTTGTAGTCGAAGGACGTCTAGAACCGCTTAATGAAGAAGAAGAAATAGAGTGGTGGTCGGAATTGAGTATTATTGATCATGTAAATCATTATATTTCTAAAAAGAGTTTTTCATCAAAAGAGGCGATTAAACAAGCGGCTAAAGACCGTGATGTTCCGAAAAGGGAAGTTTATCAAGAATATCATCGAGAGTAATATTCTCCTACTACTTTCCTCCTTTTTGAAATACAAAAAATATAATCATGAGGCTTGAATGAAAAGAAAAAGGCATTACTATTTTTTAATAGTGATGCCTTTTTTTTATATTTAAAATTGATTTATTTTTTTTGAAAAGCGTTTTGAATTTCTTGAATTAATTGTTCAGCACCCTCACGGCTAAGGACTAATTTCCCACCAGCCAATTGAACATTGTCATCAGAAACATCCCCAGTGATATGACAAGTCATGCTAGGTTTATATTTTTTTAAGATAATTTTTTCATCATCAACATAAATTTCTAATGCATCTTTTTCTGCAATTCCAAGAGTGCGTCGAAGTTCAATAGGAATAACAACACGGCCTAATTCATCAACTTTACGTACAATACCAGTAGATTTCATTTTTGTTTCTCCTCTCACATTTTAATTAAATATAATCGTCATAATTCGACATAATTTTTATAACTGAATCTATCATACCAACGATTCCCATATTCGTCAATAATTATTTTCGATAAAATATCAATCTGTAAAACTTGTAAAACCGTTGATATATAAGGATTTTAAATCACTAAATTAGACTATTTTAATAAGTTTAAAGTAAAAAAATAGTCAGTTAACTTAAAATTTTTAAAGGTTGCAAAGAATATTCGACAAAATTCAACGTATTCTTTTTTTATTTTTTTCATTATAATTATATATATAGTTTGGAAAGTTGCAGAAAAGCAAATATTTAGGTATATTTTGATGGTATAAGCGGTTAAAATATTTTATTAAAGGCACTTTTCTATAACTTTATTTTTGCTATTTTTATGAATGAGTTTTTACAAAATGGTGGATGAAAAATATACAAACTAGATATTTTTTTAAACTATCTTATTTAAAAACTTTTTATATGTTTTGCCCAAATTGGCATTAATAATCTCTCGTCCATTGGGTGAGAGTATTTTAATTTATTTAAGAAAATGGGGGGAAAAATAATGGAAAAGAAAAAAACGTTTTATATAACAACACCAATTTATTATCCAAGTGGGAATTTACATATTGGACATGCCTATACGACTGTGGCAGGGGATGCGATGGCTCGTTACAAAAGGTTACGTGGTTTTGATGTAATGTATTTAACCGGTACGGATGAACATGGTCAAAAAATTCAACGTAAAGCAGAGGATGATGGAATAACTCCACAAGGTTATGTGGATCGTATCGTTTCTGGGATTCAAGAATTATGGAAAAAATTGGATATTTCTTACGATGATTTTATTCGTACTACAGAAGAGCGTCATAAAGTGATTGTTGAGAAAATCTTTCATCAATTACTAGAACAAGGGGATATTTATTTAGATGAATATGAAGGGTTATATTGTACCCCATGTGAATCCTTTTTTACAGAGCGTCAATTAGTAAATGGAAATTGTCCCGATTGTGGTAGACCAGTTGAAAAGGTAAAAGAGGAATCCTATTTCTTTAAAATGAGTAAATATGTAGATCGATTATTAGAGTACTATGAGGAAAATCCTGATTTTATTCAACCTGAATCAAGAAAAAATGAAATGATCAACAATTTTTTAAAGCCTGGATTGGAAGATTTAGCTGTATCACGTACAACCTTTGACTGGGGAATTAAAGTTCCTGGAAATCCAAAGCATGTAATTTATGTATGGATTGATGCACTTTCAAATTATATAACTGCATTAGGATATGGAACTGAAGATCAATCGAAATTTAAAAAATATTGGCCTGCTGATGTTCATTTAGTTGGAAAAGAAATTGTTCGTTTCCATACGATTTATTGGCCAATTATGCTAATGGCATTAGATTTACCACTACCTAAAAAAGTGTTTGCGCATGGCTGGTTATTAATGAAAGATGGAAAAATGTCAAAATCAAAAGGCAATGTAGTAGATCCTGTTACATTAATTGACCGTTACGGTTTAGACGCATTACGGTACTATTTACTAAGGGAAGTACCTTTCGGATCTGATGGAGTATTTACACCAGAAGGATTTATAGAAAGAATTAATTTTGATTTAGCTAATGACTTAGGAAATTTACTTAATCGAACAGTTGCAATGATTAATAAATATTTTGAAGGTGTAATTCCGACATATAATGGGTCGGTAAACTCATTTGATCAATCTCTATTAAATGTAAATATAGAAACAGTTAAGAAGTATGAAGAAGCAATGGAAAAAATGGAGTTCTCGGTTGCATTGTCATCAGTATGGGAATTAGTTAGTCGTACGAACAAATATATAGATGAAACACAACCATGGGTGTTAGCTAAAGATGAAGCTAAGAGTGATGAGTTAGCAAGTGTAATGGTTCATTTAGCTGAGTCACTACGAAGAGTAGCTGTTTTACTTCAGTCGTTTTTAACGAAAACACCAATGAAAATCTTTGAACAATTAAATATTATAAATGACAACCTAAAAAGCTGGGAAAGTCTTGAATCATTCGGGAAACTTCCTAAAGGAATTAAGGTAGTAAAAAAAGGTGAACCAATTTTCCCTCGACTTGAGCTTGAAGAAGAAATAAATTATATAAAGGAAAAAATGGCAGGTGAGCCAATAAAGAAAGAAGAAAAGAAACCTGAACATGAAAAAAGTGAAATTTTAATTGATGATTTCATGAAAATTGAACTGCGTGTTGCTGAAGTTATTCAGGTAGAACCGGTTAAAAAAGCCGATAAACTTTTAAAGCTTCAATTAGATTTAGGTTATGAGAAAAGACAAGTAGTATCTGGTATTGCTCAATATTATAAACCTGAAGATCTAGTTGGACGAAAAGTTATTTGTGTGACAAATTTGAAGCCTGTTAAACTACGTGGGGAGCTTTCACAAGGAATGATATTGGCTGGTTCTAATGAAGGTGTGTTATCTGTAGCAAGTGTTGACCAATCACTTCCTAATGGATCTATTGTAAAGTAATTGTAATATTCTAAAAGAAATTGTTACCATTTATTAGTTATGAAATAACATAGAGATGTTTCACGTGGAACATTTTTCGACGGGATTCTCTATGTTATTTTCTTTTTTTATAACTAGTAATAAAAAAATTATTCGTTAAAAAGTAGGGATTATGACTAAAGAGAACTTGGCAAAGATGTAGAGATATTTGGCATTTGAATGAAAAAGTAACAAATAGATAGAAGTATGCATCTAAGGGAATACGTCTATGAAACACAGAAAAAGTTTGTCGAAGAGTGTATAGTTATGACGCCCTATTTTATTACTCATTTTTCCAATTCGCAAGGAAAATGTCCCCAATAAAATGTAATGTAAATGTTAAAGGAATGCAAAGCGTATGTAGAGTTTTTATTATAAAATAAATTTGGAATAAGGAGAAAAGTTATGTTATTCGATACACATGTTCATCTTAATGATACACAATATGATCAGGACCTTGAAGGGGTGATAAGCAACGCAAAAGAAGCAGGAATAAGCAATATGGTTGTGGTTGGCTTTGACCGACCGACTATTAATAAAGCGATGGAGCTTGTTGAAAAGTATGATTTTCTTTATGCGAGTATTGGATGGCATCCAGTAGATGCAATAGATATGACTGAGCAAGATTTACTATGGATAGAAGAGTTAACTGCGCATCCCAAAGTTGTTGCTTTAGGAGAAATGGGATTAGACTATCATTGGGATAAATCACCGAAGGAAATTCAAAAAGAGGTCTTCCGTAAACAAATTAAGTTAGCAAAAAAAGTGAAACTGCCTATAATTATTCATAATCGAGAAGCGACACAAGATATTGTTGATATTTTGAAAGAAGAGGATGCAAAAGAAGTAGGCGGTATTATGCATTGCTTTAGTGGAAGCACAGAAATTGCAAAAGAATGTATCGATATGAATTTCTATATTTCTTTGGGGGGACCTGTTACCTTTAAAAATGCGAAAAAACCGAAAGAGGTTGCTCTGGAAATTCCTTTAAGTCATTTATTGATTGAAACGGATTGTCCATACTTGGCCCCACATCCATATAGGGGGAAAAGAAACGAACCCGCTTTTGTTAAGCTTGTAGCACAACAAATCGCTGAAATAAAAGGAGTATCTTTAGAAGAAGTAGCGGATCAAACAACCAAAAATGCAAAACGACTATTCGGCATAAATTAATAGAAAAGAATTTTCTTGAATTTTGTTACTTTTGAATCGATATATTGCAGCTTCAAATCATTGAGGGGTGCACAAATTAGAAAAGATGCCCCTAAACTAAGTGATACTATACCATAATGCAATATACAAAAATGCAACAATTTTCGCGAAAAACGTTACAGTAAAAATGTCGAATAGTATGGGAGCTTGTCTAATATTTTTTTAATAACAAAAAGTTCTACATGTCTCAACTTTCTCATAGGATTACCATGTCGATAAGTCTCCCTTTGCATTTATTGCAAAATCTAGTAGGTTGACAGTTGGCAAAATAGTCTATATAATCTCACGGAGAGAAGGAGGCGTTTCATTTTCATGAATTTAAAGCATGTGAAAAGCCTGATTTCCAAGACAACGAGTAGTAAAAGATTGGCTATTGCTATTACTAGTTCTCTAGTTTTTGTAGCTGTTTTAGGCGTAACTGCCTATGAAACTACGAAAAAAACAGTTGCAATGACACTCGATGGGAAAAAGAAGGTTATTCGCACCCATTCAGATACGATAGGCAACATTCTAGAAGATTTAAATATTAATTTACACTCAAAAGATTATTTATCTCTACCTGCGGAAACAAAGGTAAGGGACCAATTATCCTTTGTCTGGGAACCAGCAAAACAAGTTCACGTAAACATCGGGGGAAATAAGAAGAGTATTTGGACGACAGGAGAAACCGTTCAAGATTTACTACAAGAAGAAAATATTCCTCTGGGAAAATATGACAAAATTGTACCAGAAAAAAATGAGATTATCTCTGAAAGCATGAATATAAATATTGAAAGAGCTTTTTCTCTTACACTAAATGACGGTGGGAAAACGAAAAAGGTATGGTCAACTTCGACTACGGTCGCTGACTTTTTAAAGCAACAGGGAATCAAACTTGGAGAATTAGATCGTATCAAACCAGATCTAAAACAAAAGGTTAATCCAGAAGATAAAGTAAATGTGATCAGAGTTAAAAAAGTCAGCGATGTAGTGGAAGAACCAATTGGGTATGCTGTTCAAACAAGAAAAAGTTCAAACTTGCTTCGAGGGCAGGAAAAAGTTTTACAGCATGGTCAAAATGGACTCCAAAGAAAAAAATATGAAGTCGTCAAGGAAAACGGAAAAGAAGTAAATCGAAAATTAATTCATGTAGAAACAATTAAAGAAAGTAAAGAAAAAATTGTAATGGTCGGAACGAAAGTGATGACAGCACAAGTATCTCGAGGCGAAGCTGGCGGTAAGGAATATTATGTAACCTCTACTGCTTATACTGCTGACTGTAATGGATGTTCAGGGAATACAGCAACAGGTATAAATCTTCGTGCTAATCCAAACATAAAAATTATCGCAGTCGATCCAACCTTTATTCCACTTGGAACAAAGGTTTATGTTGAAGGATACGGATATGCCGTTGCAGCTGATACAGGTGGCGCGATCCAAGGCAGAAAAATAGATATATTCTTTCCAAATAAATCCCAAGCATATCGTTGGGGAAGAAAGCAAGTAAAAATAAGAATATTAAATTAGATGATAGCAGAGGAGTCTTCCTCTGTTTTTCTTTTTTGCAGTGCTTAGAACTGTCGTCTTCGCTTTTCTTTTTGACTTTAATACAATTATAATATAGTTAGTTTATAATATTAGACGAATAAAGTTACAAAAATGTTTCAATATTTTTGGAGGAAAAATGAAAATAAAAGAAATAATTGTAGTGGAAGGTAGAGATGATACAACAGCAATTAAACGTGCTGTTGATGCGGATACAATTGAAACTAATGGATCAGCTATTTCTCAAATGACACTTGAAAAGGTAAAATTAGCTCAAGAAAAAAGAGGAGTTATTATATTTACAGATCCAGATTACCCAGGAGAAAGAATAAGAAAGATTGTTTCTGACTATGTAGCTGGCTGCAAGCATGCATTTATTAAAAAGAAAGATGCAAAACCAAGCTCTGGAAAAGGAATAGGAGTAGAGCACGCTAGCCCAGAAGCAATCATCGAAGCATTAAAAGATGCACATACAATGGATACTGTAATTGAAGAAGTAATCACTCAAGATGATTTAGTAACTGCTGGTCTTATTGGTGGAAGCCAATCAAAGGCCAGGAGAGAAAGAATAGGGGAAATATTGAAAATTGGATATACGAACGGAAAACAGCTCCATAAACGATTAATGATGTTTCAAATAAGTAAAGAAGCATTTGCTCATGCACTTGAGAAGGTTCTACAGGAGGAAAATGATGCATAAGGATATTGCAACACCGATACGAACGAAAGAAATTTTAAAAAAATTTGGATTTTCTTTTAAGAAAAGCCTAGGACAAAACTTTTTAATTGACCCTAATATTTTGAAAAACATTACAGAACATGCAGGATTAACGAAAGCTTCTGGAGCAATTGAAATTGGTCCAGGGATTGGGGCATTGACAGAGCATTTAGCAAGGAATAGCAAAAAAGTATTAGCATTTGAAATTGATCAAAGATTGCTTCCGATATTGGAGGATACATTATCACCTTATGATAACGTGAAAGTGATCCATCAAGATATACTAAAAGCAGATATACACACGATTGTTGATGAAGAATTTAAAGACATTCATGATGTAATGGTCGTTGCTAATTTGCCGTATTATGTTACTACCCCAATTATTCTTAAACTATTGACAGAGCGTCTACCCCTAAGAGGAATTGTTGTTATGCTTCAAAAGGAAGTAGCAGATCGAATTGGGGCAAAGCCTGGAACGAAGGAATATGGTTCATTATCAATCGCCATTCAGTATTATACTAAAGCGGAAACGGTTATGATTGTTCCGAAAACAGTTTTTATGCCGCAGCCAAATGTAGATTCCGCAGTTATTCGTTTAACTTTACATGAGAAACCAATTGTTGATGTCATCGATGAGGAATTCTTTTTTCAAGTGACTCGTGCTTCATTTGCTCAAAGAAGAAAGACAATCTTAAATAATCTTATTAATCAGTTGCCTAATGGAAAGGAAATGAAGGATGCCATTTCAGCAGCATTATCTAACTTAAATATTGATCCTTCAAGAAGGGGAGAAACACTCTCTATACAGGAATTTGCTTCCTTAAGTAATGCTTTATTTCCTATAATAAATAAATAATTTTTCAAGTCTTTTAACATACAGGTTAAAAGACTTTTTTTATTAAGGAAATTATAAAATATTCGCCTGTGGATGACTTTCCTATGGGGGAAGTTTACGTCCAGCTCCAGCGCTTAACCCCTCCAGGTCAAATAACCTTTCACCAAGGAAAGTCGGCATTTGGACTTTCCCAATGAAGTCAAAGTGCGGACTTCTTAGGGAAGGAACATTTGCTTGTCGGGGTTGATCAAGGCGCATGCGCATTTGTTATTCCGATGTTTTCTTAAAATAGATGTTCAGAGTTTTCTTTCGCACACCTTTCCTTTTTTTGCATAGCCTAGTGTTAGAAGTTAAAGACTATTTGCTTTTCAATGGAGTTGACGATTCATGAGTGTGACAATCAATTCAATTGTTGGACGAAAATCATACCATTGTGATCTTTTGTTCAGAGTGATTGATATACAAAATAACAATGGAGTAGAAACTGCAATCTTATATGGAGAGGACTATCGTTTAATCGCAGATGCACCATTCAATGATCTCGTCATTATAGATAGTGAGGAACGTTCAAAGATTTCTAAGGAGTTTCGGTCACTAGAAGCACAATCATTTGAATTATTTCAACAAGATATTAATTTATTACGTCAAGAGCAAGAATATAATGCTACTAACGGATATAGTCAAGAATATAATTATTTTCATATTCCTGGTCGTGTTTTACACTTGGATGGCGATCCTTCATATTTGAAAAAATGTATAGATTTATACGAGAAAATTGGAGTAAAAGTATATGGAGTCCATTGCTATGAAAAGGATATGCCAAACCAAATTGGGCCATTAATCGATAAATATCGTCCTGATATTTTAGTTATTACAGGGCATGATTCTTATTCAAAGTCAAAAGGCAAAAAAACGGATATAAATGCATATAGGCATTCCAAATATTTTGTAAGGACAGTTATTGAAGCAAGAAGAAAAGTGCCCCATTTGGATCAATTAATTATTTTCGCTGGTGCCTGTCAATCACACTTTGAATCATTAATCCATGCGGGTGCTAATTTTGCAAGTTCTCCATTGCGGGTCAATATTCATGCGCTTGATCCTGTTTATATTGTAGCGAAAATAAGTTATACATCCTTTATGAATCAAGTAAATGTTTGGGATGTATTACGCAATACCCTTACAGGAGAGAAGGGTTTAGGAGGGATAGAAACAAAAGGCGTACTTCGTACAGGAATGCCATATAAACCCGTTATAGAAGAATAAAAGGGAAAAGCTTCTAATGAGTCTTCATTAGGGCTTTTTTGTTAGATAAGAAAGTATAAATTTTATCTCAGCCAAAATCCTTTTAAGGAAAATTGCACTTTATTATTGATAACCAGTCACACGAGATTTCCCCACCGTTAGACAAATTATTTTCATGATATTTTACACATTTTAAATATTTCACTTTCTTACATATTATTAAGAAATATGGAGAAGATACCCGTATAGGTGGCTTTCTTGAAAACATTAGAATTGAAAATGCTTAGCTTAAGTGAGCGTTGAATCTGATTTTTAATAACAATTAGAAGATAAGAAAAACACCTTTGTAAAAAAAACGGTCATTTTGTTGAATGAAAAGTGTTGACAGTACATTCCTTTCATTGATAAAATAAATAATTTAGATTTGACCTTTTTTACATAATGTGTTACACTAATACATAGTGAGGTGGAGCGAAATGCCAAAAACATTAACTGACATTAAAAGATCTCTTGATTCCAACTTGGGAAAAAGATTAATGTTAAAAGCTAATGGAGGACGAAGAAAAACCATTGAACGTTCGGGTATTTTGGCAGAAACTTATCCATCAGTTTTTGTCATCGAATTAGATCAAGAGGAAAACTCTTTTGAGCGTGTTTCCTACAGCTATGCAGATGTGCTTACTGAAACGGTCCAATTAACCTTCTATGATGAAACAACAGGAAATATAGTATTAGGACAGCAGTAGACAAATTGTTTACTGCTTTTTTTGTTTTATGTCCATTACAAATTCCTTGGAAAAATTATTTTGGTTGTAACCTTAATCTTTAAAGCTTTTATTTTTCTAATATTTAATATAGGTCCGAACATACTATAAAAGCGGCATGGTAAAGGGGGATCTTCAAAGTGGGCAGAAAAAGAGGGATTATGTCTGAACAATTCAAAGAGGAACTAGCTAAAGAATTGGGTTTCTATGATGTGGTTAAGCAAGAAGGATGGGGAGGCATAAAAGCGAGAGACGCTGGAAACATGGTTAAGCGTGCTATCGAAATTGCCGAACAACAGTTAGCTAATAATGGAAAATCACAGTAAGACTACTCGAGCTCAAGGGATTATAATTTACATGCCGTAAGACTGAGTTAATTACTCAGTCTTTTTTTTATTGAAGAAAACTTCTTAAGAAATAAAGACTTCCATAGTATGATTGAAAATGATAAAATACAATACTTGTGAAGAGGTTATATGGCAATAATTGTTTGTGGTAAAATAGTACAAACTTAGATATATAAAAACAATGAAAATTTATGTTGGATTAGAGTGGTGAATACATTGACAATTTTTATTAAGGCACCGGCTAAAATAAATTTAACTTTGGATGTATTAAATAAGCGTCCAGATGGATATCATGAAGTCGAAATGATTATGACTACGATTGATTTATCCGATAGGATTGGATTATCTGAGATTAGTGAAAATGAGATTCGTATTAATTCCCAAAATCGATATGTTCCGGACGATCAGCGTAATTTAGCATACCAAGCAGCAAAGGTTTTGAAGGAAAAATATGATATCAAACAAGGTGTAACGATTACTATTGATAAAGCAATCCCAGTCGCAGCTGGTTTAGCTGGAGGTAGCAGTGACGCTGCAGCAACATTAAGAGGCTTAAATAAACTATGGGGATTAGGGCTTTCTTTAGACGAACTTGCTAAAATAGGGGCTGAGATAGGTTCTGATGTTGCTTTTTGTGTATATGGTGGAACAGCAATGGCTAAAGGAAGAGGGGAAAAAATCACTCATTTATCTGCCCCGCCGAATTGTTGGGTTATTCTTGCAAAGCCTTTAATTGGGGTATCAACAGCAGATGTATATCGAAATTTAGATTTATCTTCTGTTCGTCATCCTAATTCTCAAGCTATGATCAATGCGATTAATGGTGGAGATTATCACTCGGTTTGCAAGGAAATTGGAAATGTATTAGAAAGTGTTACATTAAAAATGCATCCAGAGGTGCAACATATAAAAGAACAAATGGAGCGGTTTGGTGCTGATGCTGTACTTATGAGTGGAAGTGGGCCGACTGTATTTGGTCTTGTCCAATATGATTCTAGGCTTCAAAGGATTTATAATGGATTAAGAGGATTTTGTGATCAAGTATTTGCTGTTCGTATGTTAGGGGATCGTTTTTCAGAGTAAGACAAGGTATTCACCTAATAGACAAAATCCGTACATTAATGATATATTATTCTTAAATATTCGGATTTTTTAAAGGAGGTGCAACATGAAGTTTCGACGTAGTGAACGGCTTATAGATATGACCCATTATTTATTAGAACGTCCAAAGGAATTAGTTTCTTTAACTTTTTTTTCCGAAAGATATGAATCTGCAAAATCATCCATCAGTGAAGATCTGGCAATCATAAAAGAAACTTTCGAGAAACAAGGTATTGGGACACTTCAAACGATTCCTGGTGCAGCAGGTGGAGTAAAATTTATTTCCAGTACGAATAAAGAAGATGCGAAAAAGATTATTTATGAACTTTGTCAATTGATTGCGAATCCAGAACGACTTCTGCCAGGAGGTTATTTATATTTAACTGATCTTCTTGGAAATCCGCAAATAGTTAGTAAAGTAGGGAAACTATTAGCTTCAGCTTTTGCAGAAACCGACATTGATGTGATCATGACAGTGGCTACAAAAGGGATTTCTATTGCACATGCGACAGCAGCCTATTTAAATGTACCTGTTGTCATTGTTAGAAGAGATAGTAAGGTAACAGAAGGATCAACTGTAAGCATTAATTATGTTTCTGGCTCCTCGAAAAGAATTCAAACGATGGTTCTTTCAAAAAGAAGTTTGAATGAAGGAGCAAAGGTATTGATTGTTGATGACTTTATGAAAGCCGGTGGAACTGTTAATGGGATGGTAAATCTTTTAGAAGAGTTTAATGCTTCTTTGGCAGGAATTGCTGTATTACTGGAATCAGAAGAGGCAGAGGAAAGATTGGTTGATGATTATGTCTCATTGGTTAAATTAATGGATGTAGATGTAAAAGAAAAGAAAATAAAAGTAATTGAAGGAAATTATTTTGTGAATGGAAAAGGGAATGGAGCCTTGCTTGATTAATTATAATAAGAGGCTTTAAGTCAACTTAAATATAAGTATTTAAGGGGGATATTTTATGAAAATAGTATCTACAAAAGAAGCACCTGCAGCAATTGGACCATATTCACAAGGAATTGTCGTAAATAATGTTTTTTATAGTTCAGGACAAATTCCTTTGACGGCAGAAGGCAATTTAATTAATGGAGATATTAGAGAACAGACTCATCAAGTTTTTAAAAATCTAGCTGCAGTTCTAAAAGAAGCAGGAGCCTCTTTTGAGACGGTAGTAAAAGCAACTGTTTTTATAAAAAACATGGATGAGTTTTCCATTATAAATGAAATTTATGGTGAATATTTTTCTGAGCATAAACCTGCAAGATCATGTGTAGAAGTTTCAAGACTTCCAAAAGATGTTTCAATTGAAATGGAAGTAGTAGCATTAGTAAAATAACAGTTTGAAGTGGCCCAACAATTATTGGACCACTTTTTTTGATTTAGAAACGATAAAATGTTTAGTTTTTATGCATAGAGAATTTATTTAGGGTGTACATTCCAAGCATTTGTCATAGTTCTATCGGTCTATAAAAAAGAAGGAACGATGGTTATGTATAAAATTTATATAGTATAAAAAATACTAAATTAGGCGAAACTTCATTAATATGTAGCAAATTAAGAATGAAAAAATTACAGGTCCTATAAATTTTTTAAAAAATTTTACAATTTAAGAAGGAATATATCAAATTCTGTTGAATACATTAACTAGATTCTATCTATGCGAAAAGGTGGTGAACAGGATGGAAGTAACAGACGTAAGATTACGCCGTGTTAATACAGAAGGGCGAATGAGAGCGATTGCATCTATTACATTAGATAATGAATTTGTTGTTCATGATATCCGAGTAATTGACGGTAATAATGGATTATTTGTAGCAATGCCAAGTAAAAGAACTCCTGATGGGGAGTTTAGAGATATTGCTCATCCAATCAATTCTAATACTAGAAGCAAGATTCAAGAGTCTGTATTAGCGGAGTATCACCGATTAGGAGAGTTAGAAGAAGTTGAGTTTGAAGAAGCCGGCGCTTCCTAATAGATTAAACAGCAAGAGCCTACTCCAAAAAGTAAGGCTCTTTTTTTATGGGCTTTATTAGCTCCTGCTTCCAGTGATTTGCTTTTCGAGTTTAAATAGCACGCTAGGCAAAAAGGAAAAGAAACTTAATGTGAGATTTTTTTAGTAGCCTATACCCACCTGTTTTAGGTACTACCTCTTTTCTTCTTTTTTGACAAATCTTTGTATTAATCTTGGCTATCTTGAAATCACAGAGAATTTACGTTATTCTTTTCTATGGATAAAAAGGTTTATTGGGGGACCAAATATGACAAATCGATTTGCTGTTATTTTAGCTGCTGGCCAAGGAACTCGAATGAAGTCAAAGCTTTATAAGGTGTTACATCCGGTTTGTGGAAAGCCAATGGTTGAGCATGTTGTTGAACAAATTGGCAAGTTGGACATGACGAAGATGGTAACGATTGTAGGTCATGGAGCTGAATTAGTAAAAGCTAAGCTAGAAGGAAAGACAGCTTTTGCACTTCAAGAAGAACAACTAGGAACTGCACATGCAGTTATGCAAGCAGATGAAGCTTTATCTAATGAAGATGGAGTCACACTTGTTGTTTGTGGTGACACACCGCTTATACAAGCAGAGACGATGGAAGCATTGATGAAACATCATGAGGCACAAAAGGCTAAAGCAACGATATTAACAGCATACACAGATCAACCAGAAGGATACGGACGTTTGATTCGCAATGAAGAAGGATTTGTTGAAAGAATTGTTGAGCATAAAGATGCTACTGAAGAAGAACGTAAAGTAAAAGAAATTAATACAGGTGTTTTTTGCTTTGACAATCAAGCTTTATTTCAAGCGTTAAAAAAAGTTTCAAATGATAATGTACAAGGTGAGTATTACTTACCAGATGTAATTGAAATATTGAAGAATGATGGTGAAATCGTTTCCGCTTATCAAACGGATAATATGGAAGAAACATTAGGCGTAAATGATCGTATTGCCCTTGCTAAAGCAGAAAAGATCATGAGAAAGCGGATTAATGAATTCCATATGAGAAATGGTGTTTCGATTATTGATCCAGAAAACACTTATATTGGTCTTGATATAATCATAGGTATGGACACGGTTATTTATCCAGGTGTTCAATTATCGGGTAAGACGATTATTGGAGAGGAATGTACGATTGGTCCCGACACTGAAATAAAAGATTGCACGATTAAAGATCAAACAGTTATACGTCAATCAGTTGCTTATGATAGCGCTATCGGTTCGAATGTTCAGATTGGCCCATTCGCACATATACGACCAAATTCAGCGATCGCTGATGAAGTGAAGATAGGAAACTTTGTTGAAATTAAAAAAGCGAGTTTTGGAAAAGGAAGCAAAGCATCTCATTTAAGTTATATAGGTGATGCTGAAGTTGGGTCCAATGTGAATATTGGTTGTGGCTCGATTACTGTCAATTATGATGGAAAAAATAAATATTTAACTAAAATTGAAGATGGTGTCTTTGTAGGATGCAATTCTAATTTGGTTGCTCCTGTAACAATCGGTAAAAATGCTTACGTTGCCGCAGGTTCAACCATTACAGAGGATGTTCCTGGAGACGGATTATCAATTGCTCGTGCAAGACAAGTGAATAAAGAAAATTATGTAAATAAATTAAAACACAATCAATAATTGGAGGTCCATCATGTCTAATCAGTATCTTGATCCTAATTTGAAAATTTTTAGTTTAAATTCAAATCATAAATTAGCAGAAGAAATTGCAAAAGTAGTTGGCGTAGAACTTGGTAAATGTTCTGTCACTAGGTTCAGTGATGGTGAAATTCAAATTAATATCGAAGAAAGTATTCGTGGGTGTGATGTATATGTTGTACAACCAACCAGTGCACCTGTTAATGAAAGCTTGATGGAACTTCTAATCATGATTGATGCTCTTAAAAGAGCATCTGCAAAAACAATTAATATCGTTATGCCATATTACGGCTATGCTCGTCAGGATCGTAAAGCTAGAGCGAGAGAACCGATTACAGCTAAGTTAGTAGCCAATCTTATTGAAACAGCAGGGGCAACTAGAGTGATTGCATTAGATTTACATGCACCGCAAATTCAAGGATTTTTTGATATTCCAAATGATCACTTAATGGGTGTACCAATTTTAGCAGATTACTTTAAAAAGAAAAACTTTGCTGATGATATTGTTATTGTTTCTCCAGATCATGGTGGGGTAACTCGTGCACGTAAGATGGCTGATCGATTGAAAGCACCGATTGCTATCATCGATAAACGTAGACCTAGACCAAATGTGGCTGAAGTGATGAACATTGTAGGTAATATTGAAGGGAAAGTAGCCATTTTAATTGATGATATTATTGATACAGCAGGAACTATTACATTAGCTGCAAATGCACTAGTGGAAAATGGAGCAAAAGAAGTTTACGCATGCTGTACTCATCCAGTATTATCTGGCCCAGCAATGGAACGAATTAATAATTCTAAAATAAAAGAACTTGTTGTAACAAATTCGATTGCATTATCTGAAGATAAAAAATCAGATAAAGTGGTTGAACTTTCTATAGCGCCACTATTAGGAGAAGCGATTATTCGTGTTCATGAAGAGCTTTCCGTTAGTACATTATTTGATTAATAACTAGATAGTTAGAAGGATAGAGACCGACATAATGTCGGTCTTATTTTTTGTTTTAACAAATGATAAAAATAGTTGTGCTGCTATTGCCTTTAAGTTCTGAATATCTTTAATCATGTTTAGATTAAACTCTTAATGGGGAAAGATAATAGAAGGGTTCTTTACATAACTTGAGGAGGTTGATCAATATATGGTGACAGCACTTGATGCAACAAAACGTGAGAATAAACAACAGTCCGAGTTAAAGAATTTACGTGATGCAGGACAAATCCCTGCCGTTATTTATGGTTACAATGTTGAAAGCACACCTGTTTATGTAAATGGTGCTGATTTTTTAAAAGTCATTCGTGAAGCAGGGAGAAACGGAGTTATTTCATTGCAGATTGACGGGAATAAGCGAAATGTAATATTAAATGATTACCAAGAGGATAGTATTAAAAAGGATATTCTCCATATTGATTTTTTAGCAGTAGACATGAAAGTTGAAATAGAGGCGAATGTAAGAGTAGAGTTAGTAGGAGACAGTCCAGGAGTAAAAGATGGAGGGGTATTACAGCAATCCGTTCACGAATTGCCTGTCATAGCGAAGCCTAATGAATTACCAGATGCAATACAAGTAGACATTTCTAATCTTCATGTTGGTGATACTCTGACTGTAGCGGATATTAAAGATTCATATTCCTATAAAATTGCACAGGAAGATGAGTTAACAATTGCTTCTGTGTTAGCTCCACGACAAGAAGAAGAGATAAGTACAGGAGAAGAACAAGAGCCAGGAATTCCAGAGAATGTAGAGGGAAGGGAAACAACTGTAGAGAATGAGAGTAAATAAGTGAATGATCTCTGGTAGAGACGTAGCCATAAAGGTTACGTCTTTTGAATTAATTTGACATGGATTTTGTAAAAAAAATATAACATAATAGATATAGTGAAATATGTATAAGCATAATGGGAAGTAAAAAGATTGAAATGAAAATATCATCGATGTTACACGATTATATGATATAGTACAATTGAGGTGTAATGTATGAAATTAATTGTTGGTTTAGGAAATCCGGGTAACCAATATGATCGAACAAGACATAATATTGGTTTTGAAGTGATTGATGAATTGGCTAAGAGATACCAAACTATATTAAATCAATCAAAATTCAACGGTTTATATTCAATTGTAAATAAAAATGGTGAAAAATTCATTTTATTGAAGCCACTTACATATATGAATTTATCTGGAGAAAGTATTCGTCCAATTATGAATTATTATGATATTTCAATTGAGGATCTTGTAGTTATTTTTGATGACATGGATCTACCGGTTGGGAAAATTCGATTACGACAAAAAGGAAGTGCTGGCGGGCATAATGGGATTAAATCAACCATTGCACATGTAGGCACTCAAAATTTTAACCGAATTCGAATTGGCATAAACCGACCTGACTATGGTATGTCTGTTCCTAACTATGTATTAGGAAAGTTTAAAAAGGATGAATGGGAAGAAATGCAAAACGTAATTCAAAAAAGTGCAGATGCATGTGAGGAATGGTTAAAGAAGCCATTTCTTGAAGTGATGAACCATTACAATTAATTCTAGTTATGAAATAAAAAGTCTAATCACAAAATGATTTATAGTAAATAAATTTATTAAAAGAAGCATCTTCTAATAAAATTTTTACGAGAATAAAATAAATTAATTAACAAAGTGAATAACTCCTTATAAGTAAGTCAATACTAAAGTAAAGTAATTGTTTTTATAAGGAGGCCTCAATATGGCGATCCATTATTTTTGTCGTCATTGTGGTACAAATATAGGAAGTATTGAAAATCAATCTATTCATTCAGATAAAATTGGCATTCATGCATTAACAAATGAAGAACGACAGGAAATGGTTTCCTATGAATCAAATGGGAATATTCATATCCATTCTATATGTGAGGATTGTCAAGAAGCTCTTGAGAAAAATCCAAACCTACATGAATATGATCATTTGATTCATTAACCGCTTTGGAAAAAATCCAAAGCATTTTTCAGTTTAAATAATAAAAAGTAGTGTTTTTGAAGGGAGGGGCTATTAGTTTGAAAGATTTACAGCAAATTATTTTACAGCAGGATGAAGTTAATTCAGTGATTACAGGTATTGATGCAGGTTTAAAAGAACAGCTTGTAGCGGGGTTATCCGGATCTTCAAGAGCCGTTTTTATCGCATCTATTTATCAAAAAGAAGCAAAACCGGTAATCATTATTACATATAATCTTCTTCAAGCTCAAAAATTATATGAAGATTTACAACAGTTTATTAACGAAGATCATTTATATTTGTATCCTGCAAATGAACTGATTGCAGCCGAGATTGGTATTTCTAGTCCGGAATTAAAGGGACAAAGAATTGAAGCCCTTAACTTTATGACAAGTAATACAAATGGAATTTTAATTGTCCCTATGGCTGGTTTACGAAGGATTCTTCCTACTCCAGAGATTTGGAAGAAGTATCAGTTGTTATTTAAAATGGGGCAGGATATAGATTTAGAAAAGATATTGCAAAGTTTAAATATAATGGGTTACAACCGTAATGAAATGGTGAGTGCTCCTGGTGAGTTTAGTTTGCGAGGTGGAATATTAGATATATATCCATTAACGGAAGGAAATCCCATTCGGATTGAGTTATTTGATACCGAAATTGACTCTATACGAACATTTTCATTAGAGAACCAGAAATCTATTTCGAAGTTAGAAAAAATAACTATCGGTCCGTGTACAGAATCTCCTCTTGATTCCGAGCAGTTGCCTTTAATTGCTGATAAGCTTGAAAAGGGTTTAGCAAAGACATTGAAAAAGGTTAAAAAGGATTCAGTAAAAGAGCTATTAGTTCAAAATATTGGATATGACCTTGAAATTCTACGAAATGGTCAAAAGCCTGAACAATTTTTTAAATATTTATCGTTAGCCTATGAATCATCTGCTAGTTTGCTAGATTATATTTCAGGTAATGGTATTTTATTTTTAGATGAGTTCAGCCGTATACAAGAAATAAGCGATCGCTTAGTGAATGAGGAAGCAGAATGGTTTACTGCTTTGTTAGAGGAAGGACAGATTGTTCACGATATTGAAGTTTCCCATAGCCTAACAAAGTTATTAGTTCAATCTGATTTGTCACGTGTTTATTTATCATTATTTTTGCGACATATTCCAAATACGAGTCCACAAAATATCGTAAATATAACATGTAGACCAATGCAAAATTTCCATGGTCAAATGCATGTGTTAAAGGCTGAGGTTGATCGTTGGAAGAAGGGCCATTATACGGTCGTTTTTGTCGGTAGCGATAAAAATCGTATTAAAAAATTACATAGTGTGTTGGAAGACTATGAAATTGAAGCAGCCGTTGTAGAAGATAAAGGCAGAGTATTACAAAATACGATTCAAGTGCTAGAAGGAAGCTTAAATACAGGATTTGAGCTATCCATGATGAAATTAGCTGTAATCACTGAGGAAGAGCTGTTTAATAAAAGTACAAAAAAAGCGACGAGACGACAAAAGCTATCTAATGCTGAGAAAATTAAGAGCTATTCAGAATTGAATATTGGTGACCATGTTGTCCATGTTAATCATGGAATAGGAAAATATTTAGGAATCGAAACATTAGTAATTAACGGAATCCATAAGGATTATTTGCATTTAAGATATCAAGGCAATGATAAGCTCTATGTACCTGTTGAACAAATAGAATTAGTTCAAAAATATGTAGGTTCTGAAGGTAAAGATCCAAAGATTTATAAATTAGGTGGTAGTGAATGGAAGCGAGTTAAGAAAAAGGTTGAGTCTTCCGTTCAAGATATTGCGGATGATTTAATTAAGCTATATGCCGAAAGAGAAGCTGCGAAGGGCTATGCCTTTTCGCCTGATGGAGATTTACAACGAGAGTTTGAAACGACCTTTCCTTATCAGCCGACAGAAGATCAAATTCGTTCTGTACATGAAATTAAGCGTGATATGGAGAAGGAACGACCAATGGATCGTTTACTTTGTGGTGATGTTGGCTATGGAAAGACAGAGGTTGCGATTCGTGCAGCATTTAAAGCAATTATGGATGAGAAACAAGTAGCATTTTTAGTTCCTACGACTATTTTAGCTCAGCAGCATTATGAAACAATAAAAGAAAGATTTCAAGATTATCCAATTAACATTGGTTTATTAAGTCGCTTCCGAACACGAAAACAGCAAACCGATACATTAAAGGGATTAAAAAGTGGAACGGTTGATATCGTGATTGGAACACATAGATTATTATCAAAGGATGTTCAATATCATGATTTAGGATTATTGATTATTGATGAAGAGCAACGTTTTGGTGTTACTCACAAAGAAAAAATAAAACAGATGAAAACGAATGTAGATGTATTAACTTTAACAGCAACACCGATTCCAAGAACCTTACATATGTCCATGCTAGGAGTGCGTGATTTATCGGTTATTGAAACACCTCCAGAAAATCGTTTCCCAGTACAGACATATGTAATGGAATATAATGGTCATTTAGTTCGTGAAGCAATAGAACGTGAATTGTCTAGGGACGGTCAGGTGTACTTTTTGTATAACAGAGTTGAGGATATAGAAAGAAAAGCAGAAGAAATATCTGCTCTTGTACCAGATGCTAGGGTAACGTATGCCCATGGTCAAATGACAGAAGGAGAGCTAGAGTCTGTTATTTTAAGCTTTTTAGAAGGGGAATACGATGTTCTTGTAACGACAACAATTATCGAAACAGGTGTTGATATTCCTAATGTAAATACTCTCATTGTGTTTGATGCTGATCGTATGGGTTTATCACAGCTATATCAATTACGTGGACGTGTAGGGCGCTCTAATCGGGTTGCATATGCGTATTTTACTTATAGAAAGGATAAAGTCCTTAATGAAGTGTCGGAAAAACGCTTGCAGGCTATTAAGGAATTTACTGAGTTAGGTTCAGGATTTAAAATTGCGATGCGTGATTTGTCGATACGTGGGGCAGGAAATATCCTTGGTGCTCAGCAGCATGGCTTTATTGATTCTGTAGGATTCGATCTTTACTCGCAAATGCTTAAAGAAGCAATTGAAGAAAGAAAAGGTGAAGGTAATCAATTATTGCCTTCCTTTGAAGTGGAGCTTGAATTAGATGCTTATATACCAGATACGTATATTGCTGATGGACACCAAAAAATAGAAATGTATAAAAGATTTAGAGGGATAACAGACATTGAAGAAGTCGAGGAATTGAAGGAAGAGATGATCGATCGCTTTGGTGATTATCCAATTCAAGTAGGCCTTTTATTTACGGTAGCAGAAATTAAAGTATACAGTGTAGAAGCAATGCTTGAATCGATGAAACAATCAAAGCAGCAATTAACCATTCTTATGACTGAACAAGGTACTAAAAGTGTAAATGGCCCGAAAGTTGTGGAAGCATTAAATAAGTATGGGCGGTCTGTAGGATTTGGAATGGATGGTAATAAATTGAAAATCACATTAGTAACCAAGGGGTTAGAACAGGAAAAATGGCTGTCTATCGCCTATGAAATCATTAAAGAAATTAAAAGTACAATGAAAGCAGTAGAAGAGCATATTAGTTAATGCTCTTCTGTTTTTTATATCCCTTTTAAAATGGTCTATTTCCTTGTTAATTATGAATTTCTACCTCATGAATAAAATAAATGGAGAAAAAATAACTCATATGTATAGAACTTCCTAGATGAAAGATACTAAAGACAACAGAGGGAAAAGATTCATGTATATCCAAGACAATTAATCATTGTCAAAAATAATCATCTGATGAAAGTGAGGCAGCATAAGATGAAAGCAACTGGTATAGTTCGTCGAATTGATGATTTAGGGAGAGTAGTTATTCCAAAGGAAATTAGAAGAACTCTTCGTATTCGTGAAGGAGATCCATTAGAAATTTTTGTTGATCGTGATGGAGAGGTGATTCTAAAAAAATACTCCCCAATTAGTGAGTTAAGTGATTTTGCAAAAGAATACGCTGAAGCTTTATATGACAGTTTATCTTGTCAAGTTTTAATTTGTGATAGAGACGCTGTGATCTCTGTTGCAGGAGGGTCAAAAAAGGAATATTTAAATAAAAATATTGGAGAAAAAGTAGAAAAAGCGATGGAAGATCGCAATTCTAAACTTGTAACTCAAAAGGAGAAAATTATTCTTGTTGATGGGGTGGAAGAAGAGGTTTCTTCATATACCATCTCTCCAATTATTGCTAATGGGGATCCCATTGGAGCGGTTATCCTTTTTTCAAAGGAACGTACCCTTGGAGAAGTAGAGCAAAAGGCAGCAGAAACTGCATCGGGATTTTTAGCTAGACAAATGGAGCAATAAGATTGTAAAAGGCAATGATAATTTTATTAAGTGCATAATTGCTACATTTTTAGAAGCAGATAAATACTGCTTCTTTTTTTTATTATTCAATTGTTAGGAAACTGTTCATAATTGATGGGGATCGATAAGGGGTATGCTATAATACTAAGGATTTCAAAAAAGATTTTATTGATAACAATCTAAGGGATAAAAAATAGATTTTATTATAATTTTTCGGCATTAAGAAGCAGCATTAATAAATAGGAAGGGTAGAAAAACATTGCCTTCAAATAATTCGAAATTATTACTAAGGGGTGCTTTTATTTTAACGATAGCAGCAATTATTACAAAAATATTAAGTGCTGTCTATCGAGTACCTTTTCAAAACATTGTTGGTGATATTGGTTTTTATATTTATCAACAAGTTTATCCGATATATGGGATTGCAATTGCGCTAAATACTTATGGATTCCCGGTAATCATATCAAAATTAGTTGCAGAAGCAGAATTAAATAAAAAAGTGAATAGTCGCGATATAATACATGCATCCTTTATATTTATAGGTGTTTTTGGATTACTTCTATTTTCAGTTGTTTTTTTTGGAGCTGAGCTTATTGCAGGGTGGATGGGGGATCAGAATCTTACTCCATTAATTAAAGTCGTAAGCTTTACTTTTTTACTTGTTCCGTTCATATCAACGATCCGCGGTTATTTTCAAGGGAAAGGTGATATGCTTCCGACTGCAGTTTCTCAAGTACAGGAGCAGCTTATTCGAGTCACCTTTATCCTGGTTTTATCTTACATTCTAATGAAAAAGGGGTTCTCTCTTTATTTAGTAGGCAGCAGTACATTAATTAGTTCAATTGGTGGGAGCTTGACAGCACTAATAACCTTGTTAATATTTTACTTTCGGTCTAAGAAGAAAAACGAAAATTTAACGAGGCCAGGAAATTTTTATAGGACTATAGGTAGTAAGTTGTTTATACAAGGGACTGCTGTTTGTATCAGTGGTGCTCTTTTAGTGCTATTTCAATTTGTAGATTCATTAAATATTTTTTCTTTACTAGTAAAGTCAGGTGTAGAAACAGAAAAAGCCAAGGAATTAAAAGGTATTTTCGATAGAGGTCAGCCACTAATTCAGTTAGGTACTGTGGTAGCAACATCATTTTCGCTAACACTTGTTCCATCTCTTTCATCAAAAGGAAAAGAAGTGGATCAAACCAGACTTATTGAAAAAATAAATATTGCTTTAAAAATAAGTTTGATTGTTGGTCTGGGTGCAACTGTCGGAATCATTAGTATAATGGAACCAACCAATATATTGTTATTTTCTAATAATGAAGGTACTAGAGTTCTCCAAGTCTTCGCTGTTGCTATTATATTTAGTTCGATGATATTAACGATAACTGGTATTTTCCAAGGGATGGGGTATTTAATTACTCCCGCAAAGTATATTATTCTAGGTATACTATTTAAATTTATTGGAAATTATGTATTAATTCCTAAATTCGGAACGATGGGAGCCAGTCTTTCAACAGTTATAGCCCTAATGATAACATTAGGATTCTGTATATTTAAGCTTAAAAAAATAGGAATACAATTATTATCCATGCAATTTTATATTAAAATTAGCCTTTCCGTGTTGATTATGGCTAGTATATTACAGGTATGGACACGCGTTTTTGATTATTTCCACATGGATAGCAGATTTTGGAGTTGTATTAATGCTCTCGGTGGGGTTAGTATTGGAGGCGTATTTTACTTATTTACAATAGGAGCATTTAAACTTCTAGATGATAAAGAAGTAAGTCAGATTCCATTTGGAAAGTTATTCACTCGAAGCAAAAGATAAATAAAATGGAGGATGATTATGAAAGGAAAAATTACCATAGTTGGATTAGGTGCTGGAGATTTAAATCAGCTTCCTTTAGGAATTTATCGTATTTTAAAAAGTACCGAGAAAATTTATTTGCGAACAAAGGAACATCCAGTAATTCAAGAGCTTGAGCAAGAAGGTTTCATTTATACAAGCTTCGATCATGTATATGAAAAACATGAACAATTTGAGGATGTTTATGAAGAGATCATGAATCTACTATTGGAAGCAGCGATGCAAGATGAAATTGTCTATGCGGTTCCAGGTCATCCTTTAGTGGCTGAAAAAACGGTTCAATTATTATTAGAAGAAGGTCTTAAGAAAAACATATTAACAATTATTAGTGGTGGTCAAAGTTTTATTGATGCGTTGTTTACTGCTGTTAAGGTCGATCCAATTGAGGGGTTTCAACTTTTAGATGGAACAGATCTACAATTAAAGGATATTCAAACAAACCAACATCTTATTATTGGTCAGGTTTATGATGCTTTCATTGCTTCGAATGTTAAATTGACTTTAATGGAAAAGTATCCTGATGAATATGAAGTGACTATTGTAACTGCAGCAGGTAGTGGTGAGGAATCATTAAGAAAGGTACCATTATTTGAGCTAGATCGACAAATGACTTTAAATAATTTAACAAGTCTATACGTACCTCCAATGAAAGAGGCTTCCCTTAAGGAGTTTACCTCTTTAAAAGAAATTATTTCTATTTTACGAGGTCCTAATGGATGTCCTTGGGATAAAAAGCAAACTCATCAATCATTAAAAAAGTATTTAATAGAAGAATCATATGAATTGTTAGAAGCGATTGATGAGGATGATATTGATCATATAATTGAAGAATTAGGTGATGTTCTATTACAAGTCATGCTTCACTCTCAAATTGGAGAGGATGAAGGGATGTTTACAATTGATGATGTAATTGAGAACATTTCCAGCAAAATGATTCGCAGACATCCACATGTGTTTGGTGATCAAACGGTTTCAAATGCGGAAGAAGTGGTTGAAAATTGGAGAGAGATAAAGCGGGCTGAAAAGGGGGAAGCAGAGTCGCAGACCTCTATTTCTGAGCAAGTGGGGAAAGGATTACCTGCTACTATTCGTGCCTATAATATGCAAAAATTTGCTTCAAAATTAGGTTTTGACTGGGATCGAGCAGATGAGTCATTAAAAAAAGTTCAAGAAGAAATAAAGGAATTTGAAATAGAGTTGGAGAAAGGAAATAAAGAAAGTCAAATATTTGAGATGGGTGATTTGCTTTTCTCAGTCATTAATACAGCCAGATTAATGTCTATTCATCCTGAGGAAGCATTGGAGATGGCGAATCAAAAGTTCATAAGGCGCTTTTCTTATGTTGAACAACAAGTGGCTAAAAGTGGAAAGGCGTTTAATGATTTTACTTTGGAAGAATTGGATTCATTTTGGAATATGGCAAAAGAACAAGGATTGTAAAGAGGTGGTATTATGTCAACAATGCGTTTAGATAAATTTTTAAAAGTTTCAAGGTTAATTAAAAGAAGAACCTTGGCTAAAGAGGTTGCTGATCAAGGGAGAATTACAATTAACGGACAAACTGCGAAAGCAAGTTCCAACGTGAAGGTCGGAGATGAACTTACTGTTCGCTTTGGTCAAAAGCTTATTACTGCTAAGATAGAAAACCTACAAGAATCTACCCGTAAAGAAGATGCTGCAGACATGTATTCTATTATTAAAGATGAGCGGATACAGGATAATTAATTTGTATTTCTAGTCGAATGAATAAAAGGAATGGTGATTGAGGATAAAACTTAAAAACTTGTTTTATCCTCATTTTTTATTAAAACTGTTATTGCTCTGGTGAAATGATCTGATAATGAAACAACCTCCGCTTTTCTTCAATGAAAAGTTCTTTTTTTTAATAGCTTGTCATACATATAATACAAATCCTGTTCAAGAAATTATTGAACTTAGTGATGAAAGTGGGGGAATATTTTGAATCAATATTATGATAGTTCGCCAACGAATAAAACACCAACTCAAGAGCATGACGTTATGATGAGAGGAAGAAAACTTTTAGACATTACTGGAGTGAAGCAAGTAGAAAGCTTTGATAATGAGGAGTTTCTATTGGAAACAGTTATGGGCTTCCTATCCATTCGTGGTCAAAACTTACAGATGAAAAATCTTGATGTCGATAAAGGAATCGTATCTATAAAAGGGAAGGTATTCGATTTAGTTTATTTGGATGATCATCATGGGGAGAAGGCTAAAGGCTTCTTTAGCAAAATATTTCGATGAGTTTGGCGACCCAATTTTATACCATGCTTGCCATGATCTCCATGGGAAGCTTTTTTGGTGCCACCCTTGATACGTATAATCGATTTTTACAGCGTGGGAAAAGGAAGCGCTGGATTGTCTTTATTAATGATATTTTGTTTTGGTTGCTACAGGGTTTACTTATTTTTTATATTTTGTTCTTGGTGAATTTCGGAGAAATACGTTTTTATATTTTTGTTGCATTAGTATGTGGATTTGCTGCGTACCAGGCAATTATGAAATCAACATATCTCAAATTACTGGAAGCAATTATTTCTTTGACTATCTCGATTGCTCAATTTTTTTACAATTTATTAAAAACGATAGTCTATAATCCGATTAAATGGCTAGTCTTCTTACTCATAACAATTATATTGGGCATAGGAAAAGGGATTTATACACTTGTACAAACCATTCTTAAGGTGTTATTATTAGTGGTAAAGATTTTATTAAAACCAATTATTTGGATTTTCCATATTTTTTGGCGAGCTTTCCCAACTCCTGTAAAAAAATTTATCGAAAAGTTTTATTATTTAATTGCAGGTAAAGGAAAAAAAGGAACGAATACATTTATAAAAGGATTAAAGTTTATCGTCCATATATTTATAAAAAAATAAATTTTTTATAGAAGTTTGCAGTTATAAAGTAAATTGCCCGTTGAAACAAAAAGGAGGTTAAGAAATGGGTGCAAATCAAAGACAAAATATTACCTCAATGGAAAATATGTATACACAACAACAACAAGTAAAAGAAAGAGCATCGGCTAGAAAACGAAAACTTCTTTTTCGTCGTTTATCGTTATTTGCAGTATTTACTATTACAATTTCATCTGTCTTGATTTCTACACTCATTTCTAGAAATGATCTTCTTGAGGAGAAAAAGCAGGAGAAAGCAAAATTAGAGAAGAAGCTTGCTAAGCTAGATAAGCAGCAATCTTTATTACGTAATGAAGTCATTAAGCTTAATGATGATGAATATATTGCAAAATTGGCAAGAAGTGAATATTTCCTTTCTGATGATGGAGAAATTATTTTTAATATTCCTGAACCGAAAGAGAAAGATGAAGAAGATGACTCATATTGACACCCTTTTTTATCGTTGGCTATAATATATAGTAAGGTTTACTTTTTATCTTTTTAAGGAGGAAATAATTTTTTATGTCAATCGAAGTAGGCAGCAAGCTACAAGGGAAAGTAACAGGCATCACAAATTTCGGAGCGTTTGTAGAATTACCAGAAGGCTCAACTGGACTTGTTCACATTAGTGAAGTCGCTGATAATTATGTAAAAGACATTAATGAGCATCTTAAAGTCGGCGATGAAGTACTAGTAAAAGTTATTAATGAAAAAGATGGTAAAATTGGACTCTCTATTCGTAAAGCGAAAGAGCAAACTCAAACTCAAAACCAATCAAATCGACCTCGTCAAAATAAGCCTAGCAATAATTATCGTACAAAAGAAAATTTTGAGCAAAAGATGGCTCGATTTTTAAAGGATAGTGAAGATCGTTTATCATCATTAAAACGTAATACAGAATCAAAACGTGGTGGCCGTGGTGCTAGAAGAGGCTAACTTGCTGTCTATTCTTATATAGCAGGTCAACGTAACAAAAAAGGCAAAACTGGTTTTAATCCAGTTTTGCCTTTTTCTTTTTATATGATAACCTTTGATGAATCTGTCTATATGGAATATTTGCGTATTTATAATAAAATAAAAAAACAAGTTTTAGAGATGCTCTCGAAAACTTGTTTTTTTTCGTATGACCCGTACGGGATTCGAACCCGTGTTACCGCCGTGAAAGGGCGGTGTCTTAACCGCTTGACCAACGGGCCTTCATTTAAATGAAAGTGCTATGTCTGGAGATTCATTATAGCGGCGGAGGGGATCGAACCCCCGACCTTACGGGTATGAACCGTACGCTCTAGCCAGCTGAGCTACACCGCCAAATTGATAATCACTTTTAAAAGCACAATGTCTATATTACATAGGGAAATAAATTATGTCAATATATTTTTAAGGATTTTGTAGGAATATGCTGAAATTCAAAATGAATAGGACATTTTTTTGTTTATATAGCTATTCGTTCGTAAACTATGATGGAAAATACAACCGCTTTATATTAGCTCTTATTAGATATACAAGCGAGCTCAATGTTAGAAACTTGTTTGGTTTTTAAGGTTTTCGCTGAAAGAAGTCGAACTTTTCTTTCAATTCACCCCTTTATTTTGACAAAGTTTTAAGCTAGTCCATTTTATAATGAAAAACAACGAAATTGAATAGGGAGTGTTTAATATATGGCGAAAGTGGAACATAGCTTGATAGAAACGGGGCAAAATGTTGATTTAAAGGAAACAAAAATTGAATTTTCGGAAGGGTTAAAGCGACTTCAATTAAAGCTAGAACTATTGTTCTTACAAAAGGGTGTCGCATTGCTGATTATTGGTTTATTACTTGGACGAGCACTTATATTATCCCACATAACACCTTTTTCGTTACCGTTTTTTGCTGCTGTTTATATGATGAGAAGAAAAAAAGCTCCAATTGTATTAATAGGTCTTGTCGTAGGCTCCTTGACGGTTTCAATAGGAAATGCATTTTACACATTAATATCAAGTCTTTTCTTTTTATTCATATATAAGACATTAGGAAAAGTCCATCAGGATGAGATGAAGGCCATTCCCTTTTATGTATTGACTATTTCCTTTCTTTCTAAATGCAGCTACTTTTATATTATACAGCAACAAAATATAACCACTTATGATGCAATGATGGCAGCTGTTGAAGCAAGTCTAACTTTTATACTTACACTTATTTTTATGCAAAGCATTCCGTTATTATCACTTAGAAAAAGAAAAAAAACACTAAAAACCGAGGAGGTAGTTAGCCTAATAATTTTGTTGGCTTCAGTATTAACAGGAACTATTGGCTGGTCCATGTTTAATTTGTCAGTCGAGCATATTTTATCAAGATATTTAGTTCTTATTTTTTCGTTTGTGGCCGGGGCTACAGTAGGTTCTACAGTAGGGGTAGTGACGGGATTAATTTTTAGTTTAGCGAATGTATCTAGCTTCTATCAAATGAGCTTACTAGCCTTTTCAGGTTTGTTAGGAGGATTATTAAAAGAAGGGAGGAAAATTGGAACTGCCATCGGGCTTCTTATTGCAACATTACTTATTGGGATGTATGGTGAATCTCAAACTCCACTATTTATAAATATCTATGAATCTGTTGTTGCAATTTTTCTGTTACTTTTGACTCCGCAAAGTCTTACTTCTAAACTTGCTAAGCATATCCCTGGTACAAATGAATATGCCCAGGAGCAGCAACAATATATTAGAAAAATAAGAGACATTACTGTAAATAGAGTTGAACAATTTTCATCAGTGTTTCAGGCACTTTCAAAAAGTTTTTCGCAATATGATCAATGGAGAGAGCATGAGGGAGAGGAAAGGGAATTAGATTATTTCTTAAGCAATGTAACAGAAAAGACGTGTCAAAGCTGTTTTAAGAAAGAGAAATGCTGGGCAAAAAACTTTAATAAAACTTACGATTTAATGAAGAAGGTTATTCATGAAACAGAAAAGGGGGAAGGTGTTATTCCGCAAAGAGTTCATCGAGAGCTAGAGAAGCACTGTACAAAATCAAAGAAAGTAGAGGATGTCATACTCCAAGAGCTAACATTTTTTCAGGCGAATCAAAAGCTGAAGCAACAGGTCAAAGAAAGCAGAAAGCTCGTCGCTGAACAGCTGCTAGGTGTTTCAGAGGTAATGGGAGACTTTGCGAAGGAAATTCAACGGGAACGTGAAAACCATCATAAACAAGAAGAATTAATAATGGATGCTCTACAAGATTTCGGCTTAGACATTGAGCAAGTAGAAATATATAACTTAAATGTTGGAAATGTAGATATAGATATGACTATTCCGTATTGTAATGGACATGGAGAATGTGAAAAAATCATTGCTCCACTTCTTTCTGATATTTTAGGAGAAACCATTGTTGTTCAAAAAGAAGAATGTGCGTCATATCCTAATGGCTTTTGTTACGTTACCTTTCGATCTGCGCAAGCATTTGTTGTAGAAACTGGCGTAGCACATGCGGCAAAAGGAGGAGGATTTGTTTCTGGAGATAGTTATTCGACTATTGACTTGGGGACAAGGAAATATGCCATCGCAATAAGTGATGGAATGGGGAATGGTGAGAGAGCGCACCATGAAAGTAATGAAACTCTACGTCTTTTACAAACGATCCTTCAATCCGGTATTGAGGAAAAGGTAGCGATCAAATCAGTTAATTCGATCCTGTCATTAAGAACAACTGATGAAATATTCTCCACACTAGATCTAGCAATGATTGATTTACAGGATGCTAGTGCTCGGTTTTTAAAAATAGGCTCAACACCAAGCTTTATTAAGCGTGGTGATAAAGTAATGAAAATTGAATCTAGTAATTTACCGATGGGGATTATTCAAGAATTTGATGTAGATGTTGTTTCAGAACAACTAAAAGCTGGTGACCTTTTAATTATGATGAGCGATGGTATTTTTGAAGGACCAAAGCATGTTGAAAACTATGATTTATGGATGAGAAGAAAAATACGTGAAATTGAAACGAAAGAACCTCAGGAAATTGCAGATATTATTATGGAAGAGGTTATAAGGACACGTTCTGGAATGATTGATGACGATATGACAATTGTGGTAGCGAAAGTGGAACACAATACTCCAAAGTGGGCTGCTATCCCCTTTGGGAAAGGAAAGGAGCTGATTTCCTAGGTCTATAGTTCATTTGGATAAGGAGCTTTCTAAACTAAAATTAAAAAAGATATCTAAAAATTATAAGAATAGAAAAATCTTAAAGTATAAATTCCCTTTTAATCGTCGATGATGGAGGATAGGAATTCATTTAAAAAGTGAATAAATGTGAATCGACTAATTAAGGAGGGGAAACCTTTGGCAACAGGAACATTAAAGCAAATTTTACTCATTACCGATGGTTGTTCAAATCAAGGTGATGATCCCGTATCTATTGCGGCACTTGCTAATGAGCAAGGTATTACTGTTAACGTAATTGGTGTAATGGAGAATGATGTAATTGACGAAAAGGGCATGAATGAAATTGAAAATATTGCAATGTCAGGGGGTGGAGTAAGTCAAATTGTTTACTCTCAAACCTTATCGCAAACTGTGCAAATGGTAACAAGAAAAGCAATGACACAAACCCTTCAAGGTGTAGTAAACAAGGAATTGAAACAAATTTTAGGGAAATCAGTAATGATGGAAGAGCTTCCTCCAGATCAAAGAGGAGAAGTAATGGAAGTAGTAGATGAATTAGGTGAGACGGTTGATTTAGAATTGTTAGTTCTTGTCGATACAAGTGCTAGTATGAAACATAAGTTGCAAACAGTGAAAGAATCCCTATTAGATCTATCTTTAAGCTTAAATGCAAGAATGGGAAATAATCAATTTTCTGTTTTTGTATTTCCCGGGAAAAGGAAAGATGTCGAAAAATTGCTAGATTGGACACCTAAACTTGAATCTTTAACTAATATATTTTCAAAACTCAGTGTTGGTGGAATTACTCCAACTGGTCCTGCTTTAAAAGAAGCATTAGCACATTTTAATCAAAAACAATCTTTAAGGAGATTGCTATCAAATGATGATGAACAATTCTTTGAAGAGTCAATTTAGTTTTCCAGCCGGAACTATTGTTAAAGGAAAGTGGCATAATAATAGCTACATATTAGTAAAAGAACTTGGAGCAGGTGCCAATGGAATTGTATATTTAGCAAAGAATGAGGGGAAATTAGTTGCATTAAAAATGAGTGATAACACGATGTCCGTTACATCAGAAGTCAATGTTCTAAAATCATTTGCTAAGGTCCAAGGGTCTGCCCTCGGACCTTCTTTATTAGATATAGATGATTGGGAAGCAAGATCGAAAAAGGTTCCTTTTTATGTTATGGAGTATATTCAGGGGCTGGATTTATTAACTTTTATTCAAAAAAAGGGACATTCATGGATTGGTGTGCTTATCTTACAACTATTAAATGATCTCCATCGTCTCCATCAAGAGGGCTGGGTATTTGGAGATTTAAAACCTGAGAATTTAATAATAACCACTTCACCTACAAGGATTCGATGTATTGATGTGGGAGGAACAACTTTAAAAGGGAGAGCAATAAAAGAGTTTACTGAATTTTTTGATAGAGGGTATTGGGGAGCAGGAACAAGAAAAGCAGATCCATCTTATGATTTATTTGCAGTGGCTATGGTTTTCATTAATTTATATTTCCCTTCAAGAGTTACAAGGAAAGGAGATGGAGTGGAACAATTAAAAAAATTAATTAACATGAAACCTGAACTAACCAAATATCGTAGTATACTTTTGAATGCCATTGTAGGAAAATATAATAATGCAATAGAAATGAGAACAGATTTATTAAATGTTTTATCCAATCATTCAATGAATACGAAAAGTACAAGAGATGTTAAACAAAATATGCAATCTCAATCAGGAAAGCAAGTGAATCAAACTAGGTTAAAGAAAAGAAAAAGAAAAAAGGCTTCCCGACTTTTAGAAACAATTTGTATTATTTCGATCGTATCATTTCTGTATCTTATATATATATATGGACAGTTGTTATAAAATTGTACAGTAATAATACAAATTTTTCACAAATAAGTCGTTTATTCAATTTTTTTATTGGTAAAATGAAAGGAAGGAATAAATGTACATAGAATAAGTTAATTATTTTTGAAAAGGAACAGGATTCAATGCTCTCGTATGAAAAGAAAATATTTGACTTTATAAAAAGGAATAACCTGATTAAAGCTGGAGATTCGATACTGGTGGGGGTATCAGGTGGGCCAGACTCCTTATCATTACTTCACTATTTGTTACATAAAAAGGATATCTACCAAATTTCTATAATGGCTGCACATGTTGACCATATGTTTCGAGGAGAAGAGTCCTATAAAGATCTTCAGTATGTACAGTACCTCTGTGAACGTTGGGGGATACTATGTGAGTCGGAGAGAATTAACATTCAGGAAAAAATGGTCGATATTAATAAGGGATTTGAAGAAACCGCAAGAATCTATCGATATCGTTTTTTAGAAGAAGTCATGGAAAAACATCAGTGCCAAAAGCTGTTTCTAGGTCACCATGGTGATGACCAGATTGAAACGATTTTGATGAGGTTAACTCGTGGAAGCACAGGCAAAGGAAGAGCAGGAATCCCAATTGTCCGTTCTACACGTAATGGACAAATCATTAGACCATTGCTTTGCCTAACAAAGCAAGAAATTGAGGAGTATTGTTCACATTATGAACTTTCCCCAAGAAAAGATCCTAGTAATGATGAGCAAGATTACACAAGAAACCGCTACAGAAAAAATATATTGCCATTTTTAAAAAAGGAAAATATTCATGTCCACGAACATTTTCAACGATTTAGTGAAGAAATAATAGAAGATGAGGAATATTTGCAGGAATTAACGTTAATAAAAATGAATAAGTTATGGAAGAAAAATAAAAATGCCATTACCATAGATATTCAATTGTTTCGTGAAATGCCTTTGCCTTTACAAAGAAGAGGTATTCAACTAATATTAAACTATCTTTACAAAGAAAATCTTTCCGTTGTAAGTGCTGTTCATATGGATGCCATCCATAGTTTGTTGGCTGATGGTAAACCATCGGGACGTTTGGACCTTCCGCGAGGATTAACAGTAAAGAGATCGTATCAAAAATGTATATTCTCCTTCAATAAAGAGGAACAAATTAGTACATACGAATTTAAGTTATTTAAAAACGAAGAAGTTCATCTACCAAATGGCGATAGTTTGAAATTAGTCGAAGGTAAGGTTAGAAAACCGCAAAAAGATGAAATTTATCTAAGTCTAGAAAGTCTTCAGCTCCCATTAATTATAAGAAATAAAAGAATGGGCGATCGAATGAAGGTAAAAGGACTAAATGGAACTAAAAAAGTGAAGGATATATTTATTGATGAAAAAATACCAATAGATGAAAGAAAAGAATGGCCAATCATTACTGACCATTTAGGCAATATAATATGGATTCCAAATGTAAAAAAATCCATTAATGATATTCTGCCGAATCCTGAGCAAACTTGTTACATCTTAAAATATTCAAAGCATACAATCTCCTAGGGGGCAAATATTTCAATGAAACAGGATATTGAAAAAGTATTAATTAGTGAAGAAGAAATCCAAAAAAAAACAAAGGAAATAGCCGAACAGCTAACCATTGAATATCAGGATCGTTTTCCTTTAGCAATTGGGGTCCTAAAAGGTGCTATGCTGTTTATGTCAGATTTATTAAAGCAAGTGGATACTTATTTAGAAATGGACTTTATGGACGTATCAAGCTATGGAAAATCAATGGTCTCTTCTGGTGAAGTGAAAATCTTGAAAGATTTAGATACCTCTGTAGAAGGAAGAGATATTTTAATTATTGAAGACATTATTGATAGCGGCCTTACACTAAGTTATTTAGTGGAGTTATTCCGTTATCGTAAAGCTAAGTCCATAAAAATTGTTACCTTGCTTGATAAGCCTTCTGGTAGAAAGGCGAATATTGAAGCCGATTATGTCGGTTTTAATGTGCCAGATGCTTTTGTTGTAGGTTATGGCTTGGATTATGCTGAAAGATATCGTAATCTTCCTTATATAGGTGTTCTTAAACCAGAAGTGTATAGCAAAGGCGAATAAAGAAAAAAATAAAAAAGAGTTTTCAAAGCTTTAGTCGAATTAATAACCAAAAATGCAAATTGTTGTAAAGTTAAGAATTTCTATGATACTATTGAATATAGTTTTTTGACCGTGGGAGGAGGTAAGGAATGAGTAGAATCTTTAGAAATACAATCTTTTATGTATTACTATTTCTCGTCCTTATTGGAATTGTAAGTTACTTTAACAATAACAATGAGCCGACAAAAGATATAACATATGATCAATTTATTTCCCATTTAGAAAAAGGGGATGTAAAAGAATTTTCATCACAGCCTGAACGAGGCGTTTATGAAGTAAGAGGAGAATTAAATGATAAGACACAGTTTATTACTTATGTATTAAACAGTCCAACGGCCCTAGATCGAATTGAAAAGGCAGCTGATGCAAAAGATACTGTAATGAAAAATATGCCAGCAAAGGAAACAAATGGCTGGGTATCCTTTTTCACATCCATTATTCCTTTTGTTATTATTTTCATCCTTTTCTTCTTCTTATTGAATCAAGCCCAAGGCGGCGGTGGCCGTGTAATGAACTTTGGGAAAAGTAAAGCAAAGCTTTACAATGATGATAAGAAAAAGGTACGCTTCCGCGATGTGGCTGGTGCAGATGAAGAAAAACAAGAACTAGTTGAAGTTGTAGAGTTTTTGAAGGATCCAAGAAAGTTTGCTGAGCTAGGAGCAAGAATTCCAAAAGGTGTTTTACTTGTTGGACCTCCTGGTACAGGTAAAACATTATTAGCTCGTGCAGTAGCTGGTGAAGCAGGTGTCCCATTTTTCTCTATAAGTGGTTCTGACTTTGTGGAAATGTTTGTTGGGGTCGGTGCTTCAAGGGTTCGTGATTTATTTGAAAATGCTAAGAAAAATGCTCCATGTATTATATTTATCGATGAAATTGATGCAGTAGGACGTCAACGTGGCGCTGGTCTTGGCGGTGGGCACGATGAACGTGAACAAACGTTGAACCAATTGCTTGTTGAAATGGATGGATTTGGGGCGAATGAAGGAATTATCATTGTAGCTGCAACAAACAGACCAGATATTCTTGACCCTGCATTATTACGTCCAGGTCGTTTTGATCGTCAAATTACGGTTGACCGTCCAGATGTTAACGGTCGTGAAGCAGTTCTACGTGTTCATGCAAGAAATAAGCCGTTAGACAGCACTGTTGATTTGAAAGCTATTGCGATGAGAACACCAGGATTCTCAGGTGCTGATCTAGAGAATCTACTTAATGAAGCTGCACTCGTTGCGGCAAGACAAAATAAAAAGAAAATTGATATGACTGATGTCGATGAAGCAACAGACCGAGTTATTGCAGGGCCATCGAAAAAAAGCCGTGTAGTTTCTCAAAAAGAACGAAAAATTGTTGCCTATCATGAAAGTGGTCATACGATTATTGGGCTTGTACTTGATGAGGCAGAAATGGTTCACAAAGTAACAATTGTTCCTCGTGGTCAAGCAGGTGGATATGCGGTCATGTTACCTAAGGAAGACCGTTACTTAATGACAAAGCCTGAGCTTCTTGATAAGATTACTGGCCTACTAGGTGGTCGAGTTGCTGAGGAAGTTACCTTTGGTGAGGTATCTACAGGAGCTTCTAACGACTTCCAACGTGCGACTAATATTGCAAGAAAAATGGTTACTGAGTATGGGATGAGTGATAAGCTTGGACCGTTGCAATTCGGTCAATCTCAAGGTGGTCAAGTATTTCTAGGTAGAGACTTTAATAATGAACAAAATTATTCAGATAAGATTGCATATGAAATTGATACTGAAATTCAAGACATTATTAAAGAGTGTTATGAGCGTGCGAGAAAAATCATTACGGAAAACCGCGAGAAGTTTACAATTATTGCGGAAACATTGTTAGATGTTGAAACTTTAGATGCGGAACAAATTAAACACATTTTTGATCATGGTACATTACCAGAAAGAAAAGCATCTACGGCAGAAACTTTTAATGTAAATAAAGATGATTCAACCGATTCATTAAAAGTAAATATTAAGAAGCAGGATAATTCTTCTTTGACTGATGAAACGGAAGAACAACGTCCAGAAAAGTTTGGACCTACAGTCGATCCAAATAAAGATACCAAAGATGAACCAAAAGAATAAATTATTTCTTAAAAGGACAACGTTATTATATAATAGCGTTGTCCTTTTTTTATAATCCTCTTATATGTAAGTTCTAAGATTAAGTTCTTATTATTATTTAATGGGAAATAAATTATGGTATGATGTTGGCATAAAAAAGTCTAATTTAAAGTGGTGAGATGATGTTATTCGTTTTAGATGTAGGTAATACAAACATTGTATTAGGCGTGTATGATGATGATGTATTAAAGTTTCATTGGAGAGTGGAAACCAATCGCCATAAGTCAGAAGATGAATATGCAATGGTAATTAGATCGTTGTTCCAACATGTTGGGATTGAATTCAAGGATATTAATGGAATCATAATCTCGACTGTTGTCCCTCCAATCATGTATACATTAGAAAGAATGTGTAATAAATATTTCCATGTAAAACCATTAGTTGTTGGACCGGGAATTAAGACAGGATTAGATATTAAATATGAGAATCCAAGAGAGGTTGGAGCTGACCGTATTGTCAATGCGGTTGCTGGGATAAAAGAATATGGAAGTCCTCTTATTATCGTTGATTTTGGGACAGCAACAACCTTTTGCTATATTAACGAGCATAGTCAATATATGGGGGGAGCCATAGCTCCAGGAATAGGGATATCTGCAGAAGCACTTTATTCTAAGGCTGCTAAACTTCCACGGATTGAAATCGCTAGAACTGAGGGAGTCGTCGGGAAAAATACTGTTGCAGCGATGCAAGCTGGAATTGTGTATGGTTATGTTGGACAAGTAGAAGGTATTGTTACACGTATGAAAGCATACAGTAAGAAAGAACCTACTGTTATAGCTACAGGCGGTCATGCAAATTTAATTGCTAATGAATCAAAAGTGATTGATATCGTAGATCCGTTTTTGACATTGACGGGATTACGTCTAATATATAAACGAAATACAAATGGATGAAGGGAAGGTTAGAATGGGAGATTATTTAGTTAAAGCTTTAGCATATAATAATCAAGTTCGTGCATATGCAGTAAAAAGCACTGATACAGTTGGAGAAGCAGTACGTCGTCATTATACATGGCCGACTGCATCGGCTGCATTAGGTCGAGCAATGTCTGCAGGTGTTATGATGGGTGCCATGTTAAAGGGAGAAGAAAAGCTTACGATAAAAATTGAAGGAAATGGCCCAATCGGTCCTATTCTTGTTGATAGCAATTCAAAAGGTGATGTAAGAGGATATGTAACGAATCCGCAGGTTCACTTTGATTTAAATGAAAAAGGAAAACTGGATGTAAGAAGAGCAGTTGGAACTGAGGGAACATTAACGGTAGTAAAAGATTTAGGATTAAGAGAACATTTTTCGGGGCAGGTTCCTATTGTATCCGGTGAACTTGGAGAAGATTTTACTTATTATTTTGTGACATCGGAACAAACTCCATCGTCTGTAGGAGTTGGTGTTCTTGTTAATCCGGATAATTCAATTCTTGCATCAGGAGGATTTATTATCCAATTATTACCTGGAACAGAAGAACAGGTTATTGATGAAATTGAAAAAAGGCTACAAACAACAGAACCAATTTCTAAGCTTATCCAAAAAGGATTAAGTCCTGAAGAAATTTTAGAAAATGCATTAGGGAAAGATAATGTGAAAGTATTGGAAACAATGCCAGTTCAATTTACTTGTAATTGTTCCAAGGAAAGATTTGGGGCAGCCATTATTAGTTTAGGAAAAAGTGAAATCAAAGAAATGATAGAAGAAGATGGAAAAGCAGAAGCGCAATGTCATTTTTGTAACGAAAAATATGTATTTTCTAAAGCGGAGCTAGAGGAATTGTTGGAAGAAGCAAACTAATAATCTTATCGCTTCGGTAATGTGTATGATTATTAATATTAATTTATAAAAGCGGATATGTAAAATGTAAAAGACATAAGTATATAATAGCTTATGTCTTTTACATTCCAATGAATATTGTCTATAAAGCTTTTAGTAATAAATCGACTTTATAATAGTAAAGCCTAAATATATTGACTTTTCAATTGTTGAATGGTAAATTTTTAATAATAAAACCAATAAAAATACTCGGAATTTGAGGTGGGAAAATGGTGCGTTTAGTCAATTCAATTGCCGAATTAGTCGGTGGAACCCCTGTTGTTAAGTTAAATCGTCTAACTAGTGAAAATCAAGCAGATGTGTACCTTAAACTTGAATATATGAACCCGGGAAGTAGTGTAAAGGATCGTATTGCTCTAGCTATGATTGAAGCAGCGGAAAGGGAAGGGAAGATTAAACCAGGTGATACCATTGTTGAACCAACAAGTGGGAATACTGGAATTGGTCTTGCGATGATTGCTGCTGTAAAGGGATATAAAGCGGTACTAGTTATGCCAGATACAATGAGCTTGGAGCGTAGAAACCTGCTTCGTGCATATGGTGCAGAACTTGTGCTTACACCAGGAGCAGAAGGAATGAATGGTGCAGTTCGAAAAGCAGAAGAGCTAGAGAAAGAAAACGGTTATTTTATGCCACAGCAATTTAAAAATGAAGCAAACCCTGAGGTTCATCGTTTAACGACTGGTAAAGAAATTGTGGAACAAATGGGCGATCAATTGGATGCGTTTGTCGCAGGAATTGGTACAGGAGGCACTATTACAGGTGCAGGACAAGTATTAAAGGAAAAATATCCAAATATAAAAATCTTTGCAGTTGAACCAAAAGATTCTCCAATCCTTGCTGGTGGAAAACCAGGTCCACATAAAATTCAAGGATTAGGTGCTAACTTTGTTCCTGATACATTGAATAGAGAGGTCTATGATGAAATTATTCATGTAGCAACAGAAGAAGCCTTTGAAGCATCAAGAAAGGTCGCTAGTGAAGAAGGGATACTTGGTGGAATTTCTGCAGGTGCTGCTGTTCACGCAGCTTTAAAAGTTGCGAGTGAACTTGGAAAAGGGAAAAGAGTATTAGCAATCATTCCTGACAATGGTGAGAGGTATTTAAGTACACCACTTTACCAATTTGAAGGTTAATGCAGTAAGATTTGATTAGAGGAAAAAGACATTCGGGATACCCGTATGTCTTTTTTATTTGTAAATCCTTAAAGACAGTCCTTTTTTGGCTATAAAAGTATACGTATGTTTATTTCCGTGATGTTAGGGTTGTTAAATTTAATAATAAAGCGTTAGACTATTAATAGATATACTTGCAGATGTTTTGGAAGGAGAATAATGAATGAGTCAAATTCTTCAATGTGGAACACACCAGTTAGATTATGGAAATAAGACATTAATTATGGGGATATTAAATATTACACCAGATTCTTTTTCGGATGGTGGGAAGTTTAATAATATAGAAAATGCCGTACAGCACGCAAAACAGATGGTGGAAGATGGTGCTGATATTATTGATATTGGTGGCGAATCTACGAGACCTGGTTTTGCAGAGGTAGAAGTGGATGAAGAAATATCGAGAGTAGTTCCAATAATAGAAGCATTAACTGAAACAGTTGATGTTCCATTATCAATTGATACTTATAAAGCGAAAACAGCAGAGAAAGCAATAATTGCTGGTGCGCATATTATTAATGATATTTGGGGAGCTAAGAAAGATCCTGATATAGCAGCTGTAGCTGCTAAATATGATGTGCCGATTATATTAATGCACAACAGAGAGGATTTAGATTACTCTAACTTTATACGTGATGTTCTAGCAGATCTATATGAAAGTATTACAATTGCTAAAAAAGCGGGTGTGAGTGATGAGAAAATTATCCTCGATCCGGGAATTGGTTTTGCAAAGAGTGTACAACAAAATATTGAAATGATGAAGCATCTTGATAAATTAGTTGGCTTAGGTTACCCAGTTCTATTAGGGACATCAAGAAAATCAATGATTGGACATATATTAAATTTACCTGTAGAAGAAAGAATGGAAGCAACAGGAGCAACGGTATGTTATGGTGTTGAAAAAGGTTGCCAGATTATGAGGGTTCATGATGTAAAACAAATAAGCAGAATGACCAAAATGATGGATGTCTTAGTAAGTAAGGATGGGTGGAATGGATAAAATACTTATTAATAATATGGAGTTTTATGGCTACCATGGAGTGTTACCTGAGGAAAATCGCTTAGGACAACGCTTTAGAGTAACACTAACGCTCGAATTAGATTTAGAGAAAGCGGGAAAGACGGATAATTTAAATGATACGGTGAGTTATGCGGATGTATATGAGTGCTGCAAGGATATTGTTGAAGGAAAACCTTATCAATTATTGGAGGCAGTTGCAGAGAAAATTACTGCAGTTGTTTTGAAACGATTTCCACCCGTTCAGAGAATTACTGTTCAAATGATTAAACCTGATCCACCGATAAGAGGCCACTATCAATCGGTTGCAGTTGAAATTTCAAGGGGAAGAGATTAATGAAAAATATTGCATATCTTTCTATTGGATCAAATATTGAAGATCGTGAAAAAAATTTACATGAAGCTTGTGGTCTTCTAAAGTGTGAAAAGGGAGTTAACATACTAAGCGTTTCATCTATCTATGAGACCGATCCTGTTGGATATACGGATCAAGGTAAATTTTTGAATATTGCTGTGAAAGTTGAAACGGAATTAATAGCGGAGGATCTACTAGATAAGTGCTTGCAAATAGAAAAAGAAATGGGAAGAATTAGGAAGATTAGGTGGGGACCTAGAACAATAGACCTTGACATTTTACTGTATAATAACGAAAATATTGAAACAGAGAAACTTATTGTTCCACATCCACGGATGCATGAGCGAGCATTTGTGTTGGTTCCATTATTAGAAATAGATCCTGCAGTTCAGTTACCAAATGCAACAACCCCGTTGCATCAAATTCTTGACGAAATACCTGATAAAGAAGGAGTTCGGTTATGGAGATAGATAAATGGGGAAGACGTATTCGTGCTTTTCGCAAATTAAAAGGCTACACACAGGAAGGTCTTGCGAAAGAATTAGGAATTTCTGTTTCTATTCTTGGAGAAATAGAGAGAGGAAGTCGTTTGCCATCCGAGGAGTTTTTGGGGAATGTGGCAAATCTTCTTGAAATTTCAGTAGAAGATTTAACTCCTCCAGAAAAGTAATATGAATATATAGAATGTAAGAGGTTTAATGGATGCTTAAGATAGGAAATATTAAAATGGACAACCCAGTAGTCTTTGCTCCAAAGTTGGAGTCTGCAACTCTGCATTCGTTTAATTGTGAAAGAAGTTGAGTCGGGTGTAGTGAAAGTAGGGTAATTTTTAGAAAACTATCAGTATTCACTGGTAGTTTTTTATGTAATTTTTCTTTTCACAAAGAATTTTAATATATTATATATAAAAATCTATTCTTTTTGGATGTCTGAAAATGTGAAATTGTGTACAATAATAAAGTATAATGAGAGAAACAAGTATATATAGTAGCTTTTAAATATAGGATGGAGTGACAATGAATGAGCAATGAGGAATTGAATGACCAATTGCAGGTTAGAAGAGAAAAAATGAATTCAATCCGTGAAAAAGGAATGGATCCGTTCGGTAAACGTTTTGATCGAACTCACAATACACAGATCATTAAAGAGCAGTATGAGCAGTTTTCAAAAGAAGAGCTAGATGAAAAGGATGCACAAGTAACTTTAGCTGGACGTGTGATGACTAAACGAGGTAAAGGTAAAGCGGGTTTTGCTCACATACAAGACTTGAATGGGCAAATTCAAATTTATGTTCGAAAAGATAGTATTGGTGAAGAGCAGTATGAATTGTTTAATACTGTTGATCTTGGGGACATTGTAGGTATTTCTGGTACGGTTTTTAAAACTAAAGTTGGAGAGCTTTCAATTAAAGTTAAAGAGTTTACTTTGTTAACTAAATCTCTTCGTCCTCTCCCAGATAAATTTCACGGTTTAAAGGACATTGAACAACGTTATCGTCAAAGATATTTGGATTTAATTACAAGTGATGATAGTAAACGTACATTTATTACAAGGAGCTTGATTATTCAATCAATGCGCCGTTACTTAGATAATCAAGGATATCTAGAGGTTGAAACACCTATGATGCATGCTATTGCAGGTGGAGCATCAGCTAGACCTTTTATTACTCATCATAATGCATTAGATATTCCTCTATATATGCGTATTGCAATCGAGCTGCATTTAAAACGTTTAATTGTTGGTGGGCTAGAAAAAGTTTATGAAATTGGACGTGTATTCCGTAATGAGGGTGTATCAACTAGACATAACCCAGAATTTACAATGATCGAATTATATGAAGCGTACGCTGATTATAAAGATATTATGAAACTGACTGAAAATCTAGTTGCTCATATTGCGAAAGAAGTACTTGGTACTACTACAATTCAGTATGGCGAATATGAAGTTAATCTTGAGCCTGAATGGCGGAGATTGCATATGGTTGACGCGGTTAAGGAATATACAGGCGTTGATTTCTGGAAGGTAGACTCTTTAGAAGATGCTAGAAGTTTAGCCAAAGAGCATGGTATTGAAATTACTGAGCATATGCAATATGGTCATATTATTAATGAATTCTTTGAACAAAAGGTTGAGGAAAAATTAGTTCAACCAACATTTATTTTCGGTCACCCTGTAGAAATTTCACCTTTAGCTAAAAAGAATGACGAAGATCCAAGATTTACAGACCGATTTGAACTGTTTATTGTAGGTCGTGAGCATGCAAATGCATTTACAGAATTAAACGATCCGATAGATCAACGTGAGCGTTTTGAGGCGCAATTAAAAGAACGTGAGCAAGGAAATGATGAAGCTCATATGATGGATGATGACTTTATAGAAGCATTAGAATATGGTATGCCTCCTACAGGAGGTCTTGGAATAGGAATTGATCGTTTGGTTATGCTTTTAACAAATTCAGCATCAATTCGTGATGTTCTATTATTCCCTTTAATGAAAAATCGTGATTAATAATATAAAGCTCTTACCTAAAATTAGGTAGGAGCTTTATTTATTTTTATATTGCTTTATTAAATGAACTGAATTCAATATACTATCTTATAAAATTGTAAATATCAGCGGAACATGGCAGTTAAGTTAAGCTTGAGTGTTTAACGGTTCTATTAATATTTTAAAATAATAATTTCTAATAAAAAATAAATAAAAAAAGTATTGCATCATCAAAAGAAAGGTGGTATATTATTATTCGTTGCCCCATTAGTGGATGACATAAACTAAGAAAAAACAACAAAAAAGTTGTTGACAATAGTGATTTAAAATAGTAAAATATAAAAGTCGCTGATAAAACACAACGATGATTGATCTTTGAAAACTGAACAAAACGAAACGTCAATTAATAAATTTATAAGAGCTAAATCAAATTCAAAGATTTTGATTCGTTCAAACATCTTTTTGGAGAGTTTGATCCTGGCTCAGGACGAACGCTGGCGGCGTGCCTAATACATGCAAGTCGAGCGAATCAGATGGGAGCTTGCTCCCTGATGATTAGCGG
>BORH01000025.1 GCA_018333075.1 Heyndrickxia sporothermodurans | reverse complement strand
GTGAAAATCTTTTTACTCATAACCTTCTCCAGTCCCATATTGAATTTCATGTTGTATTTGTTAATTATACAAAAAAGGACCCTACAGGTAGACTTTTTTATGTGTCTACTCTATAGGGTACATTTTAGAACGAGAAGAGCTTTTTAAAGATATATTATACTTCAAGTAATAAATCTTCAGGATTTTCAAGAAGTTTTTTAACTGTAACTAAGAATCCAACAGCTTCACTTCCATCGATAACACGGTGGTCATAAGATAATGCGATGTACATCATTGGACGAATCTCAACATTATCCCCTACTGCTACTGGACGTTTTTGAATAGTATGCATACCAAGAATACCAACTTGAGTACCATTGATAATTGGTGTAGAGAATAATGAACCAAATACTCCACCGTTTGTAATAGTAAATGTTCCACCTTGTAGATCACTTAAAGCAAGTTTGTTGTCTCTAGCTTTTTTCGCAAAGCCGGCAATATCAGCTTCGATTTCTGCGAAGTTTTTGCGATCACAATCACGAACTACTGGAACAACAAGACCTTCATCAGTAGAAACAGCTACACCGATATCATAGTATTTTTTCAATACTAAATCCGTACCAACAATTTCAGAGTTTACAGCTGGATATTTTTTCAAGGCAGCAACAACAGCTTTTGTAAAGAACGACATGAATCCTAAACGAGTTCCATTATGTTCTTCTTGGAATTTGTCTTTTTTACGTTTACGGAGTTCCATAACAGCTGTCATATCAATTTCATTGAAAGTTGTTAGCATAGCCGTGTTTTGTTTTACTTCAAGTAAACGTTTTGCAATTGTTTGACGACGGCGAGACATACGTACGACTTCAACTGGTTTGCCATCTTCTTGTGAAACAGGTGCAGCTTGTTTTGGAGCTGCTGGTTGTGCTACTGGAGCAGGTTGATTGCTATGTGCATTTACATCTTGTACTCTTACACGACCCATAGGATCTACTGGAGAAACAGCTGCTAAGTCAATACCTTTTTCACGAGCAAGCTTTCGAGCTGCAGGTGATGCGATTGTACGATCTTTCTTTTCTTCTTGAGCAACTGTATTAGTAGCTTCTTGAGTAGGAGCTGTAGGTGCAGCTTCTGCTTTAGGTGCTTCCATTTTTTCTTCTTTTACAGGAGCTTCTCCACCTTCAGAAACAATAGCAATAACTTGTCCAACTTGTACAGTATCCCCTTCTTCAGCTTTCAATTCTTGAATAACCCCTGCTTCCTCAGAGATTACTTCAACATTTACTTTATCAGTTTCAAGTTCAACAATATATTCGCCTTTTTCTACACGATCTCCTGGTTGCTTTAACCAACTAGCAATTGTTCCTTCCGTAATAGATTCAGCTAATTCTGGCACTTTAATCTCAGCCACAACGTTGTCCTCCCTTTATGTGTTTAACATTTTTCGTTGTTATTTTATTTAGATAATGCTTCATTTAAGATACGAGTTTGTTCTTTCTTATGAACAATAGGGTCTCCCTCTGATGGACTAGAACGTCTTGGACGTCCTACATACTTAACTTCCATACCTTTTGGAGCAAGCTCACGTAAGTATGGATCTGCAAATGTCCATCCACCCATGTTTTTAGGCTCTTCTTGAACCCATACAAGTTCTTTTACATTTTTATATTTACTTAAAATTTCTTTAATTTCAGCATCTGGGAATGGATAAAGTTCTTCAACTCGAAGAATATGAACCCAATCTAAGTTTTCATCTTTAATTCGTTCTTCAAAATCAATTGCTATTTTACCACTGCATAAAATAATTCTTTCAACTTTTTTAACATCGTTTCCGAGACCTTTTTGCTCCAACACTGGTCTAAATTCCCCATTAGTTAATTCTGATCCATCAACAGATGCTAAAGGATGACGCAACAAGCTTTTTGGTGTCACAATCACTAACGGACGAATTTCTTCTTTTTGAAGCATGGCAGCTTGACGTCGTAAAATATGGAAATACTGTGCTGACGTTGATAGGTTAGCAACCGTCCAGTTATTCTCAGCAGCTAATTGTAAATAGCGTTCTAATCTTGCACTTGAATGCTCAGGTCCTTGCCCCTCATATCCATGCGGTAGTAACATAACTAGACCAGATTTTTGTCCCCATTTTGCTCTACCAGCTGATATAAATTGGTCGAACATTACTTGAGCCATATTAGCAAAATCACCAAATTGTGCTTCCCATAGAACTAAAGTTTCTGGTGAAAATACGTTATAGCCATATTCATAACCTACAACTGCAGCTTCAGTTAAAGGACTATTGTATACAACGAATGATGCATTTGCATCTTTAATATGATGAAGAGGGATAAGTTCTTCTCCTGTTTTTTCATCGTGTAGTACTAAGTTACGCTGTGCAAATGTTCCACGTTGAGAATCTTGACCAGTAAATCGGATCGGAGTTCCATCTTTTAAAATGGATGCAAATGCAAGTGTTTCTGCATGTGCCCAATCAATTTTTCCGTCTCCATCAAATACATTCTCTCTACGTTTTAAGATTTTCGCAAGCTTTTTAAACGCATTGAAGCCCTCTGGCCAATTTAAAAGCTCTGAATTAATGGCCTTAATTTCTTCAACATCAACGGCAGTATTTATTTTAGGAAAACCACTCGCTACATATTCCGGTGGATTCATGATTGTATCTGGGTCTTCTTCTTTTTTAGGTACTTTATCAAATGCAGCTTGCAGCTTCGCTTGAACAGCTTGATCCATTGCAGCAACATCATCTTTAGAAATAATTCCTTCATTGATTAATTGTTCAGCATACATTTCACGCACAGTCGGGTGCTTATGAACAATATGATACATCATAGGGTTAGTTGTCATTGGTTCATCCATTTCGTTATGACCAAAGCGACGATAACCTACTAAATCAATCAAAAAGTCTTTATGGAATCTTCTGCGATATTCATATGCAAAAGTTGCTGCAGCTAATACTGCTTCAGGATGATCTGCATTCACATGAATGATCGGAACTTCAAACCCTTTTGCCGTATCTGAAGCATATTTTGTCGAACGTGAATCATAGCTTTCAGTTGTAAAACCGATCATATTATTTGCAATAATATGAATGGAACCACCAGTATTGAAACCTTTTAAACCACTCATATTTAATGTTTCTGCCACAATTCCTTGCCCAGGGAACGCTGCATCACCATGAACTAAAATTGCATATGATTGATCCTGATCTTGAGTTGGATAGCCAGCAGCATGACGTTGTTCTTGAGCAGCTCTTGTATATCCTTCAACAATAGGACTAGCCACTTCTAAATGACTCGGGTTATTCGCTAAAACAATACGAGTACTTGCTGTACTTTCAGCCTTCACACGGCGGTCTGCACCTAAATGGTATTTCACGTCACCGGTCCAGCCATAGGTTATTCCAATTGAACCTTCAGATGGAATTAAGTCTTTATTTGGTGCATGCTGAAATTCCGCAAAAATGAGTTCATACGGTTTTTCAAGTATATGAGCTAACACATTTAAACGGCCACGATGTGCCATACCAATATTTACTGTTCTAGCACCAGTTTCTACAGAAGAACTAATAATTTGGTCCATTAACGGTACTAACGTATCTAGTCCTTCAATAGAAAAACGCTTTTGCCCTACAAAAGTACGGTGAATAAATTTCTCAAAACCCTCGACCTCTGAAAGTCGATTTAAAACCGCAAGTTTTTGTTCCTTTTTTAATTTTGGTAGGTACTCACCGGATTCAACAGTACGCTGTAACCAGTTTTTCTCTTCCAAATCATGAACATGATGAAATTCAAATGCAAGCTTATTCGTGTATACTGTTTTTAAATGGTTGATTGCATCTAAACCATTTTTCACGGATGCTGGTGCATCTGGACAAATAAAGGATGCTGGAATATTTTTTAAATCTTCCTCAGTTAAATCGAATTCAGATAATTCAATTCTACGAGTATCCTTTTTACGATCATTCAATGGATTGATATCAGCAGCTAAATGACCGTATGTGCGAATATTATCCGCTAATTTAACGGCAGCAACCATTTTACTGAAAACAGTTGGATTGGTTGGCAATTGGAATGAAATATCTGCTTGACCATGTGTTGATAATCCTTCTTCTGAAACAGAAGGCGCTCCCCACTCTTCGAATAGGACTCTCATTTCCGGATCAACACTTTCCGGATCGTTTACGAATTTATCGTAAACTTCCATCACATAACCAAGGTTCGGGCCGGAAAAGCTTTCCCAAAATCCTTTTGATGCTTGTTGTTTCATTTTAAAAAACCTCCAGCTATTAAGCCTAATAATTTTTTATTAATAGAATATATTGATATATGTAATAAAAAAATTTGAATAAGCCAAAACGCTTACAGTGACAATTCTATCACTGTAAAGTAATAATATAAAGAATAAAAATCATTTTTTTTAAAATTAAAATGAACGTTTATTCATTCGTTAAAAACACTATAATATATAGATATATTCTGCTTTATACGTTTTGCTATAATTTTTTTATCCCTCTAAACATTTGTGAAATTTTCAAACAATTCATTCGCATGGATCATTCTTTTTATCTTTGTCCATTTTCATCTCCCATCATACTACTATTCCTCATAAAATCAAATGTTTTACCCTCTTGCAAATAAAATTATTTAAGATAGATTTTAGGTTTATATCCAACCAACAATAACAATGGGTTTCTGATTGCATACATTATTATATAGTGTAAAAGTTCGGGGGGTTACAAACCTATGTTTCCATGGAATTTGTTTCCGTTTGGCAATAAAAACAATCCTATGAAGCAATTCAATCCTCAAGAAATTGAAAAACAAGTGAAGGATATGATGTCACAATTTATTCCTGGACAATTTGAAGGAATGTTTAATTATGAAGATATGATAAAAAGAGCATCATCAATGTTTCAAAATGGAGAGTTCACACAAACCTCTCAAACCTCTCAATCATCGGAAACCATGAATCAACAGTCATCTAATACATCAAGTAATATTGATGTGAATCTCTTTGAAACTTTTGATGATATATACATTAGAATTCCGATTAAGGATGAAGAGTGGCTTAAGAAAGTTAAAATTTATCACACTTCAAATCAAGCGATTATTGAAAACATTCCAGAAATAGGGAATAGGCATGTTGTTACATTGCCAACTTTAATAAAGAAAAAGGGTACCGTTGCACAATATAAAGATGAAATATTAGAAATTAAAATGACTAAACATCCTGATATGCAATATACTGAGGTAGATGTCGCTGAAAAACTGTAATATTAAAGAAGAAAACCGATGAAAAAATCATCGGTTTTCGATTACTGGCAGGGTGAAAGAAATACTTGTTCCTTCACCAAGGGTGCTTTTAGCATAAATTTCTCCGGTATATCCTTCCACTAATTGCTTTGCGATAGATAAACCTAAACCATTTCCACCTTTTGCTCTACTTCTCGCTTTATCCACTCGATAAAATCGGTGGAAAATTTTCGATAGATCTTCTTCAGGTATTCCAACACCATAATCTTTAACGGTAATTTTCATCCAACTATTTTCTTCTTCGACCTCGATATCTATTTTATGAATTTGATCGGAATATTTTACAGCATTATCTAAAATGATAATCATTATTTGCTCTAAATGATTTTCACTAATTTGCACAGTCAAATGATTTACATTTTGAACATTTAATTCGAAAGTGAAAGTCTCATGAATGACTTCAAAGTTTTTTACTACATGTGATAATGTTGGAACTAGTAAAGTACTATGATCTCTGCTTTTTATTTCTGTTTGCTCCGCTCTCGATAAATCTAATAGTTCCTGAACAAGCTTTTTCATTCTTTCTAATTCCTGAATGGATGCTTGTAACGATTCCTCTAAAATATTCGGATCATTTTTCCCCCACCGATTCAATAATTTTAAATGACCTTCCATAATTTGAACAGGTGTTCTTAATTCGTGGGATGCATCTTCAACAAAACGTTTTTGCTGATTAAAGGAAAGTTCTATTTTATCCATCATTTCATTAAAGATATTTGTTAATTCTCCCATTTCATCTTTTGAATCACTTGGCTCCATCCGCTCGTGAAATCCTTTTTTACGAATTTTTTTCATCGTTGCAGATAGCTTTTGTAAAGGCATTAGAAAGCTCTTAGCCATTAAAAAACCAAATAAGCCACTAAGTAATAAGGCAATGCTACCAAAAACAGTCATAATAAAAAATAAGCTTCCCATCATTTGATGGTATCTAGTTAACGGCTGGATAATTTCTATATAACCAGTAAAGTAATCAGAATGAACAGGTACTCGACCGAGATATATTTTCTTATTATTTGTTTCTAGTAATAAGATAGTCTTTTGATGCACAGGCTGAAAGGAAACATAATATTTCGGAGTCTTTTTTGTCGAAAAATACGTCCTCTTAGGTTCACCATTTGGATATAATAATCTTACTATTTGATCCTTATCATAAATCTGACTCATTATTTCCGAATTATTTTCCGAAGTTTCATCAAGTGATCCACCTTGCTTTAAGTACAAGGAAATTTCGTTCAATGCTTGTGAAATATTATTTTTTTCTTCATTAAGCATCAATTTGCTAATAACATGATATTGAAGAAAGCTAAATATAAAAAACGTAATAAAAATGGCCGCGCTTGTACCGACAGACCATTTTACTTTTAATGAAGAAGTTTGAAACCAGTTCTTTAAATACTTCATTCCCGCATCACATACCCTGTTCCTCGAACGGTTTGAATATAACTATCTTCCCCGGGATTATCAATTTTATTTCGTAAATAGCGGATATATACATCCACTACATTTGTTTCCACCTCAGTTTCATATCCCCAAACTTTATTTAAAAGCACTTCACGGGTCAATACAATGTTTTTATTTTCTAATAATGTAAGTAATAAATCATATTCTCTTTTTGTTACCTCAATAATTTTATTGTCCTTCTTGACTATTCTGCTTTCCTTTTCTACTAATAAATCTCGAAAGCTGTAGGATGTAAGCTGTACTTTCGGCACGTGAATATCGATTCTACGAAAAATAGAACGAAGACGAGCCAAAAGTTCTTCTATAGCAAAAGGCTTGACAATATAGTCATCAGCTCCGTGATCTAAGCCAGAAACACGATCCATTACACTATCTCTTGCAGTTATCATGATTACAGGAGTTTCTTTTTCTTGACGAAGTCTGCGACAAACTTCCAGTCCATTTAAACTTGGAAGCATGAGATCAAGTAATATGACGTCCCACTCTTCCTCAAGTGCAAGCTGCAACCCTTCTCGTCCATCATATGCAACCTTTACATCATAGCCCTCATACTTTAATTCCAGTTCTATAAATCGAGCTAAATTCTTTTCATCTTCAATGATTAAAATCCGTTTCACTTCAACACCTGCTTCAAATAAGGAATTCATTATTAATTAACGATTTTCTTAATCTGTTGTTTTTAGAACTATTATAAGAAAACTGTTTTTTATTATTATTTTATCTGAGTTTTATTAAAAATTAAATCCATAATTGCATGAGCTATTTCGACTGATTGGAAGGCAAATAGACTTAGACCTGTCACACCAAAAAAGATAATTGGAATAAATCGTAACCACATCATTGTTATACGCCTCCTTCATAATTTCATTCATCGTATCATCGATAAATGAAAATACGATTAAAAAACATTAAAACATTGGTAAAAAAATAACCGGCACAACGGCCGGGTTTAAAGAAGGAACTTTACAATGAGTTTTAAAAAATTGTGCCAACAATAGATAAGGGTAACAACTATGTGGCATGTCCTTTTAACTATTTCTATATTACTTAATAAATCCTAAAGTCTCATGAAAGTAACATTAAAAATTCATGAGAAAATATTTTTTAGAAAATATTCACAAATCACTCATATAGCACTGCTTATTTTTTCCTTTTTTAAAGTATAATTTAAATAAATAGATTATAAGGGTGATGCTAAATGAGTATAAGCTTTTATAAAAATCAAAAAATAATTTGGCTTATTTCTTTTATATCCATTATTTTAATTGCAAACTTCTCACTCTATAGAATAGAGCTGTATGAACCCATTACACCATTAGTTACTATAGGTTCACTGCTTGACTTTATTGTGGTGATTCCACTATTAGTATACTTTTTGTTTTTAAGAAAGCAGTATTCCAAAAAGTATCTTTTTGCAGTAATTGCTAGTAGTTATGGAATTGCTTGGTTAATTATTCCTTCAACATATTGGCAAAGCATTTCATTTTCAAAGTATTTCATTTTCATGATCGAGGGCTGTTTCATATTAATTGAAGTATATTTAGCCACATTAATAATAAGAAAAATACCTTTAATAAGACAAAAATATCATGAAAGTAGATACACAATTCCTTTTTTTCAAAATCGGTTGGATTTTGCTGTTCATTCATTGATCAAGCCATCATTATTTAGTAAAATGGTCATTTCTGAATTTTCCATCTTTTATTACAGCCTATTTTCCTGGAGAAAAAAAAGTTCATTAACTAATTATGAAGCTTTTTCTTATCATCAAAAGACTAGTTCAATAGCTTTAAATATTATGTTCATACATGGTTTAGTGATTGAATCTATAGGTTTTCATTATTTACTTCATAATTGGAACCCAACAATTGCAATCATAGCCTTAATATTTAATCTTTATGGATTATTTATTTTAATGGCTGATATTCAGGCAATAAGACATTGTCCCTATTTACTTTCGGATGATCTATTAATTCTTCATACTGGGATAATGAAAAGAATTGATATCCCAATAAAAAATATTAAAGAAATTAATGAATATCCTAAAGAGCTCCCACTTAAAAAGCAAAAATTAGTGACAACTTTTGATGCCTCACCCCCTGATTTTATAAAGGAAAAACCAAATTTTGAAATTTTTTTAAAAGAGCCTATTGCCGCTTCTTTCTTATATGGTAAACAGAAAAAAGTAGATAAAGTTATATTAAACGTTGATAACCCTCAACAATTTTTTGAATCATTAACCAAAAAACTTGAAAAAAGTAAGGATTTAAGTCTGCTTTAAAATTGTAGACAATTTACAAGTATCTCAAAAAATATCTTTTGATAATAAAAAACGCATACAATCAAAAAACTGCAGAAATAAATTGCTTCTGCAGTTTTTTGATTACTATAAGTTACAATTTAATTTTTCATACGTGGATCTAGCGCATCACGTAGACCATCACCCATTAAGTTAAATCCTAATACCGTTAACATAATGGCTAAGCCTGGAAAAAAAACAGTCCATGGAGCTTGAATAATAAAATCTTTTGAATCTGCTAACATTTTTCCCCATTCTGGAGTGGGGGGTTGGGCACCTAATCCTAAAAAGCCTAATGCCGCTGCTTCAATGATTGCAGTTGCAATCGCTAAAGAGCCTTGAACAATAATTGGTGCCATACTATTCGGAAAAACATGATGTAATAATATTCTTCCATCTCCCATTCCTATCGCCTTAGCAGCAGTGATATATTCCTCTTCCTTTACTGACAAAACTCTCGAACGGAGTAACCTTCCAAAAGTCGGAATATTAATAATCGCAATAGCAATTAGTGCATTTTGTAGTGACGGACCAAGCATAGCAACAACTGCAATGGCTAGTAATATACTTGGAAAAGCAAGTAAAATATCGAAAATTCGCGAAATGATACCATCAATCCAACGACCATAGTAACCTGCAACTATACCTAAACATGAACCTATTAATGCAGAGCCTATAACAGATAAAAATCCGACAGATAAAGAGATCCTTGCACCAAAAATTACTCTACTAAATATATCTCTACCTAAATCATCGGTACCAAACCAGTGCTTAGCAGATGGAGGAAGATGCTTGTCCCCTAAGGGATCTTTATAATCATAAGGTGCGATAAAGTTAGCAAATACGGCAATGAGTATGAAAAAAATGACTAATCCAAACCCAAACATAGCTGCTTTATTTTTCTTAAAATTTTTCCATCCTTCTTTCCATGGAGATATCAATGGCTCTTCAACTTTTGTTGTTTGAGCTAAGTTTGATGAAAGTTCTGGCATTGATGAACCCCCTTATCAATATTTTATACGTGGATCAATCGCAGCATACAATAAATCCACAATTAAGTTAATTAAAACAAAAACAAATGCTAGAACTAATATTCCAGATTGGATAACTGGGTAATCTCGAAACTCAATTGCTTCATAAATATAAGTACCCATTCCTGGCCATCCAAATATTGTTTCTGTTAAAATTGCTCCTCCAAGTAGTAAACCTGTTTGTAAACCGATAATTGTCAATACAGGTATAAAAGCATTCTTTAATGAATGTTTATAGACGACCCAAAACATCCTCATCCCTTTGGCACGTGCAGTACGAATATAATCAGAGCGCATTACCTCTAACATACTCGATCTTGTGATACGAGCAATTATCGCCATTGGAATCGTAGCTAACGCGATACTTGGTAAGATTAAGTGTTTGATCACTTCAACAAATTGATCAAACCTGCCCTGTAATAGTGTATCGAGTAAATATAAATTTGTAATTGCTTCTACTGGATTACGAATATCATCTCGACCCGTTGTCGGCAATAAATCTAAATTAATTGAAAATACGTATTGCTCCATTAATCCCAACCAAAAGATTGGCATTGACACTCCTATTAGTGCAATAAGCATTACAACATAATCAAACCAGGAGTTTTGAAACCAGGCAGAAATAATCCCTGCATTAACACCTATAATAATCGCTATAATCATTGCAACTATAGCTAACTCTACTGTTGCCCCAAAATATGGCCATATTTCTTCACTGATTGGTGCTTGAGTTTTCAACGATGTTCCCAAATTTCCAGTAATTAAATCCTTAATATAGTCAAATAACTGAATAAATAATGGTTTATCTAAACCTAATTGTTTCGTTAATTCGGCAACAGCCTCTTTTGTTGCTAGTTGCCCTAATATCGTTCTTGCTGGGTCTCCTGGTATGGCGTGGATTAGAGAAAAAACAATGATTACCATTCCAAAGAGCACAGGTATCAGTAATAATAAGCGACGAACTGTGTAGGCAACCACTTACCCTTCACTCCTTTGTCGATATGTATCCTAATTTGAAACAAAAAGGGGAGTAGTAGCTCCCCTTTTTGTTATTTTACTTTCGTATCAGCAAAGCTTTGTGATCCTGTTGGATGTGGGAAGAATCCATCAATTGTACTCTTACCAGCTAACTGTGGGACTGAATGTGCAAGTGGCACCCATGGGGCATCATCATGAATAATCACTTGTGCCTCTTTGTAATATTCATTACGTTTTGTTTCATCTGTTTCTGTTTGTGCTTTAATTAACAATTCATGGACTTTATCGTTTGAATATTGGGAATTATTATTCGAACCTATTGCATCCTTATCAAGCAAAGCATATAAGAAGTTATCAGCGTCTCCATTGTCACCTGTCCAGCCGACAATATACATTGGAGCTTCACCTTTTGCGAGTTTTTCCAAATAAGTGCCCCATTCCATTGTAATGATTTTAGTCTTTACCCCAATTTTCGCAAAGTCAGCTTGAATAGCTTCAGCAACCTTTTGACCATTTGGCATATATGGACGAACTACAGGCATAGTCCAGAAATCTAAACTGAAACCATCTTTATAACCTGCTTCTTCTAACATTTTCTTCGCTTTCTCTAAATCGTAGTCATAATCTTGAATTTCATCGTTATAGCCACTAATAGATGGTGGCATTGGATTTTTTGCTGTTTGAGCTGTTCCTTCATAAAAGTTTTTAATTAATGCTTCTTTGTTGATAGCATGGCTTAAAGCTTGACGAACTTTTACATTGTCAAATGGCTTTTTCTTCACGTTAAATCCAAGATATCCGATATTCATCGAAGGTCTCTCAAAGATTTGTAGATTTTTATCAGCCTTCACTTTTTCTATATCACTCGGGTTTACCCCATCAATTAAATCAACTTCTCCTTTTACTAGTGCATTTAATCGTGCTGAGTTATCCTTAATTACTTTTAAAATCACCTTATCAAGCTTAGGAAGCCCTTCCTTCCAATAATTTTCATTTTTTACAACCGTAATCGTATCATTACGCTTCCATTCTTGGAACTTAAACGGACCAGTTCCAACCGGATTTTCAATATATTTTTTACCATATTTTTCTATTGCCGTTGGACTTGATATCCCGAACGGAGTCATTGCTAGATTTTTCAAGAAAGGTGCTTGAGGTCTAAATAATGTAAATTGGACTGTATGTTCATCCACTGCTTTAACTTCCTTAATAACAGCAGCTTCTTCTCCCTTATATCCGCCAAATTGAGATTGATAATAAGGGAATTTCTCCACATTTCCATTTGCCCAACGGTCAAAGTTTTTCACGACTGCATCCGCATTAAAATCGGTTCCATCATGAAATTTTACGCCTTCCTCAAGCTTAAAAGTATAAGTCAATCCATCATCTGATACTTCCCAAGATTTTGCTAAACCTGGCTCAATCTCTGTATTTTCTTTTTTATAGCTTACAAGAGTATCAAAAATTTGCTCTGCAACGATTAATGATTCACCATCTGTAACTGAAGCAGGATCTAATTTTACTGCATCCCCACCACGTGCATATACAAGAACTCCACCTTTATTTCCCTTTCCATCTTTTGACTTATCACCGTTTGACTTCGATGCTCCACACCCCATTAATGCAAGTGAAAGAACTAGGATTAATACAAATAATCCCATTAATTTTTTCTTCATCCTTTTCCCCCCATTTTTGTGTTTTAATACTGCTAATAAAACAACAGCATATATCTTAAAATTTATATGCGAAATCATCCATGTAGATGACATGCTGCATAATGACCAGGTTCTACTTCTTTAAAGATGGGTCGTTCAATCGAACATTTTTCTATTGCAAGAGGACACCTAGTATGAAATGAACATCCTTTAGGTGGATTAGCAGGACTAGGCACATCACCTTGCAAGACAATTCTCTCTTTTTTATAATCAACATCAGCAATTGGTACAGCTGATAACAAAGCTTGTGTATAAGGGTGTTTTGGATTTAAATATAATTCTTCACTATTAGCCAACTCTACTAATCTGCCTAGATACATTACGCCAACACGATCACTTATATGTCTGACTACACCTAAATCATGTGCAATAAATAAATAAGTTAATTCAAATTTTTTTTGTAAATCTTTCATCAAATTTAATACTTGCGCTTGAATAGACACATCTAACGCTGATACGGGCTCATCTGCGATAATAAGCTTAGGATTTAAACTTAATGCTCTAGCAATCCCAATTCTTTGGCGCTGGCCGCCACTAAATTGATGTGGATAGCGATTGGTATGGTAGCTATTTAAACCAACCGTTTCAAGTAATTGAAGAACCTTTTTCTTACGGGCCTCTTTATCCTTTACTCCATGAACGATTAATGGCTCCTCTAAAATTCTTTCAATCGTATGCCTTGGATTTAATGAAGCGTATGGATCCTGGAATATCATTTGCATTTGACCACGTATCTTTCTTAATCCTTGTTTAGAGAGATTTGTAATGTCCTTGCCATCAAAGAAAATCTTTCCTTCACTTGGTTCAAGCAGCCTAAGAAGCATTCTTCCTGTAGTCGATTTTCCACAACCACTTTCTCCAACAAGACCGAGAGTCTCTCCTCTTTGAATTTCAAAGGATACATCATCAACTGCTTGGACGCCACCTATCTTTTTTCCAAAAACCCCTCCACGAATAGGGAAATTCTTTTTTAAATGTTCAATTTTCAATAGTGGTTCTTCAATCATTAACGACATCCCTTCCCTCTTCACAAAGCCAGCACCTGACTTTTTGTCCATTATCAAAAGTAAATAATGGTGGAGTCTCATATTTACAACGTTCATTCGCATATGGACAACGTGGAGCAAAATGACAGCCGACCTCGATGGATCCCGGCTTCGGTACATTACCTGGGATCGAGTATAGCCGATCCTTTTTCTCTCTCATATCTGGGACAGATTGAATTAATCCTATCGTATAGGGATGTTTTGGATTTTTAAAAATTGAACGGACATCACCTTCTTCTACAATTTTTCCACTATACATAACAATAACTCTTTGGCATATTTCAGCAACGACACCTAAGTCATGAGTAATCATAATAATTGCGGTATCGGTTTCATGATTTAATTTTTTCATTAAATCTAATATTTGTGCTTGTATGGTAACATCTAAAGCGGTCGTTGGTTCATCAGCTATTAGTAGCTTTGGTTCACAAATCATTGCCATTGCAATCATTACACGTTGTCTCATCCCACCAGATAGCTGATGTGGATATTCTTTAATAAGTTGTTCAGCGCGTGGCAGTCCAACCTTTTTTAACATTTGAACAGCATGCTCTCTTGCTCTTTTCTTTGGCCATTTCCAGTGAATGTGAATAGCTTCAATTAGTTGCTCACCAATTGTGAATACAGGATTTAAGCTTGTCATAGGCTCTTGAAAAATCATTGCGATATCATTGCCCCGAATTTTTCTCATTCTTTTTTCAGAAGATAGTGCTAAATTTTCACCATTGTATAAAATCTCACCTTCAACCTTGCCATTTTTTGTAGGGATTAAGCCCATTATAGATAAAGATGTTACACTCTTTCCACATCCAGATTCACCAACAATCCCCAAAACCTCCTGTGCATTAACATGGAAATCTATTTCATTTACAACGGGAATCGTTCCGTTATCTGAAGAAAAAGTAGTTCTTAATGATTTTACTTCTAAAATTGGACTCTCCACTTTTTCACTCCTTTCTAGCAAAAAACTAACTGATTTATGTAATTAAAAATGTGAAGATTACAAAAATATTTAATAGATTTATTTACTATCCATTTTAAATATTCTACATTTATTTAACTTATTTGAAAATAGCTTTTATAAAAAATTATCGGAATTTTCACTATAAAAAATAAAGAATGGTGACCCATTCATATTAAATCCATACTTATGTAAGAAATTATTTATTTGTTGTATGCTTATACTTTCTACAAAAATTTTTAAAACCCTTTTTCATTTTGAAGTTATTTTTAACATATGATAAGCCTATCATTTCATTAATTTATTGTTAAATTTTTCTTTCATAAATAAAGCTAGTTCCTCTATTTGAAGTGTTTTTCGAATCGATTCAACATTATTATTTTGATGAAACAATGTATTCATCGTTTCAAAAACACTAATTTTTAATGGATGACGATCAATTAATACAAATTCAGATTTTGCATTAATCATACCTTCCTTTAAAACCCTGGTAAAATAACCTGTATAACAAGTCATAATCAATTTCTTCAACAATTCATTGTTACCATTAAATTTGGAAATGATTGAGCACCATAGCTTCTCCTATTTGATAGCTATCACCAATACATACATTTTTTTCTAGCATTCCAGTTATGGTTAGATTTTCACCAAAAGCAGGTATGGACAATTTCAATCCACATTCATTTTCCCACAGCTGATAATGTTCATAAGGATAAAAACATACTGCACGGTCAGGACCGCCATGAAAATTTAAATTTGCAACATTATCATCATCAAGGCAATTAAATTTTAGTCTAGCTTTCTGAATTGATTTCTTACCAATTTCTGATATAAATTCTTTTTCTTTACATATAATTGATTTCGGTTTACCTATATTTAAACTAATTAATCTCATACTTCATCCTATAATAAAAAAAATCATGAAATAAAAAAACAAAATGAGTAGATATTATTAATAGATAATAATGAAAGGAATTATAGAATAAACATGGCTAATAACAATGAATTGGATGTTGGTCACAACGAAATTCAAGAAAAACGGTGGGCAATTGCTTCTATCTCTTCTATACCATTAATTATGACACTTGGGAATTCTATGCTTATTCCAGTCTTACCTATGCTTGAAAAGAAATTAGATATTTCAAAAGTTCAGTCAAGCTATATTATAACGGTTTATTCAATTGTAGCAATTTTTTTAATTCCTATTGCTGGATTTCTTTCTGATAAATATGGAAGGAAAGTGGTCATTATTCCATCGTTAATTATTACTGGTATTGGTGGAATAATTGCAGGATGGGCATCATGGCAGCTAAAAGACCCATTTATGATGATATTAATAGGGAGGATTCTTCAAGGTGTAGGTGCTGCAGGAGGTGCACCAATCGTGCTTCCACTAGTAGGAGACATGTTTAGTCGCGAAAAAGATGTTAGTACTACATTAGGAATTATTGAAACTTCAAATACATTTGGGAAGGTATTAAGCCCAATTCTCGGAAGTTTACTTGCAGGAATCGTTTGGTTCCTTCCCTTTTTCTCCATTCCTATTTTTTGTATACTATCACTTGTTTCAATCATTTTTTTAGTTAAAAAGCCAAAAAAAGAAAAAAAGGGAGTAACATTCAAAGTATTCATGGATAACACTCGCGAAGTATTTAGAGTGCATAGTAGGTGGCTATTGGCTGTTTTTACGATAGGAGCCATTCTAATGTTTATACTTTTTGCAGTGTTATTCTATCTCTCAAATACTTTAGAAGATCAATATCATTTTCATGGCGTAAAAAAAGGGTTTATTCTTGCTTTCCCACTTGCTGCTCTTTGTCTTGCTTCATATATAGCAGGTAAAGTGATAAAGGAAAATAAGGTATTAATGAAATGGATTATTTTCACAAGTATTATTTTAACCGGAATTTCAGTAGTTGCGATTAGCTTTTCAGATCAATTTCTATATTTATTAATCATTTTTCTCTTATGTGGCATTGGTATTGGTGCTAGCCTGCCATGTTTAGACGCGATAATTACTCAATCGATAGAAAAAAATATCCGTGGCACGATTACAGCCATTTATAGCTCAATGCGTTTCATCGGAGTTGCTGCTGGACCACCTGTAATGGCCTATTTTATGAAAAGCAACCTAACTTTTATGATAATAATATTAGCTTTTCTAAGCTTAATTGCAGCATCACTTGCATTTATTGCTGTTAAACCAAGTAAGGAGAGTGAACCGAAAAAAGACCCTATCCAATCTCCAATTTAATATAAAATTATAATAAGTAAAACGGAAGCTCCTAGTCCATCGACGAACGGACTAGGAAAATTTTCCTTAGAGGGGCATTGACTGAGATAAAGGAAACGGAGTTGATTATAGAGCGAGTCGATGTTGACTTATCATAGAAGGAGTCCTGAAGAACGTTAGTCGATAGACTGCTTACGCTAGACATAGCAGGTATTTTTTAATTATTTATTCTCCTTGTTTTTAGATAAAAACAAAAGCTATCCACATTATTACGCGCGGATAGCTCTTTTGTTTGAAATAATTGAAATACAAATAAAGACAAGGAATGAGCATAAAATAGGCATTACAACCGTATGCATCCCGAAAAGATTTGGATGATAGCGATCTAAATAAATATATAATCCCATGCCGCTGAGCATAGATGAAATTGCTCCATATTTATTCCCTTTTTTCCAATAAAGCCCCAAAACAATTGGCCAAATAAAGACTGCCTCTAGCCCTCCAAATGAAAATAAATTTAACCATATTAAAAGATCTGGTGGGTGAATGGCCAAAATAAGTACAGCAATTCCTATAATTGTAGTTGTAATAAAACTGATTTGCTTCACCTTTTTAATATTTGCTTGTTTATCTATGTATCCTATATATAAATCTTTAACTACTGCTGAAGAAACGAGAATTAATACTGAATTTACAGTAGACATAATAGCAGCCATTGGTGCAGCTAATACAATTCCAGCAGCCCATGGAGGTAAGACCTTCATCGTAATAATAGGCATTACGGTATCTGCATTTTCAATTCCAGGTACAATCGCGCGTGCTAATACACCAATTAAATGCATACCAAACATAATAATACCAATGACAATTGTTCCTATAAGTATCGCTCGATGCATTGCCTTTGCATTTTTATATGACATGGCTCTGACAGCAATTTGCGGTAGGCCAACGACTCCAACACCAACTAGAATCCAAAAACTAGAAATATATAATGGTGTTAATGAACGATCAGCACCGTATGGACTTAATAAATTTGGATTTTGATGTCTTAACTCAGTCATTATATTGTCTATACCGCCTCCAGCAATGATCGTAGCGATTAATAATATGATTGTGCCTCCAAGCATAACCATCCCTTGAATCGTATCAGTAATGGCAACGGCACGAAATCCTCCAATAATAACATATACAAGTACGGAGATAGCAAATATAAATAAAGCAGTTGTATAGGAAACTCCGAGAATCGATTCCATTAATCTTGCTCCACCTACCCATTGAGCAATCATGGAGGAGAACAAAAAAATAATAATACTAATAGCTGAAATAATTGTTACCCAGTGAGACTGATATCTTTCTTTTAAAAAATCAATTAAAGTAATGGCATTATATTTACGAGCAATAATTGCGAACTTTTTTCCTAAAACCATTAAAACAAAGTAACCCGTTACGACTTGTGTCATAGATAAAAGAACCCATGCTAATCCATAATTATAAGCAGCTCCTGGTCCTCCGATAAATGAACTACCACTCCCATAGGTCGCAACCATAGTCATCGCTAAAATAAAACCACCCATTTGCCTACTGCCCAAAAAATACTCTTGTATAAAAGAATTAGAATTACTAATATACCGAGAAGCTAAAAGACCCACAATAAAAAAAATAATTAAAAATAGTACTAAAGGTATAATTACTTGGATATTCATTGTCCACCACTTTCTTCATCTTCAAAAGGTACTTCTTTAAAAAAATATTTCACAGCTATAAATACTAAGACAACAATCAATATAAACCCTAATACACAACTATAAAAAAACCATTCTGGAAGCCCTAAAATGTACTTATAATCTTTCACATTAGACCGACCAAATCCATATGCAAAACCAAACCACCAAAGAAAATGAATAATTGCTAAACTTACCCCGATCCATGCTTCCCTATGTGCTATTTTAAATCTTTGATCACTCATTGACATTTCCCTCCTTTCGCAATTCAAGCAAAAAACATTTTTAAAGTCCTTAAAGAAATATCTTTTAAAGTTTACATAATATTATTATCCATAACTATTCTTCGGATAAATTCACCTATTAATTTATTTACACTTTTTGAACTTCGTGTTGGAAGTTGATGTCCAAAAGCTTTCAAAAAATGTATTTCTGTATCTACAATTTTTGGATACAAATGTACATGATGATTGATATAATCTGACTTTGTTCCATATAAAAGTAATAAAGGTGCATTTAATAAATGTAAACGCTTAGTACAATCAAAATGTAAGGACTCAATATAGAACTGTCTCCACGTATGGCGATTAGATTTTAATATATGATCATACAGTTCTATTTGTAAGGATTTTTCATCATAGTGACTAATCGATAATATTTTTGCTAATATATTTGGAGCAAACACAACAAAATTAACACCTAGTAAGTGTTCAACCTTAAAGATCTCATTTTTAACTTTAGGGTACCCACCTGATAATATCACACCTTTTACATGCTTTGGGAACTGAATTGCATATTCTTGTACAATTATCCCTCCAGCCGAATAACCAAAAAGAAAAATTTCTTTGACACCTGCATGTTCCCGTATAGCCTCAATTTCTTTTAAGTAAATGGAAATCGACATTTGTCCGTCTGATGATACACTATCACCATGACCAGAAAGATCAGGAATCAATAGTCGAAATTTACTTTGTAAAGGCATTTGTTTTAAAAATGTTTTTCTTCCCATTCCTGGAGGATGGACAAATAAAATAGCTGGCCCTTGACCTAAATCTTCAAAATATATTTGTCTGTTTTGACACTCTACAAACGGCACGTTCATTACTCCTTTATATTAGTATTAGTAAACTAAAAGCAACATTAAAACCGATTTTAGATATTATTAGGATTTACTTATTATTTTAAATAATGAACGAATCTTTTAAGTTTTTATGATTGATTTTGAAAATATATTATTATACAAAAAAAGAGACAATCACATATAGTAATTGTCTTTCACTATTAATGAAATTGAATGGGAATTAACTGTTCAGTTAACCCTTCAAAGCGATATCCTTTCTTTTTATAATATTTTAATAAGGGTTCTAAATGATTTACTGTCGTTTCCTTTTCATGCATTAAAATGACGATTGGTTGGTTTTTCGGACATTGATTAAACTGCAGTTTTATATTATTAACAAACTCACCATTATGTGTTCTCCAATCATTTGAATCGATTGTCCAATCCCACATGATTAAGCCTACTTTTTCAATAGCCGTTCGATATGGTTTGGTAACATATGGTACAGAACCGTATGGAGCTCGAATTAAATGTGATTTTTCTCCAGTGATCTTCTTTAAGGTTTTTTGTCCTTGGAGCATCTCGTTTTTAAATGTAGTTGCAGATTTATAAACGCTTTTTACATTATGTGTGACACTATGCATACCGACAGAGTGACCGTATTTCACCATTTTTTTCACTGAATTTGGATAGGTTTTCATGTGGGGTTCAATCATAAAAAAAGTTGCCTTGGCATCATATTTTTTTAATAAATGAAGTAAATTCCCTGTTGTATAATTTGGACCATCATCGAATGTTAAATAAATCACTTTTTTATTTTTCGATGCAGGGGAAACTAACGTTGCATGTTTCTTTTGAGATTTATCCTCTATTTTTGAATGGGAATTCACCTTATTAAGTACCTTAGTAGTTGAAAATTGATAAAAAGATTCATCTGTTCCTAATCTATTGTTCAAAATTGTAAAGTCTATTGAATCCCCAATATAATTATTTCTTGATCCTAAAAGATCATGTTCCTTCTCTTTGTCGCTTAAAAAATGTTTTACAGCAAATCCTGTATCAGTATGTAATGATGAATTAGATGCATTTACATGTGTTTCTCCTTGTTCATTTAAATATATATATAGAAATATAATCAATAGAACAAAACTAATGCCACATACATACCGTAACAAACTAAATAGCTTGATTTGCTTAGATGTCGTTTTCAATCTTTCCATCCCCTTAAAACCTACTTCTGAATATCTATTTATCAAAAAAATTAGTACTCTTATAATATTAGACTATTAAAAGAAAAAAACGTTACATAATTGTAATATTATTATAAATTAATTTTTAAATAATAAAAAGAGGAAAAAAAGGGGAGCTATGTTTCAATATTTAACAGTTTTATCATATATTTCTTTCAAAATGGAATAGACCAGAAATGTTAAAGAAGAGTGCCATTTTGACACCCTTCTAAATAAAGTTTATTGCTTTAATTATCCCTAATATTGGTGCAAGTATGAATTGAATACAAGCTCAATTCCTAGATTAGGGTTATCATAGCTAAGTCGAAGTTCCTTATCTATACTTGTTACAATATTGCAGTTATTGAAAATGTGGAATTTATAAGAATATTTGATGTTATTTACTTGGGGCGATCTTTCTAATAGTTCACTCTTTGACTTAATTATTTATAATTTTAATTGTTTTAATTTCTTCAAATCTAGTTTTCTTCTAATGTAGCTTTTAATATACGTTTCACGTGTTCATGCAAATAAAGATTCATAGCTTGATAAAGTATGTTTGCCTTTGTCATATTACCATAAAGCAATTGTTCAAGTAATTTTTCTAACTCAGCTTTTTCATCCAATGTGATCAATGTTATTTTGTATAATTGATTGATTTTTTCACAAGCCATATTGTACTGTTCATTATTAATTTCATAAAGCACTACTAGACACCCCTTTTTACTTTAAATTAAAATTATAATTTATTCTTCTATACAATTTCTCTACAAAAAATAAAAAAATACCTTAACTATGAAGTCTTAGTATTTGTATCAAAAAAATAAATTCATTGCCTATGTTAATTTAATAATTTTTGAATAAAAGCCAACTTTTTATTTTCTTCAATTAATTCTATTACATCAAAAAGTATTAATACTATTTTCTGTTATTACATAGAATTGATTAATATATATCCACAAACAAGAGCAGCCATTGTAAATAAAATTGTATATACATTGTTTTTAATAATCAAAATCATTATTAAACACCTCCAGAATAATAGATTCATATGTTCGCAAATAGAATATTATTCCTAAAGGTTGTTCAAATCAGTATTAATAATTTTATAATAAATTTATTATCACTGTATTTTTTCGCCTAAAAACTAAAAAACGAAACATTAAAGTATAACAGCTTTTTTCATCATCTGTTCAAATTTCCAATATATTATTGAATCTTATGTTAAATTGTATCAATCAGATTTATATTAGCAATAGCGGAAACCTCTGTAGTCTTTATTACATTGTCATCCTTTAAGTTGTATTGATACATTATGTATTTGATCTCTCCCCCCATCACTCCCAATATAACCTTCATGTTTAATAATATATATAATAGATTAATCAGATGTAACTTCTTTCATTAATACTATTCCATCAGAAACATTTGGAATTTAATTCGCAATATCTTCATACGTGGAAATACTTGTTACCTCTTCATTATTTGCATATTCTAACCAAAAAAATTTTTAATAATCTGGCACCCAAACATATTTCTCACAAAATATAATTTTACTCTATCCATAATTTATACTTATTTGCTATCAAGATTACATTCTTTTTCTAATTCTCAATTGCATTTATTAATAAAATTTATTATTACAATACCAGTACAAACCCAAGCAAATATTCTTTTATGGAATAAATTATATTGATATACTTATTATTATGCCGGTATTGCCGTAAAATATAAGTGGGAATTTATTTGTCAATGAATACTTTATTTAGCCCATCAAAGAGGTGGGCATTTTTCTTTATTTGATTTTGTGTATACATTTTGTTTAGATGAAAAAACTATATAAAAGTCAAATTAAGGAGATTTTTATTTTGGAAATGAGAAAACCAAATAAATCAAATGTAAATGAGAAGTTGACATCTGCAGAAATAGGTAAACTTTGGGCAACCTATATGGGAAATAGTATGTCTTCATGCATCTTAACATACTTTTTACAGCATGTTGATGAACCAGACATACAAGAGTTATTGGAAAACGGGCTAAGTTTAAGTAAAAAATTTATTAGAGAAATTGAAAGTATATTTAAACAAGAAAAAATACCTATTCCAATTGGCTTTACCAATGAAGATGTTAACCTTGGTGCACCTAGGTTATATGAAGATCAATTTTACGTTCATTACTTAAAATATGCTGCAAAAGCTGGTTTAAGTATTTATAGTATTGCTATCCCTTTAATTTATAGAGAAGACATTAGAGAATTTTTTTCTAATTGCATGAATTCTACTTTAGTTTTTGTTGAACAAATCAAAAATGTGTTAATGGATAAAGGCTTTATTATCAAACCACCACAAATACCAATTCCTGATAAAGTAGAATTTATTACTAACAATTTTTTTAAAGGTTATATTGGTAACGCAAGACCTTTACATGGATTAGAAATTACACATTTATATGATAATATCGAAAATAATATAACGAGTAAGGCGCTACTTCTCGGATTTAGCCAAGTAGTAAAGACAGACAAGATTCGAACATTATTTATTAAAGGAAAAGATTTTACTCATCAACATATTGATAAATATATACATACTTTAAATAATGAACATTTACCAACTCCATCTTTTCTTGATTATCTTGTTACAACTTCAACATTTCCTCCCTTTTCAGATAAATTAATGTTATATCACAAAGTGGATATGTTTTCGTTGAAAATAAGAGCGGTAGGTAATTCACTTGCAGTAAATGGCAGGTTTGATTTGGGTGGTATGTATCTAAAATCTTTAACAAATATTTCCTCGTTTGTTCATGAAGGTGCAAAAATTATGATTGAAAATGGATGGTTTGAAAAACCACCATCTGCCATTGATAGAGATAAAATTGTATCTAAAAAGTGATCTATTGTATCTACCTAATAGAAACAAATAATGTACAATTACAAAAAAACTATGGAAACGAAAAAGGGCATTATATAGAATATGACTAACTTTGAACTCAATTTATATAATTTATGAATTTCCTCAAATAGAAAGAACAGGCTTCAAAAAGATGAAGACCTGTTCCTATAGATATCAATGAACTTATATATATATAAAATACTTCACTAAATTTATTTTGCAAATACATGATTTCCGATAGTTTTCACTATATGACGAGAACGAATCCAACGATCTGTCGCCGTCTTTGGGTTATAAAAATAAATGGATTGATTTAAATGATCTTTAGTTGTCAGTGCCTCATTGACTGCTTTTTTGGATTCAGTTGATGCAGGTTTATTAATTTGTCCATTTTGTACTGGTTGGAACGCATAACTTTTACCAACAACTTGTTTAATTACCCCTGTAACGTTTTTAGGAAATTCCGGTGATTTAACTCTATTTAAAACAACTGTTGCCACAGCTACTTTACCTTTATATGATTCACCTTTTGCTTCTGCTTCAACTAAACGTGCTAGTAAATCCTTTTCTTGATCAGTAATCGAAACTTGATTTTTTTTAGGGGGTGTTTTTTTTGTCATTAATTTATTTTTATCGTTCCTTTTTTCTTTTTTAGAAAGTTGAACAATCTTTCCCCAATCCAGAAGATTATTCTTCTGTTTATTTTCTACTTTCATTCTGTTTTTCATAGTAAAATATTGACTTCCAAGCTTCGAGTGGTTATCCTCCTTTACTGCTGACTGGCTGGTAATTGCTTCAACTGAATAATTTTGTAAACCTATATATGAAACTGTAGCTAAAACAGCTACAACGAAAGTTCTCATGTAAGTATTTTTCATAGGTGCTACCTCCTGAAAATTCTTATGTAAAATACTCTAACATATGGATGTGTTAAACAAACAGAACAGGAGGATTACATTTCATTTTAATTTGATGAACAACATTACAAAACAACTATTAATATGACTTTTTACTCATATTTTTGTTATTTTACATCCATTTTTTATTTTATTGAGGGATATATTTCCTTTGCTCTTACAATTTTTACTCAGTTCTTATTGTTATGTCTTAATAAAAAAAGACTCTAACTTATTAGTTAGCTGTCAAATCCCTTAAACTATATATTGTATAAATCTCAAAAACTCATTCGATTATTTTTATAAATTGTAAGATTTTTACTTGATCTACTAAAATTATGGAAGTATGCAAGGTTTAATGGAATGACAACCAATAATAGGATTGAAAGCATCAGTAATAAGAATGAACCTGTTGTAATTTCATTTTCACCTATATTTATATATATATTAACAAAAGCTTGAATATTATCATATATTTCAACTTTATCACCATCAATAATTTGATTATTATCTACATTAAAATAGTATAATTCGGATGTAATCCCAGTAATATATTTTCCCTTTTACTTCTTTATAGGCAACAGCTAAAGTTTATTATTGGTTTCAACTTTCTGTTCACCTCCTGTTATATTTATCGTCGTCTCTATGGAATCAAATATCTTTGCTGAATGATTATCGTAATAAGTTACCTCATTTTTCAAAGCTTTATTGACCACATCCAAGATTATTGATTCACCAAAAAAAAGAAATGCTGCCAATAAAAACTACATCTAACCTAGTATATATATTAGTTTTAGGTTTCTCATAAAAATTAATGATCTGAGATAAATTGTTTATAAAATAATATTCCTTAAATTTTAATCATATATATGTTAAGACAAGCATTTTTTCTTCTAATATGCATAATTCAAATTTTAAGGAGTGATTGAATTGAAAATGATTAGTAATAAACTATACATCGGAGTGTTTTTAATTGGTACATTTTTTTTACTTGGATATTTTAACTATGTAACAGAACAAGAATTGAGTAATATACATACCACAATTCCGGTAAGTAATAGTGATAAAGGTAGTCATGAAGAATCAAACTCATTAAATCCAATTTTTGAATATAAATTAGTAAAAACAACAGAGGATAAGAATGAAGGATTTGTTATCGAAACCTATCAAGAATTTGAAATATATAAAGATGAAAATGGAACTATTTATAAAAGTACCCCAACTAAAAATTATAACTATTTAAAATACACTATATCTGATTATAATGAAAAAACAAAACAATAGACGATATGACAGCTTATACCCCATTAACCTATTCAAATAATCTAAACCTATTCATACGGATAGGTTTTTTTATGAATAAATAAAAGTCATTTATAAAAAACTAATACCATCACTTCCAAAGGGGTTATATGAATGAAGACACTAACTGCACTAGCTATAAAATTTATTGCTACCTTTGCTGCCTTGTATGTCATACTTGGATTAATATATGCAGCATCCTTCCAAAGTGTGGTACTTTTAACTGTTCTTATAGGCATTATTTCTTATATTATTGGAGACATAATGCTATTACCACGAACAAATAATGTAGTAGCTACTTCAATCGATTTCGGGTTAGCATTTCTTATGATTTGGTCTATTGAGGCTTTTGGGAATGTAGATGACAATTACTTAACTTTATTTTGGGCATCAATTTTTGGAGGACTTGGAGTTGCATTTTGTGAGTATTTTTTTCATATTTTTATGTATAGAAGATTTTATCCGCATGAACAAAAAAGTAAACAAAATATGACTGTTATGAATTATGCTATGGAAGCTTCTGAAGATATCACACCTGATCCCGAAGATAGGCAAGATAAATAATATAGAAAAAAAATGGTGGAGTATATATCCACCATTTTTTTATTGAACAAATATCCTTATTTTAGTGGTACATGCTTTATCCTTTGAATAATATATAGTAATTAACTATTTGGAGGATATTGTTATGCACATGTTTATTAGTTATATCCTTTTAGGAGTTACATTAGCTGCCCCTATTGGTCCAGTTAATGCAGCACAATTAGATAAAGGATTAAAAAATGGATTTTTGCATGCATGGCTTGTCGGCTTAGGTGCTATGACAGCAGATGTGTTTTATATGTTATGTGTTTATTTTGGTTTAATCTCCTTAATAGAGGGAGAGTTTATAAAAAGCTTTCTCTATTTATTTGGTTGCTTTGTACTTACATATACCGGGATTGAAAGTTTAATTGGTGCAGGAAAAGTGGCATCATCCTCATTACGTAACCATCAAACTTTAAGAAAATCCTTTTCCTCCGGTTTTCTTTTATCCATATCAAATCCATTATCTATTCTATTTTGGTTAGGAATATATGGTTCGATTTTAGCAAAAACCGTTCATAGCTCAAATACAAATAATTTATTAATTTCAAGTGCAGGAATCTTTATTGGATTATTATTATGGGATGTCACAATGGCTGGACTAGCAAGTACTTTTCGAAAATTTTTACATACAAAGCTTTTAATTTTAATATCCATCTTGTCTGGATTGTCATTAATTGCTTTTGGAATATATTTTGGTAAAGAAGCAATATTGATATTATTTTTCTAATGAAATTTTTTAGTGAATTATTTTTCATTGATACTTTTATTATCTATCGACCGTTTTCCTTTCATTTTCCAACCAATGATGATAATAAACGCTAGGAAGATAAGACTAATATAGAAGCCAGGACGACTATTGGTTTGGAAAAGTGTTCCAGAAATTGCGAGTAAAATAATAATAATCGCTGCATATCTTTTTATTAGAAACAATGAAGTATTTTTGATTAAACGTCCAGAGACGAGAAGTATTAACAACCAATTGTAAATCAGCATCAAACTTGCAGCAGTTGTTATATATTCATAAATTTTTGCTGGCATTAATATAGAAAAAATAATAGATACAAACATCCCAAAAATCGTAAATAATAAAGCGATTAAAGGTGGACGAGTTTTGTGATGTTCTGTTTCTTTCTTTTTTATTAAAAATTTAGGCGCATCTCCTTCCTTAGCAAGCAAAACAATCATTGTAGTTACTCCATATAGTGATGCAACCATTGTTGAAAATCCCGCTATAATTAACGCCCCATTAAACACATGGGGAAAAAAGGGCAAATGATGGTCATCTAATGATGTAACAAATGGACTTTCATCAGTCTTAAATGCATGCCATGGATCCATTATTACAGCTAAACCGATCGATAAGATATAAATGATAGCAAGTAATAAAAGCATAACTTTACCTGATTTAGGTGCGTCTTCTTTTTTTTCCAATCTTGTTGACATCATTCCCATCACTTCAATCCCTCCGAAGGCATAGAAAGCGAAAATAAAGGAAGACCATAAGCCTTTAAATTGATGAGGGAAAAATTCACCCAATGTGCTTGGAAAATTGTGGTCATTTCCTTTTCCAAGTATACCGGTAAATGAAAGAAAGGCAATGATAATAAACATTAAAATAGCTGCTACTTTGACTACTGCAAAAATATTTTCTAAATGATCAAAGCTTTTTGTACCAAATAAAATAACAAGGATTCCTAAAATTCCATAAACCGTTGCAAATATCCAAAGTGGCATTGATGGGAACCAATATTTTGAGAAAAGGGCTAAAGCAGTCATTTGACTTCCCACAATCAACATTTCGGAAACCCAATAGACCCAACCACTACAAAAAGCTGTCCATCGACCAAATGCCTGTTTAGCATAAGTTCGAAATGAACCTTTTTGTGGATCTTTTGCAGTCATCCTAGAAAGTGAATCAAAAACAAGATAAGTTGAAATGGCTGCAAGTAAATATGAAATCATAACAGAAGGACCTGTCATTTTTATCGCTATGCTTGACCCTAAAAAATAACCTGTACCAATTATACTTCCAACTCCAATAATTGCTAATTGCCACCATTTAAGTGGTGCCTCATTATTCCGACTTTTCTTCTTCATCAGATATCCCCCCTCTATCTGATGTTATTGTTGGATAATAATGATAAAATATGTATTAGCTATTTTAATTCGTACTCTTCAAAAAGTGAAGTAAACAACAAATAACTCTCCTTCATATGAAGGAGAGTTATTTGCTGTTTTATTTTTTTGGATTTTCATTTATAGTTTGATCTTTTGTATAATCATAATCAGCTCGATTTACAGGAGTAAATCCTTTAGGTTTATAAAAACGAAGCAAGTCATCATATACCACTTTATCAGAGAGTTCAAGCTCAGTTTTTGCTATCTTATCATTTTCCTGACAAAGCTTGTTGTTTTCTACTTTTTCACCAGTAGGATTTTTATAGCATTCACCGCTAATTTGTGTAAAATCTTTTGATACATAATCTCCATTACGGAAAGGAACAATTTCCTTATGCTCTTCAGATAATAAATCTGTTCCAAACTGAATGTAATCTTTAGTATCAACACCAAGTAAGTGCATTAGTGTTGGACGTACATCAACTTCTCCACCATAAGTATGATCAATTTTACCTTTTACACCTGGAACATGTATAAATAAAGGGACTCTTTGTAATTGAGCATTAATATATGGAGTAATTTCATCAACACCCATTACTTTTGCCATTGCTTTATTATGATTCTCTGAAAGACCATAATGATCACCATACATAACAATAATTGAGTTATCATATAAGCCAGATGATTTTAAATCATTAAAGAACTGTTCAATTGATTCATCTAGATAGTGTGCAGTTTGAAAATAATTATTTACAATATTGTCTCCAAAATCACCTTTAGGGAAATTCGGATCATTATTTAACTCAAACGGAAAATGGTTTGATAATGAAATGAATTTTGTATAAAAAGGTTGTGGAAGCTTTTCAAGATAAGGCATTGATTCCTTGAAAAATGGTTTATCTTCCATGCCATAGTTAATTGTATTCTCAGGACTCATATCGTAATAATTTGCATCAAAGAACTTATCATATCCAAGTGATTTATACATTTCATCACGATTCCAGAAGGTTTTATAGTTCCCATGGAATACTGCTGATGTATATCCTTTTTGCCCTAAGATTGCAGGAGCACCTTGGAATGTATTCGCCGCTTTTGTTGTAAATACAGCACCTTTAGGTAAAGGGAATAAAGAGTTTTCCATCATAAATTCAGCATCTGATGTTTTCCCTTGACCTGTTTGGTGGAAAAAGTTATCAAAGTAAAATGTATTTTGATCATGTGTTAATTTGTTCAAAAATGGAGTTACTTCTTGACCATCAATTTTATAATTGATGATGAAATTTTGTAAAGACTCCAATGAAATATAAATTACATTTCTACCTTTAGCTGCACCAAAATATTTTTTATTCGGTTCTGCATGATTTGCTTTTACATAGTTTTCAACATCAACTACATCGCTACTATCCGCTAAAGCTCTCTGTGCAGACGATTTAGTAGTTTGGATCGCATCATAGATAGTATAGTTATAAGCACCTAGATATTTAACAATATAGTTTCTATCAAATGTACGTGTTAATAACTCCGGTCTATCTGCTTCAGCTAAGCCTAAGTTAATAATAAAGAACGCAATAGCAGCTGCAAATACTGCAAATATTGAACGTCTATTCATCTTTTCTGATTGTGATTTTATTACTTTAAATACAATCAAACCAATTAGAATAATTGTATCAAGGAAATAAAGTACATCATATGGCTTCATCAACGCTGTTGTACTACTACCTAAGTCACCAAAGTTTTTCGTTTGAAATAGTACAGGTATAGTGATGAAGTCATTAAAAAAGCGATAATAACAAACATTTGCATATAGAAGTATGGATAGCAATAAGTTTATTACAATCATTGCGATAGAACGGGCACGTCCTTTAAAGAACAACGCAAATGCAAAAAAGAATAGTGCTGAGCTAATTGGATTAAAAAACAGCAAAAATTCCTGCATACTATTTTTAATGTCTAAATTAAATTCAGCTCGATACACAGCATAAGATTTAAGCCAAAACATAACGACAATCAAATAGAATAACGAATACTTTTTATTTAACAAACTATAAATTTTAGATTTAATATTTCCCATTGTTTACCTCCTATTAGTCAAAATCGATGACTCAAAGGTGACTTATTATTGTTTTTACAATTAATGTATTCTTTAATAAATGGTACTCAATCATTTTATTACTTTCAAAAAAAAAATCAAGTGTTTTTATAGAAAACAGTCTATCTGAACTATTAAAAAAAATCGATTTAAATCTTGTTTTATCGACAAATACAGTTTTTTCAGCATGGTTTTTCATTATCAGATCAGCATTATTCCACTATTATAACACACTTTTAATGATTCTTTATTTTATCCACAAATTTGTCATATATTGCTGACAGATATATTATTCAGAAAAAGCTATAAAAATATAAAATTAGAACTTTTAGAGAAAAAATAAAAAAACTGCCATTAAAGGCAGTTTTTTTTTGTAAGATTATAGTTTTACAACGTTGTCAGCTTGTGGTCCGCGTTGACCTTCAACAATATTGAATTCAACTTGTTGACCTTCTTCTAATGTTTTGTATCCATCACCAACGATTGCGCTGAAATGTACAAATACATCATTTCCGCCTTCAACTTCGATAAAGCCGAATCCTTTTTCACTGTTAAACCATTTTACTGTACCTTGTGCCATGTGTAGACAACCTCCAAAAATTTTTTAATATGTTACTCATATTTACGCAGTAAATAAAAATTCACATATTATAAAGAGTATCCACACTAAAAAAGTAGCGACTCTTTATAACATGTGAATCTAATAACTCCATATTTGAATCCATAAAACTAATGAATTAAAGGTATAATTATTAATTTCAGTAAAAAACTTTCAAAACAACGAAAGCCCTTCCTCTCTTCCGTCCTTACGGCTCCTTGACCGCGCCAGTATGAATTGAAAATACAAAACATACAGTGGAAAAGAATATTAGCTTCAAACTATACACTCCTTACATGAGTTCTTTTTTATTGTAATGCAATTTGTTAAAAAAAGCAAGAAAATTAAGGCATTGTTCTTCTCTTTAATATAAGAAAAGCGCAAGCACCTTGCTCATCGACGTACTTTGAAAATTGTAGTTCTAATTTTCCCGGAAGGACTTCGACTGAGATTAAGGAAATGCTGTTGATTAAAAGGCGAATCAACGGTGCTTATGGTTGACACAGCATACATTTTTTATAACCTAACCTCTTAAGTAATTTATCCTTTATTATCTTATAAATATAAGAAGCACCTAACAGATAGGTGCTTCAAAAAAAGTACTTTTTAGCAACAACCGTAGCCATATCCATATCCCGGTCCGGCACCGTAGCCGTAGCCACCACCACCAACAAATGCTGCTCCAACTATAACTAATAGAATAAACAATACGACGATAAAGGCAAAGCCACCGCCATATCCATAACCTCCAGCTCCTACTGCACCACTCATTTGGTCATTCCTCCCTTTATTAAACTTCCATAGCATATTATTCATTTTTGGGTGATTTGGTATATAGTTTTTCATTTTTATCGTAAAAATGGACTTTAGCCTAATTAATAGCTTGTCTCCTTTTTAAACGATTTTCAAAAAATGAAAAAATAATTATTGAGAAAAGTAACCAAATGGCACCTGTAGTATACCCACCTAATACATCACTAGGATAATGGACACCTAAATATATCCGGCTAATTCCTATGATTAAGATCATTACTATACTTATTACTGTAAAGAATAACTTAAGTGATCTATTCTTACATACTTTAAAGAAAATAAATACAAGGCATCCAAATAATATCATCGAGCCCATTGAATGGCCGCTTGGAAAACTATATCCTTGCTCATGAATTATGGGGTGAATGCTTGGTCGTTCACGTTTATAATATAATTTTAATACATGATTAAACCCACCTGCTCCTATACTTATCGTAAGAGCTGTAGCTATACTTAATAATCGCTTACCGGTAACAAATAACCAAATGACTGTTACTGCTGAAATTAGTGCTACTCCTTTAATTGACCCCCAAAAAGTGATAAACAACATAAAGGATGTAAGTTTTTCAGAGATATTTCCTTGAATCATATTTATCCAAAAATAATCAAATTTCTGTATGATCCCCCCATTAAAGTTAGCTCCGATTACTAAGAATACAAAAGCAAGGATGCACAATAACAGAATTTTACTTAAAATTAACCAACCAACACGTTTCTCCATCCTATGACCTCCAGCAAAATTGAACTTTATCTGAGTAGACATTCTTTTTATCAGCATTTATTCAATACTTCTTTACTCCACTCACTATTGTACCTTTTTTGTTTTCGAAATGGTTCTTTTTCTCTTTGTTGTTGGTTTTTTTTCTTCCATAGGCTTTGTTTTATCAATTGATGCTTGCAATGCTGCCATTAAATCAGTAACGTTTGCAGCGGGGGCTTTTTCTTTCGGAGTGACCATTTCTTTTCCAGTACGTTTTGACTCTATTAATTCCATAAGGTTAGACCGATATTCATCCTTATACTTAGTTGGTTCAAAAGTAGTTGTTAATTGATCGATCAGCAGTATAGCAGTATCTATTTCTTTTTTTGAAACTTGGTCACCAACAGGGACGTTCGGAACATCTCCTACATTTCTTACTTCATCAGGGTAGTGAATTGTTTCCATTAAAATTGTATTTTCGAATACACGAATAATAGCTAATTGTTCTTTGGAGCGCATATTAATTTTTGCTAAACCCGCTTTTTCAGATTCAACTAATGCTTTTCTGAGCAATCCGTAAGCTTTCATTCCCCCCTCATTCGGAGACATATAATAACTTTTATTAAAATAGATAGGATCTATTTCTTCTATTTTTACAAAGTCAATGATTTCTACTGCTTTCTCTTCATTTGCATTTTTCAGTTCTTCTAATTCTGTTTCTTCTATAATAATGTATTTCCCTTTCGTTACTTCATATCCTTTAACAATTTCCTCTACCGATAATTCCATGTCACAAACAGGACATCTTTTTTCATATTTAATTGGTGTATGACATTTCTTGTGTAAAGAACGTAATTTTATATCCTTATCCTCTGTAGCAGCATGTAATTTAATCGGTATGTTAACTAAACCAAAGCTAATGCTACCTTTCCATATTGTATGCATAATACTTGCCCTCCCTAATTTATCTCTTACTATAAGCTTTAATAATTTAGTTTGTTTTCATACTAAAAAAGTGATGGAAATGAATAGGTATTTTAGATTAGGTCACTATAAGGAATAAAAATGTGGTGAAAAACAAAATGAAGCCGATGCTTCCTGTTTTAAAACAAGTGCCTCCCCAAAATGGTGAGTGGCTTTATGAGATTAAATACGATGGTTTTCGAGCTATATTAGAATTGAGCAAAAATGAGATGCATTTATGGAGTCGAAACGAAATAGATATGCTGCCATTCTTTCCTGAAATAAAAGACATTTTATTAACAATGAAAGAAAAAGTCATGGATTTACTCCCAATTAAAATAGACGGAGAACTAGTTATCCTTGAAAATGGCAGTAAAGCAAATTTCGGACAACTTCAAATGCGAGGAAGAATGAAGTCACAGGAACGGATAGAAAAGATGGGAAATCAAAGACCATGCAAATTTTTAGCTTTTGATCTTTTAATTTTTAATAACAAGTCAATTATGCATAAACCTTATCATACTAGAAAAGAGAAACTAAAACACTTTATGGAAGAGCTAGAATTACCTCTAGAACCAACAATCAGCAGTCCATTGTCTATTCAATATATACCTTTTGAAAAGGAATATAAAAAAATATGGGATAAAGTATTGACCTATAATGGAGAAGGTATTATAGCAAAAAATAAAGAAAGTAAATGGGAAGAAGGAAAACGCTCTGAAACTTGGATTAAACTTAAAAATTGGAAAAGTGTAACATGTTTTATAACTGCTTATGATTCCACAAATGGCTATTACCATATTGGTGTGTATAAAAATGATTCGATTTTCCCATTAGGATTATTTTTATTTAGTTTAGACCCTGAACAAAAACAAGCGTTAAACAAAGTTCTAAGAGAAAACGGCACTGAAAATAATAAGGGTATTCTAACTATTCAACCATCTATATGTGTGGAAATAAATTATTTAGAATGGTACGAACAAAAGCTCAGAGAGCCACATTTCCATCGTTTCAAACTAGATACTGCACCAGAACAGTGTACATACGAACAATTTTTGTTAAACGAAGCAAACATCCCGAAAGAAATAACTATTTCACATCCTACTAAACCGATATGGAAAAAAGATGCCATTGTCAAATTGGACTTTATCCGGTACATGAGAGAAATTTCGCCATTTATGCTTCCTTTTTTAGAAAACCGTGCATTAACAGTGATTCGTTATCCGCATGGAATATTTGGTGAGCCATTTTATCAAAAAAATTGCCCTGACTACGCCCCCAAATTTATACGGACCAATTATAACAATGGTATAAACTACATCATATGCAATAATTTAAAAACTTTAATGTGGTTAGCTAATCAACTTGCCATTGAGTATCATATTCCTTTTCACACAATAGAAAATCCATACGTTAGTGAAATTGTCTTTGATTTAGATCCACCAACAAGAAAAGAATTTACTTTGGCTGTTACAGCAAGTAGGATGATGAAAAAAATATTTGATCAATTGAATTTAATTAGCTTTGTTAAAACCTCTGGCAATAAAGGTTTACAAGTATATATTCCGCTACCCGAAAAAACATTTACTTGGAAAGAAACACGCCTTTTCACTGAATTTATAGCAAATTATCTAGTCAGTGAGAAACCTGATTTGTTTACAATCGAAAGACTGAAAAAAAACAGAAAAAATAGGCTTTACGTGGACTTTGTTCAACACGCAGAAGGCAAAACCATTATTGCTCCATACTCTATGCGTGGACATGAGGATGCTCTAATTGCTAGTCCTTTATTTTGGTCAGAAGTAAATGAAAAACTGAATCCTAGTCAATTTACGATAAAAACTATACAAGATCGAATAAGCAAATTAGGATGTCCATTCGTCAATTACTTTTCCATAAAAAAACAGCAGCCTTTTGAACCAGTATTAAATTTTTTAAAAAATAATAAATAGTTGTTTAACAAATAAAAAACAAACCGACAAATAATCAATCTATTTATCGGTTTGTTTTACTATTAATACAAGACGTTTTTTTCAATAAATTCCTTTGCATGTTTTTCAAGTTCTTCGTATTTTTTTTGTTCATCAAAATTAATTTGATTTAATACTTCGAATTTTTCCGGGTACTTTTCATCAACAAATATTTTAGCTTCAAATAAATATGTGGCATTGCCAATTAAATCAATTTGATATTCATGTCCATACTTGTGAACAACACACCGCACTTTACCACCATTATTATAAACATCTATCATTTGTCCTATTTTGTTATCGGAAATAAGGCAGGAAACAAGTGAAGAGGCAGACATAGCTGTTCCACAGGCATTCGTAAATCCCACTCCTCTTTCAAAAGTCCGTACATAAATCACTCCTAAATCAATTATTTTCACAAAACTCACATTGACGCCATCGGGAAATAAATGATTTGGTCCATTAACAAATTCAGAAATTGTTTTTTGCGTATTTGCACGAATTCCCTCATTTTCAACAAAACTAATTAAATGAGGGTTTGGAACTGCTACTGCAGTAAATGTAAGTTGATCTGAAAGGTCATCTACCTTCTGATTTATTAATGTATCTTGATCAAGATTCATAGGAACGGAATCTAATGAGAATAAAACTGGGGATATCTCTACACAATATGTAGGAATATCATTATAAATAGGTACTTCCTTAGACACTTTTAAATCAGCTTTCATAGTTTCAACAATTATTTGATCTTTTTCAAGCAGTTCACAAACATATCGACCAACACATCGCAATCCATTGCCGCACATTGATGCCTCAGAGCCATCTGCATTAAAAACTCTCATTTTTGCATCTGCATGGTCACTTTTCATCGTGTATAATATTCCATCAGCACCTAATGAAGTATTGCGGTCGCATAGAGCAATAGCTAAATTCTGACGATCTGTTTCAGAAAAATTATATTGATCAGACATTTCATCTATAAGTAAAAAATCATTTCCTGAACCGTGGCATTTTCTTATGTTAATATTCATTACGCAGCCCCCAATAAGACGATTAATTATTTATTAAGAGTGCCATAAAAAAGGGAAAGTATCAAGATTCATTCGATAAAATCAATTGTTGAGAAATCTTCATATAACACCTGCTCACTCCATAATATTGCTTGATTGTAATAGCGTGAAAGCATATTTTCTGATAGTCCAATGTTAGTTGAAATTCTTTCCATTCGATCCCATTCTCCTTGCTCAAATGCAATCGACAGATCTAATATCTCTCTCATCCTATTTTTTTCTCCACATAAAGCGGCATAAATTGTATCATCAAGAGATAACTTATTTAATACTTGATCCATTGGAATGGACAGTATCGTATCCATTAATGAAAATAAGCCTAATAAAAAATATTTTGGAGATTCATTTTTCCCAAACATTTCTTCTGAAATTAATTCACACATTTTTGCCCTTGTTAAGGTTACCTTCTTTACTTCATTTGGTAATTGTTTACGCCACCCAGAGTTTTCTCGTACTGCTAAAACGTAAATCCATCTTTTAATTTCTATTAATCCCAACAAAATAATAGCTTGGGGAATTGAATGAATCTTATGTTTAGGACGATATGCTGATGAATTAATTAGTTTTAAGAGCTTGTATGATAATGAAATATCTTGTTCAATAATTTGGCTAATTACTTCAATACTCACATTCTCATCAGACAATTTATTAATAATTTGCAAGTAGGAAGCGAAAGATTCAGGGACATCGAATGCTGATAAAATAATTGGCTTACTAAAAAAATATCCTTGAAACAACGTATATCCACGTCTTTTTGCCTTTATAAATTCATGGCGAGATTCAACTTTCTCAGCTAATAGTGCAACATTAAATTGTTTTACAATCTTTTCTATTCTTTCTCTTTCTTTTTCCGTAGTGTTTAGAAAATCTATTTTAACAATATCAACCGTTTTTAATAATTGTAAGGAATATCTATTATTATCTTGAAAAATATAATCATCCAAAGCGATCTTGTATCCTTGTTTCTTCAAATCCATACAAATTTGAATTATTTCTGGGGATGGTATTATATTCTCTAGTAATTCCACTACAATTTGACTTGGCGGGAAAAAGCTAGGAACTTTTTGTTGTAGAAGATTCTCAGTAAAATTAATAAAACAAGGTAAGCCAGATGATAAATTGTCAATCCCAATATTTAAAAATCCATTTATAATAACATCTGCCGTTGCCTGATCTCCATCAATATTTGGAAATGAATTTACTTTATTATTGCGATACAGTAATTCATATGAAACTACCTTTTCATCTTGATCGAAAATTGGCTGACGAGCAACAAAAACCTCCATTAACTCCACCCCTGTAAGATATTACTAATTATGCGATAATTCACAAAGTAATATTAACAAAGAACTAGGTTTAAAGTCTATAAATATGTATAATAACATGATTTTTCCAACACTTGGTTAACTTTAGTTAATAATATAAAATAATAAAGGCGGCAATAAATGCCACCTAAATATACTGTAATAAAAAATTGATAAAAAATAACAATGCAATAATATATAAAGGAATCGATATTTCTTTTACCTTCCCTACTGACAATTTTAGTATAGGATATAAAATAAATCCTATCGCAATCCCATCTGAAATACTGGAAGTAAAAGGAATCATTGCAATGATTAATATCGCTGGTAATGCTTCACTAATATCACGTAAATCCATAAACCGAATGTTTTGAGTCATCAATATACCTATTAAAATTAATATGGGTGAAATAGCATTGTCTGGAATAAGTTTGATATATGGAATCATGAAAGCAGAAAGTAAAAACATAACTCCCGTAATAACTGACGTTAAACCAGTTCGCCCACCTGAAGTTATAGCAGCTGTCGATTCTACTGCTGCAACTGTCGGACTTGACCCGAGAACACCGGAAATAATATTTGTCATGCTGTTCGCTTGCAATCCTTTTTTAAATTTATCTTGTTGTTCTAAAAGTACCGTTTGACTATGAACTAGTCCTACATTTTCAAAAACAACAACCATCGTAATCGTGAAAACTGCAACCCAAAAAGATACAGACATAATTTTATCAAAAGATAATTGAACAAATACGTCTTGGTACGCTGTCAATGAAGAACTAGTTTGTTGAGAAGTTGGAATTAAACCCAAAAATGCGGCAAGTCCAGTTCCAAACAGAATACTCCATAGAAAATGACCTTTCACATTACGCAAAAAAAGGATAATCATTACTAAAAAGGTAATGATTGTTGCAATGACCTTAACATCACTTAAATCTCCAAGTGCAATGATCGATGTCCCACCTCGAACGACAAGTCCACCTTTTTCTAAACCAATTAACATTAAAAACAAACCTAATCCTACTGTTATTGCCTCTTTTAAAGATTTAGGAATAGATGAATTTAAAACATTTGCAAGTTTTGTAAAGGCTATTATGGAAAAAATTATTCCTGAAACAAAAACAACCGCAAGAGCTTCTTGCCAGGATAATTTCATGGTTTGAACAAGCGTATACGTGAACAATGCATTAATTCCCATACCAGGAGCTAAAATAACTGGAAGGTTAGCCCAAAAACCCATAATCATACATCCTACAAATGATGTTAAAATGGTTGCTATAACGGCCCCTTCCAACGGAATTCCTGCTTCTGATAAAATAAATGAATTAACAGCAATAATATACACTACAGTTAAAAAACCAATAACACCTGCAGTAAATTCCTTCTTTACTGTTGTATGATGGGCTTTCAACTGAAAAATTCCTGTTTTTTTCATGTCATAACCTATATTCAGTTGTCCCTCTCCCGACCCGCTTTACCTCTATTTAAAAATAGGGAAGCCACAATACTTTATTATATCTGCTTATACTTCTGTTGACAATAGACAAGCAAACCTATCACAATAAAGAAATCGATACCTTGTATATTTTCATTAAATTCGATAACCGGAGTGTTGGCAGAAAATCTCTTTTGCAAACTAATAGGCATCATCCCTATTTCCATTTTCGATAATAGTTTATATTTGTTTCGTACTTTTATACAGGAGGATTGTTTCATAATTGTATATTCTTGCATGTTTACTTCAAAAATTTCTTCATGTTTTGTTTTAGATTTATACATTAATTGGATGTTCTTATCGTAAGGTATAATTTCTATCACAAAATGGTTGCGATAATAACTAATGTACGCAAGTTTACATCCATCACGTTTTTTTACTATAAACCTTTTCTTCATCGTTTTTACTAAATTTTCTTTTTTTTCTTCTGCAATCTCCCACTCACAAATGCCATTACTTTTAAACATTTTCATAGTCAGACTATCTTCAGGTGGTACCATCCATAAAAATTGCTTATTACTGTGAATAATCTTGCTATTTTTCTCAATAATAGATGCTTTCGCTTCCCGAAATAAATAATAATGATATTTTAAAAGAGAGTAGAATAAAATAATGCAAAGGAAGTAAAGCAGGAATATTAAATCCCTTACTATTCCCATATAAAATAGAATCATCAAATATAATGTTATAAAAATACTAATAATCATTATTTGATTGAAATATGCTTTTTTAAAAAAAGAATAATACTCTTTAATATTCATCTTTCTTCACCCTATCCGAGAAGTATCACTAAATTATATGAAAAAAAGATAGAGTTTATTCATTTAGAATTTCTATTAAATTAATTGTTTGTCTCTATAGTAATTCCTTGCTTCTAAAAATGATCAGTGCTGAAACTATTAATATAAAAATTGTTGCTAAAGTAACCGTTATCGCTGATGTTGTACCTTGAGGCAATGCTGTTGTACTCCAAAGTTCACCTGTATAGTGGATCAACTTTGCTGGCAACCATTCTTTTTGTATAATATTGGATAGAAAGCTCAAAACAATGGTTACAATTAGCGTGAAAGCTGCAGTAAGTCCAGAAGATTTCATCATGCTACCGAAGAAAAAGATAAGTGTAGTTATAAAAGTAATCCATAATCCATATATCATTAACCCTTTTACCATAAGATCGAAATTTACCAACTCAAATAATTGGTAAGTATAATACCAATTAGCAAGCATCCCAAAGATATAAGAAACCCACACTAATAGTAAAGCAGATAGCCATTTTGCAAGTAAATACGATTGAATAGATACTGGTTTGACCAAAACCAAGGCAGCACTACCATTATTTCGTTCACCTGGAACTGAGGCCATGAAAGCTAAAACGATAACAAGAATACCAATCATATTAAATTGCTGACTCACTGTTCCAAATAAAACTTCTGAAGCCGTTGGAGTAGGAATTTCTACTATTGCTCCTTTTGGTAAATTTCCGATTGAATCAATTATTTTGGGCATATTATAAGTGGTTACAGGTTGAATCATTCCTAGTAAAATAAATAAAAGTGGCATCCAAATCCATTTAAAATTTCTTACCATTTCTTTATTCTCTTTGTTAAAAAATATAATAAACTGGTTCATCCTCTCACCACCTTCGTGAAAATCTCTTCTAGATTAAGCCTTCCTATCTCAAAACTCACCAACGGCCATTTCCCTTCATCTGCCATTTTCAACAACTTCTCCCTCGCGGTTTTATCATTATCAACATGCATGATTAATTCGGAACCTTTTATCATTAGATTTTCAACCCAATTTTCTTTTTCTAAAAGTTTTAGAAAATATTCTATATTACCAGAAAACTTTAAACGAATAATATTACTACTATGTTTATCTTGAACTTTATTCACCTCATCATCTTCTATTAACCTGCCATCATTTAGAAATAGCACATGATCACAAACTTCTTCAGCATCATTTAATATATGGGTCGAGAATAAAATGGTTGTATCTTTTTTTAATTTCTTCATTAGTTCAATTACTTCTCTACGTCCAAAAGGATCTAAAGCAGAAACGGGTTCATCTAGAATGATTAGCTTCGGTTGATGAATTAAAGCTTGTGCAATTCCTAACCTCTGTCTCATACCACCAGAATATTGACCAATTCTCCGATTCCTTCCTTCAGTTAAACCTACAATCTCAATAAGTTCATTCATTCTTTTTTCAATTTCGTTTTTATTTGCAATGGTTAATCGTCCAATAAAATTTAAATATTCTTCTCCACTCATCCAATCATAAAATGAAGGATATTGAGGTAAATAACCAATAATTGTCCTTACATCTGAATTCGGAGAAATTAATGGAGATTGTATCGTCCCCTTCGTCGGTGAAATAAGACCTGAAATCATATTTAATGTTGTTGTTTTTCCCGCCCCATTTGGCCCAAGCAATGCCGTACACTTGCCTTCAGTTAATGTAAAATTAAGTGAATTAACCGCTTTTTTACCCTTATAAGTTTTCGAAAGATTGTGAATCTCTAGTACATTCAATTATGTTGCCTCCTTCCAATAATAAAGTAGAAAATTGGTCCAATAATGCTTATAAATAAAATAATTAATACCCAAAGCCATTTGGGACCATTTATTTTTTTTAATCGAACCAAATCAAAAATCGCTACAATGATTAATATGAATTGAATAATAAAAACAGGTGCAAGCAATGCCCAATCTATGGAATCCAATGCTACTTGAAAACTGTTCATCAAAACACCTCCAAAACAATCTGTTATATACATATTAGAACAGGTTGTTTTTTAATGCAAGAAAAAAAGCATGGATTTCCACGCTTTCTTTTCATCATTAATTTAATCACACAGAAGGAATAGCATTATCTACCGATAGCTTATTTAATGAATTCAAATGTGAAAGGAATTTTATATGTTTCACCATTATAAGCTTTTATAGCGGCGATTATTGTAAAGATAAACGCTGCTACACCAACCAACGGTAATAACAAGAATCCAATCAAAACTATCACTAATATTCCACTAATGACTCCGTAAATAAAATACGAAATCATAAAATTAAAATAAGACTTTCCATGACCATTAATAAATTCTGAATCATCCTTTTTTATAATCCAAATGATTAATGGTCCAATAATAGTTGTAAAAAAGCTTAATACATAAATTGCTGCTGCCATTAATCTATCCTCTTGAGTAATCATCTTTTCTCTCCCTTCAATTTTTTTATATATGTTTATACGAAAAAAAATATCTTATTGATTCCTTTTTTTAATTTTTTATCATTATTTTCTTTAAATATCATGCATATGTTTATTATAGTTGTCCATATTTAACAAACATATTAAGTAGGTGGTCTTTTGTTATCAAATATTCAAGCGTTTATTTTAGGTATTATTCAAGGCTTAACCGAATTTTTACCCATTTCAAGTACAGGACATTTATATCTTGGTAGACATTTATTTCATCTAGATAATGCTGGACTGTTTCTTGATACGATGCTCCATGTCGGAACTTTACTAGCTGTTATCGTCGTTTATAAAAATGAGCTTTGGAAAATGATTTGCCGTCCATTCAGTAAGCTCACCTTTATTATGGTAATTGGAACCATTCCTGCAGTGGTTGTTGGTCTTTTATTGAAAGATTTTTTTGATGAAATTTCCAAATCAGGAATTACTATTGGATGGGAATTTTTAGCTACAGGTTTCATTCTTTGGTTTGCAGAGAAAGCAAAAAAAGGAAGTAAAAAATTAGAGGAAATTGGTTATATGGATGCTTTAATCATCGGTTCTTTTCAAGCAGCTGCTATTTTTCCAGCTCTTTCTCGCTCAGGATTAACTATCGCTGCTGGTCTAATTAGAAAATTAGATAGAGAAACCGCTGCCTATTTTTCATTCTTATTGTCAACACCAGCAATTCTTGGTGGAATTGTTTTGCAAGGTAAGGACTTATTTACTGGACAAGCTGAATCAGTAACATTAACTGGACTGCTTATAGGGACAATCTCATCAGCCATTTTCGGTTATTTAGCGATTGTCGGAATGATCAACTTTCTTAAGAAAAAATCACTTAAAGTTTTTGCTACTTATGTATGGATTCTTGGGATTTCAATTATTATTTTACAAACGGTCGGAATATTTTAAATGGAGCTGAATATTCATGTCTTCAGATTGGATTACAAACTTATTAGAGCAGCTAGGACAATTTGGGTTTATTGGTATTGCAATGGCTTTAATGATAGAAGTGATACCAAGTGAAATTGTACTAGGATATGGGGGATATCTTATTTCAACAGGGAAACTATCGTTTTTTTCAGCAATGTTCGCAGGGATTATTGGAGGTACAATTGCACAACTCTTCTTATATTGGTTAGGAATTTACGGAGGACGTCCTTTTTTTGAAAAATACGGTAAGTTCTTATTGATTAAAAGTAAACATTTAGACGCAGCTGAAAAATGGTTTAATAATTATGGGACCATTGTAATTTTTACAGCAAGATTTATTCCTATTGTTCGACATGCCATTTCTATTCCAGCAGGGATTGCACGAATGTCCTTCTATCAATTCCTAATTTATACTACGGCTGCTATGCTTCCATGGACCATTCTCTTTTTATTAATTGGAATGAAGTTAAATCAACATTGGAACACGATTAATGAGGTAGCGACTACTTATATTAAACCAATCGTTTTTATAGCCATCCTTTCACTTATTCTCTATTTTGTTTTTCATTATTTGTTGAAAAAAGTGAAGAAAGATTAACTTGTCGAATCAGGGGAAAATTAGTCAAAAAAAATTAACAAAAAACCTATTTTCAATTTAATATTTTTATTGTAATATACAATCATAAAATAAAATGTATATACTGCAATTAGGGAAGGCAAATGGTGCGCCACCAGTTCGTTTCTTGACTGGTCCTAGTGGGTTCGATTCCCACCCCGAAATTTTTTACGTAACTTTAAAAAATTTCGAGGGTGGATTCTTCCTATCTTAGGGGAGTTATGCCCTCTTTGGAGGGAACAGTTATGCTCAAGAAACGTGAATTAATTGGTCAAGAAAGCCATATTTTATTTGATTTGATGGCGCATCCAGATGTATTCCCTTTTGTTCGTCATAAAGCATATTCTCATGATGAGTTTCTTTTTCTAATAAAGCAAACGATAGAGGCGGAAGAAAAAGGAGAGCTCATTTCTCGAACGATTATTGATGAATGGGCAAATCCAATTGGCACAATCAATCTATACGACATTAAAGATGGTGCTGGTTTTCTAGGAACTTGGATCGGAAAACCTTATCATGGAAAAGGCTATAACAAACTAGCAAAAGAAGCACTTTTTAACGAAGCATTCTATGACCTCGGAATTGAAACCATTTATATGCGCATTCGTAAAGAAAATATTCGATCCATTAAAGCTGCCGAAAAATTACCTTATACATTAAAAGCTAATAAAACAAAAAAATCTATATTTGATCAATTAAATTCAAACGGTTATATTTATGATTTGTATGAAGTTTCGAAAGATCTTTATTCTCTTTATCTCATGCGTCAAGAATCTATTCAAGATGGAACACAAGCGCTTGAAGCATAAAAAAACTCGCAGAAAAATTGCGAGTTTTTCTATTTTTTATTATTTTTTTTTCATAAGTGTATATTCATTATAGAGATTTCTTACAACCCAAGTCTTATAAAGTTCTAGCTTTTTTCTTCCAATTGGATGATAACGTATTCCCCACTCTTTCAATTGCTTGACATACCAACCTTTTGAATATTTATATGCCATTTTCATTCCCCCTTAATCAATGATTGTCCATAAAATATATGAATGAAATATTCAGATTATGTAAAGTAATATTAATATTTATGAACAAATATCAATTTAAGGAGCTTTTATCGTACTCAAGCAATAATTGATTTTCAAACCAAAGTAAGAAAAGCGTAAGCGCTTTGCCCATTGATGTATGGACTGGGAAAATTGGTAGTTAATTTTCCTAAGTGGGACTTATTCTGAGATAAAGGAAACTCAGTTGACAAATAGGGCGAATCCATGTTGACTTATCGTACCTAGTCGACGGCTGGTTGAGCTAACCATACCAGACCTTTTCATCATTTAAACCCTTAATTTCTTATAAAAAAAAAGAACCTCCAGATACAACGGAGGTTCTTCATGAACATTATTATTTTCCAATAAATTCTTGAGTCCAGTAATTTCCATTTTCCACATAACCAACACCAATATGTGTATAGTTTTTATTTAATATATTTGCACGATGTCCTTCACTATTCATCCATGCTTTTACAACCTCTTCTGGTGAACGTTGACCCATCGCAATATTTTCTCCAGCTGAACGATAAGAAATTCCAAATTTCTTCATCATATCGAAAGGAGATCCATATGTTGGGCTGTTATGATCAAAATATTTTTTAGTAGCCATGTCATTTGATTTGATACGTGCTACTTTACTTAATTCTGTATCAATTTTTAATGCTGATAAACCATTTTTTGCACGTTCTTTATTAGTTAAATCAACTACTTGCTTTTCAAAAGCATTTAGTGAATTTGTAGCTTGTTGATTTTCATTATTCGTTGGCTTTGTTGAAGCCGGCTTGCTTGATTGATTTGTTGATGGTTTATTTTGATTTACAGCTGGTTTTTGTTCTGATGGTTTAGCTTGCTGACTGTTTGCAGGAACTTTGTTTACATTGTTGCAATCAATATGATATTTTGACATCATTTGATTGATCCATGCCTGTGCATCCTGGATATTATTTGCTTTATATTCATATTGTGCTACTTTAATAGATTTATTTGAATCATTTTGAAGTGAAGCAGCATCTGCTTTATTCATAAATGGAGTTGCAAGAAGTGCAAATGCAGTTGCAGTTGTAATTAAAGTCTTTTTCATGGAATATTTCTCCTCCTTGATTTCTGCTTGTCTGTTTTGTCTTGCACAAAAATCATATCATACGTTTTTTGTAATATATTTGGAAGAGAATACTATAAAAATAGATTTATTGATTGAATACTTCATTTTCATTGCTAATAAAAGTTTAAAAGCTTAGTTTATAGTAAATTTATCTTAATAGAATTTAAATCCTTTCATTAGAAAAATATCCAGATACATACTACACGAACCATATATTAACACCATTTTACTATTGACAGATTTTCTAAGGAGGGATGTATATAACGAATATTTCAATTAGGTTTCAATTATTTTCGTAAGATTAAATAAAAAGCCATTAGAATACTAATGACTTTTTTCACTCATAACATTTATATAATATTGAATTAATGCCGTTTTTTCGGAATCATTTAATGAGGATTCTACTATGCGTTTTACTGCATAATAAAATTTAACTTCAACAGATTTTCTGATGCGAGGATGAGTTTGTTCATCCAAAAGTTCTATTATAACTAACTTTCTTAAACTATCTTCAGGAGAATTGGATCCTTTTTGAGATTTTCTATTATTCCAAATACTTAAATATACTTCAAGTAGTCTCGACTCATTCATGTGCTGTTTTCTCCTTTATTATTACTATTCATAAATCATTACATATTTGGTTATGATATTTATTGAGATCCTAATAAAGTCAGTATAGATAATTTTATTTTTTGGAGGTATCCAGGTATATGCACGGACCGTATTGCTGCCCTAATTGTAAAACCAATCGTACACGTTTTAATATTATACAACAAGTCCCACAAGCAGTGAAAATGGATCCCCAATCAGGCGAGGTAATTGAAGATTACGGAAGTCATGCGCAGGATCTGTTTCATTTGCCTTATAAGGGACCAGATTATCGAGTTCAATGTGGTGCCTGTGGATTGATAGAGGATGAAAAAACGTTTTTAAAATTCGGCGAAAATATGAAATGACCCCACTTCTCAAATGGGATCATTTTTTTTTATACTTAACTGCTCTTCTAATTTATTTAATAAATAAATTAGATCAGTTTTTTCTTTTGTTGAAAAAATTTTAAATTTATCTTGGATAAACTTGGAGTTGATAACATTTAACTCTTTAATTAAATCAATACCTTCAGTAGTTAAACTCAAATCAACCACTCTTCTATCTTTACTTGATCTTTCTCTTTCAACTAATTTTTTTTGAACTAGTGAGTCTGTAATACTAGTTATATGGCTTGCTGACACTTGTAGTGTTTTTGATAAATCCGTCACACGCATTTTACCATTTAACATCAATTTCATTACCATATATTCATTAGTAGTAACATATTCATTCATAATTTGATTAAATTGATCTTTTAATTTTCTATATACATTTCGAAATAGTAGTTCGAGTTCATTTAATTCATTATCCATTTGACTTATCCCTCTCCTTAAGACCTTCCTTTCCATTTTACTATAAAGAATCATTGAAAAAAACTTAAGTTTTAAAAAAAGGCTGACAGAAATAGTCAGCCTCTAAAATCTTATTTGCTTTTTAAAATACTCATAGCCTTTTTCACTTGAGTATCATTTTTGATAATTACTTCTCTTATCTTATTCATCAATCGAATGGTTGTTTCACCTTGAAGAATACCATTTACTTTCAATTTTTCATCCTTTTGAAAAGCCTTTACTGCTTTTTTTGTCTGTTCGTCATAATATCCATCTACTTTTCCAGGATTATAGTGTAAAGCTTTTAACATTTCTTCTGCTGCTTTAACCTCATTTGATAACGAAGATACCTTTAATTTAGTATCTGGATTAATAATTGGTAGCTCGGCATATTTTGGTAAACTAACTAGATAATTAGGAGTGATTCCTTTTTGATGAATCCAATTTGAATCTGGAGTCAACCATTTAGCTGTCGTTAATTTCAGATTAGATCCATCCTTAAAGTCACTTGCTGTTTGAACCGTCCCTTTTCCGAAGGATTTTTGCCCAACTAATGGAATACCAGCAGATTCACTCAAAGCTGCAGCAAAAATTTCGGAAGCACTCGCACTACCATTATCGATTATTACTGCCACAGGTACATCAATTTTTTTACCACCCTCGGCAACTATCTCTTCCTTCTTACCATCCTTGTCTTCTATCTGTACAATTTTTTTGCCTTCTGGTACAAATAAATTTGTCATCTTTATGGCTTGATCAAGTAAACCTCCAGGGTTTTGTCTTAAATCAATTACAAGAGATTTCATCCCTTTTGCATCCATATCTTTTAAGGCAGTTACAAGTTCATTATAAGTATTTTCAGAGAAACTTGTAATTTGAATCTTCGCAACGCCATTTTTCATCATTTCAGAATAAACGGTATTCATTGGAATATCGTCTCTAATAATTGATAACTGAGAGGTTTCATGTGTGCCCGCTCGTTGAATGGTTAAATTCACTTTCGTTCCTTTCTTCCCGCGAATTAATAGAACAGCTTCATTAGCACTCATCCCTCGAATGCTTTTACCATCCACTGATAAAATTTTATCATTTGGCTTGATTCCAGCTTTTTCAGCTGGGGAACCCTTAATTGGTGATACAACTACAATAAAACCATCTTTTGCCTGAATTTCTGCACCTATTCCTTGAAAGGATGAAGAAATACTTTCGTGAAATTTCTCAGCTTCATCTTTTGTCATGTAATCAGAATAAGGATCTTTTAAAGAGTCTAGCATCCCATTGATGGCTCCATTTACTAATGTCTCATTATCTAAATCCTTATAATAATTTTTTTTCAATTGATCATAAGCATCATATAATTTATTGAACTCTGTTCTTTGATTTACACCAACTTTTACCGCCTTCTCATCACCAAATGCTAAAGCAAATGTTGTAATGCCAGCAGTAGCAAAAACCAATACAAAAATAAGCATGACAAATTTAAATTTTCTTATTCGTATGTAACCATTTGTTTGTCCTTCATGTGAATCAACTTCATGTTTATCATTATCCAAGACTTTCACCACTTTCATACCCAGTTCCACTAAGTAGTTTTCGAAAAATTTTCAAAAAACAAGAATGCTAACTTCTTTATTTTATCAGCTTTTTATTATTTTAGAAAGAACAGCTTTTTCACTTATATTATTTGTGTTGAAATGATAGAAAAAGCAGGCTACGCCTGCTTTACATTTTTTTCACATGTTGAAAATACTCTTCTAATGTCCAATCATTTTTATAAATGACTGAAGCATGCTTTTTCCCAACATAGCGGAAATGCCATGGCTCATATTCATAACCTGTTACTTTTTCTTTTCCTTTTGGATACCTTAAAATAAAACCAAACTCGTGTGCATGTTCACGAAGCCAAATTCCATCTTTATGCTTTCCGAAGTTTTCTGTCAATAAAAAGTTCTCACTTTCACTTGTAATATCCATTGCAAGACCTGTTTGATGCTCACTTTGTCCAGGATTTGCAACTGCTTGTACAGCTTTTTGTTTTCCAACATTCGCGATCTCAGCATCCAGTAAAGCTTTTTGTCTTTCATAGGAACGATAACCAGACGACGCAAATAACTGAATACCATTCTTTTCTGCAGACTTAAACATATTTTCTAAAGCAGTGGCAGCTTCTTTTCTCATATAACTTTTCTCGATATCTTGATTTCCAAAAGAAAATTGTACTTTAGGACGAACTAAATCTTTTGGTTCATAACTACCAATTGAATATTGTTTATTAACAAGTGAAAGTACATTTGAAGAGTTTTCTATCATATTTACACCGTTGACAATTTTCACTTGATTAAAGAATTTTGATTCTAGCATTAAGTCTGGATCAACTTGCTGATGTTTCTGATTACTATTAATATTATTTTGTGATTGGGTTACTTTATTTTCTGATGAAGTTATTGAATCATTATTCTGTCCCCAGCTACAACCTCCAAGTAGAAGGAGAACGGATGCAATTGTAATAGTGGTTTTCATGATTTCACCTTTCTTCTAAATTCCATGCAAAACATGCATAAGTAAATATTATCAAATTTCAATTTGGTCCGCTATAAAAAAATAAAATGATACTAGCTTACTAGCTAATCTCAATGCTGATTTCATTAGATAGTGCAACTTCTATTATTTCATTAAGGGGGTTAATACTATCTTTGAGAACAAATTAGTTTCAAAACGTTACTATTCGTTCTCAGATAACACCAAGTGTTTATATATAATAGAAGATAAAAAGAGAGTGATACAAATGAAGTATATTCCCGTAAGTGAACAAAAAGTTATTGAGAAAGAGGTAGCACCAAATGCCCATAACCTAAAAAATCCAAACCTCCATACCGAAAAATCTATTCATTGTTTACTACTGATAAAATGACGTTATGTTAATTTGAATTGAAAACGATTTTCGTTATTCTTTTCTTTCATTAACCATCATAAAATTGTTTTAAAAGAATATCGGAGGGGTTTCATGAAACTAGAAGGACAACAAATATATGTTCGACTTTTTAAGATTTCTGACGCCAGCGAGTTAGCTAAATTGCATACTAGAAATCGCGAATTTTTCCAACGAGTTTGCCCATTACTCCCAGAAGTCTTTTATACAGAAGAACATCAAAAAATACGCATTGAACAGGTATTAAAAAAGACAAAGGAAGGGCAAGTATATGCTTTTGGAATCTTTTTAAAAGCAACTGATAAACTTATCGGAGACATTTCATTAACTCAAATTACTAGAGGAAACGTCCAAAGCTGTTATACGGGATTTACTTTAGATAAGGAGTATAATGCAAAGGGCTATACAACAGAAGCTCTTCAACTTGTTGTAGACTTTGCTTTTAGAGAATTAAAACTACATAGAATTGAAGCAGGAGCTATGCCTGACAATATAGCATCTATTCGTGTATTAGAAAAAGTAGGGTTTAAAAAAGAAGGTATAGCTAAAGAAAATCTAAAGATTAATGGCAAATGGACAGATCATCAAATATTAGCTATCATCAACAGCTTGGATGTGTAAGCTCATTTCACTTCCAATAACGAAGATTATGTATATATATGAAGGTAAATTATTAAACGCTATTTGAGGCACCGCTACAACGCTATAAAGCTAAGGTTTTGCACTATCAATAAAGTAAAAAAGGCGATTTCCTGTAAGTAATTGAGATGAGTCTCTTTACTTATTAAATTAACTGACAGGTTAATGGTAGAAATATTTTCCAAAAAATAAAATGCCCACCGATTTGAAAGGGCATTTTTTTCATTTTTGTTTTGCAATTTCTGTTCTATTAGGTGCAAGTGGAGGTTGTTCTAACCATTTATTTTTTACCATAACATTAAACCAATTTTTTGTAACTACAAGATTTTGTAAGATAGTCGACTCATAAGTGGTAACAAGGTCTGTTCGCATAGCTGTTGCAAGACCTGCCCCATGATAGGTTTGTGCAACTTGAAACAAAAATCCCATGTGATACATTAATAGCTTATCAGAAAATGGAGAGTCAGTTGAAATTGTCACTTCAGTTTCCAATGATTTTGGAACTGGTAAGTTATCTGCTTGGAGTATTTTTGCTAATGATTTTATTTGTCTATCAGCAGTTTTCTCAGATTTAGTTAAAAAACTTCTTACTTCTTTGGATTCCGCCACCTGACTGAATGCAATAGAAAGTGTTTTAGCCAAAATACTTTTTTTTAGGCTAAAAGAAATACTAATGATTTCTGTAGCAGAAAGAGTTCTCCCCCTCCCAAAAAAACCATCTTTGAAATCATTGCTTGAAATATATTGAGGTTGTTCATATGCATAATATAATGGGTCTTTCTGAAAAAGTCCTTTATCAAGCAATAACTCAATCGTTAGGTGATACATTTTTTTGCATCGTTATCACATTTGTCGTAAAAATCCCTTAAGTCTTTTCTAACAGAAGTGCTTAATGCAGTGACATGTCCTAATAATCCATGTAAAGTCATTATGTGTAAATAATTCAGGCAGAATGCATCTGAAAACAATTTCTGTTTTCCTAAATTCAGGTCGGATTCATTAAATCCAATTGGAACAGGAAATCCTTCACTCTCAAAAAATGGGATGATTTTCTTCTTTTGTTTTTCGAATGTCTTGAGATCTTCATCAAAAACATTTTTTATTGCTTCATCTTCAATAGTCGAGTCCATATATCTATTTATTACATCTATCGCTGTTCCGTTTACATACTCACCCCATAAGGAACCTATTTCAGAAGATGTAAGTTTTAATTTTTCCGTATCCATATATTCATTCACCTCTCAAGTATTATTTCCCAATTACAGAAGAGATATAATATTTTTTGGTTTTAATGTGAAAAGGAAGTTTTCTTATGAATTAACGAATACTATACTTTGAAAAGGTATTGCTTAGTTCTATGGAGAAAATTGATTGTGAATAATTGCACTTAAAGTAACGGGTGCTCTAGTTCAATTAAAATAAGTCCCTCTCGATTTTGAGAAGGGATTTTTTATCGGGGCAAGTACAATGGTCTTATTATTCTTTAATAATAATTGTTATATTCCCTCTGTTTTTTCAATTCTGCTAATAATATCAGCATTTTCTTTGCTTGCAAAAGCTTGATAATATAAAGGCCAAATTTCTGCAATACAAGAAATTTGTCCAATCCATTTTATTTAAACTACATAAGGTGTTATTAAGCTTCCGTATACTTCCCAGATTTCATAAAGTATCACCTTTGTAGAGCGTATGTATTAAACATACGCTCTACCCAATTTTTAATAAGACATATGTATATAAATAATAAATCTATTAGGTAGGTGACGATTTTTTCCTATTCTATGTGTTTGTCCACTACAAATTTTTAAACTTACATACTATATCTTAAAGGATTGCATATTTAGCATCCTTCAAACATCAATAGGAGGTGTTAATATTATGGGAGGAACAGGAATGGGATCAGCATTTGCTTTGATTGTTGTATTGTTTATTTTGCTTATTATTGTAGGTGCATCATTTATGAGTGGTGGTTATGGTGGTTATTAATTAAGCCTTTATGTACCAACTTTCATATTTTTGAACAAACATTAATTAGTATGGTGGTGACAAAATATGTGGTGTGGAACTGGCGGTTATAGTTACGGTGGAACATCCTACGGCGGAAGTACTTTTGTATTAATTGTTGTGTTATTTATTTTGTTAATCATTGTATTATCTGCTTGGTGTTAAGCGAAATACTTTTTTTAAAGAGGGTGACTCAAAAGGTCGTTAAATAACGACTTTTTGAGCACCCTTTTCATTTTGGTTTTTAGAATATCCAAAAGGTCTGGTTTTAGATACGGATAAGGGCTATTTCTGCCCTTATTTTTGTC
>BORH01000024.1 GCA_018333075.1 Heyndrickxia sporothermodurans | reverse complement strand
GTGAAAATCTTTTTACTCATAACCTTCTCCAGTCCCATATTGAATTTCATGTTGTATTTGTTAATTATACAAAAAAGGACCCTACAGGTAGACTTTTTTATGTGTCTACTCTATAGGGTACATTTTAACGTTTGGGTCTAGGTTTTTATTTGTGTTTAAACGAAATGAATCGCATTTTTTCCTTGTTCATTAGGGATAAGCATGGCTCCATTGCTATCAGTGTGAAGGATTTCGAAATGATAGTTTACAAATTTTTCAGAAAGGAAAGGGAGCATCTCCTCAGCTTTGCCTTGTTGTACAAATGATAAAATGGTCGGTCCCGCTCCGCTAAGTATTGTACCGTATACACCAAGTTCATGTCCCAGATTTGTTATATGCAAAAGATCTGGAACTAATTTTGCCCTGTAAGGATGGTGGAAAAGATCTTTTTCCATCATTTTTCCTGCTAAAGACCAATCATTTTGAAAAATTGCAGCAATCAGTATATTACTAATGCTGCTAGCTTCGACGGCTCTGTTGAATGGCAGGGCTTCAGGCAAAACCGCTCTAGATTTTTTGGTTTGTAATTCAAACTCTGGAATCATGGCAATCAAATCTATATTCGGTGCAGGACAAACAATGGTTTCTGTTGATTCATTTGAATGAGTCGATATAGTAAGACCCCCTAACAAGGAGGCAGTGGCATTATCTGGATGCCCTTCAAAGCTGCTTGCTATATGACCTTTTTCTTTTAAGGACAAATCAAGTTCTAAAATACGATCTGCTATTTCTATTCCCGCAACAATGGCTGCTGCGCTGCTTCCTAACCCTCTTGCTAAAGGTATTTCACTCTTCATGGAAATTTTTAAAGGAGGAAGCGCTTTTTGAAATAAATGACTTACATGTTGTGCAGCAAGATAAATAAGATTTTCTTCTGTAGCAGGTAAAGCCAGGTTTTGGTTAGAACACTGAATCTCCCATTCTTTCGATTGTTCTACTTGAATATATAAATATCGATTAATCGCTAGGCCAATAGAATCAAAACCTGAACCAAGATTTGAAGTACTTCCGGGAATTTTTAAGCAGAAAAGTGGATTGCTCATCTTGTCACCTGCTTAAGATTTTGAAGTAATGCCTCTTTATTTGCTTGAAGTGTAACTGGTTGAATATTTAATTGATCCATTGCTGTAGTTGGATCCTTCAAGCCATTTCCAGTTAAAACGGCAACAATCTTGCTACCTCTTTTTATTTCGCCTGTTTGTAGCTGTTTTTTAATTCCCGCAATTGATGCACATGAAGCAGGCTCTGCAAAGATTCCTTCACATCCTGCAAGCTCCTTATAGCTTTCTAAAATTTCATTATCTGTTACACTATCAATTTTTCCATTTGAGTCATTTGCTGCAGCAACAGCAAGACTCCAGCTAGCAGGATTCCCGATTCGAATAGCAGTGGCAATTGTTTCTGGATTTTCAATGATTTGATTCTTAACAATGGCAGCCGATCCTTCTGCTTCAAATCCTCGCATTTCAGGAAGGGAGTATCCCTTTTTATCGTGGTACTCTTTAAACCCTTTCCAATAGGCTGAAATATTTCCAGCGTTTCCTACTGGAATGGCAAGAATGTCAGGAGCACAATCTAATTGCTCACAAATTTCAAATGCTGCCGTTTTTTGCCCCTCCAGTCTAAAAGGATTTACGGAATTAACAAGTGTAAATTCGGATTGTTCAGCAGTATGTATAACCATTTCAAGTGCTTGATCAAAATTCCCGTCAATTTCATAAATTTTCGCTCCATACATAATTGCTTGAGCTAGTTTTCCAACTGCAATTTTTCCTTTTGGTATAACAATTAAACAATCAAGTCCAGCTCTTGTGCTGTAGGCTGCCGCAGCGGCTGCAGTGTTTCCAGTAGATGCACAAATTACCCCTCGACTACCGTTTTCTTTTGCTTTAGCAACTGCTAATACCATTCCACGATCTTTAAAGCTTCCGGTCGGGTTGGCTCCTTCATATTTTACGAAGATCTCTGCCTGCCATCTCTCAGATAAAGTAGTTAAGGGAATCAGTGGTGTATTCCCCTCCATTAAACTGAGTTCAGGTGTTTTTTCATTAATAGGTAAGTATTCCTTATAGTGGTTTATTAAACCTTGCCAGTACATATTATTTCATCCCTTCTACTCGGTAGTAGCTTTTAACCTCGATAACCGAATCTAAGTCATTCAAGAGCTGATAGATTTGTTCAAATTGTAGCTGCTTTGTTGTATGTGTAATTATTGCTACTTCTGCAAGCTTTTCTTTAAATAATGGTTCTTGAATAATTTTTAGCAGGCTAATTTCTTGTTCGTTAAATAACCCAGTTATTTTAGATAAAGCTCCTGGCTGATCCTTCACATGTAAACGGAGAAAATATTGACTTTCTATGGAATCAGCAGATTTACATTGCTTTTTTTGATTTGGAAGGAAGAGATGGTGTCCATTGCTTCCATGCTTTAAATTTTTAACGACGGAAATTAAATCTGAGACAATAGCAATGGCTGTAGGTAGCTCTCCTGCACCAGGGCCGTAGAACATCGTTTCTCCAACAGATTTTCCATAAACATAAATGGCATTATTTTCGTTATCAACGGATGCCAAAGGATGATTTAATGGCAATAATGTAGGACCGACGCGGATATCAATTTCCCCATCTTCAACTTCTGCTGTTCCGACAAGTTTAATGGCAAAACCAAGCTTTTTGCTGTATTGTATATCTTCTTCAGCAACACGAGTGATTCCTTCTACATTTACATCTTCTAATGTCACTGGAATGGAATAGGCTAGATGGCTTAAAATAACCATCTTTCTAGCAGCATCTAATCCTTCAACATCTGAGGTAGGATCTGCCTCAGCAAATCCAAGTGCTTGTGCCTCCTGTAAAACTTCTTCATAGCTAACAGACTGATGACTCATTTTACTTAAAATATAATTTGTTGTTCCATTTACAATCCCAATCATTTTAGTAATCCGGTCGGCTGCAAGACCTTCTGTTAAGCTTCTAAGAATTGGAATCCCACCACCAACACTTGCTTCATAATATAAATCGCAGCCATGATCCGCAGCTGCTTGAAGTAATTCGTTTCCATATAGCGCCATTAGGTCCTTATTTGCAGTAATGACATGTTTTTTATTTTTTAATGAAGAATGAATGTATCTTCTAGCCTCTTCGATTCCACCCATTACCTCTATAACGATATCAATCTCTGGATTATCAATAATCTCACTTGGATCTAATGTTAATAGCTGTTCGTATTGATCGAATTTCCTAGTTTTTTCAAGATTCTTTACAAGAATTTTACTTATTTGAACACTAAGGCCGGTTTGTTGCTGAAGTTTTTCTTGTTCATTTGTAAGCAAGTGAACAACACCAGTTCCAACTGTACCAAAACCTAATAATCCGACTGAAATTTTCTCCAAAACTACCACTCCATTCTTGTAAAACTGTTTCAATTGAGATTTTCTTTTTCAGAAATACAACTGTCTTCCTATAACGGACATTATAATCCTATTTCATACTCAATAACAACCCTAAATTTATTTTATTTTGAAAATTTATCTATTTTTATTAAGTCAAAAAAAATTCACAATTTATTCAGAGATAAAGAACATGATGAGGATAAGGATGTAAGCGTTTTCTAATTTACTGTTTAATCTAAATAGTCAAAATATTTATCAAAAAGGGGTTGACCTGCCATTTTTCTAGGCGTATGATTGTCAACAATTAAATAATTTTTCTAAAGATTCATAAAAGCTACTGAAGGGATTGAGTTGTTTTGTCAGACAAATGGATTTATCTTAATGACCGTTTTGTTAAAAAGGAAGACGCAGTAGTATCTGTTTACGATCATGGCTTCCTTTATGGTGATGGTGTGTTTGAAGGCATTCGTATGTATAGTGGGAATGTGTTTCGCCTAGATGATCATATTAAACGGTTATACGAATCAGCACACTCAATCATGTTAGAAATACCTTTCGATAAAGAAGAATTAAAGCAATTAATCGTTGAAACATTGAAAAAAAATGAATATCAGGATGCTTATATACGAGTCGTTATTTCGCGGGGAGTTGGTGATCTTGGGCTTAGTCCATTTACGTGTCAACGACCTGGGGTCATTATTATAGCTGAGCCGTTAGCCTTATTCCCTAAAGAGTTATATGAAAGTGGAATAGAGGTAGTATCCGTACCGAGCAGGCGGAATCGTTCAGATGTGTTAAGTCCAAAAGTGAAATCATTAAATTATCTAAATAATATTTTAGTAAAAATTGAGGCTCACTTAGCTGGAGCAAGTGAAGCAATCATGATGAATGATCAAGGGTATATCGCAGAAGGCTCGGGTGATAATATTTTTATCATTAAAGATGGAGTCATTAAAACACCTCCTGGATACATTGGAGCACTCGAAGGAATTACGAGAAATGTCATTATTGAACTTGCAAAGGAACAAGGCTTAGACATTCGCGAGGATGTTTTCACAAGACATGATGTATACACTGCAGACGAGGTTTTTCTAACTGGTACTGCTGCAGAGGTAATAGCAGTAGTTAAAGTAGATGGAAGAAAAATTGCTGATGGTCATCCTGGAGCAATTACAAAGCAATTATTAGAAGCATTTCGAAATGTTGTTGTACTTGATGGTACAAAGGTGTACGAAGCTAGTCATGTCCAAGTAAGCTAACTATACTCTTTATTAAGTTAAAAAATTAATGATTTATTGCGTAAAAGCTGCAAATCATGTACAAAACATTTAGTGGAAAAAACAACTTATGTAAATACAGATTAAGTGAAAGGGATGATGAGTGACGGCATGCGAAGTGACATGATAAAAAAAGGAATTGACCGTGCTCCACATCGAAGTCTGCTTTATGCAGCAGGAGTCAAAACAAAAGATTTAAATAAACCTTTTATCGGCGTGTGTAATTCCTATGTAGATATTATTCCTGGCCATAAACATTTAAATAAATTCGCAGAAGTTGTAAAAGAGGCGATTTGGGAGGCTGGAGGAGTTCCATTTGAATTTAACACGATAGGTGTTGATGATGGAATTGCCATGGGACATATCGGAATGAGGTATTCGTTACCAAGTCGAGAATTAATTGCGGATAGCGCAGAAACTGTAATAAATGCCCATTGGTTTGACGGAGTATTTTACATTCCAAACTGTGACAAAATTACTCCCGGAATGCTGATGGCTGCTGCAAGAACGAATATTCCTTCTGTCTTTGTTTCTGGAGGACCGATGGAAGCAGGGAAATCAGCAGATGGAAAAAACCTTTCTCTTACATCCGTATTTGAAGGTGTCGGAGCCTATAAGTCAGGAAAAATGAATGAGGAAGAATTAATTGCATTAGAAACAAGTGCTTGTCCAACATGTGGTTCATGTTCAGGAATGTTTACTGCTAATTCGATGAACTCTCTTATGGAAATTCTAGGATTAACACCACCAGGAAATGCAACAATCGTTGCGACATCTGATGAAAGACATCGAATTATTCGTGAGGCAGTTAGCCATTTGATGAATTGCATTGAAAAAGATATTAAACCACGAGATATTATTACGAAGGAAGCTATTGATGATGCATTTGCACTTGATATGGCAATGGGTGGATCGACCAATACGGTCTTACATACTTTAGCGATTGCCCATGAAGCAGGTATTGAATATGATTTGGATCAAATCAATGAAATAGCTAAAAGGGTCCCATATTTGGCAAAAATAAGTCCAGCATCCGATTATTCTATGCATGATATTCATCTTGCTGGCGGAATAAGTGCTATTGTAAATGAGCTTTGCAAAGTAGATGGGGCTATACATCAAGATCGTATAACCATCACTGGAAATAGCATATATGAAAATGTGGAAAATACTGAAATTTTAAACAAAGATGTCATTCGACCTGTTGAAAATGCCTATAGTCCTGTTGGAGGATTATCAATTTTAAAAGGTAATCTTGCACCTGATGGTGGAGTTATAAAAGTAGGTGCAGTTGATCCATCCATTAAAACCTTTTTAGGTGAGGCAATTGTCTTTGAATCACAAGAAGAGGCGCAGGAAGGGATTGATAGTGGTTTAGTTCGTTCGGGTCATGTTGTAGTCATTCGATATGAAGGACCAAAAGGTGGTCCAGGAATGCCTGAAATGCTGGCACCAACTTCATCAATTGTAGGAAGAGGTTTATCAACTAGTGTTGCATTAATTACTGATGGACGGTTTTCAGGAGCTACAAGGGGAATATGTGTTGGTCATATTTCTCCAGAGGCTGCTGAAGGAGGACCAATTGCCTTCATAAAAAATGGCGATAAGATTTTTATTGATTTAACGAATCGAACAATTGAAGTCATGTTAACTGATTCTGAACTTGAACAAAGACAATTAAATTGGACACCTCCTGAACCAAAGATTACCTCAGGTTATTTAGCTAGATATGCAGCTTTAGTAACCTCAGCAAATACAGGAGGAATATTGAAAATAAATATACCGAAAAAAACATTGACGAGGACAAATGGATAAGATCAGGTATTCACAGAGAGTCGGTATTGCTGCGAGCCGATAATACCCCTTATCCTAACTCACCTCTGAGTGCTAATCTGAATCATAGTAAGATTAGCCGAGTGTATTCTTAGACACTCGTTATCAAAAGTAGCAGTTAGAATATACTCAACTGCTACACGAGGTGTTGTTCGTAAGGACAGCATAAAGTTGGGTGGTACCGTGAAAAGAAGTCTTTTCATCCCTTCATAATTGGTAGTTTTATAGATGCCATATTTTTGAGGATGAATAGGCTTTTTTATATTTACTATAAACAAAATTTTAGGAGGGAAAATGGTGCGGGCAAAAGCAATAGCAGATGGTCAATTGTTGACGGCTGAATTAAATGGAGCAGACTTGCTGATTCAATTAATCATCAATGAAGGAGTAGAAGTATTATTTGGTTACCCTGGAGGAGCTGTTTTACCGATATATGATGCTCTTTATGGAAAAGATATCAAGCATGTTCTTTCAAGACATGAACAAGGTTCAATCCATGCTGCAGAAGGATATGCACGAGTAACAGGGAAACCAGGGGTAGTAATTGCTACATCTGGACCAGGGGCTACAAATCTAGTAACAGGGTTAACTGATGCAATGATGGATTCCTTGCCATTAGTTGTTTTTACTGGTCAAGTAGCAAGTACAGTCATTGGAACAGATGCTTTTCAGGAAGCTGATATTATCGGAATAACAACTCCGATTACAAAGCATAATTATCAAGTTCGTGATATAAAGGATCTTCCTAGAATTGTTAAAGAAGCCTTTCATATTGCATCAACAGGACGCCCAGGCCCAGTAGTCATTGATATTCCTAAGGATATTTGTACTCAAAAGATTCAACAAATAAATGATGCGGAAATCCATTTACCAGGCTATCAACCGAATTACAACCCGAATCCATTACAAATAAAGAAATTACAAGAGGCTATATCACGTGCTAATAAGCCAATTATTTTGGCAGGAGCAGGGGTATTGCATGCTAAAGCAAGCGATTTACTATTTAATTTTGCTGATAAATACCAAATTCCTGTAACAAATACATTATTGGGATTAGGGAGTTTTCCAGCAGAACATCCACTATTTTTAGGGATGGCAGGCATGCATGGAACGTATACAGCAAATATAGCCCTTCATGAAGCCGATTTATTAATTAATATTGGTGCACGCTTTGATGACCGGTTAACTGGAAATTTAAAGGATTTTGCTCCGAATGCAGTAGTGTCTCACATTGACATTGATTCAGCAGAGATTGGAAAAAATGTAGAAACACATATTCCAATTGTTGCGGATGCAAAGGCTGTGTTAGAAACGCTTTTAGAGGAAGAGATAAATGTTAGAAATATAGATCAATGGAAAAATCAATTGCTTGAAAATAAAGAGAAGTATCCTCTTTGGTACAGTCAATCAGATGAGATACTATCCCCGCAAAGATTAATAGAGTTAGTTCATCAATATACAAATGGAAATGCCATTATCACAACAGATGTAGGTCAGCATCAGATGTGGGCAGCTCAGTACTACCAATTTGCAAAACCACATAGGTGGGTAACTTCTGGTGGGCTTGGTACGATGGGATTTGGTTTTCCAGCAGCAATTGGTGCTCAACTAGCTAATGATAATCAAACAGTTGTCGCTATTGTTGGTGATGGTGGTTTTCAGATGACATTACAAGAACTAGCAGTTGTGAAGGAATTAAACCTTCCTTTAAAAGTGGTGATCGTTAACAATTATGCGTTAGGAATGGTAAGACAGTGGCAGGAAACATTTTATGAAGAGCGATATTCCTATTCAAAAATTCCAGTACAGCCTGATTTTGTGAAACTTGCTGAAAGCTATGACATCAAGGGAGTAAGAGTAGAGAATGAAAAAGACGCAAAAACAGTTTTTTCAGAATTATTAACAAACGATGAACCGGTTGTGATCGATTGCCGTGTCAATCAACAGGAAAATGTATATCCGATGATTGCTCCTGGGAAAGGTCAGCATGAAATGATAGGGGTGAAGCCATGAAACGCATTGTAACAGCTACTGTTTTAAATCAGAGTGGTGTTTTAAATCGTGTTACTGGAGTACTTTCCAAAAGACAATTTAATATTGACAGCATCACTGTAGGTCGTACAGAAAGTGAAGGGATATCAAGAATGACAATTGTTGTAAATGTAGATGATGAAAGGCAGGTGGAGCAATTAACTAAGCAATTAAACAAATTAATTGATGTTTTAAAGGTGGCAGATATTACTGAGCAAGCAATTGTCGCGAGAGAACTAGCTTTAATTAAAGTATTAAGCAATGCTCAAACGAGAAATGAAATTGGCGGGATTGTTGAACCGTTCCGTGCCTCTATTATTGATGTCAGTAGAGAAAGCATCACAATTCAAGTAACAGGTGACACAGATAAAATTGAGGCATTAATTGATTTATTAAGACCGTATGGAATAAAGGAAATGGTACGAACGGGTTTAACTGCTTTTTTGAGAGGCTCACAAAAACCAGTAACAGAAATAACTAACTATTCATTATTAAAATAACTTTTAAAAATAAAGGAGAAGATGAAAAATGGCTAAAGTTTATTATGATGTTGATATTAAAGATGAGGTATTAAGAAATAAAAAAATCGCAATTATTGGTTATGGCTCTCAAGGACATGCGCATGCACAAAACTTACGTGATAGTGGATTTGATGTAGTAATTGGTTTACGACAAGGAAAGTCATGGAAACAGGCTGAAGAAGATGGATTTTCTGTTAAAACAGTGAAAGAAGCAAGTGAAGAAGCAGATCTAATTATGGTGCTTTTACCAGACGAACGTCAAACACAGGTATATAAGGAAGAAATTGCTCCGGTACTCTATGCTGGAAAAGCAATTGCATTTGCCCATGGATTTAATGTTCACTTTAATCAAATTGTTCCACCGGAAAATGTTGATGTATTCCTTGTTGCACCTAAAGGACCAGGGCACCTTGTAAGAAGAACATATGTTGAGGGTGCGGGAGTTCCGGCTCTGATCGGTGTTTATCAAGATGTTACAGGGGAAGCGAAGGATGTAGCTCTTGCTTATTCTAAAGGTATTGGTGGAGCACGAGCGGGTGTGCTTGAAACAACATTTAAAGAAGAAACAGAAACGGATCTTTTCGGGGAGCAAGCAGTTCTATGCGGTGGTTTGACATCACTCATTAAGGCAGGATTCGAAACATTAGTTGAGGCAGGGTATCAACCAGAAGTTGCATATTTCGAATGTCTTCATGAAATGAAATTAATTGTTGATTTAATCTATGAAGGTGGATTAAAGGGAATGCGCTATTCGATTTCCGATACTGCACAATGGGGTGATTTTGTATCAGGACCGCGTGTAGTGAATGAAGAAACGAAGAAGCGGATGGGTGAGCTTCTAAAAGAAATTCAATCAGGTCAATTTGCGAAAGGCTGGATCCTTGAGAATCAAGCTAATCGCCCAGTATTCAATGCAATTAATGCTAGTGAAGGCCAGCATCCAATTGAAGTAGTTGGTGAAGAATTACGAAAGCTTATGCCATTTGTTAAAAGCGTACAAAAACAAGAGGAAGTGAAGGAATATGCGAAAAATTAATATTTTCGATACGACTCTAAGAGATGGTGAACAATCAATTGGTGTCAATTTGAATGTATTAGAAAAATTAGAGATTGCCAAACAACTAGAAAGACTAGGAGTAGATATTATGGAGGCGGGATTCCCCGCTTCCTCCCAAGGTGATTTCCAAGCAGTTCAAACCATAGCTCGATCGATTCGAAATAGTTCAATTACTGGGCTAGCAAGAGCATTCAAGCAGGATATTGATATAGCATGGGATGCATTAAAGGATTCAGAGGAACCACGAATTCATATATTTCTCGCAACTTCCCCTATTCATATGACCTATAAGTTAAGAAAAACACCTGATGAAGTATTGAATACAGCTGTTGAAGCTGTGAAATATGCGAAACAGAGATTTCCTCAAGTACAATGGTCTGCTGAGGATGCGAGCAGATCAGACAAATGGTTTTTAGTAAAAATCATTACAGAGGTGATCAATGCAGGTGCAACAGTCATTAACTTGCCTGATACAGTTGGATATACAACACCTAAAGAATATGGGCAGCTCTTCACCTTTATTCAAGAAAATGTACCCAATATCGATAAAGTGATATTATCCACTCATTGTCATGATGATCTAGGAATGGCAACCGCTAATTCTCTTGCTGCTATTGAAAATGGTGCCTGTCAAATTGAAGGAACCATTAACGGAATTGGAGAACGTGCTGGAAACGCAGCATTAGAGGAAATTGCAGTGGCATTGCATATAAGAAAGGATTTTTATCAGGCAAAAACAGGCTTAAAGCTGGATGAAATCAAACATACCAGTCAATTAATCAGCAAGCTTACCGGAATGGTTGTTCCGGGGAATAAAGCGGTTGTTGGAGCGAACGCTTTTGCCCATGAGTCTGGTATCCACCAGGATGGAGTTTTGAAAGAGGCTTCTACTTATGAAATTATCACTCCTGAATTAATTGGTGTGACATCCAATCGTCTCGTTCTTGGTAAGCATTCTGGACGTCATGCCTTTAAGCAAAAGGCACTTGAGCTAGGATTTGAGCTTTCCGCTGAAAAGCTGAAGGATGCATTTGATTCATTTAAGGCATTAACAGATCGGAAAAAGGAAATTACAGATGATGACCTGTTTGCAATACTTGCTGATAAACAAACCGAGCAAATTGATGTGAAAACATATGAGCTTCAAAGTGTTCAGGTTCAATATGGAACGAATAATATACCAACTGCAACGGTAGTTGTGAAAGCTCCTACTGGTCAGATCTTGGAAGAGGCAGGTACAGGGGCAGGGAGTGTCGAGGCCATCTATAATACTCTAAGTCGAATCATTGATAATCCAGTAGAATTACAAGATTATAAGCTTCAATCTATCGGATCAGGCAGAGATGCGTTAGCAGATGCATTTGTGAAAGTGAATTATGACGGTGTGGAATCAGGTGGAAGAGGTTCCGCACAAGATGTTTTAGAAGCTTCTGCTCGTGCTTACTTAAATGCAGTTAACCGTGTGATCGTCCATGAAGAATTTAGAAAAGAAAAACTGCAAGTATAATTACAAAACAAACAATTAAAGGGAGGCAAAGGGAATGAATAAAAGAATCGCTGTTTTACCTGGTGATGGAATTGGACCTGAGGTTATGAGTGGTGCGGTTCGAGTTCTTCAAGAAATATCGGATTGCTTTCACCACAATTTTATTTTTGAAGAAGGCTTAATTGGCGGCTCTGCTATTGATGAATATGGAAATCCGCTTCCTGAATCTACATTAAATTTATGTAAAGAAAGCGATGCGATTCTTTTAGGTGCAGTTGGAGGACCTAAATGGGATTCCATCTCTCAATCTATTCGCCCTGAGCAAGGATTACTAAAGCTGAGAAAGGAAATGGGTCTTTTTGCAAATCTCCGACCTGTAAGTGCCTTTCAACCGCTTATTCATGCTTCAACATTAAAAAAGGAAGTTGTTGAAAATGTTGATCTCTTAATTGTTCGTGAACTGACTGGCGGTCTTTATTTCGGAGAACCAAGTGAAAGACGTGGGGAAAATAAGGAAACTGCAATTGATACACTAGTCTACCATCTTCATGAGATTGAGAGAGTAGTTGAAAAAGCATTCCAATTAGCTAGAAAACGAAGGAAAAAAGTGACCTCTGTAGATAAAGCTAATGTTCTGGAATCAAGTCGAATGTGGCGAGAAGTAGTGAACCAAGTAGCAAAAAAATATCCTGATGTGATCGTCGAGCATATGCTTGTAGACTCTACTGCAATGCAGCTTATTTATCGCCCTGAGCAATTCGATGTAATCGTTACTGAAAATCTATTTGGTGATATTTTAAGTGATGAGGCATCAATGATTACAGGCTCACTTGGGATGCTGCCATCAGCAAGTCTAAGAAGTGATTTAGTAGGACTATACGAGCCTGTTCATGGCTCTGCACCAGATATTGCTGGGAAAAATCAAGCGAATCCTTTAGGGATGATTCTTTCTGCAGCATTGATGTTGAAGTACTCTTTCGGACTTGATAAGGAAGCAAATATTATTGAAGAAGCGGTAATGAATACGTTAAACGAAGGATATCATACTGGAGATTTAAATTTAGAGCATGGAAAACAAATTGGAACAAGTGAAATGATTAATAAAATTATTGATTCAATTAATGAAAATCAAGCGATTACTGGAATTTTGACCGCTTATATTTAATGGGCAGGCAGGAGGGATACAATGGGATCGAAAACAATTATAGAGAAAATATGGGATAAACATTTAATTCATCAGGAAAAAGGAAAACCAGATTTACTTTATATAGATTTACATTTAGTTCATGAAGTAACTTCACCTCAGGCCTTTGAAGGCTTGAGAGTGAATAAACGTAAGGTTAGACGACCCGATTTAACCTTTGCGACAGTTGATCATAATGTTTCGACAACGAAAAAGCGAATATCAAATGATCCAATTGCCAAAAAACAAATGAGTACATTAGAGAGAAATTGTGAAGAATTCCATATTCCTCTTGCTGGAATTGATCATCCAGACCAAGGAATCGTGCATGTTATTGGTCCTGAGCTCGGATTAACGACACCAGGAAAAACAATCGTTTGTGGTGATAGTCATACATCGACGCATGGTGCGTTTGGAGCTATTGCCTTTGGGATTGGAACAAGTGAGGTCGAGCATGTTCTTGCAACACAAACCCTATGGCAACGACGACCAAAAACATTGCAAATTAAAGTAAACGGAAAACTTGGTAATGGAGTGACCGCAAAAGATTTAATATTAGCCATTATTGCGAAGTTTGGAATAGATGTTGGTACAGGATATATAGCTGAGTATACTGGCGAAGCGATTCGAAATATGTCGATGGAAGAACGAATGACGATATGTAATATGTCTATTGAAGCTGGTGCTAGAGCTGGATTAATAAGTCCTGATGAGACAACTGTTTCCTATCTACGAGGTAGAAAGTACTCTCCAAAGGGAGAGGAGTTTGAAAAAGCGGCTGAATATTGGCTAAGTCTTGCTACAGATGCAGGGGCAACATATGATCGAACAATAGAGATTGATGCGGATACGGTTGAACCTCAAGTTACATGGGGAACAAATCCATCCATGTGTTTATCAGTAAATGATTTATTACCTACTGTTGAAGAAGCTGAAAGCGGTGAAAAAGAATCTGTTCAAAAGGCTCTCCAGTATATGGGATTAACCGGTGGTACCCCTATTAAGGATATCGAAATTCAACATGTCTTTATAGGATCCTGCACAAATTCTCGATTAAGTGATTTACGAGAAGCGGCTCAGATTGTGAAAGGGCAGCGGGTCCATGAGAATGTAAGGGCACTAATTGTTCCTGGGTCTCAAACTGTTAAAGCACAAGCGGAAGGGGAAGGATTAGACAAAATATTTATCGAAGCCGGATTTGAATGGCGTGAATCAGGCTGCAGTATGTGTCTAGCAATGAATGATGATGTCGTTCCTGCTGGTGAAAGATGCGCTTCTACTTCTAATCGAAATTTTGAAGGTCGCCAAGGAAATGGAGCGAGAACACATTTAGTCAGCCCAGCGATGGCAGCTGCAGCAGCGATAAATGGAAGATTTGTCGATGTAAGAAAAATGGAGAGGGTTACCCAGTAGGAGGTTAGAGGAAATGCAGCCATTTCAAACGTTTAAGGGATTAGTCTTACCATTAGGACGAAGCAATATAGATACAGATCAAATCATTCCTAAACAATTTCTAAAAAGAATTGAAAGACAAGGCTTTGGAGAATGTCTATTTTACCATTGGCGCTATGATGAAAATGGTGAAATTCAATCTGATTTTCCACTTAATCAGGAAAAATATCAAGGGGCCCAAATTATAGTGTCAGGTCCAAATTTTGGCTGTGGATCATCACGGGAACACGCACCATGGGCCATCCAAGATTATGGATTTAAAGTCATTATTGCTCCAAGCTTTGCAGATATTTTTTACAATAATTGTTTGAAAAATGGGATTTTACCCATTCGCTTAGCTGATAAAGAAGTTACATTGTTAGTCGAAAAAGCAGAATCAGAATCATTATATTTAACTGTTGATTTAGAAAAAGAAGAACTAATTTATGGTGATGAACAAATAAAGTTTGACATTGATCCCTATCAAAAAGAAACACTATTAAAAGGATTAGATGATATTGCTGTAACGATGATGCTTGAGGAAAAAATTCTAGCGTATGAATCACTGTCAATTTAGGCAGTGATTTTTATTAATCCAATGAATATCTGGACGATAATAAATCTTTTTTTTGCCTTTTTCATAAGTGGAGGAACGCAAATTCATTGATGAAAGAACTCGATGAATCGTTTTCCTATTTGAAATGGAAAGAAAGTCACGACATTGTTGATTAGTAATGGTGTCAGATATTAAAAGAAAATAGTCGAAAATCGCTTGTTTATGGGCATCTATCGATATAAAATTGCATGCTGGGCAAATCCAAGCACCATGGTCTCTTTTCATTGAATAAGAATGGCATTGAGAGCATTCAATTCCTTTAATAATTTCATTTTTTTCAATAGCGAAGCTTTCGAGAATATTTGGGATAGGTGGGGAATGTAATTTTTGAAGACTATTACTTAACCTGGTAGGATTCAGCTTCTTTTTATATTGGTTACTTAGTTCTAATATTTTGCTAACCACTTTTTCTGCGTGAAGAACCTTTTGAGATATTGAAGATGGTTCGTTTGAAGTTTCTAAAATAGTAGAGGAATGACTAATGACAATCAGATAGTCTACCGGAAAAGCTTGGATACCATGCTCTTTAAACCATTTAATTAGTAACGATCGCTGTCTCTGGGCCTGGATGATCGGATTAGGAAAACCCTCTGCTTTATTGTTATTTTTACGAATAAATTGATTGAAAATCGGCTCGAAAAACAATGTACCTGAAAAATTTTTAACTTCAAGGATAAGTACCATATTTGAGGTGATCACTAATGCATCAATTTGAAAAGAATAATTATTCACGGTTAAGTTGAGGTCAAAAAATATGAGGTATTCTTCTTTAGGTAGAAGATCGAGGTAATATCGGAGATTTTTTTCTCCTTTGAAACCAGCCTGTCGTTTTGTTAAATCTTCTGCAATATCCTTCTGTTTAGGATGATTTCTTGGCAGCCTTCGAGATAAAGCAGTATCCAATATAATTCTTATCGGAATTGTTAAATCTTTTATAATCAAAATCATCACTCCTATTCAAATAATAGATTCTTTATTGATGATAAAAATCCTTTAAATATTGATAAGTTTTTTTAAAAGTGCCCGGACCGAGTACGAAAATGACCAAATCCCAGGGAAGAGCCCGCGGATCGGAGGAAAGTGTCCGAGAAACGAGACGAAGTGCCCATCATGAGTACGAAAGTGACCAAATCCCAAGGGAGTGCCCGGAAAAAAGAGCGAAGTGCCCGCGATTCGGGAGAAAGTGCCCGAGAACCGAGACGAAGTGCCCGGAGCAAGTACGAAAGTGACCAAATCCCAAGGGAGTGCCCGGAAAAAAGAGCGAAGTGCCCGCGATTCGGAAGAAAGTGCCCGAGAACCGAGACGAAGTGCCCATCATGAGTACGAAAGTGACCAAATCCCAGGGAAGTGCCCGGAAAAAAGAGCGAAGTGCCCGTCACGTATACCAAACTGCCCAGCTCCAATAGAAGTATCATTTTTTAAAGTTAAATTTCATTTTCTGTGCTACACTAATAAGGAAAAGGAGGAGGATGATCATGATTCAAACGATTTTGTTTGATGTCGATGGGGTATTATTGAGTGAGGAAAGATATTTTGATGCTTCAGCATTAACTGTGTGGGAGCTATTACATAGTAATAATTATTTGGGATTAGAGCCAACAAATTTTAAAATAGAACTTAATGATCAAGAGATTTCAGAGATACGGAAAGAGGTTTTTCAAAATGATCAGGTTCTGAAATTCTATAAATCTAGAGGATTGAATGCTAACTGGGACATGATTTATATTTCATTTAGTTTTCAGCTGATTCACTTATTATCTCAAATCAAAGAGAATGAATCTGCTAACATTTCTAATTGGTTACAAGAAGATATAGATCGAAATACTCTTCTTGAAATGAAAAAGGTATTTAATAAATATAATGTAACAATTAAATTCGACGCATTCATTCCTGAATTCCAACAGACAATAACAGATCGAAAAGATTTTTATCATTATTTAAATTTACTAGCTGAACAAAAGTTAGGGGTTAAAACGAATATTTTCAATGTGAATAGTGCGCTTTGGTCTGTGTGTGAGCATGTTTCACAGGAATGGTATGTTGGGGATGAGCATGTCCTTAACTCAACAGGAAGACCTTCTGTTCAGGTTGGAAAGAAAGGATTTCTTTCTGAGGAAAAAACGTTAGCGGGGCCAGATGAAATTCGTCAGATGTTTCAAGAGTTAACGGATACTGGGCATTCGATTGGAATAGGAACCGGAAGACCTGAGCTTGAAACAATTAAACCATTCGAATATTTGAATTGGTTAAGTTATTTTGACCTTCAGCATATCGTGACAGCGGATGATGTTCTTCGTGCAGAGAAGGAGTATCCAGATCATGCACCCTTGTCAAAGCCGAATCCGTACACATATATTCAAGCAACAAAAGGGAAGCAGACACCCGTTCGTACGTGTTTAAATACAACTCTACCAATTGAAAATGGAAACAAAATTCTTGTTGTAGGTGATTCGCTAGCGGATTTATTAGCTGCAAGAAAAATGGGGTGCCGTTTTGCTGCCGTGTTAACTGGATTATCGGGAAAAGAGGCAAGAGCTGAATTTGAAGAGCATAACGCTGAATTTATTCTTGATTCAGTATTAGAGGTTAAGGATTTAACCATGTCAATAAAGAGTTAATAGATCGTCACCTATTGGAAAAATCCGAAGAAAAAACTTATGATTGAATATGATACCAATACAGCGTAAATGATTTGTAGAAAGAAATGTCCGCCAATTACAAAGAGATTTTGATACATGGATGCTTAACAGAGAGAACAATTATCCTTATTGGGTAGATAAAGAAGGAAATGCGTTTTTTTGACGTGGTGGCTTTTGTATCTATGTAAGGGTTTAGTAAAGGGTAGCAAGATTAATATAAAAAACAATTAGGTTTTAAATCGATAGTAAACTGCATCGCAATAGAACAATTGCGATGCAGTCAACAATCCGAATTAAGAATTGAGTATTTCTTCTTCTTTAAAAGCATATCCATTTGATAGTTCTAGTATTTCTACATCCTCTATGCCTTTTAAAGATTTTAATGTTTGAGTGACCTCTTTTTCTACTTTTTTATCTAGTGTAAGCACCATGATAGCTTCTCCACCAATGGTTGCGCGGCCGACCTGCATCGTACCGATATTAATTTGATAGTTTCCGAGAATGGAGCCGACGAGACCAATCATTCCTGGAATATCATTGTGTTTGATATAAAGCAGGTGCTGTTCTGGTTTAACATCCACTTGATAATTGTTTATTTTCACAATCCGTTCTCCATAACCATTTAATACGGTTGCCCCAATTTTCACAAGATGATCTCCAGCTGATAGGTTTAATTCCATGTAATTTGAGAATCCTTTGTTTGCCGCATTTCTTTGTACATTATAGGTTAGTCCATGCTCTTTTAATAGATGCATGGCATTAATGATATTAACGGTATCACTTAAATGATAGGATAGAATGCCTTTAATCATGGTTCTTGTTAATAGACTTGTATCTTCCTCTAATAGTTCACCTGCATAGCTAATTTCAATTTTTTCAGGTGCTTGCTTGAATAATTGGATGGCCAGTGCGGCAACTTGCTCACCTAATTGTAAAAATGGCTTCATTTTTTGCTGTGCTTCACCCGTAATTTGTGGCATGTTAATAGCATGACGTATTGAATTGCTTTCAAAAATACTGATGATTTCCTCGCTCACTTCGATTGCCACTTTTTCCTGTGCTTCTTCTGTTGAAGCTCCTAAGTGTGGGGTGGCGATGATATTTGGATGCTGGAGCAGTTCTAGGTTTGTAGGTGGCTCCTGCTCAAATACATCAAGTGCTGCGCCAGCAATCACACCATTTTGAATTCCTTGTAAAAGAGCAGCTTCATTAATAATTCCTCCACGTGCACAATTGACAAGGCGGACACCCTTTTTCATTTTATTAATATATTCTTCGTTGACAAGTCCTCGTGTTTCGTTCGTTAGTGGTGTGTGGAAGGTAATAAAGTCTGATTCACTAGCTATTTCCTCTAAGCTTGCTTTTGTAATTCCAAGCTTTTTCGCACGTTCCTCCGTTAAGTATGGGTCAAAGCCTAAAATTTTCATTTGAAAGCTTTTCGCACGCTTGGCTACTTCAGTTCCGATTTTTCCCATTCCGACAATGCCTAATGTTTTTTCATAAAGTTCAACGCCTTTAAAAGCTCCGCGTTTCCATTCGCCATTTGAGGTGGATTGATGGGCATGAGGAATTTTTCTAGCCAATGATAATAGCATTGCTAATGTATGTTCAGTAGCTGCGATTGTATTGGCACCTGGTGCATTGATAACAATTATTCCTTTTCTTGTAGCTGCTTCGATATCAATATTATCTACGCCAACACCTGCACGAGCGATAATTTGTAATCTAGTTGCATGCTCGATTAGTTTTTTCGTTACGATTGTCTGACTGCGTACGACAAGTGCATCGTAATTCTCTATGATCTTTAGAAGTTCTTGCTCTGTAAGATCATTTTTTTTATCAACGAGAAAATTAGGGTGCTCGTATAATTTTTTTAGTCCAAGATCACTAATAGAATCGGTTACGAGAATTTTATACATATTGCTTCCATGCCTCCTCAGCAGCTTTAATTGCTTTTCCAAAAACATTTCTACCATCAAGATCATGAAGACTCATCTCAAGAGCGCTTAATACTTTTAAAATATCAAAAGGTGTACAATAGCCCATATGACCAATTCGGAATATTTGTCCTTTTAATTGTTTCTGGCCACCAGCAATGGTTATTGAATATTTCTCTTGGAGCAGCTTTTTGATTGGATTGGCCATATCATTACCTGGGCAGACGGCAGTTACAGTGGGAGAAGCATATTCATCTGCGACAAAGGTTAGCAATTCAATCGCTTTTAATCCTTCACGCATCATCCTTTTTAGGAGCTGATGCCTACTAATAACTTGTTCCAATCCCTCTTCTTCAATCATATGGCAAACCTCTAGCGCACCGGATATCAATGAAACGGCAGGCGTAAATGGTGTTGATTTATCATTTTCATAGGATGCTAGATATCGGTTTAGATCTAAGTAAAATCTTTTTGTATTGCAGGATTGAATGACTCTTTTGGCATTTTCATTTAATGCAATAAATGCTAATCCTGGTGGAAGCATGAGTGCTTTTTGTGAGCCTGAAACAAGGATATCGATGTTCCAGGATTCCATATCTACAGCGACAGCTCCAATACAGCTGACACCATCTACTATAAATAGTGAGTGGGCTATTCGTTTTGTAATTTCCCCCAGTTCTTTAATGGGATTGATTACACCTGTTGATGTCTCGCAATAGGTTGCAAAAACAGCTTTAATATCATAGTCTAACGAATTTAAAAAATCCTCTAATTGTTCTGGCTCACAAATTTTTCCCCATTCAATCGTTAAACGATGGACGTTTGCACCGAATGCTTCACAAATATTTGCAAAACGGTCTCCAAAAGCGCCTGTTACAATAACAACAACATGATCATTTTCTTCAATCACATTTGCAGCAGCCGTTTCTAAAGCAGAAGTACCACTTCCAGTTAGTAGAAGAACAGGATCCTTTGAACCGAAAATGGGCATAAGTTTCTGAGAGACATCCTCTAATAAATGAGAAAAGGCTTGGCTGCGGTGCCCAATCATTGGTTGATTCATAGCAAGCTGTACACGTTCAGGAATGGGAGTTGGTCCTGGTGTAAATAAAAATTGCTGATTTAAAAGCATTTGTTTCATCCTTTCGTTGATAATGTAAATATAAAAACACCCCTCATAACAGACAAATTTGCCTTGTTATGAGGGGCGTCATATGCGCGGTGCCACCCTCTTTTGTTACGAAAACGTAACCTTGAGTATGAGTAACGACTTTTAGCCGTGACAGTCTACTGGCTTTCAACCGTCAGGTTCAGAAGTGCTGGGTTTTGTGAAAAAAAGACATCGGTTCTCAGCAACCACCGACTCTCTTAAGACTATCTTTCACACCGTCTTCATCATAACCTTTTGAATTTAATTATTGTTTAAAACATTCTACCAATACACTTTAGTTTTGTAAAGAGGTAAAATAAAAAAGTTTTTTGATTAGTTTAGCAAATTCTTTTTAAAAAATGAAATTCTCTCTTGACATTCTATTTTTTCGGTATTAAGATAAGTAACAATAAATGATATGAACTTGCGTTGAAGAAGAAGAGTAGTTAATATGAACACTTAAGAGAGCTGGTGGTTGGTGCAAACCAGTGTGAACGTATAGATGAATGGGCTTCTGAGCATCCAAACCGAAATTCATGATTGAGCAGTAGGCTTTGGCGAAGGTCTCATCGTTACAAGAGACGGATATTAAGCTTGAATGATGAGCTGATATTGTCAAAGTGAGCTGTTTGTTAGCTAATAAAGGTGGTACCGCGGGTTCCTCGTCCTTTTGGATGAGGGACCCTTTTGTATTTTTATAAAAATTTAATAAATAAATCGATGAATAAGAGGAGTATGTTTTACTTAGGCTTCAGCCTTATAAAATCGTTGCAGAGAGCTGGTGATGGTGTGAATCCGGCACGAGGGGTGAAACAGAATGGACTTACGAGAGGTTTCCTGAAGTTGAAGTATGGAAACACGGGATTCTACCGTTAAAAGGATAGGGTATCAGATTTGTTAATCTCGTACCTGAAAGAGGAAGAGAATCTTATTCTCTTCGAAAAGAGGTGGCACCGCGAAATGATATCGTCCTCTATAAATGCAGGAATCTTCTGTATTTATAGAGGGCTTTTTTTATTTATTTTAAAAGGAGGTTAAGGATATGGAGTACAAATTGATTAAGTTAAACGCTGATATGTTCACGCCAGTAGCTGTATTTCATCGGTTAAAGGGGAAAAAGAAGTTTTTACTTGAGAGCTCCTTAAAGCATGAGGGGAGTGGCAGATATTCATTTATTGGCATGAATCCATATATGGAGTTTATCGGTGATGGCGACAAAATACTCATTCGAAATGTTCAAAGTGAAACGGTCGTAAAGGAAACAGGTAAACCTTTGGAATTGTTAAAAAAATATATGCCGAAGGTGGATCCATTCCAATTAGATTTTCCATTCTTTGGTGGTGCGATTGGGTTTATTGGGTATGATGCCATTCGTCAATATGAATATATTGGAGATAGCCTAGAGGACAATCTTCAATTACCAGATCTTCATTTTATGTTTTATCAGGAGGTCATTATATTTGACCACCAATTACAATGCATTTACATTGTTTCTCTTAATCTTGATGGGAATCGAACAATAGAAGAACTAGGGGATATGGTCGAAAAAATAAAGGATTCGATTGTAAATGTAGAACAACCGGAAGCAGTTGAAATTGTCTCATCGACAGTAGCTTTTCTGCCATTAATGTCAAAAGAAGAATTTATGAATCAGGTAAAAGCTGCGCAGGAATACATTCAAAAAGGAGATGTGTTTCAAGTTGTTCTTTCACAACGAATGAAAGGAAGTATCCAGTGTAATCCATTCTATTTTTATCGAAAGCTTAGGAATGCTAATCCATCACCGTATATGTTTTATATCGATTTTGAAGAATATGTTTTACTCGGTGCCTCACCAGAGAGCTTAATAAAAACAAAGGGCAAGCAAGTGATAACCAATCCAATTGCAGGCACAAGGCCAAGAGGAAAGACAAAGGATGAAGATAAGGATCATAAGATTGAGCTGTTGAAGGATGAAAAAGAATTAGCTGAGCATAAGATGCTGGTTGATTTAAGCAGAAATGATCTTGGTAGAGTTTGTATCCCTGGCAGCATTACCGTTTCAAAATATATGGAAGTTGAAAAATATCAGCATGTGATGCATATCGTTTCAGAGGTTCAAGGCTCGCTGAAGGATGAATATTCAGGGCTAGAAGCTTTAATCTCATGTTTGCCTGCTGGAACAGTTTCAGGTGCACCTAAAATTCGTGCCATGCAAATTATTAATGAATTGGAGCAAAGGAAACGTGGAGTGTATGCGGGAGCGATTGGATATATAAACGTGAATGGGGATCTTGATTTTGCTTTGGCCATTCGAACCCTAGTTATTAAAGAAGGAATCGCTTATTTACAGGCTGGAGCTGGTATTGTTCATGACTCCATACCAGAACAGGAGTATATCGAAACGATGAATAAGGCTAAATCACTGTTGGAGGTGAGCAAGGATGATTCTCTTATTAGACAATTATGATTCCTTTACCTATAACCTATTTCAATATTTTTCAGAGCTAGGAGAAAAGGTAGAGGTATACAGAAATGATCAAATTTCAATGAATGAAATTGAGCTAATGAGGCCAGAAGCCATTATTTTATCACCTGGACCCGGAATACCTGAGAATGCTGGAATTTGTATGGAAGTTATTCAGACTTTTTATCAAGAAATCCCAATGCTGGGTGTTTGCTTAGGGCATCAGGCAATAGGAGCAGCATTTGGGGCAAATATTGTTCGAGCGGAGCAAATTATGCATGGAAAAGTATCGAGAATGCTTCATTCAGGTGAAGGGATTTTTCAATATATGTCTCAGCCATTGGAAGTGATGCGCTATCACTCGCTTGTTATCGATAAAAATACATTGCCAAAATCATTCGATATCATCGCTACTTCGATGGATGATCAACAAATTATGGCGATTAAGCATGGGGTGTTTCCGGTATACGGAGTTCAATTTCATCCCGAATCTATTGGGACAACAAATGGGAAGGAAATCATTCAAAACTTTTTATTAGAAGTTAGAAGGGAGCGTACTTATGAAACCGTATCTTGAAAAAATGCTGGATCAACAAAGTTTAACCTTTGAGGAAATGACAAATGCAGCCGACAATTTGTTTACAGAAGAGATTTCAGAAAGTGAAGTAGGAGCATTTTTAGCTGCATTGAAAGTAAAAGGAGAGACGGCAGAGGAGATTGCTGGACTTGTCCAATCCATTAGAGAAAAATCCATCAAAATAGATTGTCATTTTGGTTCTGTCATGGACAATTGTGGAACAGGGGGAGACGGTTCGCAAAGCTTTAATATAAGTACAACCTCAGCATTTGTCATTGCAGGGGCAGGGATCAAGATTGCAAAGCATGGGAATCGAAGTGTCTCGAGCCGAACAGGAAGTGCAGATGTTTTAGAGCATTTAGGAATTTCCTTTGATTTTCACCCTGAAGAGGTTCAAGACATTCTTGAGGAAAATGGAATCGCCTTTTTATTTGCTCCAAATCTTCATCCAAGCTTAAAACGAATAATGAAAATAAGAAAGGATTTAAAAGTTCCTACCATCTTTAACTTAATTGGCCCATTAACCAATCCTATTGATTTAGATACGCAATTATTAGGGATTTATCGCCGTGATATGTTGAATATGATGGCAAATGTTCTTCATAAGCTTGGACGAAAAAGGGCGGTTATTGTTAATGGAGCAGGTCATATGGATGAAGCTTCATTATCAGGAGAAAACCATTTTATTCTATTGGATCGTGGTGAATTCATTCCATTTACATTAAAACCAGAGGATGTAGGGCTACCCTACCATGATAATCTGCAGATTCGAGGGGGAGATGCTAATACTAATGCGGAGATTTTACTGAGGGTTTTAAATGGTGAAAAAGGTGCTTATCGGGACACAGTATTGTTTAATGCGGGCCTTGCTATATTTGCGCATGGATTGGCAACTACTGTTCAGGAAGGGATTAAGCTGGCAAAGGAGAGCATTGATTCAGGTGCAGCACTAGAAAAGTTGGAATATTTGATCAATTTCAGTAAGCATAAGAGGGAGAGGGTGATGTAAATGAGTATTTTAGATGAAATATTAGCTAATAAGGAAAAGGAAGTTCAACATTTAAGGGAGTTTTATCACCCAGAAGAACGCCAAACCAAAGAAATACGAGATTCGATTTTTTCATCTTTTCAAAAGGCGAAATCGATGAATATCATTGCTGAAATAAAGCGGGCTTCTCCATCAAAAGGGGATATTCATCTGCATGTCGATCCAGCTACACAAGCAAAGAAATATGAAGAATTAGGTGCTAATGCCATTTCAGTGTTGACCGATGAAGCTTTTTTTAAAGGTTCGATGCATGATTTAAAACTAGTTAGAGAAGCCGTTAGCTTACCGATATTATGTAAGGATTTTATTATTGATGAAATTCAAATTGATCGTGCCAAAAGCGTTGGTGCCAATATTATTTTACTGATTGTAGCTGCATTGCCTGAAAAACGATTAAAACAATTGCATGACTATGCGCAAAGTAGTCTCTTAGATGTTTTGGTCGAGGTGCACAATGAAGCAGAATTAGAAATTGCGTTAAGGATCGGAGCGAAAATAGTAGGCATTAACAACCGAGATTTAAAAACCTTTCGAGTGGATTTATCAACGACTGAAAGGCTAACTAAACAAATGAATAAAGAAAATGTACTGATTATCGGTGAAAGTGGATTGAAACAAAAAAGCGATGTCGAAAGAATGAAGCTAGCTGGAGTAAAAGGGATTCTTGTTGGAGAAACCCTTATGAAATCAGAAGATTTAGCTGGGACCTTTAAAGAATTAAAGCTACCACTTGAATAATCGATAGGTTCATAACTAGTGGAGAGGAGGTAGAAGAATTGATAAAGATTTGTGGAATAAAAAACTTTCAGGCAGCACAGGCAGCAGTAGAATCAGGTGCTGATATGATTGGATTCGTTTTTGCTGAAAGCAAGAGAAAGGTATCCCCGATACTTGCAAAGCAAATAGTAGAATCTGTGCCTGTTAAAGTTAAAAAAGTAGGGGTGTTTGTCGATGAATCCCTTGATACAGTAACTGAGATTAGCGATTTTGTTGGGCTTGATTACATTCAATTACATGGTGATGAGACAAAGGAATTTGCTGAAGTATTAAATCGGCCAATTATTAAAGCTTGGTCAATACAGGATAAAAAAGGTGTGGAGCATTTTCCTTGTGACTTTTACTTAATTGATAGTCCAAGAGGTAAATATAACGGTGGAAATGGCATTGCTTTTGATTGGACATTAGTGAAAGATCTTCCAATTGATAATCGAAAGCTCATTTTGGCTGGAGGCTTGAACGAAAAAAATGTAATAGAGGCGATAGTGACGGTAAAGCCAGCAATCATAGATGTTTCTAGTGGTGTAGAAACAAATGGAGAGAAGGATCCGCTTAAAATAAAGGCATTTGTCAAGGCGGCTAAACAAGGATTTGAAAAATTAAAGGAGAGTGGAAAATGATGACAACATATATACAGCCTGATCAAAAAGGTCATTTCGGAATATTTGGAGGGAGATTTGTTCCTGAAACCTTAATGCCCGCAGTGCTGGAATTAGAGAAGGCATATGAAGAAGCGATGAGGGATCCTGAATTTTTACAGCAATTGGATTATTATTTTCGTCAATATATTGGGAGAGAAACCCCTTTATACTTTGCTGAAAATTTAACGAAGCAGTTAGATGGACCGAAGATTTATTTGAAGCGTGAAGATTTGAATCATACGGGAGCACATAAAATTAATAATGCACTGGCACAGGCATTATTGACTCTGAGAATGGGGAAAAAGAAGGTGGTTGCTGAAACAGGTGCGGGACAGCACGGAGTAGCAACTGCAACTGCATGTGCTCTTCTTGGACTGGAATGTATTGTGTTTATGGGGGCTGAGGATATTCGAAGACAAAAATTGAATGTCTTTCGAATGGAGCTACTAGGAGCAGAAGTAAGAAGTGTGGAACAAGGAAGTGGAACATTGAAGGATGCTGTAAATGAAGCCCTTAGATATTGGGTTACACATGTAGAGGATACCCATTATATTCTTGGTTCTGTTGTAGGACCACATCCATTTCCAATGATTGTTCGAGATTTTCAAAGTGTGATTGGCAAAGAAACAAGACAGCAGTGTCTTGAACAGCTAGGTAAGCTTCCTGATTCAGTCATTGCTTGTATTGGTGGTGGGAGCAACTCGATGGGGATGTTTTACCCGTTTATTAATGATCAAGAAGTACAGCTTTACGGTGTTGAAGCAGGAGGAGCAGGAATTCAGAGCGGGAAGCATGCAGCAACCTTAACAGATGGAAAGATTGGTGTATTGCATGGAACAATGACCTATCTTCTTCAAGACCAGCATGGACAAATCGAAGAGGCACATTCTATTTCAGCTGGGCTTGATTATCCGGGTGTTGGACCAGAGCATAGCTTTTTAAAGGAGAGTGGACGTGTAAAATATACTTCAATTACTGATGAAGAAGCTTTAGAGGCCTTTCAGCTTTTATCAAAAACAGAGGGAATTATTCCAGCATTAGAAAGCTCACATGCAGTGGCTTATGCTTGTAAGCTCGCTGATGAAATGTCTAAGGATGAATCGATTGTCATCTGTTTATCAGGACGCGGGGATAAAGATGTAGAAACAGTAAAAAGCTTATTAGGAGGGATGTAAGATGGGAAGGGAAAAGGTAAAACAATCATTTGACGCTGTATTAGCAAGAGGGGAGAAGGCGTTTGTCCCTTATATTATGGCTGGAGATGGTGGATTGGATATTTTAAATGAGCGGATTCAATTTTTTGAGGAAAATGGTGCAACAGCTTTAGAGTTAGGGATTCCATTTTCCGATCCTGTTGCCGATGGACCTGCTATACAGGAAGCAGGGCTTCGAGCCTTAATGGCGGGAACGACCTTAAAAGGAGTCTTAGAAGAGCTACAAAAAATGAAAGAGAAGAGAAAAATTCCTATTATATTAATGACATATATGAATCCAATCTTTGTATTTGGTATACAGAATTTTGCAGAAAGATGTCATGAAGCTGGAGTGGATGGGGTGATTATTCCTGATTTACCGATAGAGGAGGAAGAGCTGGTTACGGATGAGCTAACAAAAAATCAAATTTCTCATATTCGCTTAGCTGCTTTAACTAGCTCAAAGGAAAGAGTAAAGGAGATTGCGGACAAAACTGAAGGATTTCTTTACGCAGTTACAGTGAGGGGGATTACTGGTACTAGACAATCCTATGATAAAGAAGTAGGAGCATATTTGGAAGAAGTAAAAAAGTCTTCATCCATGCCAGTTTTAGCGGGATTTGGTGTTTCAACACCTGAACAAGTAATTGAGTTAAGCCGTTATTGTGATGGGGTTGTTGTCGGAAGTAAGGTCATTGAACTCCTTCAAAACAATGATTTGGATGCCATTAAAGCTTTAATGACCGCTTCGAAGAAGGCAGGAGTTGAAGCACCTTAATGTAAAACATAAAATTTAAAGGAGCCATTTAAATTTGGCTCCTTTGTTGGTACTATAATTTTTTGACTACCTCATTTGTTCCATTAATGGGGGGCCATAGTTCACCAATTGCTTTAGAATTTATTGGTGGCCATAGCTCACCAATACTCAGCATAACTCCGCCAGCTAAAATACCAAACGCTAAGATACTTCCAAGTAAAGCCTTTTTCAACTTCATTTAGATTCCTCCTATAGCTTTAATATTTTTTCATATGCTGAATTTGCAGTAGCAAAGGATGTAGCTGCATTTTGAAACTCTTTCTTCTTTTGATAATAATCACCAAGTTGTTTTGAAAATATGACAATAGAATGATATTGTTTAATATTTTCATAGTAAGGAATGGCTTCATTTAATACAAAGTTTTCAAATCCTTCTGGGTAACCATTTACTATATATTGATAAAACATTAGCTCGATATAGTGATTTTTATGTTTATCTTTATTTTCAGAATCAATTAATTTAAAGCCTTGTTTAATCCATAGCTTCACTTCATGGATGAAGCCAATTTTATAATATTCTTTAATGATATTGATAATAATTTGGAGCTGATCATCTTGTTTTGTTTGATCATGGTAACTGTTTAAATAATGAGTAATTGCCTCTTTTGATTTACCTTGTTGAGCTTTTAATAGTCCAAGATTATGTTCGATTTTGTTAATTAAATTTTGATAGTCTAAAGATTCTGCTAGCTGTTTTGCTATTAAATAGTTTTTTTCCGCTTCATCATAATCTTGCATTCTATTATAAATTAAACCAAGCATCATATGACAATCAGTACACCGTTTTATTTGATAGGTTTGCTGGAATAATGATAAAGCTTCTTCGACATAGAAAACAGATAATGTGTTTTTGTTAATTCTACCTAAAGCAAGACCTAGCATATAAAATAAATCTGCTTTTTCTTCATTAATATGATTTTGAATTGCAAATAAATAATTCTTTGCATTGCTAAACATTTTTGAGGCTTCAATAAACTGACCTATACAGTAAAGATAATTTCCATGAAACTTTTGAAATGAAAATTTTAAGTCATCAGGCATTTCGAAATGAAAAGGTTTAATTTTTTCTATGAGGTTTGCGGATTTTTCAATTTGATCAATTAAAATAAAATATCTAATTAAGAAGACTTGATAAGTGAGTATGAGTTGAATGTCTTCACGGGGTGAAATCTTCGTTGATACTTCTTTAAAAATAGTGGAGGCTTTTTCTTTATTGTTGTTTAATAATGAGTATTTCCATTCTTCTAATGATTGTGTAAGTACTTCATTTGGATACGTCATAAAAGGAATTTCAAGCCTTTCACAAAGTTGGCTGAGCATTTCAATGGAAGGGGTATGCTCGTTATTTTCAATGGATGTTAGAAAGGGAACTGTTGTTATTCCTTCAACCAGTTCTTCTGGAGATAGATCTCTTAATAATCGATAATAGCGAATTCTAGTCCCAATATGCATATAAAAGACTCCTAAATCATTACTATATTATTTTGTATTTTACTATAATCTAGCATAAAAAATAAATAAAACTTTTGTACTAATTTTGAATATTCAGTATTATTATAAGGTATTTTGTGTTTTTTTCTTGCAAAATAGGGAAAGTATCGACATATTCATTTTATAAAATTTTATCTTTAATTGTGAAGGTTTTGTGAGGAAGGGAAGTAGGGAAGAAAACCCTACTTCATTTACTATCTTTTTGTTTTTGCCCTTTGTTTAGCTGTATTTGATCTTTCTTGCGCCTCTAAATCTGCTTGGTCTGCAAGCTCAGAAGAGTATTCTACATCGATTCCATCAGACTTTAAATTTTTTGGTACTTGAGGAAGTTTTGCTTTGTTTTTATCACGAGCTTTTTGTTTGTGAGCACGACCCATGAATGAAAAACTCCTTTCAAGTTCAATTTGCAGAAAATTTTTTTCTACAATGATAGAATGTGTAAATCGAAAATAAATTAAACAGGAAACTATTTACGTCTATCCTGTAAATATCCTCCAGCCCGATCGGCTACTTTAAATTCATGTGCATAGGTAACAGCTTGCATACTGGATAAATTACTTTTTGCTTTCACTCTTTTATCCTTTGGCATTGATTTCACCCTTTCATCAACATGTATTCTCATTATTTCCTTAAACATAGCAAACATACTGTAATGAATGGTAAAATAAATAAGAAATTGATGAAAAGGAATGCGTTCGTATGCCAATCATAACGAAAATATCCGTCCAAAAAAATAATGCAGAGCGATATAATATTTTTCTTGATGGTCAGTATGCCTTTAGTGTAGATGAAGAAGTTCTAGCACGATTTCAATTGATGAAAGGAAAAGAACTGACTGATTTAGAAATTGCTGAAATTGATTATGAGGATGACATTCGAAAAAGTGTAAATTTGGCTATCCAATTTCTCTCCTATCGAATGAGATCAGAAAAGGAAGTTAAGGATTATTTAAAACAAAAGGATATCAACGAGCTGGTTATTCAAGAAGTGATCCATAAGCTGTTTGATCTTAAGTATTTAAATGATCAGGAGTTCGCAATTGCCTATGTAAGAACTCAAATGAATACGACAAAAAAAGGAACGAAAACTATTCAATTAGAATTACAGGAAAAAGGGATTGATGAAAAACTAATTGAAATAGCACTCCAAGAGTTCTCAGAGGAGCAGCAAATTTCTCATGCAATTTCATTAATTGAAAAATTAATTAAGCAAAATAAAAAGCTTTCTGAAAAAAGCTTAAAACAAAAAATTGAACAGACCTTATTAAGAAAAGGCTATTCATTTGATATGATTCAAACTGCGCTTGCAGAAGTTGATTTTTCAAAGGATGAGTCTGAGGAATGGAATGCACTCATTGAGCATGGAGTTAAAGCATATAAGAAATTGCAAAAGTATACGGGATATGAATTCGAACAACGTATGAAACAAAATTTATTTCGAAAAGGATTTTCCATAGAGCTTATTGATAAATTTTTAAATGAGTACGAATTTTAATAAGGTGGAATGACAGATGGAACAAGAAAAACGCTATAGCCAAATGACAGAATATGAATTAAAGCAAGAGATTGCTTTATTAACGGAAAAGGCAAGGAAAGCGGAGCAGCTTGGGATTGTGAATGAATATGCAGTTTTAGAGAGGAAAGCAATTATGGCAAAAGCCTATTTGCTTAATCCAAAAGATTTTAAACCAGGAGAGCTATATGAAATAGAAGGAGATCCAGGAGTCTATTTTAAAATTGATTATATGAACGGAATATTTGCCTGGGGCTACCGTTTAGGAGGAAAAAATGAAGAAGAGGCACTGCCTATTTCATTATTAAGGTCTGTCAATTGACAGACCTTTTCCTATTACATGTTGTTTTTATTTGAAGCCTTCATTCTTTCTTGTGGGTGTGTATTGATCGTTCCGTCTGCACGTTTAGAAGCAAATTCAGCTTTAGCTCTTGGTTCACCTTCGAATTTATTATCATGTCCATATGGGAAGCCTTTTACCTTATTTCGCATTTTTTTGCCTCCTTCTATCATCGCATGAGTAGATGGTAGTTCATGCGTTAATATTATCTCTTTAAAAGTAAATTCTTATGAAGGCTAGTTATTTCCTTTTTTAAGATTACCTTGGAGCTACGTCCAATTTTTTCTTTAGTTTTTCCTTATTATAAATCCATCCTGTATAAGAACCAGTAATAGATAAGTCATTATCCATTTGAACAATTGCAACAAAAGGATAATGCCCTTTGCTCCGATAACGTAAATCAATGAAACGAACCTCATAGCCGCTATCGTATACTTCTAGTTCCCAGCGATATATCGGGGAAAACGATAAAAAAGCAGAAATATTTGGATCTTCTTTTGCCTTCTCAATGACTTCGTTTTCAGGTATTGGGACACGATCATATTTATCTACAATGGTAATCGACCGTTTATATGCTTTAGCAACATATAGTTGGTTTTTCGTAATCGCGACAATTTTCCATTTATTATATCTCATAGTAGGTGAAATAATGATTTGTTCAGCGTTTGGAATCGTGTTTATTACGGCTTTTTTTACCGACCATTGCTCTGCAAAGCGGAGAATATAGTAAAAGATGACAATTGCATACACAATAATAAACGTAATTCCTGGATTTGCTCCAAAAGCCCAAATAATTAAACCAATAACATGGATGATAAAAATAAATGGATCAAACGTATTTATGATCCCAAGCGCAATCCATTTAGATGAAAAGGGACGAAGAGCTTGGGTTCCATATGCATTAAAAATATCTACAAATACATGAAGAAAAACAGCAAGAAAGGTCCAAAGCCATAAATGTAAAAGATTGGCTCCTGGAAAAAGCAATCCTGCTACTGCAGTGATAAGCAGTGGCCATAAAATAACCGCCGGAACTGAATGTGTAGCGCCTCTATGATTTCTTATATATACTGCGTTGTTGCGAAATTTTAACAATGTATCGATATCTGGTATTTGAGATCCAATAATCGTAGCAAGCAGCACACTGTGTGAATTAATAGTATTTTCTGCAATAACGGGGTCTAACGTAGCGAGACCTCCAAGGGCAAATCCCATTACAAGGTGGGTTCCTGTGTCCAAAATGAACGTCCTCCTTAATTTGTCTTGATGCAATCGTTTTCCTATATATTAACGTGAATGAAAAAATTTCTAGTTAAATTAATTACTTGCGGTTTTTGTTAAACATGTTATGGTAAAAATGACGTAATTGCAATGGACATTCGTTAAGAAATCCATTTGTAATCGAATTTTAATATTAAATGGGGTACTTTCCTACGGTTTTTGTAAATTTTGTTGCTTTCATGTAATGATTGGAAAGTCTCAATCATTTTTGTTAAATAGCAATTTTTATGATAAAAGTGCGTTTGCTTTTAATTTCAAAACAGCAAAAAGCTATATCGATTACTTTACCCTATTTCGTTTAGATTTAACATGTTGGAGGAATATATGAACAGTACAACTGAGAGTTTAAATATAGAGCAATTTCAAGATGATTTAATCAACTGGTTTGAAGCTGAGCAAAGGGACTTACCATGGAGAAAGGATCAAGACCCATATAAAGTCTGGGTTTCAGAAATTATGCTACAGCAAACAAGAGTTGATACGGTTATACCTTATTTTAACCGTTTTATTGAAAAATTTCCTACTATAGAGAAATTATCTGAAGCTGATGAAGAGTCTGTCATGAAGGCTTGGGAAGGTTTGGGCTATTATTCACGTGTTAGAAATTTACAAGCAGCTGTTAGGGAGGTACATGAATCTTACGGAGGAATCGTACCGAATACACCTGAAGGGATAAGAAAACTAAGAGGTGTTGGTCCATACACAGCTGGAGCTATTTTAAGTATTGCATATGGTGTTCCAGAGCCAGCGGTTGATGGCAATGTGATGAGGGTCATTTCGAGAATTTTGCTTATATGGGAGGATATTGCTAAAGCTTCTTCAAGGAAGGTTTTTGAAGCAGCTATACGTGAAATGATTTCACATGAAAATCCTTCTTATTTTAACCAAGCATTGATGGAGTTAGGGGCATTAATCTGTACTCCTACCTCACCAAGCTGCTTGCTTTGTCCGGTAAGGGAGCATTGTCAGGCATTTTTTGAAGGCGTTCAAGATCAATTGCCAGTAAAAACAAAGAAAAAAAGTGTGCGACATGTTGAACTAGTGGCTGCCGTATTGAAAGATGATAATAATCGTTTCCTGATCCATAAGCGATCAGACAAAGGACTTCTCGCAAATCTTTGGGAGTTTCCTAATGTTGAAAAAAGTAAACTGATTAAATCCAAAAATATATTACAGGATTTTTTGAAAGATGATTATCATATTGAAATCAACTTAGATAAATCCTTTACTGATATTCAACATGTTTTCTCTCATTTGACTTGGGACATCGAGGTGTATTCAGGGCAGATTATTGGGACAGTTGAAGAGAATGAAACATTGAAGTTAGTTACAGAAGAAGAACTGACAAACTACGCTTTTCCTGTTTCCCATCAAAAAATGTGGAAAGCTTTTCTAGAGCTATAAATGAAAGGCCGTCCGATCTAATTTATCAGACGGCCCTTCGTGTGTTAAGACAGCTTTCTTACATATTGATCAATTTCTAATGCTGCTTTTTTTCCTTCTTGAATAGCCCAAACAATTAAGCTCTGGCCTCTTCTAGCATCCCCCGCAGCGTAAACTCCTGTTTTGTTTGTTTGATAGCTATTCTGTTCCGTTGCAATCTTGTTTCTTGTAAGATGAATGTCATTAAGGGAATTTTCGTTTGAAACTCCTTCAAATCCAATAGCGATTAGAATTAGGTCAGCATCCCAATGACGAAGGGATTCACTTGAATCTTGATTGAACAATGTCGTTGTTAGTCCGGTTACCTCTCCATGCTTATTTCCGATAAATTCATGAGTCTGAATATAATATTGTCGTGGATCCTCTCCAAAAAGATGAACCGCTTCTTCGTAGGCATAATCAAGTGAAAAAACTTGTGGATTTTCCGGCCAAGGATTGTGTTCCTGACGTCTAATTGGTAATTTGCCATGTTTTCCGAATTGAACAACACTTTTACAGCCTTGTCGTATTGCCGTTGCAACACAGTCAGCACCGGTGTCGCCTCCACCAATAACAATCACTCTTTTATCCTTTGCATCGATTTCTGGCAAAGCTGATTTTCCTTTAAGTAAAAAATGCTTTGTACTTGCTGTCAAATATTCCATTGCAGGATAAATGCCTTTTAGCTCTCTGCCTTTTAGTGAAAGCTCGCGAGGTTTTTCCGCTCCAATACAAAGCAATACTGCATCAAATGTCGCTTCTAATTCTTCAAGTGTAAGATCCACGCCGATATGAGTGTTTGCTTTAAAGTCAATTCCTTCACGTTTCAATAAATCAATTCTTTTTTGTACAAGTGATTTATCAATTTTCATATTTGGAATCCCATACATGAGAAGTCCGCCAAAACGATCTGCCTTTTCAAAAATAGTAACCGAATGTCCCAATTGGTTTAAATCATCTGCAGCTGCTAATCCAGCAGGACCAGAACCAATAATAGCAATTTTATAATTTGTTTTTGATAATGGTTTTCTTGGTTTTACCCATCCTTCTGAAAATGCACGATCGATAATTGCTTTTTCAATGCTTTTGATCGTTACTGGTTCACTAGGAACCCCTGCCGTACAGGAGCCCTCACATGGAGCAGGGCAGGCTCTTGCTGTAAATTCAGGAAAGTTATTTGTTTTGGCAAGGCGCAAGTATGCTTCATGCCATTTTCCTTCGTGTACTAATGCATTCCATTCAGGAATGAGATTGTATAATGGACATCCACTTGTACTAGAATTAATGATCGTTCCGACTTGGCAAAAGGGTGTTCCGCAATCCATACAACGGGATGCTTGCTGCTTTAATTTTTTTTCTGGAAAAGGTTTTTGATATTCCTTCCAGTCTTTAATTCGATCGATTGTTTTTCTTTCTATTGGCTTAGCCCTTTTAATATCAATGAATTCTGTTGAATTTTCCATATGCATTCTCTCCTTTTTAGAGGGATATCCCCATTGAAGGGCTAGTTGGTGCTGCAATGGACTTTCCCTCTTTTTTTAGCTGAAAAGCCGTAAGTTTTGCCTCGTTATTAGACATTCCTTGATCTTCTAATTTATGAATTAAATCGATCATATTTTTGTATTCATTTGGAATAATCTTCAAAAAGTAATTGCTTTGTTTATTCCAATTTTTTAAGATTTCTTTGGCTCTTAAGCTTCCGGTAAATTGATAGTGTTTTTGGATCATTTTGTAAAGCTCGATTTTCTCTTCATTTGTGTGGTTGTTTTCAATGTTAATCATTTCGAAATTGATATTTTGCATAATGTCATCTTCTGAACTTGCACCAGTATAAATATAGGCAACACCACCTGACATTCCAGCTCCAAAGTTTTTACCAATTGGCCCGAGAATGACGGCTTTTCCTCCAGTCATATATTCACAGCCATGATCTCCAACACCTTCAACAATTGCATTTACACCGCTATTTCTCACACAAAAACGTTGCCCTGCTGTCCCGTTAATATACGCTTCTCCAGAGGTTGCTCCAAAAAAGGTAGTATTTCCGATAATCGCTTGATCTCCAGGATGCTCCAAACGAGCATTCGGTTTGATAATCAAAGTGCCTCCAGACAATCCTTTACCGACATAATCATTTGCATCTCCAACCAAGGTAAGTGTTAAGCCTTTAGGTAAAAAAGCACCAAAGCTTTGTCCTGCCGAACCATTAAAATTCAATCGAATGGAATGATTCGATAAACCACTTGGGCCATATTTCATCGTCACATAGTGACCTAATAATGTTCCGACTGCCCGGTCTGTATTTTTAATTTCAAAAGTAAATTGGGCAGGCTGCTTATTATTTACATAAGGTGTAACGAGTGGAATAAGTGTATGTTGGTCAAGGCGTTTTTCTAATTCATGATTCTGTGACTCTGTACAAATAGGCTGATCAGCTGACTGATAAAGTAGCTTAGATAAATCTAAATTCTTTGCTTTCCAGTGATTCTTGATTTCTTCTCTAGGCTTTAATACATGTGTTTGCCCTACAATTTCATTTAAGCTTCGATAGCCATTTTCCGCTAAAATTTCTCTGACCTCTTCAGCAATAAATGTCATATAGTTAACAATATGATCAGGACTACCCATGAATTTTTCACGAAGCTTAGGATTTTGAGTAGCAATTCCAACAGGGCATGTATCTAAATGGCAGGCACGCATCATTAAACAGCCTAGTACGACTAATGGCGCTGTAGCAAAGCCAAATTCCTCTGCTCCTAAGCAAGCAGCAATGATTACATCCCTACCAGTCATTAATTTTCCATCTGCTTCTAGCTTTACACGATTTCGTAAACCATTGAGCAAGAGGGTTTGGTGGGTTTCGGCTAAACCAATTTCCCATGGGATACCAGTATGCTTAATACTTGTTTTAGGGGATGCACCTGTTCCACCATCATGTCCACTAATTAAAATCGTGTCTGCGAGCCCTTTGGCAACACCTGCAGCTATCGTACCAACTCCAGCCTTAGCGACTAGCTTGACACTAATTCTTGCCTTTGGATTGGCACTTTTTAAATCAAAGATTAATTGGGCAAGATCTTCTATTGAATAAATATCATGATGTGGTGGCGGAGAGATTAAGCCAACTCCTGGAGTTGATCCTCTTACTTCAGCTATCCAAGGATAAACTTTGTTTCCTGGTAATTGACCGCCTTCACCAGGTTTTGCTCCTTGTGCCATTTTTATTTGAATTTCCTCGGCTTCGGAAAGATAATAGCTAGTTACACCGAAACGACCAGAGGCAACCTGTTTAATCGCACTTCTTCTAAATTCACCATTTTCATCTGCTATTGAACGCTCAATCTCTTCTCCGCCTTCACCACTATTGCTTTTTCCACCGATTCGATTCATAGCGATCGCCAGTGCTTCATGGGCTTCCTTACTTAATGAACCATAGGACATTGCCCCCGTTTTAAAACGCTTGAATATTTCTTCGATTGGTTCAACCTCATCCAATGGAATTGGCTGTCTTTGACTATTTAAAGTGAAAAGGCTGCGAACAGTTGTAAAAGGACTGTTTTCATGCATATTTACAAATTTTTTATACACAGTTTTATCATTCATTCTTGCAGCACGCTGTAATGTATGAATGATAAGAGGATTAAATTGATGATGCTCTCCTTCACTTCTCCACTGTAATTCGCTACCAGAATCAAGTGTGTGATCATGAGAATGAAGCTCTGTTTTGCTTTTCTTATGACGCAACAAAGCTTCATTTGCGATTTCATTTAAACCAATTCCACCAATCTGTGATACGGTTCCAGTAAAGTATTGATCGATAACTGCTTCTGAAATTCCAAGAGCTTCAAAGGTTTGTGCTCCACGATAGCTTTGGATGGAGGAGATGCCAACCTTGGACATAATTTTTACAACACCACTTGTAAGGGCGTGAAGATAATTTTGAATCGCTTGTTTCAATGGAAGTTGAATATGCTTTTCAATAATTAATTGTTTAATCGTCTCGTATGCTAAATAAGGGTGAAGTGCATCGGCTCCATATCCAATAAGCATTGCCATATGATGAGAATCCCTTGGTTCCCCTGAATCAATGATGATACTTGCTTTTGTCCTTACACCATTTTTTATTAAAAAATGGTGAAGACAAGATGTTGCTAATAACGATGGAATAGGAATGGATTGATCATCAGTATGTTTGTCAGTAAGAATCAACAGCTCAGTTCCCGCTTTTATAGAGATTAATGCCTCTTCGCAAAGCTTGCGTAAGGCCTGCTCAATCCCAGCTTCCTCGGAAAAAATCATAGGTAATTCTTTAACGGTTCCATTTTTTTGTAACACCTTAAAGGCTGATGTCTCTAAAAATGGGTTTGCAAGTTTGAAATGTTTTAGATGATTCGCTTTTTCACCTAATAATTTAACTTGAGGTCCTAGCCAAGTGACTGTAGAGATGACACATTCCTCTCTTATTGCATCAATTGGTGGATTGGTAACTTGTGAAAAGCTTTGTTTAAAGTAATGAAACAACAGCTGGGGTCTTTCAGAAAGAACAGCAAGCGGCGTATCAATCCCCATCGATCCTGTTGGTTCTTTCATTTCAATAGACATTGGTTTAATCGATTTCATTACTTCTTCATACGTATAGCCAAAAACCTTTTGGAGAAAAGTGAGATTTTCTTGTTTGTCCATTGCTTGGGAAGCCTGTTTATTGCTAGCTTTTATTGAAATGACATGTTCCTGAAGATATTGCTTATAGGGCTGTTCGTGACTGATCATAGCTTTAAGCTCATCATTAGGAATCATTCTTCCAAGCTCAGTATCAATAAATAGTAATTCTCCTGGTTTTAAATGCTTTTTCTCTTTGACATGTTCGTCTGGAATATCAATGACACCAACTTCAGATGAAAAGATTACTTTATCGTCCTTCGTTACATAATAACGACCGGGACGTAATCCATTCCGATCAAGTATAGCTCCAATTTGTTTACCATTTGAGAATCCTAGAGCCATCGGACCATCCCATGGTTCCATAGAAAGACTATGATATTCATAGAACGCTTTAAGATAAGAAGGCATTTCATCATTGTTTTCCCATGGTTCAGGTACCATCATCATGACTGCCTGAGGTAATGTCATTTCATTTAATGTTAAAAATTCTAATACATTATCAAACATGGCTGAATCACTGCCTTCAGGATGAATGATTGGCAAAATGGATTCAACATTTAGCTGATCAAGCTCTTGTAAAAAGGATGGAATCTTTGAATTAAATGAATTCATATTTCCTTTAATGGTATTTATTTCTCCATTATGTGCGATGAGGCGATTTGGATGTGCACGCTCCCAGCTTGGGAATGTATTCGTACTAAATCTTGAATGTACAAGGGCAAGAGCCGATGTAAAACTTGGCTCATTAAGATCGTTATAAAAAAAGGATAGCTGTTCTGCAGAAAGTAGCCCTTTATAAACAATCGTTTCATTTGATAAACTAGAAATATATAATTGATTGCTATATTTTTTTTCAAGAATTCTTCTTAATAGGTAGAGCTGTTTAGAAAATTGGGTATCGTTTGTATCCTTTGCCTTTTTGAAAAATAATTGTGTAACATATGGTTGGGTGGATTTTGCTATTTCACCTATGAACTGAGGAGAGACGGGGACAGTACGTTCTCCTATAAAGGAAAGATTTAAATTTGTGGCTTCTGACTGAAAATCAGAAATGATTTGTTTTTGTTGATCTTCTTTCTTTGGTAAAAATACCATCGCTACTGCGTATTCACTCTTATTTGGCAGCTGAAATGGGCATACCTTCTGGAAAAATTCATGTGGAATTTGCAAAAGAATTCCTGCCCCATCACTTGTTTGATTATCACTGCTTTTGCCTGCACGATGATCTAATCTCTGAAGCATAACTAATGCAGATGCTACAATTTCGTGAGAAGGACGTCCTTTTATATCTGCATAAAAGCCAATACCGCAAGCATCATGTTCAAAATCTGGTTGGTATAGTCCGACTTTTTGGTATTTGTTGTTCTGAAAAGTCATTTGCTATCATTCCTTCCATAAAATAATCTGAATCGAAGTGTTTTGTGAAAACACTGAATTTTCTGAAATAAATTATAGTGACCCTACCTTTAAACGTTAGGGATGCTTTTGCAAGGGATACCTCCACTTTTTATAAAATTAGGAAATCACAGAGTATTTGATAATAAAAAAATTTTACTTTAAATTTATTAATCTTTACAATATATTATTAAGAACAAAATAATCTCAAAATTAGATTGGTGGGAATTTGACTTGGAATTACGCCAAATTATTTATTTTATTGAGGTAGCAAAGCGTGAACACGTAACGAAGGCAGCTGAAAGCTTACATGTAGCTCAATCAGCGATTAGCCGTCAAATATCTTTATTAGAATCAGAGCTGGGAATCCCTCTTTTTGATCGTGAAGGTCGTAATGTAAAGCTAACACATATGGGGAAAATGTTTTTAGAACATGCCGAACGAATAATGATTGAGTTGGAGAAAGCAAAAGAAAAAGTGGAGGAATATTTAAACCCTAATACCGGAATTATTCATTTAGGTTTTTCATCTGGCTTATCTGTCAGTACGTTTTCTATGATGTTTTCACAATTTAGAGAAAGCCATCCAAATCTTCATTTTCATTTTCATCAAGGAAATCCTACTTATTTGGTGAAGCAAATTGAAAGAGGGGATATCGATATTGCGTTTATTGCTCCGGTATTAAGTGATCATCCATTAGTGAAAGGTGATATTTTTTTTACAGAAAAATTGCTTCTAGTCGTATCAGAAAATCATCATCTGAGTTCTGAACCGATCATTCGAATTGGACAGCTTCAAGAGGAAAGATTTGTTACCTTTCGCAAGGAATCCTTTATTAGATCGACAATAGAAAAGGCTTGTCATCACGCTGGGTTTGATCCCATGATTGCCTTTGAAGGCGAGGATGTTGATACGATAAAAGGACTTGTGGCAGCAGGAGTAGGAATCGCTATATTGCCTGAGCTTGCCTTTTCCTATAATCTGCCAAAGGATTTAAGAACGATTCCTATTGATGATCAAAGCTTTATTCGATCCGTCGGTGTTATTACACCTAAAAATAGGGAGCTTGCCCCTTCGGAAAAGCTCCTTTATCAATTTTTAAAATCCTTTTATGATCGATTATATCGTTTTCAAATGTAGGTTTAAGGTTTTTGCCTTCTTTCTATTTCTTCGATTATTTCTCTATATAGTGTTTGTCCTTCGGCATTTAAATAGGGAAGAATTTGCTGAAATGAATGATGGAAATGTTCAATTTCTGTATTGTTCCAATCATAGATAGAAATCATTGCTAGTTCTGTCATGTCGCGTACAGTAGACATGGTGTAAGACCTCCTTTAAAGTGATTAATAGTTAGCATATAGACAAACATTGTTTGTTATTCATTTTATCGATAAAATAATGAAGAAAAGTGAGGACTCTTAAACTGGGTTGAATCATGAAAATGGAAGGTGAATGCAATGACAAATAAAGTAGCATTAGTTACAGGAAGTAGTCGTGGTGTTGGAAAAGCAACAGCTATCGCTTTAGCAAAAGAAGGATATGATATTGTTATTAACTATGCTCGCAGTAAATCTGCAGCACTTGAAACAGTTAAGGAAATCGAAGACCTTGGAAGAAAAGCATTGCTCATTAAAGCAAATGTTGGGGATGTCTCTAAAATAAAAAAAATGTTTGAGGAGATTGATGAAGCATTTGGACGATTAGATGTGTTTATTAGTAATGCAGCATCTGGGGTACTCCGTCCCGCAATGGAGCTTGAAGAATCTCATTGGGATTGGACAATGAATATTAATAGTAAAGCATTGCTATTTTGTGCCCAAGAAGCAGCTAAGCTTATGGAGAAAAATGGCGGAGGGAAGATTGTTAGCTTAAGCTCGCTTGGATCAATCCGCTATTTAGAAAATTATACAACGGTTGGCGTATCAAAGGCGGCTGTAGAAGCGCTGACAAGATATTTATCAGTAGAGCTTGCGTCAAAAAATATTGTTGTAAATGCTGTATCTGGTGGTGCCATAGATACAGAAGCATTAAAGCATTTCCCTAATAGGGAGGAATTGCTCGACGATGCTAGAAAACATACACCTGCTGGAAGAATGGTTGAAATTGAAGATATGGTAAAAGTTGTGAAATTTTTAGTTTCTGATGATTCATTTATGATTAGGGGCCAAACCATTATTGTGGATGGTGGACGATCCTTATTAGTATAAAATATACAGAGTAACTTTGGTAAATTCTATCAAAAAAATTTAGAATAACTCCCTCCGCGTTTGGTTACATTAAGGAGCGTGGAGGTGATAAAAATGGCAAACCAAACTAACAAATCACAAGCTGGTACTAACATTAATGAAGTAAAACAACAAAATGCTAAATCTGCACAAGGTACTGCTGGACAAGGACAATTCGGAACTGAGTTCGGTAGTGAAACTGATGTACAATCAGTAAGACAACAAAACCAACAAGCTGAATCTCGTAAAAACCAAAACGCTGGAAAATAATTGAACAATAAATAAGTAAAAAGGGCATCCTCTTCGTGGATGTCCTTTTTCAATGTATAAGAAATGATAAAATATTCGCTTGTGGATAACTATCCTATGTGGGAAGTTTACGGTCAGCTCCACCGCGCCTAGCCCCTCGAGGTCAAATAACCTTTCACCGAGGAAAGTTGATATTTGGACTTTCCCAATGAAGTCAAAGTGCGGACTTCGAACATTTGCTTGTCGGGGCTGATCAAGGAGCTTACGCATTTGTTTATGCAATGTTTTCAAATCTATCTCTTTCATTTTCATTCGACAAAACCATATTTGAAGTGACAGAACTAGTCAAAGGAGTTTTTATAAAATAAACGAATTACATAAAATAGATCAATCGTTAAGGAAGGTGAAGGGATGAAAGAATTCAATGATTTAATTATGGATCAAATGAAGACGATGGAGCAATTATTATATTTGCAATCAGAAATTGAACGATGCCAAGAATTAGAGCAGGAGCTCGAACAATTACAGGAAGAAGCAAAGCTGGACAGTATAAAAAACGAAATCATACAGATGAAAATAGAGCTGGATAAAATCCATAAACTATTTGAAACACAAACAGATGATGTGATTCGTCATTACCAAGAAATAAAAGTGCTGACGGAAGGAGCTCTTACGTAATCGTAAGGCTCTTTTGCTTTTTAAGTTTAATACATTGAATAGCTAACTTAATATAGACTTTTGTTTTAAATTTTCTTAAAAAACGTTATAATAGTAAAAAATTCTATTATAGATTATGTGCGGATTTTACATATATTTTTATTTATAAAGGTAGGGGAGAAGGTATGGGTATTCCCATTGAAGGTGAGACGATACAAATACATAGTTATAAGCATAATGGATATATCCATCGAATATGGGAAGAGACAACCGTTTTAAAAGGGACGAAATCTCTTGTTATTGGTGGGAATGATCGAACAATTGTAACAGAGTCAGATGGACGTACGTGGATTACCCGTGAACCTGCCATTTGTTACTTTCATGCGGATCATTGGTTTAATATTATTGGAATGATTAGAGAGGACGGCATTTACTATTATTGTAATTTAGGTTCTCCCTTTGTTTATGATAAAGAAGCGCTAAAATATATTGATTATGATTTAGATATTAAAGTATTTCCTGATATGACTTATACATTGTTGGATGAGGATGAATATGAGTGTCATCGAAAGCAAATGGGCTATCCGGATGTTATCGACCATATTTTAAAGCGGAATGTGGACAACCTAGTCAAGTGGATTCGTCAAAGGAAAGGACCGTTCGCACCTGATTTTATTGATATATGGTATGAGCGTTATTTAACCTATCGTAGATAATATTTGTTATACTATTCTTTACCTGTTGCTATAAGCTACAGGTTTTTTTCATGAAGATTCTTTTCTTTTATAAAAATTTCCGAAACAGCAACAATAAAAATATGAAAGAAAAAGCTTCTACTGCAAGAGAAACTGCTGAGGGGAGAATGAATTTGAGCAGCACAAAAAGATATATGAAGTTTGTTAAGCCGTATACAATGCAAATTATCGGTACGTTAATTATCGGATTAATAAAATTTGCTATACCGTTACTTATTCCGGCTATTATTAAATATGTAATTGATGGTGTAGTGACAAATTCGGAATTAACAGTCGATGAAAAAAACACGAAGCTATTTGTAGCTATGTCCATTATGCTTGGAATATTTATTATTTTGAGACCGCCAGTCGAGTATTATCGTCAATATTTTGCACAATGGACCGCAAGTAAAATTTTATACGATATTAGAGATCGACTGTTTACACATTTGCAAAAGCTTAGCTTTAAGTACTATTCAAATACAAGAGCTGGAGAAGTCATTTCTCGAGTGATTAATGATGTCGAGCAAACGAAGGATTTTGTTATTACGGGGTTAATGAATGTTTGGTTAGACGCGGCAACGATATTAATCGCTGTTGTCATCATGTTTACTATGGATGTTCCGCTAACCATTGTTTCCTTAATCGTTTTTCCTTTGTATGCGATTTCTGTAAAATACTTTTTCGGTAATCTACGTACATTTACTAGGGCGCGTTCACAGGCGCTTGCAGAGGTTCAAGGCTATTTGCATGAACGTGTTCAAGGAATGCCAGTCATCAAAAGCTTTGCAATCGAAGATCATGAGCAGGAACGTTTTCGTACACATAATAAGAACTTTCTTAATAAGGCATTACAGCAAACGAGCTGGACAGCCAAAGCGTTTTCGGTCGTTAATACGCTAACAGATATTGCTCCTTTAATTGTGATTGGATTTGCCGGATATCAGGTCATCCATGGAAATTTAACGATTGGAACGATGGCGGCATTCATTGCTTATATTGATCGATTATACAGCCCATTACGTCGATTGGTTAATTCAGGAACAACGTTGACCCAAGCGTATGCTTCTATGGATCGAGTATTTGAGCTAATGGATGAAAAATACGATATTGATGATTCGCCAAACGCCATTGCGTGTAAAGAGGTTAAAGGCGAAATTTCCTTTAAACACGTTAACTTTTCTTATAATGATCAAGATATTTCTGTCTTAAAAGATATTAACCTAGATGTTCAAGCTGGAGAAACGATTGCTTTAGTCGGAATGAGTGGTGGAGGTAAGTCCTCCTTAGTCAGTCTGATTCCGCGTTTCTATGATGTAACTGACGGAGCAATTCTACTAGATGGTACTGATATTCGTGACTTCAAAGTAAGAAGCTTGCGGGATAAAATTGGGATGGTGCTGCAGGATAATATTCTCTTTAGTGAATCGGTTAAATTAAATATTTTGCTTGGAAAGCCAGATGCAACTGAAGAGGATGTTATTGAAGCAGCGAAAGCAGCAAATGCACATGATTTTATTACGCAGCTTGTAGATGGATATGAAACGAAGGTTGGCGAAAGAGGAGTGAAGCTTTCTGGTGGTCAAAAGCAGAGAATTGCGATTGCCCGGGTATTTTTGAAAAATCCACCTATCTTAATATTAGATGAAGCGACCTCTGCGCTTGATTTGGAAAGTGAACACTTAATACAAGAGGCATTAGAGAAGCTAGCAAAGGATCGAACAACCTTTATTGTCGCTCACCGACTTTCAACGATTACACACGCAGATCGGATCGTATTAATTGAACATGGGAAAATAGCTGAAATGGGATCACATGAAGAATTGATGAGAAAACAAGGTCATTATTATAACCTTTTCCAAGTTCAACAATTAGACTCGTAATTACTTAGCAGGTATGATTGCCTTTTGGGCAAATCACCTGCTTTTTTCACGTATACAAAAAAACGAGAAGCCACTTGCTTCTCGTTCATAGTCGATTATTCTTCCTCTTGTTCTTGAATCGTGACTTCATTTATATCCTTATGGAAATTTTTAAAGCTATCGATTAAGATGCTTAGATGCTTCAATTGCTCCTGATAATCGACCATTGCAGACAACAGCCGCATCAAATGATAAGTCTGATAATTAGAACGGAAGCTTTCTTTATTCAGTTCTTGTAAAAATTTATCTAATAATTCACTTTGCTGGGATTCAAATTTTTCTTCTGTATCGATATCTGTAAGCTTAATTTTTCCTAAAAACTGAAACAGTAATTTTTGATGCTCATTCATCAAATAATCAAGACGTTCAAATATTTGAGCTTGAATCGATTCAGGTAATTGATGGATGTCATTCTCATAACGATGCAATAATCTTAAGATATCAAAGCAATCCTGTGAAGTAGAAACCATTTGACGATAAATAACCGTTTTTCGTTTCTTCTCTAAACTGCTTTTCTTGAAATAGCGTCTTTCCTCATTAAACAATGTATAGAATAGATTAACCTTTGCTAATCGTTCTCTTATTTTATCAATTTCAGCTTTCATTAAATGATGCTCTGAGGCATTCATAGAAATCATTCGGATTAATTTAAATATATCCTCTGTTAAATTGGACATCCGGTGATAAAACTTTGTTTCATACTTAGGTGGTAAGAATATTAGGTTTACAACAAATGCTGATAATATCCCTATTAATATGGTTGAAAAACGAATCCATGCGAATTCGAGAAAATGTTCACCAGGAGATTCCAAAATAACAATCATCGTAACTAAGCCTAGGCTGACACTGTTTTCAAGCTTCAGTTTTAGCATAATAATAATGGTAATCAGTGCAGCAAGACCTACAATAATATAGTTATTTTCAAAAATAAGACCAAATATTACGGCGACAATGGCACCGATTAAATTCCCCTGAACCTGTTCAACAATTGATAAATAGGAACGATAAATAGTTGGTTTAATAGCGAAAATAGCAGCAATTCCTGCGAATACAGGTGAAGGCATTCCAAGAATTTTTGCAATGTATAACGCCAGTACGATGGCAATTCCCGTTTTGAAAATGCGGGCACCAAGTTTCATATGATTAATATTTCCTTTCCTGTTATAACTACTAACGTTTTCCTTTTATATATAACAATTCAGTAATATACAATGCCAGCGTCAGAATATCAAGAAAAATTTACGAAATTCCCGAATTATTCATATGTTTGATGTCACAAAAATATTCAACCTATTAATAAAGGCCGACCATTGAGTTTGAATTTTTGGCCAGCCTCTATGTGTTTAATTATTATTTTTCCCTAGTGCTTCGTTTACAAACTTATAATTTTGAAAATGCAGTGTCAACTGCTTGGATGGTTTCTTCAATATCTTTTTCTGTATGCGCCGTTGTAATAAACCATGCTTCATACTTGGATGGTGCAAGATTAATGCCTTGTTCAAGCATTAATTTAAAGAACTTAGCAAACATTTCCCCATCTGTTGCTTCAGCTTGTTTATAGTTTTTTACTTTTTCTGTTGTAAAATATATTGTAAGAGCACCTTTTAAACGATTAACTGTAATCGGTGTATTGTGCTTTTCTGATGCGTCCAATATTCCTTTTTCAAGGAGCGCCCCTAAACGATCAAGTTGATTATAGACACCATCTTCTTTCAGAACCTCTAAGCATGCAATTCCTGATAAAATGGATGCAGGGTTTCCGGCCATTGTTCCTGCTTGATAGGCTGGACCAAGCGGTGCAACCTTTTCCATGATTTCTTTTTTGCCGCCGTAAGCGCCAATTGGCAGGCCGCCACCGATAATTTTGCCCATTGCAGTTAAATCAGGTGTAACACCTAATAAATTTTGTGCACCACCATACATAAAGCGGAAAGCAGTGATAACTTCATCATAAATAACTAAGGCACCAGCCTTATGTGTCAGCTCATTTACCTGCTCTAAAAATCCAGGCTGTGGCTCAACAATCCCGAAGTTCCCTACGATTGGCTCTACTAATACGGCAGCCACTTCATTTCCCCATTTATCAAGAGCTTCCTTAAATGGTTCAATATCATTAAATGGAACAGTAATAACCTCATTTGCAATACTTTTAGGAACACCTGCTGAATCTGGCATACCTAATTGTGAAGGACCAGAACCAGCTGCAACAAGAACAAGATCAGAGTGACCATGATAGCAGCCTTCAAATTTGATAATTTTATCACGACCAGTATATGCACGTGCAACACGGATGGTAGTCATAACCGCTTCGGTACCAGAGTTAACGAAGCGCACTTTATCTAAAGATGGGATCGCTTCTTTTAACATTTTGGAAAATTTCACTTCAAACGGGGTTGGAGTTCCATATAGTACTCCATTTTCAGCTGCTGTTTTAATTGCTTCGGTTACATGTGGATGCGCATGTCCGGTAATAATAGGTCCATATGCAGCAAGGTAATCGATGTATCGATTATTATCTACATCCCAAAAGTAAGCACCTTTTGCGCGAGTCATTGCGACAGGTGCACCGCCTCCTACAGCTTTATATGAGCGGGAAGGACTATTTACTCCTCCTACGATATGCTCTAATGCTTCGTTATGTAAATGATTAGAATTTGAAAAATCCATTTGTCTTCCTCCTAAATATAGCGAAAAATATTACTTATTCTCTTTTTTTAAGACATATTCATATTGTAGTACCTAAATGAATATGTGTCCAATGAGCTGGAAAACTTGAAGCCAGCACTTTTAAATTCCTTTGTCCAAAGCTTTTTCACATACTATGGCATATCGGTGAGTACAATAGAATGACAAGCTAAAAGTGTATGGAAAATGAGGGGAAACCAATGATATATCTACTCATGTTAGCAGTTATTTTATGTATTTTTATGAGCTTGAGAACACTTTTCTTTCCTTCCCAGCTGAAATATAAGCTCGTATCCTTTGAGAATTTTCTTTTTTTAGGATACACATATAGTGTCATTATGATCGGCTTTGGGTTACTGTTTATGTTATTGGAAATGAAGGGGTTAAATGTAATTGCTGAGCAAGGAACACTTTTTACTGGTAGCTATATGGCAAAACTAAATTCCTCGATGTATTTAAGCGCGATTACCCTGTTTTCGGTTGGCTATGGAGATATTGTTCCGATCGGAGTAGGGAGAATTCTTGTCGTAATTGAAGCATTAATTGGATATACGATTCCAGCAGCCTTTGTTGTTAAAACCTTTATCGATTATGATCAAAATCACGATGTGAAAAAGTAAAATATTTGCAAATGATGGCGATTATCGAGTAGGCTTTTATATAAGAAAAATAATAATTAACGTTACAAACATATTATTCGTTTGTTCGCTCGTTTAAGGAGGAATAGAAATGACTGTTCAACTTGGTGAATTAGCACCCGATTTTGCATTAGAGGCAAGCAATGGAGAAACAGTGAAGCTATCTGATTTTAAAGGGAAGAAGCATATCGTTTTATATTTCTATCCAAAGGATATGACACCAGGCTGCACAACTGAAGCCTGTGACTTTCGGGACAAACACGAAAGCTTTGAAGAGCTTGATGCAGTGATTCTCGGAGTGAGTCCTGATCCCATTAAGCAGCATCAAAAGTTTATTGAAAAGCATGGACTGCCTTTTCTTTTATTAGTTGATGAAGAACATAAACTCGCTGAGCAATTCGATGTTTGGAAATTAAAAAAGAACTTCGGTAAAGAATACATGGGAATTGAACGCTCCACCTTTATTATTAATAAAGAGGGCGAGCTGGTAAAGGAATGGAGAAAAGTGAAGGTAAATGGGCATGTAGAAGAAGCACTTACATTCATTAAGGAACATCTTCAATAAAAGGTAACTAGTTTGTTACTGCCTATTTTTTTCGTAATAGCGGCAATTGTCCATTCAAAATGTAAAGAGGAACATACTTTATACTAGGGCATACCTCCTCAGAAATAATAATTTTGGACCGAATATATTTCGGTCCATTTTTTTGATGGGTGATTAATGAATTTGCATTTCGCAAAATAGTCTCAATCTTTGCAAAAGTCGCTTTTAGCTATGATAATATGAAGGAGAAGATATGAGGAGGGATGACATGAAAATCGTATTCACATTTGACCCACCTGATCATTTGAAAAAAACATTGCAATCTAACTTTTCAAATGTTCAATTTTATTTTTTTCATGATGTAACAGTTGCAGAACAGGAAATGAAAACGGCAGAGGTGATTGTCACCTATGGAGAGGATTTGAATGATGAACACATCCTAAAAGCAGAAAATTTACAATGGATTATGGTTACTTCTGCAGGGCTGGAAAGGATGCCATTAAAAATCATTAGTGAAAGAAACATCCTCATAACAAATGCGCGTGGAATTCATAAAATTCCAATGGCTGAGTTTACAATGGGTCTAATCCTTGATTATGTGAAAAGCTTTCAACGTCTTTGGGATAATCAGAAAGAAATGATCTGGGATAAAAGCAAACCTTTAAGTGAGCTAAATGGACAATCCTTGCTCATTGTTGGTGCCGGCGCAATTGGACAAGAAATTGCTCGACTTGCTAAGGCTTTTGGAATGAAGGTTTATGGAGTAAACAGTTCAGGCATGCCCAAAGAGTATTTTGATGAAATGTTTACGTTAAATCATGTGAATGCTGTTTTTGATCAGGTCGATTTTTTAGTTTCTCTTCTTCCTAGTACCGAAAAAACAGTCGGTTTTTATAAAAAGACTGACTTTGAAAAAATGAAAAGCTCTTTAGTATTTATCAATATTGGCAGAGGAGATGTGGTTGAAGAAGAGATTTTAATCGATGCTTTAAATAATCATCAAATTGCTCATGCCTATTTAGATGTGTTTGAACAGGAGCCTTTATCGAAGGGACATCCTTTCTGGACTATGGACAATGTCTCGATTACACCACATATTTCTAGTACTACTAGGAATTATTTACCTCGAGCATTTGATATATTTGAAAAAAATTTACATACATATATTAATAATGTAGGTCAATTAATAAATGTAATTGATCCTGAAAGGGGATACTAAGGTGAGAATTTATACGAAATCCGGTGATAAAGGAACAACATCCCTTGTTTATGGACAGCGCATACCGAAAAATGATTTACGGGTTGAGGCATATGGAACCTGTGATGAAGCAAATTCGATGATAGGGTTAGCGCTTAGTTATATAAGGAATTCTAGCTCTCCTCTTAAGGATGAGGTAAATAAGGCTTTTCACAAAATTCAAACCATCCTTTTTCATGTAGGAGCCGAACTGGCTACCCCTGAAGGGAAGGAAGTAAAGTGGAAATTAAAAGATGAGGATATAAAAGATTTGGAGCAAACGATTGATCATTGGGATTCTAAGCTAGAACCATTGATAAATTTTATTCTTCCAGGTGGTCATCCAGCAGGCGCTGCCTTACATTGTGCTCGAACCGTCGTTCGACGAGCGGAAAGAATAGCTGTCTCCATTGAACGTGTAAATCCTCTTGTATTGGCTTATTTAAATCGACTTTCAGATTTGTTATTTGTGGCTGCGCGATATGTAAATAATGGCTTTGGTGAGAATGAACCTACCTTGCATCAAGGTTAGAAGTACTGATAACATTGACAAATATGCATGTTCCTTAGTAAACTAATTATAAATATTATAAAATAATAATTGGTTCTTTTTGATAGAGGTTAGCCTTTCGAATATATTTTTTGATTATGAGATGTGCTTTTTCCTTTACCATATATGTTTCGCTTCCATATGGTCGATCCATTTAGAACCGAGAAGATTTTAATTAAAAGAGTGAAATAAATTTTTTAGAAAAGAGGTGCATGACGGTGTCTGAACATCAAATCAAAGAAGCCATTGAAACTTTGAAAGAAACTGGAGTTCGTATCACACCTCAACGTCATGCGATATTGGAGTATTTAATTCAATCAATGTCACATCCTACCGCAGATGACATTTATAAAGCACTTGAAGGTAAATTTCCAAATATGAGTGTCGCTACCGTATATAATAATTTACGGGTATTTCGTGAGGTAGGACTCGTAAAGGAACTTACTTATGGTGATAATTCCAGTCGTTTTGATTTCGTAACAACGAGTCATTACCATGTCATTTGTGAGAATTGTGGTAAAATCGTTGATTTCCATTATCCTGGACTTGATGAGGTCGAACATTTAGCATCACATGTAACTGGGTTTAAAGTAAGTCATCATAGGATGGAGATTTATGGAACCTGCCCTGAATGCAGAAAAAAAGAAGCGTATTAAAAAAGAATTGTTCGATTCGATCGAGCAATTCTTTTTTTTTGTTTCATTTCATTTCACTTGTTATTGTTGCGGTTTTTTGCGATTGTAATTTTCGTCAAAATCTTTTCCTTCAAGGTTACGATCGAGAGTGAGCGGTTCACGACAATGCATACACATATCTACACGACCAAGCAGCTTTGTTGGCTTATTACAATTCGGACAAATGACTTGAACTGCTTTGGTTGATAGCATTCCAATCCAAAAGTAAACAACTGTACTAGCGATAATGCTTAATAATCCAATAATCATAAAGATCGTCATGATGATCGGGTGATTTTTGAAAAAGATACCAAAGTACATAATAATAAATCCAACAAATATTAAACTTAACGCAAATGTGCGTATTTTATTAATTTTATTTGAATATTTAGCCATAGCTGTCCCTCCTACAAAGTAATATACCATAAAAGAAAAGCGTAAGGACATAGCTGATCGTTTGGTTTGGGAAAATCTTAGTTTTTTATTTGAAATATAAAAACAACTTTTCATTTAGCAGGAAATTTATTATCATTGTCGAAGTAATATTCTTACTAGATATTTTGGAGGAATAAAAAATGGAGGACATCCTTCGACCTATTTATCAGGAAAGAGCAAGTCAAGCAAATACATTAACCGTTTTACTTATCGAGAAAAAGCATAATGAAGATACAGTGACTGATACGTTTGATGCTATTTTACTTATGATCGTCAAAGATTTAGAAAGCGCAGTTTATATAAAGCATTACATGTACGAGAATAAAAAGGCAGCAATGCATATTGTAAAAGAAGAACAATTAAAGGAATGGCTTTTATTAGGCTCCAATCGAAAAATTGTAGAATGGATCACACATGGAAAGGTTTTATTTGACCGAAATGAATATATGAGCCATTTGAAAGACAAATTAAGAGATTTTCCGTTCCATGAACGAAAACTAAAGATTGGTATTGAGTTTGCTAAGCTCATTCGCAGATATATGGATGGAAAGGTCTTTTTTGACAATAATCAATATTTAGATGCGTATAATCATATCGTTCATGCTTTGCACCATCTAGCAAGGCTTGCGGTCATCGAAAATGGCTTTCATCCAGAAATAACGGTTTGGAATCAAGTTAAACAAATCGAACCCGAAATTTTTAAGCTATATGAAGAATTAATTACGAGTGATGAATCGATTGAAAAAAGGCTTGAGCTTCTATTCTTAGCAAGCGAATTTTTAATACACTCAAGAACTCGCTTCTGTGCATCACATTTAATAGAGATTATGGAAGAAAAAGAGCAATGGACTATAAATGATCTATTATCTCATTCCGCTCTAGAGCATTATAGTGTTGATCTAGGCATCTTACTTGAGTTTTTAATAGAAAAGAATGTGATAGAAGAGATTTATGTAGAAACAAAGGGACAAGCTCTATATCACCGGCATTATAAAGTGAGAAAAAAATTATCGTAAAATATTAAAAAAAGTGTTGACGAAAAGAATGATCCTTGGTATATTTATAAACGTCGCTGCTGGACATCGAATTTCAGCAGTGACAAAGAAACAAAAAAAGTTATTGACAAAAAACATTTAACTTGATATGATAATAAAGTCGCTGTTGAAAAACGGTGAGTGATTTATCTTTGAAAACTGAACAAAATGAAACGTCAATTAATGAATTTATAAGAGCTAAATCAAATTCGAAGATTTTGATTCGTTCAAACATCTTTTTGGAGAGTTTGATCCTGGCTCAGGACGAACGCTGGCGGCGTGCCTAATACATGCAAGTCGAGCGAATCAGATGGGAGCTTGC
>BORH01000023.1 GCA_018333075.1 Heyndrickxia sporothermodurans | reverse complement strand
GCTTTTCTCTCTTCCGTTTCGGCACAAATCCCTTTAGGTATTTGTCAATTGTCCTACGATCTACACCTAACTCTTCTGCTAATTTACTCTTATTAATTTTCATTTTTAGATGCTCCATTAGTTGTTTAAATTTTGGTAAGTCTGAAAGACTAGTAATCTCAAAATTGGTTTCAACATTTAGCGCTATGTACATACTAATCACCCCAAGATTAGTATGAAATGAGCAATCAATTTTGTACATCTTTATTCAAGCACGATTGTACATATTTAAATTAGCATTTCTAGCTATGGTCATATCTACCATCCATACTATATAACCAATTATACCAAATGTTATATAAACTTCTTTCCAGCTTATTCTTTTCTTAGGCATAAAAAAAACAATTAAAAGTAGAATTAAACTAAGAAATGCAGGGTACCACCATCCCTGATTTAAAGAAAAATCTGGATGTTTCACAAAAAACCTCCTTTTTATTATTGTTACTCACTATTGATTAAGTATTCATATGACGTTATCTATGAATTAAATATGGGGTACTAGAGATATTAACGGAGGAATTTCTGTAATAACAGGAACGCTCCATTAAAAAAGGGACTGAAATTGAATACAAATTAGCCCCTCTCTTTGAGAAGGGTATTTCTTGTCATATAACAAAATTTTATCGTAAAACAATAAATTTTTATTGACACTATAGTTTAGTTTCATTAATATTTGATTAAATAACTTGGAAGGAGATATAATGTGAAACCCGAAGCATTAACGTCTTGGCTAAAATTGATCATTATTTTTTGTGGAATCATTGGTTTACTATTCTACACATATTTTAGCAAAAATCTGAAGGTGCTAAATAAACCCTTTATTTCATTCATTTAGATTACAGGTATTCCAGTTTTTATTGACTAATGTTCCTATATTAAAAAATGGAAAAGCAAAAGCAATTAAATTTTCAACCACTGAAAAGATATGTGAAATATTAGAATGCCATTCTGGTGATATTTTTGAATATAGAAAGAGGAGTATTGAAAATGAATAAAAAATATTTATTAAGCATTGTACCAATAATAATAGGAATTGCATGTCTTATTATTCATTCTACAAATAGTAAAGTAGCAAGCAACGGTCTTCTTGAAGAACCATTTTTCTTCTTAATACCAATAAGTTATGTATTATTCGTTATTGGGATTATTTCTATATTGTTGATTAGTATTAAATCTAAGAGCCAAAAACAAATATAATTACATGTGATCTTTAGCATTCCTTTTCGTAGAGGAATGCTATTTTTCTATATTCAACTAAAGAGGCAAATTAGTTTAAAGGGCTTTAAAATAATGTTAATTTAATTGTTTTGTATACGAATGGTACATATATATTGTAAATAAACATAAAAAAACTTACTTTTATATAAAAAATATTATTTTTTGTATAAGTTTACTTTACTTTTATAAAATTATAAGTTATTATATACCTATCAGCAAATAGGAGGGCAGTAGCATTGAAGGGAGAATTTGGAGATTCTATTGTAAATAAAGTGTATGAGCATAGGGTGTTAAGAAGAATGACACAAAAGGAGTTAGATGATGCTGTTAGAGTTTCTAAGCAACCAATATTTGTAATGGAAAAGAATAATTACTCTCCTTCACTCATATTAGCCTTTCGAATAGCAAGTTATTTTGAGGTTGATATAAACAAAATATTCTCTTATGTAAGAAAGGAAGATCATCATGATTGATTTATTAAACAACTGGATGTCAGAAAGCACACAAAATTTCAATATCATTGTAGGAATTACAGCTATTCTATTTTTGGGTTCAATCATTGCACTTTTCATTATCAGAAAAAAAATTGGGCAACCAGATGAAAGAACAAATGCTATTTATCTTAAAATTATTTCTTGTATGTTTACTACCCAGATCATTATGAATGCTATTTTTATTTCATTAGTTGATCGTAATATCGAATACTTCCGTCAGTTCTTCATTCTATTTCAAGGGATTGTATTTTTAATTGGAGCCATTTACGCATTTGGACTATATCGAAAAGAATTTAAATAATCTTACATACACATTCTACTAATCATATAACTTAATTTATCCCTGCCCATAAACAATGCTAAAAGCTGAAGATCAAATAAAATGGGCAGGTTCATTGAACAATTCATAAATAAGAATAGTTTTTAGTCTTATAGAGCATTTCTTTGTAAAGGAATGCTTTTTATCTTTGTCTAAAAATATCTATCGCAATAAAAAAATAATTGAAATCGATAATATTTTATCGTAAAACAATAAATTTTATGTTAATATCAATTTTATAATAATTAAGTGAGGTGCTTACTATGAAACAAGTTACGACACTCTTTTTAAAGATAGCTGTTATTTTTATTGGAATCCCAATTCTTGCTTTGTGCATATTTTTGGTGCCTGAGTTAGCAAATATTGCAGCAAAATTATTACCAGAGTTTGCTTATATAAAATATCTCGTTTTCTTCGTTTTTTATGCATCGGTGATACCTTTTTACTTTGCTCTGTATCAGGCTTTTAAGCTTTTAACCTTTATTGATAAGAATAAAGCTTTTTCGCAAATTTCTGTAATAGCCTTAAAGAAAATCAAATACTGTGCCATCACCATCAGTAGCTTGCATGTGCTAGTCTTGCCGCTCTTCTATCTATTTGCGGAAAAAGACGATGCCCCAGGTGTCTCCTTTATCGGATTAGTTGTTCCTTTTGCTTCATTGGTTATCGCAGTCTTTGCCGCTGTTCTTCAAAAACTTTTACAAGAAGCGATTAATATAAAATCAGAAAATGATTTAACGATCTGAGGTGAATAACATGGCAATAATAATCAATATTGATGTGATGCTTGCGAAAAGAAAAATGAGCGTAACGGAACTTTCGGAGAAAGTTGGAATTACGATGGCGAATCTTTCTATATTGAAAAATGGGAAGGCAAAAGCGATTCGATTATCGACTTTAGAGGCAATTTGTAAGGCTTTAGAATGTCAGCCTGGAGATATTTTAGAATACCGAAGTGATGAGGACACCCATGATTAAGCTAGCAATATTTAACACCGAAAGGAAAAGAAAGTCTATCGGCTGTGATTCTATGTATATAAACTTAAATCTATTTAACTATAATAAGCAGAACTTATATATAATCAAAAAACAACCTTGGAGGCATAAATCATGAGAGCACTAAAACAACTCGTTCGTTTTGGTTGGGAGCAGGCCTTATCTTGTTTGTTTCCTGTAGTTATTTTTGCCTCTTTGGCTCTTACACAAATCATACCTCTTCCCTTCTTACCACGGTATGACTGGATGCTTATCATCTGCCTTCTGATGCAGTGGTTGATGGTGCGTTCCGGGCTTGAAACACGGGATGAACTAAAGGTTATCACATTGTTCCACTTAATTGGACTCGCTCTTGAACTTTTCAAGGTGCATATGGGCTCCTGGTCATATCCAGAGAAAGGATATTTCAAAATTTTTGGCGTGCCTTTGTATAGCGGATTTATGTATGCAAGTGTTGCAAGCTATCTTTGCCAAGCGTGGAGGAAGTTAAAGGTTGAACTGGTTAAGTGGCCACCGTTCTTGGTAGTTGTACTTCTTGCAGCTGCAATTTATTTGAATTTTTTCACCCACCATTATTGGATTGACGTTCGTTGGTGGTTATCTGGACTTGTCATTATCGTCTTTTGGCGATCGTGGGTCATATACGAGGTTGATGGAACTCGTTACCGTATGCCACTCGCACTTTCTTTTGTACTCATCGGATTTTTTATTTGGATAGCCGAAAATATCGCAACGTTCTTTGGAGCTTGGAAATACCCAAACCAAACCGAGGCATGGAGTCTCGTTCATCTAGGAAAGGTTAGTTCATGGCTCTTATTAGTGATTGTTAGCTTTCTTATAGTAGCAACATTAAAGCAGGTTAAGGGAAAAAGCTCCGCTAGCAAGGAAGCTAGTCATTTTTTATAACAATCAAAAACCTTTTTTTAAGTTTAAGTTCTCTTTATATTTTAATGCGAAATAAATAACGCGAATCAGATTCTTATTAAGCTATAGGGGCATTAATCCAAAAAGGATTAATGCTATTTTTTGATAAATTATTGATGAACAAAAGGATCAGGGTCTACAATAGTGAGGATTTAGGACGAACCGTATCACAAATAGTGGTAAAGTAGAGAGTTGAAATTATAATGCATAAAGAAGTCAACGGATAAAAGAAAATTAGAAGGTATCTACTCTCCTTTTATCACCATTTGTTTTGCAATCAGATGAAAATCTTGCTCACTTATTTCTAAATGACCAAATCTGAAGGCATAACCCCAATGTTTCTTATTTACAATGAAAGAAAGGTATGGGATTAAAGGGTGGATGGGTATTTCTTTGCTTCTAAGGAAATCTATATTTCTACGGAAAGGAATAAAGCCATTTCCCATATCACACTGATAAATATGATTATCAATTATTTTTCCTATAGCAGTGAATTTTTGGTATGGTGTATTTTCCTTGAAGTTCTTTTTTGAAGAATAATAGATAATCCAATCACCAGTACCCATCCTTTTTAAAGGACCCTCTTTCCCATGACAAAGTTGGGTGAATCCTCCATGTACTCCCTTTAATACATGATCACGAGATACAACTCCAATCCAATATCTTCGTTTCATTTGCTTAGTCTCAACACCCACAATGGTCTGTGGAGTTATTCTTTTGTATTGAATCTGAAACAGGAAAGTCCATTTCCTTCCATGCTGCTATCCCTCCGGTCAACTCTTTAACACGATAATCCCTTTCTAGTAAAAACTTTGCTACTTTGGCAGCAGTGTTGCACCAGACGTCCCAGCAATACAAGATAATTTCCTTATCTTTTGGTATTTCATTTAAACGATTTGGCAATTCTTGTTCTGGTATAACATTTGCATCCTTAATTATTACATTTCTTAAATGAGCTGGACCGTTTCTAACATCTATTAAGAAGTATTTCTCTGAATCCATTTGCTTAGACCTTAGATAATCCATAGGACTTATTGTTCCTTGAAGACGTGCATTAAAATAATCAAGTGCGTTCATATTTTATAACCTCCTGTATTCTAAAGTGACCTCCAAATTTTAACAAGGAAATCTTTAAGCAATTGTCTCTCTTGCTGATTTAAAGGAGCTAAAACTTCTGATTCTGTATTGATTAAAAATTCCCAACGTGAATCCACTACTTCATTACCTTTTTCAGTAATCATAAGGCTATAAGATCTTCTATCATTAGGATTTTTTGTCCTCTCAACAAATCCTAAACCTTCTAAATAATCAATATGGCTCACCATTGTTGTCCGATCGATTTGTAGGTTTTCAGAAATATCTTTTTGTGAAGAATTAGGATTTTCCTGAATAAATAATAGAACTCCATATTGCCTTGCGTTAATCCTAAATGGGATAAGTCCTTCAGCAAACTTCCCTTCCATTTGCTGCAGAATTTTTCCAAGCAAAAAACCATAAGATTGATTCCATTTGTTCATAAATTTCACCTCTCGCGATAATCAGCAAACTCAACAATCAGTATAACTGACTAATTTTTAAAAAGCAAGTAAATAAATATTTAAATGCTTTACCATGATTACAACCGTGAACCGCATCATAAATAAATGAGGTTTTTGAAATAAGAAAAAAATAACAAACCAAAATACCAGATTATGTGTAAAAACTTACATACTTTTGGCTTTTAAATACTATGGGATGAAATTATCAAAAGAATCCTGGATGTATTTTTTCTTCGTTTATTAAACTAAACCACATTAATTAAATACATTTCTATAAAAAACTCCACCAAATACTTAATATACCAGTCTATACTAGGGTTTATATGTTTTAATAAGATATTCTATATTACGTAAGGAGGTTAATAGATGGGATTAAGTAGAAGTAGGATTGCTTTTACTTCCGTTCGTCCTGGAAGTTTTGAAATCTGGTCAATGAATCCAGATGGGTCAAACCGTGTTCAGCTTACCTTTACAGGTAACAATATAAATAATGGTCACCCCGCTTGGTCACCTGATGGATCAAGGATTGCTTTTTATTCTGATCGAAGTGGAGGATTCGAAATTTGGGTCATGAATGCTGATGGTTCCAATCCTAAACAGCTGACCTTTACTGACACACCTTTTTTCAATGGTCACCCTACATGGTCACCTGATGGATCGCAACTTGCATTTTCAACCAATCGAACAGGTAATGATGAAATCTGGGTTATGAATGCTGATGGATCAAATCAGACGAATCTTACTAATCATGCTTCACAGGATGATAACCCAGATTGGTCGCCAGACGGAAGTAAAATAGCTTTTAGTTCAAATCGTTCAGGAGTTAATACCATTTGGATCATGAATGCTGATGGTTCCAATCCTACTCCACTTTCTACTGAAAACGGTTTTGAACCAGCATGGTCCCCAGATGGCTTAAAAATTGCATTTTCCTCAAATCGAAGTGGTAATTCTGAGATTTGGATCATGAATGCTGATGGTTCTAATCCTATACAACTTACTGATAATCCTTTAGAAGATAGATACCCTACATGGTCGCCGGACGGTAACCGAATTGCGTTTGTTCGAATCACTCCTGATGAAGAATTTGATGATGATGAAATTTGGGTCATAAATACGGATGGTTCCAATCCTGTACAGATTACAGATACAGCGGATGGAGTTAATTTTGATCCGGATTGGTCTCCTTTTCTAATTTAACCACTACTCTAAACAAAATCCCTTAAAACTCGCCACAGTGTTGGCGAGTTTCTTAATAATACTCTGTATCTTCTAAGACTAAAATGGAAATTGATTCGAAAAGTCTATGTATTAAGATAAATACAGCACAAATAATATAAAAAATTCATTTTAAGTTATCCCGGTGAACTGCATCAAAAATAAGGGAGTTTTACTTCATTTAGGATTGAGCATTTCTCTTGTGTTCCACTAACTGAGCAGATTAGTGAAAATCGATACTTGATTGTACTTGCTAAAAGAACCCAAGGTGTTTTAACATAGTTAAACAATAATATGGGATAGTGACTCTTACACAATCTAGAAAAAATCTTTACCTAAGGAGTGGTAGAATTGGCACGTGTTTTATTTATTAATAGTGGATCAGAAGGACATATCAATCCAACTATTGGAGTCGTACAAGAGCTTATTTCGCGTGGAGAAGAGGTAGTGTACTTTACGATAGAAGATTTTCGAGAGCGTATTGAGAAGACGGGAGCTACTGTACGAACAATTGACGCTCAAAAATTTATAAAAGCTTTTATCTCAGGTGGAAGAAATCATTTACTTGAAAGAGTCAACGGTCTTTTACATACGGCAGATATCGTCATACCTAGTGTTCTTGAACAGATCAAAGGTGAGCATTTTGATTACATCATCCACGATTCTATGTTTGGTTGCGGACGGTTACTTGCCCAAATCCTTAAGCTTCCCGCGATCAATTCGTGTACATCCTTTGCAGAAACTAAAGTATCATTCGATAGAACATTAGAGCATCTTTCACAAAATATCCCAGCAGAAATATTTAAAAGGATAAATAATGAATTTCAAAATCTAATAACAAAAATTAAAGAAAAATATGATGTTGAAATCAGTTCTCCATATGAAGTTTTTTGTAATCCTGCACCACTTACAATTGTTTATACAACTAGGGAATTCCAACCTTTTGGAGAAGCATTTGACCAAACATATAAATTTGTAGGTCCATCCATCTCTTCACGATTAACACAAGAAAACTTTGACCTGACTGAAATTAAAGGAAAAAGTCCCATTTACATTTCACTCGGTACAGTCATGAACCGAGCCATTGATTTCTATAAGCTTTGTTTTAAGGCATTCAAGAACACTGATCATACCGTCGTCATGTCTATTGGGAAACAAACTCTCCTAGGTGAATTGGGAGGGATCCCTCAAAACTTCATTGTAAAAAATTATGTTCCACAAACCGAAGTGCTAAAATACACTAAATTATTTATCACACATGGTGGAATGAACAGTACCAATGAAGGTCTCTATTACGGGGTTCCGCTAATTGTAATTCCACAAAGTGCAGATCAACCGATAATTGCCGGACAAGTTGCCAATATCGGGGCAGGTATTCAATTACAAATGCAAAGTTTGACGGCAAATCAACTATATGATGCCACAGATCATGTGTTAAACCAACCATCCTTCCATAAAGCTGTTGCAAATATTAGTGAATCCTTTCAAAAAGCAGGTGGGTATCACCAAGCTGTTGATGAGATTTTCAAATTTAAAAGTCAATATCATATCTAAAAATAAGATTTTCAGCTGCCATTATTGGTGGCTTTTTTAGTAGTTACGGAACAGGAACTATTATGCTGCTTTGTGAAACTTAGGAAAACGTTGACAGGATTAAATGTTGTTTTAGGGATTGGGACTAATTAATGGTTCAAAACAGTGAGAATGGTTATGAGAAGAGGAGCTTGTTCTTTTTTTCTTCAAAGAAGATTGTGTGAGGAATGGACAATATTAAAAAAGGAAAAAATTAGTGTAGCCCCCTTTTTTTGAATAAGAAAAAAGACCGCCACAGCGATCTTCTTTCTCAACTCTTGCAACTGTTAATTGTTCAATAGGTTACTTGGTTCTCTTGGTATGCCTTCTTTACTCGTTCAATTTGAGCAAGATGGTCGCGGACATGTAGAACACGGTATTCCAACAATTGCTTAAATGTGAACCGCCCCTGATCGACATACACCCCCACTCTCTTACTTTGTTCACTAGTTAGATTTTCTAGAATAGGTTGCATACTGGAACGCAATAATTTGAACAGAAGCAGATACTGTTCACGGTCTAACAAATCGTACCTCAAGTTATTCGCCCATGCGTTTTGGTCAAATGAAATCAGATTCGGCTCATCCTCCGCCAAGACCTTTTTTAGCCGAGATGTGGACGAGATCTCGGAATCTGTCACATGTATAAGGATTTGATGAATACTCCATTTGTCCGGTGCGGGCTTGTAACGAAGCTCTTCCTCGGTTAATCCTTCAATGGCTTCCCGAAGCAATGAGTATCCTAAAGCATATTCCTTAATTAACTCCTCCAATTCAATCCCTCCTATTTAACTGCTTTAAAAAAACACTACAATGTATTCTTGTTTTTGGGTAAATATCCTTTTATTTTTTTTCAACAGGTGAAGATTATTTCTATTTAATTAATCATAATGCCTTCAATAGCAACATATAAACTGAATAACGAAATGCATAAATAGAAGATACTCCACAATAAACTCTGAGTTTTTTTATATTCTCGCAATGCTATTGTAAGAAACAATGCACTCATAAGTATGAAACTCACTGGTTGTAAGTTAAAGTTTTCCGTAACCAGACTGTAAATACTAATTAACACAACAGGGATTACAAAAATGATTTGAAAAAACATTAAAATATCAAACTTTTTTTCTTTCATTGTTATTTTTATACCCCTCACAAAAATTCTGTCACCTTCAAAAGGTACCTTTTTTAAATATAACTGCTTCGAGAGCTTAGTAATAAAAGACTTTACTACTTATTGAAGTAAAGCACCCACCCGTTAAATGAAGAATTGTTTTTTAATAAATCGTTTACGTTAATCATTTTCGCAACAATGATTTATGACGTAATGATATCGAGAATCTTATTTGATAAAGTTTCACTCTCTAAGTGATTAAATGTTTTTGGGTTTGCAGTTACAATAATTGAAATCCTTTCCTTGGGATATATGAGAATTTGTTGACCGCCTGAACCTAAAGCACGATAAACTTCATTATCTTTATACGTTTTTATCCACCATCCAAATCCATAATCACCGTAACTTAAATTTGTTGGGATGCCATTTGTAGTAGACACATTTATCCAATCATTAGGAATAATCTCATTAGTATTTTCTAAACCATTATTAACAAGTAATTGGGATATTTTTATTAAACTTTCAAACGAAATCTTTAAGCCTGTACTCCCGACTGTTATACCTTGGGGGTCACTTTCCCATTCAGCATCTATTATTTCGAGTGGTGAAAAGAGGTTTGTCTGAGCAAAATTGGACATCGTTAAACCCGTTGACTTACTAATAATTGCAGATAGAAGGTGATAATCTACTCCTTTATATCTAAATTTACCCCTTCCTGCTAATGGAAGGTTTAAGATGTCTCTTACCCAATCATTACTATTTAGAATCAGTCCGTATAAATCTTTGTCATCAATATCGAAACCCGAACTCATTGTAAGTAAATCTCTTATTGATATCTGAGTAGGAGCACCAGATAGAAAGTAATTAATCGGAGTTTCAAGGGACTTTATAAATTCTTTTTTTAATGCAATCCCAATTAAAAGTGAAACGATGCTTTTTGTCATTGAACGAATATTTATTAAATGAGAACTTTTCTTATCCTGGGAACTAAATATTTGTCTATTTGATATTGACACATATAAATTATGAATTGATTCATCTCGTTCATATAATCTACGAATTACTTTAATCATACAAAGTCGTTCCCCTTATTTTCATTTACATTCCCTTTTCTCCGATTGGCAATAGGCATCATCTTTATATAATACGGGCTGTTTATTAATAACTCCTTCTTAAATTTAACTTTATTAAAATAATTGGAAAAATTTGAAGAAATCGCAGTTGGTTTATTGAACTAAATACTCCGTTAATTCAATAAGAAAAGCTGCCATAAAAGACAGCTCAGTTCTTAAACTATTATATGATACATAATTAAAAATCATCGATCATCTTTTTATCGAACCAAACACCAGCAATTAAAAATCGCTATCCAGGTGCCAAACCTAAATATTTTTTTATATTTGGTGCCCATTCATCAATATGTTCAATATGAAGAGGAACAAAAAAATCAGGGTCTTCGGAAAACTTTTCTCCTGCCCATTTAAACCAGCCAGAGGTTCCCTCTTATGGATTATAGGCGAAGACCATTAATAGGGACTATACCTTCTTTTACATTATTAGAAATCCCTAGCTTCAATTTGTCTCCTGTTGGAAAATATTCAGCATCATATTTGTTACAAATTCCTCTTTACGCTCTTTCAGTATTAATTGACATAAGATTCTCCCATACTCTCACTTTAAAATTTCACAGAAATTACCCACTTCCTTCTTTCACTAAACGGTTTCTTTAGTTTTACAAGGATTGTTTGAATAATTATGGTAAAAGGACAATAAATTGACATTCGATATATCGTCTTTTATATTATGTATAACAATATATCGAGTGTCGATATATTTTGGAGGGGAAATATATGAATCCATTGTCTGAATCAATGTATTTAGTTTTATTAGCACTATATCATGAACCTTTGCATGGCTATGGAATTATTAAAGGGATTGAAAATGTGAGTGGTGGTACCTTTATTATTGCTCCTGGAACACTTTATGGTGTCTTAAATAATCTTCAGAAACAAAAGCTAATTGAAACTGTGAAACAAGAAAAAGATAGTCGCAAAAAGAAGACGTACTGCATTACCGAAAGAGGCAAGGAAGTGCTATATCTAGAATTTAATCGATATCAAGACATGGTAAATTTCACAAAAAAATTAATGACGGAAGGAGAGTAATGATTGTTGAAAGAGAAAAGTATAAAAAAAATTAGTAAGAAATTCACTAATTTTATCGAAGAGGAGCACTGGTTACAGAGTATGCTAAATGTTGGATGGGTACTTAAAAGTTATGATTCAGAAGATATTGAAGACTGTCAATACATATTTGAACCGGTAAACGATCCAAAACAAATGAATCGTATTTATAAAATTGATTATCGTTTATTTAATAAAAAGGACAATTTTCAAGAGTATAATAGTATTTTTGAAGATGCTGGATGGATAGCACTTGCTAAAAGTAAGTGGTATTCAAAACATATTTTTTATACTGAACATCAAAATGCTGATCAAAATATATTTTCAGACATTGAATCTTATAAAGAACGTGAAAAAAGAAAAATGTCTACTAACTTAATATACATAATAATGTCTGTGGTGCTATTTATTATAACTATAGTTCTATACAATCTTTTCAATAAATCCGCCTTCATGGGAGCAGGAATCTTTTTAATAATCTCAGGTTTAAAATGTCTGGTAGATTACTACAAACATAGAAAAGTTTTTAAGCACTTGTGTAATGATTAGATATACAGAATGACCTAGTTATCGATAAACAAGTCGATAACTTCCATATAGAGCTATGTCTAGAAAAGGCATAGCCGTTTTGTTTAAAGAACAAAGAAAATTATGAAGTATTGTGATAAGGTAACTTAGGAGTGCCAAAAACAGGAACACTTTTTACTAAGACTCATTGAAAAATTATACTTGATGACAAAAGAATAAAATATTGAAATTATATGAAAAATAAATCAATATTTGTCAACAATATTAACTGTTTAGATGCCTTCTTAAAAATGATTTAAAGGTTGTTAAAGCCAAAAAGTGACGAAAAGATTTGAAGAAATTGAGCATGATTATTCTAGACTGTTTGCTAATCAAAAATTAAAGTGGGTGTTCTTATGACTGAGAATAAAACGAATCCTAAGGTTGATGAATTTATAAACAAATCCAAAAAGTGGAAGAAAGAATATGAGAAGTTAAGAGATATCGTTCTTGACTGTGAGCTGACCGAAGAATTTAAGTGGATGCATCCTTGTTACACGTTTGAGAAAAAAAACATCGTTATCATCCATGGATTTAAAGAATATTGTGCGCTTCTGTTTCACAAAGGTGCCTTGGTAAAGGATACCAATGGGATTCTAATCCAACAAACGGAGAATGTACAGGCGGCGCGCCAGATTCGTTTCACCAATGTTCAGGAGATAGTTGATATGGAACCTATCTTGAAAGCCTATATTTATGAAGCCATTGATGTTGAAAAAGCAGGTTTGGAAGTAAATTTTAAAAAGAATACAGAATTAGTAATTCCCGAAGAGCTTCAAAATAAATTCAATGAAATCCCTGCCTTGAAAACTGCTTTTGAAGGGTTGACGCCGGGACGGCAAAGAGCATACATTCTTTATTTTTCGGGAGCCAAACAATCCAAAACTCGAGAATCAAGGGTTGAAAAATATATGCAGCAAATTCTCAATGGAAAGGGATTAAATGATTAGTTTATTCGATGAGAAAATAAATGAATCAAGCTCTAATATATTACCTCACTTTACGTTCATTCAAATTCCTTTTTGGATTGCAGGTAATACTCAATCAAATCATTTAAAAAGGGAACTGTAGAGTATAAGCAAACTGACGAAATAGGACATAAAACATTAATGAACTTAAGATTAAAGAAGTAGGCAGTATAAAATGACAAAATAGATTAATTAGGTAAGCTAGAGGGACTTTCTTCAAGAAGGGATGGTCCCCTTTTTATTAACTAAAAAACAGATTTGGTAGAATAGCAATTCCATTTCTTTATGAATAATACTGAAATTATCATATGTACACAGCAAAGCCCCAAATGGAGAAAATACCTATTTCAAGTCTAAATCAATCTTTCAGGAAGTGAGCAAATGAAAAAAGAAAAGCTAATTAAAAAATATGATAAACAAGTAAAAATGTATGAAAATAATCGTACTAATCAAAAGCTTGCTGGATTGAGAAATAAAATAATAAAAAACGCATATGGAAAAGTGTTAGAGGTCGGAGTTGGAGCTGGAGCGAACTTTCCTTACTATGATAGGAATAATGTTGAGGTTACAGGAATTGATTTTAGCTCAGAAATGATTAAGAGTGCCAAAAAAGCAGCATCAATTTTTCAAGTTAAAGCAGAATTTATTCAGGAAGATATTGATGAGTTGAAATTAGAACACAATTCTTTTGATTGCATCGTATCAACCCTTTCACTTTGCAGTTATCCTGACCCAATTGTAACATTAAATAAATTTAATAATTGGTGCCGTAAGGATGGGGTTATATTGTTAATGGAACATGGTCTAAGCTCTAATCCATTACTATCCTTTTCGCAAAAAATGATTGACCCACTGTATACTAAAATATCAGGCTGTCATTGTAACAGAAATATCGATAAAATAATAGAAAAATCTAATCTTCAGGTCGACCATATCGAGCGTTATTGGTCAAATATCATTTATTTAATTCAAGCAAGGCCATCTAAGTAATTGTGACTCCTACAAAACCTCATATCTGAAACAAGCACAAACCAATGGTCATTTCTAACAAAAGAAAAAACACAACGTTTTTCCAATTATAAAATGCATAAAGCAACATTAATTTGAATTACGAGAAATCATTCCCCTACTTTCATTAAGTTTATTATTATCAAACAAATAATATTCATTGATGATAAATTCAATAACCATTGAATTTATTTTAAAAGTAGGATCTCCCGGCTACCACCCCGGGAGACATCATGGCATTTGAATATAACACAAAAACTAATTTTCTTAAAAACTTTGCCTTATCGCATTTAAATATCGTTCATTTACAATATCCCAATTTACCGTATTCCACCAACTTGAAACAAACTCTGGACGTCTGTTTTGGTATTTTAGGTAATATGCGTGCTCCCAAACATCAATAACTAGTAAGGGAGTTTTCCCCTCTATTAAGGGAGTGTCCTGATTAGGAGTACTGATGACAGAAAGCTCTTTCCCATCAAGAACAAGCCATCCATAACCACTTCCAAATCTACTTATAGCTGCCTTTGTGAGCTGATCCTTAAATTGATCAAAGGTTTGAAAATAATAATCAATTGCCTTTGAAATATCAGCTTTTGGCTCGCCACCGCCCTTCGGACTCATAGACTCCCAAAAAAGACTATGACAATAATGCCCACCACCATTATTTTGGACATCATTCCTTACTTCAGCTGGCAGACTATTAAGATTGCTTAATAAATCCTCCAATGTCTTATGCTTTAAATCTTCAAACTTCTCTAATGCTACATTTAATTTATTCACATATGTAGCATGATGTTTACTATGATGAATTTCTAAAGTTCGAGCATCAATAAATGGTTCCAGCTCATCATAGTCATAAGAAAGCTTTGGCAATATGAATGAAGACAAGATCTAACCCCCATTTCTTTTGTATTCAGTAAAAAAAGTTTACCTAACGCAAATTTATACTATATGCGTTAAACAGTCAACTGTATTTTTTAAGTATTTTACATAAATTTAGCAACATTTTTTCAACTATCCGCATAGTAGCAACACTTAAATCATTAACAAATGTGTCTAAAGTAATTAAAGGGCAGAGAAGAAAAACCTATCCAAAATATAAGGATACAATTTTATTCTGCATCAAACTATTTAAAAAATTGGATTCAATAGCTTAAAAAATAATACATAGAAAAGCTGTCACATGACGGTTTTTTCTATGCATTTAAAAAACTAAATGATAAAAATTCTCAAAAAGGTATTTACAAATATGGAAAAGTATATTAAGTTTTTATCAACCACATTTGCACAAAGGAAACATTTTGTCATATGGTTTATTTTTTTTATTATAAGAAAAAGCATCTAACTTATTTATTTACTTAAAAAATTTTTAATTTCAAATTGATAAAGGAGTTGTCTTCAAAATGGTATCCTCTATGTCTGTTCGAAATTTATTTGTTTCATATCACGGAAATGAAGCTTTACATGACATAAGTTTTACGATTGGACAAGGAAAATTAGTCGGTATTATTGGACCAAATGGTGCAGGAAAGTCTACCCTTCTAAAGGCTTTACTTGAATTAATTCCAAGGGATAAAGGAGATATTCAAATATTTGGTAAACCTATCAAAGAAGTACGTAAAAAAATCGCTTATATTCCTCAAAGGAGTGATATGGATTGGACTTTTCCAATTACAGTACTCGATACGGTTCTTCTTGGGACCTATCCAGGTCTAGGTGTATTTCGCCGACCGAAAAAGAAACATCGTGAATGGTCGTACCACTGTCTTGAAAAGGTGGGAATGGAAAAATATAGCGAAAGACAAATTGGCGAGCTCTCTGGAGGACAGCAGCAGCGTGTGTTCCTTGCCCGAGCACTTGTTCAAGAAGCAGAGTTGTTCTGTCTTGATGAACCTTTTGTTGGAATTGATGTAACAAGTGAGGAAACGATTATAAAGATATTAAAAGAATTGCGTGACGCTGGAAAGACAGTGTTTGTTGTCCATCATGATTTAAGCAAAGCAAGTACATACTTCAATGAATTGATTTTATTAAACAAAGAGCTCATTGATGTCGGGCCTGTTGAGAGAGTATTTCGTCCAGAAATCATGATGAAAGCTTATGAAGCTCAGCTTCCGTTCTTGAATGCAAATGAGGTGATCGTCTAATGGAATTCATACATGCGGTCATGGAGTATAATTTCTTACAAAAAGCTTTGTTAACATCCGTTATGGTCGGAATTATATGCGGTGTGATTGGTTGTTTTATTATATTGCGAGGAATGGCATTAATGGGAGATGCAATTTCACATGCCGTGTTGCCAGGTGTTGCCATATCCTACATGTTAGGAATTAATTTTTTCTTTGGTGCTGTACTAACAGGAGTGCTTACCGCTATCGGCATTGGATATGTGAGTCAAAACAGTCGGATCAAAAACGACTCCGCAATTGGGATTATTTTCACAGCCTTCTTTGCTATTGGGATCATTCTTATTTCTTTAGTAAAAAGTTCAACTGATTTATATCATATATTGTTTGGAAATGTTCTTGCCGTTCGTTCGTCTGATATGTGGATTACATTAGTGATTGGGATTATTATTCTTGGAGCAGTTTACACCTTTTATAAAGAACTTCTTGTCAGCTCCTTCGACCCAACAATGTCTGCAGCTTATGGATTACCAAACCGTTTAATTCATTATTTTCTTATGACCCTGTTAACCATGGTCACGGTTGCTTCATTACAAACGGTTGGGATCATTCTTGTAGTTGCCATGTTGATTACACCCGCTGCAACGGCTTATCTTTTAACAGACCGCTTATGGGTAATGATTTACCTATCTGCAGGATTTGGAGTTATTTCAGCGATTTTAGGTTTGTTCCTAAGCTTTACTTACAACTTAGCTTCAGGAGCAGCGATTGTACTTGTTTCTGCCGTCGTATTTTCATTGGTTTTCGCATTATCACCAAAACAAGGTGTGCTTTGGAGAGCGATAAAAGCAAGAAGGAAGAAAGCTGCACTTCGAGGTTCGTCATTATAAAAAATAAAAGTATAGAAGTAGGAGGAGTACGAATTGAAAAAAGTTATAAAAATAGGGATTTTAGCTGTAGCTTTATTATTGGTAATAGTGGGATGCGCATCTAAAACATCAAAACCAGAGAAAGAGAAGAATAAGAAATTAAAAGTTGTAACGACTTATTCAATTCTTGCTGATATTGTTAAAAATGTTGGTGGTGATCAAATCGATCTTTACAGTATTGTTCCAATAGGGACGGATCCGCATGAGTACGACCCATTGCCTAAGGATGTTCAAAAAACAGAGGATGCAGACATCGTATTTTCCAATGGACTAAACTTGGAAACGGGAAATGGCTGGTTTGATCGCTTACTCGAAACAACAGGAAAGGATGGAAAAAATGCTCCTGTATATGTATTAAGCCAAGGAGTTGAGCCGATGTATTTAACATCGAAAGGAAAAGAGTCAGAACAAGATCCTCATGCTTGGTTAAATATCGAAAACGGGATAAAATACGCAGAAAATGCCCGTGATAGATTAATTGAAAAAGATCCTAAACACAAAGATTTATATAAGAGGAATGCTGACACCTACATAGATGAACTGCGAAAATTACACGATGATGCAGTAAATCGATTTTCAGACATCCCCGATGAGCGTCGTGTGTTGGTCACAAGTGAAGGGGCATTTAAATACTTTTCAGCAGCCTATGGACTCGATGCCCAATATATTTGGGAAATAAACACGGAAAATCAAGGAACTCCAGAACAAATGAAACGAATTGTTGATATTGTTAAGGAGAGAAAAGTTCCAGCTTTATTTGTCGAAACAAGTGTAGACCCGCGTAGTATGGAAAGTTTAGCAAGTGAAACCGGCGTAAAGATTAAAGGAAAGGTATTTACGGATTCAACAGGAAAACCTGGTGAAGACGGGGATAGTTACTTTAAAATGATGAAATGGAACTTAGATAGCATTCATGAAGGCCTACAATAGGGAGAATAAAGATTTAATAGGCGAAGAATGTGTGCAAAGTGACAAAAAAGTGGTTTAAAGAATGCGAGTAATTCTATTCAACAATCGGGCCAGATTGTTGAAGAAAACCCGTTTGTGCTATAAACTACATGGAATACTAATCATAAAATACTTTAAAAGGTGGGAATATCAATGGTGGCAAAGAATAAAGAGGATTTTAATGGATTAAAAGTAATTGGTGAAATCTGTGGGGCGATTCGAGATGAATTAGTCCATAGTACGAAACCTGGAATTACCACAAAAGAACTCGATGAAATTGCGAGAGAGATGTTTGAAAAAGCAGGAGCTCAATCTGCCCCAAAAGGAGAATACAATTTTCCTGGATATACGTGCATTAGCATAAATAAAGAAGTAGCGCACGGGATTCCGAAGAGGACACGGACCATTCAAGAAGGGGACCTAGTAAATATTGATGTTTCAGGTTCAAAAAACGGGTATTTCGCAGATACCGGAATTTCCTTTGTAGTAGGGGAAGGAGAGACAACTTTACAGAAAATATGTGACGTAGCTAAAGAAGCATTCTATGCTGGACTTAAGAAGGCAAAGCCAGGTTCAAAAAAAAGCGCGCTCGGAAAAGCTGCACACAATGTAGCGAAACAGCATGGTTTAACAGTCATAAAAAATCTTACTGGACATGGTGTTGGGCGCTCGATTCATGAAGAACCAAAACATATTTTCAATTACTTTGCCCCATGGGATGACGAAATTTTAAAAGATGGTATGGTAATTGCCTTTGAGCCTATGATCTCTACATTTGAAGAGGAAGTTTTCCAATCCGAAGATGGATGGACCTTCCTAACCGATGAAAGCTTTGTGGCTCAATACGAGCATACGGTTATTCTTACCAAGGAAGGACCGATTATTACTACATTGTAAGAGCACTAACACCACAATTGGGTACTTTAGCGTTGAAGAAGGGTAGTTAAAATAATCAAACTTTCTTATAAGAATTTCATACGAGATTTTTAAATGTAACTGTTGAGTGACAATAAAGTTGTTTAATTACAAATAAAGTCGTTACATTTACAATAAAGATGTTTAAAAACGCAAGCTATGTTATTCAATTAAAGGGCCAGATTGTGAAGTAAGGAGTTGCTACTAAGGCAACTCCTATTATTACTGGTTCAAAGGTACCTAAGTACCCAAAAAGAAACAGGTTAGCAACCACTTGTTTTAAGTCCTGCTATCCTTAGGTTACATTATTCCATCTTGCGATTCTTACAAATCCTTATCCAACATGTTAAAAATAATAATGACAGATAAATTCAAATGGTTATACAAGGAGTGAAGTCGTTGTGAAAGGATTGGATAGAATATTTATCATTGGAACGCTGCTGCTTATTGTTGGAATCGTGTTTGCGTTTATGATAAATGATATTGGAATAAAAGAGTGGATTTTACTACTCCTAATATTAGTATTGGGATTTGTAGCTGGGGTAATTCAAGGTCGGGTAATATTTCTGAATAAAATAGAAAAAATGAGTAAGGGCAAAATGAAATTCTGGCTAGTTGGAACACTTATCATGTTTGTTGCCCTTAAAGTTTCCATGAACCTTTTTATCCCTTCGTATATAGCTACGGATGGGAAGGGAATTCTGCTATCGATTGTTTTTGTCATTGGAGGACTTTTTATTGGACGCTCTTTTTATTCTCTACTCCATCAGTGAAAAGTATTCGGCAGTTGCTACCCTTAGGTTACATCATTCTACTTTGTAAGTCTTTAAAGTTTTTATTAGCCATAGTAAAACAAATATAGGGAGTTGAAATCATGGAGTTCTACAAAAAACTAAAAGAAGAACGTTTAAAACATAATCTTTCTCAAGAAGAATTAGCCAATAAATTAAACATTAGCAGACAATCAGTTTCTAAATGGGAACTTGAAAAAGGCTACCCAAATATTGAAACACTGATTACTTTAAGTGATTTATTCGGTATCAGCATTGATGAATTAATTAAAGGAGATGCTTTTTTGAAAGATAAAATCATCAAAGAAGGAAAGTTGGGAGAGGCAAGGATGACAGATAAATTCAAGTGGTTATATGTAGTGAGTTCGTTTGTAGTGGTATTTTGGCTCTTTGTGTTGCCCTTTAAAAATCCATCTAGTCTAACATTTGGCATAATAAATTTTATAGTCTTTATTTACTTCATAGTTATCCTTAACTACGTGAAAAATAATAAGAAAAAATTTTTTAATTAGGATACGCCCACATGTGCCTTATGGAATATAATTGTTCCAGAATAGGGCGCTATTGTTGAATAAAACTTAGATTTTTAAACGTCTTTATTGTTATATTTTTTAGTGTAGGTAAATATCTTACATCCAAAATTAAACTACTATATTTTTAACCTCGTCTAACTCTGGAACGGGGTTATACTTGTTTGAGTTTCTTAAAAATAAATAACTTTATTGTCATTTTACAATGAGAAGACTGGATTACCTTGTTAATAAAGGACGGTCAGTGCAATATCCCTATAAAGTTAGACAGGTTATGTCGATAGTTAGTTAACTTTGTAAGAGTTCTGTTTTGTACTGGCCTCATGTTTTTTAGTATTTGTTTATTGGTCTAGTAGTTTTTTAATATGCTCGTACTTGCTTAACCCCCTCAATAGGGAAAATATATATAAACAGTCTCCTAACTTAGTGTTTTGAATGAAATGACTTTAATATTTCTACACTCAAAAAAAATCGATTTCCTTACGTCCAGGAAATCGATTTTTTCAGCTATAACTAACTACATTTCACTAGTATATTCTGTCGTATTCGTTTCGGAGGGTTTTAACTTTTTAACCATCCAATTCTTGCCCTCAATGATTCTAGCCATCAGCATTCCACAGACGGTATCTCCGGATGAATTCACCATCGTTGCTGGCGGATCTACCAGAGTTCCTAACATAGAAAGGATAACCAATGCTTCTGGAGGGAACCCATACATTGTGATAATTAATAATTCACCGACAAAACCTCCACCTGGTACTCCTGACATGACCATACCGCTTAATAAAGCAATGAGAATCGCCGTCATAAACGTATCTATTCCGGTAAAGGACATATTAAACAAACCGAAAAGAAAAGCAATTTTTAATATCGCACTTAAGCAGGATCCGTCCATATGGGCTGTTGCTCCAACAGGAATCACAATTTCGCGGATGTCTCTTGGAACACCAATTTTAGCGGAAGCCACTAAGTTTGCTGGAATCGTAGCAACACTACTTTGGGTTGCCAATGAAGTGGCAGCTGGAGTAATGATTTCCTTCCAGAATATTTTTGTCCCTCTTTTTCCACCAGCTAAAAAAGCATAAAAAGTGAAGGCAGAAAAGAAATAAATAATGGAAATTGGATAATAAACGGCCATCGCTTTTGCATAGGAGCCAAGTAGTTCAGGACCGAACACCCCAATTAACGTTGCAAAATAGGCACCTAATCCAATTGGAGCAAGCCACATAATAATAGAAACGAGCTTCATTATGACATCGGAAATTAAAGAAAGCCCCGCCGAAACTTTCCTTCCCTTTTCACCTAGCATACTCACGGAAAGACCAAATAATATGGAAAAAACAATTAAAGCAAGCATGTTTTTTCTTGAAAATAATTCAAGGAAATCAGGTACGGTGAAAGCGGAAACAATTTGATCTGCTGTACTCAATGGCTTGATTTCATCAGGCTTCTGCATTTCAATATGTACGCCCTCTGCCGGTGGAAATGCTGTCACACCAATAATCATTACAACGGAAGCAATAATTCCGGTAAACACAAAGACTAATAGCATAACTCCCAATATCTTACCGAGCCTCTTAAGGCTTGCTATGCTGGCAACGGCACTGCTAATAGAAATAAATACAAGTGGAACAACTACGGTAAACATGAGATTGATAAAAATATCCCCCACTGGTTTGAGTACTTCAGCCTTAGGTCCAGCAATCAGTCCAATGATGCTTCCTGTTATTATTGATAGTACTAGAATGATAGGAAATTTATATGATTTCCAAATCCCTCTTTTACTTAGTTCATTCATTTCATTCCATCCCCCTTCGTTATCTTTAACCACTTACACACCTTTCTAAGCTTTCCAAAGGAATAATCCCTTCACAAACCATAACGGCATTCCCTTCAAGAAATATGTCTTCAATCATTTCTTCTGTCAATTGAAATGAGATTACAAGAGTTCCGCCAAGAGTTTTTACCGTTACAGGAGGTTCAATTAGATTCAATAGCCGTAAGACAATTGCTGATGCGGTTGCACCTGAGCCACATGCGAAAGTTTCTTCTTCTACGCCTCTCTCAAATGTCCTTATTTTGATATGATGCTGATCGAAAATTTCAACTAAATTTACATTCGTCCCCTGTGGAAAAATATCGGTTCTGTTCCTAATCGCACTTCCCCACCCATGAAAGGAAGGCCATTTCGAAGGGTCAAAAGCATCTTGCAGCCATACTGTATGAGGTACGCCAACATAAGCATAATGATAGGTTTCGTTTTGATTGTTGAAAGATAATACCTGGTTTAGAGCAACTTCATTCCTTTTTATTGCAGGGAATTTAATTTTCACATGAGAATCATGGATATATGCCTCATAGATACCATTTTCTGTTTCAAACGTCATCTCTTTTCCAGCGACATCAAGCTCGTAGGCAAATCGGCAAAGACAACGAGCCCCATTTCCGCACATTTCTCCTTCGCTTCCATCCGCATTAAAATATCTCATTTTGAAATTCGCAATCGATGATTTTTCCAGTAATATAAGACCATCTGCGCCAATATTGAATCTCCTTTTACAAATTTCCTTCACAAAATTAGATAATGATAGGCTTTCCAAAATCTTTTCTCTATTATCAATCAAAATAAAGTCGTTCCCACAACCATGCATTTTTGTAAAAGGAATACTCACTTTACTAGCTCCTCCATCATTCGATTCATTCTCCTGAAACCAATAGATTTTCTTGACTCATTCAAATAACCTTTTATTTTTGCAATAGTCAATATATTTAACCCAATCACTCACTGTATAAATAGTTGTATTTTATACAGTGAGCAAAACATGACCGATCCTTTTTTCTAGCGAATATTAAACATTATTTTAGACTCATGTTTATCATAGCTTTCCTTTATCTGTTTTAATGCCAGCTCTAGTAAGGATCTTGTACAAGCAATATTTACTCTCACAAAATTGCCGCTATCTTTTCCATACGTGCTCCCCGCATTCACTCTAACTCCTGATTCCTCGAAAAATTCCATTAATAATTCACTATTAAATCCTAACTCTTCACAATCAATCCATAGCAAGTAGGAACATTCAGGATACTGGACTTTTAACTTTGGCATATTTTTATTGATATACTCGATAGCAAAAACAATATTATTTCGTAAATAATCATTTAATTCATCCACATAATAGTCGCATTCATTATATGCAGTGATTAAAGCCTCGACCCCTAAATAATTATAATCAAAGTGGTATTTTACATAAATTTCGTCAAAAGCTTTCTTTAGATCTTTGTTTTTGATAACAACATAAGCGCTAAAGAAGGATGCTAAATTAAAGGTTTTACTTGGCGAGTTCATTACGACAACATGTTTATCCTCTTCCTCACAAATCTCTAAAAAGGAGTGAAATGGCAATCCTTTGTGGATCATATCGCTATGAATTTCATCACTAATAATCATCACGTTATTCTCTTTACATAAATCGTACATTTTCTTCATTTCTTCTATTGTCCATACCCGTCCAATTGGATTAGCAGGATTACATACAAGGAGCATTTTCACATCGGGCATCTTTAACTTATTCTCTAGATCTTCGAAATCAATCGAGTATCTTCCATTACGGAGTTGTAATGGATTGTTGACCGCTTTTCGATTAAATTTTTCAATGACCTTCTTAAAGGTTGCATAGACTGGAGGCTGAATCACGACTTTATCCCCTGGATTCGTATAAGCATCTAAAAACATCCATAAAGCACCTGTCATTAATCCTGGTGCATAACTAATTTCGTCTTCTTGAATGTCGATATTATGATGGCGCTCATACCACCCTTTAACAGCACTAGTAAATCGTTCTTGAGGAAAAAGTCCATAACCGAAGACTCCGAAGTCTACTTTTCTCTTTAACGCATCTAGCACTTCACTTGGCACCCTGTAGTCCGTATCAGCAATCCCTAGTGGAATTAATAAGCCGCCTTTTCCTTCATTATCCCATTTATCCGAATCAGTACCGATTCTATTTAGCGATTCATCAAAGTTGTGTTTCATAGATCTCCCCTCTTTTCTCAAGATATATTAGTTTTTTCGAAAGCCTAAGCCTGTCAGGTACATCAAAACATACTCGTGAGCTTACACTTTTAAATAGAACCATATAACATATTAATCTTCTCATCCGTCCAGCCAAAAATACCACCTGTATGAATAAACAATACGTTTTGACTATTCTGTAGGCTTCCATTTTTCAGTTCATGGTATAGACCATACATAGCCTTCCCTGTATATACGGGATCAAGAATAATTCCCTCTTCATGTGCGAATTTCTCGATAAATTTCAGCTCTTCTATTTGGCTTTTTCCATATCCTAATCCGATATAACGATCAATAATGTTGATCTCATTTTCTATAAACGAATTAGGACTGGACTTATATTGATTCATATCTTCTAAAATATGCAATATATCATGGGCTGCTTGTTTTTTCTGATTTAAAACACTTATTCCAATGATGTTTTTACTTTTGTTGCATTCTTTATTTCCATATAACAAACCAGCATAGGTTCCTCCTGAGCCGTTCGCGATCACTATCGTATCAAACACCATTCCTAATTGCTCTTCTTGATGCAATATTTCATCGTAAGCTTCTACATACCCTAATGCACCAATGCCATTCGAACCTCCCATTGGAATGACATATGGTTTATGTCCTGAATCAGTCAATTCTTTTTTCACTTCTTCGATGATTGGTGTTAAATCTTGATACTCCTCCTCACTGACCAGCTTAATTTCAGCACCTACCAATTTATTAAAAAATAGATTTCCTTCATTCTTATTTATTTCACTTTCTTTTAAAATTAATAAGGATTTCATATGATATTTAGCTGCAATCGCAGCAGTTGCTCTCGCATGGTTCGATTGGATTCCGCCACTTGTGATTAAATAATCACATCCTTTGTTTTGAGCATCCTTCAGCAAATATTCTAGCTTTCTAACTTTGTTTCCTGATGTCACCATTCCAGTCTGGTCATCGCGTTTGATAAAAACCGATTGATTGCTAAACAAATCGAGTTTTTCAATTTTTGTTGGTAAATTGGCGATCGATATTTTATCCATGATGCTCACTCCCATCCTTAAAGTATTCTTTCTCCATAATGAGGCTCTGCTTTCACATGATCTAACGCATTCACTAAATCATTTAGAAGATCATACTTATCTTCAATTCCACAACTAAGTCTAATTAATCCGTCTGTCACTCCTAAATCAAGTCTTTCTTTTTCAGGGATAACGGCATGGGACATGGTGAACGGGTAAGATAGGATGGATTCGACCCCACCTAAACTAACTGCGACAATTGGAATCTTCACATTTGCAAAGAAGTCTTTCACATTTTCATAGTTGCCTAAATCAAAGGTCAATACGGCTCCTCCACTACTTGCTTGTGAAAAATGGACTTCTTTCCCAATGTGATTAGCTAGACTCGGGTAATAAACCGCTTTCACTTTTCTGTGCTTTTGAAGCTCTTTGGCAATAAAGTCCGCATTTTCTACTTCCTTTTCCATACGAACATTCATTGTTTTGATTCCTCTTAATACTAACCAACAATTATATGGATCTAGCATACTCCCCATCATTTTTTGCGTTTTGTAAAGCGTGTCAGCAATCACTTCATCACTGGTAACAATTAAGCCAGCTGTTACATCACTATGACCATTAATAAATTTCGTTGCACTATGAATGACGATATCGACTCCGAGTTTAATGGGATTTTGATAGATCGGTGTCATAAATGTATTATCGATGATGGTCATAATCTTGTGTAGCTTCGCTAGCTGTACAACCCCTCTTATATCTGTGATCGTTAACAGGGGATTAGAAGGTGTCTCGATATAAATACCTCTTGTATTTTCCTTAATTGCTTCTTCCCAGGAAGAGAGATTCGTCTCATCTACGAAGGAATATTCGATTCCATACTTCGGAAACAGCTCGGTTACTAATTGATAGGTTCCCCCATATATATCCTTGCATAGGATTACATGATCACCCATTGAAAAATTTAGCAGCACCGCGGAGATAGCTGCCATACCAGAAGAAAAGGCAAAACCATATTCACCACATTCTAAACAGGCAATCGTTTCTTCCAATGCCTTCCTTGTGGGATTGCCAAATCGTGTATAAGTAAACTCCTGTGGTTCTGTAAAGTGAGCCTGGTGAAATGTGGAGGCTTGATAAATTGGTATGGAGGAACTACCAGTATATTCATCTAGTAATGGACCACCGTGAATTAATTTTGTATCTAGCTTCATATTCTTCATCTCCATTTTATTTATCAATTGCCGCAACAACCTCAATCTCAACTAATGCATTTTTGGGTAATTTATCAACTGCAATAGCTGTTCTCGCAGGATAAGGAGAACTAAAAAATTCTTTATATACCTCGTTCATCGCTTGAAAGTCATTGATATCATTTAAATAAACGGTCGTTTTTAGGATATCATCCATCGAACCGCCATTCTCTTCGATGATTGCCTGTACATTTAATAATGATTGTCTTGTTTGACACTCAATGTTATCACTTGGAAATTCATTTGTTTCTGGATCGATTGGAAGTTGTCCAGATGTATAAACGAGATTACCTACTCTACGATAGGCTGAATAAGGCCCAATTGCTTCCGGATACTTTTTCATTAAAACATCTCCTTCTTAATAATTTTTTATTATCATGATAATATTATATTATCAGAAATTTTCTATTTCAATTTATTTTTTATAAATTTTGAGAAAAATTTATCATTTATAAACTATCTAAAAATTCCGTATCCTACCTACCATATAAGAATTATAGGAATTATCGACCTTTTTGCGCTGGAAGATTTATCGAAAAATTGTTAAACTTAAATTAATTTAAATTCCCTTTTTTTTGCCTATTTTAAAATATACATAAACAGCCAATTATCGTTTGTAAGGAGTAATCGTATGAATAAGAAAGTTATGAATCACTACAAAAAACTAGTTGAATTTTTAGGTATTGTCCTAGGAGAAAACTATGAAGTGGTTTTGCACGTTATCGAGAAAAATAAATCTTATGTTGGAGCCATTGCCAATAATCATATTAGCGGGCGAACAAACAACGCACCATTAACAGAGCTTGCCCTTAAAATGATGAAGGACAAAACCTATCAAGATAAAGACTACGTCACAAACTATAAAGGAATTACAAAGCTAGGAACGGAAATTCGTGGTTCTACTTATTTTATTAAAGATGAAAATAACGAATTAATCGGTATGCTTTGTATCAATTTTGATTTTAGCAAGCATAAGAAAATTGCAAATGACATTCTCGACTTAGTTCAGCTCCAGCTAAATATGTTTAGCCCAGCAGAAGATGAGATGGCAACTCCGAAAAAGGAAACGATCGAAGAGCATCACGATCATGAAATGATCGAATATTTTTCTGAATCGATTGATGAAATCGTTTACTCGGTCGTCGATCCATCCCTGTTAAATCCAAATATCGCCTTAAAGCAAGAACAAAAAATTGAGATCATTAACCAGTTATCAAAAAAAGGTATTTTCCAATTAAAAGGTGCAGTATCTCAGGTCGCTGAGTTATTGAATATATCTGAACCGAGTGTATATAGGTATTTGAAAATGATTGATAAGGATAAGAAGTAAGTAAGAGGAACGAATATACAGTAAACACCGTCCGAAAATGTGGACGGTGTTTATTTCAATGTAAATTAGTTATTTATACTAAAAAATATACAATAAAGTCAGCTCTGTAGTGGTTAAAGAAATGACTATACCATTTTAAAAGACTAGTGCTACTGAATTATTTCTAAAAGGAAATTCTAAAACATGAGATGATATACAAACCTACTATATCTATAAAAAAATAAAAATAGTAATTGTCTACATCCTTTTTTCATATAGAAGTACCTTTTTTATACAAGAACAGTTCTTGGACCTTTTCTTCTTGGATTTAATTCATTATCTATAGGAGTATCATCAAACTCTTTACCTGCAGGTACTGCTCGTTCACGTCCCCATGTTCTGATTTGATCAATTTGTTCAGGGCTTGTTTGTGATAGAGGAACAACATTTTCAAAGAATCTTACAAATGTTTCATCTGTAATGGAATCATCCCCATTTACGACTGCTTGTTTTACAACGTCTCTAACAGCCGCTTCAATATCAGCTCCTGCGAAACCATCAGAAAGTCGAACAAGTTTTTCTAATAAACTTGGATTGACCTCTCTCTTTAACCCTTTACTAATATAAATGCGGATAATTTCTTCACGTTCCTTTGGAGTGGGTAAATCAACAAAGAACAATTCATCAAAACGCCCTCTTCTTAATAACTCTGGAGGAAGCTTTGACACATCATTTGCAGTAGCAACTACAAAAGCACGTGCAGTACTTTCTTGTAGCCAATATAGAAATTGTCCGACCATACGTGTTGAAGTTCCGCCATCTCCGCCTCCAGTTGCACCTGCAAGGCCCTTTTCAATTTCATCAATCCAAAGTACGCATGGAGATACATGATCGGCAGTTGATAAGGCTTCCTTTAATCTAGATTCACTTTGACCTAAGTACTGACCATGAATAGTAGACAAATCCAGTCGATACAATGGTAAATTCCACTGAGAAGCTATCGCTTTTGCTGAAAGAGACTTACCACAGCCTGGTACACCTACTAATAAAATGCCGCGAGGCGGCCGTATTCCCCTTTCGCGTAAATCGGCAGTAAGCAATTTTTCATTAACATCCAGCCAGCGTTTCATCCCTTCTAATCCGCCAACTTGGTAATCCTTACGAACGTGAACTCTCTCAATCCCCGATATATCTGCAAAAATCCTATCTTTTGCATGCATTAGCTCTTTTAAATCTGAATTACTTATCGATCCGTTTGCTAAAAGAGTTGCAATCACATTTTCTGCTTCAATTTGGCTAATTCCCGCTAAAATAGCTGCAGCCTTTTTTTCTTCTTCCAGACTCCATTCAATTGGAATTTCACCCCGATATGGTGAAATTTGTCCCTGAATGATTTTTAACATCTCATCCTCATTTGGTGGCGCTAATGTTATAGACATACCGAGACGCTGTAATGGTCCCCAAACAGGCTTATTTGTAATGACAATAATACTTCCACCTGTTTCAGTTGCCATCATAGCTAAATCTTGAAATTGTCTTGATGTGGGTGTGTCGTCTTCAATATCTTGAACTTCGGTAAAAATAAATGTTACGTTTTGCTGTTGACTAATTTTTTGATTAGCAAAATCCAATCCACCCATTACCGATCGATCGTCATTCACAAGACGATTTGAAACAATATCTCTTGTCCCTTGTGAAATCGTATGATAAAAAACTGGTATTGTAAGCTTTTGAGCAATCTGGGCAGATATTTCTAAAGCTCTGGATCTTTCAGAGGTTCTTATCGAGATAAAAGGGATTCTTGCCTTTAAATATCGTTCTAATGTATGTAAACAGCTCAATAAATCATTCATGGCAAAATAACCTTTCTTCTACTAGATTTTTGTCCAATTATTTGTGTATTTTCAACCTTAGTATTTACTATCTCTGGTTTGCTAAAAGATGATCCAAATACATTTTCTATTTGATCAAACTGAGTGATTGGGTTATTTCGAATAAGACTCCGCAATCGTCCAGTACGATCTGTTAATGCACTATCCTCAAGTGACTTTTGTGTATTTTTTGCATATTCATGAAGAATATTGTACATAGCTTCTCTAACCTGTTCAGGAAAAGCCTGCAAATTGGCAACTCTATTTAAAACAGCTAAGCGTTTACGAGCAGATAAGATCGCTTTGACTAAAGCAGTCTCATCACCACTACAATTGTTCAATTCATTTTGTAACTGATCTGCCGATTTTCTAATTCGATGTTCTATTGCATCATAAAGGTGCTGGGTAATTCTTTCTGCCACCCCTTTTGTCCATTCTAAACTACCTTGTTCCATGTAAGATACGACTTCTTCATCCCTCATACCTGTTTTCAGCTGATCTAAACATTTTACCCAATCCGCATAAGTAACCGGTGTGTTCATAAAATTTTAGTACTCCTTCTTTTTACGAGATTAGTAGGCGGTTTTAAATCCCAATCAGGGAATTGGGTAGCAAGTGCACTGTTAGTTGTTTCTCTTTCAACCTCATAAAAAACTCTTTGAAAGGTACTATCAACATTTTCTTTTGATTTATTTCTATTTAATATTCCTGATTGATTTTCTGATTGATTCATATCTTTCCCTCCTTAATTCATAACTGCACGTGCTGTATCATGACTTGAGAAGGTGTATTGAGTTGGGGTAATTGAATCTAATAGATTTGATACATGAACAGCATTTTGATCCTCTTGTGTATATTCTTTTCTCCAATCAACTGTTTCCGCTAACATTGCACGTAATACTTGCTTACTATGTTCTAACAGAACTTTAAATTCCTCAATAATCAAATCTTTTCTTTTACTCAAATTCTTTCTCCCCATATAAAAATACACACCACATAGAAGTGAAATGACAAAAAAGATCGGTACGGATAAACCCAGTAATGCAAATAAAACACATCCTGCTATTGCTGCCCAATGCTTACCAGTTAACTTTACTTGTTTAATTGCTTTTTCTTTTCTGGATTCTATGTGACTTTCAATTGATTGAATTAATTCCTGTTCATTCGTGCCATCTTGAGTGATCCCCGTCCATTGATCAATTGATAGTTCAATATCGATTGGAACACCAGCACGATTTTCGGCAGTTAAATCATTATGTGTATTTTTAATCCATTCTTTTGATAGAGCAATAGAAAGTTTTTGTGTAGCAATTGACGCGTTAGAAACTTCTGGATGCATTGCAAAATTAGTCAATAATTGTGTAAATGAAACACGCTCCTCTAATGTTTTTTCATTATCAAAGAGCTTTTGCGCTGTATTTCTATCACCATTTTGTTGAATGATCAATGATAAAAGTCTTTCGTCTTTGCGAAGATGGAGCTCCTCTTCATCGAATTTGGAGACGAGTGTATCAAGAAGTGCATCGACTGCATATGCAATATTTTTTGCTGGTGTAACCTCTTTTGAAAAAATATCATCAAAATAATCAAGAATAATTTTATGAAGTTTTGCTCCTTCTAGACTCTTTTCCAGCTTCGGCCATGTTTGACTATATTCTTTTAAATATGGATAAGCATTTTCGTTTAGCTTTTGTATTTTGGACTCTAGTGCAACCTTCCATTGCTGATGCTGCTCTTCTACAAAACCCACCTTTTGCGATAGTTCTTCAATCCAGGCTTCAATTTGCTTTCCGCACTTCGCTCTAGCATCAGGACCAAAAATTCCATTCGCAAAACCATCAATTAAAATAACAATCTCTCTTTCTAAATTATGAGGATCTTGTAAACCAAAGTAACGGTCAAGCCACTCTCTACTAGCTTTATATCTAGCTCCCCTTCTTGTAACTAATGCAAAAAATAAAGATGTTTTCTCATCATCACGACGAAGAGCCTCTAGCATTGCCTTTTCAGCTAATTCTTGATTATCGTTTAACCATCCAGAAAGGGAGATTAAACATGGCGCCAGCCAATACCGGGGAGCCATTAACATCTGTTCCTCAGATGTGTTTTCGATTGTTTCTTTCCTTACTAAACTCACATCTACCGCTTGTAAAATTCCAGTAACTCGACGACGAACTTCGTCATAATGACCAAACTTTGTTTCAAGTTCTTGTCGTACTTTAACAATTCTGGTTTCAGCGAGCTGAATATTCTTCTCTAGCTGATCTTTTCTAATAAACTCTTGAAACTCTTGTATGAGAGCATCTAAATTGGCTCTTGTATCGTGTACTTCTCTATTTACAGAATCCACTTGACTTGAAACAAAATTTATATCATTCGCTAAATTAATGAGATTCCCTTCAATTCTACTTAAATCTGCTGTATGTATTATTCTATCTCCCATTTTTTCACCCCTGTATTACTGCTACATCACCATTTCTATTAACAGCACGCAGTGTATCATTATATACCTCTATAAATTCATAGCTCGGATGTAGAGCTAAGCTTCGGCCACGATCCATTTGCTGCGGAAGAGTTTCTCCCTTTTTAAAGTGATTTATTATCTCTAACTTTACATCTAAGGTATGAACCTCATATGGTTTACCTAAATAACATCTTGCAATAATCCCAATTGGATACTGATATGGATTTATATCAGGAAATTCACTTTGAATGACTTGTATTAATTCCTCAATCTTTGTATGATTACATGTTACTCCACCTGCATCCAGCTTACTTATAATATTAATATATGCAGCCGATCGCTTTTGCCTTAACCGTTTCTCCAATGCTAATCCAGTTAACTCCACAGTTGTACGTGAAACTTGCTTAGGGGATACACTCAAATTCACTTTTTTATTTACGTTTGTAATAATTGGACGTGGCATCTTTTCCTCCTTCTATAAATTGATGAATTTAGATTTTTATTCACGAAAAAATAACTGAAATAATCAAAATACTCAAATATTATTATAGCTAAATTTTCGGAAAAATAAATTCTGCATTCCTAATAATAGAACTATAAATAAGTGGTTCTCTAAAAAAGACAGTCCTCTATATTTGGAATATTATTATTTTACTTAAGTAAATATTACTATATTAATATGGGAAATTAAACCTGTATTGAATAGTTTTTCACATTATGAAGGAGCTATTTAACCACTAATATTAAGTATTAAGATTCGAGTCAATAAAAAACCAATATATTGAACAAACAAATATAGCATGGAGAATTCACCATGCTATTCTATATATAATGAAAGACAGATCAATCAGCCTTTCTTCATTTTTTATGCAATCCTCTCCATTCCCTAACCAATCGCTTCGGTGCAGCACGCAAATAGGCTTCTTGAATGAGATCGATCAATTCATCCCAGTCTTCCCCATTTGGATTTTGTATAGATACCCAGCCGTGACACCCTATATATGGAGTTTTAAAAAAATGCTGTTTCTGTACCAAAATTTCTTGAGTTTCCCGATCTGACTTGAACGATAAGCTGAATCCCTTATCGCTTTCACTTGAAATCACGAATGATTTTCCATTAACTTTAAATGTATTGTGACCAAAACCGTCGATATGTTCAATCGCTTCGGGCAGCGCAAGACAGATATTGCGCACTTTTTCAAGCATGCCAGCCGTGTCTCTATTTTGCATTCTCATCAGGCTGATGAATTCCGAATATATTGCCTTCGGTATCAATGTAGTATCCTTGCCACGCCATTCCAGGGAGAGCATATTTTGGCATTGCGACCTTGCCGCCATTCTCAATAATTTTCGCTTCCGTTAGATCGTAATTTTCCACTCCTATTGTACATGCAAACCCATTTAAGGGTTGGTTTGTTTCTGGAGGATTACTTTGACGCTGCATCAAAGCACCATTGATTCCCAGCTCATTTTCATCGCCAGTCACTGCTCCAAAGTAAGGCATTCCTGCATATTCACTCCAGTCTTGAAATGACCATCCGAATACCTCTCCATAAAACTTCTTTGCTCGTTCCATGTCACTTACATGAATTTCGAAATGAACTAATCTTCCCATGATTTCCTCCTACTTATTCAAGATTTCCTTAATTGTATCCGCTTACAATATCCTATTTATTATTATAAGAAGTTAGTCAATTTTTATCAATATTCAAAGTTTGACTAAGCTACTCACAACTACGTGTAATAACACATAAGGTGTTATTTAGAAAATCATATTTGAAAGCCCTTTGCCATATTAATTAGTGGTAATAAAAAACGACTACAAAATCTTCGTGTATTTACTTCCAATTTAGACAAATTGTAGAAGATTTTGTATTATAAAATCTGATAGTATAATAGTAAGATCTTAATAGTAAGATAAACTAATAAAGTCTAAGACATATATCCATCTAAGTTGAAGGACGTTAATAGCTAGGTTAATAAGTGGCGGAGGGAATGTATATGAGTGCGTTAAACGAAACAGTTGAAGAAATGGATCAAAAACGGAGTGACCGATTTAAAAAGCCTGCAAAACGGAAATTTATTATCATTGGAATTATCACCATTATTGTACTCCTAATAGCGGGAATGAGCTATTATCAGGCAACCCATTTTAATTCGCAGATTAAGATTAACAGCATAGAAGTCGGCGGACTTTCTGCTGATAAAGTAATCAATAAATTAAAAACAGCTGAATTAAAAAACAGAGTCTTCATCGGAAAACAACAAATTTTAGATGGAAAACCTACGCGGATGGCATTTACAGATAAAGATCTGCCTGAAGTTAAGAAACTATTGAAAAGCCAGTGGTCGTTTTTTCCTTCCTTCAAAGAAAAAAATTATTCGTTGATACCGAAAAAAGCCGATCAGTTTCGCAGCGAAGCAATGGAAAAGCAAATAGAGGAAAAGCTCCTAGAAATGAATAAGAGCTTAAAGGCACCCCAAGATGCGGAAGCGAAATTAGAACAGGGTGAAATTGTTATCACCGATAGTAAAGATGGCGAACAATATGATATCGACGGTCTATTAGAGGAATATAAGAAACAGAAATATACAAGTGATATCCATCTGAAACCCATATTCCTACAGCCAGTCAAAAAGGACAGTCCTATTATAAAGGAAAAGGAGAAAATGTTAGAGAATCTCCTTCAACAAACAGTTGATTATAAGGTGCAGGACAAAGTGCATTCTTTAATGGCCAGTGAATTAATTAAAAATGCCTCTGTGTCAAACGATAAGAAAATTACAATCACCACGAGTGATATTAAAAAGAAGATAGACGAGATTAATCGTTCTCAATCAACCTTAGATAAAAATTTTACATTTAAAACCAATTCAGGAAAAAACATTTCGGTAAAAGCAGAAGGCTATGGCTGGGCCATCAATACGGAGAAAGAAACAGCAAGGATTCAGAAAGCCTTCGAAAAAGGTGACAAATCGATTTCTGCCTCCAATATTTATGGAAAAGGCTGGAGCAATGAAGGCATCGGCTATGAAACGACAGCGAATCATGGTATTGGCAACACATATGCTGAAGTATCAATTGCCCAGCAGCATATTTGGATTTACAAAAATGGAAAATTAGTCGTTTCAACGGATGTAGTGACTGGCAAACATAGCACCGGTGAAGATACTTCACCAGGAATTTGGTATATCCTTTATAAACGAACACCGTATACCCTCAAGGGCACCGCTGTAGGTAAAGGAGAATATGCCGTAGATGTAAAATACTGGGCTCCGTTTACAAACAGTGGTCAAGGATTCCACGATGCTGGCTGGCGAACGAACTGGTCAAAAACTGCCTATCTTAATGAGGGATCAGGTGGATGTGTCAACACACCCCCAAGCCTTATGAAAGCTGTGTATGATAATCTCAGTACGTACGATCCGGTTATTATTTATTAAAAAGGACGGTTCTCTTGCTTTTAAATGAGGAAGGGGGAGAGCCGTCTTTTTTCTTTTCAAAAACCTTGTTTTGCTTGTGGTACAGTTCACTTATACGCATCTAAATGAAGTTTTCTACTCTTACTTCATTAAGGTTAATTGATTCTAATGAAACTCGGGTAAAAGTTCTAGAGATGTAGTGCCTGTTCAAAAAAAGCGCAACCCTATTAAAGTTGCGCTTTATTGTCTCCTACCGATTAAAATTCACTTTTTCTTCAACTTGGTCTAAAGTGATTGTTGCTTCACTTGGCTTTGTTTTGGCAATCAGCTTACCATTTCTAAAGGAATACGTAACGACCGCTTGTTTGCGAATGGCTTCATATTCATTTTCTGCAGATAAGACAATGAAATTAGCTGGTTTACTTTCCTCAATTCCGTAATTCTCTTCAATTTGTAGTGTTTTGGCACTATTTTTCGTGATTAAATCAATGGAATTGACAATTTGCTCATAGCCCATTAATTGCGAAGCATGGATGCCCATATGCAATACTTGTAGCATATTTCCTGTTCCCAGTGGATACCATGGGTCAAAAATATCGTCGTGGCCAAAGCAAATATTTAGCCCAGCTTCCTGTAACTCTTTTACCCGTGTTAGACCTCTTCTTTTTGGATATGTGTCAAATCTCCCTTGAAGGTGAATATTCACAAGAGGATTCGATACAAAATTAATCGAAGAAAGCTTTAAGAGGCGGAATAATTTATACGTATAAGCATCATTATAAGAGCCCATTGCCGTTGTATGGCTTGCTGTTGTGCGAGTACCTATTCCACGTTCATATGCCTCTTTTGCGACAACCTCAACAAAGCGTGATTGTTCATCATCAATTTCATCGCAATGAATGTCAACTAATCGATCATACTTTTCAGCGAGGTCAAAGACTATTTTTAATGAATCCACTCCATATTCTCTCGTAAATTCAAAATGAGGAATACCACCTACTACATCTGCGCCCATCTTCAATGATTCTTCAAGCAATTCGATCCCATTAGGATAGGAAAGGATGCCTTCTTGTGGAAAAGCAACAAGTTGAATATCTACGAAGGATGCCATTTCTTCCTTTACTTCCAGCATTGCTTTTAAAGCTGTGAGTTCTGGATCTGTTACATCAACATGTGTGCGGACGTGCTGGATCCCTTGAGCCATTTGCCATTTCAACGCATGTTTAGCTCTTGTTTTCACATCATCCCTTGTTAAGGTTTCTTTTCGTTGCGACCATCTTTGAATCCCTTCAAACAAGGTGCCACTTTTATTCCACTCCGGTTCACCAGCTGTTAAAGTTGTATCTAAATGGATATGTGGCTCAATAAACGGAGGAAGGACAAGAGAACCATTCACATCAATGATTTCTTTTCCTTCAACATCTCCAAGTGTTTGCGTCACTTTATTTAACTTGCCGTCTTCTATTAATAAGTGCCAAAGTCCATCTTTTCCTCTAAGCTTTGCATTTTTAATAATCACTGATTACCCCGCCTTTATCATTTATTTTACTCATTTCTGCTTTTTGCTGAGGCAGACATTTCATCACAACAACATAAAGAATGGCAGATCCTAATAATGCATTGATTGGAGGGATGCCTGGTGCAAATTTTGCAATGACAACTCCACCTACCCATGCGAAGATCGCAACCCAATTAACTGCTTTAAATGTCGTTGTTTCAAATGGCTCGTATTTTCCACGTTTTAAAATAAAATAATCTGCTAATACAATCGCTCCGATCGATGGTAATGTGGAGCCTAAAATCGTTAAAAATCCAACAAAATTATTATAAAGCCACATAGCTGCAATGGTACCGACAATCCCGTTAAAGACGACCACTTTATGCTTTGATATTTTCGTAATATTGGCAAATCCTAATCCTGAAGCATATAACGCACTATCATTGGTTGTCCAAATATTTAAGCCAAGGACAATAATCGCAGGGATAATGAGCCCCTGTAAAAACATAACATCCGAAACATCTGATTTCCCAAAAGCAATGGCCCCTACAGCACCAAACAAAAACATCAGTGTGTTTCCAAGAAAGAAAGCAATTACAATCGCCGTCACAGCTGAACGTGATGTCTTAGCAAAACGGGCAAAGTCAGGCGTAAGCGTACCACCGCTAATAAAAGAACCGATACAAACCGTTAATGCTGCTGCAAGACCCATTGTCTGAGTTGGTTCATAGTCAAGCAAGCCTTGAAGTCCACCGATTGTTCCAGCTGCATCAAACATTGAATAACTCCCGAAAATGGCAATAGCGGGAACTGCAACAAATCCTAATACGGTTAAAGCCTTTATTCCAAATATTGCTGACGCTGTCATCATTAGTCCTAGTATAGTAATTAATACATACACATTAATCCCAGTCGCTTTTTCAACGGGAACAGCAAACATCGCAAGACCGACACCAAACCATCCTACTTGGGTTGTAGCTAATAAAAATGAAGATAAATAGGAGCCTTTATCACCAAATGCATACTTCGTTAACAAATGGGTGGATAACCCCGTTTTTGCTGCAATATAAGCCAATGCACCTGTATATATACCTAGAATGAAATTCCCTGTTAATACGATCCCAATAAACTGGACAAGGGTCAACCCGCTCCCTAATGTCCCTCCAGACCACATACTTGCTGAAAAAAAAGTAAAAGAAAGCATGACCGCAAGAATCTTCCAAAATCCATTACGACTCGTCTGAGGCACTGCCTGAAACGAGAATTCTTTATCTACCTTTGACATACCAATTCCCCCAATAAGCTAGTTGATTTGAAACTGGTACCGAAGGAAACTTCGATTACTTTAAACGATTAGGAAATGAAAAAAGCTTCTTGCCAATATCCTGACAAGAAGCTTTTTCTTTATAATGAACATGGGATATCCTTCACATAGGCTACCCAAGCAATGATCATTATTTCCGCTGTCCTTGTCAGCCTCTCTGGACTGAATTAAAGGTACCAGTATGTAATTAAGATATATTATTGCACAAAATTGTTGGTCTGTCATCCCAAAATTACTTGTTAGATGGGATTATTTCATACAGGATGAAGAAATGGTGGGTGGTATAACCCGAATACCAAAACCTCATTTACTTATGATATAGTTCACCATATGAATCTATATGAGGTTAATTACGGATACACAGTGGTGGCTTGCACTTTGACTAGAAGTTATGATGAATAATACTGCAATTGCTCCTAGGAGGATAAATTATGTGGAATTTTATCATTAAGATCAGAGTCCTTCTCAGCAAAAAAAGAATCTTTCTAAGGAAAATGATATCATTATATAATGAAAGAAATTACTAGGAGGCAATCATGAAAAAACACGTAAAAGTAGTAGCTGCAATTATAGAAAACAATCAACAAGAAATTCTATGTGCTTTAAGATCCCCCCAAATGTCAATTCCAAATAAGTGGGAGTTTCCTGGCGGGAAGGTAGAAGCAAATGAAGGCATTTACTCAGCCCTTGAAAGAGAAATTGGTGAAGAGTTGAATTGTAAGATCGAGACATTTGAAGAAGTATTTAATGATAACACGCATGAATACGAAACTTTTATTATCAATTTAATATCGATTAAATGTAGAATTGTCGAAGGATCTCCAATCCCAAGTGAGCATTCAAAACTAATTTGGCTAAAAAGAGAGAATCTAGCTTCCTTAAATTGGGCTCCTGCAGACATACCGGCTGTTGAACAATTGATAAACGAAAAATAGTCTTCTCGAAATGAGAAGACTACACTTTTTTAGTAAACTCCGTAAATAAGGTTGATGGAATTTGGTTTTCCAATTTGATTTTCACAGTAATTGGTTTCTCTCCTTCATAATGGACTGTATCTCCTGTTCCAATATAAATAAAAGGCTCATTCTTTCCGTCTATTTCTCTATACTTCCTTATAAATAAATGAAGCTTTATCCCACGGCGTTGATTACCAATAATATTCTGCCCTCTATCAGTTTTTTGCGAGGTGCTATTTGGGGTTTGCCACTGAAAGTAACGCTCATCTATAAATTTATCCTGGTAGTTTATGCTTTCTTTGATATCTTCTTCCTTGTGTAGGTCAATGAACAAGAAATAGTCATTACCATTGGTAAGAAGCCCTGATCCTCTATACGAACTATGGATTTTACGATAATTTGACAGTAAAGCGGCATCAACCATTTGATATTGTTCATAAAGTTTAAAATGGGGGACACCGTAGTATTCTTCTTTAAACTCTTTTTCATAGCGAAAAATTCCGTAAGTAACGATATCCTCAATATACTTTCGTTGTTCCTCATTTTTTAATAACTCTTTAAACAGAAAAGTCTTGACCAATTTTCCATTGCTGTACTCAACTAATTTAGGCTTATTCTTTTTTTGAACACTATCATAATAGTTTTGATTCAAGCACTCAAAGGCATGAAAAATACTATCCTCGTCAACATAATTAACCACCTTTAGAATTTCGTGTTTTGCTATTTCTAGATTAATTTCTTCGTGATCTAATAAATATCGAAGAATAACAAACTCATAACTCCGTTTAAGTGGTAACTTGCTGGATAATTCTTTTAATGTTCCTTCGAAAACTTCTTTTTGTAATAGCTCATTTAAATATTCATCTTTCTCTACTTTGGCCACGAACTGTAAGTATGTTTTTTCACGGTCAATAAATTTAACTGGATTAGGTGCACCGTCAAACTTCATATAATCCATTAATAAATAGGGAATTCGTCCCTGATTTAGTTTTTTAAATTCAAAATACTCTTCCTTTAAATATTTCATTGAATTGAAGTTTTCTTTATCAATCTGTGCTAAAATTCTCTCCTGAGCTATCTTATCCATTTGGATATGGGTACATCCAGGTATACTAGCGAACCCAGTAGCAATAGCTACCTTCAAGCTTTCTTTATCATAGTAACGACTTCCTTTTAGTGCCAGTGCAATAAGAAACGTCTTATTATGGTTTCCAATAAAATCAAGAACTGTTAAGAAGCTTTTATCAGCATGCTTTCGCAAGCCTCTCCCTAGTTGCTGAATAAACACAATAGGAGAGTTTGTAGGTCTCAACATAAGTACAGTATTGATAGAAGGAATGTCTACCCCTTCATTAAAAATATCTACCGAAAAAATAAATTCTAACTGATCTTGATCATCTTCTAATCGTTTTATATATCTTTCACGTGTTTCTGGTGAATCAGCACCATTTAAACAAACACTTTCATAGCCTCTTTTATTAAATTCACTAGCCATATACTGAGCATGATCAATGCTGGCGCAGAAGCCAAGGCATTTTCTTTTTCCTCCGTCATGACCATAGAAGTTCATTTTTTCAATAATAAAATCAACTCGTTCATTAACCTTTAGCCTCTTTGTGATTTCAGCAACATCGTCAATATCTACATCGCTTAAATCAATGCCTCCAATATCTGTTATCCCAAAATAATGAAAAGGAATAACCAACTCATCCTCTAAAGCCTCATGTAAACGAACTTCTAATGCAACATTATTATCGAACAGGTCAAAAACATTATAACCATCACTTCGCTCTGGAGTAGCCGTCATCCCCAAAGTAAAATTTGGCTCAAAATAATTTAAAACGGCTTGATAGGTTGGACTAGTTGCGTGATGTGCTTCATCAATGATTAAATAGTCAAATTCATCTTTATCAAATTCATGTAAACATTTAGAAATGGTTTGGATGGTAGCAAACACATAATCCGCATTTTTTTGCTTATGGTTTCCTGTTAACAAACCAAAAGTAAGACCCTCATTAGGTAGAAGTAATTTAAAAGTGTCTTTTGCCTTTTTTAGTATCTCTTCCCTATGTACAACGAAAAGAACTCTCTTAGGTTTAAAATTCTTTACATCAAAAGCTGACATATACGTTTTACCCGTACCAGTCGCTGCAATAACAAGTCCCTTTTTCTCACCAAAGCTTCTAAGTCTTTCTAAATTCTCAGTTGCTCGTTTTTGCATCCTATTCGGGACGATATATTGTTTATTTTCATAGATTAATTGATGCATTTTTTGTGTATTCTTGAAGCTCTTTAGAAAATCTTCATACCTCTGAATAAAATTATGATCAGCCTCTTCGCTTCTATTCCATAGATAATCATATTCTTTTAAAACATCTTGAATAAACTGACCTTCCTCTTTTGCTATTATTTCAACATTCCACTCAATATTACTTTTCAGTGCACTTTGAGTAATATTCGATGAACCAATAATTACCTTGTAGCTATCTTTGTTCTCAAATATGTAGGCTTTCGTATGAAAACCCATCTCCTTATCAGTGACAAAAACCTTTAATTCAACATTATTAAACTCTCTTATTTTTTCTAATGCTTTTGCATCAGTGAAATTGAGATAAGTGGATGTAATAATCTTCCCTTTAATTCCTTTTTTCTCCGCTTCTTTTAAGGGATCAAGAAGTAGCTGTAGTCCGCTAAAATTAATAAAAGCAACACTGAAATAAAAACGCTCACACTCGCTCATTGATTTTACTAACTCTCTTAATAAATTCGCTCTATCAAAATTAACGATTAGTTTCTCTTTAAATGCTTCCAATTGATTATTCATTCATGAATCCTTCTCTTTTACATAATTTATAGAAAATATTACTATATTTAGTGAAAAATAAAAAGATCCTCTATGTTGAAAAAATAGAAGATCTTTATACCTGAATAAAACTGCCTATAATTTTTGATCCTGCCATTCTGCTTTTTTATCTTCTAACACAAAATGAATATTCATTGACTAATATAATAAAATTTTGATTAAATTAATTACTTTCTCCATTCATTTTCTTCTTAAAAACAAAAATGGCAATAGCTACAATAACAACCATATATCCAATAACCCACCAAAGATGCGGTAAAATCGATGCATAGTCTCCAGAAAGGGCAGCTCTACTCGCGTCAACTGCATGAGCAAATGGAAGTGCGTATGCAATATCTTTAAACCAGCCTCCAACTAAATTCAAATCAAACCATGTGCCACTTAACCACGCGCTAATATTAGTTAATAGCGCTCCGCAAATACCGCCCACCTGCTTATCATTAAATATACTTCCTGCTAATAGTCCTATTCCTATAAATAGTAAGGATATTGGTAGAAGGACAAAAATAGAAAGCAAAACATTGGCATTGACTGGCAATCCTAAGAAAAGTGCTGCGATAAAGCTGATTAGAGTTTGAACAATTGCCATCGGTACTAGTGGCACTATATACCCTACAATGTAATCAGAGGCAGAAAGAGGTGCTGTGAACAATCGCATCAAAAAAGAGGTGCTTCGATCTTTGGCTATTAGCATTCCAGAGAATAGTGAGATGAAAGAAAGACCAAAAACTGCTATACCAGGAATAAGTTTATCGATTACAAATAATTCAGCTGGAACATTCGCTTGAATGGCAGTAAGTAATAATAAGATGACTAAAGGGAAACCTATACCAAATGCTAGATTTAAAGGATCTCTTAAAATCTCTTTGCGATTACGTGCAGCAAAGGCTAGTGATTTCATCTTACGACCTCCTCTTTAGTAGCTAATGACACAAAGGCATTCTCTAGTGATTCGGTATTAGTCATTGCCATCAATTCAACTGCTGTTCCAACTGCCTTTAATTTTCCTTTCGCCATGATTCCTATTCGATCCGAAAGTTCTTCTGCTTCCTCCATATAATGAGTTGTAAGAATGATAGTAATACTCCCCTTTAATTTCTCAATAGCTGTCCATAGTTCCCGTCTTGCTATGACATCGAGACCTAGAGTAGGCTCATCGAGGAATAGTATCTGTGGATTCGTAATAAGTGCCATGGCAATACTAAGTCTTCTTTGCATTCCTCCTGATAAGGTTTTTGCCTTACTTTTGTATACTTCTGTAAGACCAAAGGTCCGAAGCATCTCTTCTACTTTTATATCTACCGTTTTCTTATTGAACCCATAAATTTGAGCTATTAATTCAAGATTCTCTTTAACGGATAAATTAGGAGCTACAGCCGTTTCCTGTGGGGAAACATTAATCTTTTCTTTTACTGCATGAGGATTAGCGATAATACTGCTGCCAAGGAGAATTGCATCGCCGTCTGTAGGTCGGCAAAGGCAAGTCAACATCTTTATCGTTGTCGTTTTACCTGCACCATTCACTCCAAGTAAAGCAAAAAGCTCCCCTTGTTCAATTGAAAGATTGAGAGAATCGACCGCAATCTTTTCTTCGAATTTCTTTGTTAAATTTTTCGTTTGAATAGCAATCATTCCTCATCCTCCGTGTATTCCTGTGCCTTAAATATATCCTCAGCAAACTGCAAGAAGCTCTCGTTTTTTACAATGGCGATGCCTTGAGCTTCATCTCCCAGAACCAGCAGGCCGTCTCCTGGACAAATGTTAAATATCTCTCTAGCTTTTTTAGGAATAACAATTTGTCCTCGCTCGCCAACCTTTACTATCCCAAACATGTGTTTTCCTTTTGGTTTAATCCCTATCTCTTCTGTATCATTCGAATCATTTACTAGATCATCCAATGCCACTCCGTATAATTCAGCCAAAGCCTTACAATTATTGATATCCGGCACAGTTTCTCCCGATTCCCATTTCGCAACTGCTTGCCTTGAAACACCAATTTTCTCAGCCACTTCTTCTTGTGTATATCTATGGAACTTACGCATTTTTTTCAAATTCATATTTATCATATTTTTCACATCCTTTATTTCATTATATAGGACTTATTCCCGTAATCTACCAACTACAAATAACATAGGATGTTAATTTGGATTTGCATTTTGTTAAATGTGAATTTTTCTATCTAATGTCCAACCTTAGTAGTAAAAAAGTTCTCTCAAACTTAGTTTGAGAGAACTTTTTTACTACTATCAAATAATATTATTAAAGCTGCACACTCGACTTGAAATGAATAGTGATAGTGATGGCAGATATATAGTATCACAACTAATTATTTGATGTTTAATTAAAGAGATCAAGAAGTAAAATCTTAATAAAACTATTTTTCAATGGAAATAAGTATGCATAAGTCCTTCCAAACTACTTAAAGAAACTTTTGGTGGAATTTCTATCATAAGTAAATTAGAAACTTATTTACTTATGATACGGTTCACCTCTATTAATCCTAAACAAAAACAGAGACCTATTCGATCTCTGCATCCTCATTCAAAACTATTTCAGCAACAGCCTCACAATGCGTCGTCTGCGGAAACATATCCACCGGCTGCACCACAACAGTCCGATATCCCCCATCCTCTAATATCCGTAAATCCCTAGCCAAAGTTGCCGGATTACAAGACACATACACAACCTTTTTCGGCTTCATCTCAATAATCGTTTGCAGAAGTGTTTCGTCACAACCTTTACGTGGTGGATCAACAACTAAAACATCTGCAACAATACCTTCTTCATACCATTTAGGAATAACCGTTTCTGCTTCCCCAACAGCAAATTCCACATTGGTAATTCCATTAAGCTCAGCATTTCGTTTCGCATCTTCAATAGCCTCTGGAACGATTTCAACTCCATATACCTTTTTGGCCTTTTCAGTAAGAAATAGAGAAATAGTACCGATGCCACAGTAGGCGTCAATGACAGTTTCATTTCCAGTAAGATTTGCGTATTTTAAGGCTTGGTCATAGAGGACCTTTGTTTGTTCTGGGTTGACCTGGTAAAAGGAACGGGCGGAGATGGCGAATTTGATGTTGCCGATGTAGTCGTAGATGACTTCTTCTCCCCAGAGTACCTTTGTTTCTTTGCCAAAAATGACGTTGGTTCGTTTGTTGTTGATGTTTTGAACGATTGATTTGACGTTTGGAATTTTGGCTGTGATTTCTTCGATGATGGCTTTTTTATTTGGTAGGTCTGCTGTTCGTGTGATCAGAACGACCATGATTTCGTTTGTTTTCATGCCGTAACGGGCCATGATATGGCGCAGTGTTCCTTTATGGGCTTGTTCATGATAAGCGCGGACGCCATAGTGATTACAAATATTTTTTACAGTTTGAACGACTACGTCATTTTTTTCCTGTTGGATGAGACAGGCTTCCATATCGATAATTTCGTGGCTTCGGTTTTGATAGAATCCAGCGATTAGTCCACCTTCTCTTTCGCCTACTGGAACCTGTGCTTTGTTACGGTATCTCCATGGGTCTTCCATTCCAAGAACTGGATGAACGACGACATTTTCGAGCTTGCCGATTCGTTGCAGGACATCCTCGACCTGTTTGCGTTTTGCTTTAAGCTGACCTTGATAGCTTAAATGCTGAAGCTGACAGCCACCGCATTCCTTGTAGATTGGACAGTCAGGTTCCACACGATCAGGGCTTGCCTCATATAGCTCGATTAAACGACCAAAGCCGTAGCCTTTATTTACCTTTATTACTTTAACTTTTGCTTTTTCACCTGGTAAACCATTTGGAACGAAGATGGGATAGCCATCGACCTTGGCTACCGCATGTCCTTCATGAGTTAAATCAACAAATGTCGCATCAATATATTCATTTTTTTGTACAGGTAGCTGAATTTTCATGTCTTTCTTCCTTTATATCCGATTTTATGCTGAAACGATTGTATCATACTATTGATGTCTTTGCGAAAAACGGATGCAAAATAAAAGGACCTCCATTAGGTCCCAAATAATTATTTCTTCATTAAATGTATACCGAACAGCATAACAAAGGAAATTCCAATCATACAGGCTACCCAAAGCCAGGCCATTTGCATGTTACCTGAGTCGATTGCGATATAGATCGCGGTTGGAGTGGTTTGGGTTTTGCCTGGGATATTGCCAGCAAACATTAGAGTGGCTCCAAATTCGCCTAATGCTCGGGCAAAGCTCATGATGGTGCCTGAAACAATGGATTTGAAGGCAAGTGGGATAGAGATAAATAGAAACAGCTTGAACCAACTTGCTCCGTCGACACGGGCTGCATGTTCAATATCGACATCGATTGCTTCAAAGCCTGTTTTTGCTGATTGATACATAAGCGGGAAGGCGACAACGGTTGATGCAATGAGCGCGGCCCACCATGTGAACATAATTGGCTGTTGAAAAAGCCATTCAATCATTTGTCCTACTGGGCTATTTCGTCCGAATACAATGATGAGCAGGAAGCCGATAACAGTTGGCGGGAGCACGAGTGGCAGCAGGAAAATCGTTTCGATGAACGACTTTCCAATGAATCGCTTATTTGCCATCGTTTTTCCTAACACGACTCCGAGAATAAATACGATGATGCTTGATACGAGTGCTATTTCAATGGAGAGTTTGACTGGTGCCCAAAAGTCTGTAGTCATGAAATTTATTTTAACCCCTTAAATCCATACTTTTCTAATGTCTTGATGGAGGATTCCTTTTGAAGATAATCGTAGAAGGCTTCCGCTTCTTTTGGATGTGAGCTTTTTTTAATGATCCCTACTGGATATATGATTGGTGTATGGGTTTCTTCCTTTGCTGTTGCAACAATTTTCACCTTTGGAGATATCAAGGCATCTGTTTTATAAACAACTCCTGCATCGACATTGCCTGTTTCTACATATGTAAGTACTTGCCGAACATCCTTTGCATAGACGGCTTTCTTATCAACGTTTGCCCAATTCTTTAAATGCTCAAAGGTTTGCTTTGCATATTGCCCAGCTGGAACAGATTCAGGAGTACCAAGTGCAATTTTATCTGCCTTTGTCATGTCCTCAAATGATTGAATCTCTTTCTTTGAATCCTTTGGCACAACTAAGACGAGCTCGTTTCCTACTAAATCGATTCCTTTATTCTGATCAATTTGTCCATCCTGTACTAATTGATCGAATTTATCCTCGGCGGCTGAGAAGAATAAATCAACTGGTGCGCCTTGGACGATTTGCTGCTGAAGAGCACCTGAAGCACCAAAGTTAAAGGTTAACTTTATATTTGGATGTTCCTTTACAAAATCCCCTTTAATCTCATTCAATGCATCCTGTAAACTAGCAGCAGCTGAAATCGTCAGCTCTACCTCATTCTTCTTCTCCTTTTTGACCTGCTCCTTTGTCGAGCAACCAGCGACAATCAACAATGACAGCATCAGCAACAAACCAACACGATAGAATTTTTTCACGATTAGCCTCCCCCATCTAATTATGTTTAGTTATAACTAATTATAATTAGATATAACTAAAATAGAAGTACAAAATAAATTTTATTTAGAATATTCTTTAAAAATATTTTTTAAGATAGAATAATAAGAGGAGGGATGAAGATGTCAAAGGAGCTTTCCTACACGATTGAAGAAGTATCGAAGCTGTTAAAGGTATCCAAGCTAACCGTATATGATCTTGTCAAAAAGGGTGAATTGCCTGTATTCCGTGTGGGCAGACAGATGCGGGTGGACGCAAAGGACCTCGATGCGTATAAAGAAAATCATAAAACAAAGCAAAGGCTTGTCCATCAAGCTCCTCAGCAAAGCGGCGAAACGAAGCTCTCTTCTGATATTGTTATTAGTGGTCAGGATATCGTTCTCGATGTTCTCGGAAAGCATATCGAAAAAAATTCTACCTATAAAGCATTGAGATCTTTTACAGGAAGCTTGAACAGTCTCATCTCGATGTATAATGGAAAAGGCAACATCGTTAGTTTACATATGTTTGATGGGGACACGGGAGAGTATAATCTACCATATATTAAAAAGATTCTCGTCGGCTTTCCCTATATTTTACTCAATCTTATTTCAAGAAAAGCCGGACTTTACGTTCAAAAAGGAAATCCTCTGAACATCACCTCCTGGAAGGATCTGCACCAAAAGCATGTAACGATTGTCAATCGTGAGCGTGGATCAGGAACTCGCATCCTACTGGATGAACAGCTAAGAATTCACGGAATACCAGCAAAAGAAATTCAAGGCTATGATCATGAGGAAAGCAATCACTTAAGTGTCGCTTCAGCGGTTTCTACTGAACTAGCCAATGTCGGGGTCGGAAATGAAAAAGCAGCGAAAATCGTCGGTGTAGATTTCATCCCATTAATAACGGAACGCTATGACCTAGTCATTTTAAAAAATAAAGAGAATGAACAACTGATACACATTGTAAAAGAAATCCTATCCTCCCCATCCTTTCAGACGGAAATTCATTCGCTAGGAGACTATGATATTTCTCAGATGGGAACGGTAATCGATGAAACATAGAAAATACCTTCAGCGAGTTTTATTCACAAGAAAATAATTAGAAACTTTATATTTAATTAAGTGGGAAAGGATAGATGAACAGGTGAGAATATCTGCTGAAATCTATCCTTTTTTGTGCAACATATACCTCATTTACCACTACAATATTTCACACGATAAAAAGGCACCTTCTTACTAATGAAAAGCGCCCAATTGTTGAAGAGACAAGAATTTATTTTTTCAATTTTAGACCCTTAATAAGCTTATGTTTTTACATGATTAGTTTGAAATTGACTTGGCGAAACTCCAGTGCTACGTTTAAACGCATTATAGAAACTGGAAATACTTTGATACCCTATTTGATAACCAACTTCCGTACTGTTTAAGGTAGTTGTTAATAGAAGCTCTTTCGCCTTCTTAATTCTAACTTTCTCCAAATACATACGGGGTGTATATCCTGTTCTGTCCTTAAAAGACCGATTTAAATGAAAACGGCTAACTCCTACTTTTGATGCCATTTCATCTAAAAGCATTTTTTGATCATAATTATTTTCAATAAGACGTATGGTATCCTCTATGATCGGCATAAATGGGTCATAATTCTTTGATTTTAAATCGGGTCGACACCTTTTACAAGGTCGATATCCTGCTTTTTGAGCTTCAGTTGCATGAAAAAAAAAGGATACATTTTCACACTTAGGAACTTTAGATTTACAAGATGGTCGACAAAAAATCCCTGTTGTCTTTACCGCATAAAAAAATATTCCATCGTATGCAGGGTCACACGAAACAGTTGCTTCCCACATGATATCTTTAGAAATATTGTTTTGGTCCTTCATTGGATTTTAACCCTCTCTTGTTGGAAAAAATCTTCTTATTAAAAATCATATAAACCGCATATAAAGCCACGACAATCAATGGAATGAAAATATATAATTGGAAAAATGGGATCACAAGTAAACATAAAATTAAAGAAACTAACGACGCCCACCATGCCAACGTGCTCTTCTTAAACAATTTAACCCCAGCTGCCATAGAAAGAATGTAAACTAAAATCCCAAGAGAAGTTGGGATAAACAAAATATCGTTAAATGTTAATGAAAGTACCTCGGTCACTAGAACCCCCGCTACCGCAAAACAAATAACAAAAAAAACCATTCGCCTTGGAATTTTAGTGACTGAATGTCGTTTTGAACAAAACTTTGGAAAAGCACCATCCCTGCTTAAAGAATACCCCAATTGGGTTAGACTCGCCACAAATGTATTTGCTGTTCCTGTGCAAATGATAAATGCCAGTACAGCCGTAATAACTTTAGCACCTATACCCACCACTTCCCCCATTAAAACTCCAATAGGGGAGAAATTACTTTCGTTACTACCATATGTCGCCGTCCCAATGGTGACAAAACTTAACGCCAAAAATAATACACCAATAACACTTGCACTTACTATTGCTCCTTTCACTATATCCTTTTCCGGCCTTTTAAAATGATTTGCCAGACTACAAATCGCCTCCCAACCGAAAAAGGACCAAAAAATAACCGTTATAGCGCTTCCGACTGAAAACCATCCATTCGGAACAAAAGGCGTGAAGTTTTTCAACTGTATACTTGGTATTGACACAAATACAGCTAACAATAAAAGAACCAGTAAACAAGCACTTAAAATCAATGCGACTTTGCCACTGATATTTACACCAAAGTAATTGAAAGCGCCTGCAATTAGCAAAATAAAAACGGCAATTAGAGTGGTTTCAAAATGTGAAAATCCAAACGCCTTGCTAACATAAAAAGCTCCAGTTAACGATACAATAGTTTGGCCAACTGCTGCCGTTACAAAGTAAAACCACCCGACAATATTCCCCAGATGATATCCAAAAGAATTTCTAACAAAGGTCGCTGCCCCACCGGCATCTGGATATTGTCGGGCCAAACTCGCAAATGAATAAGCAAGTGGAAAACTAATTAGAATAACGATAAGCCATGATACAATGGATGCAGGACCCGCTATTGAGGCTGTAACCCCCGACAAGAAAAGGACTCCTGACCCTAGAATAGCTGCAATATATAACGCAATTCCTTGAAATAATCCAATAGAACGATTTTCCATAGCCTCACCCCTTTTTTGTACATTTAGTGTACCAAATAAAGGGGTAAGAAAATCTTACTGTTTTTTGCGGTTTAATTCCTCAAAAAACGGATTCTCAGAAAAATTACACTATTCCACAATCTGGCCCTTTACATAAAGAAAGAGCGCACTTCTTACTCCTGAAAGGCGCTCGATATTGAAACAAGATAAAACTTAATTCCCTTTCTTTTTAAACATAGATAAGGAATAAATCCGAGATTTGATACAACAATATATCCTTTTTTCTCTTCAATATAGCTTTTGCTGACAGGACCGGGAGTTTAGATCATTGGAAATGACCTCGTTATTTTTCTTATTCAAATCGTTGCTTTCTAGTTTAATTTGATCGATTCTCTTTTTTCCCCATTCATACATCATCTCAACGATTGGTAATAACGTCATCCCTAGTTCAGTCATTGAATATTCGACTTTCGGAGGAATTTCTGGAAACACTTCTCTATGAACAATTCCATCTTCCATCAGTTCACGTAATTGGTTGGTTAATATCTTATGAGATATTTTCGGAAAAAGTCTTTGTAGTTCACTGAAGCGATGTGGTCCTTCTACACCTAAATGCCACAAAATAACAACTTTCCATTTCCCGCTAATAATCGATAAGGTAAGTTCTTTTTCACAATGATAATCATTATTTAATATTCTCTCCTTTATCTCTTCTCTTAATTTATCCGACATAGAACTACTCCCTTTCATATAGATAAGTTACCTTTTGGTAACCTCCGCACAAAAAAGTGCATTCTTCACAATGTAGAAAACTGTAGTAGAATGAGGTTAGTCTTTAAGACAAATCTTTATCTATTTTAGGCGGCAAACATTTATGAGTAAAACAGCGCTATTCACTATATTACCAGAACAATTCTTTCAAACTCACCTTATATAATTTATAAAATGTTTTAGTTTAATACACTTTATTTCGTCTAAAATAAAACTATCTCATCTAAAGGAGAGAAAAAACATGCAAACAATCGCAGGAAAAGTGGCATTAATTACAGGAGCAGGGCGTGGTATCGGACGTGCAACCGCAGTAGCTTTCGCGAAAGAAGGTATTCACGTAGGTCTTATTGGACGTACTCTTGAAAATTTGCAACAAGTGGCTGAGGAACTTAAACAGTATGATGTGAAGGTAGCAATCGCTGTAGCAAATGTAGCGGATTTAGACTCTATTACCACAGCGGTTGAATCAATTCGCGGCGAGCTTGGTGCAATCGATATTTTAGTAAACAATGCCGGCATTTCGAAATTCGGTAACTTCATGGACTTAACGCCTGAAGAATGGACAAATATTATCGATGTCAACGTAAAAGGTGTTTACTACACAACACGTGCGGTGTTACCGGAAATGATGGAACGCAACACAGGCGACATCATTAATATCTCATCAACAGCTGGTCAAAAAGGTGCACCCATTACAAGTGCATACTCAGCTTCAAAAGCTGCAGTTATCGGACTCAGTGAGTCGTTAATGCTTGAAGTGCGTAAGAAAAATATTCGCGTTACAACGTTAACGCCAAGTACAGTTGCAACAGATATGGCTGTTGAGCTAAACTTAACAGACGGCAATCCAGAAAAAGTGATGCAAGCAGAAGATTTAGCAGATTTAATGGTTGCACAGCTAAAACTTCATCCACGTGTTGTATTAAAACATGCTGGACTTTGGTCTACGAACCCTTAATAGAACTATTCGAAAAACCAATGCGCTATCCGATGTATTTTGGATGGCGTCTTCCTTTTTTAGAATAATTAGCTCTAATGGGGGTACTGCCAACCCGTCTATCACATGAACGTCATCACGATTATTGAAAAATGCTAATGACGATTGTTCACATTTAGCTCAAGAAGAAACTTTAATAAAATAGAGCATAATCCTTCTCGGATTAATGCCCCTTATATGGAAAAAGCCTTGTTGTAATTACATTACATATAACCTTTTGAATACAAGATATATTTAACTGTCTGTTCAACCAAATCATCTAGATCTGTTGAGGTATCAATTACAAGCTCATCCTCCAGGACACCCGTACGCATTTTTGAATAATGCTTCTTAAACTCTTCAATATTAGTTATTAATTGATTAGGTAATGGATTAAATTTTCTCTTATTCAACCTTTCAGCCCAAATGGAGTCTTCACAAGTACATAGAATCGACTTTATATTACCCTTATGTTGACGAATCCAACTTTTTAAATGCTCTACATCATCCAAGTGGTTAAATCCAAAATCAATAACAATATCAACACCAGATACCATTGAAGATTTGAGTAATTTGTATAAGATTTCAAAACAGATTTTATTCCTATCTGCTTTATTATTTATGAAATTTGAAACAGTATCATATATATCGTCCTTGTGTAAAACTATTATGTTTAGTTTCTTTCCTAATGCATTCGCCAATGTCGTTTTCCCAGTTCCTGATTTTCCCTAATCAAAATAACATTTGACAACTAAAATTCCTCCCATTATTCCTTCAATCTTATGTTTAGTGACCACGTCTATTAAATTATACGACTGCTATAGAGATATCGTTTCACTGCTATGCTTGTTAAACTAACCTCCGTTAGCATAAGTACAATCCTTCACAATCTGGTCTTATACATAAGGAAAGAACGCAAATCTTATTTTGGAATTGCGCCCCTACATATTAAATGGTAAGTTACCCCTATACCTTCTCATTCATCCAATTTAATGTTTCCTTAATTCCTTTTTTATACGGAGTATGTGGTATCGGTCCTATTTTCGCTTCGTACTTCTTACCACTTAAGATTACAGGATCCTCTGTCAAGTACATCATCTCTACCACCTCTCTCATGAACGGCTGAAATAATCCGATAAATCGAATCATTGTTTTTGACACGGTTCTAATCGACTTTTTATATCCTACTTCCTTACGCAATATCTCAATTATTTCTTCTCCTGTTATTGGATGTGTAGATGGGATATTCCAATTTTGGTTGTACGTATCTTCTCGTAAAGCTAGTTCCACCATTGCCTTTGCACCGTCCAAGGTAAAAATAAACTCTCGAGCCACCTTAATGTCACCAACAAAATTCGTGGATTTATTTAGAACAACGTTTTTTAGTGTTTCATGAAGGAGTGTATTTTCCGCATTTGGCCCGTATAGATCGGGCATATGCACAATCAAACAAGGGACATTACTTCTTTTTAATCTATGTTCCATTGCGAGTCGGATCTTTCCCTTTTTTGTATGTGGCTCCTTCTTTGTATCTTCAATTACTTCTATTTTGGATTGCCTGCCATAAGCATAAATATTATCCACAAGTGCAATTTTTGTTTGATGCATTTCGGCAGCCCGGACTATTATCTCTATGCATAAAGGATGCTTATCCTTCCATTCCTGATAAGGAAAGCTAACTGCATGAAAGATTACATCTACACCATCGGCTGCCTCGATTACATCCTTTTCCACTAATGCATCCCCTGAAAAAATGGATACCTTTGATTCATTCTGATAGAGAGCATGTAACCTCTCCTTTCCTCTTGAAAAAGCAACGACATCCACACCTCGTTCAACCAACTCACGAACCAATGCATAACCTATTCCACCTGTTGCACCTAATACTAATGCTTTCTTCATTAATGACACCCTTCCTTTATAATTGACCAATGGTCAATTATTGCTAAAAAAATATATGCAAGCTCTAAACCTGCAAAATAATTTAGAGCTGCTCTATCCATTTAAACCTTTTATGATAAAATTCACGTGTGATTTAGCTGCCAACTTAGCTTCCTCAAAATTACCAACATAGCCACGATAATGAGAAACAAAGCCATGTAGTGCTAAAAATGCAGACCACACGTCTATAATCTCCAGTTTTTTCTTTGATAGAGCTTGGACCGTTTGAGCAAACATTTGATAACTGTGATTGGCTGCTACTTGGGATAGACTATCTACTTCTGTATTTCTTACCATAAACATGATTTCATACTGACTTTGATGGTTTAATCCAAATTCAATAAAGCGAATAAGTATATTATAGAGCTTTGTCGAATCATCTTCAGATCCTTGAATGGTTTCTTCTAGCCGATTGTTCAGTTTAGAAAAATCATCTTCTACAATCGCATAAAACAGTTCTGCTTTATTTTTAAAATGGTAATAGATTGCTCCATGACTACAGCCCAGTTGCTTTGCAATACTGCGCATGGAAATTTGTTGAAAACCTTTTTCAACAAATTGGGTTCGTGCTTTCTCTAAAATTATTTCTCTTGTCAGCTCTTGAGAAGTTGTTTTACGGGGCGACATTTTCTAACTCCTTTTATTGACCGTTGGTTAATAACAAGTATAACACCGTCAACTTCATAATTAAAGTAAAAAAACTATACTTTATTTTACTAAACCGATAAATTTAACCCTGAATCTTTCTATTAAAAAGGGCTGCCCTTAAAAGACAACTCGGTGCTTAAACTATCGCACCCTATAGCATTCCTGTAGTGCGTTAATTTCGACTTTGAAAAAAATAGAGCCCCTCAGTAAGATAAGAGTATAGAAACCACTCTAAAACTCAAATCTAAGGAGGAGCTCTTATATGAAGTTTAAAATGCAAG
>BORH01000022.1 GCA_018333075.1 Heyndrickxia sporothermodurans | reverse complement strand
TTCGATCCCGTCATCCTCCACCATTTTTTATGTAAAAAATTAAATATTTATGCCGGCCTAGCTCAATTGGTAGAGCAACTGACTTGTAATCAGTAGGTTGGGGGTTCAAGTCCTCTGGCCGGCACCACTACTTAAAACTTTAAAAAAGTATTTACTTATGCTAAATATTTATGTATAATTAAAAATCGTACGAGCTATTCACTCAGTTGGTAGAGCACGTTCGAGTAAGCTGCGAAGCTTAACAACAGCGTACTGATCAAGCTACATCTAGAATATGCTTCCTGAGATCAGGACGTCGTAGATGCATAATATCTGAAATACTAATTCAGAAGTATATTCCAATTTTATTATGAGCCATTAGCTCAGTTGGTAGAGCATCTGACTTTTAATCAGAGGGTCGAAGGTTCGAGTCCTTCATGGCTCACCATAGTTTTTCATTATGGTAATATTATTATCACGCGGGTGTGGCGGAATTGGCAGACGCACCAGACTTAGGATCTGGCGCCGCAAGGCGTGGGGGTTCGACTCCCTTCACCCGCATTATATAAATAAGTCGCGGAAGTAGTTCAGTGGTAGAACACCACCTTGCCAAGGTGGGGGTCGCGGGTTCGAATCCCGTCTTCCGCTCCATTCAACCCTTGCCGGGGTGGCGGAACTGGCAGACGCACAGGACTTAAAATCCTGCGGTAGGTGACTACCGTACCGGTTCGATTCCGGTCCTCGGCACCAAGTTTTTAAAAGCAAAATTTCTAAAACTCTTCAAACATGCGCCCGTAGCTCAATTGGATAGAGCGTTTGACTACGGATCAAAAGGTTAGGGGTTCGACTCCTCTCGGGCGCGCCATGATGTAACTAGCTACGGGAAGTAGCTCAGCTTGGTAGAGCACATGGTTTGGGACCATGGGGTCGCAGGTTCGAATCCTGTCTTCCCGACCATTATTAATAAGGGGCCTTAGCTCAGCTGGGAGAGCGCCTGCTTTGCACGCAGGAGGTCAGCGGTTCGATCCCGCTAGGCTCCACCAAATAAAATATATATCTTCTAATATGGCGGCGTAGCTCAGCTGGCTAGAGCGTACGGTTCATACCCGTGAGGTCGTGGGTTCGATCCCCTCCGCCGCTACCATATTGGACCTTTAGCTCAGCTGGTTAGAGCAGACGGCTCATAACCGTCCGGTCGTAGGTTCGAGTCCTACAAGGTCCACCATAGAAGGTTGGAGGAATACCCAAGTCTGGCTGAAGGGATCGGTCTTGAAAACCGACAGGCGGGTTAAACCGCGCGGGGGTTCGAATCCCTCTTCCTCCGCCATAAAAATTAATCAATATCATCATCGCGGGGTGGAGCAACGAGTGTTACTTCATCGAATAATCTACAAGTTGTACCAGTCGAGCTTCTACTTGAATAAGCTTTCTGAGACTGGGACAGTCAAAAGATATATAATGTGCGAATATTGATTAAAAAATAATATTATCGCGGGGTGGAGCAGTCTGGTAGCTCGTCGGGCTCATAACCCGAAGGTCGCAGGTTCAAATCCTGCCTCCGCAATTAAAGTAAGTTATTTTCAAGCAAGCTTGAAAATACTTTGGTCCGGTAGTTCAGTTGGTTAGAATGCCTGCCTGTCACGCAGGAGGTCGCGGGTTCGAGTCCCGTCCGGACCGCCATTTTAAATAACATACATAATGGCTCGGTAGCTCAGTCGGTAGAGCAATGGACTGAAAATCCATGTGTCGGCGGTTCGATTCCGTCCCGAGCCACCATTATAAAGTAATATAGCTGCACATATATTTTGCTATTACATCATGGCGGCTGTGGCGAAGTGGTTAACGCATCGGATTGTGGTTCCGACATTCGTGGGTTCGATTCCCATCAGCCGCCCCATTTTATGCGGGTGTAGTTTAGTGGTAAAACTACAGCCTTCCAAGCTGTTGTCGTGGGTTCGATTCCCATCACCCGCTCCATATTTATGGGCCTATAGCTCAGCTGGTTAGAGCGCACGCCTGATAAGCGTGAGGTCGATGGTTCGAGTCCATTTAGGCCCATTTTATTCCGCAGTAGCTCAGTGGTAGAGCTATCGGCTGTTAACCGATCGGTCGTAGGTTCGAATCCTACCTGCGGAGCCATTTTTTTGGAGAAGTACTCAAGTGGCTGAAGAGGCGCCCCTGCTAAGGGTGTAGGTCGGGTAACCGGCGCGAGGGTTCAAATCCCTCCTTCTCCGTAGTAAGGCCCGTTGGTCAAGCGGTTAAGACACCGCCCTTTCACGGCGGTAACACGGGTTCGAATCCCGTACGGGTCATTAAATCTATTGAAGAGTTTAAAAGAGATATCTTTTAAACTCTTTTTTTTCTTTATACATTCTTAATATTAATTAACTTATACGATTAGCTAGACAAAAAATTTCTTCTTTTTTACCATTGGTAAGTCTTTAAGAAATATATAATCCCATTGAAAATCTGAATTATTTATAGAAGTTAATATATAATAAGGAAGATAGTGGTTAGAAAAGTTGTGTTCATTGACTCATTTCACTTAGAGGTGTATCTTAAAGATTGGATATAGTAAAGAAGTTTAAATTTATAAAGATTGTTAATCGTATTGTTGTTTTTGGGGGAGATCAATTTGGCAAATATTCAACAGATAAGCATAGAAACTGAGTTTGAAAATGCTATAAAAAGTGTGAAAAATAGTAAAAAATCTATGTTGTTCAGTTATACGGAGCAACTAAATGATATAAACCCCCTTTCATTTTATTCATCTGCAAAAGAGCTGTTCAAAGGAGAAAGATTCTTCTGGAAAGATACAAATGATGATTTGATTATCGTTGGCTTAGGAAGTGCACATACACTGCAAACTGAATTAGAGGATGATCGGTTTAAATATATAGAGAATCAGTGGGCCCAATTAATAGAAAATGCATATATTTATAATCCTTTTGAAGACTATGGTACTGGTCCTCTCATTTTTGGTGGCTTTTCTTTTGATTCACAAAGTGTAAAAGAAACTGAGTGGAAATTTTACTCTGAGGCATTATTTTTATTACCAAAAATGATGCTTGTTATTAACAAAAAGAAAGTATATTTAACGATAAATCTTATTTGTATGTCAAATGATACTAAAGAGACGTTGAATAACGTTATAAATATAAAGAGGAATCTTATAACCTCAATCCATTCAAATAACCTTTCTACTGCAGAAATTTCTAAGGAGTATGAAATTAACCCGGATGGATGGAGGCAATCAGTTGCAAAGGTAGTGGAACTGTTAAAAGAAGAGAATGAAATAAATAAAGTGGTAATGGCTAGAAAAATGAAGCTTGAATTTAATGAAAGGATTTCTTCTGAAATAGTATTAGAGCATTTATTGGAAGAACAGCATGAAAGCTATATTTTTGCGTTAGAAGCATTTAATTGTTGTTATACCGGTGCTTCGCCTGAACGATTAGTAAAAAAGAGCGGAAATGATATATTATCTACATGTTTGGCAGGATCAATTAAACGGGATAAAGATGATAAAATAGATGATGCTTTAGGTAAAGCGTTATTAATGGATGAGAAGAATCGACATGAGCATCAGTTAGTAGTATCGATGATTGCAGAAGTAATAGGTAGTTTTTGTGAACAAGTTGAGATTCCGAATGAACCAGCATTATTAAAAATGCGTGATATACAGCATCTTTATACACCTGTAAGAGGAAAAATACAAAAACATATTACTTCTATTTTGCCTTTAGTTGAAGCATTACATCCTACACCTGCAATGGGGGGAGTTCCGACTAAAGAAGCATTAAAAGTAATCAGAGAAATGGAAAACATGGATAGAGGCTTTTATGCTGCACCAATTGGTTGGATGGATTATCGTTTAAATGGAGAATTTGCAGTAGCGATTCGATCCGGATTATTAAAAGATAATGAAGCATTTTTATATGCTGGGTGTGGAGTTGTGGCTGATTCTAACCCAGAGGATGAATATTTTGAAACAAAGATTAAATTTCGTCCAATGCTTCGAGCATTAGGAGGAAAAGATTTATGAAGCACCAGGAAATACTGACTAATTACTTAGCTGGATTTATTCAGGAATTATCTAATTCGGGTGTAGAGGATGTTGTTATTAGCCCTGGTTCCAGGTCTACACCACTAGCTTTATTAATTGCTGATCATCCAAAGCTTAAATATCACATTAATATTGATGAACGCTCTGCTGCTTTTTTTGCTTTAGGAATTGCAAAGCAAACAAGAAAACCAGTTGCTTTACTTTGTACATCTGGAACAGCTGCTGCGAATTATTTTCCTGCAATTGTAGAAGCAAAACTTGCAAGAGTTCCATTAATTGTATTAACAGCAGATAGGCCACATGAATTAAGGGATATTGGCGCACCACAAGCAATTGATCAAATTCATTTATATGGTAAGCATGTAAAATGGTTTGTGGAAATGGCATTACCAGAACAAGAAAAAGAAATGATCGATTATGTACGTACTACTGCAACAAGAGCTGTGCATTTTTCAATGCAAGCTCCTGCAGGACCTGTTCATTTGAATTTTCCAATTAGAGAGCCATTAATTCCTATTTTAGAGCCATCAGCCTTTACTAATATGGATAGTCAACCTGCTGTAGCTGTTTTACAGGGACAAGCTTTTTTACCTTCACGCGAGATGGAAAAGATTTGCGATCGTTTACAAAACATAGAAAAAGGGTTAATTGTATGTGGTGTAATTGATGACCCAAAATTTGTCGCTGCTGTATTACCATTATCAGAGGCATTGGGCTATCCAATTATTGCGGATCCTTTATCTCAATTGCGAAGTGGACATATTTCTGACAATATGATTATTGATAGCTATGATGCAATTTTGAAAGATCTTCAAACAGATCAACAGCTCATGCCAGATGTTATAATTCGATTTGGAGGGATGCCTGTATCAAAGCCTTTAACTAAATACATGAAACGGCTTCAGCATACAGAGCATTATATTATTGAAGAAGGTAATGAATGGCGTGATCCAATTAAAGCGGGAACACATATGATTTATAGTAATGAAGTAATGTTTTGCTCAGATTTAACTGATCGGCTGAAGGAAAAAAGAATGTCTCGATGGCTAGAAATGTGGCAGGAATTAAATCAAATTGCTCGTGAAACTGTTATGCATGAAATTAACGATATCCAGGAACTAGATGAAGGAAAAGTAGTAATCGAATTATTAAAAAAAATGCCTGAAAATAGTCATTTATTTGTAGGAAATAGTATGCCAATTCGTGATGTCGATACTTTTTTTCATGCAAATCATTCTAACATCCGTGTTTTAGCAAATCGAGGTGCAAATGGAATTGATGGTGTTGTATCAACCGCATTGGGAGTAAGCCTTTATGGTGAATCATCATTTTTATTAATAGGAGATTTATCTTTTTTCCATGATTTAAATGGGCTATTAGCAGCTAAAATGCATCAGTTAAATATAACGATTATTGTTATTAATAATAATGGTGGTGGAATCTTCTCATTTCTTCCACAGACGAGTGAACCAAAGCATTTTGAAGCTCTATTCGGAACACCTACTGATTTAGAATTTTCCAATGCTGTTGAAATGTATAATGGGAACTATAAAAAAGTAGAGAGTTGGAACGACTTTCACCGATCAATTGAAGAAGCAATTGAAAGAAAAGGATTAAATGTGATTGAAGTTCCTACGAATCGCGAAAAAAATGTGGAAGTACACCGAAAAATGTGGACACAAGTTTCAACTGAAATTGAACGATATTTTCAAGGTAGTCACTTATGATTGTGAATGTAAATGAAGTATATTACCATGTCAAGGTATATGGACAAGGTGATCCACTTTTAATGCTGCACGGTTTTACAGGTGATATTACTACATGGAATTCATTTCAGCCTAAGTTAAGTAATCAATTTCAATTAATCTTAATAGATATACTTGGTCATGGGAAAACAGATAGTCCAATTGATGAAAATAGATATCAAATTGAAAGAGTTGCAGAGGATATAAAAGAAATACTCATTCAATTAAGTGTTAATAGGATTAATATAATTGGTTATTCAATGGGGGGAAGACTGGCATTAACATTTGCAACGAATTTCCCTTACATGGTAAACAAACTGATTCTCGAGAGTTCAACACCTGGTCTAAAAACAGAAGTTGAACGAAGTGATCGTTGCGAAAAGGATTACCTACTAGCAACACAATTGTTAGAGGAAGGCGTTGAATCTTTTGTTAAATATTGGACAAATATTCCTTTATTTCAAACTCAAAAGAAATTAGATCCATCCATTCAGGAAGTATTTAAGAAGCAAAGATTGTCGAATAATCCTATTGGTTTAGCGAACAGTTTAAAAGGGATGGGAACTGGTAGTATGCCATCGTTGTGGAATCAGCTACAATATTTAAATGTACCTGTATTAATTATTACCGGAAGTTTAGATGAAAAGTTTTGCAGAATAGCAGATGAAATGAAAAAACTTCTTCCAAATGTTAAGCACGAAACAGTTCTGAATGTTGGACATGCAATTCATGTGGAAGATTCTCAAAAGTTTGGTACAATAATAAGGGAGTTTTTGTCGAATTAACAAAGTAATTCGAATGAATCATTTTAAGGAGGTTTTTCTAATGGCAATAGATTGGAAAGCTGAAAGAGAATATGAAGATATTCTTTATGAAACACATAATGGAATTGCAAAAATAACAATTAACCGACCTCATGTTCATAATGCGTTTCGCCCAAAAACAGTAATGGAATTAATCGATGCATTTTCATATGCACGTGATGATTCTAAAATTGGTGTAATCATTTTAACGGGTGCAGGCGAGAAAGCATTTTGTTCCGGTGGGGACCAAAAGGTTCGTGGACATGGTGGATATGTAGGTGAGGATAATATCCCTCGTTTAAATGTATTAGATCTACAAAGACTTATACGCTTTACTCCAAAACCTGTCATTGCAATGGTTGCTGGCTATGCAATAGGTGGTGGACATGTTTTACATATTGTATGTGACTTAACAATTGCAGCTGATAATGCAATATTTGGTCAAACTGGTCCAAAAGTTGGTAGCTTTGATGCTGGATATGGTGCAGGTTATTTAGCTCGTATTGTTGGACATAAGAAAGCGAGAGAAATTTGGTATTTATGCCGTCAATATAATGCCCAAGAAGCTTTGGATATGGGACTTGTAAATACAGTTGTACCATTAGAAAAGCTTGAAGAAGAAACGGTTAAATGGTGTGAAGAAATCTTAGAGAAAAGCTCCACTGCACTTCGTTTCTTAAAAGCATCTTTTAATGCAGATACCGACGGTTTAGCTGGACTTCAACAGCTTGGTGGAGACGCAACATTATTATACTATACTACTGATGAAGCAAAAGAAGGTAGGGATGCGTTTAAAGAAAAACGTAAACCTGATTTTGGTCAATTCCCTCGTTTCCCTTGATTTAAAGTATATTAACCGAGAAAAGCTTGATGGATAATACCCATCAAGCTTTTTTAAAAAGATAGGAAGAAACGATGTGACTAACGTACTTCAGGATTTCTCTCAATGAGTGTTACCCCTCTAAGGATTATTTTTCTGTTAAAATTCCCTGTAAGTATGTCGGATTATTAGAATCTTAGAATTAATAAAGGTGATTAATAATGAATCAAGTACTACCTAATTTTTTGAAGCAAAGAGCAACACTAACGCCAAATCGCACAGCACTTATTTTTGAAGAAGAAGAATGGAGTTTTTCCGAACTTTATCAAAGAGTAGAGGAAGTGGCGAAAAAAATAGCTTCTTTAGGAATAAAAATCAATGATTCGGTTGCTATTCTTACTGCTAATCGTCCTTATACAGTTATTCTTATTCATGCTCTTCAGCAGCTTGGTGTAACTGCAGTTTTTTTAAACCACCGTTTATCCGCTAATGAAATGGCTTTTCAATTAAAAGATAGTGAATCTAAAATACTAATTAGTGAAGTAGATTTTGCAAAAAAGCTGGATGAAATCAAGTCGCTTTATTCTGGACTCTCAATGATAATGATTCATGATATGGAACGCTTAGATCCAATTCAGTACGCTCTATTAGAAGAATTTCATTTGAATCGTGTTTGTTCGATTATGTATACATCAGGTACAACTGGTGTACCAAAAGGAGTTATGCAAACATATGGAAATCACTGGTGGAGTGCAATAGGATCCTCCTTAAATTTAGGGATTAAGGAGGATGACGGTTGGTTATGTGCCGTTCCTCTTTTTCATATAAGCGGTTTATCCATATTAATGCGCAGTGTGATTTATGGAATACCGGTCTTTTTATTCGAACATTTTGAAGAACAGAGAATCAATGAAGTATTGAAAAAAGGCGATGTGACAATTATGTCAGTGGTTAGTACAATGCTTTATCGCTTAATAGAGAATTTAGATGACTCTAAGTATCATGAGTGTTTTCGTTGTATGCTACTGGGGGGTGGACCTGCACCAAGACCTTTACTTGAAGCTTGTTTAGAAAAAAAAATCCCTGTATTTCAAACCTATGGTATGACAGAAACTTCATCTCAAATCGTTACTCTATCCCCAGAAGATAGCTTATTAAAGCTAGGATCTGCTGGTAAACCATTGTTTCCTTCACAATTGAAAATCATGGATAAGGATATTCAATTACCTGCTAACCGACCAGGTGAAATAGTTGTGAAGGGTCCTAATGTTACAGTTGGGTATTTGAATCGTAAAGAAGCAAATGATGCTAATTTTGCAGATGGATGGTTTTATACGGGAGACATAGGATATGTTGATGAAGAAGGCTATCTTTTTGTTATGGATCGGCGCTCTGACTTAATTATTTCTGGAGGAGAAAATATCTATCCAGCTGAAGTTGAAGAGGTTCTTATGTCTCACCCATCAGTTGTAGAAGCTGGTGTAACGGGGATTGAGGACGCTCAGTGGGGCCAAATTCCAGTTGGTTTTGTAGTATCGAAAGCTTCGTTAACAATAGAGGAATTAATCAATTTTTGTAAGGAATATCTAGCGAAATATAAAATTCCAAAACAAATATACTTTGTTGACTCATTGCCTAGAAATGCTTCCAATAAATTATTAAGGCGTAAATTAATCGATTTCATTTTAAAGGATGAAAAAGATGAAAATTAAAGAAATAAAATTATTTATGATTAAGATGCCTTTAAAAATGCCTTTTTCTACGTCATTAGGTACAGTTATTGAACGAGAAGCGATTATTATAGAAGTTATCAATCAAGATGGAGTAAAGGGGTATGGTGAAGTAGTTGCTTTTTCAACCCCATGGTACACTGAAGAAACCATTCAAACCTCCTACCATATGCTTAAAGATTTTTTGATTCCTCTAGTGTTTAAAACTCCTATCGAGCAACCGAATGAAATTGAAAAAAGATTTCGTTCGATTAGAGGAAATCATATGGCGAAAGCAGGTTTAGAGACAGCGATATGGGATTTATTTTCAAAGGTTAATCAATCTCCTTTATGGAGGTATATAAACGGTACGCGTAGTGAAGTTCCTGCAGGAGTTGTTGTGGGATCAAATTGTATAAAGGATGCTTTATCACAAATAGAGACATATTTATATGAAGGATACAAAAGGGTGAAAGTGAAAATAAAACCTGGAAGCGATTTTCAGCTTTTAAAAGAGATTCGACGTCAATTTCCTTTCCTGCCTCTTATGGCTGATGCAAATTCTGCATATACATTAAATGATATTGCTTTACTAAAAGCGCTTGATGAGTTTAACTTGTTAATGATAGAGCAACCGTTAGCAGTAGATGATATTGTAGAGCATTCAAGATTGCAACAAGAAATAAAGACTCCAGTCTGTTTAGATGAAAGCATTGTGACGTACCATGATGCGGAAAGTGCGATTAAGCTTCAAAGCTGTCGTGTAATTAATATAAAAATTGGACGTGTGGGTGGTTTAAACAATGCAATTGCCATTCATGATTTATGCCAAAGAAATGGGATACAAGTTTGGTGTGGGGGAATGATTGAATACGGGATATCTAGAGCTTTTAATATTGCTCTCTCTACATTAAAAGGTTTTTCGATACCTGGTGATTTATCAGCATCTAGCCGTTTTTGGGAAGAGGATATAATTCTGCCTTTTGTAGAAATAAATAATGGAAAAATCGATGCGCCATTAAGCCCAGGAATTGGCTTTGAATTAAATCAGAAGCGAATGGATCAAGTTACCTATTATTCTGAAACTTTCTCTAACATATAGTTAATAGGTCAAAGAAATCAGGAATATTCCGATTTTCTTTGACCTACCGTTTATTTATTCATTACCAATTTCCTTCTGGTTTAAAGGTTTTGCAATCTGTCTCTTCCGTTTTATCTGCTTTATTCCCTTTGTGGCTGACGACGTAAATTTCATCGGCAGAACAACGATTTCCGTTTGCCCAATAATGACAATTATTTACTTCACATAATACATCCTTTGCCATTTGTACCTCACCCCTTTATAGGTTTTCATGATACAAAATTAGTTTTTGTAAAGAGCTGAAATCTATAATAGGTAAATGAGTCCAAAAATGAAGTTAATTATCATTCTTTTTTTTAGCTGATACTTTTTCGGGAACTGGGTCAAATCCTCCTGGATGTAAAGGATGACACTTAAGGATTCTTTTTATAGTTAACCATCCACCTCGAAATGCCCCAAAACGTTTAACTGCTTCCAATCCATATTGTGAACAAGTTGGATAAAAACGGCAAGTAGGTGGTTTTAGTGGAGAAATAATTAATTGGTAGAAGCGAATAAGTTTGATAAAAATAAATTTAAGCATGAAAATAATACTTCCCTTAATTAATTTTTGAGATAGTTAAATCATATCAATAGTTAAAATAAAGTGTCAAAAAGGAAACCTCAATATTAAATAAAATGCCAAATCGAAAGAGTGGGGATGAATCCTCCACTCTTAAAATCAAAAAGTTATTCAGTTTGATTGTTATTCTTTTCTTTTTCATCGAATGTCGTTTTTACATTGGGATTATTTTCTATAGGGTCAACTGTATGCTTATACGCATATGCTTTTGAAGTGGTTAATGCAGCGGCTAAAATAATAATAATTATAATTATGACTGAAATGACCATTATTAAAGTAAACACTAAGATTGAAACCTCCTACTTCTATCATTATAGATTTATTTTAGCATGTATTTTAATTAATTTGTAAAAGATAATGATGATGTTTAACATTCCTAAGGATGGGTAATTAGTTAGTAGGAGGGATAATCATGGCAAATGTATCACAATTATTAGATGTACTAAATAAACAGGTAGCGAATTGGACAGTTTTATATACGAAATTTCATCATTTTCATTGGTATGTAAAGGGACATCATTTTTTCAATCTCCATGAAAAATTCGAGGAGCTTTATAATAAAGCAGATACCGTAATTGATGAGTTTGCTGAAAGATTATTGGCGATAAATGGTAAACCTGTTTCAACTTTAAAGGGCTCATTAGAATTGGCAAGTATCAAAGAGGATGCTACTATCCCATCAGCAGATGAAATGGTTAAAAGTGTGATTAATGATTTTAACATGTTAATTGGCGATTTAAAAGAAGGAATATCTTTAGCTGATCAAGTTGGAGATGAAGTAACAGGAGATATGTTTATTTCCTTGCAAGAGGACTTAGAAAAGAATGTATGGATGTTAAATGCATATTTGGGATAAAACGAAGAAACTGCCAAGTACGGCAGTTTTTTTGATATTAATGTAGGTATTTTGTTGGGTTTTGGTAAGTGTCAGCTGAACGGTTAGCAAATTTTCCTTTTAAACTTTCAATTAAATAAAGACGAATAAAGGATTGAAGCTCGTCATCCTTCATTTCTTCCACAATTTTCAATAAATCCCTTCTATCTGATTCCTCTAAAACAGCTAAAGTTATAATATCGATATCTTCATCATCAGCAGTTAAACGATTTTGATAAATCTCAAATAGTTCATCGATTAGTCTCACAAATATCACCCTTTTAAACTTTTTAAGAATATTTTTACTTACTTTGTGGGAAACGATACATAAAGAAAAATATATCTTTTGAATAGGAGTGTCTGGAATGGATGATTCAAAAAAGACGTACTACATAGATATAGGTAGTGGAGAAATTTCAAGAAGCTCTACAGATTCTCCTTGGAATTTTACAATTGAAGCTACTGATGATGAAATTACCAAGTTAAGACAAATTTTTGATGCCAATTATGATGTTGAGTGGGCTGGATTTTTAAGAGCGCATATTCCGATAGTTGAATATCATCATGATCGTCCGAATGACGACTATGATAAACATATGTTAGAGGTTTATCGTATGATTTATGAATTAGGAGACAAGGAAGCAAAAGAGCATATTGATAAGATTGGTATATTAAAGGACTTTACTTCTGAATAAATGAACACCCAGCAAATTTGCTGGGTGTTTGTTTTTTTATTTCATTTCTTGCGCATTATCTAAAACGTCTTTTGGAACTGTGATTTTTGTTAGTTTGTTGTAATCTGAGTATTTACTGTTCATAACTTGCTTAATGCTCATATTATTACTTTCTATTTTCATATCCATTTCTTGAGTTAAATTAAGTTCTTGAATGTTAAATGTTTTCTTATCGATAAAAATTTCGTATTTAACATTTTTAAATGAAATATTATTGAACAGTTCTTCTGATTGTTTAAATTGATCTGGAAGTAATTGCTTTGCATTATCTTTTAAAAATTGATCGTATTTCTCACCAGATGCTTTTAAATTTAAAATGTATTGAGTGTCATTTTGTTTAAATGAAAAGTCATCAGAAAATTGTTTTAATTGTTTAAGCTGTTCAGCAGGATTTGCTTGTTGTTCCGGCATTTGTATAACTTGTTTAGAAAGTTCTTCAGGCATTTTCATCCATTGTTTTGAAGTGGACTCAAATAAAAAGAAACCTTCTTTTGCTAAATAGGCTTCCATATCAATTGCTTGATTTTGACCGCCGCCTTGAACTTCCATTTTCATTTTTTGATGCATAGTAATTGGATTCAAAACCATATCTACATTTATATTTGAATTAGTATCCATAGGTTCGGATTGTCCAGGAATGTTCATCGTTTGTTTAAGCTTCATATCTGCATGAAGGCTTTTAATGTTCTTTGATGCATCGGTTGTTTTTTCAAATACTTCTTGTAATGTTAGTCCTTTTTTGTCTTTTGTTTTAGAATCGACTGGATCAGCCTTTTGATTACAAGCTGCAAGGCTGAATACAAATAAGATCGAAACTAAGCTGAATAAAATCTTTTTCATAAATCTACAATCACTCCTTTTTATTTTCACTTATATGTACGTAATCCGTCAGCAAAGGTTTCGTAAAATGGCTAAAAATTAATAAATGGTAAAAAAGTAGGAGATGTGTAGGTATTTGGAAATGCGAATTTATCAAATGGTTATAAAGAAATTTCACCATTTCATTTTAGTGAATTATTGTTTATAACACTAGGATTCGTTAGGTAATTTAAAGAAAGTGGAATATCGAAATACTGCATCTTGTGCAGGAGTAAATACCTACCTTAATTTTTAATGTTTTAAAAATTTTTTCAGAAACATAGAAAATGTCAACCACGGAAAGGTCGACATCTGAATCTGATTAATCATTTTTTATTAATTTTTTTTCTAATAAATCCACTAATTGATACATAATTGTTGCAATCACAGCAACCACCATTAATGAAAGCATAACTAAAGTGAAATTAAAGACTTGAAACCCATATATAATTAAATATCCCAATCCTTTTGAGGCCACTAAATATTCCCCTACAATAACACCTACCCATGATAATCCAACATTCACTTTTAATGTTGAAATGATAGTTGGAAATGTCGCAGGTAGAATGACTTCTTTAAACGTTTGGGATCTCGATGCCCCAAAGGTCTTTAAAACCTTAATATAGTTTGGATCAACTTCGCGAAATGCGGTGTAAATGACAATGGTGGTAACTATAATGGAGATGATAATCCCCATTGCAATACTGGAATTTAAACCTGTGCCAAAAATAACAATGAGCATTGGACCAAAAGCTACCTTTGGCATGGCATTAAAAATAACGAGATATGGATCGAGAATTTTTGATAGCTTTGGAGACCACCAAAGAATGGCTGCGAGAATGGCTCCAAATAGAGTGCCGAGTATAAAGCCAAGAATTGTTTCATAAACGGTAACACCTGTATGCAAATAAAGACTACCATCTTGGAGCTTACTAACAAACAGTCTCCATATTTTAGAAGGAGAACTAAAGATAAGTGGATCTATCCAATGGAATCTGCTAGCTAACTCCCATAGCGAGAAAAAGGCAAGTAAAATAATGATTTGAATTAAAAGAATCCATCGTTTTTCTTTTTTTATGTTTTGAAGGTATTTTTGATGAAAGTGTTTGGTATTATCCGTCAAATTCAAGGGACTCCAACTCCTTCCATACTTTTTGGAATAATATTGAATAGGTTTCTTTACTTCGTACATCAAAGGGGCGAATAGTTCTCAATTCCTCTGGAACCTTAAATATTTTATGGAGCCTTCCTGGTTTAGCGGCAAATAATAGTATTCGATCACTCATTGAAATGGCCTCTCCAATATCGTGGGTGACTAAAACAGCTGTTTTTCGATAGGATTTAAGTGTTTCGAAGACTAGATCTTCGAGTTTTAATTTTGTTTGATAATCTAAAGCTGAAAATGGCTCATCTAATAATAATATTTTGGGATTGATCGCTAAAGTACGAACAAGTGCAGCCCTTTGGCGCATACCTCCTGACAATTGCCTTGGATATTGCTTCTCAACACCTTCTAAACCAATTTCTTTTAGTAATTCAAGTGTTTTAGAAATTCGATTATCAGTTAATTGATTTTGGAGCTTTAAGCCTAATAGAATATTTTCTTCAATCGTCTTCCAAGGAAATAAGTAATCTTGTTGAAGCATATAACCAATTGACGAGTTTCGAGAATTTGGTGCTTGCCCGTCAATTTGTACCTTTCCTTCAGTAGGTGAAATGAGGCCGGATAGTATGGAAAGCATAGTTGTTTTTCCACAACCACTAGGGCCGACTAAGGAAATAAATTCTCCTTCCTCCAAGTCAAAATTTATATTTTGTAAAGCGGTCGTTACAGTTTTGGGGGAAAAGTAACTATGATGAACATTTTCTACAGTGAGGAAGCTCATTATTTGACCTCCTTTATTTATTTATAGCTTTTTTAGCGATAGAAGTATTAACTAATGTTTCATAATCTACTCTTTTAGGTAACTCTCCTGCCTTTTCCATAATATCTTGGAGATGTTTCCATCCATCTTTGCTTAATATTAAATCCGTACCAAATGAACCTTGCTTTTGATAACGATTTATTGATGATGCTAAAATATCTAAATCAACATTTTCAAAGTATGGTTGAACAACTTTTGCAACCACTTTCGGTTCGTTTTCTTCTATCCATTTTGCTGCCTTTTGAATGGCACGGACAAATTTCTCGAGAGTTTCTTTATTTTCTTTAATGTAGCTCTGCTTCGCCATATAATCTGTATATGGAACATTTCCGGATTCTTCGCCGAAAGATGCAACTATATGACCTTTTCCTTCTTTCTCAAAAACGGAAGCAGTAGGTTCAAACAGTTGGACGAAATCACCTGTTCCAGATGCAAATGCATTTGCTACATTGGCGAAATCAATATTTTGAATTAAGTTTAAGTCCTTATGGGGATCAATACCGTGCGCATTCAAAACATACTCTCCTACCATTTGTGGCATTCCACCCTTTCTCTGTCCAAGGAAGGTAGTACCTTTCAATTGATCCCAAGAAAAATTGTTTATTTTTTTTCTTGATACGAGAAAAGTGCCATCAGTACGTGTAAGCTGAGCGAAGTTAATAACTGGATCCTCAGCGCCTTGTGCATGCACATAAATGGAGGTTTCAGAACCAACTAATGCGACATCTGCACCATTGGATAATAACGTAGTCATCGTTTTATCTCCACCCGCAGTAGTTTTTAAATCAATGTCTAAGCCCTCATCTTTAAAGAATCCTTTTTTTATTGCTACATATTGAGGGGTGTAAAAGACTGAACGTGTTACCTCTGCAACTCGAACTTTTTTCAGTGATTCCGTTTTAGAGCATGCTCCAAGTGAAAATATAAGTATGAATAAGATAGAGAGTGAAAAGCTAATTTTAATCCATTTTTTCATAACCCATAATCCTCCTTTTGGTTACTACATCTGATAAAATATCGTATGAGGAATGAAAAAATGTGTGAATGCCTATATAAAAAATACTAGGTCCTATTACTTAAGTTGTTGAATTAAAAAACAATAATATAAATATTTATGTTAATGGAGTGTAAGAATGAATCAACTCGTTTCAATTTATAAAAAATATCCATTTCCTTCACCTAATCCAAATGTAAAAATGTTTATGATTACTTATTTGTCAGATGGTTTAAAAATTAAGGGATTATTAGCCGAACCGAAGAGGCAAGGAAGCTTTGATGGATTTCTTTATTTACGTGGTGGAATTAAAAGTGTGGGAATGGTAAGGCCTGCAAGAATCGGCCAGTTTGCAGCGGAAGGCTTTATTGTGTTCGCCCCATTTTATCGTGGAAATCAAGGGGGAGAGGGAAATGAGGATTTCGCAGGAGACGATCGAGTAGACGCATATACGGCTTTTGATTTATTAAAACAACATCCACGTGTAAAAAATAAACGGATTCATATTTTTGGATTTTCACGAGGTGGTGTAATGGCATTACATACGGCAATTAATCGATCCGATGCCAAATCTATCGTTACATGGGGTGGGGTTTCGGATATGATTTTAACGTATAATGAGAGAAAAGATTTAAGGAGAATGCTAAAACGAGTTATAGGTGGAACCCCTAATAAATACCCTGATAGGTACAATGAACGTACGCCATTGTTTTCATTGGAAAAGATAAATCAACCTGTGTTAATCATTCATGGAGAGAAAGATCGGAATGTTTCCATTGAGCATTCAATAAGATTAGAAGAAAGATTACAAGTACTAGAAAAGCAAGTGGAGACTTGGTATTTTTCTGGATATACACATTATTTTCCTCCAGCAATCAACAGACAAATTGTTACTGACTTATGTTCATGGATGAAAAAAAGGTAATAAGAATGGTAAAATAAAAAAGAGTCGCTTTGAAGCATTTATTCTAAGTGAATATTCTAAAAAACTACTATTTTTTGCTGTGAATTTTAAAGAAATTTAAAGACTTGAATTAGCTAATTTTGATAAAGAAGAATAAAAAAGCATGAAAGAGGAGAATGCATGATGGGAATGCCATTAGAACTGAATACTATGATCGTTACAAAAGGGAATGAAAAACGAATAGAAGAAAATTTATTTGTATTAGAAAAAGATCAATATCGTTTATATCCACTCGATATTCCACTCGATATTCGAAGAACGAAGGAAAGTGAAACAACTGGAACAGCGGTAATAAAGAAATTAGAATGGGAACAAGGAAAAACTAAAATAATGTATCAGCTTATTTCATTAAACACTATAAATTAGATCTTCTATTGACCTAATTTCTCAAACAAGATGAAGAATATATTCATCTTGTTTTTTTGTATGTTAAGTAGAATGAATATCCGCTTTGAAAACTTTTTCATTTTGGAAGGGAAATGTGAAAAAATGTGGAATATTGTTTATTATTACCCAAAAGAAAAGAGTGATATCGTGGCATTAATTCAGTGTGATTTCTTCTCTGAGGTATTAGAGTTACATACAACGTTACAAGTAATTCTCCCAGAACCAAAAAGAAATAAAGACGGGAATAAATATCCTACACTTTTTTTGCTTCACGGCTTAAGTGATAATCATACAAATTGGCTTAGAAAAACCTCATTGGAACGTTATGTTAATGATTTGGAGATAGCAGTAGTGATTCCAAGTGTAGATCGAAGCTTTTATGCTGATATGAAATATGGACATAAATATTGGACATATCTAACTGATGAGCTACCTTTTGTTGCTAGGAGCTTTTTTCCTCTATCCGATGAAAGGGAGGATAATTTTGTTGCAGGATTGTCAATGGGTGGTTATGGAGCTTTTAAATGGGCTCTTCATTATCCAGAAAGATTTGCAGCAGCTGTAAGTCTTTCTGGTGTGTTGGATATTGTAAAATGGAAAGAGGATGTTGAGAAATTAGTGGAGCATCCTATGAATCGTACAGCATACCTTGTATTTGGGGATGAAAATATACAAGGTTCTGGAAACGACTTATTATTTCTTCTAGAAAGGATAGGCAAATCAAATCAAAAGATACCGTTATTATTCCAATATTGTGGGGAACAGGATAGTTTATATGAGCACAATATTAATTTTATGAAGAAATGCCAAGATACCGATATACCATTAATGGCTAATTTTGGAAAAGGGGATCATGTATGGAGCTATTGGGATGAGACTATACAAGACGTTTTGAAAAGACTACCAATAAAAAGATATTAATCATTTCATACATAGCATATAAAAATGAGGTTCATGTTTAATCATGAACCTCATTAGTTTTTTAAAATATTATTTTAAAATTGGACCGCCAAGCTCTTCAAGCTCTTCAGAAAGGTTAGCGAATTTTTTGAAGTTGTCTTTAAATTTAGTAGCAAGTTCTAATGCTTTCTCAGTGTATGCTTTCTGATTATCCCAAGTTCTATTCGGTATTAATACTTCATCTGGTACACCAGGTACATGCATTGGAATGTGTAGACCAAAAATATCATCTTGCTTCGTTTCTACATTTGTAAGCTCGCCTTCTATAGCAGCTTGAACCATTGCTCTAGTATAACTTAATTTCATACGGGTTCCTACACCGTATTCTCCACCAGTCCAGCCAGTGTTCACAAGGAAGACTTGAACACCATGTTCATCAATTTTTTTCCCCAGCATTTCTGCATAAACAGTTGCTGGTAGTGGAAGGAATGGTGATCCAAAGCAAGTGGAGAAGGTAGCTTGTGGAGAAGTGACTCCACGTTCAGTTCCAGCTAATTTTGACGTATATCCGCTTAGAAAATGATACATTGCTTGTTCTTTAGTCAGCTTGCTGATAGGAGGTAGTACTCCAAAAGCATCCGCAGTTAAAAAGACAATCGTTTGTGGATGACCAGCAATGCTAGGCTCAATAATATTGTCAATAGCCTGTATTTGATATGCTGCACGAGTATTTTCTGTTAATGTTGCATCATCATATAACGGTTTTCTTGTTATTTCGTCCACCATAACATTTTCTAAAACTGCTCCAAAACGAATGGCATCAAAAATTTGCGGTTCCTTTTCACGTGTAAGACCAATACATTTAGCGTAGCAGCCACCTTCGATATTGAAAACACCATTAGATGACCAGCCGTGTTCATCATCACCAATTAAGCGACGATTTGGATCAGCAGATAAAGTTGTTTTTCCAGTTCCTGATAAACCAAAAAATAGTGCAACATCACCTTCAGCCCCAACATTTGCAGAACAATGCATAGATAAAATATCTTTTTTAGGGAGTAAGTAGTTCATTATTGAGAAGATACTTTTCTTCATTTCCCCAGCGTATTCCGTACCACCTATTAAGATGATTCGACGTTCGAATGAAACAACAATAAATGTTTCTGAACTTGTTCCATCTGTTGCTGGATCCGCTTTCACATTTGGAGCAGACAGGATTGTAAATTCTGCTTGATGAGTTTCAAGTTCTTCTTCTGTTGGACGAATAAATAATTGATGTGCAAATAAATTGTGCCATGCATATTCATTTACTACTTGAATTGGTAGTCTATTTTTTTGATCGGCACCAGCAAATCCTTTAAAAACGAAAATTTCATTTTGTTCTTGGAGATGGTTTACTACTTTTGTATATAATTTTTCAAATGATTCTTCAGAGATTGGACGGTTTACATGACCCCAATCAATGAAATCTTTTGTAGAAGCCTCTTCAACAATAAATTTGTCTTTAGGGGAACGTCCAGTATATTTTCCAGTCTCAGCACGAACAGCACCTGTTGATGTTAATATTCCTTCCCCACGCTTTAATACTTTTTCAACTAATTGTGGTACAGCTAATTGAGTTAGGACATTGCTTCCGTCTAAAATTTTTGTTAATGTATTTGAAAAAGCGACTGATTTCATTTATACGAACCTTCCTTTTTAAAATAATTTAAATTTCGTTTATTCGTTAATTAGTATAACACAATTATGTAAATAGTCTATACTATTTACGTATTTTTTAAAATTATAAAAGTTATATATGTTTAGACAATAGATTTAGATTTAGGGTAATTGAGTATTATATAATAAGGAAGCTTTATAATTATTATTTTTATCATAAAAAATAATAAAATTCTAGTTGACACAGTCCGACAAATTGCGTAATATTTTACCTTGAACGGATACTCTTATCCCGAGCAGGTGGAGGGACAGGCCCAATGAAACCCAGCAACCGGCAATCTTTAATAATTAGTTGATCATTCAAAGATCGTTAATTTCTTTGAAACCAACTTTTTGTATTAAGAATGCACGGTGCCAACCTGAGGCAAGGTCAAACCTTGAACGATAAGAGTGAAAGGCACGGGTAATAAACCTTTCCTCACATAAATCATATGATGGGGAAGGGTTTTATTTTATTATTATTTACCCGCTTTCTAAACCTATGAAGCGAATTTAAATCTTTCATATAAGTGGATATAAATTGCAAAGCGCATATGATTGATTTTGGACTGCATATTAGTTAGATCCATTATCGTTCACTTTAGCTAACCTCATATTATCTTCTTATAATTTTGAAAAAGGATAAAATTCGTGGTTTTTTTCATACTATTAGGGAATGAGTACCGTGAGGCGTTAAAATAGATTGTATGAATATTTGAGGGAGGAATAAAATTGACAAATAATCGTCGTTTATTCACATCTGAATCTGTAACAGAAGGACATCCAGATAAAATTTGTGACCAAATTTCAGATGCCATTTTGGATGCGATCTTAGCAAAAGATCCGAATGCTCGTGTAGCGTGTGAAACTTCCGTTACAACCGGATTAGTGCTAGTAGCGGGTGAAATTACAACTAATACGTATGTAGACATTCCAAAAATTGTTCGAGGGACAATTAAAAATATCGGCTACACTCGTGCAAAATATGGTTTTGATGCTGAAACATGCGCAGTATTAACGTCAATTGATGAACAATCAGCTGATATTGCTATGGGTGTTGATAAAGCACTAGAAGCACGTGAAGGTCAAATGTCTGAAGAGGAAATTGAGGCAATTGGTGCTGGTGACCAAGGATTAATGTTTGGCTTTGCTTGTAATGAAACGAAAGAATTAATGCCTTTACCAATTTCATTAGCGCACAAACTTGCTCGCCGAATTTCAGAAGTGCGTAAAGAGGATATATTACCTTATTTACGACCAGATGCTAAAACCCAAGTAACTGTTGAATATGATGAAAATGATCGTCCAGTTCGAATTGATACGATTGTGGTTTCTACACAACATCATCCGGAAATCAGTTTAGAACAAATTCAACGTAATGTTAAAGAATATGTTATTAATCCCGTTGTACCTAGTGAATTAATTGATGAAAATACAAAGTATTTCATTAATCCTACTGGTCGTTTCGTAATTGGTGGGCCTCAAGGAGATGCTGGTTTAACCGGTCGTAAAATTATTGTAGATACTTATGGAGGATATGCACGTCATGGCGGTGGTGCATTCTCTGGTAAGGATCCGACAAAAGTTGACCGATCTGCAGCATATGCAGCAAGATATGTTGCAAAAAATATTGTTGCTGCTGGTTTAGCTGAAAAATGTGAAGTTCAATTAGCTTATGCTATTGGAGTTGCACAACCAGTTTCAATTTCAATTGATACCTTTGGAACAGGGAAAGTGAAAGAAGATGTATTAATTGATGCTGTGCGTAAACATTTTGATTTACGTCCAGCAGGAATTATTAAAATGCTGGATTTACGTCGTCCAATTTATAAGCAAACAGCTGCATATGGTCATTTCGGTCGTCATGATCTCGATCTTCCATGGGAAAGAACGGATAAAGCTGAAAGCTTACGCCAAGAGACAGCAAATAAATAATGATGGTGGATGGAGTTACATTTATGTAGCTCCATTTCCTTTTAATTTGAGTGTAATTAATAAAAGGGAAAATGAAGATGCTTCAGATTTGTAACATTCGCATTTCTTACCAATAAAATATACTTATTGTCTACTGCAAAAAAAGTAAAAAAATGATAGTATAAAATGGTGTGTTGAAATAGTGCATACCGAAAATACCCAGCAGGAATTGATAATACATCTGGGTGAAACAAATGTGAAGCAGTATGTTAATTAGAAATGGAGTAGGTGACATACATAAATGTGTGGATTTATCGGTTGTATACATGACCAAGAAGTAGGATTAAGAGATGCTGATAGACAGCTTTTTAAAAACATGAATAATATTATTACTCATCGCGGTCCGGATGATGATGGATTTTATGAGGATGAGCATATTCAGTTTGGATTTCGCCGCTTAAGTATTATTGATTTGGAAAGCGGACATCAACCATTAACATATGAAAATGAACGCTATTGGATTATTTTTAATGGTGAAATTTACAATTATGTTGAGCTAAGGAACGAACTAATTGAGGAAGGCTTAACATTTGAAACTTCATCTGATACAGAGGTTATTCTTGCTTCATATAGTCATTATAAGGAAAAAGCAGTAGAGAAGCTTCGTGGAATGTTTGCTTTTACTATTTGGGATAAACAGGAGCAAACATTGATTGGTGCTCGTGATCCTTTTGGAATAAAACCGTTTTTCTATAAAGAAGAAAATAATCGTACTTTTTTCGCTTCTGAAAAGAAAAGCATCCTTCTAGCTATGGAGAAGGAAGAATTAAATTATGAAGCTGCTCAACATTATATGACTTATCAATTTGTTCCAGAACCAGATACAATGACAAAAGGAATAAAAAAATTAGAACCAGGTCATTATTTTATTAAAAAATTAGGCGAACCAATGAAAATGCATCGTTATTGGAAAGCAGCCTTCCATCCGATACAAAAATCTGAAGATGAATTTATAAAAGAGATTAGAGATGTTTTATTTGATTCTGTCAATGTTCATATGCGTAGTGATGTACCTGTAGGTTCATTTTTATCTGGTGGAATTGATTCGTCGATAATTGCGTCCATTGCTAAGCAATATCATCCTAATATTAAAACATTTTCAGTTGGCTTTGAACATAATGGGTTTAGTGAAATTGATGTAGCAAAGGAAACAGCTGATAAGCTTGGTGTTGAAAACATCAGTTATGTAATCAAGCCTGAGGAATATATGAAGGAATTGCCGAAGATTATTTGGCATTTAGATGACCCATTAGCAGATCCTGCTTGTGTACCTTTATATTTTGTCGCTCGTGAAGCAAGAAAGCATGTAACAGTTGTTTTATCAGGTGAAGGTGCAGATGAACTGTTTGGCGGATATAATATTTATCGTGAACCAGAGTCACTTGAGGTATTTAATAAAATTCCAGCAGTCGGAAAGTCATTATTGAAAGCACTAGCTAAAATTCTTCCAGAAGGTGTGAAAGGGAAAAGCTTTATTGAACGCGGTGTAACACCTATGGAAGAACGATATATCGGAAACGCCAAAATGTATACTGAGGCAGAGAAAAAAGCTTTATTAGCTCAATATAAATCTGGTCTTGATTATACAAATATTACAAAACAGCTATATGCTGAAACACAAGGATATGATCCAGTTGACCGTATGCAATATATCGATATTCATACTTGGATGCGCGGTGACATTCTTCTAAAGGCAGATAAAATGACGATGGCACATTCTTTAGAGCTTAGGGTTCCATTTTTAGATAAAGAAGTATTTAAAGTTGCATCTAGAATACCTACAAGCTTAAAAACAGCAAATAATACGACGAAGTATGTGTTAAGAAAAGCTGCTGAAGGTGTAGTTCCAGATCATGTACTTAACCGAAAAAAATTAGGCTTCCCAGTACCAATTCGCCATTGGTTAAGAAATGAAATGAATGAATGGGCAAAACAAATTATTCTTGAAAGTGAAACAGATCATATCATTAATAAGCATTATGTCTTAAAATTATTAGAAGAACATTGTCAAGGTAAGATGGACTATAGTCGAAAAATTTGGACCGTCCTTATTTTTATGATTTGGCACGCAGTCTATCTGGAAGAAAAATACGATTTTCAAAAACAGTACCAAATGTCAAATTTAGAAGTAATGAAATAAAAAACTGCCAAGCTATTTCCTACCTAATCTAAGTATGAAATAGCTTGGCTGCCCATTTGCACCCATGCTTTTTTAAAGTCATTAATGGGTGCTTTTTTATTTTTTTGTCCGGTTAGTGGGTCATTAAAATATATATATTGATGATCATAGCCAGTAATTAGAACGGAATGCTCTTTTGTTGTAATTCGGATAGGTCCATCTTTAGTAATCCATGTTTCAAAATAGGATTCAGGAAGTTGTTGATATTTCGTATTGATTATGACCCACACGGGACGTCCATCTGATAAAGGGATTTTTAAATCTTCAAAAGAGCTATTTGTTAGGTTTACTATTTTCCCAGGTAAATATTTTTCTGCTAGCTTTATGATTGGTTGAGCATATACACCTAATCCAGGTTTTTCATATGTATAAATATTCCCTACAAAACCGTTATGAGGATTTCCGTAATATATTTTATTATTAATAACTTTACGAGGTGTTGGATCTTTTGTTATTTCTTTTGCTAGCTTCATCTTATTAGTATGTAGCCCTGCTGCATTTAATAGCATGGTTAAACTAGTTACCTCGCATCCCCGGGCCAACTCAGGAAATTGAGCAATTACAGGGATATTAAGTAGAACCCTGTCTTTAATTTTAACGATTGACATGCTATTTGAATTAGATAAATTTAAAGTATTTTTATTTTCATTAAGCTCACTAGCGTGCTCATTCTGATATCCATATAAAAAAATAACCATTGCAAGAAAAAAAGCGGCAAGCCCTGAGATAATCGTTTTCATATAATCACCTATGTAAATCATTTATATTATATACATCGTCAATTCTAATTGATTTTTTAGTGATTATAAGGCTTTAATTTTGACTGTTTTATTAATCTTTAGTTATTTTGCATTTAAGTTAAAACATGTTTGTTTACTTCATGTCTCCAATATGAGGTTAAAACAGATTAAGATTTTCCTTGCATAGCTTTATAATATTGCCCTTTTTCTACATATTCTTTTGATATCCGTTTCATATCTTTGATATCTTCCTCGTTTAATGGTCTAATTACCTTTGCTGGACGTCCAAACGCTAATGTATTAGGGGGAATAGTTTTACCCTGTGGAACGAGACTTCCAGCACCAATAAATGCACCTTCACCAATTTCAGCATTATCTAAAATAATGGATCCCATCCCAATTAAAGCCTTTTTGTGTATTTTGCAGCTATGCAATATGACTTGATGACCTACAGTTACTTCATCTTCAATAATAAGCGGATTATTTGGACTTTGGTGTAGAACAGAGTTATCTTGTATATTCACTTTATTACCTATTATGGTTGGCGCTACATCTCCTCGGATGGATGTATTAAACCATACACTAGATTCCTCACCAATTGTTACATCTCCAGAAATGGTAGCAAAATCAGCAATAAATGCAGATTGAGCGATTTGAGGTTCCTTTCCCTTATACGAGTAAATCATGTGAGATTTGGCTCCTTTCGTCATGTTTTGTTAATAAAAAACGATTGATCATAAATCGTTACACTATTTTATTTTGTCATTTTTTTAATATGGGTACAATAATAAAAGTAAATAGATTTTATGTTAAAAAGTGAATATCTTTTCTTATTTTGTTATTTCATTTTATAATAGGAAAGAATTACTAAGCTGGAATGAGGGAGGTTTAGATATGTGGAAATGGGAGGCAGATCAGGATCCAAAAGCTGTTATTGTGATTGTCCATGGAGCGATGGAGCATCATGGAAGATATAACTGGCTAATTGAAATGTGGCGCTCGTCTGGCTATCATGTCATAATGGGTGACTTACCTGGACAAGGAATGACATCAAGATCCCAAAGAGGTCATATCGATTCCTTTGATGAATATATATTTGAAATAAAAGATTGGGTACAAACTGCCTATCAATTCAATGTTCCTGTTTTTTTACTAGGTCATAGTATGGGAGGATTAGCGGTAACGAGAACACTACAAGAGGAGAGACTAAATTTAGCTGGAGTTATACTTTCGGCACCTTGTTTAGATTTAGTTAACTATCCTTCAAATTTTTTAAACTTGACATCGCTGCTCCTTAATAAGGTTGCACCTCAAATAAAATTTTCAAGTGGTCTAACCATTGAATCTGCTACAAGAAATGAGGATACACGTGATATAGCTTTGAATGATTCATTATTTGTTACAAAGGTTTCTGTTAGATGGTATCGAGAGCTAGTAAAGGCAATGAAATTAGCCTTCACAAATATTTCAAAAGTTCCAGATATTCCTTTTTTGGTTTTACAGGGTGGAAATGATAAAATTGTAAATAAACAAGCAGTTAATGATTGGTTTAATAAAGTATCATTATCTGAAAAACAATTAAAGGTTTGGCCAAATTGCTATCATGAAATATTTAGTGAGCCAGAACGGGAAGAAATATTTCAATATGCAAAGAACTTTGTTGAGACTAGATTAAGTTCTTTAGGTTATATCGTTAAATGAGGTGATTTTTAAAGATGTCCGTCCCTTCACAGCCAATTTCATTGATGAATCAAGTGTATAGGAAGGTTTTTCCATCGGTTCATCGTGAATTATTGTATTGGAAAGAAAAAGCAGCATCCATTCCTAACCAAGAATTAAAAAATCAAGCATTAGCTAGTATTCAACATAAGACGTTTCATTGTGAGGGTGGATCAATTCTCGCATTACTAGCATTAGAACATAGGGAAGAAGCCATAAAATTTATTGTTGCCTATCAAACAATTAGTGATTATCTTGATAATTTATGTGACCGTAGTACTTCATTAGATCCCGACGATTTTGCAGCATTGCATGAGTCAATGAAAGACTCATTAACTGTCGGAGCAACTCCAAAAAATTATTATCGGCTGCGTTCGGATCAAAATGATGGTGGTTACTTAAAGCAATTAGTATTAACTTGCCAAAAAACATTATCACAATTAACTAAATATGACCTTATTAAAGCTCCATTATTAGAATTATGTCAATACTATTGTGATTTGCAAATACATAAGCATGTCAAGGTAGAAGAAAGAGAACCGCGCTTACAGTCATGGTTTGAAAAAAATAAGCAATCTTTACCTGAGATGGGATGGTATGAGTTTTCAGCTTGCTCTGGATCTACTTTAGGCATCTTTTGTCTGGTTTCGTATTGTTTTCGTGATGATTTTAAAGCGGAGCATGCGATAAGTATTAGGGAAGGCTATTTTCCCTATATTCAAGGCTTACATATTCTTCTCGATTATTTTATTGATCAGGATGAGGATCGTGAAGGAGGAGATTTAAACTTCTGCTTTTATTACAATAATAATGATCAATTATTAGATCGATTAATGCATTTTTTATCTGAAGCTGACAAGCACACAGAAAAGCTACCAGATCAAAAATTTCATAAATTGATTAATCGAGGCTTATTAGCCGTGTATTTATCTGATGACAAAGTAAATAAGCAAAAGGATGTTCAAAAAATTTCCAAAACAATGATCAAACATGGTGGATCTATTAGTTATTTCTTTTATTGGAATGGGAGAGCCTACCGAAAAGTAAAAAATTTGATTCCCACAGGTGTTGTGAAAGCTTTTTTAAAAACTAAAAAAAGAAGTGCAGAAATAAATTAGAAGATATTAAAGTGTAGTACTTTATTCAAATAGTAAACAAAAACGATAACCATTTTTTATTGGTTATCGTTTTTCAATAGCAATGACAAACGGCGGATTATTTATTTGATTGATAAATTGATACTTGATAACATGCGCAATTTTCTGATCGATTGTCTGGACGAAGTTCATCACTTCGTCACGTTCAATAGCACCTTCAAGGTGCCCATGGTAAATCACTAAAATAATGATTCCTTCAGGCTTCATTATTTCGATAAGTTGTTTTATAGCTGATATAGTTGTTTCAGCTTTTGTGACAATTTGTTTATCCCCTCCAGGTAAGTAGCCTAAATTAAAAATGGCTCCTGTTATTTTTTGATAATATTCGGAAGGAATGGATTCCATAATGGTTTCATGACCTTTGTTAAAAAGGGTAACATTTTGGTCCAATTCATTTTTTATTAAATAGTTTTTCGTCGAGTTAATTGCCTCTGCTTGTATATCAAATCCAAATACTTTTCCTTCAGTTCCAACTAAATGAGCTAAAAATGCCGTGTCATATCCATTTCCTACGGTAGCGTCTATTACCATATCATTTATGGAAACTGATTTTTTCAATAATGAGTGTGCAAAATCAATAATTTTTAATAACTTCATGAAATAATCTCCACATTTTGATAAAATTTTCCTTGCCAACTATCCCGGCGCTTAAGCTCCGCATCTATGGCATTAAGAACCTTCCATTTATTTGTGCTCCACATAGGTCCAATCATTAAATTGATTGGTCCATCACCTGTAATCCGGTGAATGATCATTTCAGGTGGAAGAATCTCCAATTGATCACATACTAAAGCAACATAATCTTCAAAAGATAAAAATTCAAGTAAGCCTTTTTGATATTGCTTAACCATTGGTGTTCCCTTTAATAAGTGTAATAAGTGGATTTTAATTCCTTGAACATCCATCTTAGCCACTTGTAAAGCGGTTTCCATCATCATCTCTTTACTTTCAAGTGGTAGACCATTAATAATATGAGTGCATATATTAATGTTATGCTTTCGTAATTTTTCTACTCCGTCCAAATAACATTGTAAATCATGTGCTCGATTAATTAGTTGAGATGTTTTCTCATGGATTGTTTGTAAACCAAGCTCAACCCATAAATAGGTTCTTTCGTTTAATTCAGCTAAATATTCTATTACTTCATCTGGAAGACAATCTGGTCTTGTTGCAATGGATAATGCAACTACATTGTCCTGGCTTAATACAGTTTCAAATTTTTCACGTAATACATCAATGGGAGCATGTGTATTTGTATAGGCTTGAAAGTAAGCCATGTATTTTCCATTTTTCCATTTTTGATGCATTTTTTCTTTTATGTCATGAAATTGTTTGACTAAACTGTCAGAACGATTTCCAGCAAAATCTCCTGATCCCGCAGCACTACAAAATGTACAACCACCGAAGGCTACTGTTCCATCTCGATTTGGACAATCAAAGCCCCCATCAAGAGCTACTTTAAATATTTTATGATTAAATTGTGAACGTAAATGATAATTCCATGTGTGATACCTTTTATTCGTGAAAGGATTTTCGTGATCCAATTTCGAAAGCCTCCTGTTTTAGTCTTGAATTTACATTAGTTTATACTTCGTTTAAAAAGAACGTTTAATGAAAATTTTAGCATGAACAAATAAAACAATCTATGCTATTCCTTCGATTGCCAACATAGTAAACGATTTAATGAACAAAATAGTAAAGAAAGTTATGCTTTGAAAAATAGCATACTTCAAAAGCAAGAAGGAGGGGCTTGCATTGGCAACGAGACAATCGGTTGATGAGCATATTCAAAAATGTGAAGAAGCGATTTGCTATGCAAAGGAGCAGTATAATGAAGGCAGCAAGCAGGAGCATTATCATGATATCGAATACCAATCAGCGATGCAGCAATTAGAGAATGCATATAATGATTTAGCACAGCTATCCAATAGTGCAAACTCACAACAAAGAGAACAGCTGCATCGAATGAGATTACAACTTCAGCAAATGCAAAATAAAATGACCCTTTTAAATCACGATCGACCATTATAGACAATGTGGAGGAAGACATGGCAAAACGATCAAAGCAAAATAATCCTGAGCAAAAAACAAAAAATGGCATTAATAACCAAGATTTAGAGTTTGGGCAGGAATATGACCCTGTAAAACAGCTTAAAAAAGAAAATGCTAAAAAAAGTCAACCTGTCCGATCAAAACAGCATATAGAAAAACCCGATTAACAGTAAGGAGTGGGATTGCCCACTCCTTTTATTGTTTTTTTAAACCTCTTAAGGGTTGAAATATATAGGATAATGCATGAAAAATTCACTGAATATTATGTGTATGTTATTTTTTGTTTTAGCTACTTGTCGCTTTCTTTGAAATGGAATAAAATTGTGAAGATGATGAGTAGATTATTAAAGAAATTTACCTTTTAATCATAAAACAATCGAAATATTGGGGAAGAAAGGGAGCGTTTTTCATGCCTAGATCCTTGTGGCTTTTGGTGATTGGTATGATGGTGAATGTAACTGGCTCTTCTTTTTTATGGCCATTAAATGCCATTTATATTCATGATCATCTCGGAAAATCTTTATCCGTTGCAGGTATTGTCTTAATGCTTAATTCTGGAGCAAGTGTAATAGGAAATTTAATTGGCGGAAGCTTATATGATAAAATCGGTGGATACCGTTCGATATTACTTGGTATTATAATTACAATTTTTGCTTTAATAGGAATGACTTTTTGGCATGGCTGGCCAGCCTATCCTATTCTTTTAACGATTATTGGGCTAGGGGCAGGAATTATCGTACCAGCAATGTTTGCAATGGCAGGTGCTGTATGGAAGGAAGGCGGAAGAAAAGCCTTTAATGCAGTTTATATTGCTCAAAATTTTGGGGTTGCGGTCGGTTCAGCTTTAGGTGGCCTTGTTGCTTCGTTTTCATTTGATTATATTTTCCTAGCTAATCTTATAATGTTTATAATCTTCTTTTTAATTGCGTTTTTTGGCTATAAAAAAATAAAAACAAATCCCGGAAATCACACGACGATTCTGCAAGAAAAAAAAGTTGTGAAAAGCAAATCTAAGGTAGTTGCACTTCTTATTTTATGTGCAGGCTATTTATTATGCTGGGTCGGATATGTACAATGGCAATCAACAATTGCAGCCTATACGCAAGAAATAAATATTTCACTTGGTCAATATAGTATGCTATGGACGATAAATGGAGCACTTATCGTATTAGGTCAACCATTATTAAATCCTATCGTAAAAAAGTTTGGTTCAAATTTAAAAGGACCAATAATTACTGGAATTGTCATATTTATGATTTCCTTTGGAATAGCAGCGTATGCTGCAGATTTTAAAGGATTTTTGGCAGCGATGATCATTTTAACAATCGGTGAGATGTTTGTCTGGCCTACTGTTCCTTCAATTGCTGATAATCTAGCTCCTAAAGGAAAAGAAGGATTTTTTCAAGGGATTGTAAATAGTACAGCAACAGGGGGAAGAATGATCGGACCATTATTAGGTGGGATGCTTGTAGATATTTATAGCATGTCTGTTTTATTTGAATTTCTTATTATTTTGTTTGTCATTTCAATTATTCTGTCACTGTTCTATGATCGGCCTTTAAAAACTGAAATTAAAAAACAGTCAATTTCAATGTAATTTTAAAATTAGGCTTGAAACAATGAATAAAATTGGATAAAATGGTGTATACAATTATCAGATAGTTTAACGTTGATAAGGAATAGTAATGGTGTCCCCTTGATAAAGAGAGTTGGCGGTTGGTGAAAGCCAAACAAGAACATCATGAACTCACCTTTGAGTTGCGAATGTGAACATCCATTTTAGGAAAAAGTAATATTTGCCGTATTCCGCGTTAAGGAGTAATGAAGTGAGTGGCGTTTACACTAATTTGGGTGGTACCGCGGGAGTTAAATACAACCTCTCGTCCCTTTTCGGGATGAGGGGTTTTTTGTATGTATAAAAATTAGGAGGTTGAATTCATGAGCTTTAATCATCATGAAATTGAGGGAAAATGGCAAAAGTTTTGGGAAGAAAATAAAACATTTAAAACGACAGAGGACGATAATAGACCGAATTTCTATGCATTAGATATGTTTCCTTATCCATCGGGTGCAGGTCTTCACGTAGGCCATCCAGAAGGCTATACGGCTACAGATATCGTGTCGAGAATGAAGCGGATGCAAGGATATAATGTTCTTCATCCGATGGGATGGGACGCGTTTGGCTTACCAGCTGAACAATATGCAATTGATACAGGAAATGACCCTGCAGAATTTACATTGCATAATATTGAGACTTTCCGTCGTCAAATTAAAGCACTTGGATTTTCTTATGACTGGGATCGAGAAGTAAATACAACGGACACTGATTACTATAAATGGACACAATGGATATTCCTTAAGCTGTATGAAAAAGGTTTAGCGTATATAGATGAAGTGGCAGTGAACTGGTGCCCTGCACTTGGTACAGTTCTTGCTAATGAAGAAGTTATTGATGGGAAAAGTGAACGTGGTGGTCATCCTGTAGAACGTCGCCCAATGAAACAATGGATGTTGAAAATTACGGCTTATGCAGATCGCCTACTAGATGATTTAGAAGAATTGGATTGGCCAGAAAACTTGAAAGATATGCAACGAAATTGGATTGGTCGCTCAGAAGGAGCAGAGGTTACTTTTAAAATTGAAGGTTCTGAGGAAACCTTTACTGTGTTTACAACTCGTCCAGATACACTTTTCGGTGCAACGTATGCGGTTCTTGCCCCAGAGCATCCTCTTGTTGACGTTATTTCTACTGAAGAACAAAAACAAGCGATTGATGATTACTTAGAAGAAATCAAATCAAAAAGTGATTTGGAAAGAACGGATCTTGCTAAAGATAAAACAGGTGTTTTTACAGGGGCTTATGCAATAAATCCAGTTAATCTAAAGAAAATGCCAATTTGGATCGCCGATTATGTTTTGATGAGTTATGGTACAGGTGCAATTATGGCAGTGCCGGCACATGATGAGCGTGATTATGAATTTGCCAAAAAATTTGGACTGGAAATTAAAGCAGTAGTTGCCGGCGGAGATGTTGAGACAGAAGCTTATACCGGTGATGGTGAGCATATTAATTCTGATTTCCTTAATGATCTTAATAAAGTAGATGCCATTGAAAAAATGATTAAGTGGCTTGAAGAAAATAAATTTGGTACGAAAAAAGTAACCTATCGTCTTCGTGATTGGTTATTTAGCCGTCAGCGTTATTGGGGTGAACCAATTCCAATGATTCATTGGGAAGATGGTACAATGACACCTGTTCCTGAAGAACAACTCCCATTAACTCTCCCAGTTACGAAGGAAATTAAACCCTCTGGTACAGGCGAATCACCATTGGCAAATATTTCTGAATGGGTCAATGTCGAAGACCCTGTAACAGGTAAAAAAGGTAGACGTGAAACGAATACGATGCCGCAATGGGCAGGTAGTAGCTGGTATTTCCTTCGCTACATCGATCCGAAAAATGAAACTGCGATTGCTGATTTTGATAAGTTAAAAAAATGGCTACCAGTTGATATTTATATTGGTGGACAGGAGCACGCAGTATTGCACTTACTTTATGCAAGATTTTGGCATAAATTCTTATATGACATTGGTGTTGTTCCAACAAAAGAACCATTCCAAAAGCTATTTAACCAAGGGATGATTCTTGGAGAAAATAATGAAAAAATGAGTAAATCAAAAGGAAATGTTGTTAACCCTGATAAAATTATCGATAGCCATGGTGCAGATACGCTTCGACTTTATGAAATGTTTATGGGCCCATTAGATGCTTCTATTGCTTGGTCTACAAATGGTTTGGATGGAGCAAGACGATTCCTTGATCGTGTTTGGCGTTTGCTAGTTGATGAAAATGGTCAAATTGTAAATAAGGTACAAACAGGAAATCTTGAAATATTGGAAAAAGTGTACCACCAAACAGTTAAAAAAGTAACCGAGGATTATAATCATCTTGGATTTAATACAGCCATTTCACAAATGATGGTTTTCATTAATGAAGCATATAAAGCTGATGTATTGCCTAAAGAATATATTGAAGGCTTTGTGAAGCTCCTTTCCCCAATTTGTCCGCATATTTCAGAAGAGCTTTGGAATAAGCTTGGGCATAAAGGAACAATCACATATGAAACATGGCCAACTTATGATGAAGCAAAGCTAGTAGATAATGAAGTGGAAATTGTTGTTCAACATAACGGGAAAGTTCGTTTCAAAATGATGGTAGCTAGAGAAATTTCTCGTGAGCAACTAGAAGAAGTAGTAATGAATGATGATAATGTGAAAGAGTTAATCGACGGAAAAACGGTCAGAAAAGTGATTGCTGTTCCAGGAAAGCTTGTTAATATTGTAGCAAATTAATAGGAAATGTTGGTAAAAACAACTTATAATGTTAATGCATAATATAAAGTTTAAATGTGAAAAAAATAATAAAAACAGTAAAAACCTTGATTTATCAAGGTTTTTACTGTTTTTTATTTTTGATTAATAAAAAATATTAATTATACACTTTTACATAAAGGAAATCAATTCTATCTAAAAAAAATATTCTATTTTATAGTAGGTAAGTATATATTCTATAACTATTGGGGGAACTTGCATTGAAAAAAATTTTTGTATTAATTGCTGCAATATTATTATGTTTTAATATGTTGCCAAAAATAAGCTTAGCCACTCCTAATAAGGATGAGTTAAAGACATATTTAGAAAGTATTGGCATAACAGAAAAAGAACTTAATGACCATTTAGAGTACTATTATGATGAAAGTATAAAATCCTTCTCATCAATTGATGATTTGAAAAAAGTTATTGGGGAGCCAATCAATAATAACAATTTCAAACAAATATTAACGAAATATGATTTTAAGGATGAAGCAGAAGTAAAGGCATTTTTAGTCGAAAATGGTGATATGGAAAAAGGGGATTCAATTTACGAAGTTTACCATTTTACAAATGCTCTTGATGAAGCTATATCATTTTACATAGGAACACCTATAACTGACAAAAATTTAAAAGAATTATTGAATGATTACGATATGACATATGAAGAATTACTTGATTTATTAAAGAAAAATGAAGATTCTATAAATAATTACCAGTATATTGAGGATCTTGAGGATGCTATTATAACGTATTCAGATGATATGTTTACTGATGTGTTTACTGAAATTTTCAAGGAAATCGGGATTACAGATAAAGAAATAGAAAATCTGATGAATCATTTTATGTCTATTAAAATGGATGAAAGTGCAGAACAAAAACTAGAAAAAATCTCGGAACGAATGATGGCTATCGGTGATTTTGAAAGTGAGTCCGATTTGTCTAATGAACAAATTCAGGAAATAGTTAATGCTTATCAGGAAATGCTGTCAATCTTCCAATTACATTCTAAATTTTATTTAGTAAAAGGTTCAGAGAAAAAGCCTGTCACATTAAATGAATTAGTAAACATGAAATCAACGAATGGCTATAATCTATTAATTGAATTATATGATTATAATGGTAAATTATTAGCAGATATAATTATTACTCCAGATTTATTTGGTTCAGAAATTATTAAGAAAACGGTTGGAAAAATAGAAAAAGTTGAAAAAACTGTAGCAAAGCCAATTAAAAAAACAATTAGAGGTGGAGAATTACCTAACACTTCAGGGTTTTATGGAAACTATCTATTAGCTGGATTTGTTATGCTTCTATTGGGGCTATTTATGTTTCGCAAGTGGAGAGCAATGAACGAATGAAAATAAAATCACTATTTCTAGTTTTAAGCTGTTTGTTTTTTCTTGGGGGACTTTTAATCGTAGGTGTAAATGGCTTTAAGTTGCTTCAAGATCCAAATCAGAAAGTAAGTATTCAACAAACCGTAAAAGCAGAAGAAACCACTCAAAACAATAATATACAAACATTATATGAGAGAGCCCCTCAAAAAGGTGAGATAATAGGTCGATTACTCATTCCCAAGATTCGTGCAGAATTACCAATTTTTGAAGGCGCAGATGAAGACGAGCTTGAAAAAGGTGTTGGACACTTTTCTAAAAGCGTTTTACCTGGTGAAAAGGACAACTCTGTATTATCAGGTCATCGTGATACAGTTTTTCGGAAACTTGGACAAATGAAAAAAAATGATTTATTAATCGTAAAAACTGAAGCAGGACAATTTAAATATAAAATAAATAAAATTAGAATTGTTGATGCGGATGATCGCACAGTAATCGTTCCAAAACCACGGGCAACATTAACCGTGACAACTTGTTATCCGTTTAACTTTATTGGTGATGCTCCTAAACGATTTATATTAGTTGCAGATTTAATTCATTAATCTAATTTTTTCATGTCCTGCCATTTGTTTTGGTATAATAACAAAAGTAGATTGAGGACTCTTATTTAAATATATCGTTGTTATTTATTAAAAAAAGAGTCTAGAGATGAAAGGAGTAGTATAAATGAGTGTTTACCCTACAATTACACCTGAAGAAGTTAAGGACAAACTCGCTAAAGGTGAAGCTTTACATTTAATTGATGTTCGTGAGGATGATGAAGTAGCAGAGGGAATGATTGCCGAGGCAAAGCATATACCAATGGGGGAAATCCCTGAATCACTTGATCAATTAGATAAAAGTACAGAATATATTATGGTTTGTCGTTCTGGTGGGCGCAGTGGAAGAGTGTGCGAATTCTTGCAAGAACACGGCTATAAAGTAGTGAATATGGAAGGCGGCATGTTAAACTGGACTGGTGAAACGATGCCGAAAAAATAAGTAACGAAACCAACCGGGTTATTAAAACTGGTTGGTTTTTGTTATTTTAAATAATACATAATGTTTTGAAAACTCTCTTATTTGTCTACAATAATACTAGTTTGATGGAGAGGGAGATTAAAGTGATCCAAGTAAAATTGTTTGATTTTGAGCATGAAAAGGATTTAGAGGCAGATGTGAATGAGTTTTTAAGCAAACTTGAAGAGACAAAACTGGTAGATATCAAATATCATGTAGCAGTTGCTTCAGAAGATGAAGATGAACAAATTTATTGTTTTAGTGCAATGGTCATGTATCGAAAATAAGGAACGAGAAGCCATTAAATTGGCTCCTCGTGTTTACTCGCTGCATTCATGCCAGCAAGTCTTCCGGTTACTAATGCGGAAGTAATATTATATCCACCTGTATAACCATAAACGTCTAAAACTTCACCACAAAAATAGAGTCCTTGAACAAGCTTCGATTCCATCGTTTTTGGCTCTATTTCCTTTACTGAAACGCCTCCACCAGTCACAAAGGCTTTCTCTAATGGCAAAGTTCCGTTTACTTGAAATTGAAATTGCTTGCATGATTTAGAAAAGCTCCTTAGAAGATCGTTCGATATACTTGATCCTTGTGTATTAGGATCCATTCGATTTGTCTCTAATAAAAAGAGTAGGTAGCGTTCAGGTAAAAGTCCTTTAAAAGAATTCTTAATTGCTTTCTTTGGTTCCTCTTTTACTAGTTTTATGACCTGCTGGAAAAGCTCTTCTTCATTAAAATCAGGGAGAGCATCAATACCCATTGTAACGTGCTTTAACTTCCATTTTTTCATTGCTTTTACAACAAATTGACTGCATCTTAATACAGCAGGACCAGAAATGCCAAAATGGGTGAACAGCATATCCATTCTATGAGTAATTAATGGTTTACCTTTAGGATTCAGTACACTTACTGCAACATCCCGTAAAGATAAGCCTTGCAACGTCTTTTCTTTAATAAATGGCTCATCTGATGTAACAGGTACCTCAGTCGGGAAAAGCTCTGAAATGGTGTGACCAGCCTTTTCAGCCCAAGGAAATCCGTCACCTGTTGATCCTGTATGAGGTACAGATTTTCCACCTACGGCAACCACTATTGAATTGGTTTCTAATTTATCACCATTAATTAGCTCAACACTCTCTACTCTTCCATCTTTAAAATGAAGATCTTTAACAATCATATTTGTACGTATTTCAACATTTAACTGAGAGAGTCTATTTAATAATGCATCTACAACAGATTGTGCACGATTAGACACAGGAAACATTCGTCCATGATCTTCCTCTTTTAACTTGATTCCTAAATTTTCAAAGAATCGAATAATATCCTCATTATTAAAAATAGAAAAGGCACTATATAAAAAACGACCATTTCCTGGAATATGCTTGACAATTTCATCAATTGGAAGTCGATTGGTTACATTACATCTTCCTCCGCCTGAGATAGCTAATTTTCTTCCTAATTTAGTTCCCTTATCAATCAATAAAACTTTTGCATGGTTTTCACCAGCTGCAATCGATGCCATTAATCCAGATGGACCCCCGCCAATTACAATTACATCATATTTCATCATTTAACACCTTTTCCTTTTTATGTATAAAATATAAATTTTGGAATGGTTCTCCATTCGTAAAATAATTTGTTGAAACGAACTTATTTCCTAGTATAATTAGTTTTGCAAATAAATTGTTTAATGAAAATTTAATTGCATAACTATGTTTCTAAAACAACAAAAAAACATATGAGCAAAAAAAAGATTTTTCGAATAAATTGTCAATTTTTCTAGTTAGAGGTACACTACATATTAGTGTGAAATTTATTTTTTAAAATTGAGGGATCGTATGTCTTCGAAACTAATACGTGGTACATTTATATTAACATTAGGAACTATTATATCAAAAATAATTGGATTGTTTTATGTTATACCGTTTCATGCTATTGTAGGCGGTTCGGAACCAGAGGCACTCTATCAATTTGGATACGTACCTTATACTTTATTTATAAGTATTGCTACAGCGGGAGTTCCCCTTGCTGTCTCAAAATATATAGCTAAATATAACGCATTAGAGGAATATGCAGTTGGGAGAAAGTTATTTAAATCAGGTATATTATTAATGCTAATAACGGGTATTATTAGTTTTTTAATTATGTATTTGTTTGCCCCTATTTTTGCAGAGTTAAGTATGACAGGTGTAGAATCTAAGAACTTTTCAATTGAGGATGTTACGGCTGTTATAAGAGCAGTTAGTTTTGCATTGATTATTATTCCTGTTATGAGTCTAATAAGGGGATTTTTTCAAGGTCATCAATCAATGGGGCCTTCAGCTGTTTCACAGGTTATTGAACAATTAGTTCGAATCGTGTTTCTTTTATTAGGCGCGTTTTTAGTTCTTCACGTTTTTCATGGGAAAATGGTAACGGCAATAAGTGTAGCAACTTTTGCTGCATTTGTAGGTGGAATCGCTAGTTTAATTGTTTTATTCTGGTATTGGAAAAAAAGAAAGCATCATTTTGATAATTTATTAAAACAAGATAAAGGCTCTATACAAGTATCATTAAGGGATATGTATAAAGAAATATTTATCTATGCACTTCCATTTGTTTTTGTAGGTGTATCTAATTCACTATATCAATACGTAGATCAGTTAACATTCAATAGAGGAATGGCAGCTATTGGTAAAGGAAAGGAAGCACTTGAGGCAATTGGGATATTAAATTTCGACTCTCATAAGCTGGTAATCATTCCAGTATCATTAGCTACATCTTTTTCTTTAACGTTAGTACCCCTTATTACCGAATCATTTGCTAAAGGAAGAAGATTAGAGATGGTTCGTCAAGTTGATCAAACCTTTCAAGTTCTCTTGTTTTTAACAATACCTGCTGCTTTAGGGTTATCTCTACTTGCTCATCCTGTATTTACAGTATTTTACGAGCATAATACACTTGGAACGGATGTATTAGAGCATTATGCACCAGTTGCCATCCTTTTTGCTTTGTTTTCCGTAACTGCTGCTATTTTACAAGGTATTAATGAACAAAGGTTTACAATATTAAGTCTTTTGGTAGGGCTATTAATTAAATTAAGCTTTAATATTCCGTTGATTAAACTATTTGAAACAAATGGAGCGGTTTATGCTACAGCTTTAGGTTACACAGCTTCCATATTAATTAATCTTATCGTGATAAAACTATTTGCCCGCTATCCATTCAAAACGATTATTAGAAGAACGATATTGATTTTGCTATTAAATGCAGTAATGGCTGCTATCGTTATCTTTTTATACAAAATACTTACATTTGTATTAACACCTGATTCTAAATGGCAGGCTTTAATGATTGTAATAATCTGTGGTGCGGTTGGAGCAATCATATATGGATATTTAGGATTAAGGTCGAAATTAGCTGATAAGTTATTTGGTGAACGTATGAAAAAAGTAAAGGAAAAATTGCATATTGGCTAAGTAAATAGCTGTGAAATAAAAAGGGAGGTCTTCATTGACCTCCTTTTAGATTAATAGTAGTAGCTTCTTGGTAGAGTGTGACCCATTGATCCTATTTTCTGCTCAATATTGGTTATGCGTCTTTCAATTCGATTATATCTTCTTTCAATTCGATCAAGACGTTTTTCAATATTTTCAATCCGACGAATAATTGCTGGACTAGTTGCCTGCCCTGGCTGTGCAGGTAATTGTTGTCTGTAATTCATATATATTCGCTCCAATCTTTTTGTACTTTTACAATTTTAAAAAGGTTGCTGTTGTTTTAAAGTTATGTTTGTAGATAAATACTAGATTATTGGGAAGTTTTAAATCAACAAAATTTATAGTACTTATTATTGATATTACGAAATGGTATAAACATTTCTGGCAATATTAGCCTATGTTCTGGAATTGAAAACGTATAGGCCATTACCTATATGTTGAAATAAAAATATAAAATTAAAGAGGGATCTGGTATATGAGAGTAGATAAATTTCTTGCAAATGCAGGTTATGGCAGCAGAAAAGAAGTGAAAAAAATATTAAAAGATGGACTAGTACAAGTTAACGGTGTCATTGTTAAGGATAGTAAAGTACATATTGATCCAACGTTAGTTGAGGTAACTGTTCAAGGTGAATTAGTCATATATCGTGAGTTTATTTATTTAATGATGAATAAACCGCCGGGAGTTATATCAGCTACTGAAGATATACATGATCAAACGGTGATCGATTTATTAGAAAGCATGGATACTGTTTTAGAACCATTTCCTGTTGGACGTCTAGATAAGGATACAGAAGGATTATTATTAATTACAAATGATGGTCAGTTAGCTCATCAGCTATTGTCACCAAAGAAACATGTGCCTAAAACCTATTTTGCTGTAATTGAGGGGGAGGTAACTGAAGAGGATAAAAAAGCATTTAAGCAAGGGATTATACTTGATGATGGGTATCATACGAAGCCTGGAGATTTGGTCATATTAAAATCAGGAAAACGATCGGATATTGAATTAACAATAACGGAAGGGAAGTTTCATCAAGTAAAGCGAATGTTTGAAGCTGTCGGAAAAAAGGTAATTTATTTAAAAAGAATTCAAATGGGGCAATTACATTTAGATGAGAGTTTAAATTTAGGAGAATATAGAGACCTAACTGAAGAAGAGATCAAATTATTAAAAACCTCTTCTTAAAAGATATTGAATAAAAGGAACAATCCAAGTGTTATTCATTGAGTATGCTATAAATTTATAGTTTATTCGTTCGTTTAATGAAGTTGAAAAGGAGCTGTATGAATACAGCTCCTTTCACTATATATGATATTCGTTTCCTTTAAGTTAAGATGACATCTTGACTCTTTTTTCTGTTGTTGTCCATTTGCCACGATGTGGGCTTATAATTAAGTCATTGTATGCTAACACATTCAAATCTCTTTGAATGGTGCGAGGTGTGATGCCGAACTCATCTACAAGATCTTGGGTTGTTACAGTCCCATTTTCTTTAATAAACATGTAGATAGATTTTATTCGGGTTAGCATGCGATTTGTTGAAGGTTTCAAAAAACCACTCCCTCATCTTTATTCCAAAGACTAAGACTACGGACGGCTTATTAGGTTTGAAGCTTTTAGCTTCAATGTAATTAGAAAAGATTTGTTATCCGCAGACAACTCCTTTTTAATCATTTTTATTTTTAAGATGTCAGACAATTACATTGTACACCTTCCTTTTTAAAATATCTAGGGAAAACAGGAATTTATGTTTTCTTCCTATACTGTTAATCATATGAATAATAGAAAACGCTAGTATAATTTTCTGAAATATATTTATTATAAAGCAGAAGTCATGTTATTCTTCTCCTTTATAAATTCAAGGAAAAGGAGTAAGATAAACAAGAAGTAGAATATTTCAGAATACATAAATTGCTAAAGGAGTGCTAGCAATGCAAAAAATTGATTGGATGCAGGAAGTAAATGAAAGAAAAGATGATTTGGTATCTGACTTAAGGCAGCTTTTACAAATAAAAAGTGTTTTAGATGAAGAAAATGCTTCTTTTGATGCCCCTCTAGGGAAAGGAATAAAAGAAGCTTTACAATACTTGCTAAATCTTGGGGAAAAGGACGGCTTTATCGCTAAGAATGTTGGAAATTTAGCTGGTCATTTAGAGATGGGAACTGGTGAGGAGCTGATAGGAGTCCTTTGCCATGTAGATGTAGTACCAGAAGGAGACGGCTGGTCTGTTGATCCATATGGGGGAGAAGTTAAGGAAGGGAAGATTTACTCACGTGGTGCTAGTGATGATAAGGGTCCTACGATGGCAGCCTATTATGCTATGAAGATTATCAAGGAGCTTAAACTTCCATTAAATAAGAGAGTTCGGATGATTATCGGGACGGATGAGGAAAGTAATTGGCGCTGTGTAGATCATTATTTTAAAAATGAAGAAATGCCTACCACAGGTTTCGCTCCTGATGCAGACTTCCCTATTATTAATGCTGAAAAGGGAATTTCAGATTATGATATCGTTTTACCAGCAAAAAAGATAGATCAAACGAATCATATGCTTATTTCTTTTTATTCAGGAAGAAGATACAATATGGTTCCTGATCATGCAACCGCAGTTTTGAGCTTTAGTGGTGAACAAACAGATCTAATACAGGAGTATTCTAGTTTCTTAGAGAAAAATGAGCTAAAAGGGTCATATTTTATTGAAAGTGGAGAATTGCATTTAGAGCTTGAAGGTATTTCTGCTCATGGGATGGAGCCCAAAAATGGTAAAAATGCAGGTTTATTCTTATTGAAATTTTTAACACAATTAGAATTAGATTCACAAGCTAAGCGATATATAGATTTTGGTGTGCACATTTTGTTTAATCAATCTAGAGGTGAAGGATTAGGAATTGATTTTAAAGATGAAATCACCGGAGATTTAACTGTTAATGTGGGGAAAATGCAATATGAGCAAGCAAATGGAGGAAGTTTCGGTATTAATATGCGTTATCCTGTGACATTTGATATGCAAAAAGGTAAGGAAACAATTATAAAAAAGGCATCCGAGCATGGCTTTTCAATCGAAAACTTTTCTGATTCGAAACCTCATCATGTAGATGAAAATAATGCTCTAATAAAAATATTGCAAAAAGTATATGAAGAACAAACTGGTGAAAAAGCTGAATTACTATCTATTGGAGGAGGAACCTATGCTCGTTCCTTAAAATCTGGAGTTGCATTTGGAGCACTATTTCCAGGGAGACCAGATGTCATGCACCAGAAGGATGAATACATGTTTATTGAAGATTTATTAAAAGCAACTGCTATTTATGCACAAGCCATTTATGAACTTGCGCAATAACATAAACAAAGGGGAGAGAAAACATGGAAAAGATTGTTTTTAATGGGGAAATTATCGAACGTTCAAAGGTAAAGGTTGATATTGAAGATCGAGGTTATCAATTTGGAGATGGGATTTATGAAGTAATTAGAGTTTATAATGGACAACTTTTTACGAAAAAAGAACATATTAATCGACTATATGAAAGTGCAGAAAAAATATCTTTATCCATTCCTTATGATAAGAATGAGTTTCTCCAAACATTAGAAGAATTAGTAGCTATAAATGAGTTAGGAACAGGAATTATTTATTTGCAATTAACTAGGGGAACCTTTCAAAGACAGCATGGATTCCCAAGCTCAGAGATCACGCCAACCTATGTGGCATATACGAGAGAAATGCCAATACCTCAATCATTAATGGATGAAGGGGTAAAAGGATTATTAGTGGAAGATATTCGTTGGCTAAGATGTGATATAAAGAGCTTAAATTTACTTGGTAATATTATGGCTAAGCAAAAAGCGGCTGAAGCGGGTTGTTATGAAGCGATTCAGCATCGTGGAAAAGAGATTACTGAAGGATCATCCTCCAATGTGTTTATTGTAAAAGATCAATGCTTAATAACTCGGCCAGCTACAAATTTAATTTTAAATGGAATTACAAGGCAAGTAATTTTAAGATTGTGTGAGAATAACGGTATCTCTTATAGAGAGGAAGTATTTACAATTAATGATTTATTAGAAGCGGATGAGGTTTTTATATCAAGTACAACTTCCGAGGTTATGCCAATTGTACAGGTGAATGACCATGCGATTCAATCAGGTATACCTGGTCCAGTAACAAGAAAATTACAACAATTATTTAAACAAGAAATTGAAAAAAAATAATACTGGTTTCAAAAAATCCTTCCTTTCTTGAAATGATGTTTCAAAAAAGGGGGGATCTACTTAAATCGATTATTACATATTAAAAAGTTTTTAATTCATGTAAAATATGTAGCTCTGTTAGAGGTACTAACAAAATATTCCACCGATGCTGTTTTTTTATCTCACAATAACCGCTTTCATAAATATAATAAATTTCGAATTCCTCGCCATTATAGTAAACTTTATCTCCCCTATTCATCAATAGACACTCCTTTTTCATCTATTTCAATTTTCAATACCCCTAATTTTTCATTTAAAACAAAAATTCTGACTTTGTTGGAAGGGTGACTAAAAATTTATATAAAACAATCTATGTGAAAATAGAGAGATTTATGTAATATTTACATAGAATTTTGATAAAATATGTATAACAATTGTAAGAGAGGATAAGAACATGTCGAATAAACATTTTTTCTTTGCAGTTCCACTTCCTTCAGATATTAAAGCATCTCTAAATGTGAAATGTGAAAAAATGAAAATAGACTTTCCTTTTAAGAGATGGGTTCACCAAGAGGATTATCACATCACATTGGCTTTTTTAGGCCATGCAAAGAATGATCAATTAAAGACAGCAATGGATGGAATGAGGGAAAATTTAATGAGTTTTCCTTCGTTCGAATTGAAAATTCAAGGTTTAGATACTTTTGGAAGAAAAGAATATCCCAGAATATTATGGGTAGATTTGCTTGAATCACATAATTTAAATAATGTGAGAGAAATTGTATACTGTGATTGTATATCGGCAGGATTTGAATTAGATAAGAAACCTTTTAAACCACATATAACTGTTGCTAGAAAATGGGATGATGCATTTGGCATCTTCCCATTTGAGAAACTTAAAAATGATGCTTTTCAGCTTCCAAAATTTCAAGTGGAAGAAGTGGTTTTGTATGAAACAAAAGTAGAGGAAACACCAAAATATCATAAAAAGGCTGTCATTCGTTTAAGTGGCAGGTTGTAGAAAAGGAAGAAGTAATATGGGTCAACTTATTAAGCTACAAGATTATGTATCACGTTATGAAATAGATCCGTTTCGATATCCAGCTCAATATGTGAGACTTAAGAAACAGCAGTGGAATAAATTAATGCTCCAATGGGAAAATAGATTTCATGACGATCAAAGCATAGTACTAGAAAGTACAAAAAACGAAAATGTAAACAAAAAGAATCCTGGACGAATAAAAAGGTTATTTCAAAGATCTAGCATAGGTCAAGAAGATGCAGTTAAAGAACCTGCATTACAACAAGAATCCATATTTCAATTTTCACCAAAGCTTACTTACTACCCCGAATCAATTGAAGAGTTAAAACAAATATTTTTAGATCAATTGTATACATTTCAGATGAAATGGGCTAGTTCAACTGTATTTGAAAAATCATTTATTAAACAAAGCTATTATCGGAATGAAAAATTAAAGTATTTTTTACAGTATTTTCCAGATACTTTTTTATTTTTATATGAGCCTATTTTTTTACTGAAAAAAGCACCAATTGAAATGGAAGTCATATTAATTACACCGACCGAGGTCTGGTGCTTAGTGTTTCTTGAAGAAGATAAGGATTCGGTGTTTTTAGGATCAAATGAACGTTTTTGGACTAAAAGAACCAATAGAAGTGAGAGTAAAATATTAAATCCATTCATATCATTAAATAGAATGTCGAAAATTATTCAACCGCTATTAAGCCATAATCATTTGGATATACCATTAAAAAAAGGAATTATATCAAGGAATGGATATATTGATTACCCTACTTCACCTGCAGATGTTGAATTACTTGAAAAAAGAAATTATCCAAAATGGTTTGAGCAGCAAAGAAGCTTGCAATCACCATTGAAGCACATTCAATTAAAAACAGCAAAAATTCTTTTGGACTATTGTCAAACCATTTGTACAAGAAGATCAGAATGGAATGAACAGTCATTGCCCTCTGAACAAATGGGGGAAATGGACCGATGAAAAAGCTAGTGTTTATTGTTAATCCTGAGGCTAAAAATGGGGCAAGCATAAAAGTCTGGAGAAGAATTGAGAGAAAAATAGTAGATATTCCATATGAAGTTTACTATTCAAAGGAAAGAAAAGATGCTATGAATATTGCTTTTTCAATAGCTGCTTCAAGTTCTGATCCTATGATAATTGTAGCCGTAGGAGGGGATGGAACGATACATGAAGTAATCAATGGAGTAGTATCTTTTGCTCATGTTACTATTTCTTATATTCCTGCAGGGTCAGGAAATGATTTTGCTAGAGGATTTAAACTTCCATCCAATCCTGAAAAATGTTTAGATTTATTATTACATATGATAAATGAGAAAGAAGATTATTATGATGTGGGAGAATTTAAAAGAGACCAAAGTGAAGGTTTTTTTGTGAATAGTTTAGGTGCTGGGTTTGATGCACTAATTTCTGAAAAAGTAAATTTATCGACAATGAAAAAAATATTAAATAGAATTGGGTTTGGTAAAATCGTTTATGCAATATTTATGATTGTTGAACTTTTTCGTTATCGACCATCTACATTATATTTAATGATTAACGGTATACAATATACTTTTGATAAAGCTTGGTTTGTTACTGTATCAAACCAGTCATATTATGGGGGGGGGATGAAAATTGCCCCTCAAGCTAATCCAAGTGATGGTGAATTTGAAATTACCGTTGTTCATCGCATTTCAAGAGTAAAGCTTTTTTTTGCCTTTATTAGTGTCTTTTTTGGAGGACATACAAAATTTAAGGAGGTAAAGACGTTTAAAGGCAATCAAATTAGTATACAATCAGACATACCAATTTCTGTTCATACTGACGGGGAAGCAGAAGGGCATACTCCTGTGGAAATTAAGGTTCGTCCACATGCTTGGAAAATGATCAAAACAGTAAGAAATACAAATCAATTATCGGCTTAATAGTTTTAAAAAACATATACGTTGGAATACATCTTTGTTTAAAATCAACTTGACGAAAAATGTCATAAAGAATAAAATTTATTAAAGACTCTTTTCTTATAGTTACACTAATATTGATATAATATTGTGAGAATGATAAGAGGAATATGTAAATACTTAACAAAATAATCCATTCGAATCTTAACATAAATGCAATCCTTTTTGAAATTAGCATATAAAAGGTGGCTATTGTTGTCGCATCGTTTCAATAGCTATCTTTTTTCTTCTTTATAGAAAAGAAATGACTTTCTTAGAAGTGTTTGAATCTATCTCCTGTAAGGAGCAAAGCAAATTTTTATTTTTTATAGAGTTGCTATATTGAACGCCATATTAAAATATGTTAAAGGCGAATTAATTGAAGGTGAATGATGTTGGAACACATACTTGGTCAAGGCTGGGAAATTACTCCGGCGGGTGGGGCAACAGGAGAAGCATTCTTTGCCAAACATCAAGAACAAAAATTATTTTTAAAAAGAAACTCCTCTCCTTTTTTAGCTGTTTTATCGGTCGAGGGGATTGTACCGAAGCTTGTTTGGACCAAAAGAACAGAAAATGGTGATGTGATAACAGCACAGCAATGGCTAAATGGGAGAGAATTAACGCCTGATGAAATGAGCCAAGAACGTGTTGCCAAGCTTTTAAAAAAAATTCATGACTCTGCTCCATTGCTTTCCATGCTATTAAGATTGGGAAAAGAACCCTTTGAAGCAGATATGATGCTTATGCAAATAGAATCAGAATTGGATTCGGAATTATTAGCACTATCTACAATTCAGTCTTCATTGCGTTTTTTGCAGGAGAATTTGGGGAATATTCGACATGAGGAATATGTTGTTTGTCATAGTGATATTAATCATAATAATTGGCTATTATCAGATGACAATCAGCTATATTTAATTGATTGGGATGGACCGCTAATTGCTGATCCAGCCCTAGACATTGGAATGCTTTTATATTTATATATTGACCGTGAGAAATGGGACAGTTGGCTCATGCAGTATGGATTAGAATTAAATGATGATCTTCTATTGCGAATGAAATGGTACTATATTGCTCAAACACTATTATCTATTCAATGGCATAGAAGTAAGGAGCGGTTTGAGGAGATGCATCATTGGATAGAAAGGCTAAGCACTATCTAAAAAAATGAGTTCATTTGTGTAACCCACTGGGTTAAATTTTCTTGATTGGATTGAATATGATGATCAAGATTATTAGTGTTTTGTCCATTTTGACTATAATTGTATACTTCCAATAAAACAGTTTTCACAGTATCATTAATATTTGGATTCATTAATAAAGATTTTATCAGGCGTTCTAATTGTTCACATTCTGATATAGAACCACAGCAATCGATTTGATGATTATTCAATATATCTTTTAATAGTGAAATTTGATCATAATGGGTAATAGGCATGATGCTAATCTTCCTTTCAGTTTTAAGATGTTGTTGATCAATTTTCGTTTAAAAAGGAATCCACAATTATTTTGTGAATTCCTTTTGTCTTTATGCATCAAGAATAAGGTAAATACTAATAATTGAGGTGTATTAACATGAGATTACGACATAAACCTTGGGCAAAAGAGAAATTAATGCAGTATCCACAGTACGTTATTCAAAATCCTGAGGAAAAAAAAGGAAAGTGGAGAAATGTATTTAATAATGAAAATCCTATTCACATAGAAGTAGGTACTGGTAAAGGACAATTTATCGTTGGCATGGGAAAAGCAAATCCTGATGTGAATTATATTGGGATAGAGTTACAAGATAGTGTAATTGTTTCAGCATTAGATCAGTTAATAGAAGAAGAGCTTCCAAATGTGAAGCTACTTAATTTTGATGGTGAAAACTTAAAGAACTATTTTGAAAAAGGAGATGTTGAGAGAATTTATTTAAACTTTTCAGATCCTTGGCCAAAAAATCGTCATGAAAAGAGAAGATTGACTTTCAAAAGCTTCTTAAAGCTTTATGAAGATATTTTGATAAATGGTGGAGAAATTCATTTTAAAACGGATAATCAAGGATTATTTGAATATTCATTAAAAAGCTTTTCTGAGTATGGTTTATTATTAAAATATGTGAGTTTAGATTTACACAAAAGTGATTTTCTAGATAATATTATGACAGAGTATGAAGAAAAATTTTCCGCAAGAGGTCAACGTATTTATCGCTGCGAAGTACAATATCAAAATAGTATACAAAAAACTGAGGTTTTAAACGAAAGAATGAGTGAATAAGCTCATTCTTTTTTTATTATTAGATAAGAAATTTTTAAAGATATAAAATGATGAAAAGATGCCTGATATGTCTAGCGCAAGCAGTCGTCGACTAGCGTACTTCAGGGCTCCTCCCTTACGATAAGCGTGCATCGATTCGTCCTTTGTTACCTCAGTAGAGTCCCTTCAAGGAAAGTTTAACTGCTAATATTCTCAGTCCGTATCTCGATGGGGAAGGCACCCTGCGCTTTTCTGATTAACAATTTAATAGTCGGAATGTTAAAATAATAAAAGGAGGGATTGTAATGGAGAAATTAACAGTTGGTGATCTTACAATTACATGGTTAAACGGAGGGGTAACTAATTTAGATGGTGGTGCCATGTTTGGCGTTGTTCCTAAACCATTGTGGTCTAAAAAATATCCTGTGAATGATAATAATCAAATCGAGTTAAGAACAGACCCAATGCTTCTTCAAATTAACAAGAAAAATATATTAATCGAATCTGGAATAGGTAAAGGAAAGTTGACGGAAAAGCAAAAAAGAAATTTCGGAGTAGCTGGGGAATCACAAATAGAAGAGTCATTGGAGGAATTAGGTTTATCAGTGTCAGACATTGATATTATTTGTATGACTCACATGCATTTTGATCATGCCAGTGGATTAACAAAATGGGAAGATGGGAAATTAGTATCTGTATTTTCAAATGCTATTATCTATACCTCCCAAATTGAATGGAATGAAATGCGGGAACCAAATATTCGCTCACGAAATACATACTGGGAAGAAAATTGGGAGCCTGTGCAAGAACAAGTGAAAACATTTGAAGGAAATATCATGATTGAAGATTGCTTAATGATGACCCATACTGGTGGACATAGTGACGGACATTCCATTATTCAAATTGAAAGAGATGGTCAAAAACTTATTCACATGGCCGATTTAATGCCAACACATGCTCATAAAAACTCATTATGGGTCTTAGCCTATGATGATTATCCGATGACATCTATTTTTGCAAAGGAAAATTATATACCATCAGCAATTCATGAGAATACATGGTTTATTTTTTACCATGATGCATACTATCGTGCATTAAAATGGGATCAAGATGGAAATATTATAGATGAATTGAAAAAGGAATAATGAAATAAAAAGCGATTACATTAGTAATGTGATCGCTTTTCTATCATGAACAAAGATAATAAAATCATTCAAAATTAATTTTTCTATAATGTTTTTTTAAATAGGGTAGACATCTAAGACGCTACCAGTATATGCATCGGCTATAAATTCGTATTGTTTTCTTTCTTCATTCATACGACAAGTTATTCCACCACGATATATTTTAGTTTTGATGGGGAATTTTTCGTAATCTTCCTTTGTTAATTGAATCCAAGATCCTTCCACAATTGTCGCTTCTTTGAAATCCTTTTTCACTCTTGTCAAAACGGTCTCACTTGAGATAAAAGTATTCTTTTTTACGGTTTCATTGATGAAATAGCCACTTACTGCACCGATAACTAATCCACCCGCGAATGTTTTCCAATTCATAACGATAACCTCCTATCCACATAAGTTTACCATATATAGTCTAACTTAAAAATTTAATCATTCAAAAATAACTGAAATTAACTTGTAAATGCCTATCTGTTTTTTTTACAATATAGAAAGGAGAGGATGAATAGTATGAAAAAGTTGAATGGTTTTTCCTTTTACATATTTGCTGTAATTTTGCTATGGTTAAAAACACTCATTATTTACTTTTTTGAGTTTGATTTAAGAACGGCATCATTTATAGAAACAATAATACTATTAATAAACCCGATAGGATCTATAGCGTTATTTTTAAGTATTAGTTTATTTTTCTCGAAAAAGATTAGAAAAATAGTTTTTATGATTATATACATACTTTTAACAGGAATTTTATATGGAAATATTTTATATTATCGTTTTTATATTGATTTTGTAACGGTTCCTATTTTATTCCAGTTTCAAAATGTAGGTGGCCTAAGTCAAAGTACACTTGAACTAATAAGTTGGACCGATCCATTCCTATTTGTTGATATCATTATATTAATTTGGTTATTAATAAAGAAAACAGAAAAAGGTTTATCTATTTCAAAAAGAAACAAATTATCTGTAATAAGTGGAAGCCTTATTTTAGTTCTAGTCATAACTTCTTGTGAATTTATTGAAAATCCGCAAATTTTTAAAAAGTCATATGACCGGGAATCATTAGTAAAAACGTTAGGCAGTTTTAATTACCATATTTATGATATTCTTTTTAACTCAAAAATGTTTGTACAACGAGCATTTGCTGATAGTGCAGATATTAAAGAAGTTAATCAATATCTAGATAGCCAAAAAGAAGATCAGAATGTGAAATCTTCTTTATATGGGGTTGGAAAAGGAAAGAACATTATTTTAATTTCTTTAGAATCAACCCAGCAATTTGTTATTAATCGGAAAATAAACGGTGAAGAAATAACACCTTTCTTAAATTCTTTAATAAAAGATAGTTTGTATTTTCCAAACTTTTATCATCAAACAGCACAAGGAAAAACTTCAGATGCAGAATTTATGATTGATGATGGATTATACCCTTTATCCGGAGGATCAGTATTTGTTAGGCGGCCTAAGAATGAATTTTATGCACTGCCAACCATTTTAAAGGAACAAGGCTATTATAGTGCGGTTTTCCATAGTAATGATGAATCTTTTTGGAATAGGGAAAATATGTATCAATCTTTAGGATATGATAAGTTTTACTCAAAATCATATTATCATGTCAATGTTGAAAATAGCGTGAATTATGGGTTAAAAGATATTCCTTTTTTTGAACAGTCTATCCCATATTTAAAGGAATTGCCAAAGCCTTTCTACGCAAAGTTTCTTACATTAACGAATCACTTCCCATTTATACTTAATCAAGAGGATCAATATTTAAAAGACATGGAGGAAAATCCTGATTTAGTTCATCGATATTTAAATACGATTCGCTATGAAGATGAGGCGATTAAAATATTTATTAACGAACTTAAGAAACAGGGACTGTATGATAACTCAGTCATTATCTTGTATGGGGATCATTATGGGATTTCGAGAAGCTATTATAAAGAGTTAGAAAATGTGTTAGGTAAGGAAATAACACCAGTTGACCAGGTGGAGTTACAAAAAGTTCCCCTAATTATTCATATTCCAGGTCAAGGTGCACAAGTAATTAAAACAATTGGTGGCCAAACAGATATTAGACAAACAATATTAGACTTACAAGGAATTCAACCTAAGAAAAAAGCAATTGATTTTGGGCATAGTCTTATTTCAGATAAAAAGAATAATATGGTTATTTTTCGAGATGGTAGTTTTGTAACTGAAAAGTATACGTATATTGAAAATACATGCTTTTCAAAATCCTCTGGTGTAAAAATCAAAATGAGTAAATGTACTCCGTATTTTGAACGGGTACAAAAAGAATTAAATTATTCAGATAATGTTATTTTTGGAGACTTACTAAGGTTTATTAATGAAGAAAAAAAGTGATTAATTCTAAAAAGTAGAAAGCTGTATGAAAGTTCGGTAAAATGAAAATGGTTATAATAATTTTATTAGAGGAGTAATTTAATGGAACAGGATACTTTACAGCTATTTAGAACTTTAACAGAGTTACCAGGTGCTCCGGGTAACGAGCATGCAATAAGAAAATTTATGCGATCTGAGCTTGAAAAATATTCTGATGAAGTTGTTCAGGATCGTCTTGGTGGAATTTTTGGCATTAAGCGTGGGAATGAAACAGGTCCAACTATTATGGTAGCGGGTCATATGGATGAGGTCGGATTTATGGTAACCTCTGTTACCGAAAATGGAATGATTCGTTTTCAAACACTTGGAGGATGGTGGAACCAAGTTTTATTAGCACAAAGAGTAGAAATTATTACAGATAATGGACCGGTTATTGGGGTTATAGGATCAATACCACCTCATTTATTAAGTGATGATCAGCGTAGTAAACCGATGGACATCAAAAATATGTTGATAGATATTGGAGCAGATGATAAAGAAGACGTAAAACGAATGGGTGTAAAACCAGGACAACAAATTGTTCCAATTTGTCCGTTTACTCCGATGGCAAATGAGAAGAAAATTTTGGCAAAAGCATGGGATAATCGATATGGATGTGGACTTTCAATTGAGTTATTAAAAGAGCTTCAAGGCGAAGAAATACCGAATATTCTATACTCTGGTGCGAATGTGCAAGAGGAGGTCGGTCTTCGTGGTGCTCAAGCAGCTGCAAATATGATTAAACCCGATCTATTCTTTGCTTTAGATGCAAGTCCAGCAAATGACATGTCAGGAGATAAAACTCAATTTGGACAGCTGGGCAAAGGAGCCTTGCTTCGAATTATGGACCGATCTATGATTACACATAAAGGCATGAGAGAACTGGTATTAGATACCGCTGAGAGCAATAATATTCCATATCAATATTTTGTTTCACAAGGTGGGACAGATGCTGGGCGAGTACATACAGCAAATGAAGGAATACCAAGTGCTGTCATTGGTATTTGCTCAAGATATATTCATACTCATGCGTCCATCATCCATGTTGATGATTATGCTGCAGCAAAAGCATTATTAGTGAAATTAATTAAAACATGTGATCAATCTACTTTAAATACCATTCTTTCTAAATAGAGAGGCAGATGCCTCTCTATTTTAAATGACATTAAAAGTTATAAAGGAGAGTCCATATGAAAATTGCACTAGGTTCAACCAATCCAGCAAAAGTTCAAGCAGTTATTGAAGCATTTAATAAAATTGATAGAGATGTATCTGTTATTTCAACTCAGGTATCATCTGAAGTAAATGAGCAACCATTTTCAGATGAAGAAACCATTAAGGGTGCAATAAATCGTGCTAAGAATGCTATTAAAAAAGAGAATGCAGAGATTGGAATTGGTTTGGAAGGAGGAGTTACGGAATCTCCGTATGGATTAACTGTTTGCAATTGGGGTGCTCTAGTTGATAGGGAAAAGCCTCCTATAATTGCAGGAGGAGCAAGATTTCTTTTACCAGAGGAGATTGCCATTCGATTACGAAATGGAGAAGAGTTAGGTCCTGTAATGGATGGTTATGTTAAGAGAAAAAATATTAGCAAAAAAGAAGGAGCTATTGGAATTTTTACGAATGATTATATAACTAGGGAAGATATGTTCTTACATATTATGACTATTTTACTTGGACAATATGATTATCAGAATTCATTGTGATGTAAGAATTATTAGAAAAAGAACTTGTCAACTTTTGTCTTATTTCGTTAGAATAGTATTTGATCCTCATGGAATAAGGAGGAAATACTGTGCGAAATAGGATGGTATGGGTCTTTGGTATTAACTTTTTAGTTATGGTAGCAGGGTGTAGTCAATCTATGAAAGACATAAAAAATAAAACTATTGATATTGTTAAGGAAACTTTTTACAGCACTAATGAAGAAGTAAATGAAGAATCCAATCAATTTTCATTTTATTTACCTTATGGAATATCGGTAAGAGGATTCAACAAATAATATCATAATGAAATATAAACGTGACCATTATATTTTATTTTATAACCAAAATGAGAAACAAGTCAGCGAGGTTGTTTATAAGATGTCAGTCCCAGAAAAAAATGTTAATATAAAGGAAACATTTTATAAGGACAATCAATTTGGTTATTTAATTGTCTCTAAAGTAAAGAAAGATATATATGAAGTGATTACCGAAATTGGCGGAATAAAAATGACTACTGAATCAAAAATTGGAAATGTCACTAAAAATGCAGAAAAAATGATGAAGATTGTAAAATCTGTACAGTATAAGAAATAGGTTTAAACGTACTAAAAAATAAACTATGATAAAAGCTTATTAATAGCTAAGTATTATATAAAGAGTATTATCCACTATATTCTAATAACATTAAAAAAGGATGAATGATATGAAAAAATTAGCTACAATTGAAGAGTTTGAAAGCTTAAAAATGAATGGAAAACACATATTTATGTTCTCTGCTGACTGGTGTCCTGATTGTCGATTTATAGATCCATTTTTGCCGGAAATTGAAGCAGAATTTCAGGATTTCACTTTTGTATATGTGGATCGTGATCAATTTATTGATCTTTGTGCTGAATTAAGTATCTTTGGAATCCCAAGTTTTGTTGCATTTTCAAACGGAGATGAACTTGATCGGTTTGTTAGTAAAGATAGAAAAACAAAAGAAGAAATTGAACAATTTATTAAAGGTCTTTAATCCTTCATCTTTGAGATGATGGATTTTTTCATGTAAAATGGTTTTTAGCAAGACGGACAAAAGGTGGTAACCGTGATGAAGATGGATAGTAATAAGATGAAGCAAGAGCTTGAAAAACAGCTTAAGCATGAAGAAAGAAGCATTAAATATGATCGCAAAAATGAATCATTAAGAATTGAGAATAGGATAACTGGTAAAGGAATAACTATTTCTCTACCTAATATCGTCTCCAAATGGCATGAAAAAAAAGAAAATGCCATTCATGAGGTAGTTTACTACGTAGAAGAAGCGTTGAAGGTTATGGGAACAAAGCAGGAGATGAGCGGAAAAGAAAAGCGCATTTTTCCTGTTATTCGTTCAACTTCCTTTCCAAAAGAAACTTCTGAAGGGATCGCTTTTTTTACTGAAGACCATACTGCAGAAACAAGAGTTTACTACGCACTTGATTTAGGGACTACCTATCGGCTAATTGATGAATCAATGGTTCAAGCTGAAAAATGGGATAAAGATGAGATTAGACAAATTGCTCGTTTTAATCTTCGTTCATTGTCAACTGAAACAAAGCAAGATACTGTTGCAGGAAATACATTTTATTTTCTCAATACAAATGATGGGTATGACGCTAGCAGGATTTTAAATGAGAAATTTTTAAAAGAGATGTCCAACAAAATATCAGGTGATATGTCAGTGTCAGTACCCCATCAAGATGTCCTAATTATTGGTGATATTCAAAACGAAACCGGTTATGATGTTCTTGCCCAAATGGCAATGAGCTTCTTTACTAATGGTCATGTACCAATAACAGCTCTATCATTTATTTATGAAGATGGGACTTTAGATCCGATATTTATTATGGGAAAAAATAAAAGAACATAAGATAAGGGTGACCAAGTTGGTCACCCTTTCCAATTATCTAGCATTTGGGAAAATTCTTTGAATTGTTTGACTGAATTGATCGAAAATTCCACTAATCGGATGTCCGTTACGAATATCTGTTGCATAATCATTCATCCGGTCATAAAAATCAGGGTTAACCGAAACATACACTTTATCAATGCTGTTATCTGCTTTTCTGACTTCTCTTGCAATTTTATTTTCAATTGTTCTTGGCAATTTATTGCGAGAGCGATCATTTAACATAACCGCTACATAGGCTGTTGAATCAGTAACGATAACGTTAGCACGATTTACGTCTTTTAAATTCGCCACCCGATTTGCAGCGTCATCAGCCACTCTCATATTGTTGTTGTTGTTGTTGTTGTTATTATTGTTGATAGTGCGATTGTTGTCATTATCAACTAAGTCATTGTTGTAGGTAACATCTCTAGGAGTAAGATTCCCATCATTATTATAACGAACAGGACTTACATTGTTTCTATTTGTGAGATTTTTGCCATTATTATTTGTCCCACAACCCATTAATAATCCTGAAACGATACCTACACAAATAAAGGTTTTAGCTATTTTCACATTTGACCCTCCTTTTTTTTAAGTCATTACTAATTTTCCATACAGAAGAAATTTTATGCTTCAAAATTAAAGGTTATATATCCCAGTTTCTTATGTTGTTTTATAAAAATTCTCGATATTTTTTTGATTACTTGTATAATGAAAGAAGCTAGTTTTTTCAACTAACTATCCTTTAAAAAATGAAAGAGTGATTTTACAAATGAGTTGGATTAAAAAAATATTGAATATCTTTACAGTTGAGGTTGAAGAGAATACAGATATAGATCGAGAAAATAATAATAACAATCACCAAAATATAAATAGAAATATTGAAACAAAAATTAAATATGAATATCCTAAAGGTGCATTTCGATTCCCAATGATTCCTGATGATGAAAGGAAGAGTAGGCAACAACGTGAAAGAACTCCAAAACCTGTAGTTCAACATAAAAAGAAGGAGTATCCTGTAAACAAACAAAGGGAAGAAATGGTAAGTAAACCAATGGTGAAAAGAAAGGTGGAGCCAAAAAATAAACAGCCTTTCCGACCTACGGAAATCCCTTCACCTGTTTATGGGTTTAAACGTCCGCAAAGGCAAAGAACAGAAGAAATTTTTGAATTTGAACTTTCTAATGAAGAAAATATCGATAGCAGAAAGTCTCAAACAATAACCAATGAATGGGTTCGAAATAATGAAGTTGAAAATATAAATGCTGAGAAAAAACAATTATTAAATATGGAAGATTCCTTTCATTTAGATACAAAAATTGATCAAGATGAGATTCATATTAATCAACAAGTCAATGAAGGTTTTGATACAATCTTTTCTCCTAATGAAATGAATGAATCCAAAGATTTGCCTAATGAAGAAAGTGTAGAGCAAGTGGATTTTTTTACAAATGAAAATAATAGTATTAGTGAACAGGATGTTTTCGAACCATTACCTAAATTAGATGTAATGAATGAGCAAAGCGATGAAAACAGTCTACATAGCATCAATCATTCAACATTTGTAGACGATCTTAAAAATAATGATTTATCAGATGAAATAGTGAGTGAAGAAAGCTTTGAAAATGAAGATTTAATGACTGATGAAGAAGATTATACTGATTTCCAAGAATCGGAAGATATGTTTGATGAGAATAATGAATTTGCACCAACAAAAATGAATGAACAAACTGAAACGGAAAATACAACGCGCTCCCACCTTCCTTTCAATGTTATGATGCTTAAGCAGGATAAACAGAAATTGGAACAAAATCGACAATTAAATGTAGCTGATAACGAAACACAAACTACATTTTCGAATGAAATAGATGAGTTTGAAAATGTAAAGCAGCCTTTCTTTGTTTTTCCACACTCAAATTTATTGATACCACCGGTAATGGAATCCGCGGATAATGAGTGGATACTTGAGCAAAGCTCAGTATTAAACGAAACGTTAATGAATTTTAATGTAAGAGCAAGTGTTGTAAATGTTAGTCAGGGCCCTTCTGTAACAAGATTTGAAATACAGCCTGAACCGGGTGTAAAGGTAAATAAAATAACCAATTTGAGTGATGACCTAAAATTAAGTCTTGCTGCAAAAGATATTCGGATTGAAGCTCCTATTCCTGGAAAACACACGATTGGAATTGAAATTCCAAATATGAAAAGTCGTCCAGTAATGATTAGTGAAATAATCTTAAATCCTGTATTTAAGGAAAGTAAATCGCCATTAACAGCTGCCTTAGGTCTTGATATTTCAGGTAATCCAATTATTACAGATTTAAGAAAAATGCCACATGGACTAATAGCAGGTGCTACCGGTTCAGGAAAAAGTGTTTGTATTAATTCAATACTTGTTAGTCTATTATATAAAGCAACTCCGAGCGAATTAAAGCTGTTATTAATTGATCCTAAAATGGTTGAACTTGCACCATATAATCATATTCCGCATCTAGTAAGTCCAGTTATTACAGATGTAAAGGCTGCAACTGCCGCATTGAAGTGGGCAGTAGAAGAAATGGAACGAAGGTATGAATTATTTGCTCATACAGGTGTTAGAGATATTCAACGCTTTAATGAATTGGCAGAAAAAAATAGACAATTTAACGAAAAACTTCCTTATATTGTTATCATTATTGATGAGTTAGCCGATTTAATGATGATGTCGCCAGCTGATGTCGAAGAGGCAATATGTCGGATTGCTCAAAAAGCTCGTGCTTGTGGTATTCATTTAATAATTGCGACTCAAAGACCATCAGTGGATGTCATTACAGGTTTAATCAAAGCAAATGTACCAACTCGTATTGCCTTTTCCGTTTCTTCTCAAGTAGACTCTAGGACAATAATAGATATAAGTGGAGCTGAGAAGCTGCTTGGTAGAGGGGATATGTTATTCTTGGAAAATGGTTCTTCTAAGCCTGTCAGACTGCAAGGTACATTTGTTTCAGATGAAGAAATCGATCGGGTTGTTCATCATGTACGTCAAGAAGAGAAACCAAATTATTTGTTTGAGCAAGAAGAATTATTAAAAAAAGCTCAAATTGAGGAAGAGGAAGATGAAATATTTCTTGAAGCATGTGAATTTGTAATTGACCAAGGAGGCGCCTCCACTTCATTATTACAAAGAAATTTTCGAATCGGATATAATCGGGCTGCTCGGTTAATTGAAATGATGGAACAGCAAGGAATAATTTCGGAAGCTAAAGGAAGCAAGCCTAGGGATATATTAATTTCTAAATCCGACTTGGAAGTACTTTATGAAATGCATTAAATAAAGCGGAGCGAATGCTCTGCTTTATCATTTTTGTATCTTTGAAAACCCCCTGCTGTGCAGGGGGGTTCCGGAAAGCTTTTAGCTATGGACAATAAAAAAACCCCAATCGTACAATAAAGTTTGGTCTGGTCAACCGACTTTATACGAAAGGGGC
>BORH01000021.1 GCA_018333075.1 Heyndrickxia sporothermodurans | reverse complement strand
ATGACATACTACAACAATTATAGATACCAATGGGATTTAAAAAAGATGACCCCTGTACAATACAGAGATCATCTTCTTAAAGCTGCCTAGTCTTTTTTAAAATGTCCTTGACAAGGGGTACAGTTTAAATGGTTGGTCAGGTTTTTTATTTAGGAAAAAGCTTATGATAAAATACATATTTCTGGATTGTTCCCTCTATCTCTGTTAAAAATAAGATATGGAAGGCCCTTTTCTAATGATTTGTTGCTTTTTGACTTTTATTAAATCTAGATCTAGAATGCAAGGTTTGATTTTAAGAACTTTTTTGAAAAGATGTCCCAAAATCTTGCTCTAATAAAATATTTAATGAATAGCAGACAGTGAAAATCTGATTGGATTTTACTGTCATTACAAAAACAGAATTCTAGAAAACAGTTAATTAAAGGAGTTTACATCATGAAAATCGTACCACCAAAGCCATTTACTTTTGAAGCAGGTAAACGTGCTGTATTACTTCTGCATGGATTTACTGGTAGCTCTGCTGATGTTAGGATGTTAGGAAGATATCTCGAGAAGCAAGGCTATACCTCCCATGCACCAATTTATAAAGGACATGGCGTTCCACCAGAAGAATTAGTACATACAGGTCCTGATGATTGGTGGAAGGATGTTATGGCGGGTTATGAATATTTAAGGAATAAAGGATATAATGAAATAGCAGTAACAGGCTTATCATTAGGTGGGGTATTTTCCCTAAAATTAGGTTACACTGTACCTGTAAAGGGAATTGTATCTATGTGTGCCCCGATGTATATAAAAAGTGAAGATACTATGTTTAATGGTGTTGTTGATTATGCTCGTCAATATAAAAAATTTGAAGGGAAAAATGAAGAACAAATTCAAACAGAGATTGACCAGTTTAAGAAAACACCTATGAACACCTTAAAAGGACTACAGGATTTAATAGCAGACGTAAGAGAAAATGTAGATATGATTTATTCACCAACATTTGTTGTCCAAGCAAGACATGATGAAATGATTAATACGGATAGTGCGAACATCATTTATAACAATGTAGAATCAGACGAAAAAAAAATCAAATGGTACGAGGAATCTAGTCATGTGATTACACTAGATAAGGAAAAAGAGCAATTGCATCAAGATATTTATGATTTTCTCGAACAGTTAAATTGGTCTGAATGATAATTACCTTAAGGAGGGTTGTAAATGGATGAAAAAACACAATTAGAAATTGAACGTATATTAACCTATATGAAGGATGAGGCATATAAACCATTAACCGTTCAGGAATTGGAACAGGTTTTTGGGATTGAAGATTCAGCTGGTTTTAAAGATTTTGTAAAAACTCTTGTCTTAATGGAAGAGAGAGGCCTCGTTGTTCGAACAAGAAGCAATCGTTACGGACTTCCTGAAAAAATGAATCTTGTACGAGGGAAATTAACAGGGCATGCAAAGGGGTTTGCATTTGTTACCCCTGATGAGCCTGGATTTGATGATATTTTTATTCCTCCACATGAAACAAATAATGCCATGCATGGAGATATCGTATTGGTCCGTGTCTCAGCACAAAGCTCAGGTGCAAGACGGGAAGGCTCAGTTGTTCGGATATTGGAACGTGGAATCACTGAAATTGTCGGTACGTATACAGAAAGTAAATATTTTGGTTTTGTTATTCCTGATGATAAGAAGTTTGGAAGCGACATTTTCATTCCAAAAAGTGCAAATAAAGGTGCGGTAGAAGGTCATAAAGTAGTTGTACAATTGACTGCTTATCCTGAAGGACGAAAAAATGCTGAAGGAGAAGTTGTTCAAATTTTGGGTCATAAAAATGATCCTGGAGTAGACATTCTTTCCGTAATTTATAAATATGGACTTCCTCAAGCATTTCCGGAAGAAGTATTGCAACAAGCCAATGATGTCCCAGAATCTATCGATGAAAATGAAATAGGAAATCGTAGAGATCTTCGCGATCAAATGATAGTCACAATTGATGGTGCAGATGCCAAGGATTTAGATGACGCTGTTACGGTAACGAAGCTTGAAAATGGTCATTATAAGTTAGGCGTGCATATTGCGGATGTAAGTCATTACGTAACAGAAGGCTCACCTATTGACCTTGAAGCATTCGATAGGGGAACGAGTGTCTATTTAGTGGACCGTGTTATACCAATGATTCCACATCGATTATCAAATGGGATTTGTTCTTTAAATCCGAAGGTGAATCGTTTTACTTTATCCTGTGAGATGGAAATCAACGATAAGGGCGAGGTAGTAGAGCATGAAATTTTTGAAAGTATAATTAAAACAACAGAACGAATGACTTATTCAGATGTTAATAAAATTTTAGTAGATCAGGATGAAGCTCTTAGGGAACAATATCAACCATTGGTTCCTATGTTTGAAACGATGGAACAGCTGGCAGCTATTTTACGAAAAAAACGAATGGAACGTGGAGCAATCGATTTTGATTTTAAAGAGGCAAAAGTAATAGTAAATGATGAAGGAAAGCCTGTCGATGTTGTTACTCGTGAACGTTCAGTAGCCGAACGATTAATCGAGGAGTTTATGCTTGCTGCTAATGAAACAATTGCAGAGCATTTTCACTGGTTAGATGTTCCGTTCATGTATCGTATTCACGAAGACCCTAAAGAAGAGAAGTTACAACGATTTTTTGAATTCATCACAAATTTTGGTTTGATTGTAAGAGGAACGGCAAATTCGGTTCACCCTCGTGCATTACAGGAAATTATTGAGGCGGTTCAAGGAAAGCCGGAGGAAATGGTTGTTTCTACGGTTATGCTACGTTCGATGCAGCAAGCAAAGTATGATCCAGAGAGCTTAGGACATTTTGGATTATCAACACAATTTTATACACATTTCACTTCGCCAATTAGACGTTATCCTGATCTTATCGTCCATCGATTAATTCGCACGTATTTAATTAATGGGAGATTAGATGAATCCACTAGAGGAAAATGGGATGCATCACTTCAAGAGATTGCTGATCATGCGTCGAAAATGGAAAGAAGAGCAGTTGATGCAGAGAGGGATACCGATGAACTGAAGAAAGCTGAATTTATGGAAGATAAAATTGGTGAAGAATTTGATGGAATTATTAGTTCGGTAACGAATTTCGGAATGTTTGTTGAGCTGCCAAATACGATTGAAGGTCTTGTCCATGTCAGCTATATGACAGATGATTATTATCATTATGATGAACGGCAATATGCCATGATTGGGGAAAGAACAGGAAATGTATTTCGCATTGGTGATGAAATAACCGTTCGAGTCATAAATGTAAATAAAGATGAGCATGATATTGATTTTGAAATTGTCGGAATGAAAAAAAATCATCCAAGACGTGGAATTCAAGATAAGCCAAGAATCGTCAAAGTACGTTCTCACAAAAAAGAAAATACGCAAAGAGGACCACAAGGAAATGCGGATGACGGAGAATGGTCTACACGTCCTCAAAAAGCGAAAAAGAAAAAGAAAAAATCATTTGCAAATACACAAAAAAATAAACGCGCAAAAAAACGCAAATAAAAAAACGGAACCTTAGTTTCATTTAACTAAGGTTCTCGGATTTTCGTAAAGTTGGGAGAGAATAGATCATGCCAAAAGGAGAGGGCAAGGTAGTTGCTCAAAATAAAAAAGCTAATCATGATTACTTTATAGAAGAAACGTATGAAGCAGGAATTGTTCTTCAAGGAACAGAAATTAAATCGATTCGAGCCGGACGTGTGAATCTAAAAGATTCATATGCAAGAATTCTAAAAGGCGAAGTTTTCATTTATAATATGCATATTAGCACATATGAACAAGGAAATCGTTTTAATCATGATCCATTACGAGAAAGAAAACTTCTACTTCACCGCAAACAAATTAATAAATTAATCGGTGAAACGAAGGAAGCAGGGTATTCGTTAGTTCCACTTAAAATGTATTTAAAAGATGGATATGCAAAGGTTTTAATTGGACTTGGTAAAGGGAAAAAGAAATATGACAAGAGAGAAGATTTGAAGAAGAAAGAAGCAAAACGAGAAATCGAAAAAGCATTTAAAGCTCGTCAACAAATGTAAATATATATTCTTCTAATTGTAAAAGAAGTCTTGCAGAAATTTACAATTGCATCTGATTGAAAACATGTTATAATAGAACATGTAACAGCCAGTTAGTTTATTCAAGTAAGCTCAGTTGTCTCGAGCGACTTTCTCTTTTTTTATAGAGATCGTAACTTTCTATTACGGGGACGTTACGGATTCGACAGGGATAGTTTGAGCTTAGGTTGCGAGTCGAGGGGGTCGTCCTCGTAAAAACGCCAAAGCCAATAATAACTGGCAAATCTAACAATAACTTCGCTTTAGCTGCCTAATAAGCACTAAGCGGATCCTCCCTCCATCGCCCATGTGGTAGGGTCAGGGTCTCAACTTTAGTGGGCTACGCCGGTTGTCCTCCGCCTGGGGACGATGGAAGAGACCAATCAGGCTAGCACTTCGGACGCCTGTCGATAGGCAGATGGAGCTGCGAACTTTTAATATATCGACTACACTCGTAGATGCTTAAGTGGCAATGTTTCTGGACGTGGGTTCGATTCCCACCGTCTCCACCAAATACATATTGGTGGACAAACTTTTAAATACTGCGGATTCATCCTTTGTGGTGAATCCGTTTTTTCATTTATTGTTGTCGTTTGACCGATAAATCTTGCAGATTGACCGATTTATATTTTTTATGACCGATATAAACCTTCTTTTGACCGATATTTGATCAAATCTGACCGATAAAAGTAAAAGTTCTAATTAATAGAAGGATTTTGTTAATCATTTGAAGAAAAGTATATCAATTAATAGATAAGGAGTGATTCAATGATTATCAAACCAAGGGAAATGCCAAAATATTTAATGCAGTTAGAGGCGCTAGCTAGTCGTCTTCCTATTAATCAGATAAAAAAAGAAGATGTCGTCAAACAATTAATTAATCAAAGAACTGGATTTAATGGAGAAAGATCTATCAATTTTCCTCTTATATTTTTACCTCAAAACGATTATTTCATCCTTCACAATCTCCGACTACTATATCAGCCAAACTATTATTTTCAAATCGATACACTTATTCTTTCTGGGAAATTTTTTTTAATTATCGAAGTAAAGAACTATTTTGGTACTCTTATTTTTGAATCGATGTTTGATCAACTAATTCGAGTTACAGATGAAAAAGAAGAAGGCTTTGAAAACCCTATCTTGCAAGTTGAAAGACAGAGTAGACAATTAAAAAGTTATCTCTCTACACATTTTTTCTCTACTGTTCCAATTGAAAACCTCGTAGTTATTAGTTCTCCACGAACGATTCTTAAAAATCCATCTAATAGTCCTTTAATAAGTGAGAAAATAATTCATAGTTCAAAACTTCCAACAAAAATCATTGAACTAGAAAATAAATATCCAAATAATATTATTGCGACAAAAAAAATTATGAGTATTTCAGAAAAGCTTCTTAAAGAACATACACCAGACACAAAAAATATACTTGAGAAATTCCATATCCCTGAGTCGGATATATTAACAGGTGTTCGGTGTACGAAGTGTTTTCATTTACCTATGAAACGAATAAAAGGGGGCTGGAACTGTCCGGCTTGTAACCAAATCTCAATTAATGCTCATTTTTCTGCATTAAAGGATTATTTGTTATTAATAAGCAATAGTATTACGAATAAAGAGGCAAGACACTTTTTGCATCTAAATTCCGATTCAACTACAAAACGATTATTAAAATCAATGAACCTCCCGTACTTAGGTGAAAATAAAGGAAGAAAATATAGGCTGAATTTTCTCGAAAACAAGTGATGAAATTCAGTTTGACCGAAAAAATCTTTCAAGTGACCGAAATATATTTAGTTATGACCGAAAAAATCTTTTATTGACCGAAATAATATTCAATATGACCGATATTTATAGCAAATCGATTTAATTATGTTTGAGTACCTCTTCTGGTATTTCATGTGACGCACTCGGAATCCTTCTCGGAACCACTTTTATATCCTCCGATGAATAGATAGAAATACTCGATGTTCCTCCGTATATAGTCGCTCGAATAAGGATAGGCTGGTTATATTTATTTGTAAAACGAAAATCAGGTCCGTACCAACTGACCGTTGCGTCTCTTCCTGGAGGAACATATGCTACCCTTTTACTATGTGAGTAGCGTTCAGTAATAGTCAAGCCTGCACGGTCCACAGCATTATATAACGTGGAAGAAATTTGACAGATGCCGCCGCCTATATCTTCTGACATTTCTCCTTTAACAATAACTGGTGCACGCATATACCCTTTTTCCTTTGTTCTTTTACCGACCACTTGATTAAAAGAGAAAGTCTCTCCAGGAAAAATAACATGATTATTAATTGCTTTACTTGCGAGAGAAAGGTTATGAGACCTTTCTCTATTATTTGTATTGAAATAGGTTGAATACTGACCTATTCTTTTTACACGAATTTGCGATAATAATTCACTATCAACAGTAGGAAATATTCTTCGCATCGGTGCTTCTACAAATGAGGAGCCTTGATTAAAAAAATAGGTATAAAATAAGTGCGTAAAGGCTTCACGGTCAAGAGTATAGCCGACCTTTTCGGGAACAATATTACCATGTGCATCGAGAGTCGCATTAACAGGCGGCTCATCTATCTTTTTTCTGAGACTCTCAATAAAGTCATCATATTTTTTGGAATGAATAATTGGTAAATCGATGAGTGGATTTGAAAAATGAGTTCGATTAATGGTTGCAACAACTTCGCTATTATGTGTAACTGTTAGATTATTTGGGAGAAGATGATATTGACCTCCCGCCAAAAGTAAAATAGATAACCAAAGATATTTCATAAGCTAGTATCCCTCCCTTCAATAGTATGGGCTGTTGAAGCTGCTTTCATGTGAGGATTTTAATAAAAATTAGTCGATAAACGACTAAGGTCAGTAGATTTACTTAAAAAGAGAGACTTTTCTTTTTCGCAAAAAATAAAAATTTCGCATTGTCAATTAAAAAAGCATGTGCTAATATAATGACAAGAGTTAATGCAATCGTTTGCACTGATTATATGAAATATGTAATAAAAATTAACAATCAACTAGTATTTTAAAATATAATTGAAAGCGTTTTTAAATATACAAATACTAGTTTAGTAGATGTTATTTGTTTTTATATCATTTTGTGCAAACGATTTCCTAAATGTGATTAAAAATAATATGGGGGTAGTATCAATGAAATTGAAAAAGCTTATTCCAGCAATGGCGGCACTTTTTCTATTAGTAACTGTGGGTTTAGTTGGTTGTTCATCATCAAGTGATAAGTCCAGTGGTGGATCATCAAAAGGTGAGACCGTCGTAGACATTTTCCAATTTAAAGTAGAATTTAAAGACCAATTTAAAGCGGTTGCAAAGAAATATGAAGAGGAACATAAAGGTGTAAAAATTAATATTACTACTGTTGGTGGTGGAGAAGATTACGGTGCTGCCTTAAAATCTAAATTCGCATCAGGAAATGAGCCAGCAATTTATAATGTTGGCGGACCACAGGATGTGAAAGATTGGGAATCTAAATTAGCAGATTTATCTGATACAAAAGCTGCATCACTAGCATTAGATGGTACACTTGAAGGTGTAAAAAAAGGAAATGAAGTGCTTGGTCTTCCTTATAACCAAGAGGGTTACGGCTTTATTTATAATACAAAAGTCTTTGAAAAAGCAGGAATCGATCCAAAAGATATTACGTCACTTTCCGCATTAGAAAATGCAGTAAAAACATTAGATAGTAAGAAAAAAGACTTAGGTCTTGAATCTGTTTTTGCATTACCTGGCAAAGAAACTTGGGTAACAGGCTTACATTTATCAAATACTTTCATTGCACCTGAATTTAACGGAAATGTAATGGATGCATTTAACGCAAAAAAAGTAGATTTTAAATATGGAGACGCGTTCAAAAAAGTTCTTGATCTTCAAAATAAATATTCAGTACAGCCAACTGTTAGTCTTGACTATTCACAACAAGTGGAAGAATTATTCTCGACTGGAAAAGTGGCGATGATTCAGCAAGGAAATTGGGTATATGGATCTATCGCAGGGATTGATCAGGATCTTGCAGACAATGGCATTGGTCTTCTTCCAATTCCTGTAGAAGGATTTAAAGAGGATTCCATCCCAGTGGGTGTTCCAATGTACTGGGCAGTAAATAAAAATAAAGATAAAAAAGTAGTAACTGAAGCGAAAAAATTCTTAGATTGGTTATATACATCTGATACTGGTAAAGAAGCAGTAATCAATGATTTTAAATTTATTCCTGCTTATGATGGCTTTGATGCTAGCAAAATTTCGGACCCACTTGCAAAAGCAGTTTACCAATATGCACAAGATGGAAAAACGATTGCATGGACATTTATGGGATATCCAACTGGTTGGGGACAGGAAAAATTGGGCACTGATATTCAAAAATATTTAAGTGATGAAATGAGCTGGGATGATTTAATCAAAGATACGAAATCAGCTTGGGAATCGTCAAGAAAGTAAAGGGATATGAAAAATAGAAAACAAGGCACATCAGTTGCTTTGTTTTCTGATTTTCTGCCATAAAAGTATACAAAATAAATTGAACGCTTTGTCATTAAGAAAGAACCTAATGAAAAAGGAGAAAGAACATGCGGAAACAAAATGTATGGTACTGGCTTTTTTTAGCACCAACACTCATTGCCCTTACAATCGTTGTCATTTTACCGTTAATATTTGGAGTATACTACTCATTTACGAATTGGAATGGAATTGAATCTCCTAATTTTATAGGAATTGAAAACTATATCAATCTATTTAAAGATCAAGAGTTTTTGGAGTCATTATGGTTCACTGTTAAATTTACCGTAGTATCTGTATTTTTAATTAACTTTTTTGGTCTTTCATTAGCATTAATTGTTACGCAAAAAATGAAAACAAGCAATTTATTACGAACAATCTTTTTTATGCCTAACCTAATTGGAGGCTTAATCTTAGGATTTATTTGGCAATTTATTTTCATAAAAGTATTCTCAGGTATTGGTGATTTACTAGGAATTGAAGCATTAAAAGGATGGCTTTCTACATCTGAAACAGGTTTTTGGGCACTTGCTATTTTGATGAGCTGGCAAATGTCAGGGTATATTATGGTCATTTATATTTCATATCTTGAAGGTGTACCACAAGAGCTACTTGAAGCGGCGGAAATTGACGGAGCAAATAGCTTCCAACGCTTTATTCATATTACCTTCCCTCTTGTTGCACCTGCATTTACGGTTAGTCTGTTTCTAACACTTTCTAATTCATTTAAATTATATGACCAAAATCTATCCTTAACAGGTGGGGGACCCTTCCATTCAACACAAATGGTCGCTATGGAAATCTATAAAACCGCATTTACCGAGAATGCCATGGCCTATGCGCAATCAAAGGCGGTTATCTTCTTTATTATTGTAGCTGCGATTTCATTGACACAAGTATATATCAATAAGAAGCGGGAGGTTGAAATGTAGTGAGCAGAAAAAGAAAATCGACATTGATTATCGGGATTATCGGGATCATTTTAGCACTACTATGGCTTTCCCCGTTTTATTTAATGATTGTCAATTCATTCAAAACGAAAAGAGAAATTTTTACCGATACATTAAAGCTCCCTGAAACATTTACATTTGATAATTATGTTGAAGCATTTAAGCAGCTTGATTTCTTAAAAACACTATTTAATTCAATTTTGATCACTGTTGTCGCAGTAGTAGTAATTATTGTTTTCTCATCAATGGCTGCGTATGCACTTTCGAGAAGAAAAACGAAAGTAAGTGGTTTTATCTTTTTTCTTTTTGTAGCCGCAATGCTTATTCCCTTTCAATCTGTCATGATTCCCCTTGTATCGATATTTGGGAAAATCGAATTGCTGAATCGGATTGGAATCATCATTATGTATTTAGGGTTTGGATCAAGTCTATCTATCTTTTTATATCATGGTACATTGTTTGGAATATCAAAATCTCTTGATGAGGCAGCAACCATTGATGGGGCAAATCGTTTTCAAGTATTTTGGTATATTATTTTTCCAATGTTAAAACCGATAACTGTAACAGTCGCCATACTAAATGTGATTTGGATTTGGAATGACTATTTATTGCCGTCACTTGTCATAAATAAAGAAGGAATGGAGACTATTCCGTTAAAAATGTTTTTCTTCTTCGGAGAGTATACAAAACAATGGCATTTAGCATTAGCAGGTTTAACAATTGCTATCATACCTGTTATTATTGTTTATTTCTTCTTGCAAAAACAAATTATTAAAGGAATATCGGAAGGATCAGTGAAATAATTTTAATCCTTATATTGAAAAAAGGGGGATGCAATCATGGCAATTACAATTAAAGATGTAGCACGCATCGCGCAAGTTTCACCCTCTACCGTTTCAAGGGTTATTGCCAACAATCCAAGAATTAGTGAAGAAACAAAGAGACGTGTCCGGGAAGCGATGGATGAATTAGGCTATCATCCTAATTTCCAGGCAAGAAGTTTAGTTGTTAAAAGCACAAAAACGTTCGGAATCATTATGCCTAACTCAGCGACAAAGGTTTTAGAAAATCCGTTCTTCCCTGAGGTATTAAGAGGAATCAGCTTAGTTGCTCGAGAACATCGCTTTGGTATTTATTTATCTACAGGTGCCACACAGGATGAAATTTATGAAGAAGTAGTCCAAATGGTACAGGGACGAAGAGTAGATGGAATCATTTTACTATATTCTAAAACAAATGACAGAGTGATGAAATATTTACTTGATGAAGACTTTCCATTTACTGTTATTGGTAGGCCGTTTGTTAATGCTGAACGGATAACCTACGTTGATAATGACAATATCTATACGACCAAACAAGTGACGAAATATCTAATTGACAAAGGTCATCGGAGGATTTCATTTATCGGAGTCAATACAGAAGATGTTTTTACAATTGATCGGTTAGAAGGATATAAACAAGCACTGGAAGAAGCGGATATTTCATTAAATGAGAAATATATAGTTCATGAAATGACTATGAAAGAAAATGGGAAGCAGACCATATTAGAAATATTATCAGGTCACTATCCTCCTACTGCAATGGTTGTCATTGATGATTTTTTAGCTATAGAGATAATAAGTTATGCTGAGGATTTAAATATAAATGTACCTGATGATGTTTCAATTGTCAGCTTCAATAATATTATGCTGGCAAAGCATATGAAACCTCCTTTAACATCTGTAGATATCGATATCTTTAATTTAGGTATTGAGGCAGCGAATTGCTTGCTGGAAAAAATTCAAGAGCCAGAATCTTTACCGAAACGGATAACCATTCCGGCTAAAATGATTGAACGAAAATCTTGTTCAAAAATAGATAGCGAATAGAAAGGCTGTGACATATTTATGAAGGATCAAGCATGGTGGAAGGAAAGCGTTGTCTATCAAATTTATCCTAGAAGCTTTAATGATTCAAATGGTGATGGTGTAGGAGATATCAGAGGAATTACGAAAAAACTAAATTATTTAAAAGAACTTGGGATTGATATCATCTGGTTATCCCCAGTCTATCAATCACCTAATGATGATAATGGCTATGACATTAGTGATTATCAACAGATTATGGCTGAGTTTGGATCGATGGCTGATTTTGATGAACTTCTTCATGAAATGCACCAAAGAGATATGAAATTGATGATGGATTTAGTGGTGAATCATACATCAGATGAGCATGAATGGTTTAAACAAGCAAGACAATCGAAAGATAATCCTTATCGTAATTATTATTATTGGAAACCAGGGAAAGATGGGGCAGAGCCTAATAATTGGGAGTCCGTTTTTAGTGGCTCAGCATGGGAGTATGATCAGAATACTGATGAATATTACTTACATCTCTTTAGTAAAAAACAACCTGATTTAAATTGGGAAAATCCAACGGTTCGCAATGAAATCTACGAGATGATGAAGTTTTGGCTGGAAAAAGGAATTGATGGATTCCGTATGGACGTCATTAACTTTATTTCTAAAGTTCCTAGTTTACCTGATGGAGAATCGGTGGACGGAAAGAACTATGTCTCAGGTTCGAGATATTTTATGAATGGACCACGTATTCATGAATTTTTGCAAGAAATGAACAAAAAGGTTCTTTCTCAATATGACATTATTACAGTTGGTGAAATGCCAGGAGTAGATGTAGAAGAGGCAAAAAAATACACAGGTGAAAATAGAAATGAATTGAATATGGTGTTTCAATTTGAACATGTAGATTTAGATTCTGGACCAAGTGGAAAGTGGGAGCTTAAAGACCTGCGATTACAAGACTTAAAAGCGTCGATTTCTAAATGGCAAAAAGGTCTTGAAGAAGTAGGATGGAATAGTCTTTATTTAAATAATCATGATCAGCCGAGAATGGTTTCGAGGTTTGGAGACGATGGAAAGTATTGGAGTGAGTCTGCAAAAATGTTGGCTACGTTTCTCCACTTTTTGAAAGGAACGCCATATATTTATCAAGGTGAAGAGCTTGGGATGACGAATGTCCAATTTGAAGCAATTGATGACTATAAAGATATTGAAACATTAAACATGTATCGTGAAAAGGTCATTGAAAATGGATGCGACCATGATCAGGTCATGGAATCAATATATGCAAAGGGAAGAGACAATGCTAGAACTCCGATGCAATGGGATGATAGCATGAATGGGGGATTTACCTCTGGAAAACCTTGGATAAAAGTAAATCCTAATTATAAAAACATTAATGCAGAACAACAATTAAAAGATCACGCTTCAATTTATCGCTATTATCAAAAGTTAATTCAACTTAGGAAACAAAACGAGATTATTGTATATGGAAAATATGATTTACTTTTACCGGAACATAGTGAAATCTACGCGTATACTCGAACATTAGGAAGGGAAAAGCTTTTTGTACTTTTAAACTTTTCGAAAGAAAAAGTGTCTTTCGAAGCACCGGAAGAGCTATTGGTGAAACAAAAAGATTTATTAATTAGTAATTATGATGCGAATGAAGAAAATACGATAGAAAAAATAAGTTTATTGCCTTTTGAAGCAAGAGTATATAAAGTATACATTTAAACCTTTCACATGATATCCGATGAAAGAAAAAGAGAGGAACTATATATGAAGCAAGTATGGTGGAAAGAAGCGGTCGCCTATCAAATATACCCTAGAAGCTTTATGGATTCAAATGGAGATGGAATTGGCGATTTAAAAGGTATTATAACAAAGCTTGATTATTTGAAGGAATTAGGAATTGATGTCATATGGATTTGTCCGATGTACAAATCACCTAATGACGATAATGGATATGATATCAGTGACTATCAAGATATTATGGATGAATTTGGTACGATGGAAGATTTTGATTTGCTATTAAAGGAAGTACATCAAAGAGAGATGAAATTAATTATCGATTTGGTGATCAATCATACAAGTGATGAACATCCATGGTTTATTGAATCTCGTTCTTCTTTACATAGTCCGAAAAGAGATTGGTATATTTGGCGTGATGGAAAGAACGGTCAAGAACCAAATAATTGGGAAAGTATTTTTGGTGGGTCAGCATGGGAATATGATGAAAAGACTAACCAATATTTTCTTCATATCTTTTCAAGGAAGCAGCCTGATTTAAACTGGGAAAATAGTAAGGTACGGGAAGCTTTATATGAAATGATAAACTGGTGGCTGGAAAAAGGTATTGATGGCTTTCGAGTAGATGCTATAAGCCATATTAAAAAGGAAGATGGTTTGCATGATATGCCTAATCCATTAGGGCTGACCTATGCTTCTTCATTTGATAAGCATATGAATGTAGAAGGAATTCAGCCCTTTTTAGAAGAATTAAAAAGGGAAACCTTCTCCAAATATGACATTATGACTGTTGGAGAAGCCAATGGGGTGAATGTGGAAGATGCAGAGTTGTGGGTAGGAGAAGATCAAGGAAAATTCAACATGGTGTTTCAATTTGAGCATTTAGGCTTATGGGATGCAGAAACAAAGAAAAATATTGATATCGTAGAGTTGAAAAAAGTGCTGAGCAGGTGGCAAAAAGGCCTTGAAAATAAGGGGTGGAATGCACTGTTTATCGAAAATCATGACCAGGCTCGAGTGGTCTCTACCTGGGGAAATGATCTAGAATTTTGGAAAGAAAGTGCAATTGCCTTAGGAACAATGTATTTTCTTATGCAAGGAACACCTTTTATCTATCAAGGACAAGAAATTGGAATGACGAATGTCCAATTTCAATCGATTGATGAATACGATGATGTTGCTACGAAAAATTTGTACAATATTAAAATCGACGAAGGATTGACCCACGATCAAATTATGCAAATAATTTGGTCTTCAAGTCGGGATAATTCAAGAACGCCGATGCAATGGTCTGATGAGAAAAATGCTGGTTTTACAACTGGAACTCCTTGGATGGGAGTTAATCCAAATTTTAAAGAAATTAATGTAGAGAAACAATTAAATGATCCGCATTCGATTTATCACTATTATAAAAAAATGATAGCAATTAAAAAAGAAAATAAGGTTTTCACGTATGGATCCTATGAATTAATCTTGGAGAACCACCCGCAGATTTTCGCTTATACAAGGACATTAGGTGATGAAAAAGCACTTATTCTCACTAATTTGTCTGATAAGAAGGCAGAGTATGTACATGAGGAATTGTTATTGAAATATGATCAATTACTTCTTCATAATTATGATGTTGAAAAGCATGAAGGTGGGAACCGTTGTACGTTGAAGCCTTATGAAGCAAGAGTTTATAAAGTATGAATCTTGAAATAGACTTTCCTTTACTGGAAAGTCTATTTTTGTTTTTTTTGATTATGGAAAAAAGCTTTTCGTAAAAATTGTAGTAATTTTATGATATAAAGAATTTTTTGTATAATTATTTATAAATATGCGTATGTTTTGACCTAGTTTAATCGTTATATAAGTAATTCGTAATGAGGAGGAATTGTATGTTGAAAACAGATTTACAAAGGGTAGGAGAGGATTCAAAACATATATGGGCAACGTTTTGGTCGCTGGTTGATCCCTATAGGGACCAATTATGGTATTATTGTTTGAAATTAACTGGAACTCCCTGGGATGCGGAGGATTTATTACAAGATACTTTATTAAAGTCCTTTGCAGCATTATCCGCATTATCTCATCGTGAACAGCCTTTACAAACAAAATCATATATTTTTAGAGTGGCTACAAATCATTGGTTTGATCAATGTAGGAAAAACAGAATAACTCTTGATGAAACCTATATTGAAGGACAATCAGAAGATCAAATAGATTATCTAGAGGTCAATGAGGCTATTGAAGCTCTTGTACATCATTTACCGCCTAAACAAGCAGTAGTATTTATCTTAATAGAATCCTTCCGTTTTACAGCAAAGGAAGTGGCTGAATTAATCGTAACGACTGAAGGAGCAGTCAATGCTATTCTACACCGAGCAAGAAAAAAATTAAAAGATATGAATTTACTAGAAACGAATGTAAAAAAACAAAGTTTATTAAGTGATCATTCGCCATCTGCAGTAAAACAATTTATTGACCGGTATAATCGTCAGGACTTCAAAGGGTTAGCAGATCTTTTAATCGATGAAGCAACATATAGTTTTGTATCAATGACAAGCACTGAATATGGCAAAGAAACGATAACTAAGTATTCACTCAATCCTAAACGGGCAAATCAAAATATTGGTATTACAGCACATGCTTATAAAATATGGGGAATGGATGCTATAATTTTTATAAAAAATACTGAAAATGGAAAGAGACTTTTTGATGTCAACACGATCGAATGGGAAGATGGGAAAATTACTCGATGGAAATGCTATTATTTCTGTAGAGAGTTTATGTCCTTTATTGCAAATGAATTATTTTTACCATTAGAACCAGTAGAAATGTATTGATACGATTCAGGTAGAAAAAACAAAGCCTTGATGGAGGGGGAAATGATTTAAAAATATAGGTACTAAAAAGTGAATGATAAGCTCGTTTTTCCTTTATTAAAGAAAATTTGAAGTATGATATGGCTATAACAAATTTCCCTTACAAAACTTGTTTAACAAGGTTTAAAAATAAATGTTATGATCAATATAAGATCAAATAATAGGTGGTGCCAATCTTGATTAAAATGATTAAACAGGTTAATGATGAAGTTTTGTATTGGGAAGTTTGGAAAGATGGCAAAGCGTTAATCATTCATTATGGTACTCTTGGTGATGTTGGTGAGACAGAGGAAAAGAAATTGTCATTATTTCAAAAGGCAGAAAAATTGATGGATGAATTAGCGAAAGAAAGGGCCATTGAAGGTTACGAATATCTAGATGAGGAAGAATTAATCGAGCTTGTTGTTCAATACAGTTATGAAGAAGATGAGATGGAAGCAACCCTTGTAAAGAGACATAATGTTGAGGGTTTAATGAATGAATGTTTAGGTTGGACTGGCAATGGTTTTTGTGATGGTGGAGATATAGGTAGTGGAACAGCTAACATTTTCAACTATGTTGTAGATGTTGAGATAGCTACACAAACAATCATAGAAGAACTAAGGAATAACAACTTTCTTGAAAAAGTAAAAATAGCTTATTTAAATCCTGAAGGCGAGGAATATATGGCTTTGTATCCTAAAGAAACAGATTTTGACCTAATGTAAAAGAGCATTGAGACATCTCAATGCTCTTATTTAAAATCCCCAACAATATTTCTCCCATAAAATATTTCGTCCATTTCCTTTTTTAATTTTTCTGAGATGTAATTCTGTTCCTGATCGCTTAATTGATCTTTTGTGTATCCAAATAGATATTCATTTAAAGCAAATTGCTTTAATTTACATTTTGTATGAAAAATATGCTCTGGATACACATTTACATCAATCATGTCATAAAGGGTTTTTATTTTTTCAGGAATATAGTTTTGTATTGAACTAATATCGTGATCAATAAACAATTTCTGACCGCCCTTATCTCTTGTAAAGCCGCGAACTTTATAATCGATCGTCATAATGTCAGTATCAAAAGAATGGATAAGATGATTTAGTGCTTTTAATGGAGAGATTTCTCCACAAGTTGATACGTCAATATCAGCGCGGAAAGTACAGATTCCTTCATCGGGATGATATTCAGGATAAGTATGTACAGTAATATGGCTTTTATCAAGGTGCATGACGACTGACTCTGGAAGAGGTCCAGGTGATTCATTAAAAGAGTCAGTTGGAACCTCTGTGACAGGTCCTTCAGAAACTAATAAGGTGACACTGGCTCCCTGGGGAATGTAATCTTGTTTTGCTATATTTAACACATGTGCCCCAATAATATTTGAAACAGATTTAAGAATAGTGGTTAACCGATCTGCATTATATTGTTCATCAATATATTCAATATAGGCATCGCGTTCTTTTTTGGATTTTGTATAACAAATATCATACATATTAAAGCTTAAGGATTTTGTGAGATTATTAAATCCGTGTAATTCAATTTGTTGTTCATTTGTTAATTTCAACATTCTTCCCCCTTCAATGATCTTTAATTTCTAATACTTATTATGACAATTCCAGTTTTCTTCATACTTTTGAATGTGTAGTGAATGAAGAAATGATTAGCCGTTGACCATAATAAGGGGAGAATAACCTTTGAATAAAAGGAATATTTTTAATGTAGAATCAAAATTTATTCAGCATTAAAGAAGAACGATTGAAATAGAAAATTATAAATAGGCCGCTCGAGAAAAAGATATTTGAATGGATAAAAATGTAATTAATGATTGGAGGCAGTAATTATGAAAAGTGCAATTTTAAACGTAGTGGGAATGTCTTGTGAAAACTGTGTAACTGCCATTGAGGAAGGCTTAGGAAATCTTAGTGGTGTGAAAGATGTATCAATAGATTTAGACAATGGGAAGGTGCGGCTTCAATTTAATTCTGCGATCGTAAGCCTAAATGAAATAATGGATACAATAAATGATCAAGGCTTTGATGTTAAGTGAGTAGGCTGGTTGACAAGTAAAATGTAAAAATTATTATTGTGTCTGTTAGTGATAAGTAAAGAAGAAAAAGAAGGGGTTTTGAAGTACTCTTCTTTTTTTGATTGGTAAAAGAAGATCAAAATAAGTGGCAATGAGTTAAAAATAATGATATAATCAAATTTGGCCGGCAATAACCGTATATAATTAAATATAATTATCCTATATTAACATTATCATAATTTTAAGGTGATGTCAACTATTTCACATTTTTTTTGGGAGGTTTCTTATGGTAAATAAAGGCGAAGAATGGTTACAAGAACAGCAACGAGTAGACCTTACAATTAGTAAAGTAAAGCAAAAAGAAAATTTCCTGATGTCCCAAGTGAAGTCAGTAAAAGAAGAAGCTGAAGAAATTAGACAAAATTTTTGGGAAGATGTGACAGTAAATTTGGATGAGCCTGATGATGTTATCGAAACATATACGAGCATTAAACAGCAGGCAGAGCTGCTATCTGAGCGTGAACGAAGTTATCAACATGTGGAGGAAAGTATAGAAACCTTAAAAAAACTTGAGTATTCCCCGTATTTTGCACGAGTTGATTTTAAAGAAAATAATGATGAAGAAGAAAAAATATATATTGGAATTTCATCATTTATAGATGAAAATGATGAGTATCTTGTATATGATTGGCGAGCTCCTATATCTAGTATTTATTATGATGGAAGTCCTGGTCCGGTTTCTTATGAGACACCGGAAGGAAAGTGTCACGGAGAAATGCTTTTAAAACGCCAATTTTTAATTAAAAATGGAAAAATAGATGCTTTGTTTGATACCGGAGTAACGATTGGGGATGAAATGCTCCAGGAGGTGTTGGGGAATAAAGCTAATACAACTATGAAAAACATTGTTTCAACGATCCAAAAAGAGCAAAACAAGATTATCAGGGATATTAGAAGTCGCATGTTATTTGTACAGGGTGCAGCGGGGAGTGGTAAAACATCTGCAGCATTACAAAGAATAGCTTATTTATTATATCGTTTTCGAGACTCTTTGCATTCTGAGCAAATCATTCTGTTTTCTCCTAATCGATTGTTCAATCACTATATTTCGAAGGTGCTACCCGAGCTTGGAGAAAATAATATGGTACAAACCACATATTTAGAATATGCTCAATCCAGAATCCCAGAATTACAGGTAGAGAGCTTATTTGAGCAGTTTGAAAATAGTGTAAATGAAGAAAAGGATCAATTAAGATCAAAAGCTATACGTTTGAAAAATGACTTAGTATTCTTTGAGGCAATAAATAAATATACAAATAGTTTGTTTAGGAATGGAATCTTTTTTAAAGATATTCGATTCCGTGGAAAAGTATTAATATCAAAAGAAGAAATCAAAAAAATATTCTATTCTTACGAAGAAGCTTATTCACTTTCGAATCGTTTTCCTCCATTAATAAAGGAATTGTTAAGACTACTAGATGAGAAGGCAGAAGAAGAAGAGTTGGAGCAGTGGGTAGAAGATGAAATGGAGCTTCTTGACCGAGAGGATTATTTAAAAGCATTTCAGCATTCTCAAAAGGATGATAGAAAAGGAAAGGTCTTATTTGATTCCTTTGACAAGGAAAAATCATTTCTTGCTAAGCAAATCGTTCAAAAATATTTCAAGAAAATACGTGCAGGAATAAAGAAAAAACGCTTCTTCCATAAAAAGGCTCAATACATTGATTTTTTGAAAAATATACCACAAATTATAGATCTAAATCATTTTGATATTTCAGCTGATGAATGGGAAGGAATTCAAAAAAATACGACTAAAATTTTCAATGCACAGGAAATTCGTTTTGAAGATTCTATTCCATATTTGTATTTAAGTGATTTAATTGAAGGAAGAGAAACGCAAACATCAATGAAATATGTTTTTATAGATGAAATTCAAGACTACTCACCTTTACAACTAGCATATATGAAGTTTTTATTTCCTTACAGTAAGTTCACGATGCTTGGTGATATCAATCAAACTATTTTTGATAAAGGGGAGCAATCCTCCATTCAGACTGCGTTAACTATTTTTGGTGAGGAAAAAGCGGAGGTTATACGTTTAACAAAAAGCTATCGCTCCACTGCACCAATTACATTATTTACAAAGGCTATTTTACGTGAAGGGGAAGCAATTGAGTTATTTGAAAGAGAAGGAGAGCTTCCCTCTATCATTACTGTGCCTACTTATGAAAATATGATGAATAAGGTTGTTCAGGAAATTGAAAGGTTGACTTCACTATCTAGCTCTGTGGCATTAATTGGAAAAACAATGGCTGATTGTGAACTTGCGTACGAATTTTTAAAAGATAAAATAGATATTTCATTGATCAGTTTAAAGAATCAGAAACTTGTTGAAGGGCCGATGATTCTTCCTTCCTATTTAGCGAAAGGTCTTGAATTTGATAGTGTGATTGTACTAAATGCTTCTGAAGAAATGTATGGAGAAGAGTCTGAGCGGACATTGCTTTATACGATCTGTACAAGAGCCATGCATCGTTTGATTATTACAGCTTTAAACAATCCATCCCATCTTTTTGACACGGTACCAAAAGAATTTTACGTGGTTTAGAAAAGGGAGGAGGGCCGTCCTATAAGTATTTGACACTTAAAGGACGGCCCTTTTATTTCAATTAACTGAACATAAATGTTTTGGATCTAATATTCACACTTAACACAAGCCCGATGGCAATCATATTCGTTATTAATGCACTTCCTCCATAACTAACAAGGGGGAGAGCCAGGCCGGTAACTGGCATGAGACCTATAGTCATCGATATATTTTGAAAAACCTGAAATGCAATTAGTCCAATTGCTCCTGCGCAAATATACGTACCAAATAAGCTTTGTGTATTTAACGCAATGAGGATCATTCGATAAATTAACATAAAATATAAGCTAATCAATATTGCTGCTCCGATAAAACCGAATTCCTCTCCAATGACGGAGAAAATAAAATCGGTGTGCGCCTCAGGGATTTTTCCGCTTTGGATCTGTATTCCTTGATTAAAGCCTTCACCCTTAAGCCTGCCAGCCCCTATTCCCTGAATGGCTTGTGCTAATTGATAGCCATAGCTCGATGCATATTTTTCAGGGCTTAGCCAGCCGTATATTCTTTCTAGTTGGTGAGGTTTAATGAACTTGCTGAAAACCTCGAAGTAATGATTATGCAAATATACGAGAAAGGCAATTAGAGCAGTGAAACCAGAAGATAACAAGATAATCATTTTATAAGAGATACCTGAAACAATGATTAGCGTAAAAGCAATGGCTGCAATCACTAGTGCTGAGCCTAAGTCAGGTTGTACGAGAATTAAATAAAACGGTATAATAGAAGCAAAAACGATTTTTGCAGTAATAGGGATACTTCCTTTAAAAGAAAGTTTGTACTTTCCTTTTTTATTTAGTATCACGGCTAAAAAGATAATTAAAAATACTTTTACAAATTCTGATGGCTGCAGTTCGAAGACACCAAAATTAATCCATCTTTGCGAGCCGTTTTTAAAGGTTCCAAAAAAATGAACAACAACTAATAAACAAATACCTACTATATACAATGGAATGGCTAACCTTTCAAGTAATTCGAAATCAAAATAGGCTACTCCTGCCATTATCGTAATTCCTATTATATACCATATTACTTGCCTCTTTACAAAATAATAAGGATCCTGTGTTTCATATTGTCCTGAGCCACTGTAAACGGCTATTAGGCTAAAAACAAATAAACAAAGGATAATTAATATTAATATATAGTCAACTTGTCCTTTCGTTTTTTGCAATTTTTTCATCCTCATTTACAAGTATTTTTAAGGAGAATAGATCACTTCTTTCTACCTTTTTTTAGTGATTCGTTTTGAATATCATTTACTAGTTATTCGTAGATAAGAATTCGTGTAAAGCCTGTTTATTTTTCTCAGTATCAATTTTTAATACGGCACCGACATCTACATTGTCATCTTCATATGCATTTTGAAGAGGAATTCTTAAAGTTTCCATTTTATTTGACTTTCCAACAACTAATCCTTTAGCTATAGACAGAATCGTTCTTTTATCAATATTTGTATCGATATATGGGTCCGCAACTCCAATTAGCTTTGGCAATTTGACAAGACTGTGTAAACTTAACGCTTCGTTTTTTAATTTAGACAGCACTTCTTGCTGTCTTTCAACTCTCCCGAAATCACTTAATTTATCATGTCGAAATCGAACATATCCTAACATCTGTTTACCATGCAAGATTTGTTTTCCAGGGTGTAAAGTCATCCCTATTCCATAAGACATTTCATAAGGGATATTAACCTCAATTCCATCTGGAGCAATAATATCTGCCATTTTAGAAAAGCCCTCAAAATCGATCACTGCGTAGTAATTAACATCGATGTCAAAAGTCTGTTTGATCGTTTTTCTAACGAGTTCAGGTCCTCCAAAAGCGAAGGCAGCATTTATTTTTTGTTTTCCATGCCCAGGTATATCAACATATGTATCTCTCATAATGGAAGCAATTTTTAGTTTGTTAGAATTTTGATTATAGTGAGCGATCATCAATGTATCTGAGCGAGCATGCTCTTCGCCTCTTGAATCACTTCCTAATAAAAGGATATTTATTTCACCTATTTGTGGTTCAGGGCCTTGAAACGCATCAAATGTTTCTCCATCATTTTTATATTTTCCGTCAGAGGCTTCAGCCAGTCCTTGCCTATATTGATAAATACAATAAGCAACAACGAATAAAAGGAGTAGAATGATCAGAAACATAAATATTTTTAGCTTTCTGTGTTTTTTTGCTTTTCTTGTTCTATTATTCATAAATACTATCACCTATCATTTAAGTATTTGTGTTTCAGATAAAGAAATAGTTAATTCAGTTTGAAAGGAATCTGCAAAAGAGGCACTAATTTTTAAGCGAAAGAAAACTAATAACCATTTTGACAGCAATGGCATCATCTAAATACCCAATTGGAAAAATGTAATCTGGAATGACATCAACTGGTAAAATAAAATATAAAAGAGAACTTCCAATAATTGTAAGCTCTACAGCAGTCCCTTTATTTAGACGGAACTTTTCATACATATCTTTTAGATGATTGATAAATGGACCGATGCTACCAACACTTCGAAGCTTTTCCTCAAATTTGGACAGAATAGTTTCCTTTCCTTCTTCAGTTTGCGTATATTGTTCATATTTTGTTAGTTCCTGTTGAACCTGATCAATGGAAAAACTTTTATCATATAAATTTGAAGACTCTAGAAAATTTTGGATACTATCGATAGAGGCGTGAATATCTGAGTCAAAATGCTCCTGATTTTTTTCAATTGGATATCCAGCTGCAACATATAACTCAGAAATGGAAATATTGAGGCATTCAGCCATTTTTTTTAAGTGATCAGGTGTTGCTTTTCTTTTACCATTAATAATGCGCGAAATCGTAGCAGTATCTATATTGGTTTGTTCACTAAGCTTTCTCATAGATAATGATTGTTTCTTTAATTGATTTTTTAATAATGGACCTAATTTATTAGAGATTTTCTCCTCTGCCATTTTGTTGTTCCTTTCTGATTATACTCAGTTTATTAGAAATATAAATGAATCGTTGACATTTTGTCAACATATATTGTTTTTTGTCAATAAGTTTCGTTTGTTTTCTAATAGGGTAATATATTACTAATCAAGTAAAAAATTAATAGAGAGGGATTTGATAAGGGGAATTGTATGTTTTTGTAAAAAACAACTGATAGGTGGTGCATGATTTAAAAATTATTACTGAAATGTAGGGAATAACGGTTGACAATATTAGATTTTCTACGTATAAATGTAAGAGTGATTAACAATTTAATAACCTCGTTAGGTGAGGCTCCTATACGGAGATATGCTGCTGCCCAGAAATTTCGAAAGACGCCAATGGGTCAACAGGAACCATCGACATAAGGTGGTTTTTAATGTAGCTGGAAGAATTTTATCCTATGCCGTATAGTGCTAAAGCTCAACGATTTGAGACCAATTCAATTTTTTGCATTTTTATGTATCATTGAAAACATCCTCTTCGTTGTGGGTGTTTTTTATTTTTTAACTTATTTAAGAAATTTGTAGTTATTCGGTTGGAAAGAGGAAATACTGAAAGACTTTTCATCCATTAATATATTCATTTTAGGAGGTGATGAGAATGGACAGTTTGCCTGATTCGGTACCCATATATAGTAGTTTCATATTTTTACAAATAAACAGTTCACTTCTCATCTCCCCTATTTGTGGAGAAGTGGACTTAAAAGGTGGTCCGCTATTGCGAAAAAATCATATGATATAGGTATAGTTTTTGTTTGTATAATCATTTAGATCAAACTTGTGAATTGTTATAGATGATATTATTTTTAAGGTACAAAACATGATGATTTATGCCTCAATTAGGATTTTTGAGTGGTCTTTTACCTTTCTTTTCAGTTTTTAGGGGAATAATAAAAGGAGGGAATCTAACTATTTTTCTCATGTAAAGGAATAAATCAGCAGAGATAATCCGCCTTTAATTAATGAGGGCAATGCCTTCATAAACTTAAGGGTCTTCGCGTATTTATTTTCCTCGGATGAGAAAAATCCTTTTATTCCTTGAAAAGGAGTGTCTAAGTTGTTACACAATATGACAGAAGATCAAATCATACTTCAAATAATAAAAGTGCTTAAAGAAGGAAAAAGGAAAGAGTTTCAAGGTATTCTTGATGAGCTCCAACCTTATGATATAGCTAGGACATTTGAGAGTCTTCCGGAAAAACATCATTCCCGTTTCTTACTTTTTATGTATCCTGAACAAATTGCAGAATTAATACAAGAGTTAGATCAAGAATACCAATTGAAGGTTCTTGCAAAATTAGGTGTCGAAAAGTCTGGTCCGGTAATGGACTTAATGGATAATGACGATTTGGCATCATTATTAGAAAATCTATCTCCTGAAAAAATTGATGAGTTGCTTTCAGGTATGAAAAAAGAAGAATCTACCATTGTAAAAAACATTATGAATTATCCACCTGAAACTGCAGGTAGATTAATGACTAATCGCTTTGTGTGGATTCCTCAGCACTATACTGTAAGGGAAACGGTAGATAAGCTGAAAGTATTTGCGGAGTTTTCCGAAACGATTAATTATTTATATGTTATCGATGGTGATAAAAAGCTTGTAGGTGTTGTCTCCTATAGGGACTTAATTTTAGCAGATGAATATGAAAAAATTCATGATATTATGTTTAGCCGAGTCATTTCTGTTTCCGCAGAGGCAGATCAGGAAGAGGTAGCAAAAGTCATAGAAAGATACGACTTTTTGGCAGTACCTGTTGTAGAAAACAATAATGAGTTAGTTGGGATTGTAACAGTTGATGATATCATTGATGTATTTATTCAAGAAGCAAATGAAGATATAGAAAAACTCTCTGCGTCTGGTAAATCGATTGACTTTGACACGAAAGCAATTGTTGCTGCATACCGAAGACTTCCGTGGTTAATTTTATTATTATTTATTGGACTTGTTTCAGGAACGATTATTAGTGGTTTTGAAAATACTTTATCTAAAGTGGTTGCATTAGCTTTCTTTATGCCTATGATTGCAGGTATGACAGGTAATACTGGAACTCAATCACTTGCTGTTGTTGTAAGGGGTCTAGCTACTCGGGATATTGATAAAAAAATCGTGCTCAAGTTGATTTCTCGTGAGCTTGCTGTAGGTGTGATAATTGGGATTACATGTGGAATCTTAATCTCAATAATTGCTTACATTTGGCAGGGGAATCCAATTTTAGGGCTAGTTGTTGGAAGCTCTTTAGTAATGACTTTGATTATTGGTACTTTAGCAGGTACGATCGTTCCTCTCATATTATATAAATTTAAAATCGATCCAGCTGTAGCTTCTGGTCCGTTAATTACGACTTTAAATGATATTTTATCTTTACTCATTTACTTTGGCATTGCAACAATGTTTATATCGAAGTTGATGTAGTATCTATTAATAACAAAATTGGAATACTTTAATAATTTATAACTTAAAGATACAAAAAGGAAGGCTGACCATTTATGATCCGCCTTCTTTCTGTTGTAAAATAAGAGAGTATAAATATTTTTAAGGGTATTAATGATGAAAAATACCTGCTCTGTCTAGCGCGAGCAGCCGTCGACTAGCGTACTTCAGGATTACTTCCTACGATAAATCAACAAAGATTCGCCCTTTAATTACCCGCGTTTCCTTTACCTCAGTCGAAGCCCTTCCGGGAAAATTTGAACTAAAATTTTACTAGTTCGTCGATGGTCAAGGCGCCCCGCGCTTTTCTTATTCTGAAACAACTGTAAAACGTTGATTGATATGTTTAGGATTTTCAATTTCATCTAGTACAGCAATTGCATAATCTGCATAGCTAATATAGCTTTCACCTTTTGAATTTACAAGTAATTGATCTTTTCCTACTTCATATTTACCAGTTCTTTTACCTTGAGGGTCAAAAAAGGCAGATGGGCTTAAGAATGTCCAAGTAATTGATGAATTTTTTAGATCCTCAAGATTTTTACCTTGATTTTGTGCTGTAGGTAAAAACATGCTTGGAAAATCAGGTGTTTCCATGACACGAATAGTTTGAGCTTCATTAGCGTATAGACTACCTGCACCACCTACAACAAATAATTTTGTATTTGGTGCTTCTTTTAAGATATCGATTAATTTTCTTCCCGCATCAACATGGAGATGTTCTTGTCCAGCTGGAGCGCCGAATGCATTAACAATTACGTCAAAATTTTGAACTTCCTCTGAAGTTAAAGAAAAAATATCTTTTACTATAATCGCAACATTTTTATCAGATACTTTATCGGCATTTCTAACGATAGCTGTTACTTCATGTCCGCGATCAACTGCTTCTTTTAAAATAAATGCTCCTGCTTTTCCGCTTGCACCAATAATTCCAATTTTCATTTTTTATTCCTCCAAATTTATTGTTGTTTTGTAACTTTAATGGTTACAGGTATGTGGTAAAAAAGATCCTCTCTTATTGAAAGAGATGATCTAAAACGTCTTGCAAAGACTGATCTGCTAATTTACTTTCCATTGCTGATTGTACAGAATGAAAAACATCATCTAAAGTAGATTGAATTTTTTTTCCTACAGGACATTCTGGATTAGGCTTCTCGTGTAAAGAAAACAAGTCCTCTTGTGGTTGAACAGCCTTGTACACCTCAAGGAGTGTAATTTGAGATGGAGCCTTAGTAAGTATAGAACCAGCAATTCCTGGCTTGGATTCTAAAATTCCTGCCTTTCTCAGCATTCCACTGATACGCCTAATAACAACAGGATTTGTATTAACACTAGATGCAATCCAATCAGAAGTTAATTGATCACGATCTTTCGTTGTGGCAATTAGGGAAAGTATGTGAATAGCAACAGCAAAACGACTGTTTACCATATCGTTCACCACCTATGTAACCATTTTAGTTACAAATAAAGTGAATGTCAATAGTACAAGATTATTTTTTTCAAATACAAAAAAGAATACAGGAAAATAATGTGAAAGTTTAAATGAAAAGGGCAATCCGATAAGTGTCAGTCACTAATCGGATTGCCCCATTATTAAATATTATTCTTCAACTATTTTCTTCTTCTTTTTAAACTTCATTAAAAACTCATATACAATTGGCACAATTAATAAGGTTAATAATGTAGAGCTTATTAATCCGCCAATAACGGTCACACCAAGTCCTTTGGATATTAATCCTCCACCTTCAAAACCAAAAGCAAGAGGTAGAAGGGCACCAACAGTAGCGATGGCTGTCATTAATATCGGGCGAAGACGAGTAGGTCCTGCTTCAAGTAAGGCTTCACGAGTTGAAAGTCCTTCATTTTGCTTATGAATGACTCGGTCAATTAATACGATAGCATTTGTCACAACAATTCCGATAAGCATTAAGGCTCCGATCATTGCAGAAATACTTAATGTTTCTTTCGAAATAAGTAACGCTAGTAATCCACCGATAATCGTAAATGGTAGTGAGAATAGAACCGCAAACGGTGCAAGTCCTCCGCCAAATGTAATAACTAATACTAGATAAACGATCGCAATCGCTGCAAGCATTGCTAAGCCAAGCTGAGTAAATGATTCATTAATATCTTGTGTTACTCCTCCCATAGACACTTTCACATTACTTGGAAGGTCTAATTTATCCACTTTCTTTTGAATCTCGTTAGATACTTTAGAGACATCTTTTCCTTTAATATCTCCACTTACACTTGCATAGATTCGGCTATCCTTTCTTGTAACAGAATCTGGTGCCTCACCTGTTTTAGTTTTCATAACATCGCCAATTTTTACTTCCATGCCTAATGGAGACTTAATTTTTGTATTCGTTAAATCATTGATGTTTTTGTAGTTTTTCTTATCTACTTGAATATAGACATTCATTTCTTTGCCTTCATTTTTGATAGTTGTTAATAGCGGTGCTTCGCCAACTTGGTTTAATTGCATTCCAATTTGTCCAGCAGTTAGCCCCAACTTACTTAATTTGCTTTGATTAGCAACTAACGTATATTCATCATATGCTTGTGATAAACTTGTATCGACATTTTTTAAAGAATTATTTTTTTCCATAATTCCTTTAATCTTATTGACAACCGGTTTTATGTCATTAAGTTCATCACCATAAACTAGCAGCTCAAGAGAATTTGAATTGGTAGAAGCAAAGTCCTGTGACTTCCATTCACCTTTCTCAGTCATGTCTTGAAGCTTTTTAATGACTTTTTCAGGTTCTTTGTCAAAGTTTTTAGTATCCTTATCATATTCAATAAAGAACAAAGCAGAATTACTATTTCCAAATCCCATCGGATTGCTTGAACCTAATGTATATTGAATATTTTTAACACCTTTACGATCTTCTAAATATTTTTCTGCTTTATCAGTTATTTTTTCTACATTAGTAACCGTTTCACCAGGCTCTGGATTGTATGTTGCAATAATCATTTTCTGTTCATCAGAAGGTAGGAAGCTAACCCCGATTGCAGGAATTAAGAAAAGGCTTCCGATTAGTAGTAGAACGGCTAATCCAAATGTAATCAATTTATGATTTAGTGACCAATTAAGCACTTTTTTATAGAAGGTAGCAAGTTTTCCATGTCCTTCTTTATGATGAGATTTTTTTACCCCATTTTTGAAAAGGGAATGGGCAAACATTGGAACGATAGTTATTGCTACTAATAATGAAGCAAGTAGTGCAAATACAATCGTTAAGGCAAATGGTAAAAATAATTCACCAACAGTACCTTTAATTAATCCTAATGGCAAGAATACAGCAATCGTCACAATCGTTGAAGACATGATTGGTTTAAGCATTTCTTTCGTTGCTTCTCGAATTAATGCACTGCCTTTTAATTTCTCACCAGGTAGTGCCATTCTACGATATATGTTTTCTATAACAACAATTGAGTCATCTATGACACGTCCGATTGCTACGGTCATCGCTCCAAGAGTCATAATATTTAAGGAAATATCCATTTGCTTTAAAGCAAGTATTGCAATGAGTAAGGAAAGCGGAATGGATATAACTGAGATAATGGTTGATTTAATATCTCTTAAGAACAATAGAATAATGATTACAGCGAATATAGCACCAATAAGAGCTTTATTAAGCATTGTATTCACTGAATCTTTGATAGGTGTTGCTTGGTCAAACATGCTGACAGTTTTTAATCCAGTATGGTCTTTTTTCAATTTGTCTAGTTTTTCAGTTACCTTATTAGCCACATCAACTGTGTTTGCATCTGAGGCCTTTGTAACTTGAACCCCTATTGAATCAATTCCATTTGTTTTTGAAATGGATTCATGTTTTCCTTCAACTTTAATTTTGGCAATATCTTTTAGTTTAACAGTTGGAATTCCTGCATTTGCCCCTGCTGGTGGAGGTGTTTGAGATTGTTGTGATGTTATACCTGTTTGTGAAGGTGTAACAGGAATCTCAAGATTTTTTAAGTCTTTAAGTGTGCTAATATTTCCATCAATAACAACTGATTTTTGCTTATCTGTAAAGGTGATTAATCCTAATGGAACTGAAACATTCGAACCTTGGATTAATTGCTTCACAGTATCTTCAGTAAGTCCTAATGCTTCCATTTTTTTGTTATCGAATGTTAAATTTACTTGTTTTACATATTGCCCAGAAACTTGTACTTTTGAAACTCCATCAATACTTTCTAATTCAGGGACAATATCTTGTTCGACTGTTTTAGTCAATTCTTCCGCAGATTGCTTTTCGTTCGAAATACTAAGTGATAGGATTGGGAATTCATTCATATTTAATCTAGAAACATTGAAATCCTTCACTTGGTCTGGAAGCTCGATTGTGTCAAGAGCTTCTTTTACTTCTTGCTGAGCCTTATCCATATCCTTGTCAAAGTTATATTGAATTTGTATGGATGAAAGATTTTGAGAAGATGTCGAACTCACTGAATCTACACCAGATAAATTTTTAATTTTTTGTTCAATTGGTTTCGTAACCTTATCAGTGACTTCTTGTGGGGTTGCTCCTGGATAAACGGTTGAGACCATAACTACAGGCATATTAATATTCGGTATTGTTTCAAGTTTCATATTTAATCCAGAATACAATCCTGCAACTGTAATAATGATGGTCATTAACCAAATAGCAAACTTATTCTTTATGCTAAAGTTAATAATTTTATTCAATCGATTTTTTCACTCCTTTTAATCATTTGACTGACTGGTCATAACACTATAAAATATAAATGACTGGTCGTTCAATTGCAAGTGAAAACTTTGTTACAGGAGATTAGATATATGAATGACATTATTGAATGGAAGGAATTTTTATTACCATATAAATTTGGATTGGATGAGCTGAAAACAAAAATCAATATTATGGTTGAAGAAGCCATGTTTAATGGGAAAACGAGTCCAATTGAACATATAAAAACAAGAATCAAAACACCGAAAAGTATAAAAGATAAGCTTGAGAGAAAGGGGATAGAGGTATCACTAAAAAGTGCGAAGGAAAATCTATTTGACATTATAGGTGTGAGAGTTGTCTGTTCCTTTGTTTCTGATATTTATGATATCTACCAATTATTCCACAAAAGACAAGATATAAAAGTAGTTGAAGTAAAGGATTATATACGTTTTCCAAAGAAAAATGGGTATCAAAGTCTACATCTGATTGTTCAATTGCCTGTTCATTTGACTTATACTGTAGAACAAGTATATGCTGAAATACAACTTCGAACATTGGCTATGGATTTCTGGGCAAGTCTAGAGCATAAAATATTTTATAAATATAATCGAGAAATACCTGATTATTTACGAGATGAATTAAAAGAAGCTGCTGATAGTGTGATGCTGCTTGATGAAAAAATGAAAAATATTCGTGATGAAATTTCAACGATTGATGCGGTTAGAGATACATTATTCTTACCGATGTGAGATGAGCATGACTGTTAAGTCATGTAACATCTATTTTTGGAGGAATGAGTATGAAGCAAAGAAGAATGGAAATGATTGAATGTGCCATTAAGCTTTTTGCAGAGAAAGGATATCAATCAACTTCCGTCCAAGATATAGTAAGTAAATATGGGATATCAAAGGGAGCTTTTTATAATTATTTTTCTTCAAAAGAGGAGCTCCTACTTGCTATTTTTCAACACTATAGTGATAAAATTTATCAAAAAATGAATGAAATACAAGAAGAAAAGCTATCTCCTCGTGAGATAATGAAAAAACAAATTATTGGTCAATTCGAGTTTTTTATTGAACATCGAGATTTTATTGTTATGTATTTTCGCGAGCAAAACCAGTCAATTAATAAAGAACTGCGTCAATTTTTAGCGAAAAATAGCTTTCAAGCTTTAAAAAACACAGAAAAAAGCATAACCTCGATCTATGGAGACAAGATTCATCCGTTTATTTGTGATATTATCCTCGCTTGTGAGGGAATAAAGAACTCCTATATAAAACTTACCGTTTTTGATGGGATTATCGTTGATTTGCAGCGTCTTGCGGAATTTATTTTAAAACGGATCGATGATATGGTTAAAGGATTTTTAGAAAATGGAGAAGAGCCAATTGTAAAAGGCTCCAAAATTGAGGAATTCATTTGTGATTACAAGAAAAAGCAAATTTCTCCACATGAAAAAGTAAAAGAGCTACTTCATGTGATGGAAAAGGAAATTGATAGGAGTCATTATCCGAATTCAAAAAAAGAAGAACTATTAGATATTATTCATTTTTTACTTAATGAGACGAATAAGAAGGAAATAAAAACTTATATTTTTCAAGGAATGCTTACTCATTTTAATGGGATTCAAGTATTAGAAAAATATCTTACCGAAATTGCCTATCAATTGAAAATAGATTTATTATAGAATCGAGTAGATTTACCTTTATGTAAAAAAAAAGCCGTTGTACTACGGCTTTTTTTAACATTATATGCGTTTAATCAATTTAATAATAAAAATAATTACTGCTATAACGAGAAGGATGTGAATGAAACCTCCAGCGATATGTGCCAGTAAACCCAAAATCCAAAGTACGATAAGAATTCCTATAATTGTCCAAAGCATAAATTTTCCCCTTTCTAACACTCAAGTGAAATTAATGAAAAATAATTTTTTTATTCCTTTTAATTACTAAAAATGTGTGAAAAACGATCTAAAAAGAACTTTAAATATAGATTACCCATTAGGTAAAGTATCAAACTAAAATGGCATGAAGTTTTCTTGGTAGGCAAGAAATTCTGTTAAAAAGGAAAGTAACTTGAATATAGATATATATAAGTATGGTGGAGTTTTCAAAGGAGCTTATTAAGTGGGTTCTTTAAGCATTCTTACTATATACAGAAATTGAAGTATTGTAAATTTAGGAGTGAAAAAGGATAAGCCAGGATATAAACGCCCCTTATGAATAGAGGCGTTTAACAAAACAAAACTTCTATGGAATGATTAAGTGATTTAATCTATTTGGATTACTAACATACTCTTAGAGTTTATTAATTTTGACTTTCTAGGAAATCTCTCACTTGTTCAGGACTTTTTGCATTAGCACTGTGTAAATGAGCTGTTTTTTCCCCGTTTTGATAAATTAGCAGGCTTGGAATTCCCATAACATTGTACTTTTCAGCAAGCTCAGGGAAATTATCACGATTTATTTCATACCATTTATATTGACCATAATCATTGATTATTTCGTCAATAAACATATTCATTCGTGTACAATCTGGACACCATCCCGCATAGAACTTTACAATTACAGGCTCAGAACTTGCAATAATCTCTTCAAAAGCTTCTATTGTTTGTATTTCTTTCATAATTATTCCCTCCATATAGATGAGTAGTAGCATTTGTCCTGAAATACTAAAATATTAGTAAAAGGTACTATTAGTATTGTATATAGAAGTTAAATTTCATACAATAAATAAGGCTTAAAAGAATTCATTGGATGAATACGAAAAAATATTATACAATAGTATCCTTGGTACAATTTGTTTCTTTGTTCCTTTGACATGATTAAGTATAATGAAAGTATGTGTTTTTTAGACACGGATGATCACTTGAACGAATTTCAGGGTTATTCTTTTTAAATGAACATTCCATTGCAAAGTGGTTATATTTTGTTAGATTTATTTAGGAGACGTGAAAGCATGACTTCTCAACCGGGGAAAACTTCAAAAATAGATTATGGGCTTGTATTAACCCTAATGTTAATGTGCTTGGTTAGTTTAGTTTCCATTTATAGTGCACAGAAAACGGGGCAATTAGATCAAAATTATTTATTAAAGCAAGTTGTATGGTATGTGGTAGGTATTTGTATTGTTGCTGTGACAATACATTTTGATTCAGATCAATTGAAAAAGCTATCCTGGTATCTTTATGCTTTCGGCATATTATTATTAGGATTTTTGATTATTGCTCCAGAAAGTATTGCACATGTAACGAAAGGGCAGAAAAGCTGGTTTACAGTTCCTTTCATGGGAACTTTTCAGCCATCGGAAATAGTAAAGGTTTTTGTGATTATCACATTGGCGAGAGCCATTGAAGACCATCATGAAAAATATCTAATAAAATCAGTAAAAACCGATTTCTGGTTATTAATAAAGTTGGGGATGATTGCTGGTTTTCCGCTTTTATTAATTATGCAGCAGCCTGATTTAGGAACAGGTCTCGTAGTCGTATCGATTCTTTTAGGTGTTATTTTCGTTTCAGGAATTACGTGGAAATTGCTGCTTCCGATTTTTGGAGGAGGAACTTTAATAGCTGGAACGATTCTTTATTTTGTTGTTTGGATGCCTGAAGTTCTTGAAAAGTATTTACATGTAAAACCTTATCAATTTAACCGGATTTATTCTTGGTTAGATCCGTATCAATATAAAAGTGATGCTGGATATCAATTAATCAATTCTCTTCTAGCAATTGGTTCTGGTCAAACCCTCGGAAAAGGGATGAATTTGACTGAAGTAAATATTCCTGAAAGACAAACCGATTTTATTTTCAGTATGATTGGAGAGAATTTTGGATTTATTGGTGCTAGTGTCGTTGTTAGTTTATTTTTTATGCTTATCTATCATATAACAAAAGCTAGTCTTGAAACAAAAAACAGTTTTTATTCCTATATATGTGCAGGCGTCATTGCGATGATTACCTTTCATGTATTTGAAAATATAGGAATGACAATTGGACTTTTGCCGATCACTGGTATCCCTTTGCCGTTTATTAGTTACGGGGGAAGCTCCTTAATGGGGAACATGTTTGCGATGGGTTTAATTTTTTCTATAAGATATCACTATAAAAAATATATGTTTGGAAATGAAAAATAAATAATGCATATCATTAAAACAACCTGTTAAATGTATAACAGGTTGTTTTTGATACACACTGTAAAACTGTGCTTATTCTACAGTACCACTTTCCATAATTTGAACCTCTGGTATGACCTTAAAGGTGACATTTTTATATTGTTTTTTCCATAATTGATGATTGAAATGTTTCGTTGAAGTTTTTACTCGGAATCCAATGCCAACTGGATCAATTCCTTTTTTCTGAAAGGATTTTAGCATTTTTAAAGATTCCTTCTTAATATCCTTCTCCATTTTTTTTTCTATTCTTTTTATTACTGGATAGGTTGCTTTTTGACCTGAATATTCGCGAACAACAGCATTTACTTTAATGTGAATGACAATCTCATAAGGCGATTTATGTTTATTTACCTTAAATTTATTTTTTGAGTGAATGCTTCGAACAACTGCTTGATATTTACCCACTTCAACTACTTGACTTCCTTCACTGTATTTATCAACTAGGAGCTTAAAATAGAACATTTTATTTGATGGAATTTTTTTAACATATTTATCTTCTTTAAATAATGCAATACCGGTTAATTTTAGTTGATTCATCCCTTTTTTTTGAATAAGCGGTAAGTAAGGATCCCTCCCTATTTGTTCATAATAAGCTCCAAATAAATGGAGATTTACTTTTGGAACATCCCGTCGCTCTATATTATGCTTAAGCATGTCACTAATATAGGTCCCATTTCCTTCGTATCCGTATATACCCTTCAAGACATTTTCTGCGCTTCCCTCAGTAACTGCTAATAATATTCTTGAACCAATATTTGGATCCCTTTGTAATGAATCCACTAGGCTGACAAAGCCGTGTTTAGAAATGCTATCGCTAAATAGAACGACCTGTAATCCACCTGTTACTAATGGTTTATTTGAGTTTTTCTCTAAATCTGAAAGCACATCTCGACTTGTTTTAGCGACAGTTGATAAAGTTTGATTTTGGACACTTTTATCTGGAAGATACTGTGAGTATAGTATCGTACCTTTTAATAGATTGTTTTCTTCTAAATCATATCCTTGAGCAGTTTCAATATTTAATTTATCAATAACTTGCTGTTCAACACATCCGGATAAGAAAACTAAGCTGATAAAGCATAAACAAACCTTTTTCATGTCTTTTTTTTCACCTTCTTAACAATTATTAAAAGGATGAAGAGGATGGGGATATATATTTGAGTTACTAAAAAACCAATTTTTCCAACTAAAGTACTTAAAATATCAATCTGTTGCCGAGTTATAAAAAATTGAACACCGATAAATGCGATTAAGCTGAGCACGTAAATACTTTTTCTTTGAGAGATTTTTAAGGTTTGTTTTACTAGCCGACTCGCACACCACAATGCCAGTGATGTATTTGGTAATATAATAAGACACCAATTGGCAATTCCAACATATTCAAAACGTTCTACTACTGGGAGATGAACAATTTTCCAGGTCGTTAATGTGGCCCATATATATTTTTGGATTTGTTCTTCACTATAGTAGGCAAAAGAAATAACAGCAATATATAAGAATAAAACGCATGATGTGGTCAAGCTAATAAATGCCCATTTTTTTGATTTTTCATAGTTTTTGATAAATGGATAGTAAACCAGAAATGTTTCATATCCTAAATAAGTTAGTGACATTTGACCTGAGGCTATAATAACTTCCTTAAATGAATGATTAAACATCGGAAGAAAGTGTCTAAAATCCGCATAAGGTAATGTGAATGCAAATAATATTACTAAATAGGAGGGCAGAGCAACACTGAAAAACATCATAGCTGTTACTGTTCTAAATCCTCCAGACACGATGTATATACAAAGGATTAAAAAGAAAAAAGAAAAAATAAATACATTTAAGTCTGCGAACATCCAGACCTGTACAACTTCGATGTAGGTACGAACGATTGTTGCCATATATAATGTGTAATATAAAATAAAAAATATATTAAAAAGTGTACCAAGCCATTTTCCAAAGACATATATTTGTGTCCCAGCGAGATCTTTGTTTCCAATTTCCACAATTTTCATCATAATCCACATTATTATTGCAGTACTTAAGCCTGCAATAATGATAGACATCCATGAATCGTATCCTGCGGTTTGAGCAATAATCCGTTGGAAGCCTAATATACCTACACCGAATTGCATCCCGTGAATTGTAAAAAAAATAAGCTGCGGAGAAATTTTTCGGTTTTCTGGTATAGTTTGCATAATAAGCCCCCCGAATGAGCTAAGAATATGATTGGTATAAATGGTAAAAAAATATTATAGTATTTGTTCAAAAGTAATTAGTATGAGTGCTTAAAAGTTTTCCTTTTTACTAGGCAAGCATCTGTTTATTAGATACTTTTATGTTTTCTACCTAAGATGGTTTTTTGACTATTTAATCTAATAAACAAGATGCTAGCTTTTTTATAACTTAAATTTCGAAAGGACATTCATTTAATCTTTGTGGAGATTTCTATCGTCTCTGATTGTTAATCTCTAATTACGATATGTTATTCATCAATATCTAGCTTTTTCTTTGCTTTTTCAGGAGGAAAACGAGAAACATCTTTTGTCCGTGAAAATTGTGGTCGCAGGGCATTCATATTAAAACCTAAGCGAAAAATAGTATCCTTTATGTCTTTTATTCTTGGTGGAAAAATCGGTTCTAAATAAGGTCTGCCTAATGATGTTAAACGAGATAAATGAGTTAGTAGGATACAGAAACAAAATACGATTCCTAGTAATCCCCACACTTGAGCAAAGATTAAAAACGGAAAACGAATAAGACGAATGGTGTTCCCTATTTTGTAAATGGGAGTTACGAATGAGGCAAGGGCTGCAAGTGCAACAAAAATTAATAATACATTACTTGTTAACCCAGCTTCTACCGAAGCAGTCCCAATAACGATACCACCCACGATACCGATTGTTTGGCCGATTTTTGTCGGAAGTCTGGCACCAGCTTCTCGTAACAGCTCAATAGTAATTTCTAATACTAACGCTTCCAGTATCGGTGGTAATGGAACCCCTTGCCGTGAACTTATGAGTGTTGCCATTACAGCTCTTGGTACCATTTGATAGTGAAATGTTAATGCCGCTACGTATAAAGGTGTAATTATAATTGAAAAAACAGTTGAAAAAATACGCAGCAATCTAAAAAAAGTGGCAATAAGCCAGTTAATATAATAATCTTCAAATGAAACGAAGAATTCTATTAATGTAGTAGGACCGATTAATGCATGTGGTGATCCATCGACAATGAGAACAACTTTTCCTTGACTTAAAACACCAGCTGCTCGGTCTGGTCTTTCCGTATCTAAAAATTGTGGAAAAGGTGAGGCTGAATTATCCGCAATCAATTGTTCAACAAAGGAGCTGTCGCTAACTGAATCAAAGTCCAAAATATTGAGTCGCTGCTTAATTGTTTGAACATTTTCCATATCCACAATTTTTTCCATATAAAGGATTGCTATTTTTGTTTTAGATAATTTCCCTATTGTCAATTCTTCAATGATTAAATCTTTTACAGGAAGTCTCTTACGAATAAGGTTTAAATTTTGATCAATCGATTCGATAAATGCTTCCTTCGGGCCGATTACACTAAATTCAATTTCTGGAGCACTTACTGTTCGTGATATTTCTTTTTGTGCAGAAATAAATGCATACTTTCCTTCATCTGTTTCAACCTGTAATAAAACGTAGCCATTATAAATCTTTTGGGTTACCTTTGAACTATCTGTTGTAATTTCTGTATCAGGGACAGGAAGCAGCTTTTTCAGATCCCCTATAGTCGCAAAATCGCCTTCTAATAAATAAGGTAAAATATCCTTTTGAATGATTTCTTCATCCACCACTGTAGAAACAAAGGTAAGGGAAAATTCCATTCCAGTTCGACTATTTATATATTTTGCCTCTGTAACATCTTGAGACTTTGGCTTATTACTTTCTTTTTTCTGTTCTTCTTTTTGCTCTTGCTTTTGAAGCTTTTGAGTTTTCCTCTTTTTAAAAAAATCCATTGTGCTCCCCCGATAACTATATTCGTGGTCTAGACTTTTGCTGGTAATAAATAAGGGAATGTCTTCCCTTTAAAGGTAGTGTTACCAAAAGACGGTGGAATATGTAAATCTGTTTAGCTATAGAATTGAAATGATCAGAAAATGAAAGATAGTATAGGGCGTACTGTTAGATTGATTAATTGATAACTAGTTAAGTGTTATCTTAATTAAAGAAGTAAAAAAGAAAAAAGCTGAGTGGATTTTTTTCCACTTCAGCTTTTTTCTTTCGTCATTTTTACAAGAGTATTTATATCATTAGTTAATTGAGTGTAGGATGGTGATTTGTCTTTTATATTAGACTTAATTCTATCAATTAAACCAGGCGCTTTCGGGTTTGTAATCGTTAATATTTGGACATGCCCCCCGAATGCATCATTCATAATTCTTTTAGCATGATTTAGATTGTCATCTACATCAGTATTAATGTTTTTGACACCTTCTTTTTCACCTTTACCAGACATCCCTCTTGTACCACTGAGAACTTCCTTTTGCATATTGTCATAATGAGTGGATGTTGTCTCATGTTTGGCTCTTGCTAAAATAATCGTGTCATCAAGAACAAATACTTTTATACCTGGAATTCCTTCCCCAGATAATCGAGATTCTAAATGAGATGAAATTCCGCCATCATGAAGACTTGAGCTTCCTATTAAGCTATAAACATTCGTCCCCATTCCGCTCGTGATATTTCCATCTTGATTGGTTGTCATTTTCTTGGTTCTATCTACACTTGGGATAACATTTGCACTACGATCATTATTTGTTGAGACATCCATCGGTCGTTGAGTGTTTGTGTTATTAACCCCCTGTCTATTATTTGCACCTTGCTGACTAGTGCAAGCAGCTAACACTAGTAGCACACCAATAATCGGTACCATCCATTTTCCAAATGTTTGCTTCATAAATATACCTCCTTGAAATGAAATGAATTCAAAACTAGAGTTTCCCAAATTATTACTTTTATGTATGAGTGGATAATATTGGGGACATATTAAAAAAAACAAAATTCGTCGACAAATGAAATTTTTGTCGACTTAAGTAAGATTTTCAGGAGGTGGCAAAAGTGGTTGATAAAAACAAACAGGAAAATCCTGAATCACTTTCACGACGAAATTTTTTACGAAACACTGGGTACGCAGTTGGAGGTGTAGTTGTCGGAGGAGTGGTTGGAAGCCTTCTTCCAATTGGAAACAAGACCAGGAATATAAATAATGTGAATCCTAAAGTTTTTAATGAAAATGCAGAAAATTTTAACCAAGCATTAATGCATTTTACCCAGGAGCAATTTAATATTGTTCAAGCAGCTACGGAAAGAATATTCCCTGAAGATGAGAATGGTCCAGGTGCCAAAGCTTTAGGAGTTGCATTTTTCATTGATCATCAGCTAGCTGGTGACTGGGGCTTTAATGCAAGAGATTATATGCAAGCTCCATTTTATAAAGGAGAGAAGGTTCAAGGTTATCAAGGGCGTTTAAAGAGAAGAGAGCTTTTTGATATAGCACTTCAGGAAATTCAAAACTATAGCATGCAAAAATATAAGAAAAAATTTACTGATCTTTCTGGTGAGCAACAAGATGAAATCCTTAAAGATTTTGAGAGTGATAAGGTAAATATTACAACCATTTCTCCAAGTGGATTTTTTAATATTTTAAGGAGCTCCACATTGGAAGGGGTATATAGTGACCCATTATATGGTGGAAATATAAATATGAATGGATGGAAAATGAAAAATTACCCTGGAAATCAGATGGCATATTCTGACATTATTGAAAAAGGCTATAAAAAAATTGCTCCAAAAAGTCTCCGGGATCATATAGGACACTAAAAAATGAGCGGTATCTAAATGGTTTGAAACTCAACAATAGAGGTGAAAATTGATGGCAAAAAAATTGCCGAAAGTAGATGTAGTTATTGTAGGTGTTGGTTGGGCAGGTGGAATTATTGCGTCTGAGCTTACAAAAAAAGGGTTGAATGTAGTGGGACTGGAAAGAGGAAAAGAAAGAAAAACAGAAGACTATTTTATGGTTCACGATGAATTAAGATATGCTCTACGGTATGAGCTAATGCAGGATTTATCGAAAGAAACGATTACATTTAGAGGAAATGAACGCATTAGAGCACTTCCTATGAGACAATATGGTTCATTTTTATTAGGTGATGGCTTAGGTGGCGCAGGGGTACATTGGAATGGACAAACCTTTCGATTCTTGCCCTATGATTTTGAAATACGGAGCAAAACAATTGAAAAATATGGAAATAACAAAATACCTAAAGAAATGACTATTCAGGATTGGGGTATTACATATGATGAATTAGAACCATATTTTGATCGTTTTGAAAAAATGGCAGGCATTTCAGGTGAGGAAAATCCACTTGGTGGAAAACGTTCTAATAAATTCCCTACACCACCAATGAAAAAGTCACCACAAATGAAAGATTTTGAAACAGCAGCCAAGAAGCTAAAACTTCACCCATATGTTGTTCCATCAGCAAACTTATCTGAATCGTACACCAATCCTGATGGGATTACTCGTGCTGCTTGTCAGTACTGTGGATATTGTGAAAGATTTGGATGTGAATATGGTGCAAAAGGAGATCCTGTCGTTACAGTCATCCCAGTGGCTAAAAAAACCGGAAAATTTGAAATAAGAACCCATTCTAATGTACGAAGAATCTTAAAGAGTGGAAATAAAACGACTGGTGTAATGTATACAGATGTTACCACTGGCGAAGAAATTGAACAACCAGCAGACATTGTTGTTTTAACAGGTTTTGTATTTAATAATGTACGATTATTACTTTTATCAAATATTGGACGCCCATATAATTCAAACAATGGAACAGGCGTGATTGGCAAGAATTACGCATACCAGGTAGCAAAGGGTGGAGCTGTTGGATTTTTTGATGATAAAGAGTTTAATACATTTGCAGGAGCGGGAGCTTTAGGTATAACTGTCGACGATTATAATGGCGACAATTTTGATCATTCAAAGCTAAATTTCATCCATGGAGGAATGATTCAGTATAATCAATCTGGTGCACGTCCGATTCAAAATAATGCCGTACCTGCTGGAACACCAACCTGGGGGAAAGATTTCAAAAAGACTTCTATTAAATATGCAAACAGATATTTATCGATAGGTTCTCAAGGGTCTTCCATGCCATGGCAGCATCATTATCTTGATCTGGATCCAACTTATAAAGATGCATATGGTGATCCCTTAATTCGCATCACTTTTGACTTTGAAGATCAAGATAAAAATCTAGCTACTTTTTTAGCAGGTAAATGTGGAGATATATTAAAAGAAATGGGCGCCAATCATGTAGATGCATTAAAAGAATTAGGTCCATATGAAATTACAACCTATCAATCAACACATAATACAGGTGGAGTTATTATGGGGGATAATCCAAGCACCTCTGCTGTAAATAATTATTTACAAATGTGGGATATGGATAATTTGTTTGTTGTAGGAGCATCTGCATTTGCCCATAATTCTGGATATAATCCAACTGGAACAGTTGGTGCTCTTGCATATCGTGCTGCTGAAGGTATTACAAAGTATCAGCAAAAAGGCGGTTCATTAGCATAAATAATTGAAGGGAAGTGTAGAGGGTGTTGTCAAATATTGGTATACCTGGTTTAATTATCATTTTAGTTATTACATTAATTATATTTGGGCCAAAGAAGCTACCTGAAATAGGTTCAGCTTTTGGGAAAACACTATCGGAGTTTAAACGGACAGCCAATAACATCATGAGTGATGAGGCGGTCGAAGAAAAAAATGTAAAGTCAGATAAAAATTCAGTTGAATGATTATTTAACATTAGAAATCTCTCATAAGGAAAAGATGTGTAGTAATGATCAACTACTGTACATTTCTCACGTCGGAGAGAGCTGTTATATGTGAACATATTTATAAGAAGGAGACGATTTGATTGGAAGAGGATCTCCAAGTAAAGGTACAAAAAGAAGAAACAACACTTGAGCATTTTACTGAATTACGAAAAATCATTTTATGGTCAGTGTTTTTCTTTGCCTTGCTTTTTGTTATCTTTCTATTCTTTATGCCCAAAGTACTTCCTTTATTATCCAAGGGGTATAATATTGTTTTGATGGGGCCACTAGATGTGATTCGTTTTTACACCGGAGTAGCTGGTGCCTTAGCACTAGGGTTAACAACTCCATTTCTAGGCTATCAAATTTGGAAATTTGTAAAACCGGGATTAACGCCTACAGAAAGTAAGGTAACACTTACTTATGTACCTGCTATTTGTATTAGTTTTATTGTCGGGATTTCCTTTGGGTATTTTATTGTTTTTCCTGTCCTTTTTACATTTTTAATGAATCTAGGTGAAAAATCATTTGAGGTTCTCATAACGGCAAGAGAGTATTTTCTTTTCTTGCTTACTTCTACATTGTCACTAGGGTTTTTATTTGAATTACCGATTGTGATGGTATTTTTAACATCTGTAGGGGTGATTACACCGACAAAACTAAAGCTAGTACGGAAATATGCCTATATTTTACTTGCTATTATCTCGGCATTAATCACACCGCCAGATTTTATAAGTCAGTTGCTTGTGTTAACCCCATTAATCATTCTTTATGAATTAGGGATTGTTTTATCTATTATTTCATTTAAAAAGAAGATGAGAAAAGAGGCAGCAATACTCACTTGAATCATTTTCTATTTTCGAAAATACGTAGAATCGATTAGTAGATAGTATAAAAATGACCAGATAAAAAACACGATGATCTGTTTTTTATCTGGTCAAATTATTTACTTTCCAAGAAAGATTTTTTCGATATCATCTAACATTAAATTTGCAGCTAAAACGCCACCTGCTGTATTCCAAATGTCATCATTTACTTTATGAATATTGCCAGCTTTAGCCACTTTTAAATTTTTGAACAGAGGATCTTTTGTCCATTCCTCTTCAAGTTTATTTGCTTCTCCATCACCTGTTTCATAGGTGAAGTAAAAAAGAATATCCCCATCCATTGCTGGAATTCTCTCTTTTGTTAAATTCGTTTCTGCAAAATCATTTTTCTTTTGATCACCAGGACGAGCAAATCCTAATTGATCTAGGATAACACCTGAAAAAGTATCCTTATGGTAGATTCGAACATCACCAGGCATGAAACGAACCATTGATACTTTTGTTTTTAGTTTATCACCCAATTTTTCTTTTAAATCAGCAATACGTTGATCGAAGTTTTGAATGACTTGTTTTCCTTTTTCTTCTTTATTTAAAGCCTTTGCATATAGTTCAAAATTTTCTTTCCAGTCACCGCGTAAGGTTTCTGCAAATACTGTTGGGGCAATTTCCTTTAGCTGATTATATATCTTTTCTTGGCGCATCTTATTACCAATGATTAGATCTGGATGAAGTTTGGCAATTGCCTCAACATTTACTTCACTTTCTGTTCCTACTACTTCTACATCCTTCATTTTATCACTTATATGCTTATACCATGGATTACCAGTCCAAGATTTAACGGCCCCTACTGGAGTAACACCCATTGCAAGTAATGCTTCTGTTCCTTCATTTGATAAAATAACGACACGTTTAGGGGTTCCTTTAATAGTTGTTTTTCCCATTGCATGTTCAATGGTGTAACCTTTTCCGTTATTTTGTGTATCAGCTTTATTGGAATCACTGCTGTTATCTTGTTTATTTCCACAAGCAGCTAGAAAAAATATAGCGAAAATTGTCAAAAGCGAAAGAACTAATCGCATTTTTTTCATATTATATGTACCTCCTAATTAATTGGATGATAATCATTATCATTAACATATAACATCATAATGTGAGTATGATAAAATGTCAATCTCTAATTGAAAATGATTTTCATAATCGTTGACTAAATTGCCTTCTTTCTCTACACTAATAGTGTAGAGATCATTGGAGAGGTATAGAAATGGTGCTAAAAAAGAATAGTCATAGATTAATTGCAATTGTCTTATCCATTATCATTCTTTTACTTTTAATAGGGATGAGCATAGTTTTTGGATATACAGGTATTTCATTGAAAACAGCTATTCAAGCTTTTACAGATTTTAACGGTTCAAATAAGCATGTTATCATTACAACGGTTCGACTTCCGCGTGCCTTAATTGCAGCAGCTGTTGGAGCATGTTTGGCAATGTCTGGAGTAATTATGCAAACACTAACTAAAAATCCGCTTGCATCACCAGGTGTTTTAGGTATTAATGCAGGTGCAGGATTTGCCGTTGTACTTACCGTTGTTTTTTTTCATATTTCAGGATTACAAGCATTTGCTTGGATCTCTTTTGCAGGTGCCGCACTTGCTGCAATAAGTGTTTATGTCATTGGTGCTGCTGGAAAAGATGGTTTGACACCTATGAAATTAACTTTGGCAGGTGCCGCTATGGCTGCCTTATTTGCTTCTTTTACCCAAGGATTGCTTTCCATTAATGAAGCCGCTCTTGATCAGGTTTTATTTTGGTTGGCAGGATCGGTTCAAGGAAGACAATTAGAAGTATTGGTATCTGTCTTACCATATATGATAGTTGGCTGGGGAGTAGCTTGTCTTTTTGCGGGGAAAATGAATATACTTTCAATGGGAGAGGATGTAGCAAAAGGTCTTGGCTTAAAGACTGGTTTTGTAAAAATTATCTGCGGAATCATTGTTATATTTCTTGCAGGAAGTGCGGTAGCCGTATCTGGACCTATAGGATTTATTGGGATTGTTATTCCTCATATTGCTAGAAAAATAATTGGTATTGATCATAAATGGCTTCTTCCATTTTCGGGAATTCTCGGAGGAGTACTTCTAGTTGCGGCAGATATTGCTGCAAGATATGTTATTATGCCTCAGGAAGTTCCAGTTGGAGTAATGACAGCTATTATAGGTGTACCATTTTTTATATACATTGCTAGAAGGGGGGTTAATGGACGATGAGTCAGTTCAAAAATCTCCGTCTTTTTAAAGGGAAAATCTCTTTTTTAGTTGATCATCGCGCATCAAAAATTATATTGCTATTATTTGCTATCTCAATAGCTACGTTAATTGTCAGTACTGGATTAGGTGATATGAAAATTAATCCAATCACTGTTGTGAAAACCTTTTTTGGTGGAGGCTCAAGTCTAGAGCAATTAGTCGTATTGAAATTTCGTTTACCAAGAATTCTCGTAGCACTTTTTGTTGGAATCGCATTGGCAATGGCGGGAGGGATATTACAAGGGATTATCCGAAATCCATTAGCTTCCCCTGATATTATTGGTATAACTGGTGGAGCAAGTGCGGCTGTTGTTGGCTTTTTGGCCATTTTCAGCAATAAAGATAATAGTTTAACTGTAAGTATTGGTTGGATGCCCGTCGCTGCTTTCATAGGAGCAACCATCGTCGCTTTTTTGGTGTATTTTTTAGCTTGGAAAGATGGAGTTTCTCCGATTAGATTAGTTTTAATAGGGATAGGGATTTCAGCTGTCATGCAGGCATTTACCACTTTATTAATGATATTAGGACCTATCTATCGTGCTGGCGAAGCTAACATATGGATAACTGGTACTGTTAATGGTTCGAACTGGGGAAATGTTGCAGTCATTGTACCTTGCGTATTCGTTCTAACATGTATTGTACTTATTTCGGCAAGGAAAATTAATATTCAAGAGTTTGGAGATGAGATTGCAACAAGTGTTGGAAGTCATGTCCAAAAGCAGCGATTTTTCCTGTTAATATTAAGTACTGCTTTAGTAGGAACGGCAGTTGCCTTTGGTGGTGGAATTGGCTTTGTCGGCTTAATGGCTCCACATATGGCAAGAAGACTTGTTGGATCTTCATTTGGTGTACTTTTGCCAGCTTCTGGTTTTATTGGTGGAATGCTTGTTATGGTAGCAGATTTAATTGGAAGAACAGTATTTACTCCACTTGAAGTACCTGCTGGAGTGTTTACCGCGGCAATTGGTGCTCCTTATTTTATATATTTATTATTTCGAACAAAGTCTGCATAAAAGGAGTGGGCAGAATGAATGAAACAATTCAAACGAAATCATTAACATTAGGTTATGGAAATTCCATTATTATAGACGAATTAAATTTAAGTATCCCTAAAGGGGAGATTACAGTATTCATTGGCGGAAATGGCTGTGGTAAATCAACATTGCTACGTTCTATGGCTCGATTATTAAAACCTGAATCAGGGTCTGTATTATTAGAAGGGAAAGAAATAGCGAAATTGCCGACGAAGGAAGTAGCGAGAAATTTATCGATTCTACCACAAACACCAATTGCTCCTGAAGGATTAACAGTACAACAGCTGGTGAAACAGGGCCGTTATCCATATCAAACATGGTTAAAACAATGGTCAAATGAAGATGAACAACTTGTTATGCGTGCGCTTGAGGCAACAAGAATGTTAGATTTTAAGGATCGTCCTGTGGATGAATTATCTGGTGGACAGCGACAAAGGGCATGGATTGCGATGACGCTTGCACAAGATACAGAGATTATTCTCTTAGATGAACCTACCACTTATTTAGATATGACCCATCAAGTTGAAATTCTTGATTTGTTATTTGAATTGAATGAGAAGGAAAATCGTACAATAGTAATGGTACTTCATGATTTGAATTTAGCTTGTAGGTATGCACATAATATTGTAGCAATTCGAGATAAAAAGGTTTATGCTCAGGGAACACCTGAAACAGTTATCAGCTGTCAAATGGTGAAAGAGGTATTTGAAATGGATTGCCAAATATCGATGGATCCACTTTTCGGTACACCATTGTGTATCCCACATGGGAAAGGTCGTTGCATATTAAAAGGCGGGAATCGGAATGCGATTTAATTTAGTTTCAGAGCTTTCAAAGTACCGTTTAATCGAAGAAATGAGTGAATTAGATCATTATATAAGAATGGATTCCTTGTTTGACAAAGAACGATTACCTGCCGTTTTATCGCATATTGGTGAACGAATAGGTTCCCCCAGTCATAAAGTAACTGCTTCTATAATTACAAAAAGAATCGCCTTTTATGGAGTCATCCACTTATTTGCTATGAGTGTTTGGAATAAAAGATTTAAAGTAGAATTGGAAGAAATAAAATTAATTGAAAAAGCTAATGACAATCTTTGGTTACCGGACTTTTATTTTGGTCATTATCAATTGGAAGATGTAACTAGTGAGCGAAATCAGTGGGTGGACCAAGTAATGAACGAGTTGTTTTCTGGTTTCTTTCATCCATTAATCGAAACTTTAAGGAATGTTACTCGTTTTTCTAAACTAGTTATGTGGGAAAATATTTCTCTTTACATTTTTTGGCTTTATGAAAGCTTATTGAGTGATGAATCATATCGAGATATTTATCCGAGATTAAGAAAAGATTTTCAATATATTATTCATGATGCAAGTTCAGAGCTATTTGGTCCTTATAAAAATAATCCATTGTCCCACTTTGACAGCGAAAAAAAGGTGCGAATTGATTCTTCTGAACCTATTCGCATTAGAAAAACGTGTTGTTTATCGAATTTACTGGATGGAAAAGAGAAGAAAAGATGTTCAACATGTCCAAATGGATGTGATATGCCTCCATTTTAAAAAAGATCTTATTACCTATGTTATATGAGGAAGTAACAACAGTGAAATCTTTAATCCTCCAACCTATACTAATGAAAAGGTGATTAAGATGGATTCAGCTTTAAATGAACAATTTGATGCATTGATTGATAAATATTCAGAGCTTTTACTTGGCGAATCAAATGAGGAATTAAACGAAAAAGTCAAAATGTGGGCTCTGTACACCTATATTGCGAAAACAATGCCTGCCCTCGCCAAACACTGGAATACTTTGTACCCAGATGCAAAAGAGGAAATGAAGAAAATCATTTATGAAATTAAACAAATGAATGAGGAGCATCGCGGAAAATAAGTCAATATTTGAAAAAAGTTTATAATTACTATTGGATAATACGTTATAAAGTAAAAACCACTGAATAAATCAGTGGTTCAACGATTAACAGCTTCTAATAATAAATCAACTATATGAATGGCACGTACTTGCTCTGACAGCTCTTCTCTTTCAATGCCTAGTTTCATTTGTAATAAACATCCTGGATTAGCTGTTACAATAGTTGCAGCTTGCGTTGCTTTTGCATTCTTCATTTTAGTGTCTAGTATTTTCATCGACATTTCAGACTCGATAATATTATATATGCCAGCTGACCCACAACACCGATCAGAATCTTCCATTTCTCGATAGTCTATACCATTGATTGCTTTAAGCAAAGTTCTTGGGGCATCTGAGGTTTTCATAACATTTTTTAAATGGCATGAGTCTTGATAAGTAATTACTTGTTTTGATAACTTTAATGAAACATTTTTATGAAAATCTAAATCGACTAATATTTGTGAAATATCCTTTAATTTTTTTGTAAATGCTTTTGCACGTAGATACCATTCAGGTTCATTTTTTAGTAGATGATCATAGTCAATAAGGAATGCTCCACAACCACCCGCATTGGTGATAATAAAATCAGCATTCGTTTGCTCAAACGCTTCAATATTTTTTTTCGCCATTTCGATTGCTTTCGCTTTTTCTCCACTATGTCCATGCAATGCTCCACAGCAGGCTTGTGCTTTAGGAATAACAATATCACATCCAGCCATTTGTAATAATTTGAGGGTCGCATTGTTTGTTTCCAAAAACATTGTATCCATTAGACAGCCAGTAAAAAAGGCTACTTTTTTTGTCTTTTTCTTTTCAGCTGGAAGAAACTCAGGACGGTTCTTCATTTCTTTCATTTTGGGAACGCTTGGCAATACTTTTTCCATCGTTGCTAAACTTTCCGGGAACAGTTTCATAAATCCAATCTTTCTCGAAACCTTTTGAAGGCCAGATTTTTGGTAAAAACCGAGTAAACCTGTCACCGTGCGCATTCGATTTTGATGTGGAAACAGCCCTTTAAAAACTGTATTTCGAACAGCTTGAACTGGAAGACTTTGCTTTTTATTTTGTTGAATAATATCTCTTGCTTCCTCTAATAAATGACCATATTTAACCCCAGACGGACAAACTGGTTCACAGGCCCTGCAGCCTAAGCATAAGCTTAGTGATCGTTCAACTTCTTCATCTGGCTCAAGAATTCCATCTTTAACGGCTTTCATTAAAGCAATGCGACCACGTGGAGAGTGAAGCTCTTGAAATCCTGATTCAATATATGTTGGACATGATGGGAGGCAAAAGCCACAACGCATACAATTAAGTAATTCATCTTCATTCATTCGATCTGCAAATTCTTGCTGAATCTTATTTTGCTCCAATAAAGTTGTCATTTTGTTACCACCACACGTTTCCTGTTATCTTTAGCAAAAACTTTGCCAGGATTCATGATATTTAGGGGATCAAAAGATGATTTAATTGCTTTCATCGCAGCAATTCCTTCTTGACCAAGCTTCCATTCTAAATACGGTGCCTTCATAACACCCACTCCGTGTTCACCTGTAATGGTCCCACCAAGTTCAATAGCTTTTGCAAATATCTCAGCAAATGCCTGTTCTACTCGTTCGATTTCCTCATGATTGCGGATATCTGTAGGGCAAGTTGGGTGGAGGTTTCCATCTCCAGCATGACCAAATGTACAAATATTTAACTGATATTTTTGTGCGATTTCATTAATGGCTCGCACCATTTTCGCAATTTCAGAGCGAGGGACAGTTGCATCCTCCAAAATAGTTGTGGGTTTTAATCGTGCTAAAGCAGAAAGTGCTGTTCGTCTTGCAGTTCTTAATGCATCTGCTTCTTCTTCTGAGCCGGCTACTTGAACTGATTCTGCACTTTCTTCTAAACAAATGGAAGCCATTTCTTTCATATCTTTTTCTACTACATCTGAACTTCCATCCTGCTCGATTAAAAGAACGGCTTTTACATTAGTTGGTAGACCGATATTGGCAAAGTCCTCTACAGCAATTAATGTGGGCTGATCTAAAAATTCTAGTGTTGTTGGAATAATTTTATTAGCAATAATTTTAGAAACGGATCGAGCGGCCGCTTCAAGGTCCTGATAGAGTGCGAGCATCGTTTTCTTTGTTTCCGGCATAGGAATAAGCTTTAGTGTAGCCTCTGTAATAATTCCAAGCGTTCCTTCAGATCCGACAAATAATCTGGTTAAATCATATCCTGCTACGTCCTTAGCCAATTTTCCACCTGTTCTGATGATATCTCCATTTGGAAGGACTATTTCAAGCGCAAGTACATAGTCTCTCGTCACTCCATATTTAAGACCGCGTAGCCCTCCGGAATTTTCATTAATATTCCCACCAATGGTTGATATTTTCATCGAGCTGGGATCTGGGGGATAAAATAATCCTTTATCTTCAACTGCATGAATCATTTCAAGAGTAATGATCCCAGGTTGTACCGTTACAGTTAAATTTTCCTCGTCAATCTCTAATATTTGATTCATATGTTTAAATAATAAAACAAGTCCTCCTTCGGTAGGACATGTACCAGCACAAAGATTTGTTCCTGAACCTCTAGGGACAATAGGTACTTTATATTCACTACAAAGCTTTACAATTTCAGAAATTTCTTTCGTGTTTCTAGGGGAAACCACTATATCAGGCATTGACTGGAATTGAGGTGTTGCATCATAGGAATATACTAATCTGCCAGCTTTCGAATCATCTACATTTTCTTTATCTACAATTGAAATAAGAGCATCTGTAAAGTCTTGAGTTACCATTTTGTTCTCCTTTCATGCTTTTTCATTATTTATAGTATAAAAAAAGCAAGCTTTGCTTGCTATGTGCATTTATACAAAGAAATTAGTAAAATATCGAATTAATTTGTATAATTATCTAAAATAAGTAAACTAATATAAAGAATGGCTTGGTCTTTAATGTTTTTCGGATTCAAAGACGTCAGTTCTTCAATTTTTTTTAATCGATAATGTATCGTATTTATATGGATATGCAATTGGTCTGCTGTTTCTTTTAAGGAGCAATTATTTATAAAGAACCTTTTTAAAGTGTGTAAAAGCTCAGTATCTTGAAGTACGGGAGCAATCGTTCGTTGAAGAAATTCTTTTTTTGTATCATTTCGTAAATCTTCTAGGAGCATTTCTAAAGTAAGTTCCTCATCGAAAACGATCCAGTTATCCTTATTAACTGCATGTAGCGCTCGTTCGGCTTTTAGAAAGGATGTTTTTAATTCGGATGACGGGACAACTGATCCAATTCCAAACGTCAGTGAAAAAGTGTGTTCATTTTCCATTTTCTTTTTCCAAGTAGCTAATGCTCTTTTCATTTGTTCTCGGTCTTTTTTAGTCGTCATATCAAGTAACAATAACAAGCGGTCATTTCCCCAACGAAGGAAAAGATCGTTTTTCTCATTTGCTGTGGTCCATTTTAAAGGAAGATCAAAAATATCTGTTGGGGAGTGTATTTTTATCATAATAGTTAATCTTGGAACCTCAAGATTAATTCCAAGGAGTTCTGCACGATTATAAAAGGGCTGATCCCATTCACGTAGCTCTAACCAGTCAAAAACAAATGCTTCAATTGCACGGTTTTGACGGTTAATTTCTTCTTTATATATATTTTCTTGAATTAAAAGCTCTGTCATTTTTCTTAATAGCTCAGCATATGGTGATACTTTAGATGGATTGCCAGTGATTCCAATTACACCTACAACATTTTGGCCAAAGCAAATGGGTAAGTTGATACCTGCTTTGACACCTTTTAAAATGGTTTCATCTTTCTTAGTAATGATTAATTTTTTTCTGCTATTGACAGTTATGTGGGCACCTTCATGGAATGTACCGATACGATTGTTGTTTGTGCTAGCTATAATCATTCCATTAATGTCCATAACAACGATTTCTTCATTAATTAATTTCCTTACTTCTTGAACAATTTTTCTTGCAAGACTGGACTGTAACAAAGGTATTCCCCCAACTGCTCTTTTTTGTAAGCTTTATTTCCAGATTCATTTATTCATTAAGATATATATAAAATTGTATTAAAACGTAGCATGGAAATCTATATGTACAATGCAAATTAATTTTGGAGTAACTCCTTCCTTAGAAGTGTTTGAGTGTGAAAATAAAAAGGCAGTATGCATAAAAAGCATACTGCACATTGTTATTGCAATTGATTTCCATATGGGAATTGTGAAGAATATCCTTGGTGCTGTTGAAAAGATTGCTGCACTTTTTGTTGTTCTACCGCCTCAAACTTATACCAACCATATTTAAACATTAAATTGAATAGTTCACGCTGTTCATTCTGTGTTTCTGTGAAAATAGATAGTAAATCCTGATACAAAGCTTGGTGACTTGCTTCATTTAGTGCATTGTTGTAAGAAGCGGTCAAGTATTTTTCCATCGATAATAGATCATTTGCAAAATCCCTTTCACTCATGTTCGGGGTTTCTGGTACTTTTTTTATCGGGTTTTCGATTTTTTGTTGGTTTTGCATGATATAAATCTCCTTTTTATAATTGAATCAACATTACATCATTTGCTGATTTTGTGAGCTTGGTTGGGTTTGTAAATGATCTTGTAAATGATTAAGAATTTTGTTGTAGTGATTTTGATGCATTTGACCACACTTATCAAATGCTGCTTTAATAGTTGCATCTTGACAATGCATAGCAGCGAAATGGGCTTTTTTCATCGCAAGTAAATTCCAAGAAAGCATATCATCAATATAGGCTAAATCTTTTGTGGTTAATATGTCTGGTGGCTGAGACATCGTTGTTTGCTGGTTTTGTTGAGTATATGGCTGTTGTTTCATGATTTTCCTCCTTCACATATATCTATTCATCCGTTAGTTAGATTAACTAAAAAACTATCCTTTACGATTAACCAAAAGACATTTATCTTTACTTTTTAAATTGATTGTTTTGGCTATTTACTTTACCGCCACCATCTGCTTCAACCGTTGGTCCCGCATTTCCTTTTACACTAGCTGCACTAACACCAGCCTTCGAAGGATTTTTTTTGCGTTTCGCCATGTTCAATCACCTCCATCGATACGTATAGATTTTCCTATGTGACGTAAATTATCCCTTTGTATTTTTAGAAAATTTAAGATTTTTAAAGATTAGTAATTGATAGTTTTTAGAAAATCATTTATATTTAAATTAGTAAAATCATTTAAGGGATATTTTTTTATCATAAAAATGAATGAGTATTCATTCAAGATGGCATTGAAGGAGGAAATAGCATTGAGTAAAAGCATTAAAAAAGCAGCTGTTATAGGTTCAGGTGTCATGGGGTCTGGCATTGCTGCACATTTAGCGAATATTGGGATTCCAACATTGCTATTGGATATCGTGCCCAAAGAATTAACTGAGGAAGAAAAAGCGAATGGCCTTACATTAGAGAATAAAACGGTTCGAAATCGTTTTAGTGAAGGGGCTCTTAAAAAATTATTAAAACAAAAACCGGCACCTCTAACGGCAAATAAAAATCTTGCACTTATAGAGGCCGGAAACCTAGAGGACGACCTAAATAAAATCAAGGATGTAGATTGGATAATTGAAGTTGTTGTTGAAAAACTTGAGGTAAAAAGGCAAGTTTTTGAACAAATAGATAAATACCGTAAAGTTGGTAGTATTGTAAGCTCTAATACTTCAGGTATTTCGGTAGAAGCGATGGCAGAGCATCGCAGCGAAGACTTTAAAAAGCATTTTTTAGGCACACATTTTTTTAATCCGCCAAGATATTTAAAATTGCTTGAAATTATTCCTACTCAATATACAGATCTAGAAGTATTACAATTTATGAAAGCTTTTAGTGAGGATGTTTTAGGAAAAGGGGTTGTTATAGCTAAGGATACACCTAATTTCATTGGAAACCGAATTGGTACCTACGGATTACTTGTGACAGTTCAGGAAATGCTGAAGGGTGGATACAGTGTTGGAGAGGTTGATTCAGTTACCGGTCCATTAATAGGTCGTCCAAAGAGTGCCACTTTCCGAACGTTAGATGTGGTTGGATTAGATACTTTTATTCACGTAGCAAATAATGTATATGAGCAAGTAGACGGAGCTGAAAAGGAAGTATTTGAAATACCTGAATTTATTAAAAAAATGTCTGAAAAAGGTTGGCTTGGTAGTAAAAGTGGTCAAGGATTTTATCTGAAAAAAGGCAAGGAAATATTAGAGCTAGATCCACAAAGTTTAGAATATGTTGAAAGAAAAAAAATATCATCTGCATCTTTAGAAATGGTCAAACAAGTAAAAGGGTCAGCCAATAAAATGAAAGCGCTTGTTTTTGCTGAGGATAGAGTCGGTTCATTGCTGTGGAATATTCTAGCTCCAGTCCTAATCTATTCAGCTGAGCTATTGGATGTAATAGCCGATGATATTATATCGATTGATAATGCAATGAAATGGGGCTTCGGATGGAAGCAAGGTCCATTTGAAGTATGGGATGCAATTGGTTTGGAGAAATCTGTAGCAAAAATGAAGCAAGAGGGTAAAAATCTCCCTTCATGGGTAGAAGAAATGGTTAACAAAGGTATTACATCTTTTTATAAGGAAGAAATGGATGGAACGTACTTTTATCATTCAGGAGAATACAAAAAGGTTGAAAAAAATAGTAAAGAAATAAGCTTGAAGCAATTAAAAAATCAAGGAAAACTCATTAAGAAAAATACAGGTGGAAGTTTAATTGATTTAGGTGACGGCGTGGCATTACTGGAATTTCATTCACCGAATAATGCCATAGGATTAGATATCATTCAAATGATTAACTATTCCATTGATGAGGTCGAGAAGAATTTCAAAGGATTGGTCATCGGTAATCAAGGAAAGAATTTTTGTGTGGGTGCCAATCTTGCTCTGATGCTTATGGAAGCACAAGACGACAATTTTTTTGAGTTGGACTTAGTGATTAGACAATTTCAAAATGCAATGATGAAAATCAAATATAGCCCAAAACCTGTTGTTACTGCTCCGTTTTCAATGACACTTGGTGGAGGAGCAGAGGTATGTCTGCCATCTGCACATATTCAAGCTACGATGGAAACATATATGGGACTGGTCGAATGTGGGGTTGGATTACTTCCTGGTGGGGGAGGAAATAAAGAGCTATATATTAAGCACTTAAAAAATATGCCGAACGGTGTGGAGTTTGACTTACAAAAAGTTGCTAATAAAGTGTTTGAAACGATAGCGCTAGCAAAGGTGTCTACTTCTGGTGAGGAAGCGAGACAAAATAATTTTATGAGCAAGACAGATGGAATCAGTGTTAACGCGGATCATCAATTATATGATGCAAAGCAGGCAGTTCTTGCATTGCATGCACAGGGCTATAAGACTCCTGTTCGTCAAAAAGTCCCGGTTGTTGGTGAAACTGGATATGCAACATTATTATTAGGTGCTGAAGGAATGTATTTATCTGGTTATATATCAGAGCATGACTTAAAGATTGCGAAGAAAATAGCATATGTAATTGCGGGAGGAAAAGTACCGTTTGGGACCAAAGTGGATGAACAATATTTATTAGATCTTGAAAGAGAAGCTTTTTTAAGTTTAATAGCTGAACCTAAGACACAACAACGTATGCAATATATGCTTATGAAGGGGAAGCCTTTAAGAAATTAATTGGAATAGAAGACATAGCAATTAGCAAAGGGAAAGAGGGGAAAGACAAATGCGTGAAGCAGTTATTGTAGCTGGTGCCAGAACTCCTATTGGAAAGGCAATTAAAGGAACACTTGCGAATGTAAGGCCAGATGATTTAGGAGCTTTAGTGATTAAAGAAACATTGAAACGTGCCGGAAATTATGAAGGGAATATAGATGATCTAATTATTGGCTGTGCAATGCCTGAAGCGGAGCAAGGCTTAAATATGGCTCGTAATATTGGTGCACTTGCTGGTTTGCCAAATATGGTACCAGCTGTAACGGTTAATCGTTACTGTTCCTCAGGTCTTCAATCGATAGCATATGGTGCAGAAAGAATTATGCTTGGTGCATCTGATACAGTTCTTGCGGGTGGAGCAGAATCGATGAGCCTTGTACCAATGATGGGGCATGTTGTTCGACCAAATCTAACATTAGCAGAACAGGCCCCTGAGTATTACATGGGGATGGGGCATACGGCTGAACAAGTAGCAGGAAAATTTGGCGTATCTAGAGAAGAACAAGATGCATTCGCCGTTAATAGCCATCAAAAAGCAGCTAAGGCGATAGCGGAAGGAAAATTTATAGAGGAAATTGTTCCAGTGGATGTAACGATCCGTTCTGTTAATCAAGAACATAAATTAGTAGAGAAAAAGATTCAATTTTCACAGGATGAAGGGGTTCGTCCAAATACTAATATGGAAGTGCTTAGTAAATTAAGACCTGCGTTTTCAATAAACGGTACAGTTACTGCAGGGAACTCATCCCAGACGAGTGATGGTGCAGCTGCTGTTTTATTAATGGATCATGAAAAAGCTTTATCTCAAGGATTGAAGCCAATGGCTAAATTTCGTTCCTTTGCAGTAGCAGGTGTGGCTCCAGAAATAATGGGGATTGGTCCGGTTGAAGCCATTCCAAAAGCACTAAAAATTGCTGGTTTAGAATTGGCGGATATTGGTTTGTTTGAATTGAATGAAGCTTTTGCTTCCCAATCAATTCAAGTCATTCGACAGTTAGATTTAAATGAAGAAATCGTGAATGTAAATGGTGGTGCAATTGCCCTTGGACACCCGTTAGGCTGCACGGGTACCAAATTGACTTTATCCTTAATTCACGAAATGAAAAGAAGAAATGTTCAATTTGGAATTGTAACGATGTGTATTGGCGGCGGTATGGGAGCTGCAGGGGTATTTGAATTAATTTCTTAAAACACATGTTAAGGAGGAAAACATAATGACAAATCAAACAGATAAATGGGTTAAAGGCGGAAGCTTTTTAATAGATGAATTAACTTTTAATGAAATTTTTACTCCAGAGGATTTTAGTGATGAACAAGGAATGATTGCGAAAACAACCGAAGATTTTATTGATAATGAAGTGGTTCCACAAATTGAATATTTAGAAAAACATGAATTTGATCGCTCTGTCAAATTATTAAAAAAAGCAGGTGATTTAGGATTATTAGGGGCAGATGTTCCAGAAGAATATGGAGGCTTAGAGTTAGATAAAGTTAGCTCAGCACTTATTTCTGAAAAAATGGCGAAGGTTGGGGGATTTTCCATCTCACATGGTGCCCATGTTGGTATCGGTTCATTACCAATTGTCTTATTCGGAAATGAAGAGCAAAAGAAAAAATATTTGCCAATGCTTGCAACTGGTGAAAAGCTAGCTGCGTATGCCTTAACTGAACCTAGTTCCGGATCTGATGCACTTGGTGCCAAAACGACAGCGAAACTAAATGAAGCTGGAACACATTATATTTTAAATGGCGAAAAGCAATGGATTACAAATGCAGGGTTTGCCGATATATTTGTCGTCTATGCCCAAATTGATGGGGATAAATTTTCAGCATTTATTGTGGAACGTGACTACCCAGGGGTTTTAACAGGTGCGGAAGAAAAGAAAATGGGTATTAAAAGTTCTTCTACACGTACTTTAATTTTAGAAGATGCTGAGGTACCAGTTGGAAATCTACTTGGCGAAGTTGGAAAGGGCCATAAGATTGCCTTTAATATCCTTAATATCGGCCGGTATAAACTTGGAGTAGGTGCAGTTGGTGCATCAAAAAGTGCGTTTGAGATCTCTGTTAAATACGCTAATCAACGTAAACAATTTAAAACGGCTATTTCTCAATTTAATTTAACGAAAGAAAAGCTTTCTACAATGGCTGCTAAAATTTATGCTGCGGAAAGCTCAGTCTATCGAACCGTAGGTTTATTTGATGAAAGAATGAGTAATGTCGATCCGAAAGATGGTAAAGAAATTGCGAATTCCATTGCGGAATACGCAATAGAATGTTCATTAAATAAAGTATTTGGATCAGAAGTGTTGGATTACGTAGTGGATGAGGGCGTACAAATCCACGGAGGATATGGTTTTATGGATGAGTATGAAATTTCTAGAGCATATCGTGATTCCCGTATTAATCGCATATTTGAAGGAACAAACGAAATCAACCGTCTTATCGTTCCAGGTACATTGATGAAAAAAGCAATGAAAGGAGAGCTACCATTACTTCAAAAAGTACAAAGCCTTCAAGAAGAGTTAATGATGATGATGCCAGAAGAAGTTGGAGATGGCCCATTAGAACAAGAAAAATATTTAACTCGAAATGCGAAAAAAGTGGCATTAATGGTTGCTGGACTGGGAGCTCAAAAATATGGTACAAAACTTGAACAGGAACAAGAATTACTTGTAAATGTTGCAGATATTGTCTCTTTAGCTTATGCGATGGAATCTGTTGTATTAAGAACAGAAAAAGCAATAGCTAAAGATGGAGTAGAGAAGCATCAACAGAAGCTCCTATACACTCAAATTTTCTGTCAGGAATCCATTAATGACATTGAACAAATTGCAAAGGAATCGATTGTTGCCATTGAAGCTGGTGATACTTTAAGAATGATGCTATCAGCACTTCGTAAATTAATAAGACATACACCAATTAATGTTATTGCCAAAAAGCGTGAAGCATCCATTAAACTAATTGAAACGGAACGTTATGTACTTTAATTAAAATGAGCTATCCCAAACATAAATTTTTATGTTTGGGATTTTTTTTTCAATAAGTTGCATGATATTAAAAAGCCCAAAATTATATTGGATTCTTGTTCATCTAGTAGGAAAAGAAGTCATTAAGAACGGAGGATACTTATAAGTGAAAACGTGGAATCTTCTTAATAAGCTTCAAAATAATATCTATTTAACGATACGATTTAAATTTTGGGTAAGTCACGTTGTTGCTCTGTTATGGCTGCTTTTTTCAATATTTGTCTCATTACCATGGATAAGTGATTTAGCTGAAATAGTAACCTATCCAATTGCTCTATGGATCATTTCAGGGATATCCTATATCCCTGGCTATTTAAATGCCTTTTTAATAATTAGTTTATTGTTTGATAAACAGCCGAAATTTAAAAATGAATTTCCAAACGAACCAATTACAATATTAATTGCTGCCCATAATGAAGAAGGAAGTATTTATCATACGTTAAAATATATTGAAAAACAGGATTATCTAGGGAAAATAGAGGTTATTGTTATCGATAACGCATCTCAGGATCAAACTGCATCTGAGGTGAAAAAAGCCATGAATGATTTACAATTGAATATTAGAATTCTTTTCGAAAGTAAACCAGGTAAGTTCAATGCTTTAAATCATGCATTAAATGAAGTTCAAACAAATTATGTCATTACATTGGATGCAGATACAATTATTCATCGTTCAGCTGTTAGATATCTAATCGCTAGAATGGAAAGCAGTCCTACCGAGGTTGCAGCAGTAGCTGGCTCCGTCCTTGTCCGCAACAGTCGTATAAATGCTTGGACAAAAATACAAGAATGGGATTATTTCTTAGGTATAGCATCAATTAAAAGACTACAAGGACTATACCAAGGGACATTAGTAGCCCAAGGGGCATTTAGTTTGTATAAGACACACGCATTAAGGGAAATAGATGGTTGGCCTGATGCAATTGGTGAAGATATCGTTGTTACCTGGCGAATATTAGAAAGAAGAAATAAGGTATATTTTGAACCGCTTGCAGTCGCTTTTACTGATGCTCCAACTAAATTACTACATTTTATTCGACAACGCTCTAGATGGGCAAGGGGAATGATTGAAGGTCTGCGAGCAATAAAACCATGGGAGCAGCCGCAAATATATACAAAATATTTAACCGGAGTGAATCTAATTATGCCATATTTAGATATTACATACACATTTTTCTGGATACCTGGCTTAATTATAGGTTTATTTGGTTACTATTGGATTGTTGGTCCAATGACGTTGTTTGTTTTACCATTAACATTAGTTAGCTTTGGAATTCTTTATCTATATCAAAAAAGATTTGTGTTTCGTCCATTAAATTTAAAAATTAGAAAAAACATTTTGGGGTTTATTTTGTTTATTTTGTTCTACCAAATGATTATGTCTCCTGTATCTACGTATGGTTACTTTCAAGAGTTATTTAAAGTGAAAAGGAAGTGGAAGTAAGTCAAATGTAATGTTCGAATATCTTTGAAAATATTCAAATAAGAAGGTAAAATAAAATTAGTGTCGAATATAAATAATTGGTTAGAAGTCCCATAATTAAGGTGGTGAAGATTGATGGCATTAACATTTTACTGGTACCCAAAATGTGGGACATGCCGAAAAGCGAAAAAATGGCTTGAGACGCATAATGTTTCTTTTGAGGCGATACATATTTCTGATAATCCTCCTAATCAACAACAATTAGAAGAGCTTTATCAAAAGAGTGGATTAGAATTGAAAAAGTTTTTTAATACGAGTGGTCAAAAGTATCGGGAACTTGGGCTGAAGGATCGAATAAAAAGTGCTTCTGAAGATGAACTACTTGAATTGCTTGCATCTGATGGAATGCTAATAAAACGTCCGATCCTAACTGATGGCAATCATGTAACTGTAGGATTCAATGAAGAGCAATACGAGAAGACGTGGTTATAAATTTTTTTCGTTTCGTTTTCTTGCGTACAGACAAGTTTTATGTAAATATTAATTTGATAAATATTTGGAGGGATTTCGACAATGAGTTTACCAAGTGAATTACGTTATTCTGAAGAACATGAATGGGTTAAGGATGAAGGGGGCAACTTACGTATTGGTATTACTGATTTCGCTCAATCTGAATTAGGTGATATCGTATTCGTTGAACTTCCAGAAGTTGGAGATGAAGTGACTGCAAATGAACCATTTGGTAGTGTTGAATCAGTAAAGACTGTCTCTGAATTATACGCTCCTGTAAGTGGAAAAGTTGTAGCTATTAATGAAGACTTAAGCGACAGCCCAGAGTTTGTAAATGAATCACCTTATGAAAAAGCATGGATGATTGTTGTTGAACCGTCTAATGCAGGTGAGTTAGAAGAATTAATGTCTGCAGAACAATATGAAGCAATGATCAAGGAAGATTAATCAAAGCTTTAATTAGTAGCAAAAAATAGAAACACCACCTTGGGTAATTATCCAAGGTGTTTTTTGTTAATAATAGGTAGTTAGATAGTTTGTAAACTTAAATTATCTTCTATATTTTTTATCTATAATCAGGATATAGAATAACTTTATGAATTTATTTTTAAAGGAAGGAAAAGGATATCATTATGCGTGAAATGACTAAGGAAGAGATTGTGGTTCGTACAATAAATACAAAACAGTTAGCATTATACTTTTACACTCCTCTTTGTGGCACTTGTCAAGTAGCAGGTAAAATGCTAAATATCGTGGAAAAAGTCATTCCGCAATTTGAATTTGGTAAAGCAGATTTAAACTATATGCCTGAATTTGCTAAGCAATATTCAATTGAAAGTGTCCCATGTTTATTGATTTTTCAAAATGGACAATTGATGGATAAAATCTATGGATTTCAATCAGTTACGTATTTGCATGAAGTATTAAATAAATATTGATCATCTCTAAAAAATGTTCATGTTGTGGTCTCTATGAACAGTATTTTCATTATTAAGTATGATTTGATTTTGACTTTAAAAATAACTTCTTACAATTTTGACAAATTTCTCGGGAAATAAAATGGAAAGCGACTTGTTTTGACAAAAAATGCTTTCTTTTTTTATTTTATAAAAAAAATGGAGAACGTTTAAAAGAGGAATATAAAATTGAGTAATGAATTTATAGAGTAAAAAACTAGGGGATGTGGTTCATTTGGATTCATTATTCGAAAGAGTTATTTTGGAAATAAATAATAGAAGCCATTTACAGGCTTTACTTCCTGATCGTTCATTTTCAATTTTGTTTACTTACGCAAATTTCACATGGACAATGAATTTATCTTGTGAGGAGTGCAAAGTTTTTAAAGGAAAGAAAAGCGTGGAAATCGGATTAACAATCAATGCTTCAAAAAAAGCATTAGAACTTCTCTTAAATGGTGATACACGTTTACAGCAATTAATGAAAAGTGGAGATGTAACGGTTCATGGATCTTATAGACAATTGCTTGTAGTCGAGGCCATTCTATATTTATGTAGAGAATATAAAATTGCTTAAGTGAAGCTAGTTTTTATTGACACACCATTTTCTATATGATACAATAACTTTTATATTTTAAGTTTCTATAATACTATTGATTAAATGAATATAAACGTACTCTTATCAAGAGAGGTGGAGGGATGTGCCCTATGAAGCCCGGCAACCGTCAGTTAACTGAAATGGTGCCAATTCACACAAAGTATTGTTGCTTTGGGAGATGAGAGAAAGGTTTTAATTACTCGTGCCTTTCTGCTCCTTTTGCAGAAAGGCATTTTAATTTTGTTTTGCTAATAGGCGTATAGGAAGAGGTGGGACACCATGATAACCATTCAAAAAGTAAAAAAAGTGTTCTCTACTAAATCAGGGAAAGTAACTGCAGTTGATAATATTAATGTTGAGATAAATAAAGGAGAGATATTTGGAGTAATAGGTTATTCTGGAGCTGGAAAAAGTACATTAATAAGAATGCTAAATGGCTTAGAAGTTCCTACTTCGGGAAGCGTACAAGTTGCTGGAAAAGAAGTATCTAAAATAAAAGGCTCGGAATTACGAAAAGCTAGACAGGAAATAGGTATGATCTTTCAGCATTTTAATTTGCTATGGTCGCGTACAGTAAGAGAAAATATTTCCTTTCCGCTAGAAATTGCAGGTGTTTCAAGACAAGAACGTCAAAGAAAGGTAGACGAATTAATTAAGCTTGTAGGTCTAGAAGGCAGAGAAGAGGCGTATCCATCTCAGTTAAGTGGTGGACAAAAGCAACGCGTTGGAATAGCAAGAGCATTGGCAAATGATCCAAAGGTGCTTTTATGTGATGAGGCAACTTCTGCTCTTGATCCAAAAACAACGGATTCAATCTTAGATTTACTTGTTGACATAAATAAACGTTTAGGATTAACAATTGTATTAATTACTCATGAAATGCATGTTATTCGTAAAATTTGTCATAGGGTTGCAGTAATGGAAAGTGGAAAGATGGTTGAAATGGGTTCGGTGTTAGATGTTTTTAAAAATCCACAGCAGTCTATTACCAAAACATTTGTTAGTCAATTATCAGAGCAGGAAGATACACTTGAAACCGTTCAGCATTTATTAAATAGATATCCAAGTGGTCAAGTCATTAAATTAACTTTTATTGGAGGTTCAGCTGAACAACCAATCATTACCAATCTTATTCGAAATTATGAACTTTCCGTTAATATTATACAAGGCAATATCTCTCAAACTCAGAACGGTTCATATGGTACATTATTTATTCATTTAGATGGAGCTGAGGGTGAGATAAAAAAAGGAATTCAATATTTGCAGCAGCAAAAGGTTGGACTTGAGGTGAATATAGCAAATGATTGAAAAATATTTTCCAAATGTTGATTGGGAACAGGTATGGGATGCTACAAAAGAAACGATATATATGTCAGTCTGGTCCGTTTTACTTACATTTTTTATTGGAATTCTATTAGGACTTCTTCTATTCTTTACTGCTAAAGGCGGTCTTTGGCAAAATAAAGTGGTGAATACGATTGTTTCAGCAATCGTTAATATATTTCGTTCAATCCCTTTTATTATTCTAATTGTACTTTTAATTCCTTTTACTAAAGTACTTGTGGGTTCAATTATTGGACCAGATGCGGCTTTACCCGCTTTAATTATCGGATCTGCACCATTTTATGCGAGGTTAGTGGAAATTGGCTTACGTGAAGTTGACAAAGGCGTTATCGAAGCTGCCAGGGCAATGGGAGCAAAAGTAACTACCATTATATTTAAAGTTCTATTGCCAGAATCGATGCCAGCGATTGTTTCTGGAATCACTGTAACGTCAATTGCAATAGTAGGTTATACCGCTATGGCAGGTGCGATTGGAGCAGGAGGCTTAGGTAACCTAGCATATTTAGATGGATTTCAGCGGAACCGACAAGATGTAACGTTAGTTGCTACTATTATTATTTTAATCATTGTCTTCATTATTCAAATGATTGGGGACTTAATAACAAGAAAGATAGATAAGCGTTAAGCTTATAACTAAGGAGGAATAGATATGAAGAAATGGATCGCGTTACTTTTTACGGCTGTACTAGTTTTTGGATTGGCTGCTTGTGGAAAATCTGATGAAAAATCTTCAGACAAAAAAGAAACCAAATTAGTAGTTGGAGCATCTAATACTCCTCATGCTGTGATTTTGGAAAAGGCTAAGCCAATATTAAAGAAAAAAGGCATTGACTTAAAAATTGAAAAATTCACTGATTATGTATTACCGAACAAATCTTTAGAATCAAAAGATTTAGATGCCAACTTTTATCAGCATATTCCATATTTAAATAAACAAATAAAGGAATTCGGCTATGATTTTGTTAATGCTGGCGGAATTCATATTGAACCAATGGGAATTTATTCTAAGAAATATAAATCACTTGATAAGCTTCCAGATGGAGCAAAAATCTTAATGAGTAATTCAGTTGCAGACCATGGAAGAATTCTTACTCTATTCGAGAAAAATGGTTTAATTAAGTTAAAAGACGGAATCAATAAAGATGAAGCTACTATAAAAGATATTGTTGATAATCCGAAGCATTTAAAGTTTGATTATGAGTATGATCCAGCGTTTTTAACAACTGCATATAATAATGGTGAAGGGGATGCCGTAGTCATTAACTCTAACTTTGCAATCGATGTCGGCATGAATCCTAAAAAGGATTCAATTGCAATTGAAGGTGATGACTCTCCTTATGTTAATATTATTGCCGTTCGCAAAGGTGATGAAAATAAAAAGGCAATTAAAACTTTAGTGGAAGTATTACACTCAAAAGAAATTCAGGACTTTATATTAGATGAATGGAAAGGTTCTGTTGTTCCTGTAAAAGGTGAATAATGGGATAAAAGGTGACAAGTATTGAGGCTTATTCGATACTTGTCACCTTTTTTATTTTGTACGATAAGTGAGAATGAAGGAAGATATGTGAGAATAACCATTAATAACTATTCATCATGCAAAATTACGCAAGGAGAGAGCTTATTATTCCTCACTATCCCTTTTGTTCATCATCATCATCTTTGTTATTATTAAACATGTCAAAAAATTATGGAAGGAATGATTCGTTATTAACTCTCTTGAGTTACAGTACACAAATGACATGGAAAAAGCTTTACATGGAGCACATGGAGTAGGATATGAGGTGTACAAAAGAAGGCATAAAGTGAGAATGCTTGTCGAAAGAAGAAGAGAGAGGGAATATATTAAATCCCAACGAATGACCGCTGACCTTGGACGAAAAATGCTAAATACATTATAATAAAAAGTAGAGAAACCAGTGAAATATGACACTGGTTTTTTTACTCTTTTTCATTATAATCATTCCTCTATTAGTATGAAGATTATCAATAAGGAAAAACTATAAAGATACGAAAAGGAAGTGATCATTGTTAAGAAAATCAAAGGGCAGATTTTCTTTTATTAAAAAGTTAAAGTACATACTTTCCTTTTTTTTAACATTTACAATACAAACTTTTTGGAAAGTCAAACAACGGACTTTCTCTGTTGCTTATAGTTTTAATTTGTTATAAGATTATAATGAGAATAAATTGAGAATGATTTTTGAAATTTTTATATACAACGGAGGTATAATCATGGCAGGTTCTACACTTATCATTAAAGATCTACATGTAGAGATCGAAGGAAAAGAGATTTTAAAAGGGGTTAATTTAGAGGTTAAGGGTGGAGAGTTCCATGCAATTATGGGACCAAATGGTACTGGTAAATCAACATTATCATCCGCAATTATGGGGCATCCAAAATATGTTGTTACAAAGGGAAGCATTACGCTTGATGGCAAAGATGTTTTAGAAATGGAAGTTGATGAAAGAGCACGCGCTGGTCTATTTTTAGCGATGCAATATCCTAGTGAAATTAACGGTGTAACAAATGCTGAATTCTTGCGTTCTTCCATTAACAGCCGTCGTGAAGAAGGAAATGAAATCTCACTAATGAAGTTTATTCGTGAAATGGATAAGAAAATGGAATTGCTTGAAATGGATCCAAATATGGCACAACGTTATCTTAATGAAGGCTTCTCTGGTGGGGAGAAAAAACGTAATGAAATCCTTCAATTAACGATGATTCAACCGCAAATTGCTATCCTTGATGAAATAGACTCAGGGCTTGATATTGATGCATTAAAGATCGTTTCTAAAGGTATTAATGAAATGAGAAGCAGTGATTTTGGTTGCATTATGATTACTCACTATCAACGTTTATTGAACTATATTACTCCTGACTATGTACACGTTATGATGCAAGGACGTGTTGTAAAATCCGGTGGTCCTGAATTGGCACAACGATTAGAGGCTGAAGGATATGATTGGATTAAACATGAACTAGGCATTGAAGACGAAACTGTTGGGCAAGAAGCATAAAGTTAGGAGGACTTATCATGACTGTAGAAACAAAACTTCCAGTGAATCAGGATTATGTCCGTTCCTTTTCAATGGAAAAGGGTGAACCGGAATGGTTTACTGAACTCAGACTCCAAGCACTAGCAAAATCAGAAGAGCTTCCATTACCGAAACCTGATAAGACTAGAATTACTCGATGGAACTTTACTCAATTTACAAATCATTCTGTTCAAAGTGATGTTTTTCATTCACTTGGTACATTACCAGAGGCAGCTAAGGCATTAGTTGATTTGGAAAACGTAAATAAGAACTTATATATTCAACATAATCAGACTCCGGCTTACTTAAGCCTATCTGATAAGTTAAAAGAAAAAGGTGTAATTTTCACCGATATTTTAACTGCAATAAAAGAGCACTCAGAGCTTATTCAAAAGTATTTCATGAAAGAAGCAGTAAAGGTTGACGAGCATAAATTGACTGCACTTCATGCTGCATTAGTAAATGGTGGTGCATTTTTGTATGTACCAAAAAATGTTGAAGTAGAAGAACCAATACAAACGGTTTACGTTCATGACCATGAAAATGCTCCATTATTCAATCACGTTTTGGTAGTAGCTGACGATAATAGTTCTGTAACTTATGTTGAGAACTATATTTCTACACACGCAAATGCTGGTGGAATTGCAAACATCATTACAGAAGTTATTGCTAACGGCAATGCAAAAATTGAATATGGCTCAGTCGATAACTTAGCTGAAGGTGTTACGACTTATGTGAATCGTCGTGGATTAGCTCAACGCGATGCAAATATTGAATGGGCATTAGGTATGATGAATGACGGAGATACCATTTCCAATAATACAACTAATCTAGTTGGCGATGGTTCATTTGCTAATTCGAAAACAGTTGTAGTTGGTCGTGGAGAGCAAACTCAAAACTTTACAACTCAAATCACTCATTTTGGTAAAAATACTGAAGGATTTATATTAAAGCATGGTGTTATGAAGGATTCCGCTTCTTCTATTTTTAATGGTATTGGGAAGATTGAACATGGAGCTTCTAAATCAAATGCAGAGCAAGAATCTCGTGTCTTGATGCTAAGTGAAAAGGCTCGTGGTGATGCTAACCCAATGTTATTAATTGATGAAGATGATGTTATGGCAGGACATGCAGCATCTGTCGGACGTGTTGATCCAATTCAACTTTACTACTTAATGAGTCGCGGAATTACACGGAAAGAAGCAGAACGTCTTATTATTCATGGTTTCTTAGCGCCAGTTGTTAATCAATTACCTATTGAAGGGGTTAAGCGTGCACTTTCAGAGGTTATTGAAAGGAAAGTTAAATAATGAATGCGAAAGAAATTCGTCAATTATTCCCTATCCTTAATCAGGAAGTCAATGGACACCCACTAGTATATTTAGATAGTGCGGCAACTTCTCAAAAGCCTTATAAGGTCATTGAAGCACTAAATGAGTATTACAAGCTGGATAATTCCAATGTTCACCGTGGTGTACACACACTAGGAACTAGAGCGACGGATAAATATGAAGGTGCGCGAGAGAAGGTTCGCCGCTTCATTAATGCTGCCTCCACTAGTGAAGTTATTTTTACTAGAGGAACAACAGCGTCAATAAATACCATTGCAAATAGCTTTGGAAATGATAATGTGAAAGAGGGAGATGAAATTGTCATCTCCTATATGGAACATCACAGCAATTTAATACCTTGGCAGCAGCTTGCAAAACGCAATAGTGCTACATTAAAATATGTTCCAATGCAAGAAGACGGGACTATGACATTAGAAGATATTCGTCAGACGATTACTCCTAATACAAAAATTGTAGCGATTGCCCATGTATCAAATGTGCTTGGAACAATGAATCCGATTAAGGATATTACAAAAATTGCTCATGAGCATGGAGCTTATATTGTAGTTGACGGAGCTCAAAGTACACCACATTTAACAGTCGATGTTCAAGATTTAGATTGTGACTTTTTCGCTTTTTCTGGACATAAAATGTGTGGTCCAACAGGAATAGGAGTCTTATACGGGAAGAAACATCTTCTAGAAAACATGGAACCAGTTGAATTTGGTGGGGAAATGATTGATTTTGTTGATCTATACGACTCCACTTGGAAGGAACTCCCATGGAAATTTGAAGGTGGCACACCGATTATTGCCGGTGCAATTGGCTTAGGAGCTGCAATTGATTTCCTAGAAGAGATTGGTATGGAGAATATAACCAATCATGAACACCAGTTAGTTGCATATGCTTTAGATAAACTGTCTGATGTAAAGGGCATATCGATTTATGGACCAAAAGATCCGATGAAACGCGCAGGACTTGTAACATTTAATCTTGATGATGTGCATCCGCATGATGTCGCAACTGTTTTAGATGCTGAAGGAATTGCAGTTCGAGCAGGACATCATTGTGCACAACCACTAATGAAATGGTTAAAGGTTTCAGCTACAGCAAGGGCTAGTCTCTATCTTTACAATACTGAGGAAGATATTGACCGTTTCGTGGCTGGACTTTTAAAAACAAAGGAGTATTTCAGCGATGTCTTTTAACAATCTAGATACTCTCTATCGACAAGTAATTATGGATCATTACAAAAACCCTCGAAACAAAGGTCATATTGATGATAATAGCGTTATTATTGATATGAATAATCCTACTTGTGGAGATCGCATCCATCTCACAATGAAAGTAGAAGATGGAAAAGTAGTAGATGCTAAATTTGATGGGGAAGGTTGCTCTATTTCAATGGCCTCTGCTTCGATGATGACACAAGCGATTATAGGAAAAGATAAAGAAACAGCCATTAAACTTTCACATATCTTTTCTGATATGATTCAAGGGAAAGAGTATGATCAAGATATAGATTTAGACGATATTGAAGCTTTGCAAGGAGTTTCAAAATTTCCAGCTCGTATTAAATGCGCTACATTAGCATGGAAAGCGATGGAAAAGGGATTAGATTCAAAAGAATAATTAACAATTGATAATATCCTCTAGTCAAACTGGATTGTCAATAAATAGGATGGAGGAATGATGAAGATGGCTAAAAAAATGCCTGAAATCGGAGATTATAAATATGGCTTCCATGATAAAGATGTCTCTGTTTTCCGTTCAAAACGTGGTCTAACACGTGAAATAGTTGAAGAAATCTCCCGTATGAAAGATGAACCACAGTGGATGTTAGATTTCCGTTTGAAATCTCTCGAACATTTTTATAATAAACCAATGCCTCAGTGGGGCGGAGATTTAATGGGCTTGGATTTTGATGAAATTACCTACTATGTAAAACCATCAGAAGCTCAAGGCCGTTCTTGGGATGAAGTACCTGAGGAAATTAAAAACACATTTGATAAGCTTGGAATTCCTGAAGCAGAACAAAAATATTTAGCAGGGGTTTCAGCTCAATATGAATCTGAAGTTGTCTATCATAATATGAAAGAAGATCTTGAAAAGCTTGGAATTATTTTCAAAGACACTGATTCTGCATTAAGAGAAAATGAAGACATCTTCCGTGAACATTGGGCAACTGTTATCCCACCTACAGACAATAAGTTTGCTGCATTAAACTCTGCTGTTTGGTCAGGTGGATCCTTTATCTATGTTCCACCAGGTGTAAAAGTGGATACACCACTTCAAGCATATTTCCGTATTAACTCGGAAAATATGGGGCAATTCGAACGTACGCTAATCATCGTCGATGAAGGTGCGCATGTTCACTATGTTGAAGGTTGTACAGCCCCTGTATATACGACAAATTCACTTCATAGTGCAGTTGTTGAAATCATCATTAAGAAGGATGCATATTGCCGTTATACAACCATTCAAAACTGGGCAAACAATGTGTATAACCTAGTTACGAAACGTGCCGTTTGTGAAGAGAATGCTACTATGGAATGGATTGACGGAAATATTGGCTCTAAGCTAACAATGAAATATCCAGCTGTTCTTCTTAAAGGTGAAGGTGCACGTGGAATGACATTGTCAATTGCCATTGCAGGGAAAGGTCAACATCAGGATGCTGGTGCAAAAATGATGCACTTGGCACCTAATACTTCATCAACAATTGTTTCAAAATCTATTTCGAAGCATGGTGGAAAAGTAACATATCGTGGAATTGTACACTTTGGACGAAAAGCAGAAGGTGCACGTTCAAATATTGAATGTGATACATTGATTATGGATAATCAATCGACTTCAGATACAATTCCATACAATGAAATACTAAATGATAATATATCATTAGAGCATGAAGCAAAGGTTTCTAAGGTTTCTGAGGAACAGCTCTTCTATCTAATGAGTCGTGGAATATCTGAAGAAGAGGCAACAGAAATGATCGTAATGGGATTCATTGAGCCATTCACGAAAGAATTACCAATGGAATATGCAGTAGAAATGAACCGTTTGATTAAATTTGAAATGGAAGGTTCTATTGGCTAATAAAATAAATGTTAGTGTAGGAGGCGAACTTTTTAAGTTCGTCTTCTTCTATTTTTTGGAAAAATCAAGATCGGTGTCGGATTTGTTTTTATATTTTACTCTAAAAAGTAGCGCTCCATAAGTGTATCCGAATCTATGAGTTCCATTATTTTTACTCCTGCTTTTTTATAATAATCGTGAATTGAATCTCTTACTATGGAAGGTGTTAAATAATATTTTTGGAAAAAATCATTTCATTTTGTTTTAATTATCATTTTCATTAATGCAATGAAAAGATCATCATTTTGAGTGTTCACTAATAAAGTGAAATTTTTTCAAAGTTATTAGTTCTAATCGATTAGTATTGTCTCGCCTTATTTGTTCCAGTTATTCACCACAACTAAGAGAGGACATTAAAAGTCAGAAATCGCAATCATTATTAACGTTAGGAATGGATATGATTAAGTGCCGAGGTATTTTGTATATAGTGAAAGATGAAAGAATCAAAAAGTCTATTGTTAATAAGTAAGAGATTTTGATATGATAAGAACGTATATTTGGTTTATTTGTAATAAATTTTTCAATGGTTGCATTGAAATTTTGAAAAAAGGAGAAGATCATAAATGGGAATGATCGGTTACTATACGGCTTTGTTAGAAGAAGAAATCCAGCAACTCGCAGCCAGAACCAAAATGTTGGAAGACCTGGACCCCTATAGCAGAGAATCTCTTGATATTGACAAATCGTGGCAGGCACTTTATTACATGCTCTGCGGAGATATTAGCGACGGTGAGCCACCACTTGGATATGTCGTTCCGATGGATCAGGACAAATATATTGAGTTTGGAGATTTTGGCGCTTTTTATTTAACGCTCCGGCAAATTCAAGTGGCCTATCAAGCTATTGAAACTATGACACGAAATGAGCTTCTAGAAAAATACAATTATAAGATGATGCTTGAGGAGGACATTTACCCGCTCTACGGCGACGCTGAAGAGGGAGAAGAAGAGGAGTTTTTCGACTATCTTTACAGTTATTTTAACGACATACGTAAGTTCTATTCTAAAACTATTGCTGAAGGGAAAGGAATTGTATTCTATATTTCTTAATGCTTTACATAGCACAGGGTCTGGCATACAAATAACCTTTCAGTTGCCAGACTCTTGCCTTTTATAGTTCCTGTTTCTGCAGACAGCGTTTGATAGAATCAAAGGTAATACAGAGTAAGTAAATAAAAAAACCTTAACTCATATCAGCATAAAGTAAATAGGTTTGACATTGAAGACATCGAAATAAATAGCCTTGAATATGTCCGTCGTTCACCAAATATTGTTGCAAATTTTCTTTTGGTAAATCAGTGAAATTTTCAAAATCGTTCTCAATCCCCAGTTCGACGAGTTCTTCCCAGCCAACATAGCCTATAAATTGAGCATAATCTTGACAGTGAGCTAACCAGTTGTTCCCTTGCCAACTAACATATCCGGGAGTTCGTTCTAAAACTTCTTTTGTCCATTCTCGGTTTATTACATTTTCATCATTTATTAAATAATCTTGAAATTCCCCATTAAACTTTTGAGCGGCTTTTCCTGATACAATACAATCTGGACAAATTGCATCCACATCTTCAATCGCATATATTCCTGCTATCGCTGTCGCTGCTACCTCTTTTTCACAACAATCACAAATGGCTGTTTCAAATTGAAACAATTCATTTAATGCCTCATCAGCTACATATTTAAATTTAGGCATAGGGATATGCGAAACATCTTTAATCTCTTTTACCTTTAAAGGCTGATGATATCCTAAGTCCACTAATTGCTTTAATCTCGCAAGCTTTTTTTGATCTTTTCTATCCTTCTCATCCATAATCGTCTGAAATAATTTTAAAGCCATTTCAAAGAATTGAAGTATTGTATATATATCAACAAGTATTCTTAAATGCACTTCTTCTTTTTCTTCAAGTGCCAAAATCTCATCTTTTAAGAGATAAAGTGCTTTTACTTGTTCCATATTCTTTTTATCAAAGCTTTTTCGAAGTATCTGAAATTTTTCTTGAATAGTCATTCATTTCCTCCTTATATTTGATATTTGAGTTTAAACTGTTTTGGCTTCTTTTTATTATAGAGAATCGTCACCCATTTTCCTTCTTCAAAGAAAGAACGATTCTTCGTATACGTCCAAATTTTGTTCGTAACGATGATAGGTTTATTTTGTAATGACGAAAATTGCACCGTTAACTTAACTCTACGGTGTGATTCACCTCTTGCATATGTAATCTCGTGACCCACTGTCCGATGTGAAAACTCACTTTCAATAATTTTTGCGTTTGTCTCAATCCATTCAATTTTCTGATACTTTCTGGGCAAAAGCCATAACGTAACAAGAATGAATAGAAAGAAAACACTTAAGCCAATTAAAAAGTACATATATATCCTCGCTTTTTTGTTTTTAAAAAAATTGATTAACTGAAAAGTCATTCGCTATCCACGTATAAAATGAATTAGTCTCTTAATTCATCTGTTCCCGAGGGGGTCTAATCCACCGTTTTTCCGCAGGAGTCTCGAAACTTTCATATTTTACTTTCTCTCCATATGTACAGACTTCAAATAGAGTCATATTGTTTGGTAGAAAAAGATAATTTTATATTTAGTTTATTTAAAACCTAAAGAATCACGTACAAAAAAGACATCTTACTCTATTAATAGTATATTATGGATTTCTTGGGGAGGGAAATTTAACATTAATTTGTCATTAAATTCTTTTATTTAGAGGATTCAACCGCCTTATCAGAAAGGGCTCTTTAGTATTTGTTAAAAGTTCAAGACGATCATTTGAACGATGAGTCTAGCTATTAACTAAAATAACAATTGGAGTCTTTTTTTGTTAATTATTATGATACGCTCCTTCGATATGGTAATATTCAAGTGTAAAGGTAGGTGAATCGGTTGATATACATAGGATTAGCTGGTTGGGGAGATCACGATTCAATCTATCCCAATGGATCTTCACAAAAGGAAAAGCTGAAGGATTATGCTGGACATTTTCCTATTGTTGAGGTGGACTCGACGTTTTATGCGATACCTTCAGAAAAGACGGTTCAAAGGTGGGTTTATGATACGCCTGATTCATTTCAATTTATTGTCAAGACTTATCAAGGAATGACAGGTCATGGTCAAGGAAAAATGGAATACTCTTCAAGGGAAGAGATGTTTGATGCATTTAAGCAATCACTACATGCTTTTTCAGAAACAGGTAAACTTGGCATGGTATTATTGCAATTTCCTCCTTGGTTTAATTGCAAAAAAAGTCATGTGGATTATTTACGATTTTGTCAAAGACAATTAAATAATTATCCTATAGCATTAGAATTTAGACATCAATCATGGTTCTATCCTGAATTTAAAGAAAGAACTTTAGAATTTATGAGAACTGAAGGGTGGATTCATAGTATATGTGATGAGCCACAAGCTGGCGAAGGCTCAGTTCCGATTATTTTAGAAGCTACTAATTCATTAAAGACACTCATTCGTTTTCATGGTAGAAACATTCATGGCTGGAGGAAGCCGAGTCATGGAAACTGGAGAGATGTTCGATATCTGTACCGCTATAATAATCAAGAGCTACATGAATGGAAAGAAAAGATAAATATACTAAAAAATCAATCTAAAGACATATATATTATTTTTAATAATAATTCTGGTGGAGATGCAGCAGATAATGCAAAACAATTTATTGACATGCTATCTATTGAATATAATGGATTAGCACCAAGACAATTAGATTTATTTTAGTAAGTTTTAATATATTTTTAAAGACATAGGAGAGTCATTTATGATTGAAAACATCCATATATATCATACGAATGATATTCATAGTCACTTCGAAAACTGGCCAAGAATAAGAGATTTTCTTATGTCGAAAAAGAAAGAACATAAAGAAAAAGATGAAGCAGTTTTCTTGTTTGATATTGGAGATCATGTGGATCGCTGGCATCCCTATTCAGAAGGTACAGTTGGAAAGGGCAATGTCCACCTATTGAATGAAGTTGGATATACAGCAGCTACGATAGGAAATAACGAAGGAATTACTCTTGCCCATGATGATTTGGAGAATCTTTATACTGAAGCTGAATTTGATGTAATAGTAGCTAATTTATATGGTCAAAAAAATATGCGTCCAAATTGGGTTACTCCATATAAAATTTATCAGTTGAAAAACGGTGTAAAAATTGGCGTAACTGCTGTAACTGCAAACTTTAAACATCTTTACAAGCTTCTTGAATGGAATTTAGAAGAGCCTTTTCAAGAATTGAACCAACAAATTGAGCAAATGAAAAACAAAGTAGATATTTTAATTCTCTTGTCACATTTAGGAATACACGATGATAGAAAAATAGCAAAAATGCATCCAGAAATTGATATCATCTTGGGCGGTCATACTCACCATATTCTTGAAAAAGGTGAATATATTCAACATTCTCAATCGACAACTTTGCTAGGCGCAGCAGGAAAACATGGGAATTTTGTGGGTCATATTCACTTAAAATTTGATTATAAAGAAAAAACTGTACGAGAGAAAGAGGCAATTTTATTTGAAACGAAAAATTTTCCTGCTCCTTTCAAGGAGAAAGAGGAAATTGCAAATTTTCATGAAAAAGGCAAGAAGCTTCTTTATCAAAAGGTAGTCAGTATACCGGAAACATTGTCAACATATTGGTTTAAGAAATCAGAACTCCCCCAAGTCCTTTGCAAAGCTATTCAAGAATGGTGTCATGCTGATTGTGCATTTATTAATGCAGGTCTAGTGTTAGATCATTTAAATAAAGGAATAGTTACGAAATATGATCTTCATCAAATTCTTCCACATCCAATTAATCCTTGTTTAATTCTTTTGGATGGCAAAGAATTGGAAAGTGTCCTTTTGCAAACACTTGATCCCAAATGGCCAATATTAGAGTTAAAAGGTTTAGGCTTTCGTGGGAAAATTTTAGGGAATTTTATTTATGAAAATATTTCAATGGATAATAAGGCTGTGTATATTAACGGAAAAAAACTTAACCCAAATAAAATTTACAAGCTGGGAACAGTAGATATGTATACATTCGGCCATTTCTTTCCTGAGCTTTTTAAAGCCGAGAAAAAATATTTTATGCCGGAGTTTTTACGTGACGTATTAGAGTGGAAACTCAAAAAGAAATATGAAAAAGAATAGTCAATGGTAACCTTAACATATCTATTCCATACATATATTAGTAGGTGAGAAATTTTATCCTAAATATTTATGCAGATAGGAGAGATTTATTTGGTAACGGTTGAACCTGTTGTTATTGATGGAGCTACATTTATTGCTACCACGGTGAAGCTTCCAAAAACAACCCTACTAACAGTTTCAAATAAGAATGGATATATTATGTGTGGAGCCTTAGATGTTGGATTATTAAATGAAAAATTAAAGGATCGTCATATTATTGCTGGGCGTGCTGTTGGTGTCAAGACGATTGAACAATTGCTTGAAGCACCCTTAGAGTCCATTACTATAGATGCGGAAAAATTAGGAATAAAAAAAGGTATGAGCGGGAAAGAAGCTCTTTTAAAGATGCGTTAGAAATTGTTGACCTAGAACCTCTCTTACAAGCATACATATAGCTTGTAAGGGGGGATTTTTTTTGGTGAAATTTCGTCCGCATAAATCCCGGCGTGGTCCGCTACCATTTCGATATGTATTGCTATTAAGTACTGTATTTTTCATTTTTTCAATTGTTGTAGGAATATTAATTGTTAACAAAGGTTTAAAACCAGTATTAATGAGTTATGCTGAGAGTCAAAATAGCAAAATAGCAGCATATGCTGTAAGTCATGCAGTTGAGAAATTAAAAGCAGATAAAAAAGCTTTAAATGAAATGATAGAGATTAAGCAAAATAAAAAAGGAAACATCTCGTCTACAATTGTGTACCCAGGGGCAGGTAGTAAAATTGCTGCACACCTACAACAAGATATTCAATCTTATTTAGATGGGGCAGAAGAAGGGAAAATTTCGGAATTTCCTGATATGAAAAAGGATGAAAGTAAAGGTGAGCTTGTCTATTCTGTACCAATCGGTCGAACAACAAGCAATGTGTTGTTAGGAAACATTGGACCTGAAATTCCTATTAGATTCCATGTAATAGGTGATACAGAAGTGGATTTAAAGCCTGAAACAGGAGAAACAGGGATAAATGGAACGGAAGTAAAGTTAAATATTGACGTAAAAGTACATGTTCAAACAATTATCCCTTTTGCTTCAAATGTAAAAGATTATACTCAAACCATTTCATTATTAGTACTAATCAATCACATGGATGTTCCGCTATATAATAATGGAAATGGAAATGCGTCACCGCCATCTATCCAAATAGATGAAGGCAAAGATAATTAATTTCTGTATATGAGGGTGACTCAAAAGGTCGTTAAATAACGACTTTTTGAGCACCCTTTTCATTTTGGTTTTTAGAATATCCAAAAGGTCTGATTTTAGATACGGATAAGGGCTATTTTTGTCCGTTTTCTTCCATTATTTCTTTTTGACTGATTGATTTCTGCCACTTTTTACAGTTGTGTGCAACGCAAAGAAGCCCCCATTCTACTGAATTTTTTTGGAGGCCACGCATGGAAAAGC
>BORH01000020.1 GCA_018333075.1 Heyndrickxia sporothermodurans | reverse complement strand
TCACGCGACTGTCGTTACAATCGTAGGAGAATCTTATCGTTTAAAGAATCATTTAGCGAAAGAAAATGAGTAATTTTGTACATTCTTATACAAGCGAAAGTGTACATATTTGTGTTGACATTTATACTATCGGGCAGTTTAGTTGAAGAAGGAATAATTAATTTCTATATCGAATCAAGTAAGAAAATGTTGTTTTAACTAATGAAAGATTAATTAAATAGAAAGTAATTAGGTGTGGGGGGAGAATATGGAATCTAAGCTAATTATTATACGAGGAAACTCTGGGAATGAAAAAAAACAACTGCGAAAAGTCTTCAAAATCATTTGGGTCATGGAACGCCGTTGGTTTCTTATGATGTAATTCGCCGTGAAATGTTAAAGGTTCACGATAGAGATGGAAACCTTTCAATTGATTTGATTCGCCAAATCGCAGAATATGGTAAAGATAAATGTGAATTTTTTATAGTGGGGGGAGCATCAGGATTATGCGGATTTACAACGTTAAGGCGGAAAACCTTGTATCAATAGGGTTACTCTATTGATATTTAACTGATTTTGCTTCGAATAAGGTTTATGAGTGTCTCGTATGACTTGTCTCAAAACCCATATCGTTGTTAGGTGATCATTATTAATGATATAAACAACTATAATTGAGATAATGAAATAGAAAATGTATTAATGTGAAAAGAAGAATAATAGAAATGAGAGAATATTTATGAAACAAGGAAGAATTATTATAATTACTGGTTCTCCGGGAACTGGTAAAAGTACAATTGCATCCATTGTTGCTAATGAATCTAATTTTTCAAAGTCAGTACACATGCACACGGATGACTTTTATCATTACATTCAAAAAGGAGCAATAGCTCCATATTTACCAGAATCAGAAGAACAAAATGTAATTGTCATTGAAGCTTTTTTAGAATCCGCAAAACGTTTTGCGCGTGGTGGGTACGATGTGATTATAGATGGAATTGTTGGGCCTTGGTTCTTAAAGCCTTGGTTAAACATTGTACAAGATAATTATGAAGTACATTACATTATCTTAAAAGCCACTAAAGAAGAAACTATGAAAAGAGCAATGAACCGTACCAAATTGGATGAAAACACAAACATTGAATTAGTAAATGCAATGTGGGAGCAATTTGTTAATTTAGGTATATATGAATCCAGTATTATTGATACGACAAATCACTCTATTGAACAAAGTGTTTCAGCAGTAAAAGCTGTAATTGAAAAAAAATCTTCTATACTGACTATAAGATGTGATACAAAACGGCATAGCTGACTAAAGCAAGGTCGTTTTTGTGTCATCTTGTTTCATAAATTCGTTGTTATGATTTACCTTTTTATAAGAGGAATCGTCAAGAAATTGGGTTTAGCGTTGTAGATCCGCATTTTCCTGACTGTACCCCTAGTGGTAAAAAACCTTTGGGTTTTAGTCAGATCAAAAATCATCGTTCAAGTGAGGTGGAGTTGAAAACCATGAATGCAAATCAAGATAAGCGAATTCTCTATGCGGTTTTCGAAAATGAAATTCAATTTCCGATACTGGATATTACTCATCCCCTTTTCAACGCAAGTATTGATGAACAGGCGTATCATTTGAGCTGTCTCAAGTCTGCCCGGAGCATAGAATCATTAAAGAAGATGCCTGGCTTTATCCAGAAGACCTTTGTGAAAATGTCGAATGTTGACAATTCCCATCTTAGCGGCATGCGCACCTTGCTGTACAAACTTGGTCCCGAATTAAGCCGGGGGATAAAATTAGGTTTCCGGGATAAGTGGGCGGTGAAGCAAACCTCTTTCATGGGACTTCGGATCAGGCTGAGAGATCTTTGCCGACATCAGTCGAAAATTTTGCATCCCCAGCTCAAGCAATTCCCTGAACGGAACCTTTGTTTCTGCAATATCGCTGGGGGACCAGCATCCGACAGTATCAACACTCTAATTCTACTACAAGAATCGGACCCGGAATTACTCAAGGGACGAAAGATTGAGATTAACATTTTAGATATCGATACATACGGCCCCAATTTCGCAAAAAGGTGCATCAATGTTTTGAAGCAACCGGGCGAACGCTTCCATGACTTGGACATTACCCTTAATATTATTCATTATGATTGGAGTGCGCCGGAGGCATTACGAAAGATGAGTTTGGAACGTTCTGACTGGATTCAGCTCTGTTCATCGGAGGGCGGTCTTTTTGAGTACGGTTCGGATGCTGAAATTATTGAAAACTTAAACTGTCTCTATACCAACTCCCCTGCGGATGCCCGGGTCACAGGTTCATTAATTTTCGACCGGGCGCATGTAAATCCGGGATACCTGGGATTTACGGAGTTTATTGGCGTGCAAATCCGATATCTTGGGCTGGAGGGGTTGCAGCAAATTTTAACTCAAACATCGTGGGTTTTGGAGGAATCCCATGACATTGAAACGATCTATAGTCTGTTTTCATTGAAGAAAGCGGTGACTTAAGTCAAAGGTATCTGAATCAATTTCATAATGACTTTATTCAGCTAAAGCCCCTTAATTGAATAAAAAAGAACATATATTATACATGGCTAATATGTGCTCTTCTTTATTTTTAAGGATTTTTATAATTTAGGTCTTGATAAATTTTAAAGCAACAGATGGTGTATTTTTGTAATGTCTCAACACCTTTAAGAGATTAGATCTTGTTAGGGTAAAGAAAAGATTGTGAAGATTTCTACTTAAACTAAAGGTTGCGTTGATCCAAGAAGGATAAATACTCTATTTGGTTGAGAAGGCAAGATTGGATACTAAAAGTAACGGGGCAGATAAAAATGATTGAAAAATTGGAAAGTATAGAGAGGACGTTTATTATTGGAAGTAAGGCAAATGGCAACTGCTTTCTTAATTCATCAAGACAATATGTTAATGATGAAGAAAGAAAAGAGTAAAATCTTTAATTTTGAATTTTGGGGTGGTATTGGAGGTCATATAGAATCTAATGAACTTAATTCTCCAATGGAAAAGTTACAGTGAAATTGAAGAAGAGACAGATTTAAAAAAGAAGAAATTAAAAACTTTAGGCTTAGATACATACTACTTGAGAAAAATAAAGGAGAAATACGTCAACAATATGTCTACTTCGGAGAAACAGAGCATATTAATTTTATTCCCTCTGACGAAGGAGAATTATTTTGGATTCCCAAGTATAAATTATTAGGTTTATATACTTCAAAAATTTCAAATTAACCCTTAAGCACTATTTGAATGATAATAGTAACATTGATGATATTTTTGTCGGCACAATGATGACTAACAATGAATCTAAACCTGCAATACAATGGACAACGGTCAAAGAGATGGTAGGTTTTTAGTTTTTTATCTAACCAATGAAAGTCTTAGGTTCTTTTTTTCTAGTAACGGGGAAGTATTCCTGTAATAAATGTATTTAAAAAAAGACAAGTTTGTGAAGAAATGTACTTAAACAAAAGGTTGCATTTGTTAAAGATGGTGATTGCTGAGAGTGGTGAATGAGTTTGAAAAAAGAAATAAGTAAACAGGAAGTAATGAATGTACTCCTTGCAGCGTGCCCTTCCTATAAAAATAGGTGGCTACAATATTATAAAGAAAATTATGATGATAGTGAGGAACAGTTGCTATATAGTGAATTAACGGATTTTGCTTATCATTTTATTGATCTTTATAAACATAACCAAATAAGTGAATTTCCAAGGATTTTTGAAGTCATCGAGCTTTTGCATACTGATGGAGATGATTATGTTAAAGAAGCTGCAACAATTGGTTTACTAGAAGACATTCAAAACTTGGCTCTAGGAGAGGACATCAACCCAGATGTTTTTAAGCAATATCTAAAACCAGAAACACAAAAATGGTGGATCATTCTCAATGATTTTTGGAATGGAAAAACTGAGAACATAGGAGGTCCAATAAAATAAACCTTAGTGACAATCAAGTTCCTATTCCAAATTAAGTTTGTGAACTATTGTACTTAGGCTAACAGGTGCAAGAGTTTCAGAAGGGGCGGCTGTGGAAGTTCTTTTTCTTATTAAACTAGAGAGGCAGTTTAATCTCAGATGACAAGTTTTTAAATTCGTGATTATCCTCTAAGGAAGGTGAGAAAAATAAAGTTATTATTTATATGTAGTCGCAACAAGTGGAGAAGTTTAACCGCCGAGAAAATTTTCCACGAAATTGACATCAGGTTCGGTCTGCTGGGACAGAGAATAATACCCGCATCAAAGTAAATAGCGGTCATATCGGTTGGGCGGATTTAATATTTGTTATGGAAAAGAAACACATCAGAAGACTGCGAGAAAAATTTGGACCAATGCTGAATGGAGATAAGAAAGTCATTTGTTTAGATATTTCTGATAAATATACATTAATGGATGAAGAACTTATAGAGATTTTAAGGTCCAGAGTTTCAGAACATATTGAAATATCTTAAATAAGTTGCTGCGGCAGCTTTTTTTCATATTCCACTAAAAGAAGTAGGTTTGTGGAAGATGACCATATGATTAACTTTTTGAAAAATTTTGTATTAGAAGGTGCTGCTATGAAAAAGGTTTTTATTATTGATGGAAATAATTTTTTCGATTTTAAAGGTTTTTGTAAGGAGTTTTCAAATCAAGTACTTTCAGGAAAACATCAATGGAATGAAGAAACCGCATTTACATTAAGTGATTTTTATATTCAGCATCTTGAAGAACAAGAAAGTTTAAAAGCAATACTTTCGTTAATGGAGGACGCTATTTATGATTTTACAAACCGTGTAGCTGAATTGAACAGCGAAAAATATTCGGCAAAAATCACGGCATGTCAGCACTATATTTATAATCACCTTTATGATGATATTACATTAGAACAACTATCAGATTTATGCCAATTAAGTACAAATTACTTATCCAGCTTTAAAAAAAGAGGTAGGTACTTCAATCAGTGAATATATTCAACAGCAACGAATTAATGAGGCTAAAAAGCTGTTAACACTAACTAATTATCCAATATCTGATATTTGCTTGTGGTTAAATTTTAGTGACCAAAGCTATTTTATCAAGATATTTAAAAAATTCACTGGTGTCACTCCTAAAAAGTATCGGGACGATTATTCAAGCATAAGGAAAAAGTAATTCCTCAAACTGTACATAAGTAACAAGAAAAAAATAGACTGTAATTAAACTATTTTTTTACGTATATTAACAGATAACAATGAATATAAGGAGTGGTTGATTTGTTTTTCAAGCTATCAAAAGAGCTGAAGGACCTAATAATATCTGATATTCAAGAATTCTTTTTACAAGAAAGAGACGAAGAAATCACTGAATTTGCGGCAGAAAGAATATTTGATTTCTTCAAAGAATCGCTTGCTCCCCATTTTTATAATGCGGCTATTAAAGATGCGAAAGTGGTGGTTGAACAGCAATTGATGTCTATGGAGGAAGAAATCCTAACATTAGAAAGACCTATAAAAAGGTAAACAAAGTGTGAGTGAAAGGTTACCACTATTACCTTTCACACGCTCTTCTTTCTAACTTCAAAATCCATTTGTAATACAGTAATAATGAACATAATAAAAACGGGTTAATAATAAGCGAGTACCATAAAAGCCACCATCCATAATGAAAATATCCCCATGGCTCAGGTAATCTCGAAATGGTTTCATAAATAAGTAGCATAATTTCCCAAATAATAATATAAATAATCTTCTTTACTAATGAGCTTCTATATGGAAACCAATTGATATAGATCATGTTCACCGGTGGAATTAAAATGGTGTACGCAGGAAATCCAATCCAATCAATCCCCTTAGTAAAATACCAATACCCCTCATATTTTAAATCAATAAACGTGTCGAAGATTAGCTGAAAAGCAATGGTAAATACCCAAATATGAAGGATTTGATTAGCTGACATCCTTTTGTTTGTGTAAAAAGCAATTAAATTAAAGACAATAACAGATATAAAAAGGATAATCATCCTACTCCTCCTTATCTCTATTTAAGTTGTCTTTTTTTGTAAAATATATTCCAAATAAATAACTGAATGAAAACTTATCTTAACGTCAAAGTAAAATGCATTTAACGATGTATAATGAAACCTCTTGTGTCAGTTATTCGTAGAATGAAATAGATTAGCTTACATATTTGTACAGGAGGCTACGAAATGGAAATCGGATTAATTTTAGTCGCTATCGGAATAGCTGCTGCTGGTTATTTCATTGGAGATGGTTTAAAAAACTTTAACAATCCAAATGCAAAGGGTATGCTGGAAAAATTAGAGGAAAGTGATGATCACGAGTTAATTAAAGAAAGTGAAGTTCATTATTTTATGGGGATATCTAAAGATGATGCAAAATCATTAATTAAAGAACACTCAGATGTTCCTCATTTATTATTAAATGGAAAGATCTATTATCCAAAAGCAAAATTACGGAAATGGTTATTAAAAATAGGAGATGAATAGTATATCCATCTCTTATGTATCTATCTGAAAAGTGTCAGGCACCATGAGCTGCTTCAATATATGGGATCTCCCAATTTTCCCATTGTATATTGAAGGATGATGTCTGGCACAATTCATTTTTTGTAAAATTATTCTTCTATGCTCAGTCTTTTCAGAGTCTCAAAAAAGCTGGGAAACGAAACATTTATTGCTTCACAGTTTTCAATAATGGTCTCACCATCAGCGATATAACTTGCAATAGCTAGCATCATCCCAATCCGGTGATCGCCATGGCTATTAACACGGCTGCCTTTTAAAGGTGTCCTTCCATAAATAATCATTCCATCTTCTGTTGTTTCGATATGCGCACCCATTTTCTTCAACTCTAAAGCTACTGTATCAATTCGATTCGTTTCTTTTACCTTTAATTCTTGTGCATCTCGAATAACGGTTATTCCTTCTGCTTGTGTAGCAGCTAGCGCAATAATTGGAATTTCATCAATTAGTCTTGGGATTATATCACCAGCGATTTCCACAGCACTTAACGGAGAGGTTTGGATTTGAATATCTGCTAAAGGTTCAGAAGCTTCTCCACTTTTTGGAGTAACCTCTAGTTTGGCCCCCATCTTCTTAAGTACATCAATAATTCCTGTTCGGGTTGGATTGACTCCAACTTGCTGTAGTATTATTTTGCTATGAGGAACAATCGCACCAGCTACTAAGAAAAAGCTTGCTGAAGAAATATCTCCGGGAACAAATACTTTTGTTGCATGCAATCTTTGCTTTCCTTTTATAGATATTTTGTTTCCGTTTTGTAGAACTTTAACACCGAACGCTTTCAACATCCGTTCAGTATGATCTCTTGTTGCTTCTATTTCTGTAACTGATGTCGTTCCATTAGCCTGAAGTCCTGCAAGCAGTATTGCGGATTTAACCTGGGCACTAGCAACCGGGAGTTGATAATCAATGGATTCCAGGTTCCCCCCTTTAATTGAAATAGGTGTATAACTACCAGATTTGCGTCCATCAATTTTAGCACCCATTAATCGTAACGGATCGACGATTCTATTCATTGGTCTTTTCGCAATAGATGAATCCCCTTGCAAACAACTGTAGAATGGGAGACCCGCTAGTATTCCTGCTAATAGTCGAATGGTAGTTCCAGAATTCCCGACCTCGAGTACAGCTTCAGGCTCTATTAAATCTTCTAAACCTCTTCCCTCAATTTCTACATAATCTCCATCTTGTATGATATGAACTCCTAGTTGTCTGAAGCAGGAAATCGTACTTTCACAATCCTCTCCAGGTAAGAATCCTTCTATGATTGTTTTTCCATTTGCTATGGCTCCCAGCATAACAGCTCGATGGGAAATAGACTTATCACCTGGGACTGTAATCGTGCCTATAAGTCCCTTTTTTGCTTTTTCCAACACTTTTAATGTCAATTTTCTCCCTCCTTATGCAACTTTATAAGTTTTAAATTGATTATGCTGTAGCAGCCTTTGCGCCTTGACTCTATCTTCTTCCGTTCTAAAACTGATGCTTAACTCACCCAATCCCCCTGAATGTGATTCATTAAGCTCCAGCTTCATCATACTAATCCTATTTTCTTCTAATAAAGAAAGAACCTGTGTAATTCCCCCCGGGACACTTTTCACATCTATATATAAAACAAAGGAAGATAGGACCTTTGCTTCCAAGCCTCCAGGCAAAGAATCACGATATTCTTTAGCTTCTTCAAAAAAATCATAGATTTCCTGTTCATTACCGCTGTGCAATACATTGTACAATTTTTGCATTTCAATTAACCAATTTTCCAATAAAGTAACCAGATGTCTACGATTTTGAATGACAATATCTTTCCACATATGGGGGCTGCTAGATGCAATTCGAGTAATATCTCTAAATCCACCTGCGGCTAGTAATCGAATGAGCGGGTTATTCTTTGCTTGCTTTTTTGTTTGATTGACTAAAGCTCCAGCAATCAAATGTGGAAAATGACTAACCATACCTGTAATTACATCATGCTCATCTTTGTCGATTATTTGAAAGTTTGCATTCGTTCCACTCAACCAATTCTTTAATTCTTCTATTTTTTTTAAACGGTTATGAGGAAGTGGAGTCAATAAATAATAGGCATCTTCAAATAAATTTCCTCTTGCATTTTCAACTCCTGTCTGATGTGAACCTGCCATTGGATGTCCCCCAATAAATTCAATACTCTTTGGGAACATCTCACTTACAAATTCCATAATCTCACCTTTTGTACTCCCAGTATCAGTGATAATTACCCCTTCCTTTAAAGTCATCCTCGACAATTGTTTAACTAGTTTTTTTGTTTCTAATACAGGTGTCGCTAGGATAATTAAATCCGCATTTTCTGCTCCTTCTTTAAAGGAAGCTGCCTTTTCATCGATAATATTGAGAGTGATTGCTTTTTCTAATGCATTTTTGTTAGCGTCATAACCGTAAATAATAGAATTGGGATGCTGCTTTTTAATAGCAAGTGCTATTGAGCCTCCAATTAAACCTACGCCTACAACAAATACATTTCCTTTCATGAAATTACCTCCAAAAACGATAGCCTGTTCATGACCCCTCATGAATAAATTCCTTTATTGCAGTTCTTACTTTTTCGTTTTGCTCTTTTAATCCAATGGTTATCCGCACACAGGTTGGGAAACCTAGTAACCTTCCAGAACGTACGATAAGCCCCTTTGACAGCAAAAACTTTGTCACTTCATCGCTATCACATTTAAAATCAATTAAAATAAAGTTTGTCTCTGAAGGGAAATACTCAAGCTGATTTTCTAAGCAAAAAGTATAATATTTCTCCCTTTCTTCAGCATTTCTCTTCTGACATTTTTGTACAAATTCTTGATCTTTTACAGCTGCAGCGGCAGCTGTTTGGCCAAGTACATTTGTATTAAAAGGGAGACGCAGCGGTTCTAATTTTTGAATAATTGCTTCTGATGAGATTCCATAGCCTATACGAAAACTTGCAAGACCATAAATCTTGGAAAAAGTCCTCATAATCAATAAATTAGGAAAATCCTTAATAAAATCGAGTGAATGATAAGATTGGTTTACATATTCAATATAGGCTTCATCAAGGACGATCAGCACGTCTTTTGGTGTGTTTTTTAAAAAGCTTAACAGCTGATTATTTGGAATGTATGTCCCTGTTGGATTGTTAGGATTGCATATCCATACCACCGCTGTATTTATATCAATTTCTGCAAGCATTTGATTCAGATCATGCTTTCCATTCTTTAATGGAACTTCACGCACTTCTCCACCTTCAATAATGGCATTATGTTTATATTGTGAAAAAGTTGGTGTAGCCATAACGGTGTTTTTTCCGTGTTCAAGTAAAGCTCTAGAAATTATTTGAATTAGCTCATCCGTACCATTTGTAAAGATCAATTGTTTTTTGTTCACACCTAATAAAGAAGAAACAGACTCTCTTAATTTAGCTGCACTTGCATCCGGATATAGACTAAAATTGAAGTGATCATATTGTTTTAATACCTCATCCACATTTGATGAATAACCATATGGATTTTCATTAGAGGCCAGCTTGATGATTGGATTTAATTGAGCATTTTTCACCTCATCAATTGATTTACCGGGTTGATAGGCTTGTAGATTATGAATTTGATCCTTCCATTTCATTTTTCAATACTCCTTTGCTTAGCTTTCCTGTATTAAGTAAAAACTTTCACGTAATAATTGCTGATCTACCTTTTGAACAACTGGTTTCCCTAATTCCTTCAATAAAACAAATACAGGGGTATGACCCGAAGACTTCTTATCTTTCTTCATCCGTTCAAAAATGGAATCGAACTGAATATTTTTAGGGATTCTCCATTTATAGCCTAAGCTCTCTATCCAAAGAATAAACTTCTCGTAAGGCATTTCTAAATGATGGATATGCTTACTCAAATGTAGAGCATAAATTACTCCGATCATGACCGCTTCTCCATGTGGTAAATTTCCATAGCCTAAATCGACTTCTAATGCATGACCTAGCGTATGGCCAAAATTTAAATATGCTCGAATATCATTTTCCCTTTCATCCCTACTTACGATATTCGCCTTTATTTCAATGCCTCTCTTTAAAAACCTCTGAATTTTATTTGTTAAATCGTCGAGTGATCTGATTTCAGTCATTATTTTTTGTAAAAAATGAGGATCAGCTATTAATAAATGCTTAACCACTTCCGCGAACCCACTTCTTATTTCTCTATCTGATAAGGTGGATAGAAACTGAGTATCGAAAATGACCTGTTCAGGTTGATAAAAAGCACCAACCATATTTTTTCCTAGTGGATGGTTAATAGCTACTTTTCCTCCCACTGCGCTATCATGAGCAAGGATCGTAGTTGGAATTTGGATAAAGGGCAAGCCCCTCATATATGTTGCTGCAACAAATCCTGCTAAATCTCCAATTGATCCTCCTCCAAACGCTAATATCATTGATTTTCGATCGATTCCTCTGTCTATAGCAAAAGAAATACAATCGTTATATACTTCCAACGTTTTTGCATTTTCACCATTTGGGGAGATGTAAATATGCGTTTCAATATTTGGGAGATGTCTTTTAAGAGTATTTAAGTGCAATTCCTTAAGATCCTCATTCGTAATAATTAGTAGTTTAGAATAGTTGGGCAAATCTTCTAATTCACTTAAAATGTTCTCACCTAAATAAACATTGTAGTTTTTAGACCTCGTTGAAATTTTGATTGTATCCATTTTAAAATCCTTTTGAATAGCTTCTATGTTCATCAACTGATTGCTTCAACACCTCGAAGCGGTCACTATTAAATTGTTCAGTAATAGCTGCAGCTAATTCCCAAGCAATAACCGCTTCTGCAACAACACAGGCAGCGGGAACTGCACAGCTATCTGACCTTTCGATACTTGCAAAAAATGGCTCTTTTGTTTCAATGTCTACACTACCTAAAGGTTTATATAATGTTGGGATTGGCTTCATTACACCTCTAATAACGATCGGTTCCCCAGTTGACATTCCACCTTCAAGTCCGCCTAATCGATTGGTTTTTCGTTGATATCCATTCTCCTCGCTCCACCTAATTTCATCATGGACTTCACTTCCACGTTTTCTCGCCATTTCGAAGCCCAGTCCAAATTCAACACCTTTAAATGCATTAATACTTATCATAGCTCTCGCAAGTTTCGCATCAAGCTTATGATCATAATGTACATAGCTTCCAACTCCCATAGGCATTCCTTCTACAATCACTTCAACAATCCCGCCAATGGAATCCCCGTTTTGTTTAGCCAAATCAATGGCTTCCATCATTTGGGTTCCCGCCCTCTCATCAAAACAACGGACAGGAGATTTATCCGTTATAAGCTGAAGCTCACTAAGATCCTGAAAACTAGGGGGAGCAGCCTTTACACCGCCAATTTCAATAACATGGGAAGCTATTCGGATGCCTAATAGGGATAGTAGTTTTTTTGCAACCGCACCTGCAGCAACTCTAACAGTGGTTTCTCTTGCAGAAGAACGCTCAAGAACGTTTCTCATATCTCTATGACCGTACTTTATTCCACCAACTAAATCTGCATGCCCTGGTCTTGGTCTTGTCACTTTACGTTTCACTTCTATATCACTTTCACCCAGCGGCTCAATCCCCATGATTGTTTTCCAATGCTTCCAATCATTATTTTCTACAATAAGTGATACAGGGGAACCTAATGTGAATCCATGACGAACACCACTAGCGATACTAACTGTATCCTTTTCAATTTGCATTCTCCGCCCACGCCCATACCCCTGCTGCCTGCGTGATAATTCTTGATTAATATCAGAACTTGCTATAGGCAAGCCCGATGGCAAACCTTCTATAATGGTTATAAGCTTTGGACCATGCGACTCTCCAGCTGTTAAATATCTCATTTCATATCCTCCATCTTTTTTAGAATCCTGCCGAAAGATTATCAGCAGGATTGAACTTATTTCTTAGAAAATCCCTATTTCCGTTTTTCCGGCTAATTTTTCACCTAACTCTTTTAATTCAGCCATAAATTCATTAAATTGAGGAATATTCATTTGTTGTGCTGAATCAGAAAGAGCAACCGCCGGATCTGGATGAACCTCTGCCATAATTGCATCTGCACCAATTGCCATTGCTGCTTTCGCAGTAGGAAGCAGTAAATCTCTTCTTCCAGTTGAATGTGTCACATCAACAATAACTGGTAAATGAGTCTCGTTTTTCAAAATTGGCACTGCTGAAATATCTAATGTATTTCTTGTAGCCTTTTCATATGTTCTAATTCCCCGTTCACAAAGGATAATTTGGTCATTTCCTTGAGACATGATGTATTCTGCAGCGTGAATAAATTCCTCAATCGTTGCTGAAAGTCCCCGTTTTAATAAAATTGGTTTATTTACTCTCCCAACTGTTTTAAGTAATTCAAAGTTTTGCATATTACGGGCACCTACTTGGATCACATCAACATAATCCAACGCAGCCTCTACATCATTAGGGGTTACGATTTCACTTATGATCGATAATCCAAACTCATTCCCTACTTCTCTCAAAATGCGCAAACCTTCTACTCCTAAACCTTGAAAATCATACGGAGATGTTCTTGGCTTAAATGCTCCTCCACGCATCATCGTTAACCCTTGTTTTTTCATGGCAATTGCCACCGATTTCACTTGATCATAGCTTTCAACTGCACATGGTCCCATAATAAATCTCTGTTTTCCATCACCAAATGTTTCTCCATTGATATCCACAATTGTATTGTTTGATTGAGCCTTTCTTGATACAAGCAACACTTTACGATGGTCGTCTTCCTGAAGCTCTAAACTTGCTTTAAAAATTTCTTTAAAAATATGTTGTATAGTTGATGTTTCAAATGGACCTTGATGGTGTTGCATAATTAAATCCAACGCTTGTCGTTCACGAACTGGATCAAATCTGCTTAGGCCTTGTTTTTTCTTTTGTTTGCCAATTTCTATTGCAACTTCAGCTCTTTCATTTAGCAGTTTTAAAATTTCCAAGTTTATTTCATCTATTTTGTTTCGTAATTGGGTTAATTCATTTGTTTTCATTGTTAATCCTCCTAAGATTTTATTTTAAGTTTTTAAACCTCATAATATGGGAACATATAGTTATAATTAGAAATTCAAAATATCCAATCCAAGTGCTATATGAGCATCCATCACCTCCTTAAATGAAAAGCTCTGATACTGTATTTTTGATCTTTAAAGTAAATAAAAAAGCCCCTACTGGTTTTCCAGTAGGGACGAATTTCTCGCGGTACCACCCTAATTGTGAACAAATTTTGTTCACCTCTTGACCTTGTTAACGATCGTATGACCGTCTTTCCCTACATAAAGACATTTCTTTATTACGAAAAAGAAACTCCAGGATTGTAATTCATGCTTATCTTTGTACTGATTTTCACCGACCATCAGCTCTCTTGAACAGGGAGATAAAACACTACTCGTTTCCTTTCAATGCTATTAATCTTATTCATTTTTATAAACAAAAAGTCCCTACTGTTTTTCCAGTAGGGACGAATTTCTCGCGGTACCACCCTAGTTGTGAACAAATTTCGTTCACCTCTTAACGTTGTTAACGATCGTATGACCGTCTTTTCCTTCATAAAGACATCTCTTTATTACGAAAAAGAAGCTCCAGGATTGTAATTCATGCTTATCTTTGTACTGATTTTCACCGACCATCAGCTCTCTTGAACAGGGAGATAAAACATTACTTGTTTCCTTTCAATGCTAGTAAGCTTATTCATTTTTATAAACAAAAAGTCCCTACTGGTTTTCCAGTAGGGACGAATTTCTCGCGGTACCACCCTAGTTGTGAACAAATTTCGTTCACCTCTTAACGTTGTTAACGATCGTATGACCGTCTTTTCCTTCATAAAGACATCTCTTTATTACGAAAAAGAAGCTCCAGGATTGTAATTCATGCTTATCTTTGTACTGATTTTCACCGACTATCAGCTCTCTTGAACAGGGAGATAAAACATTACTTGTTTCCTTTCAATGCTAGTAAGCTTATTCATTTTTATAAACAAAAAGTCCCTACTGGTTTCCAGTAGGGACGAATTTCTCGCGGTACCACCCTAGTTGTGAACAAATTTCGTTCACCTCTTAACGTTGTTAACGATCGTATGACCGTCTTTCCCTTCATAAAGACATCTCTTTATTACGAAAAAGAAGCTCCAGGATTGTAATTCATGCTTATCTTTGTACTGATTTTCACCAACCATCAGCTCTCTATTACAGGGAGATAATACACTACTTGTTACCTTTCATAGCTGAATCCTATTTTAACGAATATTTATTGTTTTGAATTATATATTGTTATGATGTTTTTTGTCAACTCATAAAATAAATTTTTTTAGCATTATTTTATTTACATCTTGTTATGAACCTATGCTTATCATTGTATTTTAATCGTATTCAATATACCTTTAAATTGATACAATCACCATTTTTTTCTTGTTGAAGAGTGAAGGTTTTTGGTATGATTAATTTTAGAATTATCTGAAAAAATACAGAGGGTGGGATTTGTTTGAAAAATTATTGGTTACCAATTTTAATCCTAGTCATGGGTGTGCTTTATATTTTTTTCATTCCTGCTGATCCAGTACCACTCAAGATTTTATTCAAGCTGATCCCGATGTGGCTAATGATCTGCTATTCCATTTTGCGACTTCCTCCACAGCGATCAAGAGCACATTGGCTAATTATGTGCGGTTTATTTTTCTGTATGCTTGGAGATGGACTGCTTCATTGGTTTGTCATTGGTTTATCTGCCTTTCTCATTGGTCATCTCTTTTATATGACAGCATTTTTTCATAGATGGAGTTTTTCCTTGATTCGTTTCTTGACCATTATTCCAATGGCCGTCTACGCTTTTTTTATAGGGAAGAAGCTAATTTCTGCTTTAATTAGTCATCATAACGATGCATTGATTATCCCGGTTCTTATTTATATTATTGTCATTTCGTTAATGGCTTGGTCAGCAATAATGACAAAGAACAAATGGGCTAGCATCGGCAGTCTTTTATTTGTCATTTCTGACTCAATATTATCCTGGAATATGTTTGTATCAACGATTCCCTATTCAAATATTCTTATAATGACCACATATTATAGTGCTCAGTTTCTTATCGCACATAGCATTCAAACCATTGTTTCAAATAATAGTTTAACTTTTTCCGGAGGTAACGTCGTTGAAAAGTAAGAGAAGATTAAACATATGGCTAAATGTTTTACTGCTTCTATCACTTACCCTTTTACTCGTTTACGATTATTTTCCTGATATAGAAATATTTCATTTTATACCTATCAAATATATCAATTGGATTTTTATAGCAGGCGTATTATCCTGTCTTGTCTTAAATCGACAAAATCAGACGATGACTAAAAAATCTATTTATAAAGACCTGTATTTATTTTATTATATTGTTGTTTTCATTGTCATAATGACCTTACTTGGAGGAAATACAAACTCAGGCATCGGATTTAATACTTTTTCTTTTTGGATTATAACTATTATTTTTTTCTGGAACATTATCTACAATCATAAAAAAATCTATAAACGAATTAGCATACGATTTGTTTCAATAGCTTCCGTTACATTATTGACCATTTTTTCTTTTAACTACTGGAACGAGCATCGTGAAAAAAGCTTAGCGGACATCATTCAGTTTCATCCTAGTGATTATGCATTATTAGGTTTCACTAAAAATCAAATATCTGAAAATCAAACATATGAATGGTGGACTGAGAGTAAAAGACCAGCTAATCAACTGATAAAATTTTTAAGTCAATATCATGTTAAACGGGTTCGAGAAGAAGAGTTTCAAAAAGCCGAAGATGGAGAAAAATTTGAGTTTACGATCTCACATTTTTCATTGATCCCTGCTATTGTTACCGTAAAAAAAGACTATATACATATTCTTATGGGAAACTACTATAAAGTTATAAATGGTCCAATTGATATGAGCTGGGTGAACGATTTTAATCATAAATATCAAAAACAGTTCGGAAAATAAACATAAAGATAATTCTAGAATTAAAATCCTTTATGCTTATTACATATTTTTGTCGTTAAGGAAATTACATGAAAAGTGAGCATCATCTTGATAAACCTCAAATTTATATCCTTTTTCTTGAAAAAAGGCAATAATTTTAGGTAACACCTTTAAGGTTTGTGGTTTTTCATGCATTAAAACAACCTCGGTATCTATAGTTGTTCGCTTTTTTATGTTTTTAATAATCTGCTTTGGATTATTTGGAAGACTCCAATCCTCTGATTCAATGGTCCAATCCCAAATTTTTAGTTCTTCCTTTATAATTTGTTTACGTATTTTTTTATTCTTTAGTCCTGGCATTGATCCATATGGCGGACGAACTAAATGTGGTGAAGTCCCTGTTATTTCATGAATAAGTGCAAGCGTCTCTTTCATCTCAGGAACGAATTTCTTTTTTTCATAAAGCTTACTATAGTCATGCGTCATACTATGTGCACCAATATAATGTCCTTCTGATATTGCTCGTTTCACATATTTTTGCAGATTTGACTTTTGCAAATTACTTCCTTGCATAAAAAAGGTTGCTTTAATATTGTGTTCCTTTAGAACATCTAAAAATTTTCCTGTCAGTTCGCTAGGACCATCATCAAACGTTAAAAATACGACTTTCCCTTTTGACTTTTCCTTAGATGGATATTCTTGCATTTCATCTTTCTTCTTAACAATTGCCTGTTTTTTACTTTTTTCAGCAACTACTTTTTCGGGTGTAGAAGGTAATATTCCCATAAAAAAATAGATAATCATAAGAGACAAAATACTGATTCCTAATCCAATGATCAATTTCTTTGTTGAAATCTTTCTATCTTTAGTTTTACGCCCCTCTCTTGATGCATTCATTTCTTTATCGATCCTTTCTTTTTGTACTATACATAGATTAATAAAAAGAAATAAAGATAGGATAAAGATGGTATAGAATTAACTTAAAGAATGAAACAATTCTTCATTAATTTAATATTTTTAGGATCAATGCAAGGAGAAAAACAAAAAAATCTATTGTTCTGTGCAACCTCGAACAATAGATCTTTATTCATTAATCAGCTTTATTTAAATAAAAGTAAAATAAAACACCATCATCTGTATTTATTACACCATATTCCACACCATGAAGCTCTAAGATGTTTTTGGAAATGGCAAGCCCTAATCCGGTTCCACCATTTGATCGTTTACGAGCATTATCTAATCGATAAAAACGGTCCCAAATTTTATCTAGTTGACCAATTGGGATATGTGCACCTTTGTTTTCCACACATATTTTAACCATATCTTTCCCATCAATTACTTCAAGGATAATCTCTTCTTTATATGGGGTGTGTCTTATTGCATTCGTGATAAAATTTGTAATGACTTGTTCAATCCGATGCTGATTCGCTAGAACTTGAACTGGTAATAAGTGTTTCCGCAAGTTTAACTGCTTTTCTTTTATTTCTAAAGAGAGTCCATCACAAATGTGAAGAATAACTTGATCGATATAAAAAACATCATAATTCATTTTATATGTCCCTGACTCAAATTTGGCTAACTCAAGCATATCTACAATCAAAAGGTCCATTTTATCCACTTCTTTTTCCATTGCTTCAAAATAATAATCCTTTTTATGATTAGCGACTCCATCCTTTAAAATCGAAATACAGCTTTTCATAATACTAAGAGGGGTTTTTAATTCATGAGAAACACCAGAAATAAATTCTTTCCTTGTGTTTTCTAATTTTTTCTCTTTTTCAATGTCTTCTTGCAATTGAGCAATATGCGAATGTAAGGTTTTTGAAAGAAGATTGATATTATGTGATAAATCACCAATCTCATCTTTAGAAGTAATAAGAATTTTCTCTGAGAAATCTAAATTAGCCATTTTTCTCGTTGTGTGATTTATTTTTAATAATGGACTAGCTATTTTTCTAGAATAGTAGAAAGAAACAAGAAAAATTAGAAGTAATGCAAATATAATTATATATACATAATAGTCTTTTACCATTTTTACAGCTTCATCCACAGGCTGTAAAGATGATAAAGAGATGATATAGATTGTTTTTCCATCTTGATCTTTCATTGGGTCGATTAATAATTTATATTTAATATCATTTTGCTTATAATCAAGAATCTGCAAAGAATTGTCGTCCATTTGATTTTTATTAAGTAATAGGCTGGTCTGGAATTCCTTGATCCTATCCAAAAATAAATGATTGGAAAAAATAATATTAGATGATTCATTCCATTTAGGGAACTGTACATTTGTAATTGTTCCATTTTGCATTGCTATAGGTGTTTCGGCAATTGCTCTCGGCTTTTTTGATAGTTTTTCTTTTTGAAAATAGTTCTCAACCTTTTTTTCAAGAATTTTATTTTCCCAATAGGTGGTCCTCTCCATCTTTATTTCAGAAGGATCTAGCACACCAAGTGTACTTCGTAAGAGAGGACCAAAGGTTCCTAATTCACCAATTAAATATGGAACTAGGGTAGAATCTGTCTTTATTCCGTATATGCTAATACGCATCTTCTTTTTAAGAAATGGCTTTTTATCCAAAACATCTTCAATATCTACTAAATAATAAATTGGGATCATCAGTTTCTTCCTAGAAAATGTTTTATCTAGGGAGCGATCAAATTGAACTTCTATATGAAAATTATCTACATTTTTCATATACCCTTTTTCGTCTAATACGGTTATCCATGTATTATGATTACGATAGAAATCCTGTTCAAGCGTCTGCAATGCTTTAGGATTATCTTGGTTCTTTGTATACTCCGATTCAAAGGATTTTACATGCTGCTTAAGATCCTTCACCTTTTGATGGGCATAATATTGTTTAAAAAAGATGGTTTGTCCGACAAAAATCGTTGCCAAGATTAGCATACATATAAACGTTGTAAGGATAAATAACTTAAAAACAATCCCCATTCTCATTATTGCGCCTCGTATTTATACCCTGTTCGGACAACAGTAATAATAGATGATGATTTCTTCCCTAATTTATTCCTTAGATTGCGAATATGCGTGTTAATGGTTCGATCATCCCCAGCATATTCATACCCCCATATTTTTGTAATTAATTGCTCTCTCGAAATAACAATCCCTTCATTTTGCATTAAATAAGATAGGATTTCAAATTCAGTATGTGTTAAATTAATCTTTACCCCTTCCACCTTTACCTTTCGAGATGGATAATGAATAACAATGCCATCACTGTTAAGAAAATGATCGGCTGGTTCTTTCATTCGATATCTACTTTCAATTAGCCTTTTTGCTCTTGCTAGCAGAATAGGAGGACTATACGGTTTCGTTACATAGTCATCGGCACCTAGCTCAAACCCAAGTAATGTGTCATCTTCATCTATACGTGCCGTCAGCATAATAATTGGTACATTTGAGGTTTTACGTATTCGTCTGCAAACAGACCATCCATCTACTTCGGGCAGCATAATATCCAAAATAATTAAATGTACATCATGTTGCTGAAATAAGTTTAACGCTTGCTTTCCATCTATTGCCTCCAATACTCCATACCCTTCATTAATAAAATAATCCTTTACAATTTCACGCAAAATATCTTCATCTTCTACAATCAATATCGTCTCCGTCATTTTCCCTCTCCTAAACTTGTCTTACAAAACTTATTATCTCGTTAAGTCTAGAATATCAAAATCAGATAAAGATAATGTAAAGATTGATAGTTAAAATATTATTTTCCTAAATAATCAATAATTGCCTCTACTGCTGCTTTAGCTACTTGCTGCTGAAAGACTTGTGAATTCATCAACTCTTCATCTTCTTCATTTGAAATATACCCAAGCTCAAGTAAAACCGAAGTCTTCTTATTCTCCCTTAATACATAGTAATCTCCTTTTTCAACGCCTCTATCTTTCGTCTTGATTCCACTATTAAATAAATATTCATTCATTCGTTTGGCTGCCCACTTATCCTTCCATTTATAGTAGTAACAAGTAATTCCTTTTACGTCATGAGTAAAAAACGCATCATAGTGAACGCTTAAAAAGAAATCTGCTTTGGCTTCCTCAGCCATCTCTACTCTTTTTTGAAGTGATACAGTTTGATCCATTTCACGCGTTAAAATAACAGTGGCACCTGTTTTCTCTAATAGCTTCTTTTCTATTTCTTTTGCTGTTATTAAGGTAATATCCTTTTCTAGTGTTCCATTTTGCCCTGTTGACCCAACATCCTTTCCCCCATGTCCAGGATCAATAATAATTGTTTTTCCACTTAAAATTTTCCCATGATGTGCAATTCCCTTTTTCTGATAAACGATTGCATCTCCCATTTTTAAAGATTCCTTTAATGCTGTAGACTGACTAAGTGTGATTTTCAGCATAAAAAACACTATTATTATGCATATAATCATTAATAATATAAAATAAGATTTTTTCATCCAGTCATCGCCTCCTATTTCATTCATATATAAAACTTGAAGTCATATTAATCGAATGAAATAAAGAAAAGATAAAGGAAAAATAAAAACAAAATCATTTAATTTGGGAAATTCACTACACAAAAAACAAACAACAATTTTTCTTATATTCACACTTAAAATAAAATTGACTTTTCTTTAGCGATTGTGTATTTTTATAAATAAGATGTAAACTTAATTTCATATTGTATCTCTTATAAAGAGTAGCGGAGGGACTGGCCCTATGAAGCTCGGCAACCTTTCATCATGGTGATGAATTGGTGCTAAATCCTGCAAAACATTTGTTTTGAAAGATAAGAGAGGACGATTTTATCTTTATTGAAGGCCTCTCTTTTTTTGAGTGGTCTTTTCTTTTTGGCCGAATAATTAAAAATATGTAAGAAAATGTTCCTTTCTCTTTTCAAATAGAGAATACAAAACTGAATTTATACTACATTTTAATCCGATTATTCCAATATGAATAATATATTCAAAGGAGAAAAATTCATTATGTATTGTATGGACCTTACTGGTAAAGTAGCCATTGTAACTGGTGGAACGCAAGGAATCGGAAATGCCATTGTTCATGCATTTCTAGACTGTGGAGCAAAAGTAGTTGCAGTTGATTTAAACGTCAACAGTCTCCAATCAACAGAGCAACTCCTCTATTATCAAGCAAATATCGCCAATAGCGAGCAAGTTGAAAAAATGATTCGCACCGTTATTGAAACCTTTGGCAGAATAGATATTTTAGTAAATAATGCCGGTATTTCTTCCATGGATTATGCAGTGGATATTAAAGAAAGAGATTGGGATCGAGTGATGGAGGTAAATGCAAAGGGAGTTTACTTGTGCAGCCAGGCCGTTGCCCGTTGTCTAAAAGAGCAAGGCGAAGGTGGAAAAATCATTAATATTTCTTCACAGGCAGGAAAAAATGGCTATCGACTTATGGGAAGCTATGTTGCTTCTAAACATGCAGTACTTGGTTTTACAAAAGTAATGGCCATCGAATTAGCAAAAGACCAAATAAATGTTAATGCTGTTTGTCCTGGAATAGTCGAAACAGATATGAAAAAAAATGAAAGAGTAATAGGAGGTGAATTAAGAGGATTAAATGCAGAGGATATAAAAGACGAGGATATTTCTCAGGTGCCATTAGGAAGAACTGCGACTACACAAGATATTGCCAATGTTGTTGTTTTCCTAGCATCGAAATACTCCGATTATATGACAGGGCAAGGGATTAATGTTACAGGCGGAATGACAATGCACTAATATAAAAAAGGAGGGAATCAAAATGTCTAAGCAAAAAGAAAATAAAGGGAGTGCACTTGCTCTGTTGCCTTTGATTATCTTTGTATTACTATTTATCGGTACAGGGATTCTTTCAAAGGACTTTTCAAAAATGCCTTTAAGCGTTGCGATTATAGTTGCTGGTGCGTTTGCACTATTTATGAATCGAAAAGAAACGTTAACAAAAAAGATTGAAATCTTTTGTAAAGGGGCTGGGCACTCAAATATTATCTTAATGGCAATTATCTTTATTTTGGCAGGAGCTTTTGCTGGTGTTGCAAAGGAAATGGGTGCGGTTGAATCAACAGTCAATCTTGGTTTATCCTTACTTCCTGCCAATTTATTAATGGTTGGGCTGTTTATTATCGCCTGCTTTATTTCTACTTCAATGGGGACTTCTATGGGAACTGTAGTTGCACTGGCTCCAATCGGAATAGGTATTGCAGGACAAACAGATATTCCTATGGCATTGGCAATGGCTACGGTTATTGGAGGAGCAATGTTCGGTGATAATCTTTCCATGATCTCAGATACCACGATTGCTGCAGTTAGAACTCAACATACACAAATGAAGGATAAATTCAAAGTAAATTTCTTCATTGTCTTACCAGGAGCGATTATTACAGCTATTCTACTTGGGATCATTACACTTGGAAATCATGCAACTCTAGGCGGGGAGCACCCTTATGAAACTGCCTTATGTCATTGTTCTTATAGCCGCTCTACTCGGTGTAAATGTGTTAATCGTATTACTTGGGGGAACCATTTTTGCTGGAATAATAGGAATGGCCTATGGATCTTATGATTTTCTCGGTTTCTTGCAAACCATCTCCAAAGGTGTTATGAGTATGGAAGACCTAGCTATTGTTGCAATTATGATTGGTGGGGTAGTTGAAATAATAAAACATAATGGTGGAATTGATTTCCTATTACACTTCGTAACTAGTAAAATCAAATCAAAAAAAGGAGCAGAATTTGGAATAGCTGGGCTAGTAAGTGTGGCTGATATTGCAACAGCTAATAACACAATCTCCATTGTTATTACAGGTCCTTTAGCGAAAAATATTGCAGATGAATACAATATTGATTTAAGAAAATCAGCTAGCATCCTTGATCTGTTTTCAAGCTGCTGGCAAGGAATTGTTCCTTATGGTGGTCAGCTGCTGGCAGCAGCGGGTTTAGCTTCCATTTCACCCGTTAGCATTATTCCTTATTCATTCTATCCAATATTAATGGGAGTTTGCGGGATTGTAGCCATTCTAATAGGTTATCCAAAACTTCAAAGTAAAGAAAAAGGAGTAAAAAGAAAAGCAAATCCTTCTTTAAAAGAAAAATCTTTATGATATGTTAATAGTAGAAGGAATTTTTGCCTAGGTTGCATTCAAAAAATCAAATTTAGGAGTGAAAATTACATGGTACAGAAAATGAATGTAGAAAGCTTTAATCTCGATCATACGAAAGTAAAAGCACCATATGTGCGCTTAGCAGGTGTTATTCAAGGAAAAAACGGAGATATTATTCATAAATATGATATTCGATTAAAACAACCAAATAAAGAGCATATGGAAATGCCTGCTCTTCATTCCCTTGAGCATTTACTAGCAGAAAATGTTCGTAATCATTTAGATCATGTCGTAGACTTAAGCCCAATGGGATGTCAAACAGGATTCTATCTAGCAGTCATTAATCATGATAATTATGATGAAATTCTAGCTGCATTAGAAAAAACATTGCAAGATGTACTAAATGCAACAGAAGTACCAGCTTGTAATGAGGTTCAATGCGGCTGGGCTGCGAGCCATAGCCTTGAAGGGGCACAAGAGCTGGCTCGAGAATTGCTTACTAAAAAGGATGAATGGAAAGAAATTTTTGTAGACTAATAGCTTAATCATCTAAGCAAGGGCTGTCTTAAAGCAAAATGTCAGACAGCCCCTGTTTTTTCTAGCTTAATCAAGATATAGGTAAAGTAGTGGAGTACTTTATTTCTCTAAGTGCTAAACTCGTTTGTATTCTTGTAATTCCTAATTGATTTAACTTCCGAATAAACCCTTCTAAATCTTTTCGATCTTTTTTAGCGACTTTCAACAAATAATCATATTCCCCAGTAAGGCAATAGCACTCTAATACTTCTGGCATTGCCTTCAGCTCCTTTTCTAAAAGCTCCAGCTTATCAGCTTGATGAATATTTGTGCTCATAAAGATAAAGCATAGTAAATCAAAACCCAGCTTTTCTTGATTTAAAATCGCTACATGGCGATCAATATACCCTTCACTTTCCAGGCGTTTAACCCTAGCATGTGTAGCTGGAGGTGATAAATTCACCATTTTAGCCAGCTCTGTATTACTTAATTGCGATTCGTTTTGTAAAGCATTCAATAGTTGAAGGTCTATTTGATCTAATATCTTACTTATAATTGATTCCATCGGAAATCCTCCTATTATAATTATTCTACAATCACCCATTTTTTCGATACCAAACAGAATATTATTAATAATACTTTCATATTTACTCTTATTTATTTCGAATTAATCCGATTATACAAAATAATATATCGTCAAATCCAGAAAAATGTTAAAATCACTTTATTCTAAATGTGAATAAGAAGGAATGAACATTCGTGCCGATATTTTATTACTTATTACTCTTATTAACTAGTTTATTATGGGGAGGAAATTTCGTTGTAGGAAAATCATTAGTTAATCATGCCTCACCAATGACATTAACCAATCTGCGATGGATCATTGCCGTTTTGTGTTTATTTCCTATTGTTTGGACAAAGGAAAAAAGAATCCTCCCTCCTAAAAAGTCCCTTCTACCTTTGGTTTTAATGGGACTGACAGGTGTCGTTTTATTTAATCTCTTCCAATTTTGGGCGTTAGAACAAACAACCGCTACAAATGTTGGTATTATTTCAACATTAAACGCTGTTTCAATTGCTGTTTTCTCATTTGTTTTTTTAAAGGAAAAAATAAATATCCTTCAAATTTTTTCAATGCTTCTATCCTTTTTTGGTGTTTTACTGGTTTTATCAAAAGGGAAAATTGACTTTGTACTTTCACTGAAATTTAATCAAGGGGATATATGGATGCTACTTGCTGTTTGCGTATGGGGGATTTATTCCGTATGCAGCAGATGGGCAACCAAAAAGGCAACACCGCTGATGGCTACCCTATATTCTGGTCTTTTTGGAGTTCTTATGTTGCTACCATTTAATCTTTCGAACTTTACTATTTCAAATATGAATAGCTCCTTTATCGGTTCGATTTTGTATACGGGAATAATTTCAACTGTATTATGTATGCTGTTTTGGAATATTGGAGTAAAAAAATTAGGCCCAACCATGTCAGGCAACTTTTTAAATTTTAACCCTATTTTTACCGCATTACTTGCATTTATTTTCTTGAACGAGCAACTAACATGGATGCAGGGGATTGGCAGTGGAATCGTGGTCATTGGCTGTTACTTATTTTCATTCTTTAAAACTAATACTATTTTCTTTAAAAAATTGATTCATCGTCGTCCCGTTCAAAATCATTAAAGCAAAAAGAGCTATGCAGGAGTGAACCGTATAGCTCTCTCTATTTTTTATGAAAATTGTTTAAGCATGTAATATTTTTATTGATTTCATATTTTACTTCCTCTTAATAAAGAGTAAAATGATTCCCATCATCAAAACGATAAGTATCGGAAACAGCATACTAAAATCAACATATTTAAACCAATCTGAAAAAAACTCTCCAGACAATTTATCTAGATAGAATGATATTTTTGCAATGCCAAGGATGATAGAAAGGCCTAACAAACCAATTGAAAGGATAATCAGTCCAATTTTCCTCATTTTTACCTCCCTTTGAATAATTTTCCATAATTCAATTATACAAAAAAGAGTATCCTTTTATTAGACTATTTTTTACAGTTCTTATGAAGAGAAAATAATATTAATGTACTTCATTCCTTCCAAACACTACCCAATATTCATCATCCTTTTTCTCCATTTTTATTCCCCGCCATCCTGAAGCTAAGAGCTGCTTTTGACCTTCAAAATCATCCATTCGAAGCATGGTACTTTCTATATAATTCTCACGTTTTTTCTCATTCAGTTCCTTCACAAATATATATCGTAATTGATCTCCATATTTTTCTTTTAAAGAAGCAATTCCCATCCCTTGAGCGAATTTATCTTTTAAGCTGGGAATGTTGAATGGAGCTACCGTGCAACAAATATAAGAGTATTGCTGATCTAGTTTAGAGAGCTGTTTCATAATGATAGAGGCTAACGTTTGTTGTAACCGATTACCACGATATTTTAGATGGACATTCGAGATTTCTTGATAAATAACACTAGATAAATCCTCTTCAGCTAAACCTATATCTAATCCTAGATGGTCTTGATCAATCAGTGGGATTAGGAGCGCTCGAAATGCTATAAGGTCATCATTTACGAACGCTCCAATTATCATTCCATTCCCTCCCAGAATATACTCAAACTCATCTAATGTGAGGGGCTGTAATATGTCTTTATTTTCTAATGAATCAATAACAAGATGCTGTAATTCTAAAATTTGATGTAAATGACTTAAGGACAACATCGATATCTTAAATGGAACCTCTTCGTTATTTAATGTGCCTTCAAAAATAACTTTCATAAACACTTCTCCTTACTTTACGATTTCGTGAAAGACTGTTAATTCACGTAAAACCTCTTCATTAACATTTACTCCTAAGTCTTCATGCTCTGTTAAACGTTTAAATGAAATATCATAATATTAACTCCCAATATCCTTTGAATACTTTAGCCCGGTTAATTCAACACTTGTAACTATTTTTTTAAAAGGCAACATGATATCCTGCAGCTGACCCAACAGATGATTCAACCATCGAACCAATTTGACATTCAATTCCTGCCATTTCTGCTTGATGTGCTAGCTTCACAGCAGGATAAATTCCTCCACACTTCATCAATTTTATATTCACTTTATCTGCTGCCCTTTTGTGAATGATTTCTCTCATTTCACGAGCTCCTTTTAATCCTTCATCCATCATCAGCGGAATGTCTGTTTTTGTTTTTATGTATGCCATTGCATCTATATCATCTGCGATAACAGGCTGTTCAATCCAGTTGATATCTAAATCCTTTAAGGATTGAATCGCCACTAAAGCTGTTGAGCTATTTTTCCACGCTTGATTCACATCATAACTTATACTCTTAAAAAAGATAAACTTTCTTATCTCTAAAAAAACCACTTATTAAAGCCATTCTTTATACATAAGAGTAAACTTGTCTACTCAAAAAAATTATTGCTGAATAGTTATATAGAGAGGAAATAGCATAAAAATATTTGTTTTATTAAAGGTGGTATAATATGGAGGAGAGGATTAAGAAATTAGAAGAGGATATGACTGAGGTAAAAACTCGTTTAGCCGTGGCAGAAGCAAGTATAAAAGATATTAAAGAAGATATTTCATCAATTAAAAGTAATACTACTTGGATATTGCGCATTATATTAGGAACCATTATTGCGGCTTTATTAGGTTTGATTTTTAAAGGAACCTTATAGTATCCAAACTAAAAAGACCAGCGTCAACTACAAATAATTTGTTGAAAGCTGGTTCTATAAACTAATTTTATTCCTTTACAAATATCGCTTTTCTATTTTCCACATATCGGTCATCCCTCAATTTTTTCTGAACTTCACTTTTCCAGATCGCTTTATTTAGTATATCCTCAAAATTTTTATATAAGTTTTCTATTTTCGTACGTTTTACAGTATAGGATGTATCATTAAATCGATATCTAATCTCCTGTAAATTACCAATTAATGCAAAGGCAGCAGTCGAATTGTATATTAATGAACGAAAAGTCTTCTTCTCGCCAATTTCATCAATTGATTGATCATATTTCACTTCAATAGTAAGTTGCTCCGAATAAATTTGAAATGATGTTCCGTATTCACTTAGTGGAAGATGATTAAACAAATTAATTGAATTGGATGCATTTCCTAAATAAGCATTTTGATATTTTAAAATACTATCTAAGTCATGGGTTATAGCTTCCTTTTGGTCTTCGGCGTATTGCAGCTCTTTGGCATGTTTGTGAGGGATAATCAATAGATTTACAACTAAAAAAATAGCTATTCCGATCATTAATAGGCCAACAATTATCCTGTTTCTAGTTTTCATCTAAATCACTCACTTCATATTTGTCTAGTAATTTAAAAGCTTTATTCACCAACAATGGAATTTGGATTGTTACTATTGGCAGGATAAATTTGATTGCTACAATAGCAAATTGATATGGGCCGTTAATATAAATTGGCCTAGAAAACCACATATTACTTCCAAAATTTAGAGCAGTTGTATACAAAGTAGCTGCCAGAAAAAACAATCCCCAAATAATCCATACATACTTTTTCCACTTTGCAAAAGATGCAGTATTCACATATTTAGTTGCTGATAAATCGTTTTTACTTCTCGTTAAGTAAATTACTCCAACGATAATAGCTATACAAAATAAGAAAAAACTTAAAGTGTTTCCTTCTATCCCTATTTGCAATGGAATGGTAATAATCCATGAAACAAGTAGGTAAATTAGGACCCATTGCAATAATTCAACCATATATTGATTGATATAAATTCTTCGATTCCCATCAATTAGATAATCAATCGTAGTTATACTCTGCTTTGCTTGAGTGACTGCAGTATCTTCATCGAGTCCTTCTGCTATTAGATCCGCTTTTTTCGACTCAAGATTCCCTAAAATTTCCTCTTTTAATTCTTTTATATGTTTATTTATTGGATATTTTCTGAACAGGAAATCGACATGCATTTTTAATTCATTCAATCTTCCTCACTTCTCCCTTCAATGAGCTGATTAATTATTTTTTTCGCCATTTTCCACTCATCAAGTGATCTTTCATAAGACTCCTTGCCAAGATTTGTGATTTTATAATATTTACGTCGTCCTCCCTGACTTTCATCTCCCCAATAAGATTCAATAAATTTCTGTTTTTCTAATCGCTTTAAGCTCGTATAAAGCGAGGGTTCTTTTAGCTCATACTGCCCACTACTATTTATACTTATTGCTTTTATAATTTCATAACCGTAATTATCCTTTTCCAAAAGTACACGTAAAATAATCGTATCAATATGACCACGGATGTAATCACTTCTTATATTTTCACCCATTCATTTCCACCTCGTTAATTACATCATAATGAATATTACTATGTGTGTCAATGTAATATTTAACAAATAGTTATTTTTCAAGAGAATTGAATGGTATAAAGTTATTTATGTGGATTTTATGAACTTTTATTTGCTCTAAAGGTGTTGAGCCTTATTGTATTGAATTACAAGAATAACAAATTTGATGTACATTGGAGGACCACATGAATAATTGGAATAGAACTTATGTCCACACATCCCGTGGTAATTTTGAATTATTTATTAAAGGAAATGGGGATCCACTTTGTGTAACTCACCTCTATTCTGAATTCAATGAAACAGGAGATTATTTTGCAGAAACTTTTACAAAAACTCATACAGTATATCTAGTCAACTTAAGGGAGAGTGGAAATTCAGAAAAAGCTTTCGAACCCTATCAATTAAGTATGCTGGAAACAATATTTGATTTGGAGGCTATACGTGAATCATTATCATTTCAGCAATGGGGATTTGCAGGCCATTCCACTGGAGGAATGTTAGGGATTATTTACGGAATCCATTTTTCTAATCGGTTAAAATATAATATCATTGTTGGCGCTGCCGCAAGGGATTATTTGACATTTTCTCCAGAATGTATTTATCACTCAAGCCATCCCCAATTTAATAGAATGCAGGAGCTTATTGAATCCTTAAAACTCCCTCATTTATCTGCAGAAGAAAGAAAAAAATTATCAATTGAGCGAACCAAAATGTCTTTATATGAACCTAGTAGGTATTATGAATTATTTAACTTAAACATTACGAAAAAAATGTCTGCAGCTCGCATGAACTATTTTAATCGAGAATTACAAATATTTGATGTTACAAGAAAGTTAAAGTTCATTACTTGTCCCACTTTAATAATGTGCGGGAGTCATGATGTTCAATGCCCTTTACTCTACTCAATAGAAATGAATGAGTTGATTCCAACTTCTAAATTAGTCGTTTTTGATCAAAGTAACCACTATCCATTCTTGGAGGAGGCGACGTTATTCAGTAATGAGCTTACTATGTTTCTTGAAGAACAGATTTTAAGCTAATTCCATATAAAAAAGCTCCTTTCACATTTAGAAAGGAGCTTTCTATTAGGTAGTAAATAACGTTCCGTTTATCGCTTTAACATATCGTTCTGCTGATTTTAGAACAGAGCTTTTCGCATCCTCCTTAACAATGCGGTGAAATGCATTATATATTCGATCGAATTCAAACTCTTTCACTCTATCAGCCATTTCCTCAACTTTCGATGCTGGTAATGGAATAAGATTAGGGTAGCTATACATAAAACTTACCCATTTGCGGTCTGCGACAACCTGAATAACGTCACCAGTTAATAAAATACCTTTTTCATCATTGCCATTCTTCCATTCCAATACTGCGGCACCTTTAAAATGTCCTCCTAGACGATGAAGAACGATACCATTTTCTAATTTCAGAGATTCACCCGTCCAAAAAATAATCTTATTACTTGGTCTAGTGATCCATTCCCTATCATCTTCATGGACATATATTGGAGCGTCAAATATTTCTGCCCATTCTATTTGGGTTGAATAATAATGTGGATGTGATAATGCTATTGCATCCACTCCGCCTAAGTTCTTTATTTCTTTAATCGTCGATTCATCAATATAAGTTATACAATCCCACAATATATTAAAATCATTATTTTGAACGAGATAAGCTGTCTGACCGATTCCAAAGCTAGGAACTGTGTGTATGCTGTATAATTTTTTTTCCTCTCGTTCAATAGCATTTTTGAATTGACCACTATCCACCATCTCTTCTAAAGTTGTCCAGGACTGTCCATTGGGGTGAATATATTGTCTTTCTTCATTACAAATTTTACAAGTATCAGGTTCTTTTAAGGAGCTTTCATATTGTACTCCACATGTTTCACAAATATAATATTTCATCGAATTTAACCCCTTTTCATTAGAAGTAATGACTATTTCGCTTTATCCTCTCATAACTTTTACTTTTTCTACTCTTTTAACTTTCAACTATTTTTTGCTGATTTACAATAAAATTGTTGATACCTTAAAAGAAATATTTCTAATTCTTGACTAAAGCGAATAGTATCCGGATGTGTTAGCCCCTTCTCCATCCCAATTAAGATTAAGATTTGTCTTTGCTGTTCGATTTTAATTAATATTTCTTTCCTTTTAATAAAGTGTTCATCTCTTTCTATCTATGCATATTCTAAATTAATCTCATATATATACAAATATTCTAAATTACTCAGTTAACCGAAAATTGTTATTTACTGCCATACCTCTACTTTTTTAATAAGCTATGATAATTATTAACAAACTAAGTTTTATTTTATTTTATTTGGTGTAACATTTTTATTTAAAAACGATTATAGACCTTACAATTTCCATAAAATACTCTTTGAAATTGGCCAGACATTTAGAAGAATCTGATGATAACGTCACTTCTTTATCCCTTGAAGCAGCCTTAAGGATTTCTTCATTTTGCAATAATTGATTTTTAATAGATGTTTCTCCTATTGCAGATTTACAAAATTTAGTCATCACCAATCACCTCCTATATTAAATAGCATAACTTCTTTCTTAATCCTTTTACATTTAGCATTTAACTTTTTTTACGAAAATTGTTTTCAAATTTAACATGATTTTTATCATTTATTTAAATAGTTAACTTTATATAATTATTACTCATCATCCTTAAAAGAATGAAAACAGTTTTCCAACAAACAAAAAGAACCTTTAGTGAAAAGGTCCTTTGTATTAGTATCTTTTATTCGATAAGGTTATCCTTCATGAAACAACTTTTTTGAAGATAAAAATGCTCATTCAAGACTAATCATTTAGTAATAATGTTATACTTGATTTCTTTTTCTCTTTCGTTAATGAAACTTCATAGGAATCTGGCATTCCATTTTTATTTAATAGAACAAAATTATTACCTTTACTCCCATCTGCCCAATAAATATTTCCCCTTCCATCTGTTTTCCCTAATATTTGACCTCTCTCAATAACAGGTTGTGCGTCTGACTTCGCAATTTTCATAATGGTTACTTCAACCCCTTGGATTGGCTCACCTTTTTGGTTCACTATGTGTAAAGTAACAGGTATTTCATGGTGAATAGTTAAATTTTCTCTTTCATTGCATCCACTTAAAAGAAAAATAAATATAAAAATAACTATTCTAATCACTAATTGCTTCAGATTCATGTTTCACTCCCATATGATTAATACATTCATATTTAATTGTAGCTTCAACTTAACCAATCAATTTTGTTTATTCTTCACTATCTTTATAAAAACCCAGGAACATAAATAATCATGTTTTTATCTTCAAATGTCCTAAATTTTTAATCACTTATATTCACTTTAATATCTGAATACTCCTTCATAAGCTCATTTAAACGAAATGGCTGATTTTTTAAATGAGCGTCAAAGAAATTAAGTGTATAAGCATTAATTACGTTATGGACATGCCTAGGATCTTCACCTTTATTTGCAAAGAAAGGTGAAAAAAGTGGAAAATCAGTAAAGCTCATATGAGATGTATGGGGAATTTCAATGGAGATTCCTCCATTCGCTACAGCATTCTCCCTTCGTTCAGTCGTTTCTTTCCAATTATTCTCATAATAACTAAGCGGTTTTTTTAATTTCGTATCTGCTTGCTTGAGTGTTTTTTTATAAGATTTATAATCAATACTTTTTTCTCCATTAAAAATCATTAACGGTTTTTTGATACCCTGCTTTTTTACTTTGTCTCCATATAATGTTCCATCCATATTTACGGCTGCTTTAATTCTATTGTCTTTCATTAACATTTGTACTGCAGTTGCACCACCATATGAATGACCAAACATTCCAATTTGATCTAAATTCAATCGATTGGTTAGTAAGTGTTTTTTGTCTTTTTTATTCATCTTCTTTAACTGATTAAGTACAAATGAAACATCCTTTTCCCAAATAGATATATGTGAGTCAAGCACTTCGAATCCGGACAAATTTTTAAAACGAATTTCAGCACTCGATCCATCTTCGAATATCGTAGCTGCAGCATCATATGTATGATCAATTCCAACAACAATATACCCATGGCTTGCTAGTTCTTCAACTTCAAAGGTATTTTGATTTCGAAATCCTGTTAGTCCATGTGAAAAGATCAATACGGGATAATTAGGTTTGTCTGATGAAATATGTAAGTTATCCATCGAATGAGCTTTAACCAAACTTAATTGTTGAAAAAGAAATGGCGGCATCTTAAGTGCCTTATTCAATCCACTCGCGATAGGATGAATATTTGATAAATAAGGTACTAATTCTCCTTTTTCATTTTTATTTGCAGGATACCAAACTTGTATAGCTAGCTTTCTTTTTATATTCAAATTTTTCTCATAAGACTCTGAACGATTTTGATCAACTAATGTATAACTTGTGGTTCCTACTGCATATTTACCTGAAGGCTCTTTAAATGTAAAAACAGGAAGAATGAGAGGGATAGTAATCGCAATGATAGTAAAAAGTAAACAAATTATCACTATAATAATCTTTAACCACTTCTTTAAAATATTAAGCCATGAAAAAAAAACTATTAATAGTGGAACTGAATATAACGGAGCCATTTGCCATCGAATACCTTCCATTTTCCAATGTAGAATGACCAATAAAAGCAATACTTCTATTTGTACTAAAATACCTTTCCTATTTTGTCTTGTAGAAAAAATTGACCACCAAAGTAAGCTTAATGACAAAATAGCATATATGATTTCTATTAATCTCATTTCAAACTCCATTCCTCCCATATTCTTATCCAACATGAAGAAAATATTGTAGAGGAAATCTGACTAAAAAAGCATCTTCTTTTCTAGTCATTCCCTATAATTAATCACGACTAAAATCTTCATGACCTATATATTTAATAGGCTGCTTAATAAAAAAGCACAAATTGAAAGCAATGATGATAAGTAAAAACGCAGCCAGAAATCCATTGTTAATCCCATTTATCGTTGCATCCATCCATACCTTCCCTGTTTTGTCTACCGAATAGTTACTAATATATTGATTGACGGAAGTCGTCATTACTCCTACAATAATGGCTGATCCTAGAGATGCAAAAATTTGTCGCACTGTATTATTTGCTGCGGTTCCATGGCTTATTTGCTCTTGGGGTAGTGCATTAATTCCTGCAGTCGCTAGCGGCATCATAACTAACCCCATACCTAACATTCTTAACGAATAGGACCATACAATCCACCAAATAGATGTATTCTGCTCTAAAAATAAAAATGGTAAGGTACCTACAGTTAAAACAACCATTCCTACTACAGAAAGTTTTCTAATACCATACTTATCAAAAATCTTGCCGGCTATAGGAGAAATAAGTCCTAATACTAACGCGCCAGGCAAAAGGACTAAACCTGATTTGAGTGCAGAATATCCATGTATCTTTTGGGTATAAATAGGAAGTAGAATTTCGGATCCTATCATAGTCATAAAAATAATTGAAACAATAGCTGTAGATAAAGTAAATATTTTACTCTTAAATACACGTAGCTCCAATATAGGTTCTTTTAATTTAAATTGACGACGAGAAAATAGAATTAGTCCTATTAGACCTATTCCACAAGTTATCCATACTATATAACTTCCCCATCCTTTATCTCCTGCAACTCCAATTCCGTATAGAAGTGTTCCTAAACCAACGCTACTTAATAGTACAGATAAGATATCTAATTTAGGTTTTGTTAAATGAATGACATTTTTTAAAAAATAGAATGCAAGAAACATATCAATAACTGCAATTGGAAGAATTATACAAAAAAGATAATGCCAATGATAAAAATCAACAATCCACCCTGATAAGGTCGGCCCTATTGCTGGAGAAAAAGCGATTACGATTCCAACCAGTCCCATTGCTTCACCTCGACGATGAGGTGGGAAAATCATAAACATTAATGTTTGCATTAAGGGAAGCATAATTCCAGATCCAATAGCCTGTATAATGCGACCAATAAGCAGAAGGTGAAAAGTTGAACTTAATGCACAAACTATTGTCCCAAGTGAAAAACATCCCATTGCCAGAAGAAACAAAGTCCTGCTAGTAATCTGATTTAAAAAAAATGCTGAAATTGGAATCATAATCCCATTAATTAACATAAACTTTGTAATAAGCCATTGAGCATTATTAGCTGAAACATTCAAATCCTCCATTATTTTCGGAAGAGCGGTGACTAACAACGTTTGATTTAAAATTGCGATAAAAGTTCCTACCAAAAGGACTATGACAAAACCAGCTCTCTTAAATGGTCTTCCCTCTACATCAACCGGTAAGGATGAAAAGTTATTCATAAAGTACACACACCTTTCTTTTTTTACTCGAGTATAAAATATTATACTTAAGTATATTTCTTTGAATATAATATAGGTGGTATACTGTAAATGTCAATAAATTTTTTTAGGAGAAGAAACTAAATGACAAAAAGAGAACAAATTATTGAAGTAGCAAAATCGTTATTTCGAACAATAGGATATCATCATACTTCTGTCCAAGATATTTTAGAGAAATCAGGAGTTTCTAAAGGGACGTTCTACAATCACTTTTCTTCAAAATCTCAACTGATTTTATATATTATTCAAGAGGTTGATGTAAAAATTGAGGAGCAACAAAACCAGTTGCTTATTGATGGAGATATTCATAGCAAACATATATTTCATAATCAACTCCGAGTAAAACATACTATCTACAGTTCAGAAAAAATTTTAGAGCTATACACTATTTCAATGGCTGAAAACGATGAAAAATTAAGACAGTATATGGAGGAAAGCCATTATAAGGAATTAAATTGGTTAGCTAAACGTTTAATTGAGGTTTATGGTAGTGAAATTGAAGAAAATGCTATGGATTTAGCTACTCATTTTACCGGAGGTCTTGGATATCAATTTAGGTACTGTAATCAAATGAACTTAGATACAAAAAGCTCAGATATATTAGATTACAACATACTTCGTTTAGAACAAAACATTGAGATAACGAAAAAGAACAATCAAATTCTCTTTCCATTTATCATAGAAAGCCAGGATGAAACACCAGAAACTGTAGTATTAAATATCAAAAACTTATTAGGTGAGGTTAAGAATGATATAGATTCAAATAATGAAAGAGAATTAATTGATTTTATTTTCGAAGAATGTCAAAGCTCTCGAATCAGATGGAATATTTGTGAAGGAGTATCTCGACAACTAACTATTCTAACAAATTCTTCTTCTAAAAAAGAACAGATATATAAAAATCTACTTGAAATGGTTCGTAAACAGGCGAGAAAAAATAATAGTAAGCTAAACTAAAAATTAATATGGAGCATAATAGTCGATTACTAATAAATCAATTATGTTTAGAAACCTTTACTCCCTAATAAAAAAAACTATTCCAAAATATCCATTAGTCATTGTACTTTACGGATTTTTGGAATAGCTTCCGTTTAAATATTATTACGATACCTTTTCTTTCTGTTTTTTTGTTTGATTGCTCCATTTAAAGATCTTATCTAAGAACATATAAATCTTTTTGGATTCTTTCGTCATTAGAGGGCCTAGCACGGCTAATATAAGAACATATAGAGCAGTAAAGGGTTTTAATATTGGCAGCAACCCTCCTGCCAAGCCTAAATTAGCAACAATGATTGAAAATTCACCTCTAGATACAATCGTTAGACCTATATTGGCAGAGGCTTTATGCGATAACCCAGCTTTCCTGCCTGATATCATGCCAGCAATAAAATTACCAATAATCGTAAGAACAACTGCCCCTAATGCAATCCAAATGGCACCCCCTAGTGAAAATGGATCTATGGTTAATCCAAAGCTAAAGAAAAAAATGGCGCCAAAGAAATCCCTAAAAGGAACAACCAAATGCTCAATTCGTTTACGATGTTCAGTTTCTGAAAAAACAAGACCTAATAACAAGGCTCCGATTGCTTCGGCAACATGAATCGTTTCTGAAAATCCTGCTACAAAGAATAAAGAGGCGAAAATAACAAGAATAAAGATTTCATTTGAACGTATATTGAGGAGCTTATTTAATAGTGGTGCTCCCTTTCGAGCAATAATGAAAAACAAAATCATATATCCTAGACAAATGAGTACGGATCCGATTGTCCCAAAAATCGATGTAGAATCACCTAATAATAATCCGGACATAACGGAAAGAAAAACAGCGAGGAAGATGTCATCAAACAAAATAATCCCTAAAATCAGCTCAGTTTCTGAATTTGCCGTTCTCTTTAAATCGACAAGAACCTTGGCTACAATTGCACTTGAAGAAACACTTAGTAAACCTGCGATAATTAGGGTTTCTAATATGGGAAATCCTATTAAAAAACCATATAGAAGTCCCAAAACAAAATTCATGGATACATAAATGGAGCCACCGACAACAATGGAGCGGCCAGATCGAATTAATTTACCTACTGAAAACTCAAGACCAAGATAAAAGAGTAAAAAGAGGACTCCTATCCTGCCTAAAAAAGCAATAATCTCTGAGCTTTCAATAAACTTAAGATTTATTACACCAATTGTGGGTGCGTGGGGACCAACAAGCATTCCTAATAAGATGAGAAACGGAATAATTGAAAACTTCATTTTTCCTGCTAAAATGGCTGCTAAAGCAACTAACAACAAAGCTGTTCCTACTTCTAAAACTAAGTGATTCATCTAGTATCACCTCTCATTAGACAGCACATCGCTTATTAAATTTTTCAGTTCTTTCCGTTCTCCTGAAAGAACGAGTGTATCCCCTTCATCAATAATCGATTCTGGACCTGGATTCAACAGCTTTTTCATATTTCTTTTTAATATGGCAATGACCGTCACATTATATTTTTTACGAATCCCTAATCCACCAATTGTTTGACCGATTGCTGGAGCAGATGACTCCACTTTAAACCATTCAATGACTAACCCATCAAAAGCCATCTCAATCGTTTCTAAAGCTTGAGGTTTATAAATCATCCCACCTAATATGGCTGCTAGATTCCTAGCTTCAGAATCATTAAATGTGACATTCGAAATGCTTTCTTCATGGTTATTTTCATCATAATAATACATTTCTCTACGGCCATCATCATGAATGATAATGGCAATCTTTTCATTGGTTCTAGTTATAATCTCAAATTTCCTTCCAATTCCCGGTAATTCACTCTCCCTAATATTCAAGGTAATTCCTCCCTTTTTTATTTTGTAGCGGCTCCTTTCTTAAAGTGGCTGTTCATTCGAAAACGTTAGTAATATATAGGTGAATAGTATGGTTCTAGGAAAAGATACCTCGAAACAATACTACCTTTATATTTTTTATCAGCTTCAAAACAGAAGAACAACCTTAAAGAAATTCACCTTTGTAACCGATCAAGGGACAGATGCTCAAAGGTTCACATCAATTTCTGTTTGAATCCTTTCATCTTTTCCAATTCCAAGATATTTTCTAGTTTCAGACGGAGTAGAGTGGTGAAACAACTTTTGAAGCAAAGAAATCGCAACACCTCGTTTATATGCATGATAGCCAAATGTTTTCCGCATTGAATTCGTTCCAATTTTCCCTTGGATCCCAACTGCTACAGCTGCATCATGAATAATCCGATAGGCTTGCTGACGTGTAATGGGCTTTTTTGTTTTAGTGGATTGAAATAAGTAGGCTTCCCTATTTAATTGATTTGTGTGGATATAATGTATTAGTGCATTTTTCACTTTTGCATTAAGATAAACTTCCTTATCTGAAAGAATATAGAAGTTCTTAATCGCCTCATCATCTCCTAATACATCCTCCACCTTTACTTCCAGTATTTCAGTAATTTTTAAGCCTGTATTAATTCCAAAAACAAAGAGGACATAATCTCGTTCTGAGTGCTTTTTTAAATATCTTTTCATTGAATTAATTTGTTTAATGTCCCTAAGAGCTTCAACATATTCCATCGATAAAATCCCCTCATTCAATGTTACTTAATCATATTATAACATATGGTTATGTAATATAAACTATTAATTTTTGACAATTCTGTTTCATGAAAATCATTTTGATTTTTCAAAAGGTTCTTTGAAAGTTTTTACACTTTTCGTTAGTATTAGATATACAATATGAACAAATTCAACCATTTCCATACGAAGGAGCGAACCTAATGAATATCCGAGAATGTGAACTCCCAGGAATCGGAAATAAATTTGAAATCATAACGGGAGAAGAAAAGAAAATGGTCATCGTACTTCACGATGATGGTAGAAGAGAAATTTATCACTTCGATTCGGAAAATGCAGAGGAAGGTATATTTAATGTCACACTAACTGATGAAGAGGCTCGACAATTGTCAGCGATCTTAGGAGGAATCATTTATAAGCCAAAATCTGTTGAGAGAATAGAAATGGCTTTTGATGAATTAGTTTTTGAATGGTATAAGGTTGAACAAAACGCAAAAATCATTCACCAAGCCATTGGCGAGTTAAACATAAGACAAAATTTCAAGGTGACGATTTTGGCTATTATAAGAAGGAATCATGAAAAGATTCTTAACCCTGGATCAGAAATAATTATTCATGAGGGTGATACCCTTGTCATTTCAGGAGAACGCCCAGACATTCAAACATTCATTAATAAACTATTAATCTAGCTTACACAAAAGAAACAGAAGTACTAGTAAAAAGGTTAGTTAATATGGAATTAACAAGTTCTTTAAACCCTTTATTAACAGGCCCTTTTTAAAAGTCCTTCTGTTTTCTTTTAATTACACTTCATTTAAGCTTGGAATAATAATTGTTTTATAGCCAACCTTATTGATTGCCAGTTCTAAAGCCTTTTCCCAATGATAAATGGAGACTTTATTCGAAATTAGCTTTTCAACTTTTACATGATTGAATTCCAAAAGACGTAAAGCGATTTCCCATGAGGTTGGTTCCGTTGCATATCCGTTAATAAAATGAATCTCCTTCATTAGAGCTAAATCGGAGTCAAATTCCACCTTTTTTCCGAATAGCCCCATTTGAATATGTGTACCTTGTTTTCTCAACAGTTGGATACAACTATTCAATGAAGCTTCTACTCCCGCACATTCAATCGCCACATCAAATCCCTTATTATTCGTAAGGCTCATAAGTTTTTCATATGATCCTTCTTCTTCGAAATTAATGACAGCATAAGCTCCTAATTCTAATGCAAGCTTTAGACGATCCTTATCTTTAGCAGTACCAGTAACAACAACATTTCCACCATTGGCCTTTGCAACTTGTAATGCTAGCATTCCAATGGTTCCTGGCCCAGATATTATTACTAAATCTCCTGCATTTACCTGACCTCTTTCCATTACACATCGAACAACACATGCTAATGGTTCTGTTAGAACAGCTGCATCCATAGATACTCGAGCTGGAATTTTATAAGCGGCTGCTGCAGGAACAACGATATACTCTGCAAATGCTCCATTAACGCCAGAGCCTATTGACTTTCTTTCATTACACAGCATGAGTAAACCTTGTCTACAGTAACTACATGTTCCACATGTTGAAATCGCTGTTAATGATACAACCCTATCTCTCGGTAAAAAATCCTCTACCCCTATACCAGCTTCAACGACAATCCCCGAATATTCATGCCCCATTATCACTGGTGCATCATACGGGTATTCGTCTTGAATAATATGGATATCTGTTCCACAAATTCCTGCACCATGAACCTTTATTTTTATTTCATTTACACCTATAGATGGTTCGGAAACGTTTTCCAAAACAACTCCTTTTCTACCTTTTGTTTTTTTAATTATTGCTTTCATAATCCTTCCCTCACTTTCAACTAAGTTTAGAAAAGAGAAGGACAAGAAGAATTCATGCTTGTCCTATCTAGCTTTCTCACTAATTTAAGAGGTACAATACAACTGATAGTTTTTAAAGTGCTGTCGCTTTCTCAATGCTTTCTAGATTTTGATTAGACGCTTTTTTTAATGGTCGAACAAATATAGCTACTAAAACACTTCCTAAAAGACAAAATGCTGACCCTAAATAAAATGCAGTATTGTATGTTCCTGTTAATTCAACGATATAACCAGTTAAAATTGGTGCTAATATCCCGCCAATTGCTGAAATCGATTGAACAAAACCTGACACTGCACCCAATTTTTTCCTAGGTACAATAGCGATTACTAGAGATTGATATTGCCAGCTACCCAATAAGAATCCCATCGCTACAGTGACTAAAGTTAATGCCAGGGCTGTTGATTCAACCATTGCGGAAAGGGAGAAAGTTACAGCAGTAAGTAATTGACAAACAACCACTACAGATTTCCTTCCAGAAATCAGATTTCTATTTTTTGATTTTTTTACAATTTGATCTGATAGATAGCTACCAAGAACTAAACCTACTGAAGCTCCTACCCATGGCCATATTGAAAATACACCCATTTCTTTCATCGTCATTCCTCTTGCATCAACTAAGTAGTTAGGGAACCACGTAATGACTAAAAATAAAACAAAGGAATAGGCAAAATAACAAATACTTACACTTAAAATATATGGTTTTTTAATAAAAGACCATACCGATTCTTTAGAATCTTCAATTTCAGCATTTACTTCCCCAATCTGTAAATCTCTACCCTTATGAATATATTCTAATTCTTTTTGATTTACTTTTTTATGCTGATGAGGGTGTTCCTTAGCATATAAGAACCAAAAAATTGCCCAAATAATACCTAAAGCTCCTAATACGACAAAGCTTATTCTCCATCCCATTGTAACCGTCAACCATGCAACAAGAGGAATCGCAAGAATAGGGCCAATCGTTGTTCCAACCTGTGATAAGGATAAAGCTTTAGCAGATTCGGATTTAGGGAACCAATTTGAAACCAGCTTTGTTGCAGTAGGAACTTGAGGACCTTCTCCCGCCCCAAAGAATAAGCGTACAACTAATAATGATATAAAGTTCCAAGCAGTAGCTGTAAGTCCAACAAAGATAGACCAAACAATCATTGTCAAACCATATGTGTTTCTGGCCCCAAATTTATCGTTAACAAAGCCGCCAATAAAGCCAAATATCGAGTAAGTCCAAAAGAAAGCGCTTAAAATATAGCCCCACTCAATTGGGGTAAAGCTTAGATCTTTAATAATTGCAGGTGAGGCGACGGAAATTGCGATACGATCACCATAATTTATCAAGCATGCAAAAAATGAAAATGCAATAATTCCATAACGAACTCTTGATGATTTTTCTTCCATAAAAACACTCCTATCCCATAACTTTTCATTTTATTCCGACTATTTAAATCAAAAATATTACGTTTTATGCGGACTGCCTGTATCTAGACAGCCCTCTCATATCCAAATAATTTCTCCTACTTAAGCTTGATTCCAAATAACCAGCTTCATCTCTGTCATTTCTTCAACAGCGTATTTTAACCCTTCCCTGCCAGTACCACTTTCTTTTACTCCACCATACGGCATTTGGTCCACTCGAAAGGTTGGAATATCATTTATCATTACTCCACCTACATGCAGTTTATTTGAAGCATGTAAAGCCGTGTTGATATCATTCGTATAAATTCCAGCCTGTAATCCGTATTTCGAATCATTTATATATTTAATCCCTTCTTCAATAGTAGAAATAGGATGAATTAAAACAATCGGAGCAAAAACCTCCTGACATGAAATTTTTGAATGTGAATTGACATCTAGCATAACGGTTGGCAAAAGAACATTCCCCTCTGTTGTACCACCGATTGCAATTACTGCCCCTTCTGCAACGGATTCCTTTATCCACTGTAAGCTTCTTTCCAAATCAGGTGGAGAAATTAAAGCGGATACATCTGTATCTAAGCTTAATGGGTCACCACACACCAATTTCTGTGTTTCTGCTACAAATTTTTGTTTGAAATCATCATAAATTTCTTCATGAACATAAATCCGCTGCAAAGAGATACAGACTTGGCCTTGGTTAGAAAAAGCACCCATCACACACTGAGGAATAATCGTATTTAAATTTGTTCCTTTATCGATAATCACACCTGCATTTGAACCAAGTTCCAATGTTACTTTCTTTAATCCAGCCTTATTTCGTATACCTATCCCAACAGAAGGACTTCCTGTAAAAGTAATCATATTTACTTTATCACTTGATACCAATCGGGCTCCTACTATTCTTCCACTTCCAGTAACAACATTTAATACTCCCTTAGGCAATCCCGCTTCTTCCAATAATTCTGCAATAAAATAGGCAGATAATGGAGTTTGTGAGGCGGGCTTTAATACAACCGTATTTCCTGCCGCAATGGCTGGTCCGACTTTATGCGCTACTAAATTCATAGGAAAATTAAATGGAGTAATAGCGCCTATTACACCGATAGGTTCACGAAGAGTATATCCTATTCTTCCGACTCCTCCTATTGCTGCATCCATTGAAATTGTTTCTCCATGAATACGCTTCGCTTCTTCTGCTGCAAATTTATAGGTTTCAATCGTTCTCTGAACTTCACCGATTGCTGTCTTCAACGGTTTTGCTGCTTCAAGAGCAATTATTTCTGCCGCCTGTTGTTCTTTTTCTTTTAATAGTCTCACAAGCTTTTCCAAAATTTCTGCTCTTTGATAAGCAGGCATTGAAGCCATCATTGCACGACTTTCATACGCTGCTTCAATGGCACAATCTACTTGTTCACCAGAGGCTTGTGGGATGTCTGCTATTTTTTCGAGTGTAAATGGAGACAGTAGTTCTGAATATTTCTCAGACGCTATCCACTCACCAGCTATGAATAATTGTTTTTTCATTTTGGACTCCTCTCTCTCAATGTTTGTGTAGAACTATCTGCCGAGAACACCACCATCTACAGGGATTACTACTCCTGTAACATAATCAGACGCCGCAGATGCTAAAAATATTGCTACTCCTGCAACATCCTCTGGAGTTCCCCAACGTCCTGCTGGGATACGTGCATTTATTTGAGGTGTACGTACTTCATCATTTTTAATATCCGCATTCATACTAGTAGACATATAGCCTGGTGCAATGGCATTTACCTGTATGCCATGTCCAGCCCACTCATTCGATAAAGACTTCGTTAGCTGAGCAATGGCTCCTTTACTTGTTGAATAAGCCGCAGCATTATAACCGCCAAGAAAACTTAAAATAGAACCCATGTTAATGATTTTTCCAGATCCTTGATTAATCATTATATCTGCTGCTAAGCAGGATAATTGAAAAACAGCAGATACATTAATTTCTAGTATTCGATCCCAGCTTTCTAGCGACAAATCCATTGCCCTTTTTCTTTCTATGACTCCTGCACTATTTAATAAAATATCTACTCGTCCCTCTAGCTTTTCAACAGCTTCCTTGAAAGAGGAAATTAAATTTTCACGATCTAATAAATTCCCTTTGACAAAATGAACCTTAGCATCCTCTTTTCCAAGCTCTCTCGCGGCTTCTTTTCCTAAATCAGAAACATCTAAAATAACTACTTCTGCACCTGCTGCATGAAGTGCTCTAGCCATTTCTTTTCCTAAGCCTTGTGCTGCTCCTGTAACGATTGCTTTTTTTCCTTTTAAGCTAAACAATAGGAACCCCCTCTTTCCTTTTTGACTAATGCTGAATTTGAAAAATACTTCTATCACGTATAATGTATGATATGAAAGATTAGTAGACTGTCTGTAGGGCATCTTTTCTTAGAAAAACACTTCTTAAAAGTCTAGAATTTTAGATTCAAAAGCAACAAAGTTTTAGAAAAGTGCCTTAACTATTTAGGTATGAATTCCCATACCCTTCCAGGCACCAGCTACTTCAAATAATGACTCACTTATGGATGGATGCGGCTGAATCATGTTTGCTAGCTCATCAACTGTGCCCTCTAAATAAATGAAGGCTGATGATTGGGAGATCATTTCGGTTACATGAGCACCTGCCATGACCACTCCTAAAATTTCTCCGTATTGCTCTTCTACCATTATTTTGACAAAACCATCTGTTTCATCCATTGCAATTGCTTTGCCATTACTAGAGAGAGAATACTTTTCCACCCGATAAGGAATCCGCCTTTCCTTTACCTGTTCCTCACTCATTCCGACGCTTGCAATTTCCGGTGAGGTATACACGCAACGCGGAATTACTTTATAATCAATACGTTCTTTCATTCCAACAGCATTAGCAGCTGCTATAAGTCCTTCTGCACTTGCTACATGAGCAAGCTGCCATCCACCAATAATATCGCCAACTGCATAGATTCCTTCAAGATTCGTTTCCATGTGTTCATTGACTTCGATATATAGACCGTTCATTCGAATATCTAATTTCTCAATTGCTGATAGATTCGGCTTTCTTCCAGCAGCAATCAGAACTTCCTCACAGAGAAGCTTCTTTGTTTTTCCATCATCTGATTGTATGACAATCGATTTATCTTCTCCATCTTGACTCATAGATACTACTTTTTTATTTACTAGAATACGAATCTTTTTCTTTTTCAATATTTTCTGCAGAAGCTTTGCTGCATCCGAGTCTTCACTAGGGATGATTCGATTGCCCATCTCTACTATTGTTACCTCTGTGTTTAAACTAGCAAAAATACTTGCAAACTCGACACCTATGACGCCTCCACCGACAATGACGATTGATTTAGGTATTTCTGTTAAATTAAATATCGTATCACTTGTATGAACATCCACTTCATTCATTCCTGGAATAGGTGGAAGAAATGGCCTTCCTCCTGTTGCAACAATAATTTTTTCACCCTGGATAACTTTAAGCTCTTCTGCCAATTGAATCGAAACATGCTTTTGTTGATTAACACTAGCTTCACCATTATACACAGTGATTTTTCCTTTTTTTAAAAGGCTTGTAATTCCAGAGCGCAGCGTCTCAATCACTTTATTTTTTCTAGCCATCATTTTTTTTAATGAAAATGTTACTGGTCCTGTTTCAATCCCCCATCCTCTTGCTTTTTCAATCAATTCAATGGCTTCTGCATGTTTGAGAAGGGTTTTAGAGGGAATACAACCTCTATTTAAACAGGTTCCTCCTAATTCATTCTTTTCTACAAGTGCTACTCTACCTCCTAATTGAGCAGCTCGGATGGCCGCTACATAGCCACCAGGTCCTCCACCAACAACAATAACATCATATTTGTCCATCATTTCACCTCAGATGATCAGTTTAATTGGATTTTCAAGATTTTCTTTTAAGACTGTTAAAAATTCCGCTGCAGGAGCCCCATCTATAATGCGATGATCGAATGATAGACTTAATACCATCATTGGTTTAATGGCTATTTCCCCATTTACTACGACTGGTTTTTCCTGAATTCGTCCGACCCCAAGAATTGCTGCCTCTGGCTGATTTATAATTGGTGTAAAGGCATCGACCGCATACATTCCTAAATTACTAATGGTGAACGTACCATTTTTCATATACTCTGGGAGCAGTTTTCCTTCTCTAGCAAGCCTGCTGAATTTTTTACATTCTGATGTAATCTCGGCAAGACCTAAAGTATTAGCCTTTTTCACATTTGGAACGACTAAACCATTAGGAACAGCTACAGCAAATCCTACATTCACCTCTGAATGGTAGATGATTTCATCATTTTCCAAAGAAATATTCATTTTAGGATGATATTGCAATGTATGGGCGACTACTTTTATTATTACTTCATTGAAAGAAAGTCGGTGTCCGTTTATTTGCTCGATGAAAGGAATCAATTCCTTACGTATTTTCACACAATTTATCATATCCACTTCACTAGTAAGAGTGACATGTGGAGAGGTAAAGGCACTTTTTGACATACGATCTGCAATAATCTTTCGCATCCCAGATAAAGGTTCTTTTTTTACGGTATCGCTATCAACTGATGTTTCTTTTTGAATGGTTAGAGAAAGTAAATCGTCACGAACGATTTTTCCATTTGTTCCTGTGCCATCTATGTGAGTTAAATCAATATGATTGACATCTGCAACCTTCCGCGCCAATGGTGTTACTTTTGCCGGTTTTTCTAACAGATTAAGTCTTGCTTCTACATCTGCCCTTTGAATCCGTCCGTTTGGCCCCGTCCCTTGTATTTCTACTAATGATAAGTGGTTTTCTTTAGCTAGTTTACGAGCCGCAGGAGTTCTGCGAATATTTCTTTCTATTTGTCTATTCTTTAACTGATCAATATTCTCTTCTATTTGATCATTCCGTACATCATCTGTAGTTAACTGTTCATTCGAACTTTCACTTTCATCAATGGTTTCTCCCTCATCACCAATGTAGGCAATGACTTCCTGAACCTTTACTACATCCTCTACATCGTAAAGTGTTTTCAGCAAAACGCCATCTGTTTCAGCTTCTACCTCTATATTAATTTTATCTGTTAACACTTCAACGAGCGGATCGCCTTCTTCTATATATTCGCCCTCTTCAATGAACCATTTTACAATCGTACCTTCTTCCATCGATGCTCCTAGCTTGGGCATTACTACTTTCGTGGCCATAATATCCTCCTTCCACTGTTCTGTTCTATTTATTCATAATTGTTTGGCATGCTTGAACAATATCTTCTACTTGCGGAACTGATTTTTTCTCTAATTCAGCATTGTATGGCATTGGAACAGCTCGTCCACCTAAACGCATCACAGGTGCGTCTAAAAAGTCAAATGCATCACTTTCTCCAATCATACTGGCAATTTCTGCCCCATATCCTCCACGCTTTACTGCTTCATAGACAACGATCACTCTTCCAGTCTTTCTTACAGAATTCAAAATCGTTTCTTCATCTAGAGGAACCAATGTACGGGGATCAATTACTTCCACACTAATCCCTTGACCTTCAAGAATTTTTGCCGCTTCTAACGATTTATGAATCATCATCGCAGTTGCCACAATTGTAATGTCCGTTCCTTCCCTTTTAACATCCGCTTTTCCTAATGGGATCTCATATACATCCTCTGGTACATCTCCCTTAACACCATAAAGCATTTTATGCTCATAAAACATAACTGGATTATTATCATTCATCGCTGCCTTTAGTAACCCCTTTGCATCATACGGAGTCGAAGGCTGAACCACTTTTAATCCTGGTATATGAGCTGTCCATGCTTCTAAACTCTGAGAATGCTGTGCTGCATAACCTGCACCAGAACCACCAGGTGTTCGAATGACAACCGGCACCTTAGCTTTTCCACCAAACATATAGCGCATTTTTGCCGCCTGGTTCACAATATTATCCATTGCAATCGTAATAAAATCAGAGAATTGTAGTTCAAGAATTGGCCTCATTCCAGTCATCGCAGCACCTACAGCACAACCACTTATAGCTGCTTCAGAGATTGGTGTAATTCGTACTCGTTCAGGTCCAAATTCTTCAATCATCCCATTTGTTACACCAAAGGCACCGCCATAAATACCAATATCTTCTCCCATAATAAATACATCTTCATTTGCTCTCATTTCCTGGCACATTGCTTCACGAATAGCCTCTAAATATGTAATTTCCCTCATCGCAATTCCTCGCTTTCAAATTTAGGCAAAAATATCTATTTCCAACGTATCTTCTGTAGGAGCTGGACTATTTACAGCAAATTTGATAGCTGCTTCCATTTCCTTTTCTAATCGCTCTTCCAATTCTTTAAAGGTCTCTTCCGTTAAAATATGATCTTCCATTAATTGATTTTTAAATAAGGCAATCGGATCCTTTGTTTTCCTCCATTCCTTTTCTTCCTCTCGTGTACGATATTTTCTTGCATCACTTTTAGAATGACCTCTCCATCGATAGGTTTTTGCTTCAATTAATGTAGGACCATGTCCACTCTTCGCTCTTTCAATCGCTTTTTTTGTAACTTTTGCTACTTCTAATAAATTGTTGCCATCTACAATTTCACCTGGAATTCCATATGAAGCTGATCTCTCAGCAATATCTTTTATATTCGTCATCTCTTTTATTGAACCACTCATGCCATAAAGATTATTTTCACAGAAGAAAATGACTGGTAAATTCCAAACAGAGGCTAAATTTAATGATTCATGGAATGCACCTTCATTAGTAGAACCATCCCCAAAAAAAGCAACGACAGCATAACCTAAATCCTTCATTTTTGAAGTTAAAGACGCACCTGTTGCTAACGGTAGTCCTCCTGCAACAATCCCATTTGCACCAAGGCTTCCTACATCTAAATCAGCTATATGCATAGAACCGCCTTTTCCTTTACAATAACCTGTTGCCTTCCCTAATAACTCAGCCATCATCCGATCGACATTCATCCCTTTTGCAATGCAATGACCATGTCCTCTATGCGTACTAATAATCTTGTCATCATTTGTTAACACCGAACAAACGCCAACCGCCGTTGCTTCCTGACCAATACATAAGTGCATAGTGCCATGAATTTTGCCTTGCTGATATAATTTTTCTACATGCTCCTCAAAGCTTCGAATTAACATCATGTCATATAGCATTTCTTTTAATTTCTCTGGCGCAAAGTTAATGCTTTTTACTAAATTAGACAATATAGAAACCTCCTATTATTTCATTACTTAACTGCTCGTTGTTCACAAAATAATATATTGCAAGAAACGTGCCATAGTTAAAAAAAGTGTAAGCGTTTTTTCTTATAAGTGCGTAAAGAGAAATTTTGGAGTAATATTTTCCATGAAGGGCAATCGATGTTAACTTAAGGAGATGTCCTGAAGTACTGTAGTCGATAGGCATTGGAGCTGGACAGGCATTTTTATCACTCACAATAATTTTTTCTTATCTCTCCTAAAAAACGGATGTTACTATAGCATTTAAAAAAACGCTTGCAATTTCGCATACAAAATGATGTAAAATTAACCATATGATGCAAAAACACATCACTATTAACAAAAGGTGTGATCACTATGATAAACCTCTCCATTCTAAAACAAATATCAATTCTCGGCGTTTTAGTCATTGATAAAAACAAACAAATTTTGTTTAGCAATGAGATTTCTCAAAACTATTTGGATGAATTTGATCATATTGCTGATGAAGCAATTTCTGGCTCTACATTTTTTACACTTCAGTCCAACCCTGCAGAAATTCAAGTGATTAACGATGAAAATGATTTGGTCATTCTCATTCAACCAATTAATGAAACGGTAAAATTAAAACAGGAATTGGAGGCTCTTCGATTAGAACAAAAAGGCTTACATCAAGTAATAGACTCATCATTTGACGGAATCGTTATAAGTGATAAAGATGGAGTGATTATTCATCAAAACCCATCCTATGAACAAATAACTGGATTATCTACAAAGTTTTGTATCGGAAGAAATTTAAAGGATTTAGAGGATGAAGGAGTAATTGATAGTTCTGCGTCCTTACGTGCGCTTGAGGAAAATCGAGAAGTAACCATTATTCAAAAAATTAATACTGGAGTTACAGTTCTAGTTTCTGCTGTACCTATTCGAAATAGTCAAGGAAAAATTGAAAAGCTTGTTAACAATATTCGAGATTTAACACAATTACAATCATTAGAAAATGAAATCAAGGAATTAGAACAAAAAAATAAAATAGCCTATCAGGAGTTGGAAGCGTTAAAAGAACAAAACGATCCGAAATTATCGATTATTTCTCATTCTGAGAAAATGAAAGCTGTAGTTGAAAGAACATTACGAGTTGCACAAATTGATTCAGTCGTCCTTATTCAAGGAGAATCTGGTGTTGGAAAGGAAAAGATTGTCAATCTTATTCATCGCTATAGTTTAAGGGCAAATCAACCGCTCATCAAAATTAATTGTGGTGCGATTCCAGAAGCACTTCTAGAATCAGAATTATTCGGATATGAAGCAGGTGCCTTTACCGGGGCAAATCAAAAGGGAAAACCAGGATTATTCGAAGCCGCTCATAATGGAACAATTTTTCTTGATGAAATCGGCGAAATGCCACTTTCTTTACAAGTAAAGCTGCTAAGAGTATTACAAGAATTTGAAATCACGCGTGTCGGAGGAAGCAAACCAATACCAGTAAATATAAGAATTATTGCAGCTTCACACAAAAACCTGCTCGATATGATTCAAAAAGGTACCTTTAGAGAAGATTTATTTTATCGTTTGAATATTATTCCAATCTTTATTCCGCCATTAAGAGAAAGAAAAGAAGATATCATACCGTTAATCTATCACTTCTTAAATGGCATTAATCATAGATATGGAATTAATCGTTCTTTTACATGGAACGCCTTATCAAGTTTTCAAACTTATCATTGGCCAGGTAACGTGAGAGAACTTCAAAATTTAATCGAGCGTATTTCGTTAATGAGTACGAAATCTGTCATTGATTTACCTGATATTCATCATGAAATGGCTTTTAGTCGGAACCAGCCAACAGTCCAACATGCAGCTCTGCCCGAGTCACTTGTTGAAATTCAACCACTTAAAGCGAGACTGGAGGAGGTTGAAGCTAAATTTATTCAGGAAGCCCTAAATTCTTTTCCTAGCATTAGAAAAGCTGCTGCGGCTTTAAAAGTCGATCAATCTACACTTGTTAGAAAGATGCAAAAATATCAGCTAAAAAAGAAATGACCAGAGGCTACTAACCTCTGGTTGTTTATTCTTTAGCTGCAGGCAAAGGCTCAACTAGCTCAACAATATATCCATCAGGGTCTAAGCAATAAATAATTTTTGCTCCTTTATTTCTCCCTGAAGTTACCTGAACGGGTGCCTTTGAACGAAAGGACACCCCTTTTGCCAATAATTCTTTATATAATTCATCCAGGTTTTTAACATACAGACATATATGACCTGTACCGTAATCACATGGTCTACTGCTACCTGATCTTCTATCAGCATCCGTATATTCCAATAACTCAACTACTGCATCTGATCCGGGAATTTGTACAAATGCTACCTTCACCAATTTGGCTTCTTGAATCGAGACAATTTGAAAAATATATTCATCCGTTACATCCTGACGCGAGAGAAACTCAAAACCTAGTAAATGACAATAGAAGTCTAAAGATCTTTCTAAATTTTTCACAGTAATCCCTGCATGATAAAATCCGATAACTGAACCTGATTTCATTTTTTAACCCCTTTCCCAAAATTCTCTCATAAATAATGCAAGTTTTATGCCATACACACCATTAATAGTGTACAAACGATCCTAAACTATAGTAACATTTGGTAAAATGTGTTTCATAGGTAGACTAATCTTAACAATTGGGGGAGTAAATATAAAATGGAAATCATTCAATTGGATTTGAAATTTACATATAACGACAATGAAATGGTTATTCATCCTACTGTAATTAAGGATGCGAAGGAAGTCATTTTGATTGATTGCGGATATCCTCATATGCTTTCAATTTTGGAAGAAGAATTAAGGAATAAAGGAGTTGCTCCTGAATCAATATCAAAGGTGCTCATCACTCATCATGATGATGATCATATGGGGACATTATTCGAACTAAAGAAAAAATACCCCACTATTCAGGTAATTGCTAGTGATATTGAAAAAGACTATATTTCGGGCGAAAAAAAGTCTCTTCGTCTTATTCAAGCAGAGGATATGTTAAATAAATTACCAGAGACGGAGAAAAGCTTCGGATTAGCTTTTATTGATAGCTTGAAAAAAATAAAACATGTACCAGTGGATATAGTGGTTAAGGGTGGAGACTATTTTGAATGGGCTGGAGGATGTGAAATCCTATCGACTCCAGGTCATACGCCGGGACATATATCCATTTATAATAAGAAATTGGATGTAATTATTACCGGTGATGCAGCAGTGATTGAAGATAAAGCGTTGAAGGTTGCCAATCCTCACTTCACTTTAAATCCTACAGATGCAGAAGAATCATTACGTAAATTAATAAATTTAAATGCTAGGAAATATTATTGCTATCATGGTGGATTCTATTTAAATAAGAAATAGAACAATGTGAGTCAATAGTTAAATATTAGGTAACATGATGAAACTAAAAAGTGTACTGCTAGTGTTATCAAACCTTTTTCTATCATTCAATCAAATTAAATATAAACCAAAGGAGCCGTCCAACGCTTCGCTTTCAGGACGGCTCCTTTTTATTTAAATCGTTTTGATCATATAATCGTATTCATGACCAGTAATTTCAATTACTTTATCTTTTTTATATCCCAATCTTGTATATAGCTTCTTTGCCCTTGGATTATCCTCTGCAACATTAAGAGATAGCTGATGAAAACCTTTGCTTTTCGCTAATTTTTCCACCTCTTTAAATAGTAAGCTTCCAATCCCTTTTCCTTGACCAAGCGGATGGACACTAACTGTATCGATATAATAATCTCCAGGTTCTGCTTCTTTATCAAGCTGGATATGATTATTTCCCGTTTTCTTTATTAATCGTTCGATAATCGGCTTGTCTAATTTTTCCGCATCGTCTCCTGCATAGGCTATAGCTATACCAATCACCTTTTTATGCTCTTCTATCACGAGACAATTTTGATAGCTCAAACGATTATTTTCTTGTTGAAATAAATGAGCTAGCTCCGCTCTAATTTTATCTGTTTCTTTCTCACCTGTTAAAGCATCTGCAATATCCTTGATTGCAAGATGAATTAAATAAGCTGCTTCCACTGAATCCTTTTTTTCAGCTGGTCTACAGTACATATTAACACTTCCTTTGTGTAAAAATTATTTTCGCGACCAGTCAGCACCATCGTCCAAATGGACAAAAGGGATTTCCGTATCAATTTCTCCTGTCATTCTGTCCAACATTACATTTTCTCCAGCTAGCCATTTAGAAAAGTCAAACAGAAACGGCTCTTTATCGCCACCTAATGCAAACCATGCTTTCCTCTCATTCGGAAAATAGGCAGACGTATGAATAGTTCCAGCCCAGCTATCATACAAATCCGAGAATATCCCTTTATCGGAATCATTAAATAATCGAAAAGCTTCATAAGCATCTGTAATGTTTGCTTGCTGCTCTTGCAATATCGTCAATCGCCTTTTGGAATCAACCAAATGATGACGATTTTCATGTTTCATGACTTCAAAATGGTTCGTACACATATTCGATTGACGGACCTCTACACCACGTGGAGATGTTTCCACCATTTTCGTTATGCCATTTGAATCATAAACAACATAGGTAAATGAATGTCGGTGTGGGATTTCACGTAGCATGTCCACCGCCTCGCTCGTATTAGCACAGGATTCTAAAATTAGTCTCCCTATCATACAGCAAATAAAGCCATCCCCAGGATTTTTTCGATTCATAAAATTATATCCGAGCACTAAGCCCTTTTCATTCATTCCATCCATTCTACCTGTTACACGCTGACTCGGACCAATAATGGCATACCCTTGGTCAGTCGGTTGATAAAAAACATATCGTCCTTCATATGTCTTTGGATGGTAATCATAATTACGAATAAAATACGAATCTCCTGTAAAAATTGTGCATCCTGAACGGTTATAGTTTAAACGATAGCCTCCAAATTCCTTTAATATCCTATCCATCGGCCATTGTAATGCATCCTGTAAACCAAGAAGCTCATCCCATACACCTGATGCAAATCGAGTGATAGCCGCTTTAGCCTCTTGCACTCCAACAATAAATCTCGGCTTTCGAATCTCCCACTGCTTTTCTCGGTTCCTAACAATTAATGAATCTTTTAATTTTTCTCCTTGCATATATCCAAAATCATAGTGGGAACCACGAAATTGAATGATTTCACTATATATCTGCTTCAAATGCATCCCTCTTATCTTGCCTGACTTATCTTAAGGATAATTGATTCTAAGGGAAAAATAAAGAAATCCAATACAAGCCCTACCATTTACTTAATACAGTAAGAAATTAAAAAATGGAGAAGCGATTTTCATCACTTCTCCTCATCCAATCTTTTATTTTTCATTTAATGGATTAAAGTTCTTCTTGACACTTTTCTCCCAAATGTTCACATAATCTCCTATTGCCCATTCTGCCATTACAATTGAATCGCCTGTCTTCCATGGTATTTCCTTTAATGAATGCTTTGAAATATTTCCTTTATCAATGGAATATACATATAGCTTTTCTTTTGAAACAAGTATAGCAATATTTTTATTAGGAGAGACATAAGCATCCATAATCCAAGGCATTTTTGATTTTATTTCCCCCCATGGGATCGTCATTTCATCATAATTTATTAATTTCTTTGGAACCATGACATTAATGTCGTAATCCTCATATTTCTTTAACCCGATAGGCTGATTATAATTTAACCTGCCTCTCATGATCCAATGTCCGTTTCTTCTCTCAAGGGTAAAATTATCTTCTTTTGGTTTCTTATCAAGCATTTGAGCCTGCTCCCTATCTAGCGAAGAAAGGAATGCTTCACTTGATCTAAGTATGGCTTTGTCGACATTTTCATCTGTTATATCAGAAGGTGTAATTCCCTTACCAACACTTATATGATCAATTGGCAGCACTTGATATCTTTGTAAATTTTCTGTACCTACATAATCATTACCGACAAACAATATCTTTCTCACATTGCTTTCTGTCAATATATTATGTTTTTTCACCTTCTTATCCTGTATTGGTTTAACATACAAGCTTCCTTCAGTTCCCTTATCCGCTTTAAAGTATCCTACTTCCCAAAAGCCTTTCATTCGTGGGACAAAAAGCTGCTTTTTCTCCATTACCGACTTAAGCTTCTTATTTTTCACACTAATCCACAGCGTCCTGTAGGTGTTCTCTTTTGAACGAATCCCTAGAAGTACTCCTGATTTTAATGAATCATTGTCCTTTCCATTTGGATGAACCTTTACATCTTGATTTTTTTCATGATTGTTCCTTGGTTTAGCACTAACCTTATCTGATTGCTTATGCATGGATAAGAAACCGCCATCTACATATGCAAACATGGTTTGATCATCTTTCTTAATTAACTCATAAAATGTTTGATTATTTGAAGTCACTGTAATAACATCAATTCGTTGATTGTCTATACCTAGCTTAGCTGGATTCACTTTATACTTATTTTGCATATAATCTAATGCAGAAACATTTATAATTTTATATACTGGTTTGGCACATTCATCTCGACCTATCTCACAAACCGTTTGATCAAACATAGCCGTCTTACCAATATAATGACGTATATCCTCATAATTTTTTGTAGGATCTTCTTTTATTGTAATAAATTTCTCAATGCCCCATGTGCCTTTAACCGTAATCGCTTCATTTTTTGGCGGTGCAATTTTCCCTTCAATACTAAAGTCCTTTGCACTACATCCTGTTATAAATAAAACGCAAAACGCTATGGAAATTAGAAATAACCAATTCTCTTTTAACTTCTTCATATAGATCCCTCAGCATTATATTTTTCAAGTGGAAATTTGACGATAACTTCTGTACCTACATCCAGTTCACTTTTAATCATTAAGCTACCATTATGCAATTTTACAATTTCATCACTTATCGACAAACCTAAACCAGTTTGAGATTTGCTGTTTTTCCCTTTGTAAAATTTCTCTTTTATTCTTGGCAATTCTTCCTTACTAATTCCACATCCAGTATCTCTTACTGATAATGCAACAAATCCTTCCTCTTTATAAGCACTCAGAATAACCGTTCCATTCTCAGAAGTAAATTTAAATGCATTGCCTAGAAGATTAATTAAAACCTGTTTCATTCGGTCACGGTCCAGTTCCATTAATGGAAGCTCCTCATAAAGAACATGAAATTTAATTCCTTCTTTTTCTGCTTTCGGACGCATCTGTTTTTCAATAAAATCAAAAATAGCTTTAAGATCTGTTTTTTCCTTTTTTAATGTAATCTTACCTGATACAAAACTAGAAAAATCGAGAAGCTCTTCTACCATTACAGTCAGTCGATCACTTTCATTTTCAATGATCGTCAATCCATCATCAAATGTATTTTTTTCATAATTATCAAACCTTCTGAGGGTAGATGCCCAGCCCTTAATTGCTGTTAATGGCGTTCGTAATTCATGTGAAACAAGGGAAATAAAATCATTCTTTATTTCTTCTCTTTTTTCTACTTCCTCAGCCATATAATTTAAAGTATCTGTTAATTTTCCGATCTCATCATCCCGTTTTTTCTTTATTCTTATCTTCATATTTCCTCCCGCCATTAACTCAGCCGCACCAGTTACCGTTTTTAGCGGAAGAACAATACTATATGCAAGTATTAACCCAATAGCACCTGATATAACTAGTACAATGACTCCAATACTAATAAAAATTAAAGAAATATTTCGAATGACTTTGTCTACATCTTTTAAAGAAGTTATAAACCTTAGGACCCCAATTACTTTCCCATCGGACTTTAAGGGATAAGAAACCGTCATAACTTTGTCCCTTCCATATTCTATATTTCCGATACTCACCCCTTTTTTCCCTTTCAACGCTTCTTTAAAATCCTTGCCTGTAAGTGGTGTTTTATTTTCTACTCCGACTGAATCCAATAATACTCGTCCTGAAAGATCAACGATTTGTACCTGGGCAGATGTTTGCTGCCAAAACACATCAACATGATCAATCACATTTTCCTCTAAGGAGACATTTGAAAAGTACTTGGAATAAAAATCTGAGGAGGTTTTTATTTGATTGGTTAGTACATTCTCTACATTGTTATAAAAATAATATCTTGTAATATAAATAAGTAATGCGTCAAAGACAAGTACACTAATTAATATAATAATAATGAAATTTCCTACTAACCTTGTCTTAATACTTTTTGAAGAAACCCTTTTGTTCCTTTTTCTAAACATAAATCTTAATCCTTCCTCCATACTCTTGTACTTCCATCATACTATATTTCAATATACAAGCAGTGTTTTCAAATAAATGAAGCTCCTTGCCTTATAATGCAAAAGTAATTCAAACAAATACGCTTTACATTATACAGATTTAATTTATTAAAATGGTTACAACAAAAAGACAATCTTTAATGTTTACTCGGAGCTCAGTGACAATACTAAAAGAGTTTGTTAGGAAAATACTCATGAAAAAAGGTACCACATGTGGGAAATCAAACAAATAAAAAGCCAGACACTATATGAATATTGTATCTGGCTTAAATGGATTTTATAAAGAGATTTTTACTTCAGCGTTCATGCCTGGCAAAACTTTAGATGAAGGTTGATTAATAGAAATTTTCACAGCTACTTTTTGTGTTACTTTTGTATAGTTCCCAGTTGAGCTTTGCGGCAGTACTGAGAATACTGAGTTTGTAGCATACCCAATCTCTTCAATAGTACCATAAAATACTGTATCAGAATCCCCATCGATCTTGACATCTACAATATCACCAATTTCAACATCTTTTAGTTCGGTTTCTTTAATATTGGCAACAATAAATAAATGCTCCATATCAGCTTCTTCCCCAAGCGTTTGTCCTGCTTGTACTAATTGATTTTTTCTTGCTTCATTTTTTATTATTTTTCCACTCATTTTAGATGTAATAGGAATATCGTTTTTACCATCCGAAACTTTACCAACCATATCCTTTTCTGAAACGTCAGCACCTTCCTTAACATTCCATTTTTTTAAAACACCCGAAGAAGGTGAAATAATCGGCATCATATCTGCCGAAACAACTGCATCATCGGTTTTTACATAATTTTTATTTTGAATATAGAGGTACGCCCCTGCTGCGATTAATAAAAAAATAACTAAGACACCAATGATATTTGCTAAGACTATACGTCGACTCATTCAATTCTCTCCTCTCTTATTGTCTACAAAAACGGATTCAATTTATGGACACTTTTTCGTTGCTAGGATCAGTTTTCTTTTCCTTCTTAACTAACCCGAGACCTTTCCCAGTAACCATTTTACCTATTGAAGCTAGTAGCATAATAATTGCGACAATCAACATAATGGTAAACAAATGATGATACGCTCCTAGGATTGCCGCTTTTTTGGAATCTGCTATTAATTCATAAAAAGCTATGTTTTTTGCTTCACTAGCAGACATCCCATTCTCAACCAATCGATTGATCAATTGAACCATTTCTAATTTAGCTTCTGAACTAAATTGACCTAGATTCCCTCTAATATGTTCATACTGTATGGTATTTTGTATTGAAATAACCCATCCAACCATCGGTGTTACGACAGCCCCTACAAAATTACGAATGGAATGGAGGGTAGCCGATCTCATTGGAGCAAAATGCAAGTCCCCAGCAAAAGCCGTTCCTAATGCACCACCAACGAGCACCATACTTACTCCAGCACCTAAGCATGCAACTTGAAAATAGAGAACTGGCAGTGATATTTCTGGACTCATTGTTCTCCATTGCAAACTGACATAAATAACTGCTAATGAACCAATAATTCCTAACTTTCCTGCACCTAAAGCACTATAAAGAAATGTATGAAGAATAGCAGTAATTAAAATTCCAATAAAAAACCAAAAATATAAGTGCAAAAGATAGTGAAATGGAAGATCCATATTATGACGTAAAAAACCATTAATTCCTGCAATAGATAGCACTAACAAGACGTGTGAAGCAATCGCCATGACTGTTCCGGAAATTGGCTTCGCTGCCTTTAGTGTTCGAAATGGGATTAATGGCATTTCAGCTTTTAAATCAATAACTATAAATAATAAGATTAAAATGATTGCAACCCCAAAGAATGGCCAAACATATATTGAAGCAAAACCTTTATCCATCAAATTATATAGCGGAAAAGCTAAAATGATCATAATTAAACAAAACAAAAATGCCCCTGTTTTATCTATGGAAGCATGCTGATTTTGTTCATTGCTTCTTGGTAAGGAAATATAGCCAACAATTAAGCAAAGACACGCAGAGAGAATATTTAACATATACAACCAACGCCAAGCATCTACACTTAAAGATAAAGATCCAAAGAGTGCTCCCATAGCAGTTGCACCAAATAACCCTGTGATTACCATGAACAAAAAGGTATTCCGAATTTTATTCGGAAAGGATCTTAAGCTAACAGGCAGTATTGTTAAAAATAACACACCCGCACTGATACTTTGTATTACTCTTGCGATGATTAGTAAAAGTAAATTTGGCGTGATAGCACCAATAATTGAACCACATAAAAAAAGAAACACCATGAATAAATAATTTTTTCTAAATCCAAGCACTCTTGTTAAAACCGGTCCAAATGGAATCCCCAGAGCAAAGGCAATATTAGCTAGTGTTGATGGAATTAACAATTCCTCTGAGCCAAAATGAAGACCATTTTGAACGATTTCTTGATTCATCGTATAAGATAAGTTAATAAAATATTGAGGTCCGATTGCAAAAATGGTTAAAAAGGAAATGATTATATAGCTTGGTATACTCAACCTTCCCGCCGAACTATTTTGATTCACTCCAACTCCTCCTTTCGATTTAATCATTAAGAAAAGAAAAAGAATTTCCTCACGAGGAAATTCGATATACTACATAAGTTGCATTATACAACATGTATTATACAACTTATTATAAATACGTCAATAGAATTATTTAACAGGCTTCAGTTTTTCTAGCTATAAAAATAGAGGCTGTCCAATTTAGGTCAACCTCCATCCATTACTTTTTCCATTTTTTAAAATCCAAATTAAGGCGAGTAAGATTTTCCTTTAGATTTTCTAATTCCTCTGGCGACCATTCGTGCAGCATTTCTGTATATGCGGAATATCGTGCATGTTGAACTTTTTGCAGAATCTCCTTCCCTTTATCGGTTAACTCAACAAGACTAATCCTGCCATTAACCGCATCTGGAAAACGTTTAATATATTCTTTCTTTTCTAAAACAGCAACCTGTCGGCTTGCAGTCGAAAGATTTAGCAACAAATCATCTGCTAGAACATTTATTGCAATTGGACTATTTTTCTCAAGTTCACTTAACAAAAGATATTCCGCTCGATCCAAGCTTCCAAGCCGAGGACTATGAGCTGTTGTTAGACGAACGAGTAAAGCAATCTCATACTCAATCAATTGAATTGTACGGTCATTCAACACACTTCCCCCTCTTACTTACTAACCAATTCAAATAAAATTATCTAAATTCAGTATAGCATAGAAGAGAAATGAGTTTAATCGGTCACATCATCAGTTATTTCGGTCAATCATAAGTAAATATCGGTCAAATATACAAAAAAGGCTGCCTTATTCAAGGCAACCTATTGATATTATTTATATTGAGCTTGATACTGTTTTAATTCTTTCTCTGAACAATATACAAAATGCCCAGGCACTACTTCACGCATTTTCACTTCTTCACCTTGTCCATATTGATGAACAGCAGGATCATACGTTTTACGTACACGTGTACGTTCATAATCTGGATCCGGAAGTGGAATTGCTGAAAGCAGTGATTGTGTATATGGATGCAAAGGATTATTGTATAAATCATCAGCTGGAGCAAGTTCAACTAATTTCCCAAAATACATAACCCCAATACGGTCACTTATATATTTAACCATAGATAAATCATGGGCAATAAATAGATAAGTTAATCCTTTTTCCTTTTGAAGCTTTTTCATTAAGTTTACTACTTGTGCTTGGATAGAAACATCCAATGCGGAAATAGGTTCATCAGCAATAATAAACTCAGGGTTAACCGCTAATGCACGAGCAATACCGATACGTTGTCTTTGCCCACCAGAAAATTCATGTGGGTAACGATTTGCATGCTCACGATTTAAGCCTACCGTTTCAAGAAGATGTTCAACCATTTCCATTCTCTCTTGAGGAGATTTGGCTAAACCGTGAATATCAATTCCTTCAGCAATGACATCTGCTACTTTTGTTCTTGGGTTTAAAGATGCATATGGATCCTGGAAAATCATTTGCATTTTTCGGTGGAATTTTTTTAATTCTGCCTTTGATTTTTTGGCATGAACATTTTCTCCATTGAAAAGCACTTCTCCACCAGTTGCATCATATAAACGGATAATCGTTCTTCCAGTAGTGGATTTTCCGCAACCAGATTCACCTACAAGACCTAATGTTTCTCCTTTGTAGATATCAAATGAAATATCATCCACTGCACGTACTTCGTTCGAAGATCCCATATTAAAATATTGCTTTAAATTTTTAATTTCCAATAATTTTTCTGCCATGATTATTTAGCCTCCTTATTCGGAGTCGCATTCTTCTTTTCAGCATTAAATTTATGCATTCTCTTTTTAACTGCCTCAGGTGGTTCAACCTTTGGAGCATCTGGGTGAAGTAACCATGTCGCCGCATAATGAGTGTCAGACACTTTAAACATTGGTGGTTCTTTTTCATAATCTATTTTTAACGCATAAGGGTTACGTGGTGCAAAAGCATCACCCTTAGGCGGATTTAACAAGTCCGGTGGTGTTCCTGGAATTGCATATAATTCTTCCTCTGTTGCATCTAGGCTTGGCATAGAACTAATTAAACCCCATGTATATGGATGTTTTGGATTATAGAATATTTCATCTACTGTTCCAACTTCAACGATTTTTCCTCCGTACATTACAGCCACACGATCAGCTACATTTGCAACAACACCTAAATCATGTGTAATAAAAATAATAGATGTATCAACTTTTTTTTGTAATTCTTTCATTAAGTCTAAAATTTGACCTTGGATCGTAACATCCAAAGCAGTTGTTGGTTCATCTGCAATCAATATTTTAGGGTTACATGCTAATGCAATCGCAATAACAACACGCTGTCTCATTCCACCAGAAAATTGGTGTGGATATTGCTTAATACGAGTTTCTGGTTTAGGAATTCCTACTAATTTTAATAAATTAATAGCCCGTTTTTTAGCTTCCTCTTTTCCAAGATTTTGATGCTTTAAAAGCGGCTCCATAATCTGTTTCCCAATCGTCATTGTTGGGTTTAAGGATGTCATTGGATCCTGGAAAATCATCGAAATATCTTTCCCACGGATTTTTTGCATTTCCTTTTCTGAGGCTTTCGCTATATCTTTTCCGTTAAAAAGTATTTCACCTGATTTGATTTTTGAATTGCTAGGTGGGAGTAATCTCATAATAGTTTTCGTTGTTACCGATTTCCCTGAACCTGATTCCCCTACAATAGCTAATGTTTCACCTTCATACAAGTCAAAGTTCACACCACGAATGGCTTTTACCTCTCCCGCAAATGTATGAAATGAAATATTGAGATCCTTCACTTCTAACATTTTATTCATATTTGTCACCTCACTTCTAATCTCTCATTTTTGGATCAAATGCATCACGAAGTCCATCACCAATTAGATTGCTTGCTACTAAAATAATACAAATAACAAGACATGGGATGACCATCAAGTGAGGTAAAAACTGGAATGTTTTATATCCATCCTCAATTAACGTTCCTAAAGATGCTTTTGGTGCTTGTAACCCAATTCCGATAAAACTTAAAAATGCTTCGAAAAAGATCGCGCTAGGAATTGTAAACATGGTATTAATAATGATGACCCCTGATAGGTTTGGCAATAAATGTTTAAATAATATTCTCGTATTAGAAGCCCCTAGTGTTTTAGAAGCCATGACATATTCTTGACTTTTTAATTTTAATACTTGTCCACGTACGACCCGAGCCATTCCAATCCATCCGGTGATTACCATAGCGATTGTAATAGAAATAATTCCTGGCTCCATGATTAATAGCATAAGAATAACGACAATCAAGTTTGGTATACCAGAGATGACCTCTAATATCCGCTGCATTACATTGTCCACTTGTCCACCTTTAAATCCTGAAATTAATCCATAAGTTACACCTATAACCATGTCAATAATCGCTGCTAAAAAGGCGATATATAATGAAACCCTCGTACCAAGCCATACCCTTGAAAATAAGTCACGACCAAGACCGTCAGTTCCAAACCAATAATAATCTTTTATATGTTGTTCTTTATAAACATTCGTTTCAACGCCGCCGATTTTTTGACTTCCATCAAAAATTCCCAGCTTTTCTAATCCTGGAATTCTAGGTGGGAGATTGGCTCTCATTGTATTCTGATCATAAGGATCATAATGTGAAAGAGATGGACCAATAATCGCCATAATAATGATTAAAACTAATAATACTAGACTGATAATTGCTCCTTTATTTTTTCTAACCCGTAGCCATGCATCCTTTGCGAAAGAAAGCTGCGGTTTCGAAATAACTTCACTTTCTCCATGATTCATGGGTGCGGGGTCAAACTGCTCTTTTGGTATTTTTTCTACAATCTCTGCCATTATTTTTTCCCTCCCGCTACACGAATTCTTGGATCAATAATTCCGTAAAGAATATCTACAATTAAAATAATTACGGTTAATAAGAAAGCAAAGAAAATTGTTGTCCCCATAATAATTGGGAAGTCATTCGTTGTAATTGATTTAACAAACTGCTCACCAATTCCCGGGATTGCAAAGATTTGTTCAACTACCATGGAACCTGTCATTAAACCTACTGCCATTGGTCCTAATACCGTGATTAATGGAATCAAGGCATTTCGAATAGCATGTTTAAACGAAATTTCCATTCTTGAATTTCCTTTTGCCTTTGCTAATGTAATATAATCTGAACTAAACACTTCGATAAGCTCTGTCCTCATGAAGCGTGCAGCTGTTGCTATTGGGAAAATAGCCAATGCAATGGTAGGCATAATAGATGAGGCAAAACTATCCCATGAGGCAACCGGGAGCCATTGTAATTTTACTCCTATAACATATTGTAAAACGGCCGCAAATACGAATGAAGGAATTGATTTCCCTAATACCGCCAGAAATGTACTACCATAGTCTATCCATGTATTTTGGAACATTGCTGCTAATACACCTAACAGAATTCCGACAATCGTACCGACAAACATCGCTTGAAAACCTAATTGGAGAGATGGGCCCATTCGGTTGATTAATAATTTCGTTACTGGTTGGTTATCAAATTGGAAGGATACACCTAAATCTCCTTTTGCAATATTCATCATATACCTTCCGTATTGAACCGGGATTGGGTCATTCAATCCATACTTTTCATTTAGAATTTCTTTTTGTTCTTCAGACAGCTTCTCTTCCGCTCGAAACGGCGTACCAGGCAAAAATTTCATCAAGAAAAAAGTAAATGATGAAATAATAAACAACGTAATAATTAAATAAATTATACGTTTCGATATATATTTCGCCATTCAATCCGCCTCCTAATCACAAATTATTTTAAATTTTCAACCTTAATAAAAAAAAGGAGAAAGAGAGTATTCTTGATCAAAATACTCTCTTTTCTTTGGCAGACTATCCACTCATATTAAAATTTTCTTACTTTTCAATATAAGTGTTTTTAAATGTATAGTCAGGTCCAAATAAATGTTCTTCAAAATTCTTCACGTATGGTTTAGTTAAAGTTAAGTGACCTCTTTGGTAAATTGGAGCAATTGCTGCATCCTCTTGAATTAAAATCTTTTCAGCTTCTAACAATGCTGCCCAACGTTTTTCAGGATCATTAGCAAATTTCACTTTTGAATCATTAATTAATTGGTCATACTTTTTATTAGAATAGCTTGCTTTGTTGTTACCACCATTTGTTACAAATAGATCAAGATATGTCATTGGATCTAGATAGTCTGCTCCCCATCCAGCCATTTGGATATCATAATCTTGCTTGTCTTGTTTTTGAAGGCGGATTTTAAATGGAACATTTGTTAATTTTAAAGTTAAGCCTGGTAAATTCTTTTGTAATTGGTTTTGGAAGAATTCACTTGTCTTTTTCGCATTTTCAGTATCATCACTCAATAATTCAAGAGTTAAGTTTTTCACACCTAATTCTTTTAAGCCTTTTTCCCAATATTCTTTTGCTTTTGTAGGATCATAAGCAAGCAAATCTCCACTTTCTCCACGGAAGTCTTTGCCATCCTTTGGATCTTTTGCAACACCTTTTGGTACTAAACCATTGCTTGGGAATGAACCGTTTGATAATACGGTATCAGTGTAAGCCTTTTTATCAAATGCCATTGCAAGTCCCTTACGAATATTTACGTTCGCTAAAGGTGTTTTCTTTCCATCACGTAATTGGTTAAATTTCAAATACCAAGAGCTAGATTCTGTCATTTTCACAGCATCTTTATCATTTTGATATTGTTTTGCATATTCAGCACTTAACGCACCTGTACGATCAACTTTACCAGTTTGGTATAAGTTAATTGCTGTATTTGGAGTTTTTGCAACTTGTACATTTACTTCTTTTAATTTCACATTATCTTTATCATAATACTTCTCATTTTTTACATATTTCCAAGTTAGGCCTGTCCCATCCCATTTAGTTAATTTGAATGGTCCATTTGATAACATGTTGTCACTATTTGTACCGAATTTATCGCCTTTTTCCTTAACGAATTTTTCATTTAAAGGAACGAAAGTACCAAAAGCTAATAAAGAATCTAAATATGGAACTGGTTGTTCTAATGTTACTTCTAAAGTGTAATCATCAAGTGCTTTTACACCTAAATCCTCTGGTTTTGCTTTACCATTCATAATAGCAGTTGCATTTTTAATTACATCTGAGAACATGTAAGCATATTGTGCACCTGTTTTAGGATTTACCGCTCTTTGCCAAGAGAATACAAAATCCTTTGCTGTAACTGGGTCACCATTGTCCCATTTTGCATCCTTGCGAAGTTTAAACGTATAAACTGTACCATCTTTACTTACTTCAGGTTTTCCATCTGCAATTGCAGGAACTGGTACGTCTTTATCATTTAATGTGTAAAGACCTTCCATTGTGTTTCCGAAAACGATGAAGCTTGCTTGGTCAGTTGCTAATGTTGGATCCCCAGTTGGAATTTCAGCCGGTTCGATCATACTTAGAACTTGATCATCTTTAGAACTGCCTTTGCCTGAGCTTCCTTTATCTGTGCCCGTACCACAGGCAGATAGAACTAAGGAAAGAACTAGAGCAAGTACAGTAAATAGATAAAATTTTGACTTTTTCATTTATTTACCACCTTTTTTCTCTTTTTTTGAAAAGATTCTAAAAAGCTTTTCTATTAACATTATAATAACTTTATTTTAATTTGTACATTATTTTGAAAAAACATTTTAATCTTTTTTATGCAATATTTTTAGGTAAAATTACATTATTTTTCTATTTTATACTTTTTCTATACTATTTTTAGATAGCAATATTCAAAATAATATAAAATATTATAGTATTTTTGGATAATTTTTTATATATAAAAAACGGTAAGTTATTTGAAATATTCATAATAACCATTTTTATTTCATTTCATTAAAAACTACTTTATAATTTTCATTACTTATTTCCATTTATCATTCATTCACAAAATATCGTTATAGTATTTTTTTATTAAGGGGTTGAATACATGTTAAAAAAATACGTCATATGGTTGATATCATCTCAAGCTTTAATCTTCATACTATCTCTGGTCACTTATCATTCCATTGATCTGTTAAGCTACATTAATATTTCCTTTGTTATAGGCTCTCTTTTAGTGTTGTTTTCTTTAACTGGCTATGTTATTAATAGAGGGTTTTTTGATGTGGTTTTTGCAAGTTTCCAACAATTTTTTAGTCGGATGACAGATAGTGACAGACGAAAATTATCAGAATTAATTCCTTTAAAATACCACCTCCCTTTTATGACTGGGATAATTACCATTGTCATCATGCTAAGTTCATTGTTTTTTTATTATAAATAGGGTCATAGAAAAAGCGATTGGTCTTCTAGACCAATCGCTTTTTTAAGCTTTTACATGTTCTACTCCTTAAAATAGATCCTGTATTATTTTTTTGTTCCGGTATAAATATGAATCGCATCTCTTAAAAATTGTGCCATCCCTGGCTGTGCATCATCATAATAAGCTTTGAACCTTTCATCATCCACATACATTTGGGCAAGACCTGAATGTGCTTCCTTACTGTACTCAGACCAATAATATGAAAGCCATTGTCGATGAAGATCTGCTGCTTTTTGCGCCAGAATACTTGCAGGATTCCCCGTTGCAAAGGCTTGAGCTAATATGTCCTTTACTTGTTTCTCTAATTTAGTAACTTCTTCAAATTGTTTCTCAGTCATGTTCATTAATTTTGCATTGGATTGATGTACCGCATCTTTCCCATATTTTTTTCTAATCTCTTCTCCATACTGCTCCTCATTATCATCTATTAATTTTTTCTTAAACCCTTCAAACTTTTCCTGATCTGACATACTTATTCTCCCTTCTGTTAAGGCAATAGTTTTCTCTACATTTGCTATTAATAAATTTATTTGTTCTCTTTTTTCGAGGAGTTTTTCATGATGCTCTTTAAGTGCTTTAGCTCTGTCAAAGGAAGGAGAAGTGATAATCATTTTTATGGTTTCTAAGCTCACACCTAATTCTCTATAGAATAAAATTTGCTGCAGTCTATCTACTTCATCTTGACCATAGATCCGGTATCCTGAAGAATTGATTCTTGCCGGCTTAAGAATACCAATTTCATCGTAATACCTTAAGGTCCTAGTGCTAATACCTGCTAATCTCCCCAGCTTTTGCACAGTGTACTCCATATGATTACCTCCTCATTACTTACGATACAGCTTTACGTAACGTTAATGTCAATACTTTTTAATCCATTAAAATTTTTGATTTACAATTTTTACACGTACATTTTTTATCGTCATGGATTGTCTCTCATTTTGCATACATTTTTATAAAGAGAGGGATTCATATCAAGACTTCTGAATCAGTCATAAAAGCCATACGTTATCTGGTCGCCTATGTATTTTTGATTTCAGGAATCATGAAATTAATAAGTGAGGATTTAGGGAATTACTTTACTAGCTTAGGGCTTTCTTCCCCAATACAAATAATGTATTTTGTAGCCATAACTGAGATCGTTTATGGAATTTTTATATTGGAAAATAAGTGGATTAAAAGAGCTACATTCCTTTAATCGCTGGCCGCGATGTTCCTAACAAAAATACCTGATTTACAAACAAATATAGTAGCTTTTGCATTTAATGCAAGACTGGATATTATGATGCTCGCCTTACTCACAATTCTCTACATAAGAAAACAAATTTAGAAGGGTGAGATACGGAGATTACTAGTTGTTTCTTTGACATTGTTGAACAAAAAAATATAATGTTTCATTCACAATCATTTAATTGGATCTCCAGTTTTTTGCTTTTTTGATCAATTTATTCAATAGTTTTTGTTTTCCCTCTTGATATTTATAAGTATTTTCGGGATATTGCTCTGCTAATTTTATTTTTAACTCTCCATATTCCATTGCTTCTGTAGGGTGATTTATGAGATACTCCTTAAAATCTAGATGGAGCTTAATATTTTCGTGATCCTTTTCGTAAATATGAATATGATGAGTTCGTTCATCTATCCCTTTCGTGAAATATCTTCTTCCATTAATCTTATTTTCCCCTCTTGGAACATATCCTAGCAAACACATTTTTTCATTATATCCATCAATCATCTCAATATCTTTTACTGAAGTTAATATATCGATAATTGGCTTAGCATAACCACGACAGGAATAGATGTACTTCCAATATGATAAATTCCAAGCATTTCATCCTTAAAAATTTCTTTAAGGTGCTTTTCCTCACGGAATCACACTCCTCATTATAATTATTAAATCTCTGTATTCTCAGTTCCTCTCTTTTTAGTATAAATAAGAACAAGAAAAGAACTACTTTTCAGCTGAAGCTCAGCATTCTAACTGAAAAGTCTTAAAATTCATTGACGAATGGATAAAATTGAATTAGTATATGATTGACTATAAATAACAAAAATAGTCAATAAAATATACGGAGAGTTTTCTTATGCCCAAAATAGTAGATGAAAATGAAAAACAGAGAATCAAGGAGTTAATGTTTGAGAAAGGTGTCAACTTAATCAAACAAAAAGGAATAAAAAAAGTGACTGTCGAGGACATAACAAAAGCAACAGGTATTGGTAAAGGCTCGTTCTATTTGTACTATAATTCCAAAGAAGAGTTGCTTTATGATATTTTAAAGCGTTGTGAATCTAATATGTTTAACCGAATTGAAGCATTAAAAAGTAATAAAATTAGCAAGAAAGAAAAAGCAATCAAAGCAGCAAAGGAAATTTTTCTTGCACCCGATAGTATCATTTTGTATGTTACACCAACGGATTTTGAAAGTCTTCTACGTAGACTGCCGAGTGAAATCTATGAACAAGAAAAGGAAAAGGCAAAAGACTATTTCAAACGAACAACAGATATTTTTGAAATAGATGAAAATGCTTGTGATATCAATGTACTATCACAGCTTATGGATGCCCTTAGCTTTGTTGCTTCTAACAGCAATAATTTCTATTCTGATGGAAGGCAAAAAGCATTAGAGATTTTAGTGACAGCCATTGCTGAATATATCGCAGGAGAAACCCGCTAATGAAAGTAATTCTTATTATTATAAGTATTATAATAGTCTTGATGTTTTTGGGATTTGCCTATGTATTGATTACTAAAAGAAATAAAAAAGTTAAAGTATCTATAAAACAACCATCAGGAGTAGATCTTGGAGAATACGTCACAATTGGCGATATACAACAATATCTATATCATCGTGGCGAAAATATCCACAATCCAGTTATGTTGTTTCTTCATGGTGGGCCTGGTTCACCTATGCTGCCGTTTGCACAAGATTTTCAATTGCCTTGGGAAAAACACGTTACAATCGTTCATTGGGAGCAAAGAAACAGCGGAAAAACATTTTATAAAAATAACCCCAAAGATGTGAACTCGACTACGACAATTGAACAGCTGATCACAGATACTTTCGAAATTGTTCTATATCTAAAACAAAAATATAAGAAAGAAAAAATTTGGATAATGGGGCATTCTTGGGGCAGTTTTTTGGGTAGCTTATTTATTCAACAATATCCACAGTTGGTTAAAGGATATATCGGTGTCGGCCAAGTTGTCGATATGTTTGAAAACGAACGTATCGGATTTGAAAAGACACTAGAATTCGCTATATCTAACGAGTACAAAAAAGACATTCAGAAATTGAGTTCACTAAAACCCTACCCTACAAAAGTGTTTAATCACGATTTGAAAAACAACCTTAAAAAACTCCGTAAGATTCAAGGAAAATACGGTCTAGCAGCTAAGCCAACCGCAAAGCTAGTATTATCTGCTGCAACATCACCGTTTTACAGTTTAAAGGATTTAAGATATCTGATGTTAGCAGATATCGATGGGATTTCTCATGGACAATCACTAATATTTAAAGAGCTATTCGGAACGTACAATCTTGCGACAACATATCAGGTGCCTGTTTTCTATATACATGGGATGAAAGATTGGCAAACTCCTTATTCAATTTTGGAAGAATATTTCGACACACTTACTGCCCCCCAAAAAGAAGTGTATCCCATAATAGACGCTGGCCATGCAACCATGCTAGATAAGCCTTTGGAATTTACTAATGCCGTTCTTTCAATATTGAAAAGTACTAACGAAGAGAAACAGAGAACAAGAGTTATATAACAAATCTCCGCTCTTCAACACAAACGGATAGTTCCACCAACATTAAGAATAAGAAAAAGCTCAACACAAATTAAATTGCGTTGAGCTTTTTGATTGATAGTTCATGCCTATTCACTTAAATCAACGTTGTGATAAACTTGTTGAACATCTTCTAAATCCTCAAGTACGTCAATCATTTTTTCGAATTGAGCCTTTGCATCATCAGATAGTGTCACATCGTTCTGTGCTAGCATTGTTAGCTCGGCTACATTAAATTCAGTAACTCCTGCATTTTTAAATGCCTCTTGTACAGCATGAAATTGATCTGGCTCAGCATAAACAATAACAGAATCTTCTTCTTCAAGAATGTCACGGACATCCAAATCCGCTTCCATTAATAATTCTAGAACCTCATCTGCTGTTTTACCTTCTACACCGATAACAGCTGTTTTATCAAACATGTAAGCAACAGAGCCACTAACACCCATATTTCCGCCATTTTTTCCAAATGCAGCACGTACTTCTGATGCAGTACGATTCACATTATTAGTTAGTGCATCTACAATGACCATTGATCCATTTGGTCCAAAGCCTTCATAGCGAAGCTCATCATAATTTTCGTCAGAGCCGCCTTTTGCTTTTTCAATCGCTCGATCAATAATATGTTTTGGAACACTATATGTTTTTGCACGCTCAAGTACAAATTTTAGCGCTTGGTTTGATTCTGGATCTGGTTCACCTTGCTTTGCAGCTACATAAATTTCACGACCGAATTTGGCATATATACGACTCGTATTTGCGTCTTTTGTTGCCTTCTTTTCTTTAATATTATTCCATTTACGTCCCATAATGAACACTCTCTTTCCACTTTATATCTACTTTGAAAATAGTAATATGAAATAAATAGCTTCTTCAAGCCTTAATTAAAACGACCCCTTAAAATTCAGCCCATACTCCGAATTATATTATACCTCATATTCATAGCTAGTTTCGAGTATTTAACATAAAAAGTAAAAAGCGGATTTATTAATAATTAATTTGTAATTTTCATTCAACATATAAGTGTATAGTCCTTATGTAAAAGTTCAGCCTTTCATTTTATCGACAAATTCCGACATAATTCAATATAATTTAATTACGGTAAGGTTTTGGTTGGTACGTTATTACGAATATTTCTCGTAATGCTTTGCCCATCAAACCAAAAATCACCGAGCAACTTGCTCGGTGATTTTTTATTTTATAACAAAGAGTGTAAACCATACAGTCTACACTCTTATATTTATTAACTACTTTTTCTAATTTTCTCCACTTCCTCAGCCACAAATTGTACGGACGTACCAACAATTACTTGAATGCTGTTAGGACCAACGATATTAATGCCAGGAACACCTGTAGACTTAATTTTATTTTGATCTACTGCATTCATATCCTTCACCTCTACTCTTAAACGAGTAATACAGTTATCTACTGAAGTGACGTTTGCATCGCCACCAAGCCCTTCATAAATTTTTGCAGCCATGCTAGCAAATTTTGTTTCTTTGTTCATTTCTTCACCAAAGTCTTCTACTTCATCTTCCCCTCTACCTGGTGTAGATAGATTAAATTTCACGATAATAATTCGGAATAAGAAGTAATAGATAACAGCAAAAACAAGTCCTTGAACAATTAGCATATAAGGTTGATTAGCAATTGGTATTTTTAAGCTTAAGAAAAAGTCTATAAGGCCTGCACTGAAGCCAAAACCAGCTGTCCAATGGAACAGAGCTGCAATCATTAGAGAAAGACCTGTTAAAATCGCATGAACTAAATAAAGTAATGGTGCAGTAAACATGAAAGCAAATTCAAGTGGTTCTGTAACACCTGTAAAGAAAGCTGCGAAACCTGCTGCCATCATTAGAGCAGCTACTTGTTTCTTTTGCTTTGTTTTTGCTGTATGGTACATCGCAAGAGCCGCTGCTGGTAAACCAAACATCATCACAGGGAAGAATCCAGCCTGATACATTCCTGTAACTCCCTTTGTTCCTTTGCTTGCCCAGAATTTACCTATATCATCGATTCCAGCCACATCAAACCAGAACACGGAGTTTAATGCGTGATGTAATCCAGTCGGTATTAATAATCGATTAAAGAAACCGTATAGACCCGCACCTGCAGCACCTAACTTACTAATTCCTTCACCAAACGAAACTAACCCTGCATACACTACCGGCCACACAAAGAACAAAATAACTGAAACCGCAATCATAGAAACCGCTGTCATAATAGGTACCAATCTTTTTCCACTAAAGAACGCCAACGCATCTGGAAGTTGGACCTTACTAAATCGATTGTACATAATTGAAGCTACTAGACCTGAAATAATTCCGATAAAGGCATTTCCAATTTTCGCGAATGCAGGACTTACAGCTGCTGCATCTATCTCCTTTAACATTGCCACTGTGTCAGTTGATAATAGTGTAGTTACGACTAAATAAGCAACTAATCCGCTTAAAGCAGCTGCACCATCTTTCACTTTGGCCATACCAAACGCTAACCCAACGGCAAACAAGATAGGTATATTATCTATAATTGATTTTCCTGCACTTATAAAGAATGCTGCAACTGGATTGCCACCACCCCAGCCTTTAGGGTCTATCCAATATCCAATCCCCATCAATATCGCAGCCGCTGGTAATACAGCTACAGGCAACATCAATGATTTACCCATTCTCTGTAGATATTTCTTCATGATAATTTTCCCCCTGACTTAAAATAATTTGAATTTTCAAAATTTAAACTTCCTAACTAGACCTCAATCCACTTCAGTTTCTAAAAATAACTGAAAAATAGTGATAATTGTCATTGATAAAGTTAAAAGTACCATTTACTGAAAAGTAATGATCCTGGAACAGCAAATGTATTTGAAACAATATAATAATAAAATGGCAGCTGTCAAAATGCTTTCGAGGAAACTCTCTTACAGTTACTTTTAACCTATATCCACTCTCACCCCCTTAAAGGATATTTGCCTTTGTTGCAATAAAGGCAAATATTCGTAATTAAACTATTGTTTTCTTAACCTTTCGATGTGCAAGGTAATATATCCCAGTTCATGATCTGGCAAGATCACTCCATAAGTAATGGATAGCTTTTTTGCCACCTCTTTAGCGCATTTATATGAAATAGGAAATTTCTTTTTTATCATCCCAAGCATTTCATCATCCATCGTATGAAGCTCATCTTGGTTAATTCTTGTTAATGCAAATCTTAAATGCGTGATCAGTCGATGGTATGAGATATCATCTTCACTTACCTTGATCTTTAAGAAATTAGTAATCGTTTGAACTGTGTCTCTTATAATCGTTGTCTGTACAACGGTTTGGCGCATATTCCCTCCTTGAACCTTCATTGTATGAATATGAAGGGCAATATACGCCGCCTCGTCTACAGGCAATTGGATTTGACATTTTTCTTTAATATGCCGAACTGCCCAGAGTCCGATCTCAAATTCTTGTTTATATAATATTTTTATTTCATGCAGTAATTTGTTTTTTAACTGAATCCCTTCTCTTTCCCTTTCAATGGCAAATGAAAGATGGTCAGTTAAGGCAATATGAATATGCTCATTTAGCTTAGTTCCTATATACTCTTCTGCATAAGTAATAATTTCCTCAGAGATGATGAAATGCTCTTCCGGAATACGATTCAGAAGCTGTTGGAGCTTTTCATTTTCCTTCATGACAAAAAGTTTTTCAATTTTGCTCACATTCACAACATCGTTTTTCTTTTTATTGAAAGCAATTCCAGCTCCAACTGCTATTTTTTCCTGCTGGTCATCCGTTACTATAACAGCATTATTATTTAGAATCTTTGAGATTTTCATCGGAAGCCATCTCCTTGTTTTTCACTATATTCTACAGTGTATCACTTATCAGAAGATGCCAAAATAACTGTTTCTCCCTGTATTCCGTTCTTCTCATCTGTAGCGATATACTTCTTTTTTCCTTCCAGGCTATTAGTAATAACAATTGGCGTTACCATACTTTTTGCATGTGTTTTAATATATTCCCAATCTACTTCAATTAGTAGCTGTCCAGAAGAAACTTTGTCTCCTTTTTGAACAGAAACATTAAATCCTTCACCTTGTAAAGAAACCGTCTCTAATCCGACATGGATAAGTAGCTCTGTGCCATCCTTCGTAAGGATACCAATAGCATGCTTCGTTGGGGCAACTTGAATAATCGTTCCGTCAACAGGGGAATAAATATTTCCGCTTGTTGGAATTATTGCTATTCCTTCTCCCATCATTTTTTCACTAAAAACAGGATCTGGCACCTCTTCAATCGGAATAATTTGTCCATTTACTGGTGCATATATTTTTAACTCTTCTTTTTCTTTTTTAAAAAGATTGAATTTCATGTTGATTTCTCCTTTTCATCAAAACTTCAATTTAACAATAAAAAGGCATGGGGGTATAACAAAAGGAATTTACTCCTTTTATTTTACCACCATGCCTGATCGTATCAGTAACATGTGATGCAATTTATAATTATAGGTTAATAGTAGCACTTAACTAAAAAAAATACAACTGTAAACGTTAACATAATTAAAAAACTTTTTCTTTACGATGACGTATTTTATAAATAAGCATAGCTATTATGTTAGATGGTAGGGTAAAAAAATTACTTTGAAGATGATAATGTAATTGTTCCTCCTCAAATGTCATTTTTTCAAACCTTTCATTATGTGTTAGATTAGATTCTTTTTGTAACTCCTTCATCGAAGAGATACAGGAGTATTGAATTGGAATCATGATAAGAAAGTACAGAATTAAGACAGACCAAATAATAATATATGCAATGTCCATAATTTTTCCCTCCCTCTGTTAAACATGATTTACTAAAATAATACGTAAATGCAAAGAAAAGGTTTCGAAAATAAAATAAAACCCTAAATATGGAGTCAATTACACATACTTAGGGCTCAAGTTTAATTTATTTTGTGAGAAAACAAGTATACGACCTAGCCTCTTCCAAAGGAACTTTCTGATAATATTCCCATGTTATATAGTCCATTTCCCCACCTGAGATAATCATTGACATCGATAGATTAGCCTTTAACAATAAGATGTTAAACCTTCTATGAAAATCCTCCATCTTTTTTAACAATTTCAGTTGATACTCATCAATTTCCATTTTGCTTCCCAAATACTCAAACTGTTGATGATAAAAGTCTCTAACCCATTCCACCCTTCAAACCTTCTCCAACTCTCTTCTATTTGTTGGAGATATCAATTGTACATTAGCAATCCTTTTAAAATATATCACACTTATAAAACAAAAAAATTGATATTCTAACTATTTTTTCCAATCATTTACTCCCTGTTGATTTTTCCTTTTTATTTCTTCAACATCTGTATCACTATAGATGGCTGTACCATGCCCACCATTCGTTTTTGCCATCCATTCCTTCACCTCATTATAAGACATGCCTGATTGTGCATTGGCTCTTTTTACTTCATCAATGTTTGTCCCAGTCACAGTAAAAGCTTCTTTTTTATCCATAAAAAAATCCCTCCAGTTTTTTTAGTTTTTCACTGGAAGGAATTTTTTACTCTTTATACAGGAGTATTTCCTTTTGACTCTATAGGTTTTGATTGTTTACTGCTGTCACTAGCTCGTAAAGACAAAATAAAACAGATGAATAAAACGAGAAACGCTGAAATATATGGATAATTTATATTAAAATCAAATAGAAAGCCCGCAATAACAGGACCTATTATATTTCCAAGGCTAGTAAAAGCTGAGTTTAGTCCTGCTACATATCCTTGCTGATCCTGAGCCATTTTTGACATTTGAGTACCAATTGCTGGTCTCATAATATCGATTGCTAAAAACACGATAAATGTAACAACGATAATCATCCAATATTTATGGACAAGAAGTGTCAACAGGACGAATAGACTTGCTACCACTAAACAAACGGAAATGACATTTTTCTCTCCAAATCGATTTAATATCCATCCAAATATAGTGACCTGAACAACTGCACCTGAAATCGACCCAAAGGTAATAATAAAGGCAATATCTTTCGGAGTAAAATTGAATTTATGATCAACAAATAATCCAAAAACTGTTTCATAGTTTGCTAATCCAAAGGACATAACAAAGACAATAATTAAACTCAAAAAGTAAGGCTGACGGTAAGATTGTAACAACTGTGTGATAAGGCCTTCTTTTTTCACTTGCTCTTTCTTGGACATCTCCAGATTTCTTTCTGTCATTGACTCAGGTAAAACAAAAAGTGTAATTAAAGCGGAAACGGCTCCCGCTACAGCAGCAGCATAAAAAGGAGCACGGATTCCAAATTCAGCAATATATCCTCCAATTCCCGGTCCGATAATAAATCCAGTTGTTATCGCTGCATTTATGTATCCCATTCCCTTTGCTCTCTCTTTTGTTGAGGTAACATCTGCTGTATAAGCCATAACTGCTGGCATAATGAGAGCTGCACCAATGCCACCTAGCATTCTTGAAGCAAATAGAAAGAACGCTGAGCTTACAGCTCCAAACATCCACTCGGAAAGAGCAAAAACCACCATACCTAATACGATAATTTTTTTCCTTCCTAATCTATCCGAAAGTCTTCCTGCAAACGGAGAAAACAACAATTGTGTTAATGAAAATGCTGCAACTAACAGCCCGACAATGCTTCCATTAATATGAAGCTCCGTCATATACGTAGGCATAATAGGAATAACTAAACCAATTCCCGTAAATATTAAAAATATATTTAACATAAGAAGCAAAATAGCTCCTCTATTTCTTAGCAATAATGTCATAAAAACCTCCAGTAATTCTTCAAAATAAGGTATATCTGTATCAATAAAGATACTGAACGTTCATTCTATATTAAAGCTTAAATAAGGATTACTAGAATAACGAGCAAAAGGTCATTTGCTGTATTCAGTAATCCAATCAATCATTAAATAGAATCCTTGGCAATTCCATATAAGAAAACCTTAATGGCTAAGTGATAAAGCTTTAAAGCTTCTTCAAGACTATTACTTCGCGACATTTGTCCAAGTCCCATCCATACGCTTTCTAGAACTACGGCAAGATCTTCTGTATTAGTTTGTTTAAATTCTCCACTTTCAATACCTTGTTGCAGCAATTTTTGATTAAATTTCAAATGTCCCGCAACCATCTCTGCAATTCTTTCTTCAACCTCATTTGTCTTTTCTTCATTGATAAAAAACTCATCAGCAGCTTTAGTAAGAGGATGATTCAAGTCTTCAAGAGCCATCTGTTCTGCCATGCCAAACAGCTTATCAGTTATCGAATCATAAAGTGATTCCTTCTGTTTCCAATTTTGCTCCCATTCCAGGTCCCACTCATCAAGCAAATAAAGAAACAAGCCTTCCTTACTCTTAAAATGATAATATATATTTCCTTTGCTGCTGCCTGTAGCATCCACAATATCCTCTATGGAAGTAGCTTTATATCCCTTTTGAACAAACAAGGCTCTTGCAGCATCAGCAACCCGCTTTTTGGTCTGTTCACTTTGCAGTTGCTTTTTATTCACCAAAATCTACCTCGATCCAATCGATAATCTTTTCAACATTAATACTGAACGTTCATTCTATATCTTATCAAATTCTCCTCACATTTTCAATTAGAGCGTTTTATAAAGTCCTTCCATTTCTATAATAAAAATTGCTTCTCCATTAATTAAATAAAATATCTATCCTTTTACTGTACCGAAAGTGATCTTCATACTTGGTGCATAAGTCAAAGAAGAATGGATAGAAAAGATGTTAGATAAATATAACTCTGAATCATATTGATATTGAGCTTCTGAGCGTGTTGCACCTCGCTTTACTAAACGGGTGATGAATTCCTCCTCTTCCACAGGTGCTTCGGCAAAACCATCCATTTTTAATGATTCATACAAATTCAAATTCCTATCGTCCTTCCTATTCGAATCAAGAAAATTCACTTTATCACTGACTCTGCATTGAATATCTATCACTCCTAATTCGCTTAAGTAGATAGGCAATTTAATTCCTATGTTGCCATCCTTTCCATTACACTTTGCATCATGTTCAAAAAGTTTTTGTAAAATCCCTAAAGGAATGATTTTTGATGTGTCCTCATTGCCAATATAATAGGATGACATAGAAGAAATCCAATGTGGCTCAAAACAGACTATTTTCCCATTCTTCTTTACACTATTAAGCATTTTTTTTAATACATTTCTTGGATTATTTACATGCAATAAAAATGCATGACAGAGAGCAATATCATATTTTTTATCTATATCAATTGAATGAATATCTGCACGATTGAACTTTGACTGAAAAGAGGTATTCTGAAAAATTTCTTCTGCTTTACGAATTAACTGCTCCCCCATATCAATCCCCGTATAACTGCTTTCTTTCGGTAACAAAGGCAGTAATTTTAAACCTAGATAGCCATAGCCACACCCATAGTCAACCAAATCTACTGGTTTATCAATCTTCCAGACATTCTTTACTAAAAATTCCAAATAATCATCATTATAATATAAATCTCTTGTACTCATTAAATACTCAAGCTGATCATTCCAAAAGTATTCACCCATGAATAAATCCCCTTTATTCTTTTTCTTAACTAAAAATGCCCCTTAATTCAAAAATATCATTAATGACTATATCTGCTTGCTCTAGCTCATCAGCTTGTGCAAAATCAAAATTACACCCAACGGCTAATAATCCATTTAATTTTGCTGCCTGAATATCGGATATCCGGTCACCTACCATTGCTCCACCAGTTATGTTACATTTTTGGATTAATGTACGAACTAATTCTGATTTCTCCTTAGATTCTATTTGTTGAATGCTATAAACATCGGTTAACCATCGGTTTAATTTGTAGTAATCTACGATTGCACTTAAATACTCTGGTAGCCCATTACTAGCAATGTATACGGTATAACCACTATTTTTTAAATAGGTAAAGGTATTCTCTACATTTGGATAGAGTGCTCCATTCCCTTTATATATATTCTCGATTAATCTTTCATGAAAGAAATCATTTACATCTAAACGAATTTGATTTGAATAGCTAGGCAATAAGTTCTCCCACACAACCGATAAAGGAACTCCCATAATCTTACGGTATTCTTCAACCGGTGTCCTTCCTTCCCAGCCCTCCTTTACTCTTAAATATTCAAATGTTTCCTCAAGTGATATCTCTAATATTTTATTTGTTTGAAAAAGTGTTCCATCCATATCAAAAATAATTGACTTCGTCATTTTTTCTCACCATTCATATTAATTTATCTTTTTTTGCTGATTCTCAAGCTTTACATATACTTCATCATTAAAAGGAAATTCCTTCATCTTTATTTTTTCCTTTAGTCTTTCCAGTGCATCTACTGCTCCCTCTATCATTTCAGAAGAATAGTTGTATTTTATCCTATTTATCTCAAACTCTTCTTCATCTACTACATTCCACTCCTCCTCATTGTGCCCCTTGACAATATCCAAGTCTAAATCGATAAATTGAATTCGATTTTTAATAAAAACAGGAGGTAAGGCAATATTGCAATAATAGGAGACAATTTTGCCTTGATTCAACTCCATTGAAACAGTATACCAATCATTTAAAGGGAAAAATTCAAGCCATGCATTTGATTTAATTTCTGATGTCCCCCTAGTATGATGTGTGAATCTTGTACCTGGTTTACATAGAACGAGCAGGTAATCAGAAGTTCTCTCAATAATATCACCACTCCACTCATAATGAAGAATGTTTGGATATTTCAATGCATGAATATTTATCAATAGTCTCACTTCCTATTTTTAATCAAGATATGTTGAATCTTTCTATCTTTCATTGTTCTATAAGTAGATTTTAGAAAAACTTGTCAACCGTCCGACATATTACAATGATACTGTAAGTGAGAATTTAGTCCATTCTTTTACAGGTATGTACCCAGTGTATGAATATAGCATGGTGTATTTCATTTCCATCATACCTTACAATATTTTCATTTACAAAAAGTGTTTTTTAACTTTGATAATTAAATTCCTCTTCCATCTTCCATACTCCCATCTGAAAAACTAATATTCACCTACTGTATATATACCTTTCTCTGACATATATTTTTAAAAAATACAATAGGACAAATCTCGATTTTCGAAATATGTGCTGAATGTAAACATTTAATTCTGCGATACTTTCGATATATCTGATATAAAATAGTTATTTCACCCGCTTTTCATTATTTATCTCCGAAAATTTGAACTTTATCTACAGCAAAATTTAATTTATCTCCACAGTTGCAGAAAATATCGACTATAAAGATGAAATAACTTTCCCCCAAAAAATAATTCACCTTTAAAAATGAATTATCGTCAATAAAAAAAATATTTCTGCTATAATAGTAATCTTTCGACTCTATTAGGGATTTATCTTCCGTTCGCTTAAACTATCATCTATCAAAGTAAGTATTCTGTTATGACAACAAAATCAGCTCACACGCGAAGAATATTCATATGGGATATATCTCGCTCGTCGCATAGTGCCATTGCAATTTGAATCTCTGCCAATATTTAAATAACAAATCTAGAATTGTTCATTTAATATATAACAAAAAAACTAGCTAATTTATTAGCTAGTTTTAAAAACGTATATTGAATTATTTAATGGGCCTAAATGGACTCGAACCATCGACCTCACGCTTATCAGGCGTGCGCTCTAACCAGCTGAGCTATAGGCCCTTTATGTAAGTTGGAGCGGGTGATGGGAATCGAACCCACGACATCAGCTTGGAAGGCTGGAGTTTTACCATTAAACTACACCCGCATAGATAAAGTATTAGGCTTGGAGGCAACACCCGGATTTGAACCGGGGATAAAGGTTTTGCAGACCTCTGCCTTACCACTTGGCTATGCTGCCCAGATTTGATAAGCAATAAATTATTAATAATATGATGGAGTCAAAGTTCAATGACTTACTGTTTGACTAAAATGGGGCGGTTGATGGGAATCGAACCCACGAATGTCGGAACCACAATCCGATGCGTTAACCACTTCGCCACAACCGCCATAATACGTTGGCAGGGGTAGTAGGAATCGAACCCACATCAAAGGTTTTGGAGACCTTCGTTTTACCATTAAACTATACCCCTAAATGGTGGAGGGGGACGGATTCGAACCGCCGAACCCTGAGGGAGCGGATTTACAGTCCGCCGCGTTTAGCCACTTCGCTACCCCTCCATTTTATAAAAAGCTAACATTTATTTAGTTTAATGGCGGTCCGGACGGGACTCGAACCCGCGACCTCCTGCGTGACAGGCAGGCATTCTAACCAACTGAACTACCGGACCAAAGTTTTTATAATAGTTTACAATAATGGCGGAGGAAGAGGGATTCGAACCCCCGCGCGGTTTAACCCGCCTGTCGGTTTTCAAGACCGATCCCTTCAGCCAGACTTGGGTATTCCTCCGTTTTGAATGGACCCTGTAGGACTCGAACCTACGACCGGACGGTTATGAGCCGTCTGCTCTAACCAGCTGAGCTAAGGGTCCATTATTATGATTATGAAAGATAGCGGCGGAGGGGATCGAACCCCCGACCTTACGGGTATGAACCGTACGCTCTAGCCAGCTGAGCTACACCGCCATAATAAAGGTAAATGGAGCCTAGCGGGATCGAACCGCTGACCTCCTGCGTGCAAAGCAGGCGCTCTCCCAGCTGAGCTAAGGCCCCATGATAATATTTAAGCGTCCAATGGTTGAGAAGACAGGATTCGAACCTGAACCCCCATGGTCCCAAACCATGTGCTCTACCAAGCTGAGCTACTTCCCGTAGCTAACGCGCCCGAGAGGAGTCGAACCCCTAACCTTTTGATCCGTAGTCAAACGCTCTATCCAATTGAGCTACGGGCGCATATTATTTATGGTAGAATATTTTGCTTTTGCAAAAATTCTTGGTGCCGAGGACCGGAATCGAACCGGTACGGTAGTCACCTACCGCAGGATTTTAAGTCCTGTGCGTCTGCCAGTTCCGCCACCCCGGCAAATATTATGGAGCGGAAGACGGGATTCGAACCCGCGACCCCCACCTTGGCAAGGTGGTGTTCTACCACTGAACTACTTCCGCAATGGTGAGCCATGAAGGACTCGAACCTTCGACCCTCTGATTAAAAGTCAGATGCTCTACCAACTGAGCTAATGGCTCAATACCAAATGGTGCCGGCCAGAGGACTTGAACCCCCAACCTACTGATTACAAGTCAGTTGCTCTACCAATTGAGCTAGGCCGGCGTATTAAAATGTTTTTTCCATATTTATAACTGCTTCATAAAGTCGTCCAGCTTTCAGTATGATTACTCATGTAGTTGCTCAAGCTGTACGCTGATGTTATTCAAAGTAGTTTATTCGGTCGTGCTCTACCAATTGAGCTAGGCCGGCAAAATCAAATATGGTGGAGGATGACGGGATCGAACCGCCGACCCCCTGCTTGTAAGGCAGGTGCTCTCCCAGCTGAGCTAATCCTCCATTATTTATTGGTGACCCGTACGGGATTCGAACCCGTGTTACCGCCGTGAAAGGGCGGTGTCTTAACCGCTTGACCAACGGGCCAATTTTATTAATCAAAACAATAGCCCCAATTAGGGGCTACATTTGATTGCTACGCCATCTAAAAAAGCTAAGCGCCCATTTCTATATCGCCTGGCAACGTCCTACTCTTGCAGGGGGAGAGCCCCCAACTACCATTGGCGCTGAGAAGCTTAACTTCCGTGTTCGGGATGGGAACGGGTGTGACCTTCTCGCCATAATTACCAGACCTTATAAAG
>BORH01000019.1 GCA_018333075.1 Heyndrickxia sporothermodurans | reverse complement strand
TATAAGGTCTGGTAATTATGGCGAGAAGGTCACACCCGTTCCCATCCCGAACACGGAAGTTAAGCTTCTCAGCGCCAATGGTAGTTGGGGGCTCTCCCCCTGCAAGAGTAGGACGTTGCCAGGCAATGGTGAAAACCCACAGAATTTACATTCTGTGGGTTTTTGGTTTAATAGAAATTTTATTATTAAAAATTATATTACTCTATCATATCCCTAAGCTGTTTCGACATTTTCAATGCTTCGAACATCTATATCGCGCTTATGTATTCCTTGAAGAGATAAAACACCTTTTTTAATAACTTTAGAGACCTTTTGAAGAATTAGAACAATAACTTTACAAAATAGGCTAATTCTAATTTTCAATTATAAATGATCTTCGTATATGAACGGAAAGAAAACAAATATTTCTGCGATATTTTCTCTATATCTGCTATAAACTAATTATTTCATCCTCTTTTCATTATATATCTCCGAAAATTAGAACTTTATCTACAACATTATTAATTTTATCGCCATAGTTGAAAAAAATATCGTCGATAAAGAAGAAATAACTTCCCTTAAAATAGGAAATCAACGATAATATTGTGTTATCGACAATAAAATAAGCATTTCCCCTATAATAGTAAACTATCAGCTGTAATAGGGATATATATTCTGTGGGCATAAGATTTCAGCCTTCAAAGTAAAAATTCTTCTAAGAAAACAGGATTTCTCCTTTAAATATGTTTACCTCCTGAGTAAAATATATTCACAAGGGCCAACAAAAAGGGTGAATAGGATGTTTGAACTCTGAATCTCTTTCAAAAACCGTCGGGCTGACGGCTATGCGTCATAAACTCAATTCCATGCGCCACAAATTCAGATCTATGAGTCGCCAAACAAAAAGAATGCGCCTCAAACTAAAAAAGGAACCATCCCAGCGATGTACCACAAACCCAATCCAATGCACTACAAAACAAATACGCCTCAAATAGAGAAAATTCACTCACCACTCGGCAAACAATTTTTCACAATGAAAAAGATATTTTATGATCTTTGTTTGATTAAAGAAAATTAGGAAAAACATATAGAGAAGATGTTTTTTGGGAGGAATCATATTGGTGCAAAATAGTATAATAATGGTTATTATTATTTTATTAATTAATATTGTTTATGTGTCCTTTTTTACCATTCGTATGATTTTAACGTTAAAAGGGTATCGTTATGTTGCTGCATTTGTTAGTATGATTGAGATTATCATATATGTAGTTGGATTAGGGCTTGTTCTTGATAATTTAAATCATATCCAAAATGTTATTGCTTATGCTGTTGGCTATGGCATAGGAGTTATTGTTGGGATGAAGCTAGAAGAAAAATTAGCATTAGGATATATTATGGTGAATGTCATTACGAAAGAATATGATAAAGATTTGCCGAAGCAGCTAAGAGAGAGTGGATATGGTGTGACCAATTGGGCTGCTAATGGTCTAGAGGGGGATCGAATGGCCTTGCAGATTTTGACCCCAAGAAAATATGAATTAAAATTATATCAAAAAATTAAGGAGTTAGATCCAAAATCATTTATTATAGCCTATGAACCAAAAACAATATATGGTGGATTCTGGGTAAAACAAGTTAAGAGAGGAAAGCTGAAGCATGAGTAAGAAAAAGCAATTTGAAGTCCAAGAAAATGAAACCATTTCAGACTGTTTAACACGTATGGAAAAAGAGGGATATCGTCCTGTACGAAGAATTGAAAAGCCTGTTTTTAGAGAAATACATAATCAAAATAAAATGGAGTATGAACCGGCTTCACAAAAAATAATATTTGAAGGAAAAAGGATTGAGTAAAACACGAACATTAAATAAAAAAGATTTTTGAACGTTCGATTTTCGGTTGACATTAAAGAGGTCAGTTGTTAAGATGTAATTGTTAAAGTTGAATAGTTTCCTCTCATATATGATGGGAATATGGCCCATACGTTTCTACCCGATTACCGTAAATGATTGGACTATGAGAGAAAGTGGATTTTGGGGAATTATTTCCTTTATTTTGTGTTTTCTCCCAGATGAACTGCTTTCTCTTGAAGGCTGCAGTTTATCTGGTTTTTTGTTTTTAAAAGCCTTTTTAAAATAGCAGATAAATAATGAGACGGAGGATAATATGAAGACCAAAGTCGGAGTAATCATGGGAAGTGTTTCCGATTGGGAAACAATGAAGAATGCTTGTGAGATTTTAGAAGAATTAGAGATTCCGTATGAGAAAAAAGTAGTTTCTGCACATCGAACTCCGGATTTAATGTTTAAGTATGCAGAAGAGGCTAGGGAACGTGGGGTAGGTGTAATTATTGCTGGTGCAGGTGGGGCTGCACATTTACCTGGAATGGTCGCTGCAAAGACAACGCTTCCAGTAATAGGTGTTCCAGTACAATCTAAAGCATTGAATGGCTTAGATTCCTTATTGTCCATTGTACAAATGCCAGGAGGTGTTCCTGTAGCTACAGTGGCAATAGGAAAAGCAGGAGCTCAAAATGCAGGTTTATTGGCTGCACAAATACTATCTATTCATCATACGGATATTGCAAATAAATTGGATGAAAGACGCGAAAAATTGAAAGAAACTGTATTAGAAAGCAGTGATCAACTTGAGTAATTCATATATTCAGCCAGGAAAAACGATAGGAATTATTGGCGGAGGCCAATTAGGACGAATGATGAGTCTTGCTGCAAAGGAAGCAGGGTTTCGAATCATTGTCTTAGATCCAACAGAAAATTGTCCATGCGCTCAATTAGCAGATGAGCAAATCACTGCTAATTATGATGATTTACAAGCGTTAGATTTGTTAGCAAAAAAATGTGATGTCATTACATTTGAATTTGAAAATATTGATTATGAAGCATTATTGGATTTAACTAAAAAAGCTAATGTTCCTCAAGGGGCAGAAATTATTCGCATAACGCAGGATCGGATAATTGAGAAAAATACATTAGTTGCTGCGGGCGTAAAAGTAGCGCCATTTGAGATTATCCTAGCTAAGGACGATTTGAAAAAAGGTGTAGACAAGCTTGGATATCCTTGTGTTTTGAAAACAAGTCGTGGTGGTTATGATGGAAAGGGACAGCAGGTCATTAAGTGCAATGAAGACGTTTTAGAAGCGGAAAAGCTACTTGAACATGGTGCATGTGTATTGGAAGCTTGGATCCCTTTTGAAAAGGAAGTCTCTGTTATTGTCGCACGCAACGAAAAAGGGGACATGGAATGCTTTCCTGTAGGAGAAAATAATCATGTTGATAATATTTTGCATCAAACGATTGTTCCTGCAAGAGTAAATGAAAAAGTAGCCGAGTTGGCATATGAGTTGGCTTTAAGTGTAGCTCATCATGTACAATTAGTGGGTACATTAGCTATCGAAATGTTTGTTGCAAATAATGGAGAGATATTTGTTAATGAATTAGCACCGAGACCACATAATTCAGGACATTACTCAATTGAAGCATGTGATTTTTCCCAATTTGCTCAGCACATTCGTGCAGTATGCAACTGGCCATTAAAGAAGCCTACTCTTTTAAAACCAGTCGTTATGGTCAATGTTTTAGGGCAGCATGTGGAACCACTACTGAAGGAAATCCCGTTTCATCCAGAATGGTCCATTCATTTATATGGAAAGAAACAAGCGAAATTTCAAAGAAAGATGGGACATATTACTGTACTAACTGAGGACATTGTACAAACACTGTACACATTAGAAAAAAGTCACATTTGGAATTAAAGAAATCGGAGGAAATTTACATGATTGAACGCTATACACGTCCGGAAATGGGCGCAATTTGGACAGAGGAAAATCGCTTTAAAGCATGGCTTGAGGTAGAAATTTTAGCATGTGAGGCTTGGGCTGAACTAGGGGATATTCCTAAAGAAGATGTAAAAAAAATTCGTGAGTATGCAACATTTGATGTAAACCGCATTAAAGAAATTGAAGAAGAAACACGTCATGATGTCGTTGCATTTACAAGAGCTGTTTCAGAATCACTTGGCGAAGAGCGAAAATGGGTACATTATGGTTTAACATCAACAGATGTCGTGGATACAGCATTATCTTACTTATTAAAGCAAGCGAATGAAATTATTTTAAAGGATATTGAGAATTTCATTAGCATTATTGCGAATAAAGCAAAAGAGCATAAATATACCGTTATGATGGGAAGAACCCACGGTGTACATGCTGAACCGACTACATTTGGTTTGAAGCTCGGCTTATGGTATGAAGAAATGAAGCGTAATTTAGAGAGATTTAAACAGGCAGCAGCAGGAGTTGAGTTTGGGAAAATTTCAGGTGCTGTTGGAACGTATGCGAATATTGATCCATTTGTTGAAAAATACGTGTGTGAAAAGTTAGGCTTGCAAGCAGCACCTATTTCTACTCAAACCCTACAAAGGGATCGACATGCACACTATATGTCGACACTTGCATTAATCGCTACTTCAATTGAAAAATTCGCTGTCGAAATTCGTGGTTTACAAAAAAGTGAAACACGTGAAGTGGAAGAGTTTTTCGCAAAAGGACAAAAAGGCTCTTCGGCTATGCCGCATAAACGTAATCCAATCGGTTCTGAAAATATGACTGGTATGGCAAGAGTTATTCGTGGATATATGACAACAGCTTATGAAAACGTCGCGTTGTGGCATGAAAGAGATATTTCACACTCTTCAGCAGAACGCATCATTTTACCAGATGCAACGATTGCATTGAATTATATGTTAAATCGATTTGCAAATATCGTAAAAAACTTAACTGTATTCCCAGAAAATATGAAGCGAAATATGGATAAAACGCTTGGTCTTATTTATTCACAGCGTGTTCTATTAGCTTTAATTGATAAAGGGATGGTTCGTGAAGCAGCATACGATACGGTTCAGCCAAAAGCAATGGAAGCGTGGGAAACACAAGTACCATTCCGTGATTTGATTGAAGCGGATCCAACGATTCAAAGCAAATTAACAAAAGATGAAATTACAGATTGCTTTGACTACAATCATCACCTGAAAAATGTAGACTTCATTTTCGAAAGACTTGGATTAAACGACTAAAAAGGCTCTACTCATTAGTTTTACAGTTCATTTTCATTTCCAAATCAGTAGAACATCAGCAATGACAAGAAATCAGACTATTAACATGACACTCGCGGTGATTGCCACCGTGAGTGCCCAACATCTTAGGGGGCATATGTGATGGAGAAGCAAGGGTTATTGTATGAAGGAAAAGCAAAGCGTATTTATGGAACAGATCAAGAGGGTGTTTTATGGGTCGAATATAAAGACTCTGCAACCGCCTTTAATGGAGAAAAAAAGTCAGAAATTGTAGGCAAAGGGCAATTAAACAATGAAATTACTAGTCTCATTTTTAATAAGCTAAAGGAACAAGGGATTGAAAGTCATTTTATTGAAAAAATCTCTAATCATGAGCAGCTTGTCAAACATGTTTCTATTATTCCTTTAGAAGTGGTAACAAGAAACACTGTGGCTGGCAGCTTGTCAAAGCGGATTGGAATCGAGGAAGGTACTCCATTAAAGCAGCCAATTGTGGAATTCTACTACAAAAACGATGATCTTGGCGATCCTTTACTTACTGAAGATCACATTAAAGTTTTGGATATTGCTAGTTCAGAAGAGGTCGCATCTCTAAAAAAACAGGCATTACAAATAAATGAAGTGTTATCTAACTTGTTTTTTGAACTTGGAATTCGATTAGTTGATTTCAAGCTTGAGTTTGGGAAGAATGCTGAAGGTGAAATCTTATTAGCAGACGAAATCTCACCAGATACATGTCGCTTGTGGGATAAAGAAACAAATCAAAAGCTCGATAAAGATGTTTTTCGCAGAGATTTAGGTGATTTAACAACTGTTTATAAAGTAATATTAAACCGCTTGAGAGGAGAAACTTCACATGTATAAAGTAAAAGTTTATGTGACTTTAAGAGAGAGTGTTTTAGATCCACAAGGGACAGCTGTTAAGAGCTCGCTTCATAGTATGAACTATAAGGAAGTAGCAGATGTAAGAATTGGGAAATATATGGAGCTTACTGTTGAGAAAACAGACCGCGATATTGAGGAAGTGATTAACGAGCTTTGTCAACGTCTTCTTGCTAATCCAGTTATCGAAGATTACCGATACGAAATCGAGGAGAGTGTTGTACAGTGAGATTCGCCGTAATCGTATTCCCAGGCTCAAATTGTGATGTCGATATGTTCCATGCGATTAAAGATGAACTTGGAGAAGAAGTAGAGTATGTATGGCATGATTCAGAAAACCTTGATGAATTCGATGGAATTCTCTTACCAGGCGGCTTTTCATATGGTGACTATTTAAGGTCTGGTGCAATTGCACGCTTTTCAAATGTTATGCAGCAGGTTGTAAAGGCAGCCAAAGCTGGAAAACCAGTATTAGGAGTATGTAATGGATTTCAAATACTTTTGGAATCTGGATTACTACCAGGTGCGATGAGGCGAAATGAAAGCTTGCAATTTATTTGCCAAACTGTTCAATTAAAGGTTACAAACCAAAACACAATGTTTACTTCACAGTATGAGAAGGACGAGCTTATCCATATTCCAATTGCCCATGGAGAAGGAAATTATTACTGTGACGAAGAGACGTTAGCACGTTTGAAAGAAAATAACCAAATTGTTTTTACCTATACAAATAACCCTAATGGCAGTGTTGCCGATATCGCAGGTATTATGAACGAAGAAGGAAACGTTCTTGGCATGATGCCACACCCTGAACGTGCGGTTGATGAGCTACTTGGAAGTGCAGATGGACTAAAAATATTTCAATCGATAGTGAGAAACTGGAGGGAAGCACATGTCGTTCAGCTTTGAGCCAAATCCATCCCAAATTAAAGAAGAAAAAGTTTATCGTGAAATGGGTTTAACTGACGAAGAGTTTTCCATGATCGAAACCATTTTAGGAAGACTCCCAAATTATACGGAAACTGGCCTATTTTCTGTTATGTGGTCTGAGCACTGCAGCTATAAAAATTCAAAGCCTGTGTTGAAAAAATTTCCTACAACTGGTGAAAAGGTTCTTCAGGGTCCTGGTGAAGGAGCTGGAATCGTTGATATTGGTGATGAACAGGCAGTCGTATTCAAAATCGAGAGTCATAACCATCCATCTGCAATTGAACCGTATCAAGGGGCTGCAACGGGTGTAGGCGGAATTATCCGTGATGTGTTTTCGATGGGAGCAAGACCTATCGCCTTATTAAATTCTCTACGTTTTGGAGAATTAGAGACTCCTAGAGTGAAATATTTATTTAAAGAAGTAGTAGCTGGAATTGCCGGATATGGAAACTGCATTGGTATTCCTACAGTAGGAGGAGAAATTCAATTTGATCCATCCTATGATGGAAATCCACTTGTGAATGCCATGTGTGTCGGTTTAATTGATCATAAAGATATACAAAAGGGACAAGCAACAGGTGTTGGAAATACTGTTATGTACGTTGGTGCGAAAACAGGTAGAGATGGGATTCATGGGGCTACATTTGCTTCTGAAGAATTGAGCGAAAAATCCGAAGAAAAGCGTCCAGCTGTTCAAGTAGGAGATCCATTTATGGAAAAACTTTTACTGGAAGCTTGTTTGGAGCTTGTAAAATCTGATGCTCTAGTAGGAATTCAAGATATGGGAGCAGCAGGTTTAACAAGCTCATCAGCAGAAATGGCAAGTAAAGCGGGATCAGGGATAGAAATGAACTTAGACCATATTCCTCAACGTGAAACTGGGATGACTGCATATGAAATGATGCTTTCTGAATCTCAGGAAAGAATGTTGATTGTTGTCAAGCAAGGTAGAGAGCAAGAAATTATTGATCTATTTTCAAAATACGGCTTAGAGGCAGTTTCTGTTGGTCGTGTAACGGATGATAAAAAACTACGTTTAATTCACCATGGGGAAGTAGTGGCAGATGTTCCAGCTGATGCACTTGCAGAGGATGCACCTGTCTATCATAAGCCATCTTCAGAGCCTATCTATTTCCGTGAATTCCAGGCAATAGATGTTGAGACTCCAAGTGTTTCTGATTATAAAGAAACATTATTGAATCTTTTACAGCAGCCAACTATTGCTAGTAAGGAATGGGTATATAAGCAATATGATCATCAGGTTCGCACCAATACAGTTGTAAAGCCTGGTTCAGATGCAGCGGTGGTAAGAATTCGCGGTACACGTAAAGCATTAGCGATGACAACAGATTGTAATTCCCGCTATCTATATTTAGATCCGGAAACAGGTGGGAAAATTGCTGTTGCTGAGGCAGCGAGAAATATTGTGTGCTCCGGTGGAGAACCGTTAGCTATTACAGATTGTTTAAATTTTGGAAACCCAGAGAAGCCAGAAATTTTTTGGCAAATTGAAAAAGCTGCTGATGGCATGAGTGCTGCATGTATCGCACTTAATAGTCCAGTTATTGGTGGAAATGTCTCACTATATAACGAGAACAATGGCGAGGCAGTATACCCAACACCTGTTGTAGGCATGGTCGGATTAATTGAGGATTTAAATCATATAACGACTCAAAGCTTTAAAAATGAAGGAGACTTCATTTACCTGATTGGGGACACGATAGCTGAATTTGGCGGTAGTGAGCTTCAAAAAATGCAGAATAGCAAAATTTTTGGGAAATCTCCAGCGATTGATCTAGAAGTGGAAGCAACTAGACAAAAGCAATTGCTTGAAGCTATTCGAGCAGGTATTGTTTCCTCTGCCCATGATATTTCAGAAGGCGGAGCAGCCGTGGCGATTGCAGAATGCTTATTTGGAACAACAGGTTTAGGTGCAGAAATCACGTTAACAGGAAATCCAATAGTTTCATTATTTAGTGAATCTCAATCCCGTTTTATCGTTTCCGTGAAAAAGGATAATAGAGATCAGTTTGAAGCGCTAGTAGAAAATGCACATTTAATTGGTGAAGTCACAAATGATGAAAAACTTCAAATAAAAGGTGAAAATCAAACCTTATTAATTGAAGCAGAAGTAAACGAGTGTGAGAAGGCTTGGAAAGGAGCAATTCCATGCTTGCTGAAATAAAAGGGCTTAATGAAGAATGTGGCGTTTTTGGAATTTGGGGACATTCTGATGCAGCAAAGATTACTTATTACGGCTTACACAGCTTACAGCACCGCGGTCAAGAAGGAGCGGGGATTGTCGTATCAGATAATGGACATTTGCAAGTGGTAAAAGGGGAAGGTTTAGTTACTGAAGTTTTTAATGAAGGTAAAATTGAAAAGCTAAATGGCCAATCAGCAATCGGTCATGTACGTTATGCAACAGCAGGTGGAGGCGGCATTGAAAATGTTCAGCCTCTCCTCTTTCACTCCCAAAACGGCAGCTTAGCTCTTGCACATAACGGAAACATTGTAAATGCCAATGCATTGAAGCATCAATTAGAAGCCCAAGGCAGTATTTTTCAAACAAGCTCAGATACAGAAGTATTAGCACATCTAATTAAACGTAGCGGCTTCCAATCACTAAAGGACCAATTAAAAAATGCGCTTACGATGTTAAAAGGGGCTTATGCGTTCTTGCTTATGACAGAAACGGAATTGATGGTTGCGCTTGATCCTAATGGCTTACGCCCGCTTTCCATTGGTCAGCTAGGGGACGCATATTGTGTTGCTTCGGAAACTTGTGCATTTGATATTATTGGAGCTGAATTTGTGCGTGATGTAATGCCAGGAGAATTGATTGTCATCAATGATAGCGGTCTTCATTCTGAACCTTTTACGTATTCTACATCTAGTGCAATTTGTACAATGGAATATGTCTATTTTTCTCGTCCAGATAGCAATATTCATGGAATTAATGTCCATACTGCAAGAAAAAGTATGGGAAAACAATTAGCAATTGAAGCACAAATTGAGGCAGATGTTGTTACAGGTGTTCCAGATTCAAGTATTTCAGCTGCTATTGGATATGCGGAATTAGCTGGAATTCCATATGAAATGGGATTAATTAAAAATCGCTATGTTGGACGTACATTTATTCAACCTTCTCAGGAATTAAGGGAACAGGGTGTGAAAATGAAGCTTGCACCAGTTCGCAGAGTCGTTGAAGGGAAACGTGTTGTGATGGTAGACGATTCCATTGTTAGGGGAACAACTAGCAGAAGAATTGTTACGATGCTAAGAGAAGCAGGTGCCACAGAGGTTCATGTTTGCATCAGTTCACCACCAATGAAGAATCCATGCTTCTACGGAATTGATACATCGACACATGAGGAGCTCATTGCATCGAAGCATAGTGTAGAAGAAATACGCGAAATGATCGGTGCGGATTCTTTAACCTTTTTAAGTGTGGAAGGAATGTTGAAAGCAATTGGTCGACCTGATGAAGGCAATCAATGTGGACAATGTTTGGCATGCTTTACTGGAAATTATCCTACTGAAATCTATCCAGATACTGTTTTACCTCATGAAAAAGAACTTGTACGCTAGGAGGCTAAGTAAAGAATGGCAAATACGTATCGTGATGCAGGTGTAGATATAGAAGCTGGCTATGAAGCGGTTGAAAGAATTAAAAAGCACACTGCTCGTACTAACCGATTAGGTGTTCTTGGACAGCTCGGAAGCTTTGGTGGTGTATTTGATTTATCGGCTTTAAATCTTAAGGAACCTGTACTTGTTTCGGGTACCGACGGTGTTGGGACTAAGCTAAAATTAGCATTTCAAATGGATCAGCATGATACGATTGGGATCGACTGTGTAGCTATGTGTGTGAATGACATCGTCGTTCAAGGAGCAGAACCATTATATTTCCTTGACTATATCGCTTGTGGGAAATCGATTCCTGAAAAGATTGAAGCAATTGTTAAAGGAATTGCTGATGGCTGCGAACAAGCTGGTTGTGGTTTAATTGGCGGAGAAACAGCTGAAATGCCTGGTCTCTATGAAGTTGATGAATATGATTTAGCTGGCTTTTCAGTTGGTGCATGTGAAAAAAATGAATTAATCACAGGTGAAACCATTCAAGAAGGGAATGTTCTGATTGGTCTAGCATCTAGTGGCATTCATAGTAATGGCTATTCATTGGTTCGAAAAATCTTTTTTGAAAACTATGACTTTCATACGGAGACAAGTCTCCCAGAACTTGAAAAAGAGCTTGGTCAAGAATTATTAATACCAACTAAAATTTATGTAAAGTCGATATTAAAGGCGTTAAGACAATTTGAAATTAAAGGAATGGCACATATTACGGGTGGTGGATTTATCGAAAATATTCCACGCATGCTCCCTGAAGGCTTAGGTGTTGAGATTGAATTAGGTTCCTGGCCAATTTTACCAATATTTAAAGCGTTAGAAAAATACGGAGAAATTGCTCAAAAAGAAATGTTTAACACTTTCAATATGGGGATTGGATTTGTTGTTGCAGTAGATGCTGATATTGCTGATAAAGCGCTCGAGTTTTTTAAAGCACAAGGTGAAGCTGCATATAAAATTGGTCAGGTAACAAAGCAAGAAGGCGTTCAGTTTGTTACAGGGAGATAATCGGATGAAAAAAATTGCTGTCTTTGCATCGGGGAGTGGAAGTAATTATCAAGCAATCATTGATGCAATAAAAACAGGTAAGCTGAAAGCATCTGTAGAGCTGCTTGTTTGTGATCAACCAAAGGCATATGTTCTGGATAGAGCAAAAAGTGAGCAGACACCAACTTTCCAGTTTGAACCGAAAACATATGGGTCAAAAGAAGAGTTTGAAAAAGAGATCGTGTCTGAGCTGCGGAAATATGATGTAGAGTTTCTTATACTAGCTGGATATATGAGATTAATTGGTCCAACCTTATTAAAGGAATTTTCCAATCGCATTATCAATATTCATCCATCACTGCTTCCTTCATTTCCAGGAAAAAATGCCATCGGGCAGGCATTTCAAGCAGGAGTGAAAGTGACTGGAGTAACGGTACATTTTGTTGATGAAGGAATGGATACGGGGCCTATTATTGCTCAACAAGCATTAGTAATTGATCAGGACGATACGGAAGAAACATTAGCTGAGAAGATTCATGAAATTGAACACGAATTATATCCAGAGACCATTCAATCATTATTTGAGCAGCTGTTTGTAAAAAAAGAGGAGGTTACACCATGAAACGAGCTTTAATCAGTGTCTCGGACAAAACGGGAATTATCGAATTTGCGAAAGGATTACTTGAATTAGGAGTGGAAATCCTTTCAACTGGCGGGACGAAAAAAGCTTTAGAGGAAGCAGGTCTAGTAGTAACTGGAGTAGACGATATAACAGGATTTCCAGAAATTTTAGAAGGTCGAGTGAAGACCCTTCATCCGTTTATCCATGGTGGATTATTAGCAAAGCGAATTCCTGAGCATCTTGAGCAATTACATCAACAAGGAATTACACCGATTGATCTTGTTTGTGTAAATCTTTATCCATTTCAACAAACAATTGCTAAACCAAATGTAACTGAAGAAGATGCGATTGAAAATATTGATATTGGCGGACCTACTATGCTAAGATCTGCGGCTAAAAATCATGATTATGTCACTGTAGTTGTCGATGCACAGGATTATGATGGAGTATTAGCGGAGTTAAGAGCGAATGGTGCCGTTTCTAAAGAAACGAATAAACGATTAGCTGCAAAGGTTTTCCGTCATACAGCTTCGTATGATGCGTATATCGCTGATTATATGACAAATCTTGTAGAAGAAGAAAATCCAGAGCGTATTAGTTTCTCTTATGAGTTAAAACAATCTTTGCGTTACGGAGAAAATCCACATCAAAAAGCAAGCTTTTATGTGAATCCAATTGGTTCTCCTTTCTCCATTGCACATGCAAAGCAATTACACGGAAAGGAATTATCCTACAATAACATTCATGATGCAGATGCTGCTCTTCAAATCGTAAAGGATTTTACTGAGCCTGTAGCTGTTGCAGTTAAGCATATGAATCCTTGTGGAGTAGGTGTTGGAAAAAATGCTTCAGAAGCTTTTGATAAAGCATATGCAGCGGATTCAACATCGATATTTGGTGGAATTATTGCATTTAACCGTGCAGTAGATAAAGAAACAGCAGAGAAATTACATGAAATCTTTTTAGAAATTGTCATTGCACCAGAGTTTACAGAAGAAGCGCTTACGATCTTAACAGCGAAGAAAAACATCCGATTATTAACGGTTCCGTTTAATCTTGAAAATAAGAAAGAGAGAGTCATCTCTTCTGTTGAAGGTGGATTATTGGTACAAGATCAGGATCATTACACATTGAAGGACGCAACCGTTTCTGTACCTACAAAACGGGAGCCAACAAAGGAAGAATGGAAAGCACTTGAATTAGGCTGGAAGGTTGTTAAGCATGTGAAATCTAATGCCATTGTCGTAACGAATAATGAAATGACACTTGGCGTAGGTGCTGGACAAATGAACCGTATCGGATCTGCGAATATTGCCATTAAGCAGGCAGGAGAAAAAGCAAAAGGAGCTATAATGGCATCAGATGCGTATTTCCCAATGGATGATACGGTTGAAGCAGCTGCAAAGGCTGGTATCACAGCCATTATCCAACCTGGAGGATCTATCCGTGATGAAGACTCTATTAAAAAAGCAGATGAGTACGGAATTGCGATGGTCTTTACCGGAGTCCGTCATTTTAAACACTAAATAGATTGATTTGATTTTACCTGTTGCCTTTCGTAAATGGCTAGAATTCCTTATAAGCTATCGTTTACGAGGCAACTTTTTCCTTTAAGAAAAAGACTACTAGTAATAATCATTTTTAATTGAAATCACGGGGTGAGAGGATGAAGGTTTTAGTTATCGGCAGAGGCGGAAGGGAACATGCCATTTGTAAGAAGGTGAAGGAAAGCAAACTAGTTGAAACAGTTTATTGCGCCCCAGGCAATGGCGGTATTCAAGAGGATGCAGTGCTTGTTCCAATTTCAGAAACGAACTTTTCCAAATTAATTGCTTTTGCGAAGGAAAATCAAATTGACTTAACAATCGTTGGTCCTGAGGATCCATTAACAGCGGGAATTGTAGATGAATTTCAGGCAGCAGGTTTAAATGTGTTTGGTCCTAAAAAATCAGCAGCGATTATTGAAGGAAGTAAAGCTTTTGCAAAGGAATTAATGAAAAACTACAACATTCCAACAGCATCTTATGAAACCTTTGAGCAATTTGAAGAGGCGAAGAAATATATTGAGAAACATGGTGCACCTGTTGTAATTAAGGCAGATGGACTTGCTGCTGGAAAAGGGGTAATCGTTGCCTTAACGCTGGAAGAGGCTTTAGCTGGTTTAGAAGAAATGATGGTAAACCAAAAGTTTGGCGAAGCATCAACAAAAGTGGTTATTGAAGAATTTTTACAAGGTGAGGAATTCTCACTTATGGCTTTTGTTAATGGAGAAAAGGTCTACCCTATGGTCATTGCTCAAGATCATAAACGTGCATTTGATGATGATCAAGGACCAAATACTGGTGGAATGGGTGCTTATTCCCCTGTTCCGCAAATTCCTCAAGCTGAAGTTGAACGTGCAGTGAAAGAAATTCTCCTGCCAACAGCAAGTGCACTAGTCAAAGAGGGAAGAAGCTTTAGCGGCATTTTATATGCTGGTTTAATCTTAACGAAGAACGGGCCAAAAGTTATTGAATTTAATGCTAGATTTGGTGATCCTGAAACACAGGTTGTATTATCGAGATTAGATTCTGACCTTGTTCAGGTAATTCTTGATTTAATGGAAGGAACAAATCCGCAAATAACATGGAAAGATGAATCGGTTATTGGGGTTGTACTCGCTTCAAAAGGCTATCCAGATGCCTATCAAAAAGGCTTGCCAATACCAGATTTAACTCGTCTAGTGCCTTCATCATCAGTTTTTCACGCTGGAACAGAGTATACAGACGAACATGCTTTAGTATCTAATGGAGGAAGAGTGTTACTCGTAACGGCTAAAGGTGATGACCTTCAGAAGGCGTTCGATCAAGTTTATAATGAAATGAACAAGCTTCAGTCTAGCGACTTTTTCTACCGAAGTGATATAGGTTCAAAAGCTCTAATGAAAATAAGCGAATAAATATTAGGTGAACAGATCTATTGGTTAATAGGTCTGTTTTTTTGTGTAAATTACCGCAGATTATCGCGATTGAAAATAAAAACATATTCGCGAGGTACAGCTGAATAAGATGTGATATAACGTGGTAAAGGAGTTAAAAAGTATGTCCCATTATATCCCACCAAAAATTACTCCTGATCAACAGATAGAAGCGATTCAAAATGGAATTAGCAAAACCCATACACCTAAAAAAATCATAATTGTTGGTGCTGGTATGGCGGGATTAGTTGCAGGATCTCTTCTAATGGCAGCCGGACATCATATCTCAATTATTGAAGCGAATAATAGAGTAGGGGGACGAATTTACACGATAAGATCTCCCTTTAGTAAAGGATTATATTTAGATGCAGGTGCGATGCGTATTCCTGATATCCATCATTTAAGTTTAGAGTACATAAAGAAATTTAAACTGCCGGTTAATGAATTTATTAATCGAACGTCTATGGATATTATTTATGTGAATGGAAGGAAAATAAGGCTACACGAGTATGAGCGAAATCCAGGTACATTAAACTTTCCAGTTTCTATGAATGAAAAAGGCAAATCATCCGAAGAGCTATTACTTTTAGCTGTGCAGCCAATTATCGATTTTATTAACCTTAATCCGAAGAAAAATTGGTATTATGTTCAAAAGGAATTTAATAAGTATTCGCTAGGTTCTTTCTTAAATCATTACCACTATAAGTATGGTACGTCATTTTCATCCGGAGCGGTTGATATGATAGGCGTACTTCTTGATTTAGAAGCATTTATGGGAATGTCATTTCTTGAAGCATTGCGTGAATTAATTATCTTCCAGTCAACTAAGAAATATTATGAGATAACAGGAGGAAATGATTTATTGCCACGCGCATTTTTACCGCAATTAAAAGATCAAATTTTTTTCAATCAAAGAGTGGAGAAAATTGTTCAGGATAGAAATGGCGTAACCATTTATTCACAAGATCAAAACACATTCAAACATACAGCTTTTTCAGGTGACCTTGCAATCGTTACGATTCCCTTTTCTTTATTACGCTTCGTGAAAATTGAACCGTATCATTTTTTTTCTTATTATAAGCATAAAGCCATTCGTGAACTTAATTATATGGCCTCAACAAAAATTGGACTTCAGTTCAAAAGTCGGTTTTGGGAAAAGGCAGGATTATATGGTGGGAAAACAATTACAGACCTCCCTATCCGATTTTCCTATTATCCGAGCAATGGAATCGGTTCTCCCGGTCCAGCGGTTGTACTGGCAAGCTACACATGGGCAGATGAAGCTTTAACATGGGAAGGATATTCTAATGATGAACGAATGAAATATGCATTAAAAAATATGGAGGAAATTCTTGGTAATCAAGTGTATCATCAATTTCAGACTGGAATATCCTATAGTTGGACGGAAAATCCTTATTCCTGTGGAGCGTTCACGTTTTTCGAGTCTGAGCAGGAAACAGAATTATTTCCTTATATGCTAAAACCAGAAGGAAGAGTACATTTTGCTGGAGAACATACAGCATCGAATCATGGTTGGGTTCAGGGAGCGATTGAATCAGGTATAAGAGTAGCAATGGAAGTAAATCATTTACTTCCAGCAAATAAAAAATAGCACTACAGATGCAGTGCCAGATTATTAATGGGACTTAATCGTCCAAATTTTGTTGGAAGTTTTTTATTTCATTCATGATATCTATTTCATTTGCATTATTCTTAGTTGAATTTCCAGCGTCTTGTTTCTTTTCATTTTGTCCCATTTGATTTTGTTGATTTTTATTCATTTGGAAGGACTGATTCATTTGATTTTGTCCATTTTTGATGAGATCAGTAATGGGACAATAACGAACAATTCCTTCTGCCACCTTCATGGCACTCAGCATAATTACGACTAAGTAAGAATTACACCAAGGCTTTTTAGAATATTTGGCCGCTGCCCATGTAAGAAAAGTTAAACCACAAGTAATTCGAATTAAAGCATTAATGATCCCAATATTTGAGTTCATTTTCAAAGTTTGTCCACTCCTTCACAAAGTATTTACAATTTATTTCAAAACTTTACTGCTTTAAACAATAGAATATGGTACGATTAAAAAAAAGAGGAATCTCCCTTGGGAGGAATGTTCATGTTAGAACAACGATACAGATGGAAAAATAAACAAATCCGTGAACATGTTTCAGTAATTAGCGGTAAAAAATCCCCTACATTACTCTTGAAAAATGCACGGTACTTACATTCAATATTTCAAAAATGGATGAAGGGGCATATTTGGATATATGAAGACCGGATTGTATATACTGGGGAAGAACTTCCAGAAGATACAACGGGTTGTGAAGTGATAGATTGCTCTGGCCTTACATTAGTTCCAGGATATATTGAACCGCATGTTCATCCATTTCAATTATATAATCCCCAATCATTTGCGAGATATGCATCACAAACGGGGACGACAACAATCATTAATGACAACTTAGTGCTTGCTTTGAAATTAGGAAAAAAGAAAGCGTTTTCTTTCATAAGAGAGCTAAGACATTCCCCAGTTACGATGTATTGGTGGAGTCGCTTTGATTCTCAAACCGAATTAAGGGACGAGGAAACCACCTTTTCTCATGGAGAGGTTAAAGCATGGCTTGAGCATGATGCGGTTCTACAAGGTGGCGAACTTACTGGGTGGCCAAAGCTTCTTGATGGTGACGACTTAATCCTTCACTGGATTCAAGAAGCAAAGCGTATGAGGAAAAAAATTGAAGGACATTTTCCAGGAGCTTCTGAGAAAACATTAGCTAAAATGATGTTATTTGGCGCGGATTGTGATCATGAGGCAATGACAGGAGAAGAAGTGTACAACCGTTTAATGCAAGGGTATATGGTGTCACTTCGTCATTCTTCCATTCGTCCAGACCTTCCTGTGCTTTTGGATGATATGAAGGAATTAGGAATTGATCAATATGGGTCGATGTTTTTTAATACGGATGGGTCAACTCCGGCGTTTTATGAAAATGGAATATTAGATATGATGATTCGTATGGCATTAGAGCGTGGGGTGCCTGTTATTGATGCTTATCATATGGCATCATATAATGTTGCCAAATATTATAATATTGAACATCTTCATGGTCTCATTGCGACAGGACGTGTTGCTAGCATCAATTTCCTTGAGGATGAAAATAATCCAACACCTGTTGCCGTCCTTTCTAAAGGAAAATGGTTAAAGAGAGACGGAAAGGAAATAATCGAAGATAAGGACATCGCTTGGGAAGAGCATGGCTTTGCTCCATTGCAATTGGATTGGAATCTTAGCTATGATGATTTACAGTTTTCAATGCCTTTTGGAATTGAAATGATAAATGATGTGATTACTAAGCCTTACTCTGTAAGTTTCGATGTTTCTACAGATGAGCTCACAACTGATCATGATGAAAGCTTTTTAATTATGATTGGTCGAGATGGAACATGGAGAATCAATACGATGGTCAAGGGGTTTGCCAATCGATTAATGGGCTTTGCATCCTCATTTTCTAGTACTGGTGATATTATTTTAATTGGGAAAAATAAAAATGATATGATTTGTGCATTTAATCGAATGAAGGAGCTTGGCGGGGGAATCGTAATGACTGAAAATGAAGAGGTTATTCACGAGATTCCATTAACGTTATCAGGTTTCATGTCAGATAAGGATATGAATGATTTAATTGTTGAGGAGAAGAAACTGAAACAGCTTCTTAGTGAGAGGGGCTATCCTCATAATGATCCAATTTATTCTTTATTATTTTTCTCCGCAACTCATTTACCATATGTTCGGATTACGCAAAGGGGAATATATGATGTAATGAATAAAACAGTACTCTTTCCGACAATAATGCGGTAAAATAGTAAAGCGAATATTTCAGGGTTACAAAGGGGATGGAAGGTAGTTTATGGTCAAAAAAATATTTACTATGGCTGTAGTGGCCCTATCGGTATTATTCATATTATCTGCATGCAGTCATAGTAAGCAACCAGAAAAAAAGGATTCGGCTGATGCTCCCGAAAGAGGGGAAGTTTCGGGAAATGATAAAGAGCAGCCTAAATATTATTATCCACTAACAGGTTTAGAAGCAAAAGAGGAATCTAATGACCGGGCCGTTTCAGTAATGATTAACAACCATCCGAAGGCACGCCCGCAATCAGGATTAACGGACGCGGATATTGTTTACGAGGTATTAGCGGAAGGGGATATTACACGCTTCCTAGCTATTTTTCAAAGCAAAAAGCCGCAAAGAATTGGACCTGTCAGAAGTGCTAGAGATTATTTTATCAAGTTAGCAAAAGGGTATGACAGCTTATATATTGCCCATGGCTACAGTCCTGAGGCGCGTAAAATGCTAAAAAATGAGTATATCGATAATATTAATGGAATGCAGTATGATGGAACTTTATTTAAGCGATCTAGCGACAGGCAAGCTCCTCACAATTCGTATATTTCCTTTGAAAATATTCTTAAAGGGGCGAAGCAAAAAAAATATAAAATGGAGCCTGCTCCTGAGACTTTAAATTTTGCTCAAGATGAGGACAATAATCAAGGTTCTGCTCAGAAGGCAGATCATATTCTTATTCATTATTCAAATAATGCTTCCTTTAATGCGGAGTATAAATATAATGAAAAACTTCAAAAATTTGAAAGATATTCAGGCAATGAACAAACAATCGATTTAGAATCAAAAAAGCCTGTATTAATTGATAATTTATTTATAGTTGAAATGAAGCATAAAATTATTGATAGTTACGGCCGTCGAGGTATTGATTTAATATCTGGGGGAAAAGCGTATTTAATTCAAAAAGGAACGTTCAAGGAAGTAGAGTGGCGTAATGCAAACGGAAAAATCGTTCCGTATGAAAATGGAATTCCTTCTAAACTGGTTCCGGGAAAAACATGGATCAATATCGTTCCAAGTCTAAAGGATGTTACTATTTCTAAATAATTCTAAATAGAGGAGATAAAAGTATGCAAATTGAAAAATTACGTGGAAAAGCATTAGATCAATTATTTGAATCTGTGCTCTCGTTACAAAACTTAGAAGAGTGCTATCGATTTTTTGATGACCTATGCACAATCAACGAAATTCAATCCTTAGCACAACGCTTAGAAGTAGCCAGAATGCTGCGTGAAAAGAAAACCTATCATGTCATTGAATCAGAAACAGGTGCCAGCACCGCAACCATCTCAAGAGTAAAACGATGCTTAAATTACGGAAACGATTCTTATGAAATGGTATTAGAGCGCATTAAGGAAAAGAAGCAGGAAACAGGAGAATAATAATATTTGGAAAATAGCATGGGGGCATGCTATTTTTTGTTTTTAGTTAACATAATTATTGATAATATTGGTAATTAGGTAGAAATGAAGACAAAGAAAAAAAGAAGTAATGGAGTTTACTTCTTTTTTCTAAATTAAACCATAATTTTACTAGAGAGAATACTAGGTTCTCTTTCTCCTCCTCCAGCTGCAATATTTTTATCATTTGTATTAATAGAAAGATTTTCAGAAATTATAATGCCACCAAACAGAAATACCCCAGCTAATAGTGTTAAAACTATTTTTTTCATAATACACCTCCTAGATCTGGACAATTTGTTTATATGAATCGTTTACAAGTTTATAGTACGTAGCTGCATTCTTGTATTTATGCATTTTTTCAAAATGGTTTCCTAGCATTTCGGCAAAACCTGCTAATTTAGCATAATTTTTTTGCACCTTTAAATAAGGAATGAATTCATTAATCATAAGATTTTCAAATTTTTCATGTTCTTGTTCTATTAAATATAAATGGCTAAGAATTTCGTAGTAAAACGATAAGTACTTATTTTTATTTTTAGAGTTAATTAAACTTAGTCCTTGGTGTATCCTTTTTGTTGCTTCTTCTAGATCATTATTAATGTACGATTCACCAATAATAGAAGTGAGAGCTGCAAGTCGATCGATTAATGGAACATCGGGTTCATTTATTATGAAATCTAAATGTTTAATCGCTTGGTCATTATCGCCCTTAGTAAAATATAAGTACCCCATATTTAAGTGTGTTAGATGTACTAATCTTTTATTATCGGTACTTTCTGCTAATTGCTTAGCCAGTTTATAATTTTTTTCAGCCTTTTGATGATTATTAATTCTTCTATAACAGATTCCAAGTATAATATGGCACTCAGCACATCTAGAAAAATTATAAACTTGCCTATAATAATCCAAAGCTTTGTTAGCATAGCTTTGAGCTTCGGAAGTTAATCGATGTTTACTGTATGTAACTGCTAGTGAATATTGTATGTCTGCTATTTCGTCGTCTGGGAGATCGAGATTAGGGACGGAATCTTCTGCAAGTGTATATTTTTGCAGAGCATCGTTTTCTTCCTCAATAATAGAATAATAATTCCCATTAAATTTTAACCAATAATACTTTTGCAAATTATTAAATGTACCGCTTACATCCTTTAAATGATTAATTTGTTTAAAAGCTTCACTTGTTTCACCAATTTTTAAATAGTATCTAATCATATGAATCTTAATCAAAAGCTGTAATTCTGAGTCATGAATGGTTTTTTCTAACTCTTTAATTTCTGTAAATTTAGTTTTGATTTCATCTGTATTAGATGAGGTAAGGAGAAGGTGAAACCATTCTTGACATTTTTCTTTTATTCCGTCATCTAGCTGATTGTTAATTTGAATACCTAGCTTGAGACATAGTAGTTTTATGACTTCTTCATTAGGTTCAATTTTACCATTTTCAATTTTCGATAAATATGATATAGATATAATTCCGTCGGCGAGTTCTTCCTGTGTTAAATTTTGATTGATTCTATTTAACTTTATGATGGCACCGATATTCATAGTAATCACCTGAACCTACATATTTCTCTTATTATATATTAAATATTGCGTGAAGTGTTAATAATAAGAAAATTTTTCTTGTGGTATTACTATTTATCTAGTAGGAATGAAATAATGCAATGCCTTTATTATACAATATATTAAGAATATACTAAAAATATGACATATTCAACAAAAGAATGGAAGAATAGGCTTTTGAACTACGTCAAAAGCCTAAATTTATTTATGCTTTTTGCAATTCGGTTGTCTTTTTTTCACCCAGTAACCGATCAATTTTGAATATCAGTGTGTCAATTTCTCGTTTTGTAATTTTTGCTGGTTTTTTTTCTTTTATCATTTTTTCATCCTCCTAACAAATTTTATTGCTTGGTGGAAAAGTTCTTATCCTAATAATATCACACTTTGTAGGACATATAACTTGGGAAAATAACATGAAATTAATGTGATAAATCACCAATAAATTTTCAAATTTTCCTAATTTGAACTAATATTTATACAATTTTATTCATCTATATGTAGAAAAACGGTTCTTTTGAACTAGCATCTATTAAAAATTCTTGTGTTCATTGCATATTTCAAATTATTTCCTACTAATAAAAATGGAAACTCTTTTTCGCTTGTTCTTTCAAATGCTATAATGATGTAGGAATATAGAATGGAGGATTTTATACGAATGTATGACGTTCGCGATTGGCGCCACGCCTTTAAATTAGATCCTAATAAGGAAATTTCAGATTCAGATTTGGAAAAGGTATGTGAATCCGGTACAAGTGCCATCATTATTGGTGGATCAGACGGAGTTACATTAGATAATGTTCTTAATTTAATGTCTCGAATAAGAAGATATACTGTGCCATGTGTGCTAGAGGTTTCGAACATGGAGTCTATTACACCTGGTTTTGATTTATATTTTATACCAACCGTACTTAATAGTACGGATGTGAAGTGGATAAATGGTATTCATCATGAAGCGGTTAAAGAATATGGAGTCTTAATGAATTGGAATGAAATACTTGTTGAGGGCTACTGTATTTTAAATGAAGATTGTAAAGCTGCAAAGCTAACCGGAGCAAATACAGCTATTGATGAAGAAGATGTTATTGCCTATGCGATGATGGCGGAGAATCTGTTTAAAATGCCAATTTTTTATTTGGAGTATAGCGGAAAATATGGTGACGTTGAGCTAGTGAAAGCTGCGAAAAGTCACTTGGATGAAACGAAGTTATTTTATGGTGGAGGAATTTCTACCGTCAAGCAAGCGAAGGAAATGGGGCAATATGCAGATGTAATTGTCGTCGGCAATGCTCTTTACGAAAATTTTGATGAAGCTTTAAAAACGGTTAAAGCTGTTAATGAATAGATTGGACACAAAAAATGATTATTTATATAATAAGAACAAATGTTCTTGGATGGTGGTGTAGAAAATGCAATTTTTAACGGATCGGCTTTTAAATGGATTAAATCCAGAGCAACAGGAAGCAGTAAAAACAACTGACGGGCCCTTGTTGTTAATGGCTGGAGCTGGAAGTGGAAAAACCCGTGTGCTTACCCATCGTGTTGCCTATTTAATGGTGGAAAAAGGGGTTAATCCATATAATATTTTAGCGATTACCTTTACAAACAAAGCCGCAAAGGAAATGAGAGAAAGGATCGGAGGCATCATGGGTGGTGCTGCTGAGGAAGTATGGATTTCTACCTTTCACTCGATGTGTGTACGAATTTTAAGACGTGATATTGATCGAATTGGCTTTAATCGTAATTTTACTATTTTAGATCCGACAGATCAGCAGTCGGTTATTAAAGGAATTTTGAAGGACAAAAATATTGATCCAAAGAAATTTGACCCTAGATCCATTCTTGGAACGATAAGCAGTGCAAAAAATGAGTTAGTGGATCCTGAAGAGTATTCAAAGCTTATCGGAGGATATTATGAACAAGTAGTTAGTGATGTATATGAGGAATACCAAAAGCGTCTTCGAAAAAATCAAGCACTTGATTTCGATGATTTAATCATGACGACTATTCAATTATTTAATCGAGTTCCTGAAGTATTAGAATATTATCAAAGAAAATTTCAATATATTCATGTGGATGAGTACCAGGATACAAACAGAGCTCAATATATGCTTGTAAAAATGCTAGCATCCCGCTTTCAAAACCTTTGCGTCGTCGGTGATTCCGATCAATCGATTTATGCATGGCGTGGAGCGGATATTTCCAATATTTTATCCTTTGAAAAGGATTATCCTCGTGCAAAGGTCATTTTGCTTGAGCAAAATTATCGTTCAACGAAAAGAATTCTTCATGCTGCAAATGAAGTAATAAAAAATAATGCCAATCGTAAACCGAAAAATTTATGGACGGAAAACCAAGAAGGCACAAAAATTGTATATTACCGTGCGGACAGTGAGCAGTCGGAAGCACAATATGTGGCAGGAAAGATTAAAGAAATGACGGGTAATGGCGGACGCAAACTATCGGATATTGCGATTCTTTATCGAACAAATGCCCAGTCTCGTGTGATGGAGGAAGTATTATTAAAATCTAATATTGAATATAGCATTGTCGGCGGAATTAAGTTCTATGATCGAAAAGAAATTAAGGATATCCTGGCATATTTACGTTTAATTGCGAATCCAGATGATGATATTAGCTTACAGCGAGTCATTAATGTACCTAAACGTGGGATTGGTGCTACATCGTTTGATAAAATCGCTAGATATGCGGCTGAGCATGATATATCTATCATGGATGCCTTAAAAGAAATCGACTTTGTTGGGGTTAGTGCGAAGATAGCTAATGCAGCAAATGAATTTTATGAACTGATTAAAGGCTATACTGGAATGCAGGAATACCTTTCTGTCACAGAATTAGTCGAGGAAGTTCTTGAAAAATCTGGATATCGAGAAATGCTGAAGGCGGAAAAAACGATTGAATCTCAAAGCAGACTTGAGAATATTGATGAATTTCTATCAGTGACGAAAAATTTTGAGGAAGCAAATGATGATAAAAGCTTAGTTGCCTTTTTAACGGATCTTGCTTTAGTGGCTGATATTGATCGATTAGATGAAGAGGAAACGAAGAATGAAACATGTGTCTTAATGACCTTGCACTCGGCTAAGGGATTAGAGTTTCCAGTCGTCTTCTTAATGGGTCTTGAAGAAGGGGTTTTCCCACATAGTCGTTCATTAATGGAAGAGGCTGAAATGGAGGAAGAACGACGTCTTGCTTATGTAGGGATTACGAGAGCAGAGGAAGAGCTATATTTAACAAATGCGGGTATGCGTACATTATTTGGCCGTACGAATATGAATCCTGTTTCTCGATTTATTAGTGAAATTCCAGAGGACTTATTAGAGGCTGTTCATAAGGAAGTAAAACAAATCAATAAACCATTTGGTTCTACCCGACAACAAGCAATGAAAAGACCTGTTACAAGACCAGTTCCAGCTAGTACAGGCGGAAATCAAGTTGGTTGGAAGGTCGGAGATAAAGCAGAACACAAAAAATGGGGAGTCGGAACAGTTGTTAGTGTAAAAGGGGACGGAAAAGGAATGGAATTAGATATTGCATTTCCAAGTCCAATTGGAATTAAGCGTCTATTAGCGGAATTTGCACCAATAACAAAAGTAGTTTAAAAAATATAAGTAAGAGCGAAAAGAAATAGATGAAGAAATCGGCTAATATCGTCGATTTCTTCTAATCTTACGTCTCACCTTAAATTCGGAAGGGTGTTGTTATGGAAAGAATGACTGCTGAAAAGCGTGTAGAAGAACTTCGTAATCTCCTAAATCAATACAACTATGAATATCATGTTCTTGATCGACCATCAGTCCCTGATGCAGAATATGATCAACTTATGAGAGAGCTAACCCAAATAGAAGAGCAATTCCATGATTTGATTACAACAGATTCACCTACTCAACGAGTTGGAGGAGAGGTGCTCTCTGCATTTGAAAAGGTGGAGCACCGGATTCCTATGCTAAGCTTAGGAAATGCATTTAATGAAGCAGATCTTCGTGATTTTGACCGTCGTGTAAAGCAAGCGGTTGGTGAAGAGGTGGAATATGTTTGTGAATTGAAAATTGATGGTTTAGCGATTTCGTTACGTTATGAAAATGGGCTGTTTATTCAGGGCGCAACTAGGGGAGACGGTACCATTGGAGAGGATATTACAACGAATCTGAAAACGATTCGTTCTATTCCACTTCGACTGAAACAGGAATTTTCCATTGAAGTACGTGGCGAAGCATATATGCCTAAGAAATCATTTGAAAAGTTGAATTTAACGAAGGAAGAAAATGGTGAAGAACCTTTTGCTAATCCAAGAAATGCGGCGGCAGGATCTTTACGACAGCTTGATTCTCGAATTGCTGCGTCTAGAAATTTAGACACATTCCTGTATGCGATTGGTGATTTTAGTGAAACAGGCGTTAGCACACATAGTGATGGATTAGATTTATTGGAGAACCTTGGCTTTAAGGTGAACAAGGAAAGAGAAAAATGCGCAAATATAGATGAAGTCCTTCAATATGTACAAAAATGGGTGGAGAAGCGACCAAATCTGCCTTATGAAATAGACGGAATTGTTATTAAGGTCAACTCACTAGATCAGCAGAAAGAGCTCGGATTTACTGCGAAAAGTCCAAGATGGGCAATTGCTTATAAATTTCCTGCCGAGGAAGTGGTGACTAAGCTTCTCGATATTGAACTAAGCGTAGGAAGAACGGGTGTGATTACACCGACTGCTATTCTTGAGCCGGTTCGAGTAGCCGGTACAAAAGTTCAAAGGGCATCTTTACACAATGAAGATCTTATTCGTGAAAAGGATATCAAGCTTGGAGATTATGTTGTCATTAAAAAAGCAGGTGATATCATTCCTGAAGTCGTGAATGTTTTAGTTGAAAGAAGAACAGGTGAAGAGCAAGAATTTTTAATGCCAAGTCATTGTCCAGAATGTAACAGTGATCTTGTTCGTCTAGAAGGTGAAGTGGCATTAAGATGCATCAATCCGAAATGTCCGGCACAAATTCGTGAAGGCTTGATACACTTTGTTTCAAGAAATGCGATGAATATTGATGGATTGGGTGAAAAAGTCATTAGCCAATTATTTTCTCATCAGCTTATTCATGATGTCGCAGATATTTATCATTTGCAGAAGGATCAGCTGTTAGAATTAGAAAGAATGGGCGAAAAATCAGTTAACAATCTGTTAGCGGCCATTCAGCAATCTAAGTCTAATTCATTAGAAAAGCTACTGTTCGGGCTTGGCATCCGCCATGTTGGTGCGAAGGCAGCAAAAACATTAGCACAACAGTTCGGAAATATGGATGTACTTATCTCTGCTACAAGAGATGAACTGACTTCGATCCAAGACATTGGAGAAAAAATGGCAGACTCCATTGTGGCTTATTTTGAAAATGAAGAAGCTCGTCAATTAATCGATGAATTAAAACAAGCAGGATTAAATATGTCCTATAATGGTCCAATGCCGGTTCAAGCAGAATCTATGACGTCTGTATTAGCTGGAAAAACCGTCGTATTGACTGGAAAGCTTGAACAGCTAAATCGAAATGAAGCGAAAGAAAAGCTTGAAGCATTAGGTGCAAATGTGACCGGAAGTGTTAGTAAAAAGACAGATTTAGTCATTGCAGGCGCAGATGCTGGATCAAAATTAGCAAAAGCCAATGAACTTGGAATTGAAGTTTGGGATGAAGAAAAAATGCTGGAAGAATTTAATCGCTAGGCTCTTTTCATAAATTTTGTTATGATATACCGAGTAAAAATCTAATTAAGATTTTTACAGTTGAAATGCTCGTTCAATTTGAATCGAAATTTTTTTACTGAGAGAAAAGAGCATGTTTTAACATTACTTTAGAAATAAAATGGATGCGAAAATCAATAAATAATACGAAAAGCTGATCATTTGTGAAACTTTATCATTACTAATAAAGTCTATTAAAATGATTAGTATAAAGCGTCCAGCCAGAATAAAAAAATGGACGGGATAAAGGTGGCAAATTAGCATGAAAAAGTGGTTGCCGGTGTTCGCTGCTGTCATATTGTTGGTATCAGGCTGCGCACCGAAATTTGAAACAGAAGATAAAATCGTTCAAGATAAAAATGATAAAGAATCATCAGCGATTGTCCCTAATTATCAGGTGTCTGATCAATATTATCGTACGATCATCCCTTTTGAACCAAGCAAAGCAAGAGGAAGGATTGTAAATAATTTAAATACACGATATGACATTCAAGAATTTGAAACAGGCTTAATGCGTGTTGCGCAAAAATCCTTTTCTCCAGACACGTATTTATTTCAAGAAGGTCAATATTTAGATAAAGAGACAGTTGATGCGTGGCTCAATCGGAAATATACGAAGAGTCAATTAAAGGAAAAGAAACTATCAGCTAATGAAAACCTTGGATTGAATCCTGAAATGAGCGGAAAGGGTTCAATTGATGAGCAAAATAAAAAGAGTCCCATTTATTTAGCCCATATTCTTGAACATGACTATTTAGTAAAGACAAAAAAAGGATCGGCAAAGCTAGGTGGAGTTGTTATAGGGCTTGCCTTAAATACGATTCATTATTACCAAAAAGAACAGTATGGTGCTGTATATCAGGAAGATATTCCTGATACATTAAGTGAGGGGAAAAAGATCGCTCAAGAGGTGCTCCATCGCCTTCGCAATATGAGTGGGTTAAAAAACGTGCCCATTACCATTGCCCTTTTCGAGCAGAAATCAAAAGATTCTGTTGTACCTGGTAATTTTGTAGCCTACACAGAGGTGGGTGAGGGTAGCTCATCAATTGATGGCTGGAAAAAGATTAATGAGAAATACTATCTATTTCCTGATGGAAAAACAACGAATGCTTATCGGGAAGATGCCAATACGTTTGATAAATTTAAACAGGATGTAGAAAAGTATTTTCCAAATTATAATGGTGTCATTGGCCGTGGATTATATAAAGATAAACAGCTTAGCCAGTTAAGTATTGAGATTCCTATTCAATTCTATGGGGAAGCAGAAGTGATTGGATTCACTCAATATATTACAGGACTAGTCATTGATACGTTTCCGGATTACATTTCTTTAGAAATAACGGTTACCTCTGTAGATGGACCAAAGGCAATTATTGTTCGAAATCAGGGTGAAAAGGAACCGTTTGTTCATATTTATCAATAAAATACAATTCAGCAAGGCAGGCGGATTATTCCGTCTGTTTTTTGTTTTATAGGAAATTATTAAATATTCACTTGTGGATTACTTACATAGGTGGGAAGTCTACGTCCAGCTCCAGCATCTAGCCCCTCGAGGTCAAATAACCTTTCATCAAGGAAAGTCTGCATTTGGACTTTCCCAATGAAGTAAAAACCCGGACTTCCTTGGTGAAAGAACGGGCTGATCAAGGTACTTGCGTATTTGTTCTTTTTAAAAGTAGGTTCATAAATTTATAAAATTCTTATCGAATTTTGTAGAAATTTTTCTGAATATTTTTTCTAGAAACATGTTGCGCTTTTGTTAATCTGTTATATAATACATTTATTAATGTTAATCTGTTTTATAACAATATGATATAGGAGGAATATGATTTGGGCATTCAAACAGCTGGGATTGAAGTGAGAGGTTCAATGAAACCTGGTTATGAGGAAATATTAACTCCGAAAGCATTACAGTTTATTGAACAGCTAGAAAGACATTTTGGACCGAGAAGAAAGGAACTTTTAGCAAAGAGGAATAGTAGACAGAAGGAACTGGATCAAGGAAAATGGCCTTGTTTTTTACCAGAAACAAAGCCTATTCGAATGAGTGACTGGACAATTGCACCATTGCCTAATGACTTACAGGATCGAAGGGTGGAAATAACTGGTCCAGTTGATCGAAAAATGATTATTAACGCATTAAATTCTGGCGCAAAAGTGTTTATGGCATGCTTTGAGGATGCGACTTCACCTACTTGGAAAAACATGGTGGAAGGGCAAATCAATCTGAGGGATGCAGTGAGTCGAACCATTTCATACACAGGACCAGATGGAAAACAATATGTTTTGAAGGAGAAGCCGGCAGTATTAATAGTGAGACCTCGCGGCTTACATTTAGAAGAAAAGCATGTTGTCGTAGATGGGCAACCGATATCTGGAAGCCTTTTTGATTTTGGACTTTATTTTTTTCATAATGCCTTACGATTAGTACAGAATGAAACAGGTCCATACTTTTATCTGCCAAAGCTGGAAAGTCATCTTGAGGCCAGGCTATGGAATGATATCTTCTTGTTCTCGCAAAAGTATATCGGCATTCCAAGAGGAACAATTAAAGCGACCGTCTTGATTGAAACAATTATGGCTGCTTTTGAAATGGATGAAATTTTATATGAGCTGAAGGAGCACTCAGCCGGATTGAATTGTGGTAGGTGGGACTATATTTTCAGCTATTTGAAAAAACTGAAAAACAAGGAAGATGTGCTTCTGCCTGACCGATCGGCTGTCACAATGTCTGTCCCTTTTATGCGCTCTTATTCCTTGTTAACCATTCAGACGTGTCATCGAAGAAAAGCCCCAGCTATAGGGGGAATGGCTGCGCAAATACCGGTCAAAAATAATCCGGAAAAAAATGAAGCAGCTTTTGCAAAGGTAAGGCTGGATAAAGAGAGGGAGGCAAGTGACGGTCACGATGGTACATGGGTGGCCCATCCAGGTCTAGTTCCAGTAGCTTTAGAAGTATTTGATCGTGAAATGCCCACACCCAATCAAATTCATACCAGCAAGCAACAAGGAATTACGATAACAGAGGCTGACTTATTAGAGGTTCCTAAAGGCATTATTACGGAAATGGGAGTCCGCCAAAATATTCATGTTGGTATTCTTTATATTCAATCATGGCTAAACGGAAGAGGTGCTGCTCCGATTGATCATTTAATGGAGGACGCAGCTACTGCAGAAATTTCTCGTGCACAGCTATGGCAATGGATTCGTCATCCGAAAGGCAGATTAGAAGATGGTCGAAAAGTATCCTACGAATTATATGAACAGCTTAAGGAAGATGAAATTGAAAAAATAAAAAGAGATTATGGTGAAGCAACCGATCGTCTAGATGAAGCAGTACAGTTATTTGATCTGCTAATAACATCAGATGAATTTACTGATTTTCTAACGATTCCAGGGTATGAGCTTTTATAAAATAAAATACTAGATTCAAAGATTTGAATAAAAAAAGTTGAGGAGGAAAATGAGATGACAAATGAAAAAGTGATGAAATTACAAGAAGCATGGGAGCTTGATGAAAGATGGCAAGGAATCCAAAGAACATATTCTGCAGAAGATGCATTAAAGCTTCGAGGTTCAATTGAAATTGAGCATACATTAGCGCGTCGTGGTGCAGAGAAGCTATGGGCACTGCTTCATGAGGAAGACTACGTTCATGCACTTGGAGCATTAACCGGCAATCAAGCGGTACAGCAAGTAAAAGCGGGATTAAAGGCGATTTATTTAAGCGGCTGGCAGGTTGCGGCAGATGCTAATTTATCAGGTCATATGTACCCAGATCAAAGCTTATATCCTGCTAACAGTGTTCCACATGTTGTGAAACGGATAAATCAAGCTTTACAGCGTGCGGATCAAATTCATCATGTGGAGGGTGATGATTCCATCGATTGGTTTGCGCCAATAGTTGCCGATGCAGAGGCTGGTTTCGGTGGTCAGCTGAATGTGTTTGAATTAATGAAAGCAATGATTGAAGCAGGTGCAGCAGCTGTTCACTTTGAGGATCAGCTGTCATCCGAAAAGAAATGCGGCCATTTAGGTGGGAAGGTGTTATTGCCTACACAAACAGCAGTGAAAAACTTAATCTCTGCACGGCTAGCTGCTGATGTCATGGGAGTACCAACTATTATTATTGCAAGAACAGATGCGAATGCAGCTGATTTAATTACGAGTGATATTGATCCTTACGATGCTCCATTTATTGTTGGAAACCGAACACCAGAAGGGTTTTATCGTACAAAAGCTGGATTAGATCAAGCAATAGCCCGCGGATTGGCCTATGCCCCATATGCCGATTTAGTATGGTGCGAAACTTCAGAACCAAATGTAGAAGAAGCAAGACGTTTTGCAGAGGCTATTCACGAAAAATTCCCAGGTAAACTATTAGCCTATAACTGCTCCCCATCCTTTAACTGGAAAAAGAAGCTAGATGAAAAAACAATTGCTAAGTTTCAGCAGGAGTTGGGAAAAATGGGGTATAAATTCCAATTTGTCACTCTTGCCGGCTTCCATGCATTAAACAACAGCATGTTTGAATTAGCAAAAGGCTATAAAGAAAGAGGAATGGCTGCCTATACTGAGCTTCAACAGGCTGAATTTACAAATGAGGAATTTGGCTATACAGCGACTAGGCATCAACGCGAGGTTGGAACAGGATATTTTGACGAAGTCTCTATGATAATCACCGGAGGAACATCCTCAACCACTGCATTAAAAGGATCAACAGAAGCAGAGCAATTTATGAGCACAAATTAATAGATGAATAGAAATAGCCTCTCATTTGTATGAGAGGTTATTTTTCCTTTAAATATCTGGATTTAAAGAAGGAGATAATTCGAGATGCTCGAATCGGGATGCTATGCCCGAAACAAAGCGAGTAACGCCTTGAAAAAAGAAGATGGACGCCTCAAAAAATAGAGGCAACACCCGAATGAAAGTCTACGCCAAAAAAAAGAGAATTAATGCCTGAAACAAAGTGAGTAACGCCCTGAAAAAAGAAGGCAACGCCTTAAAAAGTAGCGACAACGCCCGAATGAAAGTCTACGCCCGAAAAAAGAGAAGCAATGCCCAAAATAAAGGAAGTAACGCCCTGAAAAAAGAAGATAACGCCTTAAAAAGTAGCGACAACGCCCGAATGAAAGTCTACGCCCGAAAAAAGAGGGAGAATGCCCGAAACAAAGCGAGTAACGCCCTGAAAAAAGAAAATAACGCCTTAAAAAGTAGAGAGAACGCCCGAATGAAAGGCTACGCCCGAAAAAAGAGGGAGAATGCCCAAAACAAAGCGAGTAACGCCCTGAAAAAAGAAGATAACGCCTCAAAATATAGAGAGAACGCCCGAGCGATAAGCCAAAGCCCGAAAAAGCACAAATAACTCCCGAATCGGGAAGCCACGAGCCGAACGAAAGACAGTTTTTCACCAAGTCTTACTAATTCGAAAATATAAAAAGCAGAATTCTAAAATATGATATAATTTTTTTAATATTTATAAGGAGGAATGAATAATGCGAAATGTTCAAAAAACACCATTGATTCAAGAAGGAGGAGTGACAGTAGAGTAGAATAATAAATATTTTCACTCCTGCTTCTTTTCCGTTTAAAAATGAATAATCAATCGGAGAGTAGGAGATTTATAGTGAAGAAGCATACGATTGCATCGCATAATATTGCGATTTTATTTTGGGTTGAGTTTTTTTCGACCATTAGTTTTTTACAGCCGGTGATGACGCTTTTTTATATGGAAAGAGGCCTATCGGAAGCAAATATTTTTCTTGTGCTCATGTGTTGGAGCGGAGCCGTTATGCTTGGTGAGGTTCCTGCTGGAGTATTTGCTGATAGATATGGTGCGAAGTATTCCTTTTTATTAGGTTCATTTATTAAAATGAGTAGCTACAGCCTATTGTTTTTTGCCCAAGAGCCGTGGCAATTCTTTTTGTATAGTGCTTTAAACGGTTTCTCTGTTACATTTTTTTCAGGTGCTGATGAAGCATTAATCTATGAATCTTTAAAAGAGAGCAATGAACAAGACCGAATGGACGAGGCTATGGGTAAGATTCAATCAGCTGGGTTCATTTCAATGATTGTTGCTGTTCTTTTTGGCGCTTATTTTGCACAGGATTTGAAGGAAAGTCAATTTCAACTGTTAATTGGATTAGGTTTATTCTTTTATGTCATTGAATGGATACTTCTATTATTTGTAAAAAATCCTGCCAATTTTACAGTATCTAAGGAAAATCCTTTTTCACAGGTGGCAGCAGGACTTAAAGTGATTCGAAAGCAGCCACAGCTGTTACTGATGTTTCTAAATTTAACCTTAGTTTTTATTCCAGCAGCAGCTGTGTACGATTATTTTAATCAGCCACTATTTATCCATGCAGGACTTCCGGTCATGTTTATCGGAATTTTATACGCAATTGCTGCTATAATTGGTTATTTTTCTTCTCATTCTGTAGGATGGATGACGAAACGCTTCTCAAGAGTCTTATTAATGAATATGACTGGATGGCTTGCTGTCATCGGGTTACTCATATCGGCTATTTTCGGTGAAGCTTTATGGATGATCATTGGTGCTTTTTTTGTACTAAGATTTGTCCGTGCCGTACGGTATCCGATTTATTCTCAGCTAAGCAATGATCGAATTCCATCAGAAGTAAGAGCAACGACGATTTCATTATTATCTATTTTGGATTCAGTTTTTGACTTAATCGTATTCGGTACACTTTCCATCATTGCCTCGAAAGGCATCATATTTATATTTATTGTCTGTGCGATCGTAGCTACGATTGGGACGTTAATTCCTATTAAAGGAAAAGAATGAATATAAAGGGACAGGCAATCACGCTTGTTCCCTTGCCTATATACTGGGCAGTCTGCTATTATCAATAATATTGTAACTACCTGAAAAAGGGTGTCGGAGGTGAAGGAAATGTCTAGAATTTCAAAGAATCAAGTAAATCATGTTGCTAATTTAGCGAGATTAGAATTTACTGAAGAGCAAACGGAAAAATTTACAAAGCAATTAGATAATATCATTGGTTTCGCCGAATTATTAAATGAAGTGGATACAACGAATGTGGAACCGACATCACATGTATTAGATATTCGCAATGTCCTTCGTGAGGACAAAGCTGAACCAGGGCTGCCACAAGCAGAAGTGTTGAAAAATGCCCCAGATAGCAAGGATGGACAAATTCGAGTGCCATCAATTATAGAATAGGAGGGTTAGAGTTGGCCTTATTTGATCATAAAATCTCTGAGCTACATGAATTTTTACATAAAAAAGAGGTTAAGGTTTCTGAGCTTGTAGAAGAAGCCTATCAACGAATACAACAAGTAGATAGTAAAGTACAAGCTTTTCTTACATTAGATGAAGAAAAAGCACGTTCCAAGGCAAAGCAATTGGATGAAGCATTAGGTTCAGATGAATCGAAGCAGCTTCTCTATGGGATGCCAATTGGAATAAAGGATAATATCGTTACAAAAGATCTTCGCACAACATGTGCTAGTAAAATCCTCGAAAATTTTGACCCAATTTATAATGCGACTGTCATGGAAAAATTACATAACGCCCATACAATCACAATTGGAAAACTAAATATGGACGAATTTGCGATGGGGTCTTCAACCGAAAACTCCGGTTTCCAAAAGACATATAATCCTTGGAATCTAAATACAGTTCCAGGTGGTTCATCAGGTGGCTCGGCTGCAGCTGTAGCAGCAGGTGAGGTCCCATTTTCACTTGGCTCTGATACAGGCGGCTCTATTCGACAACCGGCTGCATTTTGTGGTGTAGTAGGATTAAAACCAACCTATGGTCGAGTTTCTCGTTTTGGTCTTGTGGCTTTCGCTTCCTCACTTGATCAAATCGGTCCAATCACTAGAAATGTTGAGGATAACGCTTATCTTTTACAAGCCATCTCAGGTATTGATCCACATGATTCTACATCAGCTAATGTGGCTGTTCCAAATTTTGTGGAAGGCTTAACAGGTGATATTAAAGGCTTGAGAATTGCTGTTCCGAAAGAATATATTGGTGAAGGTGTAAATGAAGAGGTTCGAAAATCTGTGCTAGATGCTTTAAAGGTATTAGAAGGATTAGGAGCTACTTGGGAAGAGGTTTCCTTGCCACATTCAAAATATGCAACAGCAGCTTATTACCTCTTGTCTTCATCTGAAGCGTCATCGAACTTAGCTCGTTTTGATGGGGTACGCTACGGCTATCGTACGCCAAACGCAGAGAATTTAATTGATTTGTATAAAAAGACTCGTTCAGAGGGCTTTGGAGAAGAAGTAAAGCGTAGAATTATGCTCGGAACCTTTGCGCTAAGCTCTGGCTATTATGATGCATACTATAAAAAAGCACAGCAGGTTCGAACATTAATTAAGAAGGATTTTGAAGATGTCTTTGAAAAATATGATGTGATCATTGGACCAACAACACCAACACCTGCCTTTAAAATTGGGGAAAAAATCGATGATCCATTGACGATGTATGCAAATGATTTATTAACGATTCCTGTGAACCTTGCAGGTGTTCCAGGTATTTCTGTACCATGTGGATTCACGAATGGTTTACCACTTGGTTTGCAAATAATCGGGAAACACTTTGATGAAGTGACTGTTTATCGTGTGGCACATGCATTTGAACAAGCAACGAATTATCATAAAGAAAAACCAGAGCTGTAAGGGGTGAAAAAAGTGAACTATGAAACGGTCATTGGACTTGAGGTCCATGTAGAGTTAAAAACAGATTCAAAAATCTTTTCATCGGCACCTGCCCATTTTGGTGCAGAGCCAAATACGAATACTACCGTAGTTGATTTAGGATATCCAGGTGTATTGCCGGTCTTAAATAAACGTGCAGTTGAATTCGGCATGAAAGCAGCAATGGCATTGAATTGCCAAATTGCTCCTGAAACAAAATTTGATCGAAAAAATTATTTTTACCCAGATAATCCGAAGGCCTATCAAATCTCTCAATTTGATAAACCAATCGGAGAGCATGGCTGGATTGAAATCGAGGTCAATGGTGAAAAGAAAAAAATTGGAATTACACGTCTTCATTTAGAAGAGGATGCTGGAAAGCTAATGCATACAGGCGATGGCTATTCCCTTGTAGACTTAAACCGTCAAGGTACACCTTTAATTGAAATCGTTTCTGAACCAGATATTCGTACACCTGATGAGGCTTATGCTTATTTGGAAAAATTAAAAGCGATTATTCAATACACTGGAGTTTCCGACTGTAAAATGGAAGAAGGCTCCTTACGATGTGATGCAAATATTTCCATTCGTCCTGTTGGACAGAAGGAATTCGGAACGAAAACAGAGTTAAAAAACCTCAACTCCTTCAACTTTGTACGTAAAGGGCTGGAATATGAGGAAAAACGTCAAATTGAAGTCGTTTCTTCAGGTGGCGTGATTGACCAAGAGACACGTCGTTTTGATGAGGCAACAGGAAAAACATTATTGATGCGTGTGAAGGAAGGCTCCGATGATTATCGCTATTTCCCTGAGCCTGATCTTGTTTCCATTTTTATCGATGAAGAGTGGAAGGAAAGAGTGCGTACAGAAATTCCAGAGCTTCCTGATGCACGGAAGAAACGTTATGTTGAAGAGCTTGGATTGCCGGCATATGATGCAAACGTATTAACGATGACGAAGGAAATGGCAGATTTCTTTGAGGCTACTGTTGCTGTTGGCGGAGAAGCGAAGCAAGCATCTAACTGGATCATGGGTGAGCTTTCTGCCTATTTAAAAGCAGAGCAAAAAGAACTCCATGAAATTGCACTAACTCCTGAAGGTCTTGCCGGAATGATTCAACTAATTGAAAAGGGAACGATCTCTTCAAAAATTGCGAAGACCGTTTTCAAAGAGCTAGTTGAAAAGGGCGGAGATCCTGAAACGATCGTTAAAGAAAAAGGACTTGTCCAAATTTCCGATGAAGGTGCCTTATTAAAAATCATTGATGAGATGTTGGCTTCCAACCAACAATCCATTGATGATTTCAAAAATGGAAAGGCAAAAGCGGTTGGCTATTTAGTTGGACAAATTATGAAAGCAACAAAAGGTCAAGCAAATCCTCCGTTAGTGAATAAGCTATTAGTTCAAGAATTAAATAAACGTTAAATAGTAAAGGGCAGAACGTTTGATTCTGCCCTTTGTTTCTTTTGAGCAAAATATGGGTATACACTTTTTGAAGGCAGAGGTGTTAAAAAATGTGTAAAAACTATTTTGACATGAAAAATACGTGTGCATATTGTTTACGAAAAGCCGGAGAAGAGATTGAAAAAGTTTTACCTGTATACGATTGGGAAACGGATCAATTAATCGGTTACTTTTGTATGAAGCACTATATAAAAGTAAAAAGACGAAATATCATTCAGAAGGAAAAAATCAGTTAAAAAAATTTTAATACTAAAAAAATGAAATCTACTTACTTTTATGATATTTTAATATCAATAATGAATAGGGGTGATATAGGTGACAACATTAAATGAATGGTTCGAAAAGGGAATTCCTGCAAAAGAATTCATTGATTCCATGCAAGTACATAAAGAAAACTTACAATCGATTTATGATCGCTTTCAAGTTTCAGAGGAAGATCAAGCTTTTTTTAATGAGGTAAAAGAAAAAGAACTACGTGCAATCGTTATTACTGAAGATTGGTGCGGGGATGCGATGATGAACACACCCATTCTTTTAAAAATAGCAGAAGCAGCAAATATCGGAGTACGTATGATTCTACGTGATCAAAATCTTGAATTAATGGATCAATATTTAACAAATGGCACGGCTCGTTCCATACCGATTTTTATATTCATTGATAAAAACGGCGAAGAAAAAGCAAAATGGGGACCACGTGCAGCAAAGGTTCAAGATTACGTAATGGAATTACGTTCTGTATTGCCTCCTAAAGAAGACGAACGGTTCGAAGAGGAACAAAAAGCAGTATTCAAAAAAATAACTCAGGCATTTGTAGAAAATAAAGAACTTTGGAATGAAGTGTATTTAAGTCTGAAAGATACATTATCAAAGGCTTAGTGAGGAAAAGGGCAGCTAGATCTAGCTGTCTTTTTATGATGTTTAGAAGTAGAATGTTTATATCAGCTTAAATGCCTTTTATCTGCAATGAGCAAGGGATATCCCCCGCTTTACCGACTTTATCAACATAAATTATCCATTTATCGACTGCAATTTATAATATATCGACCACATTTTCAAACATATCAGCGATAAAACGGTGATATCAGCAGTAATCAATGGAATTCAACTTTAAAGATGGTTATTCTCCAATGAGAGAAGGAATTCAGCTATAAAATTAACAAATCAACGATAAAACTAGAATATCATCTGTCGTTACAAAAATAATGTCCTTATCAACCCTAGATGCCTTTTATCTGCGATGAGCAAGGGAAATCCCCCGTTTTACCGACTTTATCAACAGAAATTATCCATTTATCGACTGCAATTTATAATATATCGACCACATTTTCAAACATATCAACGATAAAACGTTGATATCAGCAGTAATCAATGGAATTCTACTTTAAAGATGGTCATTCTCCAATGAGAGAAGGAATTCCGCTATACAATTAACAATTCAACGATAAGACTAAAATAACTTCTGTCCTCCCACAATGGTTCATTTTACCAAAAAATATGATACATCTATCCCTCTAAAAGCACCCGATACAGTATTTGTTTTCCATTTACTTCTGTAATTATAGTGTAAGTATCTTTATCTTTATCACCAGTAGAGAAAATCTCAGTTCCAGTTGCTAATTTTGTAGCATAAAAATTTTTGAAATTTATAGAGGATGTCGTCGTTTTCTTTATTTCTCCAATTTTATCGCCTTTTGTATAGTTTGATTTTTTTACCGATTCGATGTTAGTTGCGTTAATATAAATTAAATTATTATATCTCAGAATATCTGCGTGAGGGTTTTCTTTAAGAATAGATTTCGCTGTTGGATTCATAGGTGTAGCTGAACAGCCTGCTATCACTAATAAAAGTATCAAATGACATAAGAACCTTTTTTTCATACCTAAAACCCCTTCCTTACCATTGAGAAAATGACTTATTTTTATTCATTTTACTAATTATTTCTTCTTCAATAAACCTATTTCATCTTATAAGAAAATCTATTTTTTCATTAATACCAAGACTTTGATAAAATTAATCTTGGATAAAGGTTTGATTTAAGGTAAGTATTTTTTTGTGAAAATTCTAAGGACAATCAATAATTTTCAACATTAGAAACCATACTACGTTCAGAGGTGAAGAGCATGTATAAAATATTATCGCATAATGATTTAGATGGAGTTGGCTGTGGCATTCTCGCAAAAATTGCTTTTGGTAATCAAGTAAAGGTACGTTATAATTCGATTTCTGGACTGAATCGAGAAGTGGAATGGTTTTTGGAGAACGAGGAAAAAGACACCTTTTTACTGATAACCGATTTATCTGTAAATGAAGAAAATGAAAAACGGTTAGAAGAATTTCATCAATCTGGTGGAAAGGTTCATTTGCTTGATCATCATAAGTCAGCACTACATTTCAATGATTATGAGTGGGGACAGGTAATTGTTGAGGATAAGCAAGGAAATTTAACTTCAGCTACTTCTTTACTATACGATTATTTAGTTACAAATCAGTTAATGGAGGCTACTGACTCTATAAGTGAGTTTGTTGAGCTTGTTAGACAATATGATACGTGGGAGTGGGAGAAAAATAACAACTTTGAGGCTCAAAGACTTAATGCACTTTTTTTCTTAGTGTCTATAGATGAATTTGAAGAAAAGATGATTGAGCGTCTTAAAGCAAGTGAGCATTTTTATTTTGACGAATTTGAAAAGAAATTACTGGAGATGGAAGAAAATAAGATTGAACGCTATATTCGTCGAAAAGGTCATGAAATTGTGCAAAAGAAGGTCGGAGATTATTTTGCAGGTATTGTTTATGCTGAATCTTACCATTCTGAGCTAGGAAACGAGCTTGGTAAGGAATACCCACATCTTGATTATATCGCTATTCTTAATATTGGTGGTAAACGTGTAGGATTTCGTACCATTCATGATCATGTCGACGTTTCAGAGGTAGCTGGACATTTTGGTGGAGGAGGACATGCAAAAGCATCAGGCTGTTCCTTAACAGAGGAAACCTATAAGCTATTTGTAGAGGAAACCTTCCATTTAGAGCCCCTTCGGGAGGATGCAAAAAGAAATCGCTTTAACATTAAGCAATCCACCTTTGGTTCTTTATATAAAAATCGAAGGGATGAGCTGTTTCTGCTATATCCTGTGAATGAAAATGAATGGGCTATTGAAAAAAATAAAGTGAAAATAGAAGAAATCTTTTCTAGCTTTCAGGAGGCTGAAATATACCTGAAAAGAAATGAAATGACATGGCTTGTAAAAGATGATGAGTTTGTAAATTATTTAATGAATGAAGTAGGAAAAGCGAAAGGATGACCAGATTAAAAAAGCGATTCTTTAAAATCGCTTTTTTTGTACAAGGATTTCTCCTCGTTTATAAAGAATGTAATGTATTTATAAAAAGGAGGAATTTGATTATGCATGCAACAGAAGACATATTATCGGTTTGGAGGAAGTTTGATGACTTCCCAATGGAAACACTTACGAAAGCATGGTATTTCCATCAAGCAGGAAGGAAGAAGCAAAGAGATGTTTCATTAATGAAAGAGCATCGTGCGCAATTTGGAAATTCGGGCAACTGCTTTGATTTAGCGCTTTGGCTATTAGATGAATTTGCGAAAAATGGGGTGAAAGCCTATCCGATAGGTCATCATATTGGGACAACAAGCGCCCATGTCGCTGTAATTGCAGTGAATGGAAATGGAAATCGTTATTTATGTGATTTAGGTGATCTCTGGTTAAATCCAATATTGATCGATTCTGATTCTGAAGAGTTTTCAAATGAAAAGTTGACAGGATTTTTTACAGCTGCTGAAATCCAAGTAGTGACAAGTGATGAGGACCATGTAAAAATTCTTTATCATCGTCCTAATGGGAAATGCAGTACACAGGAATTTCATCTTGATCCGATTGAAATGAATCAATTTCTAGCTGCAGCTGAACTGTCACAAAATCATTTAGAAAAGCCACCATTGCTGGAGTATAGAATCCCATATAAAAATGAAATGGCCCATTGGGAATTTTATAATTGGACTAGCTTTTTAAGTACGAGTGAAGGACTGTTTCATGACCCGAAACAAGAAACGGTTGAACAGTGGGCAAACGTGATTCATCAAAAAACAGGGATTGATGAGGCATTTTTAGTAGAGGCTCTGACACTACATATAAAATAAACAAGAGCAGCTTGAAATATTCAAGCTGCTTAATTGTGATTAACCTGTTTCTTTTTTACAAGGTTAAAGGCTTCAAATTCCTCTTTTAGTATTGAAAACATATTTATATCCCAATGTTTTCCTTTAATAAACAATTCTTTTCTAAGGGTTCCTTCATAGGACATGCCAATTTTCTCCATAACACACCTGGAACCAATGTTTTCAACAAGACATCGTGCTTGAATGCGAATTAACTCCATATTTTTAAATCCAAATGCTAGTAATGCACGTGCTGCTTCCGTTGTTATGCCTTTTCCCCAGTAATCTTGATGGAGGACATAGCCGATTTCAGCACTTTTATGTCGTGGTTTCCACCAAACAAAATCAATTGTCCCAATCAATTGCTTATTTAGCTTGTATTCAATTCCCCAAGGAGCTATTTGACCATTTTCGTATTGCCTTAGAACATATTCAATATATTCCTTTGTGTCTGCTACTGTTCGGTGTGTATCCCAAGTCACATATTTAGAAACCTCTTCATTAGAGCCGTAAGAATAGATATTCTCTGCGTCTTCCATTGATAGCTTTCTTAGAATTAGACGATCCGTCTCTAAAATAGGCAGATCAGCGTAGATTTTTTCAAGTTCCATAACAACACCCCTTCAGTGTTTTTTATATTATATAGTAAATTTTCGAAATATAAATAATAAATATCGTTTGTCAAAAAGTGATTTTTATGATAGCGAATGTGTATATAACCATGTTTCAATTGCATTGCACTTACTGAAATTAGAAACGTATAATATTGAGTGTTACTCATTTGCCTAGTTTGTCGGTATTTTGCAAAATGCTCTTTTATTTTGTAGTTTTCAAGATTATTCCCATTATAAAATTGTTTGCAGGATTTCTTACATTTTGCGAGAATGAATATAAGTATTCTTCATTTTGTTAAGAGGATCGGCTGTTTTAGAAATAGCTTTATTGAAAGAGTGATAGACTTGGAACAAATCATTGAAAGCTACTTAAAGTATTTAAAAATAGATAAAGAAGCGCCATCTGTGAATTATTTACAAAGGCTCATTCAACAGCATCTATCTCGAATTCCTTATGAAACATTTAGTAAGTTTCATTATTATCAGGAAAAATCGAGCTTTGTTCCATCGCTAGAAGTTTTTGTAGAAAACTTATTAGAAAAAGGGTGGGGAGGAACCTGCTATACCTTGAACATAAATTTTTCAAGGCTTCTAACTGAACTAGGGTTCGTCTGTTCTTTAGTTCGAGTAAATCCTGGGCATCTAGCTACTATGGTAACATTGGATGAGCGGCAATTTTATGTTGATGTGGGCTATGGCTCTCCGATTATGAAGCCTGTTGAGCTAGTAGCGAAAAGAAGACATGTCCTTCATGGGTTTGGTGAGGAAATTATCTTTATCCAAAAAACAAAAGATCGCTTTGAAATCGATCGCCGATCAAATGGAAGGTCATTTGTGAAAAAGGAAATTGAATGGACACCATTAACAGAAGATGATATTAAAAAAGATATTGAACAATCGTATATTGATGATGATCAAAATACAACGATGAGAAGAATTACCGCAGTGAGGTTTAACGGACATGAATGCTATTTTTTGAGAGATGGGTCAATAAAGGTAATGACCTATCGGAATATCCGTGAAATTCAAATGCGTGATATGAATAAATGGAGACAGACGGTTCAGGAGGTTTATCAAATTGATGAGCATTCATTAGATGAATCGATTCAATTTCTTGAAAAACGTGGAGTTATTTTGTTTAAAAAATAGAAAGTAGGTGCCTGCTTGCACGTCCATCCACAGTATTTATATTCATTTTTAGTGATTGGCTTTATTCTCTATCGTCGAGTAAAGCGATCGATTGGGTTTCAACCATTAAAAAAAAGAAGGCTTATAACACGCATAACAATATTTTCATTTTTAGTTATTCTATTATTATTTACAAGTGCACTGCACCCGATTTCATTTTTATATGATTTAGTTGGTGCTGCTATAGGTAGTGCTCTTCTAATATTTGCTATGAGGCATAGCCAATTTGAAAGGCAAAAAGAGACCATTATGTTTCGAACGCATATATGGATTGAATCACTGATTTTGTTTATCTTTTTAAGCAGATTCTTATACCGGATTTTTGAGATATACACATTATCTAAAACACAACCGCAATTAGGGCCGGAAGCATATGGAAGGGATCCATTGACATTAGCTGTCTTTTTCATTTTGGCTGTCTATTATATTGGCTATTATTCATTCGTATTAATCAAAAGCAAGTCAATCGAACATTCGTTAAATGACTAGTCCTCAATAATAGGGCTAGTTTTTTTTATGACCAAAAAAATTTAATGAAAAATGTGTAGGGGGGAATGTACGATTTTTCGTTTATAATAGGAGATTATTAGAAAGGGGGGAGAGAAGTTTTGGATGCCATGCTTATTGAGAAGGTGAAGAATGGAAATGACCATGCATTTCGGCTGTTAGTCGAAAAGTATCGACTCCACATTTTTCATACGGTTTACGCTATTTTACGGAATCAGCAGGATGCTGAGGATGCCGCTCAAGAAGTGTTTTTGAAAATCTATGCTTCTCTCCCCAAATATGAGAATCAAGGTTTTAAAACATGGATAACAAGAATTGCGGTTAATCATGCGATAGATATAAAAAGGAAGAAACTACGAAGGCAAGAGGAAAATATAGTTGAATTTCAACCAGAGGTATATCAAGGTAATATAAATACGGAAGAAACTGTGTTACTAAAGGAAAAAAGAGAGTTAATTAGAAAACGGCTGGATGAGGTTCCGGAAAATTATCAGGAAGTGATTGAAGGCTTTTATATAAAAGAAAAAACATACCAGCAACTGGCTGAGGAACAACAGGTTCAAGTAAAAACGATTGAGACTAAGCTGTATCGTGCAAGGCTTTGGATGAAGAAGCATTGGAAGGAGGAGGATTTTCGATGATGCATATAAGTTATGAGGATTGGGTTCTATATGTGAAGAATCAGCTAGATGAAGAAACGAGAGAGCAATACGACACACATTTATTCGAATGTGGCCAATGCTTGTCCACCTACATGGAAGTGATTGAAGCACAGGAGCAACAGCTTCCGGTTATGCAGCATGATGAGGCATTTACAGATGCAGTCATGATAAAAATTAATCAGCAGCAGGTAACTGAAAAGAAAATGCCTGTCTCTAAGTTTTATCATAAACCCGCATTTCATTATGTTTTAGCTGCAGCTATGACTCTTTTTCTCATGTCAACGGGTGTGTTTTCTCATCTTATGAATATCGTAAGTGACTTTGAAGCGAATAAGAAGAATGAGCCATCAGTTGTTGAAGGCTTTATGAAAAATAAAGTTTCGTTTATCGATAAAGAAGTACAAAAGAAATCAGAACAGGAGGAGAAAAAATGAGTAAGAAAAATCCGATTGTTGCCTTCCTATTAGCCTTTTTTCCTGGAGGAGGATTGCTTTATCTAGGGAAAATCGGCGGTCTATTTTATACACTTACAGTTTTTGGTTTTCCGCTGGTTGGATTATATCTAGTTAAGGTAATTTATAATGAATTTTTTGCATTTGTACTTGGTTTAATTGGATTTGTTCTCTATATTATTAACTTTATCGTTACAGCGATCATTGCATCAAAAGTGTATCATTCAAATAAAGATAAAACGGATCAAAATGCGTCTAACCCAGAATCAGAACGCTTCTATACAATCATTTTATCGTTTGTACCTGGTCTTGGACATTTTCAATTAGGCTTAATGAACCGAGGATTAACCATATTAGTCTCCTTCCTAGGCTTAAGTGTAATGATTTTATTTATCACAGCATTTACTGGAAGAATTGAATTTCTCGTATTCCTTCTGTTTCTTCTAGTTATTTGGGTTTATGGTTTCTTTGATGTTATGCAGCAACTAACGAAAAAACAACAAGGTGAGGAACTGGTTGACCGCTCAATTCTAGAGGAAATTGAAATGAAACGGGAAGATGGAAAGAAAAGCAGATCAATTGCTACCTTTTTATCAATTATTCCAGGTGCGGGTCATTTATATTTAGGCATGCAACAGCGAGGAATTCAATTAATGGCAGCCTTCTTATTTTCTATTTATATTTTGGATGTTTTACGATTAGGGATATTCTTATTTATCGTTCCAATAATATGGTTTTATAGCTTTTTTGATGGTTTACAGAGAGCATCAAAGTATGGACGAGAAGAGATGGAAGATAGACCAATCATTTCATATTTAAATAATCACCAGAAATGGGTAGGAATAGGTTTGTTATTGCTAGGCATGTATTATTTGCTATCAAATGTATTATTGCCTGCATTATCACCAGTCCTAAACCAATATTTACACTTCGACTATCAATATTGGTTTAGCCAATATTTCCAAACAGTGCTTGTTTGTATACTTCTAATTGGTGGAGGTATAAAGCTTCTTATTGGGAATAAACGCAAGGGAGATGGTAAATAATGAAATCATGGCGTGTCGGTACATTTTCAATGGGAATTTCCCTTATATTTCTCGGTGTATTTCTCGTTCTTACTCAATTGTTTCATTGGAATGCGGCAACCGTAATGGTGAACTGGTGGCCAGTCTTATTAATTGTTCTTGGTATTGAAATTCTTCTGTCTCTGTATTTCTCAAAGCAGGAAAAACCGATGTTAAAATATGATTTTTTAAGTATTATTTTTGTTGGAATCATTGGTGCCGTTGGAATTGGCCTTACAATTGTTACGACGACAGGCGTTCTAGACAAGGTTACAACATCTATAAAGGCAGTACAAAAGACCGTTGATTTGCCAAGCTTTGAGAAAGCTATAGGAGAAAATATTAAACGAATCGTTGTTGAATCAGGGTGTTACCCGATAAGAATAGAAGGAACATCTGAAAAAAATGTATCGATTTTCGGTACCTATCAAGGAGATATAGCATCCAAACAAGATAAACTTAAATCATATGAAGATTATTTGATGGTGAAGGAGAAAGGGGATACTTTGTATATTAAAATAAAGGATTTGCCAGACCCCCATCAGCCATTAATGAATCAGATGAATATGAACTCAACCTTACTGATTCCGAGCAATCTGAAGCTTGAAGTAACCGGGGACAATAATGAAATAACTTTGAAGCTGAGAAGTCTTGCCAATCATTGGTCCATTGATTCAGCTAATACAGTCAATGTAGCCTTTGAGGACCATGCAAATGTCTCCATTCATACAGAAGATGTGAGTGAAATGACAGGTATCGCGCATGCTGATCAACATAAGAAAAAATCTTCTGATTATCGCTTTGGTTCAGGGAAATACCAATTGGATTTTATAAGAACTGCCTTTGTAAATGTGACAAAAAATCCATAATACTAGATTTTTACAGTCAAAAGAGGTATGATAATTTCGATAGAATCTACTTTTTACATTTATCTGGCTACGGCCAGATTTTCTATGTAGAAAAATAAGATTAGTGAAAGAAACTTAGAAAGTTCTCTATTGTTTTATTTAAAAGAGAACATGAAATTAAGAGTAGGATGATGAAAATGAAGCGAGCAAGAATAATATATAATCCAACCTCTGGGCGTGAAGTATTTAAAAAGCATCTTGCCACAGTTTTGCAGAAGCTTGAAAAGGCTGGGTATGAAGCGTCTTGTCATGCGACAACAGCAGCAGGAGATGCGATAGAAGCGGCAAAGGTTGCGGTTGAGCGTAAATACGATATTGTGATTGCAGCTGGTGGAGATGGAACCATTAATGAAGTTGTAAATGGTCTTGCAGAGCAAGAATTTCGTCCAAAATTAGGTGTAATTCCTGTTGGGACAACCAATGACTTTGCAAGAGCATTACATATTCCTCGTGATATTGAAGCAGCAACTGATATTATTGTTCAAGGAGACATGATTCCAGTAGATATTGGTAAGATGAATAGAAGTTATTTTATTAATATCGCTGGTGGTGGACGACTGACTGAACTAACCTATGAAGTACCTAGCAAATTGAAAACGATGCTCGGGCAATTAGCTTATTACATGAAGGGCATAGAAATGCTTCCTTCCATTCGTGCAACAGAGGTACGGATTGAGTATGATGGAAAATTATTTGAAGGGGAAGCCATGCTTTTTCTTGTTGGATTAACAAATTCGGTTGGCGGGTTTGAGAAATTAGCTCCAGATTCTTCAATTAACGATGGGCTGTTTTCTCTAATTATTTTAAAGAAAACGAACTTAGCTGAATTTATTCGTGTCGTTTCAGCGGCGATTACGGGTAATCATATCAATGATCCAAATATCATTTACACTTCAGCTAATCGAATTAAAGTAAGCTCATCTGAAAAGATGCAAATTAATATTGACGGTGAATTTGGCGGGCTCGTACCAGCTGAATTTGAAAATCTATATCGTCACCTTGAGGTCTTTGTTCCAATTGATCATATTAGACCTGAGGATAAAGTAGAGTAAGCACTTATCGATGGATAAGTGCTTTTTTCTTCGGTACTTTCGTGCAGTTTTTACAGGAAATAAACACTTTTTTATGGGAAATTAGAAAATTCTGTTGAATAATGTCGATTTTCGTAGTATGATATCCTTTGTAATTTTAAAATTTAATCATTATTTAGAAATGCCCCATATATTCCTAGAAATATGGTCTAGGAGTCTCTACGGAGTAACCATAAATTACTCTACTATGGACGGCAGATTTCGTTATTCATAAAAATCTGATCGTCTTCTGTTTAGAAGACGATTTTTCTTTTTTTATTGGTTGATTCGTGAATATCTCGCTGAAAATCTCGAATAATACGAATTTTCATGGTGTAAGCATTTATCGAAAAACGAAAGTGTCTTCTTCTAAAGAGCTTTGGAATATATGGTGTGTTAGAAACGGAGAGGGAAATGGATATACTTAAAGATTTACTAGCAGCCTTAAGTGGTGTACTGAATGGACTGCCACAGGGAATATTGGCATTAACCTTTGGCTTTGCCTCGGTGCCAACAGCATTAGCATTTGTAGCTGGTGCAGCAGGGAATGCGCTCACTGGTTCGGTAGCAGTGGTTTCCTTTCAGGCTGAAACCATTACATTAGCTGGGACCATGGGAAGAAACATGCGTGAGCGTCTATCAATGATTTTCCTCGGAGCCCTTCTTATGTTTATCATTGGAGCTTTTGGCCTGCTAGAGAGAATCATTGATTGGATTGGTCCGGTTATCACCAATGGAATGATGGCTGGTGTTGGCATTATGCTAGCTAAAGTTGCCTGGGACATGGCTAAAAATGATAAAATAGTTGGAATCATTTCATTTTTGACTGGCTTCCTTACATATATGGCTACAAAGGATTTAGTATATACGATTACGATATCAGTTGTTCTTTCAAGCATTGTTTCTTATTTTATGAGAAAAAATAAACCTTCTGAGCAAAAGGTAGTTACATCAGAAAAATTAATTCGACAAAAATTTACCTTTAATCCATATGTTATTCGTGGGGCACTTGCGATGGTATGTTTAAATATTGGAGCAAATATTGCATTTGGAGAAATTAATGGAGATATTGCAAAAACACATGTGAATGTGGATGTTTTATCAATGATTAGTGGATTTGCAGATATGGTTTCCTCTTTCTTTGGAGGAGGTCCTGTAGAAGCAATCATTTCAGCAACATCAAGTGCACCACATCCTGTATGGTCTGGTGTATTAATGATGGCAATCATGGCGATTATCTTGTTCTCAGGACTGCTTCCGAAAATCGGAAAATTCATTCCAACCGCATCTATTGCAGGATTTTTATTTGTATTAGGGGCTATTGTAACAGTACCACCAAATGCTACGGCAGCTCTTACTGCAGGTGATGGATCATCAGGCTTAGTTGGTGGGACAACAATGGTTGTTACAGCAATCACTGATCCATTTTTAGGAATGCTAGCAGGAATCATTATGAAAGCAGCAATTAGTATATTCGGACTTTAAAAGGCTGGAGGGACAAGGAAATGGATAAAACTTACACATTAAAGGTAGCGGGTATTGAACGAGAACTTCCAATTATTGCGATTTCACAAGAATTAAGCATTGCAAGCTTTGTTATACTTGGTGATACAGAATTAGTTAGCCATACAGCACCAGAATTGGCTAAAAAGCTTCCGCCTATTGATTATTTAGTAACAGCTGAAGCGAAAGGAATTCCATTAGTCTATGAAATTTCAAAGCTATTAGGAATGAGTCATTATATTGTTGCTCGTAAAAGTATTAAACCATATATGGAAGCGCCAATTGTTAACGAGGTTGTATCCATTACGACTCAGAAAAAACAGTTGCTTTGCCTCGATTCAAAGGATGCACTTGCGATAAAAGGGAAAAGAGTGGCCATTATAGATGATGTTATTAGTACCGGGCACTCGATTCAAGTGCTAGAGGAATTAGTAGAGCAAGCAGGTGGAGAAGTAGTCGCAAAAGCTGCCATCCTTGCTGAAGGAGATGCTGCGGAACGTGAGGATATTCTCTTTTTAGAAAAATTACCTTTATTTACAAAATAATATTTTTAAACTGTAAAATGGCCATCTACATCACTTGTCAATGTAGGTGGCCATTGATGTTTATCCTTGTTTTCTTAAAAGCTTGCTTTCCTCAAATTCCTTTTCGATTTCAGGATTATGCTTATAAGTAGCTAAGCTGACAGCAATACTAACAAGTAAGTTAACGATAAATCCAGGTACGATTTCATAAAGTGTAGAGCTAAGTCCAGCATTTTTCCAAACAATGACAGTAATCGCCCCAACAATCATCCCGAAAATAGCGCCCCAGTTGTTCATTTTTCTCCAGAATAGGCTAAGGAAAACAACTGGTCCAAACGATGCACCGAATCCAGCCCAAGCATAGGAAACTAGCTGTAAAATCGATGAATTTTGGTCTAATGCAAGCAGTGATGCGACAATGGCGACAACGAGAACCGCCATTCTTCCAAAGAATACAAGCTCCTTATCTGAAGCATTACGGCGAAACATTAATTTATATAAATCCTCTGTTAAAGCACTAGAAGTCACAATTAATTGTGAGGATACAGTGCTCATAATCGCAGCAAGGACAGCCGCTAATACCAATCCGGCGATAAGTGGGTGGAAGAGAATTTGTCCTAATAAAATAAATACAGTTTCTGCATTTTCTTTTCCAAGTGGTGCTCCAATATTATGGAAGTAAGCGATTCCGATTAATGCCGTTAATGAAGTACCTAACAAGGAAAGAATCATCCAGCTCATTCCAATACGACGGGCGCTCTTCGTTTCCTTCACGGTTTTAATCGCCATAAAGCGCACAATAATATGTGGTTGACCTACATAACCAAGTCCCCATGCAAGTGCCGAAATAATTCCTAATATACTCGTCCCTTTAAATAAATCCAATAAAGTCGGATCGATTGAACGGATCGTATCGAACGTTTCAACAGGTCCACCAGTCTTGAATATAGCAATAGCGGGGACAAGCAGCAAGGCAACAACCATAATCAAGCCTTGGATAAAATCTGTCCAGCTAACAGCAAGGAACCCTCCGAATAGTGTGTAAGCAACAACAACCCCAGCCACAATGAGCAATCCAGTTGTATAGTTCAAGCCAAATGAGCTTTTGAAAAATACAGCTCCTGACACGATTCCTGAAGATACATAAAAAGTAAAGAATACTAAAATAACAAGTGAAGAAACAACTCTTAATAGCTTGGTAGAATCTTTAAAACGATTTTCTAAATAAGATGGTATGGTAATTGAATCATTGGCTACCTGTGTATAGGAGCGTAGACGGGGTGCGATTAATACCCAGTTTAAATAAGCTCCGATGGTTAATCCAATGGCGATCCAAGCGTCTGCTAAACCATTTAAATAAAGTCCACCAGGAAGTCCCATCAATAGCCAGCCACTCATATCAGCAGCACCCGCACTTAATGCCGTAACAGCAGGTCCTAATGAACGTCCACCTAGCATGTAATCGGTTAAATTTGTTGTCTTTCTGTAAGCATAGAACCCAATTAATAGCATCATTACCATGTATAACCCGATTGCAATCAGTTTGTATACATCCTCAGTCATCATGTCATCTCCTTCTAGTTGCGTAATTATTTTTGTAAAATGATGAATACTCTTTCATTATATAATAAAAATAAATTTTGTAAAATTATAATTTTTGACAATAGGAAGATTGGAATAGGCAATATTATTGAGATTTGATATATTTCAAGGAAATTAAAACTATATAAATATATTAATTTGGTTATTTGCATAAAAAATGACAATTTTGAATTAAATAAAGTCTTACATTACTGGATAGTTTTAGGTATAATCAGAAAAATAAGAGAATTAACAAGGGGGATAAAATCTTGCTTTTAAAGCTATTCACGAAAATTGTGAGTAATCTACTATTGTGGATTTTCGTGACAACTATTCTAATACTACTAATTCTAATGCCTCGAGGAGATAATTCCTTTGGCAATACCCACTCAAGAATGGAAATGACACAGGAATATGAAAAAAACATTACGACATTTTCATGGGAAAAATACAAAAAAAATATTACTGATTTGTTTACATATGCGAAACAGAACAAAAGTTTAGGGGAAACTGAGTATGGATTATCAGTAGAATACGAAGTTTGGAGATACATGAAAAAAAGTATCTATATTATTCTTCCAAGTTTTATCATCAGCTTTTTTGCAGGAATACTAAAAGGAATTTATGATTTTAAAATGGGAAATAGAAGGTTTCGGATCTTCGGAGAGAAAATTACTTCCTTCTTTCTTTCAGTCCCGGATTTCTTTATTGTCATTGCGATTCAAATCGGCATTATGGCTTTAATTGATCTAGGTCTTCCTCATATTAATGTATACGGCAGCGAGACGTTTTCGAATAAATTATTAGCGACGATATTTTTGTCTATTTACCCTACCTTTTACATTGCACGTATTACTGAAATGTACCTATCATCTGAAAGCGGCCAGGATTATGTTCGAACGGCAATTGGAAAAGGAACGTCAAATAAAAAGATTGTCTATATGCATATGCTGAGTAATTGCTGGGTTAAAGTCATTGGACAGCTCAATACGTTAATGCTTTATATTTTATCAAATTTATTTATCGTAGAATTTTTAACTGGTTATCGTGGCGGAGCCTATCGTTTTTATCAAGCTTTTCATGTACCTAAAAAATTCAGTATAGGCTCTGAAATGGAAATTGAAATTCCTGTTGTTATTGAATTTGTTATTGTGTTTACCGCCTTTGTTCTACTAACCAAAATTGTTAGTGATAGTATTCAATCAGCATTATTGGCAAGGGAGGCATCTGCAGAGAAATGAAGAAAAATAAATCATTATTTATTGGAATCATTCTCGTCTCCTTAATTGTTTTGACTGCTATTGTCGGTCCTTACCTTCCGTTTGTTGACCAACAGCTAAAGACGGAAGGGGTAAGAAAGATGAGCGATGGCTCACTTAAGGTGCCAGCCTTTGCGCCATCTAGTGTAAATATATTAGGAACAGATGCGGAAGGAAGAGATATTTTAAGCAGGATCATCCTCGGTACGAAGGAAGTATTAATTAGTATACTTGGAATTACTTTATTACGATTTTTAGTAGCTGTTCCGTTAGGTTTAATGGCAAGTGTGAATAAAGTAGTTAGTAGATTACTAGATTTATATAATAAAATCTTTTCATTTGTACCAGTTATTTTTATGGTCGTTCTCTTTGTTAATTTGCCTTATATTATGTACTCACCACATCGGACAATAATAGTCATTATTATTATTGCTTTGCTGGAGGTTGGAAGGGTAGGGCAATTTATTCAAACGAGTGTAATTACTGTTTCGAAAAAGCCATTTATTGAAGCGGCATTATCAACTGGTACGAGCTATAACAAGATGTTTTCACGTCATTATTTACCTTTTCTTTTACCAGAATTAATGGTCAATATTATTTTAGATTTTGGAAGAAATATGTTTTTGCTTGGACAACTAGGGGTTATTAATATTTTTCTTGCTCATCGTATTGAAGTCGTCGACCCATTAGTATTTGAAGTGATTAACGACTCTAATGCGTGGCCGCTGCTTTTTAAAGATGTTACTTTTGATGTATTTTCAAAGCCGTGGATTCCAGTAGCAGCATGTACATTTATTACCTTTGCTATTATTGGCTTTAATCAGCTTGGAAAAGGCCTGCAAAAATACTTTGAAAGAAATAGTATCCGCTATTTTTAAAATAGATGGGAGCATGAATAATGGAATCATTTTTTAAAGAAATACTACAGGAAGAAATGACTATTGCACAAATTCAAGAATGGATGGACAAAGGGGAGATTACATCTAAGGATCTTGTACTTTATTATCTCTATCGCATCGCGAAATATGATCAAGATGGTCCGGAAATTCATTCGATTCTTGAGATCAACCCAGACGCCATTTTTATTGCAGAAGGATTAGACCATGAACGAAAAACGAAAGGGGCAAGAGGACCTCTACATGGAATCCCTGTCCTGCTAAAGGATAATATAGAAACAAAGGACCATCAGCATACGAGTGCAGGGACGCTAGCGCTGGAAAAATATATTAGCGATAAGGATGCCTTTCTCGTTCAAAGGTTGCGTAAGGCAGGAGCAGTGATAGTAGGAAAAACAAATATGACGGAACTGGCGAATGGAATGTCTAGTAAGATGTGGGCAGGATATAGTGCAAGAGGAGGACAAGTAGTAAATCCCTATGGATCTGACTTCTTTGTCGGCGGATCAAGCACTGGATCGGCAGCAGCCATTGCTGCTAATTTTGCAGTCTTAGCTGTTGGAACAGAAACAGATGGATCGATTTTGAGCCCTGCCGTACAAAACTCAGTAGTAGGGATTAAGCCAACTGTTGGACTGATTAGCCGTTCAGGAATCATTCCCTTTACCTATTCACAGGACACAGCAGGTCCGATGGCTAGAACGGTAACAGATGCAGCCATCCTATTAAGCACATTGATAGGCATTGATGATGAAGATCCAGCAACTTTAAAAAGTGAAAACCAATCAAGAATGGATTACACATGCTATCTAGATGAAACAGGTTTAAAGGATGCGCGAATTGGAGTATTTACCGAGGCATCTGAGCATTTATTCATGCCTGGTGAATATGATGAGCTATTATTCCGGCAAGCAATTGAAACAATGACCAAGGCAGGAGCAGAGATGATTATGGATATAGAAATTCCATCCGTTCATCGCCAATGGAGCTGGTCTGTCAATCAATACGAAATGAAGCATAGCCTGGAAAATTTTTTGGCAAAGCTGCCTACTACACTGCCGGTGCACACGTTAACAGAGTTAATTGAATTTAACAAGCAAAATGAAGAAAAAGCCCTGAAATATGGTCAGGATAAACTAGAGCATAGAAACTCCTTGTCTAATACATTAAGAGATTCAGAGTATTTATTAGGAAAAGTAGAAGATTTGTATTATGCACAGGAGAAGGGGATTGATGAAGCCTTAGAAAAGTACAATTTAGATGCGATTTTATTTCCGGCCTATGTAGGGTCGACTATCAGCGCGAAAGCCGGATTCCCATCCATCGCATTACCTGCAGGCTATATGAAAAATGGCAGACCATTTGGAATTACCCTTGCAGCTGGTGCATTTAGTGAGGGGACGTTAATTAAGCTAGGCTATTCATTTGAGCAAACAGGTAAGTTTAGGAGGAAGCCATCGCTTGCTTCACTATAAAATGATTCAATAGAAAACTAGTCTATTTCATCAATCCAATAGAAAGAGGATCATTAAGGCAGATGGGAATTTCCTTCTCCTTTAATGATCCTCTTTGTTTAAGTTTAATCTGATTATAGATAAAACGATAAATATTAAATATGCTATTGCAGTAAGTATTTTAAATTGGTCAGGTAAAAAATCTGTAGCTTTAAAACTAAAAATAGTTATTCCTATACAAAATAATAATGATATCCAAAATAAAAAATTTAGTACCTTTTTCATTTTATATTGGCTTCCATCAGCCTCGCAATATTTTTTTGGTCCTCACCTAGTTGTTTCAAATGTTGAATGACTAGCTTTTGCCGTTCAACCGGATGATTTTGACTAAGTTTAGCTTTTCCTTCCATGTGAGTAATGGTAATTTTAAAGCCGACGATGCCTTTGCTTAAGCCTTTAATATATCGAGAATCGACCTTTGATAATTGATAGGGGCTATTAGGCATTTCATATTTATTCACTAGATCATTCAATGAATCATATACTTCCTGCTCGTCATCTACAATTTCTACATGGCCATATACATGAACGGCGACATAATTCCATGTTGGGACAGCTTTATCGGTTTCATACCAGCTCGGTGAAATATAGCAATGGGGACCTTGGAAAATAATTAGCACATCTTGGTTCATAATGTCCTTCCACTGTCCATTGGTACGTGCAATATGACCATACAATTCTCCCTTTTCCCGATCTAATGTGAGGGGAAGATGGGTTGCATAGGGTCGCTCATTGTGTATGGAAAATAGAGCTGCAAAGCTATTTTCCTCCATAATATTGTAGATGAGCTCTTTATCTTCAATCTTAAAGTGCTTCGGAATAAACAATAGGATCCTCCTTTCTTTATTAAGGATTATGTCTATTATTCTTAGTTTCCATTTATGTCATTACTTGCCTTTTCAAAGCATAAATTTACTGTTCTTTCATTCGAGCGTGTTCGATGCATCGTATTAGCAGGGACAGTAAAGATTTCTCCAGGCTTTAATGAAACCGTTCGATCATTTTCCAAATCAATAAATAGCTCTCCCTCTAATACGTAAAATAATTCATCACAATCCTCATGCTTATGCCAATGAAATTCACCGTTAATTACGGCGATGCGAAGAGCATGGTCATTTATCTTACTAACAATAAAATTCGTATAGTCTGTTTGATCTTTGATTAACTCTTTTAAATTAATCACTTCTAATTGACTTTCTTTTTTCATGATGTTTCCTCTTTCTTATATCAGTTTATAAAGATAATATTCATTGACTGGCTTTTCATCTATAATTAAGGAATGAACCTTTTCTCCTTCAAGGACGAAGCCCATTTTTCGATAAAGCTGGAAGGCTTTCTCATTCTCCTTAATAACGGTCAGCTCTAATCTCGTAAACTCTTTTTCTTTTGCCCATTTGAAGAGTTCATTAAATAACTGGGAGGCTACACCTTTCCCGCGATATTTCTCTGAAACCCCCAATACGAGATAAGCTGAATGCTTCTTTCGATTGACAGATCCACCAATTGCAATCAGATATCCTATCAGCTGTTCATCAGCTACAGCTACTAGAATGGTTGAGCGCCCATCCTCTAAAAAACGGGCAATCCGTTTTTCTTCCTTCTCTTTATTCGTCACTCGTTCACCTGGCTCAAAAAGCATAAACCCTGAATCATCAATTTCTGTTAATAGGTGAACAAAGCTTTCAGCATCTGATAGCTGAATCGATCTAATTTTCAATGCAATCACTCCCTGTGTAAAAGTATTCGGGGAGTAACACTCTTTTTCCTTCTAATTGGAATTAATCAAACGTTTGATTAAATAAGATAAACCGCTATAGGACAGGGTGAATGCTTGTTTAAACAAACGTTTGATTAAATCGATCTGGTTGACACAATTTTTATTCTATGTTATTAAAATAATGATTAGCACTCTTTAGGTTAGAGTGCTAAAATATACATAAGATTATTTTGAAGGGAGATATCAATCATAATGGCAAAGAAGCAATTTAAAGCAGAATCCAAAAGGCTTTTAGAAATGATGATTAACTCCATTTATTCTCAAAAAGAGATTTTTTTACGAGAGTTAATTTCAAATGCAAGTGATGCAATCGATAAAATCTATTATAAAGCTTTAACAGATGACAGTTTAAACTTTGATAAAGACAGCTATTTTGTAAAAATTACAGCAGATAAGGACAATCGTACATTGACAATTACCGATACTGGAATCGGTATGACAAAGGAAGAGCTTGAAAATAATTTAGGAACAATTGCGAAGAGCGGTTCATTAGCCTTTAAAAACGAAAATGAATTAAAGGATGGACATGACATTATCGGTCAATTTGGTGTCGGCTTCTATTCCGCTTTCATGGTTGCAGACGAAGTAACAGTGATCAGTAAAGCATTAGGCAGTGATGAAGCATATAAATGGGAGTCTACAGGTGCAGATGGCTACAAAATTGAACCATGTGAAAAAGACTCGATTGGTACAGAAATTACGTTAAAAATTAAAGAAAATACCGAAGATGAGCAATTTGACGAGTATCTAGAAGAATATCGTCTTAAATCAATCATCAAAAAGTACTCTGACTTCATCCGTTACCCAATTAAAATGGATGTAACAGAAAGCCGTCCTAAAGAAGGAAGCGAAAATGAATTTGAGCAATATAAAGAGGAACAAACCATTAATAGTATGGTTCCAATTTGGAGAAAGAATAAAAGTGAGCTCACTCCAGAGGATTATGAAAACTTCTATCAAGAAAAACATTACGGCTTTGATAAACCAGTGAAGCATATCCATATTAAAGTTGATGGAACGGTAAGATACAATGCCATCCTATATATTCCTGAAAAAGTTCCATTTGATTACTATTCTAAGGAATTTGAAAAAGGATTAGAGTTATACTCTAATGGCGTTTTAATCATGGAAAAATGCTCCGATCTTCTTCCAGATTATTTCGGTTTTGTTAAAGGAATGGTCGACTCAGAAGACTTATCTTTAAACATTTCTCGTGAAATTTTACAGCAAGACAAGCAATTGAAATTCATTGCGAAAAATATTAAAAGCAAAATCAAACGAGAGCTTGAAAGCTTATTAAAAGATGATCGTGAAAAATATGAAGCCTTCTACCAATCCTTCGGCAGACAACTGAAATTCGGCATTTATAATAATTTTGGACAAGATAAGGATGTACTCCAAGACTTATTAATGTTCTATTCATCCAAAGAGAAAAAACTAGTTACTTTAGATGAATATGTTTCAAGAATGCCAGAGGATCAAAAGTATATTTACTATGCAACAGGCGAAACAAACGAAAGAATTGATAAGCTTCCACAAACGGAATTAGTAGCAGATAAAGGCTATGAAATCTTATACTTCACTGATGATGTAGACGAATTCGCGATCAAAATGATAATGAACTACAAAGAAAAAGAATTCAAATCCGTTTCAAGCGGCGACTTAGGCATTGAAGAAGAAAGCGAAAAACAAACAGAATCAGAAGAGAAGGAAAACAAAGACCTTCTAGAATTCATGAAAGAAGCGTTAGCGGACAAAGTAAAAGCAGTAAAAGTATCAAAACGCTTAAAAACACACCCTGTCTGCCTAACAGCTGATGGCGAAGTATCCATTGAAATGGAAAAGGTACTAAACGCGATGCCAAACAACCAAAACGTAAAAGCAGACAAAATCCTAGAAGTAAATGCCAACCACGAAGTATTCCAATCATTAAAAGCGGCATTTGAACAAGACAAAGATAAAGTAAAACTATACACCAACTTACTATACAACCAAGCACTATTAATTGAAGGTCTACCAATCCAAGACCCTGTCGAATTTACAAATGACATTTGTAAAGTAATGGTGTAAGTAGTTTGACCGCGTTATTCCTGAGTAGGAGTAACGCTTTTTTCTGTGATTTTGTAAAAATAAGTGGGTGGGTTGCAAATCGAAAAGTATGGTCCACAAATAGAAAAAGATGCTCCCAAAAAAAGAGAATGGGTCGCAAATTGAAAATCATGATCCACAAAATAGAAACAATGAGTCACAAACAGAAAAAGATGCTCCACAAATGAAAAGAGATGCTCCCCCCAAAAAGAGAGTGAGTCGCAAATCGAAAAGCATGATACACAAAATAATATCTATGAGTCACAAACAGAAAAAAATGATCCACAAATGAAAAGAGATGATCCCCCAAAAAGAGAATGGGTCGCAAATAGAAAATCATGGTCCACAAAATAAAATCTATACGTCCCAAACGGAAAAGAATGATCCACAAATAGAAAAAGATGCTCTGCCAAAAAGAGAATGAGTCGCAAATAGAAAATCATGGTCCATAAAATAAAATCTATGCGTCACAAACATAAAAGAATGAGTCACAAACAGAAAAAGATGCTCCACAAAAAAGCGAATATGCACCACTGAAAACGAAACCTGCAAAAATTCCACAAAAAAAATAACACCCAAGGTGCTAGAAGTTAAATAATAATTTAAATAGATTTTTCTTTTTTTCTTGAAATGGCTCCTTTTTTTGCTGCGTACTAAAAGGTAATTGATTTTCTGTTAATTTTTCCTCTAATTGTTCGATTTTCAAATGTAGTCGGTGGACTTCTTTTTCTAGATCCTCGAGTTCTCTCCGATGGGATAATAATTGATAGGAGACTACGTTATCGGCCTTGTATCCTAATTGTCGTTCCAATTGTTCGATTCTTTTAAGTAGGGGATTTGATTGAGTCGTCGTTACTTTTCCTTTTCGCACCTTTTTATCTGTAATGACTACCTCTTGAAGTAGTTTGCCATTTTGAATTTGCTCCTGAATTTCTTTCAAAATTGAGATATCGTTATCATTAAAATGATAATGTCCAAGTTCATTCCGTTCCATGTCAAGGTCAAGCTGTTTAATCCAGCGTTGAATGGTACTCTGAGAAACTCCAAGTAATTTCGCAACACTAGTCGTATTCATATGACTCCCTCCTTTTAACAACAGTATTCTCTCTTCTCCTAAAGAACTCCTTCGCATTTGACAAAAGAAGTGATGCTTCGGCAAACAAAGTGTTGTTCCAACTTTTTTCTTAATAAATGTCGAGCAGTGGAAAAAACTACTTAATGAAAAAGGAAAAATTTTGTATAATGAAGACAGTTTATTATGAAAATGTGTAGTAACCTAGAATAGGTTATCAGATTAGGAGATGAGGTTTTTTGACAAGAAGATCTAATATATGGTCATTTATTATGTGCTTATTTTTTTTGCTTCTTTCCTTAAGTGCTATGTATTCAACCTTCTATCATACTTGGTCAATTGCACCTCCGGCTTATATTCTTTTTATCTGCACTGTTTACACTTTTATCCTAGGGATTATCGGCATTAAGGATCAATCGACTTGGTCAGCACGATTTAGAAGCTGGTTTACCGTAATTACTATGGCTCTACTTTCATTTATTCTTTTTTTAGGGGTCTTTCGTTTATTTATGATTTCAGAAGATCTGATGCAAACAACACAATCTCCTGATAAAAAATATACCATTAAGCTATATCTTATTGATGGTGGATCAGCCTCGTCGTTAGGAGTAAAAGGGGAATTAGATGGACCACTTTGGTTTAAGAAAATAATCTATCGTAAATTTAGAATGGATCATGTAGTTGTGGAATGGAATAACAATTATACGGTTTCGATCAATAATCATATATTAGACTTACAAAAAGGAGAAACCTATTCTGATTGACTGCTACTATCCAACTGATGTTAAAACCTTTACTATCTGTTAACCCGTTAAGTTTATGCAATTATGATTGATTAGAAAAGAGAGAAAGATAAAGGAGCTCATACTATTTTATAATATTAGTAGGAGCTTTTATTATTGTTGCAAAAACTTATGAACTTGTAAGTAATTTTGAACAACCTCTACATATCAACCTTACTCTTCCATCTTTATATTAAAACCCCGTAGCTATATCAAAAGTACTAATAAAATAAACCCTCAGTTCCATTTATTTCAATATCCAAATTGATTATGCTTATAGTATGTTCATGCAAAATGGACGTACCGGGATAAGCTAGTAGGAATTTCCTATTTTGCTTTTTCCGGTTTTTTTATATAATTCCTCTAATTACAATGGTTAGGTGGTGCGGGATAGACACAATGATTAGACAAACATTTGGAAATATTTATTTCATTATCGTTAGCCTGACCGGATTTGGTCTTTTTCTTTCTTCTCTTTTTTCAATTTCCCCTATTCATAATGTGCTTGTTTATGGAATTCTATTATTCTTCATGATTATCTTAGAGCTATTTCCTGCAAGAATAGGGAATACCTCTAGTAGCTTCACCTTTTCACTACTTTTTACGATGAATCAATATTTTAGTCTTTCTCTTACGACAGCTACATTTTTTGCTACATTAACGATGATGTATGTATTTCAGAAAAGAAGATGGAAAATGATCATTTTTAATGCTGCCCAGTTAACCATTTGTTTTATCGCAGCTCATTATTGTACCGAATTTGTGCTAGGACACCTCGAATTAATTAGTTCCGAGTTTAAAGAAATTTTAAAAATTGTGGCTTTCACTTCAGTTTTTTATATCTGCAATAACCTTCTATTCGACTTATTATGCTTGATCTATCCAAAAAGTTATACGAAGGAAGCTTGGCTGCAAAAGAGTGTTCGAGAATTGATTGTGTGTGTGATCGAGATGCTCTACCTTATTCTTATTCAGGGAATTGGGGCTTTTGGGTACGATGAGAAAAAGGATGTAATTTCTTTATTCTTTTTTATGCCGCTTGCCATTCTTTCTATTATTAGTTCATCATACTCCAAAATTTGGGGAGAAAAGTGGCGACTTTTATCACTTGTTAGCATATCAACCGAGCTAAACCAGATGTTTCCTTCTAGTGACAAGAAAAGAATAAGGCGATTACTAAAGCAATTTTTAAAGAGTTCTGGCTACGCTCTTTATATAAAGGAAGAATTGTACTACACGTATTGGATTGGAGATGGGCAGGTCAAATACAAGGAAGAGATTCTTAGGAATCTACCTGACTCTTTTCAGGAACAGAGACTGTTGGTGAGCCAAGAATTAAGAAAACTAGGATTTACCATGGCAGGAGAGATGAAACAATGCCTTGTTTCTCCGATTATCTTTGAAGGAGAACATATTGGATTTATGATCGTAGCAAAAGGAGGAATTGACACTTTTTCAGATGGTGAGATTCGCTCTATAACTGCAATTGCCAATCAGATGGCAAGCCTTTTGAAAACACAGTCGTTAAAGATAGAACAAGAGAAAAACCTAATCCTTGAGGAACGAAATCGAATTGCACGAGAAATTCATGATGGGATGGCACAATCATTGGCAGGATTAGTTTTCGAGCTTGAACTTTCAGTTAGACAACGTGAACAAGGGAATCATGTTGATGTAATACATCATACAATTGACCATTTACGCATGGCCTTAAGGGAGCTGAGGCAATCCATTTATGAACTACGTCCGAATCCTAATGCGAATATAGGTTTAATCGATGCGATAAAACAAAAATTGGCGCAGGTGGACAAACAATATCCGCATAACATCTCCGTGAAGGTAAAAGGAAGATTAGAACGACAGCCTTTTCATGTAGAGAAGGTAATCTATAACATCTTTCAAGAAAGTATTCAAAACATAATAAAGCATGCCAATGCCGGAAAAATTGATGTCCAGCTTCTCTTCAAGGAAGAGGCGATAGTTATAAAAATAAAGGATGATGGAAGAGGGTTCTCGTTATTTGAAGCCCTTATAAAGGGACAAAAGGAGCCCCATATCGGCTTGATTTCTATGCAGGAACAGGCGGAATCCATACAATCCGAACTTGAGATTGATAGTTCTCCAAATAAAGGAACGTTGATTATGCTAAAAGTGCCAAATAAGGGGAGTGTAAACGATGATAAGGGTGTTGATTGTGGATGATCATTCGGTTGTAAGATTAGGTATCCAAAAAATAATAAATTTCGAGAAAGATATGGTTTCAGTCGGTGAATCCGAAACGGGAGAGGATGTACTTGATCTTATTAATGAGAAGAAACCTGATGTAGTATTAATGGATATTAATCTACCAACAAAAAATGGGATTAACATTACAAGTGAGATTAAGAAGCTCCATCCGACATGCAGGGTGCTCATACTAACGATGTACGAACACAGTGAATACTTTTTGGCGGCTCTTGATGCAGGGACGGATGGCTATTTACTAAAGGATAGTTCACCCGAAAAAATTACTGAAGCTATTCGAGTGATTCATGAAGGCCATTCGATCATTCCCCCTTCGTTAACGAAAAACCTCATTAAACAAAAGCGTGGAGCTATCGAAACAGAGGAGGATTTAACACCGAGGGAAAAGGAAGTTCTGAGTTCACTTGTTCGAGGACTTAGCAATAAAGAAATCGCCCAAGAATTATTCATTAGTGAGAGAACTGTTAAGATCCATATTAATAAGATATTTAAGAAGATGAATGTTAAGAGCCGCTCCCAAGCTATCATAAACGCGGTGAAAAACAAAATGATCTCTTTAACCTAGAACTTTAGTTCAATTAAAATTAGAACCTTTTAAGCTCATACTTATATCCTTTGTTGAATTTCACTTCGCAACTAAAGATGTCATAATATTTATAAAATTAATATTAATTGAAAACTACAAGGAGGATGAGTATGAAAAGAGGGAAATTAGGGCGTATACTTTTAGGGACGACATTATCTGTTAGTTTACTAGCTACAGGTAGTAATCCTTATAATGTATTGGCTAAAAATCAAGGACAATCAACAATTACCAATGTTGAGGAAGTGCTTAAGGGTCTAACCGATGAACAAAGAAGAGCACTTAAAGAACTAGAAGTCGGACCTGGTTTTGTTATTTCACCAGATATTAATGTCGATAGTCCTGAATTAGTAAAAGTTATTGTTGAGTTTAAACAATTACCAGCAAAAGTAGAGGTACTGAATCAAACGGCTAAAGGAAAGAGAATGTCTGTAGCTTCAGCAAATGACAAAGTCGAAGCATCCCACCAACAATTTAAAAAGGAATTTAATAAACTTACAAGTTTGAGGATTGCTAGCAGTCAAAATTTGAACCAATCAAAGATTACTAGAGAATATAAAAATGCCTTTAATGGAGTAGCCGTTAATATACCAGGCAATATGATTCAAGAATTAGTGAAATCAGATGTGGTAAAACGGGTATGGAATAATAAAGAATTTAAGTTAGATCTTCCGAAAGAACCTAAAGAACTAAAATCAACTGCACAATCAGGAACAGCAGACAGCAACCGCCAAATTGGTGTGGACAAGCTTCATGAAGAGCATATCACAGGAAAAGGAGTAAAAGTTGGGGTTATTGATACTGGAATTGACTATAATCATCCGGACTTAAAAGACGCCTTTAAAGGCGGTTATGATTTTGTGGACAATGATAATGATCCAATGGAAACAACGTATGATGATTGGAAAAAAACGAATGATCCAGAAATCAATCCATACACAGGTTCTACCTACTATACTTCCCACGGGACACATGTTTCGGGAACGATAGCTGGACAAAATAAAAATCATGTTGATTACGCTGTCGAAGGGGTAGCACCTGAAGCGGACCTTTATGCATACCGTGTATTGGGACCTTATGGAAGTGGAACAATTGATGCGGTTCTTGCCGGGATAGATCGCGCAGTAAAGGATGAAATGGATGTTATCAATCTATCTTTAGGGGCAAGTATTAATGATGCTCTTTATCCAACTTCCATTGCCATAAATAATGCTATGCTTTCAGGAGTTGTATCTGTTGTTGCAGCTGGGAATGAAGGACCAGATGAAAAAACAGTCGGATCTCCAGGTACATCGGCATTAGCGATTACTGTTGGAGCAAGTGATTTTTCGCAAACGATTGCAACATACTCTGGTAGTGTTGGTAATGAGAAGTATAGTGAAATGAAATTGTTAGGGAAGAATTTCACAGACAAATTGGAAGAGTTAAAGGGGAAATCCTTCCCAGTAGTCTATGCAGGATTAGGAAAGAGCAGTGATTTTGAAGGAAAAGATTTAACTGGAAAGCTAGCATTAATTCAACGTGGTGATATCGCCTTTGATGAAAAAATTAAAAATGCCCAAAAAGCGGGTGCAGAAGCGGTTATTGTTTACAACAATGTCGATGGAGAGATAGCGGCTTATTTAGGAGAAAGCACAGGTTATGTTCCAACCTTCCAGTTAACCAAGGCGGACGGTGAACGTTTAAAATCACAAGAAAATGTTACATTCACTTTTGAAACAATGGGAGAAGTTCATACAGAAGGTGATCACTTAGCAGATTTCAGCTCTCGCGGTCCTGTCGTGAAAAACTATGATATTAAGCCAGATGTCGTTGCACCAGGAGTGGCAATCTTTTCAACTTATCCAGAATATATGAATCACCCGCAAGAAGGTGAAAATTACGATGTAGCTTACACCCGCATGCAAGGAACATCGATGGCGACTCCACATGTGGCAGGTTCAGCAGCGCTGATTTTACAAGAGCATCCGGAATATACACCATTTGATGTAAAAGCAGCATTGATGAATACGGCAGATGCCTTGAAAGAGGATTATTCGGTTAATGAAGTAGGAGCAGGTCGAATTGATACCTATGATGCGGTTCATGCTGAAACATCCTTTAAAGTAATTGACAAAACCGAGAATATGGAAGGGGATCAAACTGTTGAAATTGATGATGAAACAGGATCGATCGCATTTGGCAGCCATTATCAAGAGACGAAGGCAATTGATGATAGTAAAAAAGTAGTGATTCAAAATCATAGTCAAAAGGAAAATAAAGAGTACAAAGTAGAAGTTGAATATGTACCAGCAAAAGGTAATATTCAAAATGCAGAGAAAAATGGTGTCAAAGTAAATGTACCATCTTCCGTTACGGTATCTGCAGGTCAATCAAAGGAAATACAGCCAGCTATTCATATTCCTGAGAATGCGGAACCTGGATTATACGAAGGTTATATTCATTTTGTGAATCAACAAAATGAAGCGGAGAGCTATCAAATCCCGTTTGCCATTCGATACACAGATAAAGGGATAGACTATATTGATATGATTAAGCCAGCAGTCTCAAACACTATTTCTTTTCACCCATTTATGGATCCGTATCTATATGGCACATTCAAATTAAAGAGCCCGATGAAATCGATTGATTTGATTGTCAAAGACGGGAAAACAGGAAAAGCAATCGGCTTAATGGCAAGCGGTGAAAATGCAGAACCGGATTACGAATATTTTTTAATTAACTTTAGAGGAATCGTCTATCCGTTTACTGGTGATCCGTCCCAGCCAATTGCTGACAAGTCGATTATGTTGCCTGATGGGGACTATACATTGGAAATGTTAGCGATCGATGAAGATGGAAAAACTTATACAAACGATCAAACAATTGTCATTGATAATACTCCACCGGAAGTTACATTTGAAGATTTTAAACCGGGCTTCTATGAAGTTAAACCATCGATGTTTACCGATGAAGATGGCTATCATGCCTTATGGGCACACGGTAAGGTATATGATTCTACGATCGATCTATTGAATTCCAAAGGTTATCATTTCAAACAATCTGCGAATCAGGTGGTCTATTATCAAAATTCTCCTTTCCCATCTGGGCTACTGCCTGTACAGTCAAACGGGGAAGTCAAATTTGGTGTTCTGCCTGAGGAAATCGATGAACCTATGAATCTTGTGCTATATCCATTTGATTTAGCTACAGCAGCTGATCCTCATGGTAAGTACACATATACCTTTGTAAAGGAAGGTACAGAGTATGCATTACAGAGTTACGATAAAGAGAAGGCAAAACTTGGTGACAAAGTCACGTTGACGGTAAGCGTAAACAATGTGAAAAAACTTTTAAAAGGTGATTTCGGAGTTGAATATTCTCCAGATTTGTTTGAATTTAAGGATGTAAAGGTAAATAAAGAGTTTGAAAAGTACGCGAAGGAAAATAAGGTGAAGGTTAATCTTGAAAAACCAACGTTTACAGATGATATTTGGACCAAAACCGTTCATGTAGGGGCTTCCATTAACGAAAACGATTTTAAAGGATTTGACGGAGACATTCCATTCCTTGATGTCACCTTTAAAATGATTAGTGATGAATATTATAATGGCAAATATGGTTTTACAGTTAATAACTTCACGTATACGAAAGCAGGAGCATCTGAATCAACAAGTATTCCTGGATTCACTAAAGAAAGCTTTACGATTATTCCGAAACACTCCGTTGTGCAAGGATACATCAATCCAGAAGGTTTCCTGAATGAAGATGGGACAATGAGCAATATTGACTATACGAAAATCGGAGTGAAGGTTTACGCGAAAGCAGGGAATGGAAAATCATATCAAGGAACCATTGATCAAAGGGGCTACGTTGAAATCCATGGACTCCCGGTTACGGAAAATGACTATGACATTTATGTTGAAGTTCTTGGACATCTTACAAGTAAACTAACCGTCAAGCTCGGTAAAAATGTAGATGGTGAGTTAATCGGACAATACCTTAGTTCACGTATGGAGAAAAATTATGCTGGAGATGTGAACGGTGATGAAATGATCGATATTAATGATATCATTCAAGCAGCTGCCTTTTATGGGAAGAAGCACGACAAAGAAGATATTAACAAAGACGGCATTGTGGATGAAAAGGACATTCGTTTTATTGAAAAGAACTTCATGAGAGTAGGTCCTAATGCGAAGAAAAATGCAAAACCACAAGAAAAGCTTGGAAATAAGGGATTAGAGGATTTCTTACGTGCTCTCGGTCTTGATCCAATGAAGAATGAATAAACGTTTTGACAGCTTACAATAATGAATGTGCCTGTATTAGCACTCTTGCTCATACAGGCACATCCTATTCAACCAACATTGAATCCGCACCAACGCATAAGGAAAAAGGGAGGATTCTTTTTTATGAAAAAAGTAAAAAAAGCGTTATTGGGGACAACATTAGTAGGGGCATTAGTTGTTTCAGCAGGTTTTGGAACGTATTCTTGGTTCACTTCAGAGACAAATGCAGCAGGGCAAATTGCTAATGGAACATTGCAATTAAATAATGGACAAAACATCACTGAAAAAATCATTGAAGGAGTTGATTTTGCCCCATCCCAATTAAAGTATGGGGAATGGCTAACAATTGATAATACAGGAACGCAAGATACACATATAAAAGCAACCTTAAACCAAACCTTAGACAAAGACCTTAATATAAAAAAATATAAAGTCGGATATATTGCTTTGAAATACAAGGAAAAGCCTAGTGGGGACGTTTTGAAAGCTTCGAAAATCAAGCTTGAGAAATTATTTGATGGAACGACGAATGTGGTAGATACATTGCGAGCTTCAGATAGTGGAATCGAAGTTGCACCAGGTGTTACTGCCGTTACTGGTGTAGTTGGAGAAGATGGGATTGCAGGATTTAAAGCTGTATCCAATAAAGAATGGGTTCTTGGAGATGGAACAAATAAACCTTTCTGGAGATTGAAATCTGATCAATATATTGACATCGTGTTTGCTATTAAACTAGATGAAAGTGCAGGTAATGACTATCAAGGTGTAAAATACACTGCTGATTTAAAGGTGCAAGCAAAACAAATAGATGATGGTTCAACATACGACGGAGAATAAGCAAAAGTGGCAGTCGATTTTTCGACTGCTTTTTATATTAGTAAGAAGGGGTTGCGACAATAATGATTCGTTGACTATGAGAGGGTGGTCAATGTTATAGGTGCTCCAACAGCAACTGAGGTGACTTATTATTAAGATAAGCTCACAAGTTAGGTTGATTCATAAGGAGAAATTAATCCGACTTAGATAACATTATTCTAATACATGAATAAATATAGGTCGAACTAGAATGGTTTTAAATCAAAAAAAACCATTTTGAAAATATCAAAATGGATTCTTTTAAAACAAACCAAACAAATCTAATAAACGATAATATAATTCCTGCACAATCATATTAATATAGAACATTTTATCAAAGTAAAGTAAAATTCCGAGCAGAACCATAATGATGCCGCCTATTTTCATAAGGGCTGCAGAGTATTTGAGAATGCCTCTAGTTTTGCCGATGAAAAAGGCCATGATAACGAATGGGAGACAAAAGCCTAAAGAATAGGCCGTTACATTCAGAAATGTTTGAAGTGGTGCTGGATTGATTACATTTGCGTACATAATCGTACCGAATATTGGACCGATACAAGGGGTCCAGCCTGCAGCGAACACAAGTCCAACAATAAAGGAATTGAAGTATTTTCCCTTTCTTTTCTTCTGTTTAAATCTGAATTCCTTTAGCATGAATTTTGGTTGAATAATGCCGATGAGGAAAAGCCCCATTATGACTAAAAAGATTCCTCCGAGCATACGAATTAGCCCTTGATTCTCTTTAAAGAAGCCCCCTAACGTACTTGCTGAAAAGCCTAAAACATAATAAATAAGAGAAAAGCCGATAGAGAAAAAGATAGAGTGATATAAAATCGTTTTTCTCGCAGCTGGATGGTTCTTTTCTTTTAATTCATTAACAGACATTCCAGTAATATATGAAATAAAAGATGGGTACAACGGTAAACAGCAAGGAGAAATAAATGCTAGCAATCCTCCTGAAAAAGCTAACAAAATTGTTACATTTTCCAAAAAATTCACTCCTTTTCTTTCTCATTATAACTTAATACATGTATACTATAAGTGGATAAGTTTGAAAGTTTTGTTAAAGGAGGTAAAGTTTTGCCAGAAAAAAGAAAAAGGCTTTGGATTCGAATAACCATATTAGCGGTATTATTTTCCGCAGTTGGCTATGCATTATATCAAAATTTAAATAGTAGTAAAGATTTGAAAATCAATGCTCATGCTCCTGATTTTACATTAACCTCAATAGAGGGAAAAAAGGTAAGTTTAAAAGAGTTAAAGGGAAAAGTCGTGCTCGTAAATTTTTGGGGATCATGGTGTGATCCATGTAAAAGGGAAATGCCACTCATACAATCAGCCTATGAAAAATATAAAAAACAAGGCTTCGAGGTGCTTGCCATCAATGTGAAGGAATCAAAATTCGCAGTTACATCTTTTTTAAAACAAAATCAATTGAACATTCCCGTATTATTAAACAACGATTTAAAAATTAGCAAGGATTATGGTGTCAATAAATTTCCTACAAACTTTATGATTGATAGAGATGGGAAAGTTAAGCAAATTTATGAAGGTGAAGTGACAAAAGATCAATTAGAGGGATGGATTAATGAATTATTGTAGTATTCATGAATAGGAGGAATAGTATGAAAAAAAAGGAACTATATTCTTGGATTAAATCAATAGCAATTGCAGTAATCATTGTTTTTATCTGTCGACAGTTTTTATTTACCCCAGTCGTTGTTCATGGAGAATCAATGCTGCCTACTTTTCAAAATAATAATCGAGTGGTAGTAAGCAAAATAAGCTCTATTAAAAGATTTGATATGGTTGTTTTCGATGCACCTGATGTAAAGGAAGGGAAAGAGCTCGATTATATAAAAAGAGTGATCGGGTTGCCTGGGGATCAAATAGAAGTAAAAAATGATGTGTTATATGTTAACGGTAAGGTATATAAAGAATCTTATGTAAAAAAAGAGCAGGGTCCTAAAACAGAGGATTTTACCCTACAAGAGTTAACAGGGAGTAAAACTGTACCAAAAGGATTTTATTTTGTTATGGGAGATAATCGTCATGGTAGCGACGATAGCAGATCGTTTGGTTTTATTCCGGAAGACTCAATCATCGGAAAAGTAGTCTTTCGATTTTATCCATTTACTAAATTAGGAATGCCAAAATAATAAAAAACCAGATTCCCATTTTATTAGGAATCTGGTTTATCTATTTATTCAGCTTTTACTAAGATTTTCACTTGGTCTCTTTCTCTTAGTAAGCCCTCAAAGCCTTCTTCAATCACATCATCAAGCTTGATGCGTTTAGTTACTAGCTTGTCAGCTGGGAAATAGCCTTGAGCCATTAAGCTGATTACAGCTGGGAATACATCACGGTATCCGATAATTCCAGATAAAGTACGTTCTTTCATAACGATGTCATGAGGGTGGATTGGTGCTTCTTTTTCAAAGATACTTACAACCATTGTTTCCCCATTAATTTTTGTTGCGTTGATCGCTTGTTTTAAAACAGGTGGTACACCAGTTACTTCATAAGCTACATCAACCCCGCCATTTGTTCGTTTATAAATTTCTTCAACAGCATCGTATTTTTTAGGGTCAATAACGATTGCACCAAGCTCTGCCGCTTTTTGTTGTCGAATTTCAGATAATTCAACAGCATAGATTTCAGATGCACCAGATGCTTTTAATGCTTCAATAACAAGTAAGCCGATAGGGCCAGTACCGAAGACAGCTGCTTTGTCGCCGACCTTTAATTTACTTTGACGAACAGCATGAAGAGCAACTGCTGATGGTTCAACAAGTGCACCTTGTTCAAATGATACTGTTTCAGGTAATTTATGAATCATTTCTACTGGTACAGCTGCATATTCAGAAAATCCGCCGCCGCCTCCAGAAAGACCAAAGAATCCCATTTTATCGCAAAGATTATATTTTCCTTGTTTACAAGCTTCACATTTACCACATGCGTAAATTGGTTCAACAGTTACGCGATCGCCAACTTGAACAGTTGTCACACCTTCACCTACTTCAACAACTTGTCCAGAAAATTCGTGTCCCATAACGATCGGAGCTTTATCCCCACTTAATGGATGTGTTTCAGTTGGGATGAAGATAGGACCAGCAGTATATTCATGTAAATCACTACCGCAAATTCCACACCATTCTACCTTTAATTTAACTTTACCTTTAAGAGCTTTAGGTTCTTCTATATTTTCTAATCGTAAATCTTTTTGGTTATGCCATCTTAATGCTTTCATTTCACTCATCTCCTAAGTAAATGATAGTTTTTACACTTCCAGTGTACTCTTATTTTTTACTTTTTCAACCAAAAGGACTTCTTAAAAATGAAGGATGAAAGCGTTGTTTTATATTGTTTTCTGCTTTATTCCGTATTTATCTTTTTAAAACAAATATTTTGTCTTTTATTCATTTTGTGGCAAATTAAGGAATTTGATAGAAAGGAGAACAATCTCATTATTCGAATCAAATTGCTAGAAGAATAAATTTGACAATTATTTAATTAATATAGTAAGGTAAGTATGTTTAAAAACTTAAACATACAAGGGTGAAGAATATGGAAAACCATGAATGCAATAACAAAGAGCTGGTTTTAGAGAAATTTAAATTAACAACCCCCATATTTCAAGCATTGGGAGATGTTAATCGTCAACAAATTATTATTCTCTTACTAGAGGAAAATAGTCTAAATGTTAATCAGATTACTGAAAGAATGGAACTTTCAAGACCAGCAATTTCTCATCATTTGAAAATATTGCGGCAAGCAGGTTTGATCACTTTTTACAAGAATGGAAATGAAAAACTTTATTCATTGAGTTCAAAAGAATTTTTACAACAAATCAAAGAACTGATTCAAACGATTGAACAAAGTCATTGATTTGTTCTTTTTTAATATATATATGTTTAAATTTTTAAACATATAAACCTATTAATAGAAGAATTAGGAGGATAAAAATGGACAGAAAGTATAGGAGTCAATCGATGAGCATTTATTTTTTAATGTTACTCGTTCCTTTATTTTGGGGAGGGGCATTTGCAACTGCAAAACATGTCATTACTGAAATTCCACCGTTAGTTGCAGCAACCATTCGCTTTGGTTTATCAGGGATTATATTATTGATCATCGTAATAGCTCAAAAAAAATGGCTTTGGAAAGAGATCAAAAAACATTGGAAGGGGTTAATGTTTATTGGCTTCATTGGGATTTTTAGTTACAATGCGCTCTTTTTTACTGCATTGAAATATACTTCAGCAACAAACGGAGCATTAATAATAGCTGCTATGCCTGTATTTACAACGATAGGCTCTGTTTTGCTCTTTAAAGAAAATTGGAGTAATAAATTTGGTCTAGGTTTATTCCTATCACTTATGGGAGTGGTAATTGTTTTAGTGAAAGGCTCATTTTCAGCTTTGTTATCTTTCTCTTTTAATTTAGGAGACTTATTTTTTGTTGCGGCTCTTTTATGTGGAGTTATATATGGACTTGTAGGTAAATTTATTTTGCAAGGAGCACCAGTACTTCTATCAAATGCAATGATGATGTTAACAGGGGCTATTTTCCTGAGTATCAGTACTGTATTTGAAGGTGGTTGGGGAAAAGTATTAAACATGTCGATCCAAAGTTGGATAGAAATGATCTACATGGTTGTATGTGGAACATTAATTGGATATGTCATTTTTAACAAAGGTGTAGAGCTATTAGGTGGTAGTAAAGCTAGTATGTATTTAAACCTTACTCCTATTGTAACCACATTATTTGCGCTTATAGTGTACGGTAGCTCAATTACTTATACACAAATAGTGGGGATGGTAATGGTGCTGAGTGGTGTCTATATTTCTACTACTAACAGGTAAATGAATGAAGGGTTTGGTTAACAATGAAATTACAACATACTGACAAAATAAATATGGGAACATCTAAAAATGAAGCGCAACTTTCCGCTAGTATATGGAATCTTGTTATCCTAGCAATGGGATTTGTAATGGCAACCCTTGATACAACGGTTGTCAATGTCGCAATTGCAGATATTCAAAACTCTCTTGAAATTAGCCTTACTGGAATTACATGGGTTGTAGATGGCTATATTTTAGCATTTGCTTCTCTTTTACTTGCTGGAGGTTCACTAGCCAATCGTTATGGTGCAAAAAATATTTATATACTCGGTTTAGGTTTCTTTGTATTTGCGTCACTATTATGTGCTATTGCAGAGACCGCAACTATTCTTATAGCAGCTCGCCTTCTTCAAGGTGCTGGAGCAGCATTATTTATGCCAAGTTCTCTTAGTCTACTTGCACAATCTTATACAGATGAGAAACTAAGAGCCAAAATGTTTGGTATCTGGGCAGCCATAGTCTCTACATCTGCGGGTATAGGTCCTTTTGTTGGTGGGGTTCTAGTGAATTTGGCTGGATGGCAGAGTATCTTTATTATTAATCTTCCGATTGGTATGATTGCTCTATTTTTTACTTACCAAACTATCTCTCAGTCACCACGCCTAAAGAGTGATCTAAATATTATCAGCCATGTTTTAGGTATTATTACATTAGCCGGTTTGTGTTTTACACTAATTGAAGGTCCTGCGATGGGCTGGTCTTCATTCCCAATGGTTAGTTCTATAGCTATAGCGATTTTGGCAGCAATTCTTTTTGCTGTAAGAGAACGTAAGGTAGAAAATCAAATTATTCCAAGTCAATTATTTAAGAACCCTCATTTTTCTTCTGCAAATATGGTAGGTTTTTTGCTTAACTTCTCTCTTTTTGGTGGCGTATTTATGCTGAGTCTATTCTTACAAGAAGCTAGAGGTTCAAGCCCTTTTATAGCGGGATTACAGCTTTTACCTATGATGGCGGTTTTCGTACTTGGTAACCTTTTATTTACCAAAGTAGTTACCCGTCTAGGTTCAAGATTACCTATGCTCATCGCTTTATTTACTGCGGGAATTGGGTCATTGGTATTGTCGATCTTCATTTCTCCATCTATGTCATATTGGTTATTAGCAATTATTTTCTCAATAATCAATTTAGGGGTAGGTGTAACTGTTCCAGCAATGACTGCAACTGTAATGCAAGCAGCAGGGTCATCCCATGCAAATATGGCTGGAGCTACATTGAATGCGAATCGACAAATTGGAGCTTTAGTTGGTGTAGCAGTTATGGGGGCTATCATCCATTTATCAGGAGGCTGGTATAATAGTGCAAGTCATACATTCATAACTATGACTTTTGCGTATTTAATCGCAGCATTTTTAGTATGGCGTTTTATTCGAACAGAAACCAGATCATAATTTAACTGTATTAAACTGTTTCTGTAAAACCCGTTATTTTTTTTTACTAAATGGCAGAATACTTGAATAAAGATTAATGATAAAATTGAGAAGTATGTAAGACTTGATAAAGAATATAAACTGTTAGATACAATTAAATAGGTCTTATTATGATGGAAGGAAGTGCAAAACTATGGATTTTGAAACAGTTATGCAGGAGCTTGAAGTCCTCGGTAAGGAACGAACTAAAAAAATGTACATATCCAATGGTGCGCACGAACCACTTTTTGGGGTAGCTACAGGTGCTATGAAACCAGTCGCAAAGAAAATAAAAATAAATCAACCTTTAGCTGAAAAGCTTTATTCCACTGGTAACTATGATGCAATGTACTTTGCAGGAATTATTGCAGACCCAAAAGCTATGACTGAGTCGGATTTTGATCGTTGGATGGATGAGGCGTATTTTTATATGCTGTCAGATTATGTAGTGGCAGTAACATTATCAGAGTCAGATATTGCACAAGACGTTGCTGATAAATGGATTGCAAGCGGTGACGAGCTGAGAATGTCAGCGGGGTGGAGTTGCTACTGCTGGCTTTTAGGAAATCGCCAAGACAATGAATTTTCCGAAAGCAAGATTTCCAATATGCTTGATATTGTGAAAAATACGATTCATGATTCGCCGGAAAGAGCGAAATCAGCTATGAATAATTTTCTATATACCGTAGGGACTTCATATTTACCGCTACATGAAAAGGCAAACGAGACCGCAAAGGAAGTAGGTATAGTAGAAGTCAAACGGGACAATAAAAAAAGTAGTTTCCTAAACGCTTACGAAAGTATTCAAAAAGAAATTGATAGGGGGAGACTTGGCTTCAAACGCAAATATGTAAGATGTTAATAATTAGCTTAGTATTAGGGTGTTGATCCAAGAAGGATTGACGCTCTTTTTGTTGAGGTTACTGAACTAATGAAGCACCATTCCTGTAATGAATGAAAATCGAGTTTGAACAAAAAAACCTCTTAGTAGATTGAGAGAGTCCTGAAGCTGGATAGCGAAAAGGATAATACTCAAATACCCGAAGTGGATTTCCAAATGGTTCAAGGTCAGTTCCACAACTGGATAATTTCTAACAATCTTTAAGGAGTGGGAAGGAAAGGCAGCGTAAAAATTCTTATAGATTTATACCTTACAACATGAGATAGTAAATTTTACTGAACATGAGCTACACTTATATCTTAGAAAATCCGTAACCCGAACAGGTAACTCAAGACGCTCTCCCATCCCTAACCACCTTTGAATAATATCGTTATTATTTGATCTCATTTTTCGCTATAAGAAAACGGGTAACTTATCGATAAATCAAGCTACTTGTTCTTACAAAAAGAAGCAACTTTATTCCCAATCATTTAATCATCTGCACATTTTTGAAAATTTTCGCTAGATTTAGGACAACCGTTGTGCCAGCTTACTTATTTCAACATAATTTATACGGAAGCGCTTCTTAATCGGAAGTGTTATCAAATAATAAAAGGAGTTGTTTACATGGGATTGACTTTTCTTGGTCTTACAACAGGTCCATTTCGTGTTCCTAGTAAAGTAAGTGGGGATCCGGTTGGAACTAATCCTGATACCGTTCGTGTGGAGGTAATGAATCCTACACACACAGATTTGGAAGCTGAATTTTTCGCTGATTTTGGTACTGAACCTGGTAGTCCTCTAACACATGTTACTCCATCTGGTGTTATCACTTTTCCGGCTGATAGTCTCACTACGCTCCAAGTGCCTGTAACTTTTATTCCTGGACAAGTTGTTCGTGTATCAATGACAGGTGACGTAAGAACAAATGGGACATTACTAGAAGTCGAAGTTATTGGTTTACGCTCCTCAGACAATATGAATGAGCCAACCATGTTCTTCCGTCATCACGATTTATTTCCAACAAACAATATTACCAGTCCAACGCTAGCTGGTGCTCCCTCCAGTAATAGACAATGGATTATTTCAAAATGAAATAGAATCAAGGTGGAGACGAGATCATAATCTCGTCTCCTTTTTAATATATGGTCATTAAAATAGGGTGCAGAGAAAATAAAGAAACCTCATTTAGAGTATTAACCAAATAAAAATCCATCGAATAATGATACTCTCCCTTCTGTATAGACAATATGGGAAATGGGGAAGACCAACACCAACTAACCTCTTTACGAAGATGGAATTAGGAAGGTAAATTAAAAAAATCCAACACAATGTTGAATTTATTAATTTACCTTCATTTTTTATTTAGGTTGAAAATGCCCTAACCACCTTATCAGTCACATCCTTTGTCACCACGGCACCGGAAGCATTAACTAAAATATCCCCAATTTTTACTCCGGGTTTATTACAGCACGTCCTCAAAACACTCCAGATTTTCCGTATTTTTTTCCCGAAATTCGCTCGTATGGAGTGTGTAGCTGTGTAAATATGGACACCTGGTGCCAAAATTTATTCCCAAAAAATTCGGGGTGTTCGCATGATATTATTCTTCAATTCGTAATTTTTACTCCGTCTTACATAAGACTTTACTCCGACTTAAATTTGAAATAATTTCATTCAATGTGTGGATTCGGATTTTTCTAATAAAGTTTAATATATAGCTATAGAAAGCAAAAAAGTATCAAGCTGAAATGAAACAACATCCAATCGTGTTTATGATAACTAAAAAATCTATAATGGAGGACTCAATATGTTATTTTCATACGAGCAAGTAGAATTAATGAAGTTAAGGCAAGAAGAATTGGAAAGAAAGCATCGTCATTCACGGGAATATTTAGTTAGTAAAGAAAGTAAAAAAAGTGAAGGAAAATAACTAATCCAGAGCCTTCCACTATGTATATAGTGGAAGGCATGCTTATAGAGATTGAGGGGGGAAATAATGAAAATTTATCGTGTACAACTAAACGCTTTTCACATAGATAAAATGAAGGATTTTTATACAAAGCTTTTACAAATGGAACTTATTTACCAAGGTGAAAATAGTTTTGCTGTTCTGGAAGGGACTACAAGAGTTTATTTTGAAAAAGGTGATACTCCGCCACACTACCATGTTTGTTTCTGACTAGGAGATGTTTTTTTGAATTCCTCGCCAAAATATTTATGAGCTACGTGATTTTCTTTTACCCTATATGGACAATCAATATGAAATAAGCAATGATATGTTTTCCTTTTTCGGCAACGATGACGGGCAGGGGATTAGTAAAGACGGGAAGGAACTGATATCCAACGAACCGCCCTGCGGAAATTCATCCTATTAAACTAGTAGTAAGTGGAAATAAGGATACACATTTGAAACATCCGACACTGCCTTATGAAATAACGGTGCGAAAAGAATGGTCATCACCGATTCCTGCAGTGCAATTTCGAGTCGCAAGACCAACCAATATTGGTGTTCGTGATGCAAGTAGAATTCTTAGCAAGACCTGATGTAACGTGGCAGAATAGTGCTACAAGAATAATGTTACATAAATTGCTTATTATTAAAAATCAATCCGAGAGAAAACTATAAAATATTCTTTATAGCGGAGGGCAAATATGAATAAATATATAATTCCTTTAGTTTTCGCTCTTTTATTTGTTTTTTCTTGGAACATTTCTTGTTATGCACAAATAAATAATTCAAATCCAACCGAAGACTCTAAAGAGTTAATGGTTAAAGATATATTAATGCTTTTGTTAGGTGAAGAAATAGACAAAGCGGTTAGCGATTATTACTCTAAATATTTAACTGAACCACCATTAGTCTATCCGTATCAAGTTGATATTGTACATGTTGAAAGAGTTGGTGAATTTCGTACCTTTCATTTTCTAATCACATTGGAAACAACATCAGTTGTTGGACCTCACATCTCAGTTGGAAAAGATAGGCTGACATTTGAAATAGCTCCAACAATTCCTGGACAAGTTAAATTAAAGAAATTCGAACATCTTGAAACACATGAACTTCCCCCATATTGGAAAGATATAATTAAACAGTAATAAACATTCTTTTTTTGTTGAAGTTACTAAACTAACCAAGCAGTTTAACTGAAAGAACTTTTTGAACATCATATTCCAAAAAAGGAGTTCCCTAAATGAAAAGAATTTACTTAATAATATTTTTTATATTTATATTTTCAGTAGTTTATATACAAAACTCCTTTCAGACTTCTGCTGAGAATTACCTATTACCAGATAATAAGGAAAAGCACTTTATTAGTGCAAAGGAGTTCTTCCAAAGTGGAAAATTAACTGGATATACCCAATTAAAAAAAGCTAAAATAAATTTACAGCAAAAATTACTTTATAAAGATTTAAAGCAGTTTATTAAAACAAACGTTAATTATTATTACTACTTCAATTTAGTAAATATATATTCTTATCCAAATACATCTGTCAGTCCAAATCGTCAAGTATATTTTTATTGTTCTATATTCAACAATGAAATAACATTAAAGTATAAGTACATAATTTTAGATGCGGAAACTTTAAAACCGATAGCAATAGGTAAAGGGCATAGTTCCAAAGAGAAAAATTGACTTTATTTAACTACTAAAGGGAGCATTAATTCAGGAAGGATTAATGCTTTTTTTCTTGAATTCTTAATTAACTATAGTGGCAGTTTAGAGAAATAAGCGAAAAAAAAGGGGATTCACACAGTGTAAAGAATTATTTAAGGTAAATACCAAAAAATTTGAGGTGTAGCGATGAAAATCGATTTTTTTCATTTAGATTCTGTAAATGAAACAGAGTTTGATTTTGCGGTAATAAGCGCTATTTATAAGGGGAAGTGGGTTTATGTTAGACATAAAGAAAGACAAACGTGGGAAACTGCGGGTGGTCATAGGGAACAGGGAGAAACAAAGATGTTGATTTAATTCCAATTTGCGATTATTCAATAGATAATTCTGTTACTAAAACTTTTGGAAGGTTATATTTTGGGAGGATAAAGCAGATTGGTCAATTGCCAGTTTCAGAAATTGATGAAGTAAAATTGTTTGATAGTCTTCCTAGTAATCTTACTTATTCAGAAATTCAACCAAAGTTATTTGAAAAAACACTTGCTTTTATTCAGGATTGTGAAGTTATGTACTTAAAGTAACGGGTGAATTTATTAAGGATGGTGATTGCTGAGGGTGGTGAATGAGTTTGAAAAAAGAAATAAGTAAACAGGAAGTAATGAATGTACTCCTTGTAGCGTGTCCTTCCTATGAAAATAGGTGGCTACAATATTATAAAGAAAATTATGATGATAGTGAGGAACAGTTGCTATATAGTGAATTAACGGATTTTGCTTATCATTTTATTGATCTTTATAAACATAACCAAATAAGTGAATTTCCAAGGAGTTTTGAAGTCATCGAGCTTTTGCATACTGATGGAGATGATTATGTTAAATTGGTTTACTAGAAGACATTCAAAACTTGGCTCTAGGAGAGGACATCAACCCAGATGTTTTTAAGCAATATCTAAAACCAGAAACACAAAAAGGGTGGATCATTCTCGATGATTTTTGGAATGGAAAAACTGAGTACATAGGAGTTCCAATAAAATAAACCTTAGTGACAATCAAGTTCCTATTCCAAATTAAGTTTGTGAACTATTGTACTTAGGCTAATAGGTGCAAGAGTTTCAGAAGGGGCGGCTGTGGAAGTTCTTTTTCTTATTAAACTAGAGAGGCAGTTTAATCTCAGATGACAAGTTTTTAAATTCGTGATTATCCTCTAAGGAAGGTGAGAAAAATAAAGTTATTATTTATATGTAGTCCCAACAAGTGGAGAAGTTTAACCGCCGAGAAAATTTTCCACGAAGTGAACGGACATCAGGTTCGGTCTGCTGGGACAGAGAATAATGCCCGCATCAAAGTAAATAGCGGTCATATCGGTTGGGCGGATTTAATATTTGTTATGGAAAAGAAACACATCAGAAGACTGCGGGAAAAATTTGGACCAATGCTGAATGGAGATAAGAAAGTCATTTGTTTAGATATTCCTGATGAATATACATTAATGGATGAAGAACTTATAGAGATTTTAAGGTCAAGAGTTTCAGAACATATCGAAATATCTTAAATGAGTTGCTGTGGCAGTTTTTTTCATATTCCACTAAAGAAGTAGGTTTGTGGAAGATGACCATATGATTAACTTTTTGAAAAATTTTGTATTAGAAGGTGCTGCTATGAAAAAGGTTTTTATTATTGATGGAAATAATTTTTCCGATTTTAAAGGTTTTTGTAAAGAGTTTTCAAATCAAGTACTTTCAGGAAAACATCAATGGAATGGGAACCTTGATGCATTTAATGATATTTTATGGGGGGGATTCGGAGATATAGAAAGTCAAGAAGAGTTCACAATTATTTGGAAAAACACTGTTAAATCAAGAAAAGACTTAGGTTATAGTGAAACAATTAAACGACTATATAAAGTGTTGGCAAGTTGCCATCCAAGTAATGAAGAAATGGTAATCCAAAAAATTAATGATGCAAAGATGGAAAAAGGTCAAAACTTATTTGATTTGATAGAAGAAATTATACTTGATAACAAAAATGTAACTTTGATTTCAGAGTAAATTTTCTTCAACTACCATGAAAATAAACTTCTGTAATAGAAAGAAAAAGACAATTCTTAAATAAGACGCAGCTCATTCAATTTTTAAAAATGGAGAGCGCCTAGTTTGCTGATCTGTGTACTAGTTTTACAAGATTAAGATGCTTCAGGTTCTTGCAACTTAACTGTGTATCCTAAACTTTCTAGTCTTCGGAGTGAGTATCGAACAATGCATTGCTGTCTCTGTTTGTCAAAGTAGTCTTCGCCTAGGTCTACATACATTTCTTTTCGCGTTAAGAGGTAATAAGCTATTCTCAACATGGCATGAGCGACAATTATTCCAGCTCGTTTCTTGCCTTTTCGTGAAGCTGTACGTCTATACAGTGCTCCGAGATAGTTTTTAGATCCTCTAACTGAATGAGCTACTTCTGTTAATGCTGATCGCAAATACTTATTTCCTTTTTTTGTTCTAGCTGATTTCCTTTTTCCAGCACTCTCGTTTTGTCCAGGAACTAATCCTGCCCAGGAACACATGTGAGCTGCACTATGGAACTGCTTTTTTACATTAGTACCGATTTCAGATAAAATTTGCTCAGCCATTCTTGTTGCAATGCCAGGAATCGAATCTAACCGCTCAACATCTTCTCGAAATGAATCTACTCTTTTTTCTACTTCTTGATCAAGCATCTCAATTTGTTCGCTTAAAAAATCAATGTGCTTTAAAATAGTCTTAAGCATAAGACGCTGATGAAAATTGATATAACTTTTTAAAGCTAGTTCCAACTCATCCTTCTTCTTTTTCATTGTTCTCCGAGCGAAGTTTGCTAGTTTTTCAGGATCATCTTCACCTTCGGCGATTGCATTTAACATATCTCTAGCTGAAACACCCATAACATCTTTAACACCTGTTTTACGACCTGGAACAGCCTTCATATGTTGAGCATTCACAACTAAAAACTCGATATTCTCAGCTTCTAGTAAGTTGACAATAGGTTTCCAGTAAACACTTGTGCTCTCCATTCCTACGTGGGTACAGTTATGTTGTTTAACCCAGTCAATTAGTTTTGATAGGAATACAGTTTTAGTAGAAAACGTTTGAATCTCCTTTCCTTTTGGAGTGATAACACATGCAGTAATATTGTCTTTATGAACATCCATACCACAAGCTCTTTCAATGACTACATCCATTGAAGACATCCTTTCTACGGCAAAGATTAATATTAGAGGCTGGTGCCGCCGACTTCTGGGTATACGACCAGATCTTTGTCATAATCTCACTTTTCGGGATCGGCATCTTCCTGCCGCTTGCATTGGCGGGGTATGCAAAGGCACGTTGGCCAGAGGCGCTGAGTGGCACAACCGACTACAAAGAGTTGCCGGGCAATACTCGACAACTGCAGATCATCTTGGCTAGGATCGTCGCTACAGGCTGCATTCTGCTCGGTGTCATCAAGTTGTTTTGGGCGGTAGGCGGCTCTTTCGGCATCGCCCCGGCAACCATGGGTGAACGCGATGTGTGGTGGCACCTGCTGTCATTGAGTATAGGCGTGTGGTCCTTTGCAGGTGCGTGGGGCATATTGGTGGTAGCATCCCGCCGTGGGTCGAGGTGGTTTCTACCCCCTATGGCATCGGCATGGATTTCATCGGCATCGTCTTAGGTGTAGTAATGGGGATGATTATCCTGCTGGTGCTGCACAAACGCCGTCGAGCTCTTCGAGATGAGTCCAACTTAAGTTGATTACACAGAACCACGGAGATGAATTACCCATAAAAATAGTTAGACCATGATTACCTTTGCGGTCTATGGTAAGAACCCTGTCACTAGGAAATATAAGTGAAGAATATAAAGACAAATTAATTGACTATCATTTATCGGAAGAGCAAAGCAGATTTGCTTCCGTACCCTTAAAAGCATTATTAAGTTGTGAAGACGACAGAACGAGATATCCCGTTGTCATTCTTTATAATGGGGAACCAGCAGGTTTTTTTGTTCTGCACGGTGGGAGGGGGTAAAGGCATATAGTGATAACCGAGATGCAATTTTATTAAGAGGATACTCGGTTAATTCAAAGTTTCAAGGCAAAGGAATTGCTAAGGAATCATTAGTGGTATTAGACTCTTTCGTAAAAAAAGAATTTCCAAGTAAAAAGGAAATTATATTAGCAGTTAATCATAAAAATAAAATAGCCCAACACGTATATAAAAAGGGGGGATCTGTAGATAAAGGTATAAGAGTTATTGGAAGAAAGGAAGAATTGTTTATTTTACATAAAGAGCTTTAAAACCTTCTTCAACAGTAGGGGGCAAGAGTTTAAGATCCAGCTGCCAATTCGGTGGCTTTTTCTTATGCTACTAAAGGGGCAGATTAGTTGAAGAAGGATTCCTTCTAAAATATGGAGAATTATTTGTTAGTAGCAAAATTAAAGGATGAATATAAGAGAGGACTATGTGAGTATATACAAAACACAATCTGGAAGAGAAATGTCACTAAAGCTTTATGATGCTCAATTGAAAAAATTGGATTATTCATGTAAGGATGTTTACGTTCATACTCGTTTTGGAAGAACACATATCATTGAAACTGGCAATCTATCGGGAGAACCATTCTTAGTATTTCATGGTGGGAATAGTACAACTGCCTATAATTTACTAATGTACAGGGTTTCGTTTGGAGGCGGAGTTTTGGCAAAACTGATGTGTATCGCACCGGAAAAAGTAAAAAAATCTGTATTAATTGTGCCATCAGGTATTAACAATGCCTTTCCAATCAGTACTGTGAAAATGATGATACCACTACTCAAATATAAACTAACAAAGAAAAATATGTAAAAGAAACAGCTTTATTTATGGCTATTAAAGAAGAAATTCTTGATAAAGATACTTTGGATATGGTGAAAGATAGTTTTGATCATGTAAAAACAAAAGTAGGGATGCCATCCAATGTGAGTGAAAAATTAATGCAACAGTGTAAAGCACCGACACTTATTATGGCAGGAGAAAAAGACTGCTTATTTCCATCGAAAAAGTATTACCAAGAGCAAAAAGAATCATACCAAATAACACGACTCATATGCTAAAAGGGTGCGGACACATGCATATGATGTCAGAGCGTGAAAAGAAAATGATCGTTGATTTCTTAAGTGCTTAGTAACTTTAAAGTACTTTATTATTCATTTTTGAATGTAAACACTTTATATGAATAGAAATTAAACAACTTTAAGGAGCCTTACTACAATTAAATGTAGCAAGGCTCGTATCTTTTAAAACAAAATTCAATAACTTTATTATCAATAAACAAATTCTACATTACAAAAAAATAAAAAACTCCTCAAAAGCACGATAATACCGACGCTTTTGGGGAGTTTTTGCTTCTAAAACTATAAAAGGCGGGAAAACTAATTTTACATCTTCTAACTGTGGCCACATCTATTTCTGTTATACCAACAGAAACAACAATTAGCGAAGAAGCCATTGTATCAAGTTACCCATACATTCCCACCCCCATGAAAAAAGTTTGATGTAACAAATATAATAATTCTATAACATCCCTCCATAATCCTCCTATTATTTTGAATATTATAAAAATTATTGTGATATTTGTTGCTTTGCCTCTCGGTGTTTGTCAAGATATTTGTCGTATTTTCCTTGTTTGCTAGTGTTTTTATTAAATAGTGGAATTACTACCGCGCTTCGCTTGCTGGCCTTCTCATCAAAGAGTTCTTTGATGAGAAGGGTAAAAAGGGATTGCGGCACGGCTAAAGTTTGAATAGTATCACTTTATTTCTGGGTATTTTCTTCTCTCATTGGATTTAATGCTACAGTTCCTCGTGGTCTCCAGTCCCTCGTTGATCTAGACCAACGTTCTGGATGTTTTTGTTTTGCTTGTTCGTATACTTCTTTTCTATTTTTAAGCAAGTCGATATTGGCTCCATTATGACACTGTTCTGGAGTCACAAAGTTTATTCCGCTGTGTAAATGAATACAATTATACCAATGGACAAACTTCAATGCCCATTCTCGTGCAACTTTGAGTGTTTCAAATCCTCTATACGGATACTCAGGTCTATATTTTAGTGTTCGAAACATGGCTTCTATTAAAAACATGTAGTTTGTGAATAAAAAGCCGATATAAACTGTAACCAGTTGGACCTGCTTCATAACATATTCGAAGATTCTCTTTTTCTCCAAGCTTTTTTACTAACTTTCTAACGGATTCCGTAGTGTTAGAAATCAATCCCAAGTACCTTGGCTCATCACGACCTTCATCTGCAATGGCAATGGCAATTTTTTCTTTTGAAACGTCTAAACCTACGTATTTTATGATATCCTTCATAATAACTAGCTCCTTCCGTAATGTAGCTCTGATTTGGTTTGTTTTTTCCAGTAAACAGTGTAACCAAATTAACCTACGGTGTTACGAGTAAGGAGCTAGTTTCGTTCATGATAACTTAAACAAACGGGTGGCAAGAGTTAAAGAAGCAGGATTAATGAAATGTTTGAAGAACTAATATGTAAACAATTAAAAAGTGGTGATATAGTGAATTTCAAAACGAAAAATGGTGAATTAAATAATTTTGAGCAATTGATTAGGTTAATTAATTCAAATCAAAAAAAACAGTCAACCTTGTTAATTGGAATAGATGGTTGTGGGGGTTCAGGAAAGAGTACATTTGCAAATAAATTAAAGGATGAATTTTCTAATGTAACTGTTGTACATATGGATGATTTTTACTTGCCATCTTCACAACTTATTAAAACTCATCCAGAGAAGAAGTCTATTGGTGCTGATTTTGGTTGGAAGCGCATATTAAATCAAGTTCTTGAACCAATCAATCAAAATATAGAAACACGATATCAGCGATATGATTGGGAGGCGGATGATTTGGCAGAATGGCATAGTGTTCCTGTTGGTGGAATTGTCATAGTAGAAGGTGTCTATTCTATTCGCAAGGAATTATCAAATAAATACGATTTTACAATATGGGTTGACTGTCCAAGAGATACTAGGCTTTCAAGAGGTCTTGAAAGAGACGGGGAAGAGGCTCGTGATATGTGGGGAAATAATTGGATGATTTCAGAAGATATATATGTTGAAAAACATAAACCATTTGAAAGAGCAGATATCATAGTTTTTGGAACCAATTAAATCTTTTTCAACTGATTTTGGCTTTTTCAATAAGGAGTAATGCCTTTTTGATCTTCAACTAAAGGGTGCATTAGTTAAAGATCATTCAACTGCTGAGGCAGCCTTTTGTTGTTGAATTAATAAGGTAGGTTAGCCCAACAGGGGAAGATACTTTATGAAAATTAAAAATATTTGAAATAATTATTGTTAAGTTAAAGGAGAACGATGCTAAAAAAGGTGATACGTTTTTCCCTTACTTAAGAATTGTGGAATAGTTAAAAAATCCGATTAATTATATTTCGAAAGGGTGTGTGTAACATATTATCAACTAATGTTTTTACTTATAAATCCAAGGATGGAAAAACAGTAATAATTAGAGAAGCTAAAGAACAGGATGCAGAAAGAATGCTAAATTCTGCTTCAAAAGCTTTAATAAACGCTCCATACATGCTAAGTACGGTTGAGGATGTAAAAAAGATGAGTGTTGATGCTATTCAAAAAACGTTAAAAGCTTATCATGAAAATCCAAATTATGTACAGTTTATTGCTGAAGTTGATGGTAAGTTAGTCGGTGCAATAGATTTTAAGAACGGAAACAAAGAAAAAATTAGTCATCAAGGGGCTTTTGCGATGACCATACTACCTGAATATCGAAATTATGGTATTGGAAGAGCCCTTCTAGAAACGTTAATCAATTGGGCTAAAAATAACAGTAAGATTGAAAAAGTTTGTCTTGAAGTAATGGAAGATAATTTAGGTGCAATCCATTTATATAAAAATCTAGGCTTTTTTGAAGAGGGTAGAAAAGCAAAGGGTGTAAAATTGGATGACGGCTATCAAGATTTAATATTAATGGCTTTATTCGTTTGAAATTGAACATTAGTCAACAATAGGGTACTTATATGTAGTATGATTTTTGACCGTATTCATCGTAAATACCGAAACAAAAACAGCCTATTTTCTAACTTTGTTTACTTATTATATTGAGTAGGTAATTATAGTTTTCACTTAAACAACGACTTCAGCATTTCAAGACCAATCATGTCCACAAAGGCTCCAAGTCAAGTCCTTAAACGCTTTTCTATGGTTACATGTAAAGAATGATAAAAGGTGAACCATATCAATGATTTGAAACGGATACTTTATATAATAGCCCGATTGTTGAATAAAACTTATTTTACCTCCATCCAAAAAAGGACGGGGGTTTGCATTTTGGAAGTATTTAACTTTTAACAACACCTTGACATTTCCTTATTGCGGGTGGTGTCAGCTTCGCTGGTACTCCCCCGTCAATTAAAGTTTTGAAAAAGAGTGGGTTTAAAAAAGATAAAGAATTTATATTTAATGACGGAAAATTCGAAGAAAAAGTGGGGGTTTGGTATGTTATGAAAAGAGATTAAGCCTTCCGGTATAAAGATAATTTCTTCTTCAACTAAAAGGGGGCATTCCTTTAAAAAAGGACGCCTTTTTCAAATTGAAGTAAGGGGTGCTTTCTTTAAAAATCTGGCTGCCTATTATGGCAGCCTTTGTTTGTTGAACTGAAGAAGCAGGTTTCTTGAAAAAGGATCACTGTAGTAAAGTGGATAGAACATATCTAATAATAGCACGTAAGGTTTCAGACTAAAGTCTTATATTTTATCAGTCTATCACTGTATTTACGGCTTACTAAGCCTTTGATACGCTTTTAATGGAAATAATTTCTTGCCAAAAGGAGATATCAATGTGAAGAAAATATTATTTGCTGTAGCATCAGTCGTAATTATAGTAAGTGTAGTCCTTAATTTTGTTATATCTGATGAATCAGAATATAAAATGTGCTTAGGGGCACAGGGGATTTCGAACACAATTGCCAAAGTATTTGGTGACGAACCAACTAATGCTTGTAATGAATAAAAAGAGGTTTGAGAACTATTAACTAATGGTAAATCTTTGTTCTGAAGTTAAACAGATGCGAGATATGAAAAGTAGAGCTGGAATATTATTTGTAAATGGATTATTTACTTTATTTCTTATCTATATTTGCTCATAACTTATACTGTCTATGTATTTAACGGAATCCTTTACTACGCAAAATAGTTCATTTAAATGTAATCTATTCTATCAGATTTCAATAATACATGGTGGAATTTCTCGACAATACTAAATAGCATTTCTACTTCATGTTTATTATCAGTTCTTGTAGTATTCTTTGTACGAAAAATTAAGGAGAAGTTTACAATGAAAATAAAAGTACCCGTACATAAAATCTTAGTATTATGTTTGTTATTCATTTTATTAATTTCAATTCTACCAGTCTCACAAATCTCTGCAAAACAAGACATAAAGAGTACTATAGACAATTATGTAGAAAACTATTTAGAAAAACAGCGAGTTCCAGGAGCTTCTATTGCTATTGTTCATGGAAATGATATTGTTTACTCTAATGCATGGGGTGTAACAGGTGAATCCGAGGAAAGGGTAACTACTGAAACACCCTTTACTATAGGATCGATAAGTAAATCATTGGATTGTCAACACTAAACTAGACAACTTTATTAAGGTGTTCAAGTTTGTAATCAACCGGACTTACATATCCAAGTGTTCCATGAATTCTTATGTGATTAAACCAGTTGACATAGTCATGTAAT
>BORH01000018.1 GCA_018333075.1 Heyndrickxia sporothermodurans | reverse complement strand
AACGGACAAAAATAAGGGCAGAAATAGCCCTTATCCGTATCTAAAACCAGACCTTTTGGATATTCTAAAAACCAAAATGAAAAGGGTGCTCAAAAAGTCGTTATTTAACGACCTTTTGAGTCACCCTCTTTTTATCATTATTTGTTGAGAAGTTCGACTACCTTTTTAGCAATATCCCCATAAATTTCCCCAAGTTTATGGTCCTCAGCATAAATGGAAGGAGCAAAATCCTCTTCATCCCAATCAGGCTGCTGCAAAGGAAGCTGTCCAAGTAACTCTGTACGAAGTTCTTCGGCAAGTTTTTTTCCGCCACCTCGTCCAAATACATATTCCTTCTCACCTGTTACTTTACTTTCAAAATACGACATATTTTCAATGACACCTAAAAGCTCATGATCCGTTTTTAACGCCATTGCCCCTGCACGTGCTGCAACAAATGCAGCGGTAGGATGAGGTGTTGTTACAATAATTTCTTTACAATGCGGAAGCATTGTATGAAGATCTAATGCAACATCGCCTGTTCCAGGTGGTAAATCTAATAATAAATAGTCAAGATCTCCCCACTCAACTTCTGAGAAAAAGTTGTTTAACATTTTACCAAGCATTGGCCCACGCCATATAACTGGTGCATTATCCTCTACGAAGAATCCCATAGAGATAACCTTTACTCCCAGTCGTTCCACAGGAATAATTCTTTCGCCTCTAACTATTGGTCGACTTGTTACTCCCATCATATCTGGAACACTAAAGCCATAAATATCTGCATCAATCAGACCGACTTTTTTTCCTTGACGAGCAAGTGAAACAGCTAAATTCACAGAAACGGTTGACTTACCTACCCCACCTTTACCACTTGCTATCGCAATAAAGGTTGTTTTACTCGTTGGTGATAATAAATTGTTATCTTGTCCTGCTGGTTCAGAACCTCTAAATTTTTCTAATACTTCCTCAGGAAGCTCCGCAAATCGGATACCGACAGTTTTAGCCCCAGCTTCTTTTAATGTATTAACTACTAATGTTTGAACTTGAAGCTGTTCGCTTGTCCCAGTTTTTGCAATAGCAAGTTTTACACTTACATGTTCTTTCTCTTCTTTTACCTTAACTTCTAGAATACCTTCTGTTTCTTCTAATGTTTTATGTAGGAAAGGATCTTGAATTCCTTTTAATAATTTTTCGACTTCTTGTTCAGTTATCACTTCAAACACCATCCTTGATGTGAATTCGGTTACACCCTAACAGTATAACACAATTTCTTAATTCAAGAAGTGTTTCTGCTCGTGACAAAAAGGCAATCGCCCAATCATTCGATTACCCTTAGTATAGCCTCTACTTTAAATTTTTTTCATTTGTAAAATATCTCATTACACCGTTATAGATTGAAGCAGAAATTTTCTCTTGATATATTTCACTTTTTAAATTTTTTCTCTCTGTTGGATTGGATAAAAACCCCACTTCCACTAACGCGCCTGGTTTATTTGCATTTTTCACAACATATATGTTTTTTAATGTCTTTGCTTCACGTTTCGTGTTTTCTAGATTCCTAATTAATTCATTTTGAATAAATTTAGCAATTCTTTTATTTTCTATAAAATGTGGTGAGTAGAAGGTTTGTGCACCACTCCACCTTGGAGAAGGAATAGAATTCAAGTGAATACTTAAATAAAGATCTGCATCCGATTCATTTATCATTTTCAATCTGTTTTTTAAATCCTCTACCTTTCTACGGCTAATCCCTTTTGTTTCGGGGGATGCCAAATCAGTATCATCCTCACGTGTCATCATCACAAGTGCTCCCTGTTCTTGAAGATAGTCTCTAATTTTTATAGAAATTTTTAATGCGATATCCTTTTCGAGTGCATCTGAATCACCGGCACCTCCATCAGGTCCACCATGTCCAGGGTCTATAATAATCACTTTTCCCGATAAAGGTAGGTTCCATGAATCCCAAGTATCTTTTTGAAAAAATTGAAATTGAAAGAGCAAAAATAAAAGAAGTGCTCCTAAAATAAAGCTAATCATTTTCACATTACGACTCATTCAAAACCTTCCCTTCCCATTCTTCTATTGAAAACATATGGGACAAGGTTAGGTTTTAGAACATAAATTTTTCTGAGGCTCTTTCTTTACTATAGAAGCAATTAGTTGAAACTTATTGCGCAAAAGAGCCCCAAACTATCGTGCTAATGTAGTCTTAATTTTCTTCTTTGTTCTCCTTTTACGAATCCCTCCATCCACCAATAATCCACAAACTGCTCACATGTATAAAAAATAGATTCTTGGATAAATCCTTGATCTCCAAATTTCCAATATAGCCAAAAATTATATAACGTGTCTGTTAAATGGGTAATTTCATTCTTACATCGTCCTTTTATTTCATCTACAGTTTCTCCATAATGGCTAAAACGGCTAAATTGTCCACCAAGTAAATAAGCTTCTATAGCGACATCATAGCAGCCCTCTTCAACACCTTGTTGAATCCATATTCCGCCTTCAATCCGCTCAGATCCAAAATACTCCTGTACACTTTTCTTTAAACTTTGTATAGAAAGTTCCTTTAATAATTTTCGTTCATACTTTATTTGTCTTTCTCTTCGTTTTTCATTAAATGAAGTAATAACATTCATCATTAACTCCTCCCAATAAATATTTTTTACTAACCCCATTTTCTAATTCAAATGACAGCTATAAAAACATTACCAAATCAAGAAAACCCTTACTTGTCCATTCATTTTAAAACTGTCCATTTTTAAGTAAAATGGGAACCTAATAAAATTTGGGGGATTACATAGACTAAAGATAAATTTACTAATAGGAGTTCATATTAATGAAGTTATCTTTATCGGTTATCTCAATTTTTTTAAGTTATTTTTTCTGTTTTAGCTACCCAACCGAATTGTCTGCATCTTCTAAAGGACGCATGGAATTTGAGAAAACAGGTAAAGTATTTTGGGATGTTCATACAAAAGAAAAAATGGTAGCATTAACCTTTGATGATGGGCCCAGCTCTGTCTTTACCCCACAAATTTTAGACTTATTAGCCAAGTATCATGCAAAAGCAACATTTTTTGTTATCGGAGAGCATGCAGAGAAGTTTCCACAGATTATAAAAAGACAAGTTGATGAAGGTCATGAGATAGCAAATCATACGTATCATCACTATTATAGCGTGAGAAAAAATATCAAAAATTTAAATGCAGAACTAAAACAAACATCCAATATTATTCAAAGCATTGCCGGATACCGTCCATCCCTCTTTCGCCCAGTTGGAGGGTATTACAACGAAAATATTATTCACACGGCTATAAAAAAAGATTTTAAAATCATCATGTGGTCGTGGCATCAAGATACAGAGGACTGGAAACGCCCTGGAGTCAATAAGATAGTGAATAATGTCATTTCAGATACGAGACCCGGCGATATCATTCTAATGCATGATGCAGGAGGTAATCGTAGCCAAACAGTAAAAGCTTTGGATGAGATATTAGCAGCTTTGCAAAAGGAGGGCTATGAGTGTGTAACTGTTTCTGAAATGCTATATCGCGCAAAAGGTATTCTACCAAATCCATCACAACTTTTTCCTTTTTTTAATCCATAAAAATACCGGGCAACTAGTATGCCCGGCACATTCTTTTTATGATTCCCAATTTTTTATTACTACTTCTGCATACCCTTTAAGGACTGTATAAGCTTTCTTTGAAACCATCCCTTTTTCTTTTTGATTTTCAAGCAATAATTTAAAGCCTTCCATATGTTTAACTACTTTATCTGCTTGACCTTTATTCTCATATACAGCTACAGCTGTTAAGTGCACAATTAAAGATTGTGCAGCACCATGGTTAGTAAACTCACCTTCCTGTTCAAAACGCTCGACAAGCTGTTTCATGCTTGTTGCTGTAATTTTGACCAATCCATCTCTTGCCTTGTTCAAGCTTTCTAATCCGCTATCAAGTTCTAATTGAGTTGTATCAAGCTTGTTAAGGAGTTTTTCAGCTTCCTGCAATGCTTGCTTTAAATTATTCCGGCTTTCTTCAGTAAACTTCTCCATATCGAGCTTTTCAGCATTAACTTCCATGAAACGATTTTTTAAAGCGGATTTATTTCCTAGAACATTTTTTTCATTATATACTTCAAATTCGTAAAAGGAATATCCAAAGATCGTCGCTCGTTCAACCCCTTGAAATTTAACATATCTAGCATTAACAGGATCAAATTTAATAATTTCTCTTCCACCATTTCCAGTTATAACTCCACTATCTTTCATCACATTTGTCCAATGCTCATTATCATCAGAAACTAAAATCTTGTATTTCTTTGCATACGCATTTTCCCAAGAAATAGCTATTTTATCTATATCCGTTCGCTCTCCAAGGTCAACTATAAACCAAGCATTATCTACTGTGTCACTAGACCACCTCGTATCACCTTTCCCATCCACGGCCTTTTCTGGAGAATAGGCAGATGATTGTGGCGTTGATGATTCTACCTTTTTATTTAATGCTAAATTACCATTTAAATTTACAGCTTGATTCATGATTCTAACATCATCAATAGAGCCTTTAAACGAATTTGTTTTACTACCAATTGTTTTTAACGGCAATACCAATGTCTCAAGCTTCTTTCCTACTTTATTAAGAGTTTCTACGTATTCACCACCATTGACATAGAGAGAGGTACCGCTACTATCACCTGTCAATAGAATATGTGTCCATTCTCCCGCTGGAACCTTGTAATCAAAAACACTATCATACCCTTCCTTTGAAAAACCCAGCTTTCCAGTATCCCCCTGAGTAAGCTTCAGTTGTCCTTCCGGTGACTCCATGAGTATAGCATCATTCGGATTGTCTTTATCTGGATTAATCCACATTGAAAGGGTCCATCCAAAGCCTAAAGAACGTAAAGGTGTCTGTACATTACTCTCTCCACCATTCAATCTTATCCCTTTTCCAAATAATCCTTCTATTTCATTGATATTTTTACTTGCACCGTCAAAGTCATTTCCTGATGAATCCTTTAAACCGTTCTCAAACGAATACTTAATGACATTTCCCTCTTCATTCTTTACATTTATTTTAAAAGATAGGTTTACATTTGGGGCATCACCAATTTTCAATTTCGTCTCTTCAAACTTATTAAAATCTCTATCTTCTCTTGTTCCTGACCACATTTTCTCAGATAATACTTGCATCCCAGGTAAAATTCTATGATTAGAATCTGCCATCGATACACCCTTTTGTACAGAAACATCATTCCATAAAGCAAACATCCCACCTTTAAGATTTGGCTGGCCATATGGGAGAACTGTTTCCACCCAATTATTCGGCTCCCAATTCTCATATAAATATCCAGAATTTAAGTAATCCGCATATAATTGAGGAACAATATACAATAGATTTGTATACACATTTACTATTTCATAACCTAGATCAGTAGCCTGCTGGGCACTGCCATAAGGCTCATACCATATATCCATTGTCGCATCATTGCTTACAGGAGTTTCTCCATCAAACATCGTCAGCCCTCCCCATAAACGAGGATGCTTGCCTTTACTATTTATATGTTTAATGAGAGTATCCATATACTTTCGAAATAATTCTTTATTGCCTCCCCAATATTCATCTGTACCTATATGAACATCTGGCCCTATAAAAGTAGGATTCTCTCCATCAATATATTCATCAAATAGCCCTTTTACAAAATCAACTGTTTTTTGCTTTGAAATATCTAGCTCTCCATCTTTTCCTAATGATGAATCATACTCAATAAATGCTCTGGAATGTCCTGGTGTATCAATTTCTGGAACGACATTTACCCCATAATCCATCCCAAGCTGTTGAAGATCCCTAAACTCATCCTTCGTATAGGAGCCAGTTTTGCTTGTTAGCCCAGGATATTTTTCACTTTCTAGTCGAAAAGCTCCCCTCGATCCGTCAGAAAACGGTGTCCCTACATCATCATTTAAATGAATTTGAAAACGATTCATTTTATAAAAGGACATTTGCTTCACATAATCTCGCAGAAACTCAATCGTATAAAATTTTCTACCTACATCAATCATAAACCCTCGATCTTCATACTTCGGATAATCCCTTGCGATTCCCTTCGGTATATGAATATGCTCTTCATCCTGCTTTAAAATCTGCAGTGCCGTTCTTGTACCATAGAATACACCTTTAGCATCCATTGAAGTGATAGATACGTAATCGGTTACATTAAAGATCGAGCCCTCTTTACCAAGATTGGATAACGAAGCATCTATTGCAAGATAAATATCGCCTGATTTTGGCTTTCCATAATCGATATCTAGAGAAAGCTTAGTAAAATCTTTTAAATCGTCTTTCATTATTTCTGCCGTTTTTCGAAGGATTTCTTTATCCTTTGGATCTACGACAATTTTGGAAGACCCTGTCAATGTAAAATCTCCCTTACGTCCTAACCATTCACGTAACGATGGAATTACCCTCGGTTCTTTATTTAACTGTTCATTTTGAGGATATTGACCAGGTACCGTTACAAGCACATTTCCAGATAGTTTATGTTCTGGATCACTCTCGTCTTCTATTTGAAAAAGAAGATGAACCTTCACATCTACTAACGGTGTATGGATATTTCCTTTTTCATCTATGACAGGGATTCGATCACTTCCAATGAGAGTTACCTTATAGCCATCACGAATTGGAGGAAGAATAACCTTTGTTTGTCCTTTATCAATGACTATCTTTTCTTTCAGTTCTTCAAGGATGGGAGGCAAAGCATCTTTCTCTTCATATACTTCAAATTCCCAGAATGAATAACCATACAATGTCCCTTCCACCGGTCTCCTTTTTACTCCCTGAAATTTAACATATCTTGCCTCGGTTTGGTCAAATTCAATCACATCTTTTCCGCTAATGGCTGCTGTTAATTCCCCATCCTTTACATTAGTCCAATTCTCTTTATCATTTGAAACGAGAATTTTGTATCTTTCCGCGGGAGTTTGCCAATGAATAACTACTCGAGATATTTTCTTACTTTCACCTAAATCCACATAGAACCATTGATCATCTTCTATAGCGGAGGACCATCTTGATTTCATATCACCATCCACTGCATTCTCAGGGATGAGCCAATCTACTTCATTTCCTGAAGCAAAAGCCGGCTTACCTAAAGCCAAATTTTTAGTAGTAGCAACTGCACGTTCAGGTTGAACGAAAGGAAACATTACAATAAACATACAAGCAATCCAAATAAATGGTTTTTTCATCCTCACTGTCCTTCCCCCTAATAAATAAGGATTTGAAATCTTATTCAGAGGCTTTCTCATTAAATATTCGCGAAAATAGGGAATCGGCTAAGCTTTATTTTTCTTCTCCCGCTGTTTGCTGAGCATTAAATGTCCAAGTTAGCTTAATAGAGTCTCCTTGGAATTCATTTTGATCCTTTCCATTATCAATGAAGTTAAATTTAACAATGAAATCATCACTAGTACCAACAGGAAGCCCCTTTTCTCCATATACAGGATAAAAAATATGTTTATTAATCGCCTCAGGTGTCATCTCCTTCAGCTGAGCAAGAGTCGTTTTATAAATAACTTCATCTAACTTATCTGCATTGTATAGAAACTCTACTTCGATATACTTGCCAAAGTCCTCCTTATTATCACCCTTCACATCATTAACCGTGTAATCCGTTTGCAATAGTACCTTCTCGATATCTAATGTACCGTTATTTATTAATTCAAAATCACGAACCATCCAATCGCCTGGTTTAATATTATCTACATTAATCACTTGTGTAGGGTTAATCGCTAAGTCCAACGTTCCTGCAGCGAAAGTATTATTCGTTTTTTCACTGTCACTAAAATAGGCATATGTCCCGCTTCCAACTAATGTTAAACCTAGCAATGCAGACATAATTCCTATGCCAAGCTGTTTTTTTATATCCATAATAAATTCCTCCTAAGATTCTTTTAAGATTATTAAAATTGACTATTCTCCTTAAGCTTCTCCACTTGCTTAAACAGGCTCCAAAAGATTTTTATCGAATAACCAATAAACAAAATTCCTGGTAATATAAACAACACGATAGCTCCTTGCTTTGAATTTGCTAGATTCGTTACATACCCGACATATGGCAGTGTAAATCCTGTATATTGACCAATAATTTGATCAGCATTTACAGGCTCTAAATCAGCTCCATTATTGTTATCACCTTTAGTAATATATTGTTGACCGTTTCTTTCCACTTTCACAATTCTATGGGTAATAACGATATTCTCTTTTGTTCTATATGTGATAACATTGCCTTTTTTAAAACGCGACCTATCTCCACCTGTCTTGATTGAAATGAGCGATCCAGTTTGTATTTTTGGTTCCATCGATCCTGACAAAACAGCTTTAAGCTGGTAACCAAATAAACTAGTCTCTCCTCCCATCGCTTTAGATGAAATGAAAGTGAACATAGTGAAAACGATGAATAAAAATAATATAGCCGTAACCATTCTACCAACTATATTCAACCCCTTTTTTTCCTTCATAAAGCCACCTTCTCCTAGAATGAATCTAACATTACCATGTTCAAGATTCCTAATTTTCAGTATTTTAACTTTCTGGTTGAGGTATATCGGAAGACTTCTCATTTACTGTCTTATCTGTCATTCCCTTTTCTATCGTAATCTTACGAGAGTCATGATCATTTTTTTCTTTTTTATTGGTTACCTGTCCAGGATCTATTGATTTAGCAGAGTTTTCTTCATCTTTTGCAGGGTCCTTTTCAGAAGTCTGTGGCTTACTATATTGAGAGCTAAATGAGATATGCCCTTCAATATTTATTATGTCTGTGAAGCTGGCATTTGTTGTAGAGGATAATTGTATGGCTATACAGATGGTCAAATATCCAATGAATATGAATGGAAAGGGAATGATTTTGCTTTTTATCAAATGACGATTTTTCATTTTTATCACTCCCTTTCGACTTTTCCAATGTTAATCCTTATTAAAAAAATCAATTACCAATTTGATATACACCAAATTCATAGAATGAATATCCATAATCTGTCGCTCTAGCGATTCCTTCGAATTTAACATATCTTCCCTTTACTGAGTCAAAATGTATAACTTCCTTACCTCCCTTACCATCAATGATCCCACCATTATTCTGTATGACATTGGTCCAATGAATCTTATCTTCAGAAACTAATACTTTGTATTTTTTTGCATAAGCGGCTTCCCAATCAATGGTTACCGTATCAAATTCCTTTTTCTCTCCTAGATCAACTAGATACCAAGTATTGTCTACATAGTCACTAGCCCATCTTGTAGCATAGTACCCATCTACAGCCTTATCTGCTGTTAATTCTGGTCTAGCACCTTCAACAGAGGATGCTTCTGCCGCTTTATTTAAGGCGAGATTGCCAAATAGATAGTACATGTCTGTTTTTAATATGTCATATGCCTTTTGAGAAATCAGTTGATCCTTTTTCTGTTGCTCTAATAAAAGATTCAATCCCTTCAAATGCTTCTTAAACTTATCGGTAGAACCACTTGCTTCAAAGTGCTTCAAGGTCTCTAGATGAACCTGTAGAGCTCGGGCTGCTCCATGATTTGCAAATTGACCTGAGCTTTCAAAACGGTCTACAAGTTTTTTCATATCTTCTGCACTAGTACCAACCTCAATTACATAGGTCGTTTTCTTCACCTTTCCTGCAACGACTGTTACAACTAGCTCATGCTTACCTGGTTTTCCAGCTAAATCAATAGGTGTATTCTCTTCATACACTTTTCCATCAAATACGGCCGTTACTTTAGTTAATCCTTTCCCTTCATCATTTTTTACATTCCATGCAAACTGTACAGGATCAGAATCGGAGGTCTTCGCTCCACTTTCAATCAATTTTCCATTCATTTTCAAATCAACATCAGGAGCTGGTTCATCATTCATTTCATATGTTCCATTAACGAATTGATAAAGCCAATCATATAAAATACGAGTAGCAGGATCTTTACTTACTGCCGAATTGTATATGGCATCGTTTCCTTGATAATATGCTTTAAAGCCATTTTGCATATACCCATATTTAACGCCGCTGTTTAGATATTCTATATAGCGTTCTCGAAATTCCCCGTCCGTCAGCATCCGATCATCAAATTCAATTTCTACTCCCATTCCATATTGCTTTGCAGTATTTGCTGCGTCCTCTAGGCGATCTACATTCACCCCACCAAAGAAATAATTTGGCTGAAAGGCTGTCACATCAAAGCCAACATCCTTCCACATATGACTTTTATATGCTAAAAAATGTGGAATCCAAAAAAACTTTAAATTTTTATCATGAACTAAATTACTTATATACTTGATTAACTCTGGTGCAACATTTCCGGGTTCAATTTGTTCATTCAACCAATATATCCCTGACAGTTTAAGATTGGAATAATTACCGTTATCCCATCTTTTCTTTACCTCATTCACCCACCAGTTCATGACCTTTTTTCTATTTTCCATCGCTTTTTCTTCGCCAACATCTGCAGCATTAAAGCTTTCTATGATTCCATCGCCATCGACATCGCCAAAATTGGTTATACTCTGCCCAGGATCTGGAATCATTAATACAACTTTTTCTTGATGGTTCGGCTCGTTTAACTTTTCCGCTACTTCCTTCGTTGCTTCATTTAGTTGGTGCATATCTCCACTTTCGCCAAAGGTTTTATCAAGGTACCAATTCCAGTCCTTTAGAATCGTTTCACCTTTTCCATAATCTCTTCCATCTGGTGATTGTAAACCTAAATAAAGGACCCCATCGTAAAACCAGTCTTGAGGTTCTCCTTGTTTATCAACATAACTTATATTTGGAATAATTCGCTCCTTCGACCAATCTCCTTTTCCTTCCGGATAATGGCCATTATAAAGCAATACCAAATTATTAATTCCATCTGTTGCATCCCCAGCACGGAGGTATTCTGGAGTTTCAGGAACAACGGTTTCTGCTCCTTCTAGTTTTCCATCTGCACCCCAAATTTCAATTTCATCTATAAGAGTTCGAGCGGTTGGATGCATTGAAAATGTTACCTTTACATAACGGGCATAAGCCATCGTTGCATTAGAACTACCACTTTTTATCCCATCCTTGCTTCCATCCCAAACAAATGTCTCGTCTCTTGGTGGTCCTTCCCCCCATAAAAGCTTTGTGGAATTATGGGAAAGTGTGCCCCAATGTTCCTTATCATCAGAGACGTACATGGATACAGTTAATGGGACAAGAATAGATGATTTAGGGTAGTCCTGTAAAAAATGTGCCTTAATACTCGAAATGGACTTCTCCTCACCTAAATCAAAGATTACCTCTCGTGTTTTTTTATTTACGTGTCCAACCCAAGCTGGATCGGACTTATCTAATTTTCCATACTTCCCATCTGTAAGCTTAAAACCAGTATCAGGATATGCTACATCAGGTTCCTCTGACCATTCATATGGTAAACCTTTAGCTATATTACGTAATTCCTGCTCATCACTAGCTTGTACATTAGGCATTTGCACGAATACACTTCCCAAAAGAACAGCAACACATAACCACTTTTTCAAAAATTTCATTCGCTACCCCCATGTTAAAATAGTTAGAAGATCACTTTTATTGCATCCATACAAATTAACAATTCTCCTTAAGCAAAAGTCACCCCTTTACCCCCCTTAGTTCTCTTGAGATATCTCCACGAAAGAATGGATGATTCCTCCTAAAACAACAATAATAGTGGATAAAACCCCCATTCACTTCCTAATATAAAGGGCTTACATAAAATGTTCAATAGGTATTTCGTAATATTCGGAAAATTTGATTTCTTTTTTATATAAACTGTTGATTCTAAAGATAAGAAAAATATTAAATTTCTGTAGTATAAGAGGAAACTATAAGAGATAACAAATGAATTTTTTTCAAAAAATATAGAGGAAGATGAAGCTACAATTTAATAACGGAAATAAAAAAAGGAGGTTAATAATATAAAAAGTCCATTCCAAAAATATTGAAATGGATGAAAATTAATTCTGGCTAATGCATGAGATTCTTATCCAATTTGTTTCTCACTATTTTCCCTATTCAATAATCCCCGCTGACCTGGGATTTGAGTTAAGCTCTCTTTCCTTAATAAATAATTTAAATGCTCGACTGGCATTGAGCCATAGCCTTTACCTTCTCCAAGAGTAAATTGCACAGTCCTTCCATCATTCCTTACAACTGACAATACTTCTGCAGAATTAAAATTACACTGAATAGCCTGAGATATTTGGTATTTTACTCCTTCAATTGGCATGATTTCTCTCCTTTTATGCATATTTCCTATTATTATTCCTAAACAAGATTCATACATACATAATATTTCCAATTGAAGTAAGTATGATTGAAGCGTGACCTAAGACTAAGTTTGTTTTGTGTGTTAATGTTGCATTTCCTTCTTCCCACTGCCGATCACAAATCAAAATTAATGTACCTTTGCAATGTTTGAGCAATCGTTCTTTTATACTAAAAAAAGACCCTTACAACAAAAGTGAAAAGAGCCTTAGAACCGTCGATATATTAACGTTTTGAAAACTGAGGTGCACGATGAGCCTTTAAGACCATTTTTTTACGTTCTTTGATTTGTGCATACCATATGAAGAAATATTTAATCATTATTGTATTAAGGTTTGACTTTGTTTTTATATATAAAAAAGTTATCTTCATTTCACCCGGATGACGCATGGGACTTCAACTTAAATTCATAAGTACTAAATATTCTCCCATATAAATATGCAAAACTAATTTGTAAACCGGAGGCTATGTAAAAAGGCATGGCAAGTGAGCCTAAACCAAAAAGATAACCGCTGATATACGGGCCTACCGAAATCGGAAGACGCATGGACAGGGAATTAATACTTGACGCAAAACCGCGTCTCCTGTCGCGTGTCAAGCTAACGCTAAGTGCTTGCTGCGCCCCTTGTGTACCACGGTTTAGTGCTGTTCGTATTATATAAAGGATGGATGCAAGTATATAACTCGATAATAAAGGCATCAATATCAAGAGCATGCTTGCAATAAATCGAACTAATACAATTGATCGAATGGTTCCATGTTTTCGAGATAATTTTGCCTGAAAAAGCGAGGTGACACCTGTAGCGAAAAAGGTTAAAGCTAACGTGCCTCCGATTTGAGTAGTGCTTGCTCCAAATTTAGCTGCAAACCAATAAGACATCATTGGCCCCGTTAATCCAATAGCAATCCCATTCAAGACATTAATGGCAGCAAGTTTGAAAACCGCTACATTTTCTTTATTCAATATTTCTTTTTCTAAAATTCCGGTTACTGTTTTCCTACTATGTATAGCCTCTCCTTCACCAATAGTGAAAATAATAAGAGCTGTGACAAGATATAAAATAAATACAATAAAAAAAGTGAGCCGATAGGATGTAGCTCCGAATAGAAACCCCTCCCATAATGCAGCTGATCCAGCCATAACCGCACCTGCCGCCATTCCAAAAAAGCTTAGAGCATTATTCAAGCTATATACCTTGCCCCGATTTTCTGTAGGAATGAAAGTGGCCAGCCATGCTTGCTCTGCAGGTGCACACGGACTCGGAGAACCGGCATCGGCTTTCCCAAAACCTGAAAATGTAATCGCTAAAAATAATAAAAGGAAGTCTGTAGAAAAAACTCCGACTACGGCACATCCTGCGGTTAAAAATTCATAAATAAGAATAAACAGTTTTCTTCCACATCGGTCGCTATATATGCCAATGACAGGTGAGAGTCCGACACCAAGCAATCCCCCCGCTGCAAGGACACTGCCAATTGCTGCTGTACTCCATCCCAATACATGGAGATAAAGTGCCAAATCAACTACTAACATCCCCTGCCCAATGCTTCGCAAGGCATTGACAAGCATTAGCTTTTTAGCCTGCATAGGGGTATCTGAAGCATGGCTCTTAGTAAGTTTCCTATTCACTTTTCATCACACCATTTCATAAATACATTATTATAAGAAAAGCGCAAGCGCCGCAGCTCTAGCGTACGGATTTCGTAGTCTTCGACTAAGATAAAAGAGACACGGCGAGGGACGAGTCGATGTTGACTTATCGTAGGGAGAAGACTACGAAATCCGCTAGCCGATAGGCGCTGGAGCTAGACACCGCAGACACTTTTCATGCGTAATATCCTTAGTAAATTTTATAATTTTTTACCCGTTAAGAAATTCCATTACTTCCATGTATTTCGAGTATTTATTATAGTTCCAATCCCGAAGCTATTTATGCATGGTAGTATTTATCCCCTTAAAGCAAATAAAAGTCTTCTTTCATAACATGTTTAGAAAATCATAATTGAAGCAAAATAGAGGAGAGAGCAAAAATCGGAAAGGGATTTTTAAGAATTTTCGAGAAGGGTGTTAAAAGTATGGCCAGTAAATTGAACAAATGGAAAGAACTTGTACAAAATATAAAGCGTAATATTTATATTTTATACTTAGCAAATCGTCATGCGGAAACACCTTGGTACGCAAAGGCTTTTTCAATTTTAATAGTAGCCTATGCTTTAAGCCCTATCGATTTTATTCCTGATGTTATTCCGATATTAGGCTATGTGGATGAAGCTATCCTGCTTCCTTTAGGGATAATAGGAGCTTTTGCTATGATTCCAAAGAGTATATTAGAAGAATGTAAGGCTATCGCTAGTCAAAACTCCTCCAAGCTGCAGAAAAATTGGGCTGCGGCGATTGTTATCCTTCTCGTTTGGATTAGTCTTGCAACCTCAATTCTCTTTACTTTAATCACTTAATTGGCTAAAAGGAAAAAATAAATAATTTCCTCCGAAGAACAAAAGCGCAAGCGCCTTGCTCATCGACGTACTTCCTTTCGGGACTTCGACTGAGATAAAGGAAACACGATGAGCCAAAGGCGAATCGATGTTGACTTATCGTAGGGAGTAGTCCTGAAGTCAACTAGTCGATAGGAGCTGGAGCTAGACGTAAACCTCGCTCTTCAGAAAGTTATCCGCAATGCGAATATTTTATAATTTCTTAAACAACAAAAGAAGTGCCAAGATGGCAGAATCCATATGGCACCAAAATTCAAAGCTTATTTTTATTTCTTTCTCATTTTTTTGATGAAGGTTTTTTTTGAAGAAATTTCCGATAAATCATAGGGGTGGTAGGTTTGTCGTTTATTTCCTGTATGGCCGCTTCAATTAGATAATGATCCGGTGACCACTCACAAACTGGATCCGTAGCAGATGCATTTCTGGTTAAAGCAAAAGCCTGGCAACGGCAGCCCCCTCCATCTTCATGACGGAGATCACAAGAACAGCAAGGTTCTGGCATCCATTCTTCGCCACGGAAGTTGTTAAAGGACTTCGATTCGTACCAAATTTGTTTTAGTAAAGACTTACGGACATTCTCAAATGTAAGACCCTCAATTATGCCTGCTGTAGGACAAGGCAGAACAGCTCCATTTGGTGCTACTGTGAAACCGATTGTGCCCCAGCCGCCCATACAAGGCTTTGGAGTAGATGCATAATAATCAGGAATAACCCAAATAATTTCCATTTCTCTTTGAAGCTGCTCTTTAGCAGCAATATAGATTTCATTTGCCCTTTTGATTTGTTCTCGGTTTGGCAATAACCGCTCTCGATTGAGCAATGCCCAGTTATAATATTGTGCATTTGCCAATTCCAATCGTTCAGCTCCCAATTCCTCTGCAAGCTGAATAATCTCCTGCAATTGATCAATATTCATTCGATGTATTACAACATTTAAGGATAAATGCAATTCGGCTTCTTTTACCGCTTTAGCAGCTTCTAGTTTCTTCTCAAATGCTTTATATCCTCCGATTATATTGGAAAGCCTTGCTTCGGCTGCCTGAAAGCTTATCTGCACATTTGCTAATCCGGCCAACTTTAATTGATGCACCTTTTCCTTCGATAATCCAATACCGCTTGTAATAAGGTTCGTATACATCTCTAAATCATTGGCATGACGGATTAACGTTTCTAAGTCGTCACGTAAAAGGGGCTCCCCTCCAGAAAAGTGAACTTCTACTACTCCCAAATCGGCAGCCTCTGTCAAAACACGGCACCAATCTTCCGTTGCCAACTCCTCTTTCTCAAGTGTTAACTCTAAAGGGTTGGAACAATATGGACAATGCAAAGGACAACGATGTGTCAACTCTGCAAGAATCGAAAATGGGGCTCCGATGCGATTGCTGCTAATTCGCTTCGATTGTGTCATGTTTAGGGAATCACCACCCATCCTTGATCTGACATTTCTTGCAGAAATTCTAATATATCAGCCTCCATTGTTTTCAAATCGGGCAATGACTCTGTTTCCATTGATTCTGAGCCGGTCTGCAAAGAATCTCTAATTTTTTTAACTATGCTATGCACCGCTAGGCTTCCATCACATAGAATAAGGATAGAGGCGGCGGTTTCGTTCATGACCACAACCTTTTCCGGTAATAAGAGGAGATGTTTTTCTCTCACTTTATCAAATTTAAGTCGAGCTTTTGCAGCAAGCTTAGGATAGCTATTAACTAAAATTTACTTCACCACCAATCCTTTTTTCTTATAAGTAAGGAACCTTCGATTACGTATTTAGCGGGAAAGCTTTTTCAATGGCATCAAGCTGCACCCATAACACATCACATTTAAAACGTAATGCTTCTACCGCTTTTTGTTGCTCCTCAGGGGTACGACAATAAGACAACACAAGCTTTAAAGCGGTATTCGAATCACGGGGTGCCTGGCTCAAACGGTTTTGAAAATATTCAAAACCAGTGCTGTCAATCCAAGGATACAATCGTTCCATTACCTTCATTCTCTTAAAAATAAGGTCAGGGGAAAACAACTCTGTTAACGAAGAGGCAACTGCCTCGATCCACGGTTTTGTTCGCGCAAAGTTTACATAAGCATCCACCGCAAAACAAACACCTGGTACGACTCTTTTTTCCTGTATAATTTCTTCCCTAGATAACCCAACAGCTTCTCCCAGTCTTAGCCACGCCTCAATACCGCCACCTTGATCATGTGTGCCGTCATGGTCGATAATACGCCCAATCCATTCACGTCGTAATTCTCGGGATGGCAAGTTTGAAAGAATTGCGGCATCTTTAATTGGAACCGACTTCTGATAGTAGTATCGGTTTGCAACCCAGCCTTGAAATTGCTCCCGACTCAAAGCTCCCTCATGCATTTTTATATGAAAAGGATGTTTATCATGGTAATAGGACCGGCCAACAGCCTTTAAACGTTCAGTAAATTCATCTTGGGACCAAATCTCTTTCTGATGCTCTTCTCCGCTGATTGACATACTTTTTCCGTGCATGATTACACCTCCACTTCCATGCCATCAAAAGCAACTTCAAACCCCATTCCCTCTAATTTATTTCTTTCCACGGAACCTATTTTCAAAATGGGATTGCTATTGTTAATGTGTATTAGGATTTTCCGCTCAGCTGGAAACGCCGCTAACTTTTCCGCCGTCCCTCCACTTCCACCAATTGGCAAATGCCCCATATTTCGCGCAACACGCTTCGTTGCACCCATTTGTACCAATTCATCCTCTGCCCAAAAGGTACCATCTACCATTAAAATATCTGCTTTCATTAAGCTTTCTTCCACGGAAGTGGTTATCTCTTCCAGTGTAGGGAAATATGCAAGACACTTGCCTGTTTTCTTATTATGGAAAACCAACCCGACCTCCCAAATTTCTGACGGAATAAACTCCTCGTTTTTCCACTTTGTATAAAGTGGTGGTTTCCTTGAAACTGGAACTGTCTCAACGACAATTGTTTCTTCGTAATCTTCATCAGAAGGTCCTATCAGTTGCAAACATTCAGGGGAAAGAGACTTCCATTGCCAAGAACAATAGCTTTGTAACATCGGAAGTACCGGAAAGGCGGAATGCAAGGTTTTTCGTACGTTTTCTGTTCCATAAATGGTTAAACAAGAGCCTTCTCTTAGTGATAATAACCCGATTGTATGATCCAGCTCAGCATCCGTTAAAATAACTCCTGCTAAAGGGGTTTCTCTTATACCAGGGCCAGCATGCAGTGAAGGATAGGACTCGATTTGTTGGTGAACATCAGGGCCAGCATTTATAAGATACCAATCCCTTTCATTTGCACTTATTGCAAGAGAAGATTGTAACAATGGTCGGAATAATTCGTTCCCTTTGCGAACCTCTCTACAATTTATACATGCACAGTTCCACTGTGGAAATCCACCTCCTGCCGCTGTTCCTAAGACTTTAATTCGAATATGGGTTCATTCCTTTCCCCGTTGACTTCGTTCTGGCTAGCTTTTCGAGATTTCTCCACAAGCCTTCCAACTTGCCATCCAATTACCCCATTGGAGATACCCATTAAGGAAAATAATAAATAATCTCCAATTGGTTCAGGAGTTAATAGATCGACGCCTAACCATAAGCCTGTTGTAGCAACCCCAATAACCGCACCCAGTCCTGATTTTAAGTAACGATTCATTCTATTGCACCACCTATTGTTTTTGTTAACTATCTATAGCAAGTGAAACCTACGCTATTTACCAACATAGGCGTACATTGTCACCTCAGAAGATGTATTAATTACTTTATATTCAGGCTTCTTCCACATGTTAGTCACCACCTTTCATAACACCTAAAATTGTGAAAATAGTTCTTAGGAGAGTCTGATTTCCCTTTCAAATTAATCTTATGTAGATGGTTTTCTCGAAATAACCGGAAATTTGACTGGTAGTTGTCCTAAGCTTACGGATTATTGCAATTTATTACAAAAAGGGACAAGCTGGTTGCGATACTTATCACACCTTGCTTGTCCGTGAACGAAATTAACAATAACCTGAGCCTAGCAAATCTCAGGTTGTTTTATTTATAAAAACCTCATTTGAACTTGGTCATTTATTTCTTTTGAGTAAGTGGACCATTTATCTCCAAATACAAAAGTAAATGTTGTTAATTAAATATTTCATTAAAAGATTAATCCCGTACCATTTTGAAAGATGATACGGGATGCTTTTCGGTATTCAACACAACACTAACTCAGTATTTATCGCTCCTAAGGATAAATTTTACTGTCCATTGCCCCTTTTGATTCAATAGTCCATGTGTATGAATGGACATTTCAGAATTATCAGGTCTGTAATGCTGTAGTTGTGCTGTTATTGTTCCTTTATACTCGTTATTACTTACTCTCTTAAACGATTCGGATTCCTCACGAACTAACGTATGTCCAATCCAAATATACGGATTTTCGATTAAGCTAGTAGCATCTGGGTTTACTTGTATATTCGAATTTGAATGTATCGTATAATTCAACAAAATGCTTTGACCGTGATTTACAATGGAATAGCTATTGATTGTTAGCTTGATTCCGTTATCCTCGGATGAACCTAAGCCCTGACTTGATTGGGTCTCTGCATTAATCAAAGTAGTGGAGGCAAAGCTAAAGAGCAAGCAAATTAAAAAGGGGACCACGGAATATTTCGATAGATTCCTCATTTTACCACCATCCTTATTTTCGTGTTATATTTTCGCCACTGAAGAGAACAGGCTCGGATTGCTTCAATAAAAACATTATTTCTTTTTGGATAGCCATTCCGCTAATGCTTCTGCATCTGCACCTTTAGCTAGGCCTGCCGGCATGCGGTCGCCACCGTTTATGATTCGATTCAATATTTCTTCTTTAGACATCGTTTTACCTATGTGTTGAAGATTTGGAGCTGTTGCCCCCTGAAGATTATCCCCGTGACAAGAAACACAACTTCTTTTGTAAACTTGAACGGGATCGACATTTGCAGGTTTGTCAGCTTGCCCTTGTAATTTAGCATTTTTATTAGGGGACGCAACTTTTACCTTACCACCGAGTCCATAAACCACAACTCTCGTACCACCAGTAATCACCGCAACATATTGTTTGCCGTCAACCGTATAAATGGAAGGTGCCATTTTGATTGCTTTTCCTCCACTTTGCATACTCCATAATACTTTACCTTTTTTAATATCGAGAGCATTCACCTTTCCGTCTAATTCCCCATAAAAAGCAAGACCGGAAGCAGTACTTGTGAATCCTCCGTACATCGGATCTTTGGTATTGAATTGATAAACTTTTTTCCCTGTATTAACGTCAATAGCTGTAACGTTACCATAAGGACGAACATTTTTCGGTAAAGGTAGTATCTTCGTACCTGGGAAGGTATTATTATCTTTCGCAATCTCTTTGCGATCTTTTGCTGCTAACATTAAATTCGGACTATTGATACCTGGAATAAGGACATAGTTGGTTTCAGGATCATAAGTCTCTGGGGCATAACTTTCTCCACCTGGTGTACCTGGCCATTGGAGTACAACTTTGCTCTCATCACTTGGTGGTTTCGAATTTTTAATTTTAACAAATGGTACACCGTCATAAATCGTTTTCCCCGTTTTAGCATCCCATGCATACCATTTTCCATTCTTTCCGCCTTCAACCACAATCTTTTGCTTTTTCCCGCCGACCTTGGCATTAAGAACCATTGGTGTTGCGGCAGCGTCATAATCCCATACATCGTGATCAACTTGGGAGGATGCCCACTTAAATTTCCCTGTTTTACTGTCCAAAGCAACAATGGAATCCGTATATGGATTTTTCCCTTTTCTATCTTCATCGTAAAAGTCAGGAGCTGGATTCCCCACTGCAAAATACATCATATCAGTATCTGGATCGAACGACATCGGTGTCCATACGGAGCCTCCGCCCGTATATTTACTGTTTTTCCTCCAGCCTTCCCCTTCAGCAGGGACGGTCCAAAACGGTTCTTTCCATAATGGTTCGAGGGTATCTTCTTTAAACGCCCAAACGAAACCTCGTGTACCGTTATCACCACCGCTACTTCCAACATAAATATTGCCATCATAATACATTGGAGCTGAAGATTCATAGTATCGATTTTCTAACTTGATAGAAGGTTCATGATCCCAAAAGTTGACCATTTTTATCAGTTTTCCGGTTTTCGCATCAAGTTTGGCCAGTCGATTATCTATCATCAAGACATATACATTTCCATTAGCCACAGCAACGCCTCTACTTGCCACATTGGATTGCCATGGCAAACTATTTATATGGTCAAGCACATCCTTAGGAGGTGTCCATGCCCAAAGTTTCTTTCCGCTTGCTCCATCAATTGCAAACACATGATTTTTGGCACTAGTCACATACATGACCCCGTCATGCACGACAGGGAAATCCTCTTGTAAATTAGGAACATCCTTATTCCAATCCAAGATATCCTGTTGCCATACAATCCCCATTTTTTTCACATTATCTTTGGTAATCTCTTTATAGGGCACATGTCGGGTATGTTGAAGATCATAACCCCAATTTGGAAATCCTGTCTCCTTTACCTGATTTGCCTGGTTTGATTTCTTGGTTGTTTCCTCGTTATTTGCATTGTTCTGGTTATTTTTCGTTTGACAGCCAACAATGACAATACTAGCAAGTAAAACCGAACCTGTTGCCTTTAAAAATCGCCTCACGAAAATACCCTCCTTATTTTTGGTGAATTCTGATGATGAACTGTTTCAATTCGAGTCTTATTTCCTCCTTAAGTCAATCTAAATTAAAATAAGAACAGTGGTATAATTACCTAAAACACCATAAATTATGCAGATTGTGACTATTCTTCCTTCCCTTTTGTTTTAAATGTGAGTGATATGTTTTCTTCATTGTCCACGCTACCTCATAATCGATGACTCATATCCTTAAAGATAAGATCCTTCCATTATCAAAAGTTTTATTGCACTGTGATGTGACCGAATGCCTTTTTTAAGCATAAAAAAACCCCCAGCCAAAATGACTGAGAGTCTTGGAAACGTCCATGTTAACGTTTTGAGAAATATACAGATATATTCTAAGTGTATTGAATACATCATAATCCATTTATAGCAACGTTTTGGGAATTGTTATATGGATAAAAATGTATGGCAAAGGATTGAAATTGAAATTACTTGAACCAATTTGAACCAACAAGATAGATGTTAGTTGAATACATTTTAATAATATATTCCACTGCTATGTGTACATTTAAAGTCTTTTAATAATGGAGCTTATTAAAGTAAAGCACCCGTTAGCCATCCATGAAGCATAACTTCACCACAAAAAATGCAAGTCTGACTTCGTTCTTTCATGGTAGTTGAACAAGAACCATTATTTTTATGACACATCATTATCCTATTAAGACAAAAGCCAGCATTAATGCTGGCTTTTTCACTTATCTAAAAATTATTTCCTTTTACATCATTTTTTTGAGGTATGGAATCTTTCGCCATACAAAATGACTTAGCAAAAAGCTTAGAATGATTCCTAAAAATACCGTTATAAGAAATTTAGTCCAGACTGATATTGGTAGGTCATTCAATGTATATTGAAGGAAGACAACTACTGGGACATGGATGAAATAAACAACAAATACATTGTTTGCTAACATCTTTGACCAACGATTAGCGCCGTTAACTTTCTCTCTAAATAAAATTAGAAGACCGATTACAAGTGAAATACACAGTAACGTCTCAATTAATGATCGAGCCAACGAACCGAAGTTTTGTCCACCCTTTAAAAGAAAAGGATCTATCGTATTTCCTCCAAAATACAAAATGGTCACTATTAATATTCCAATAACAAGCCAGATGTATCCTGCTCTCGCACTCATAGTTAAAAACCATTTGCGATGATAAGCCATAATGCCTAAACAAAAGAAACTCACATACTGTGGTACATGTGCAAATTCAGTTTGAATAAATCCTAAAAAAGCTGTCCAATGATCAATAGGAAACCATATCCTTGTAATAAAAGTCACTAAACTAACGACCAACCACAGGGAGAGAATCTGATAAACCTTAATGTTTCTATCAGACTTTTGTGTGAATTTCTTAGATGTAAAGAAGGTCCAGACCGAAAACACAATCGCATACACAAGTAAATGCTCTAAAAACCATAAATGGCCAAATTGCATATCAGGCCATGATGGCCCAGTCCAATTCGCGGGTTCATTACCAAGTCCAAAAAATATATTAACATAGTAAGAAAAAAATGGGATGGGTTCATAATCTCTGAAATTAATGTAATATAAATACATCAGAATAGGAATCATCACGAGAAATCCCAGTAGTAATGGAATACCAATTCTAATAAGCCGTTCTTTTAAAAACCGTTTCGGCCCTTTTCTTGAGATTGATTGGGGGAGAAAATAGGCTGATAAAAAGAAAAACAAACTCATAAAAAATGCTGCATTTACAGAGAAAAATCTGCCCAACCAATTGATAGATTCATCATCCAAAAAAAACCACCAACCACCTGGTCCATAAGCTTGTCCAGCATGGTGAGCTACTACAAGCATAATTAAAGCTATTTTTAAATTATCGATGAAATATAAACGATCACTCTCTTTTTTCACCTATAAACTCCTTTCCCACTAGAAGTTACACTGAGATAATATCAATGTATTTTTTACCACCTTAGGGAAATACCTCCATTTTTTAATCAATAACTATTTCGCACTATCATACTTATATGATATAGATAATAAGTTAATTCCTTTTTCCATTATCCTGTCCCGTCAGTTGAACAAGCTTCGAAAATTTCATTGAATAAAAACACTTTAATATGTAATGATTCCATATTCTATATGATACATTAACTCTAATAATCATACTACCAAAACCTACATTTAATAATACGAATATATAAATATACCTTGAAGAAAAAAAGGGAGCTGCTTCTCCCTTTTAAATATAGCCTCTCTCTTTCAGGCTAGTAAAACTGGTATCACTATTTACTACTAAGTGATCAAGCACTTCGATGCCTAGTAACTTTCCAGCTTCGGCTAATCTCTTTGTAACGTTAATATCTTCCTTCGATGGCGCTATGTCACCACTTGGATGCTGATGAGCAACAATGACACTGGATGCATTATTAAGAATTGCTGATTTAAACACCTCGCGTGGATGGACGAGTGAGGCATTTATTACAAGAGCAACCCATGGGGATGCAAACATTAAATTCACATATGGACATGCTCATACAATTTTCACTCCTTCTTTTTCTAAAGGAACAAGTTGGTATAGTGTTCTTCCTAGTATTACAGTAAAAGTAGGGTATGCAGCTAACACACTTAGATGGAAAACCAGTATTCATAGTTTTTCACTCTGTATATCTTCAACCAAAAACAACAACTAGAAATAAGAAATAGGGAGCTTCAGCTCTCCTTAGAGACAAAATAGGTTGCCTTTAGGGAAATAGTCAACTCAATACAAAACTAATTTAGTAAATAAAAATGAACCCTCTGATCGTTTGAAGGGCTTTTCGAAGGTGTAAAAGAAAATTTGTAAAGATTTTCACTTAAAGTAAAGGGGCACGTTAATCTAAGAAGGATTAACGCTTTTTTTGTTGAAGTTATTAAACAGACGGGGCAGCATTCCTGTAATGAATGAAAATGGCGTTTGAACAATAAAATAACCTCTTGATAGAATGAGAGAGTCCTGAAGCTTGCCAGCGATAAGGACAAAACTCATATACCAGGAGGCTTTAAAATGAATAATAATCAAAATAAAAAGATTGCTCAAATTACTTCTCAAACATTAATTGTAGGGGTTGATATCGCGAAATTCAAGCACGTAGCCAGAGCTCAGGACTTTAGACTAGCGAGAGCTTATGCTCACTTAGAAACAAAATTAGGTTGCCTTAAGAGCAACCTTTTAACCTTCAGGCAAAACGAAAAATAAATAAAATTAGGTATTGAAAAAACAAATTGAAGATAGAGACCGATTAATTCAAGGTTTGACACCTGAAGGTTATATTTGGCATCATCACCAAGATAGAGGAATATTACAATTGATAGATAAAGAAGTTCATAATAAAACAGGTCATACTGGTGGAAGAGCTATTTGAGGTTCATTTTAACAATATGTTGCTTTTTTCATCCACTTAAAATAGTTTATAGCAAACTTTTATTTTGGGTTGATTGAGCCACACTCTAATGATAATGTAGATAAGCTTTCATAGATTTAATAACTCTAATAGAGCCCTTCTCTAAAATAGAAGGGCTTTTGATAAAGAAAGCAAATCTACTATTTCACCCTAATTTTTTGATTAGGGAAAATCAAATCTTTGTTCTTGATGTTATTATTTAGCTGCATAATAGCACTCATAAAAGTATTATAATCTTTAGCGATTTTTGATAAAATCTCATCTTTTTTAACAATGTGGTAGGTTGGTTTTGAATTAACTTTCACCGTCTCATTAGGGTTAATCCAACTACCTAGCTTTCCTTTTTATTTTGTAACATTAAACATTCCATTTGAACGATTGTAAACATAATAAGTGTCCGGAACTACAGTAGTCTTTTTATTCTTTTTAGCTTTATGCATTGGCAACTGTCATGTAACCATTAGTTGCTTTAGAAACTTTATGCGTTTAACTTTTATTTGCAGCAGAAGGCTTTGTAGATGGTTTAGTAGCTTCCTTTCCTGCATCTCCACAATGCCCTGGTGACTTCTTGATATCATTATGATCTATAGTTTTACCAGCCACCTTTACATCATTTAGAAAACTTTTTTATTAAATAAATAAAAAAAGCGACCCGTCCACATACAAGGATAAGTCGCTTTGTCATTGTCAAAAAAAAAACAAAATTTAATAATAATATTTTTATATACTTTTTGACATATTTTACCTGATTGCTATAATTGACTTATCAACTTATTTTAGGAGGAAATCATGAAGAAACTTTTTAAGAAAACACTATTATTTTTATCTTTCGCTGTCTTGCTTTTTATTTTTGATAGTAATTCGAATGCTGCCTCTGCGGAAGAACTTAATATCGCCACATTCAATATATTTTCTAAGGGCCCAAATTCCACTGGTATGTCGGACTCTAGGCTAAATTCAATTCGGAATTTAATAAGAAATGAAAATCTAGATTTTATTGGACTGCAAGAAGTCGATAATAATAATACATCTAAGAGGAATATCGGGAAAAATCTTTTGAGTCAAATATCTGACTCTAAAACTATTTTTCCTTATCAGATTTATGGACAAACCTTAGAGATTAATGGAGGTCAATATGGCAATGGTATGCTGACTAAAAATAGAGTTAGAGGAGAACTGGTAAAGTATTTACCAAAAGAGGCTGGAGCCGAACAAAGATCTTATCAAAGGGTGGTTTTGGAGAAAAACGGATATTTTGTAGCAGTATATAACACTCATCTATCCCATGAAAATTCAGACTTACGAAAAACACAAATTGATACCCTGGTAAAATTAATGAATAACGATCCAATACCTAATAAGATTTTAATGGGGGACTTTAATGTTTCTTCTACTAATGAATTAGTTACTTTTGAAAATAATGGTTATAAAATAGTAAAAGATCAAAATAATAAATTCATTAATACCTTTCCTACAAATAAAACAACTAAAAAACCTTTAGATTTTATTATTGTTTCTAAAAATATAAACATCCTAAATGCTGAAACAAAGGGAACGTATGAACATTCAGATCATCATATACTTAAAGCAAAAATTAAGTTATCTGAAAGAGGAGATAGTAACCTAAGATTTGAAAATAACGGTCAAATAATGTTTACAAGTGATAAAAATGGATACTTAATTAGAGCTGAGGAATATAATGATAATTCCAAGAGACTCCATGCATGGGAATATTATCCTGATGCAGTATATGGCAAACACGGTAACCAAATCAAATATATCTTTGACATTGGTTCTTATGGCAATGTAACAAATGCTTCTCGAAGAATACAAGGAACAAAAACTATTGATAGAAGATATACTTATTATCCTAATGCTAAGTATGGTATTCACGGAACTAAAATAAAGTCATCATTACCTAATTAAATTGATGATAGGATAGTAGATAAAAAACAATTAAGCGACCGGTCCACATGGATAGGTCGCTTCGTGTTATTTCCTTAATTTATTTAACAACTGCGCATTCTGCCCAGCAGTACCATTATAGTTTTTAATCCCCTGTTTAGTAGCAAGTTTAGCGTGATTTACATAACTAAAATCTTGTCCAATCGACTTAAGGTAATCAACGACACTTGTAGTCTTTTGATCACCTTTTGGCTTACTGACAACCGCCCCGCCATATAGCCTATTCAAGAGCGTTGTATTTTGAGCAGCCGTTCCAGTATAACTTTTGAGGCCGTATTGAGTTGCAAGCTTTTTACGATTAGCGTAACCGGAATTCATACCTTTACTGATCATGTAGTCAACGATACTCCCCGTATTCACTGCCTCAGGTTTATCAACTGGATTAGATGCATTTTCACCAATAAACCACTCAAGAGTCTTATCACCATTCAATAAATTCAAATCTAAATAACCACCATACCAACTTACTTTACAGGATTGCGAATACTGCCACAGGCAACAATGAAAATCTGGTTTTTTGTCTGGCTTTCCATTGTCTTTTCCATAACGAGGGATCCAATGAAAATCAAATTTAACCTTATCTAACCCATAAAGCTTGAACAATTCGTGAGACACATAAAAGCCTGTTTTACGACCAGCTTTTTTTAATTCTTCTATAAACGCTTGTGATGCCTTTCCTAAATCCGCTATTTGCTTTTTTTCTTAAAGGAAGCAACAGTATCCTTTTCTACATCAAGCGCAAGAAATAAAGCTTCTTTATCCGCTCGTTTCATAAAATCTTTTGCTTCGACAATAGCGTCTGCAACCGATACAAACACTCCGTATGCATAGTGTCCAAATGGGATACCATACTTTTTGCAATTAGCCACATGGTTTTCATACTCTCTATCTATTAGATTCGAACCGTACAACAAAATAAAAAAGTTTAATTAGTTTGCCCTAAAAATTCCTCCCCTGTTATTTCTTTATATTGATTTTCTGAAATGGCTCCCAATTGCACAAAGCGTTGTAATTGATCTTTCATACACCAATTCTTCTCATACCGTTCTTTTAATGATTCAAACATTAAATTTCCCCTCCAGTTCTAGTAATCTCAATTCAAAATCAGTTATTTGTTGACCCTGCAGCATAGATTCAATTTGTAAGTCTGCTATCTGCTGACCTAATATTTGAGTATCAATTAATAGTAGTGGGGGGATTCATTATTTTTTCACTATCTTCATCATTACTGATTTCACCACTCTTCTAATTCGATATCAAATTTAAGTTTCCAGTTTGGTTCCGGTAAAGGTTTATACGTTGCATTTTTAGGTAAATTATAATATCCGTTATCATTAGGGAAAACCTCTTCCTTGTACATGAAACTTTCATTCAAAACATGTGCAATTTTAGAATTCATCTTTTTCCCTCCTTTTTCTAAGATAATGGAAAAACTACATGCATAAATACACCTGTCATTCCTGTGATTTCAGCTGAAATATTAGATAATCCTATTCTTCCATCTTTCATCACATAACCTCTAGCGGGTTTATATAAGAGTGACAGAAGGGAACATATCAAATTCAGGTTTATATTCGGCAGGAAATATCGTTATTGGTGTCGCAGTTCCATTAGCTGTACCATATGCAGTTATTTGCAAATGTAATTCGTTACCAACCCTTTTGACCTGCATGGTTCCTCTGAATCTCCTTTTGTATATCCATTTAAAAGAGAAGGAGTTTTCCAATCTGTACCTATTGTCATATCTGCAAGACTATCACTTTCTTTCCATTCCCTCGTTGTGCCATCTGTATGGATTGTCATAGTCCAGTAACGATTATCAAAGCTTCTTCTAGCTTCAATCTGTCTCATTCCATTATCTGTTTCTGTAATATCAAATGCATACCATGAGGCATCCGTTGGCATAGGAAAGTCACTGTATTCTGCTCCTGACCCACAATAAAGACCAGGTTTCAATGCTACTAAAGTTCCTTTTGGTGCTCGTGTTCTTTGACCTTTGTCCTTGGTTAATTTATACATTTGAGCTTCTTCAGTATTTGCGATATCTTCGCTACTTAGTACAACATCACCAGTTTTGTTATCATTTTTCAAGATAAGCAGATCATATAAACATTTTATTACAAAGGAATAAGTAAGGAAGTATTTAAATGATTTTTATAATTCCTTTAGCAATATTCATCTTAGGAATAGTATTAGCATTAGTGTTCCAATTAATAAAAGCATCAATATGGAAAGCAACAGAAAAAATAACAAAATGCAAATTAAACAGACACGTGGTAAGTCTATTTACGAAGATTAAAGATGGTTGGAATTAAGGAGTGGTTACATCCACTCTTCTTTTGGACAAAAGAAGAATTGAAAACATTTCTAACATTAGCTGAAGATCATATGGGATATCAAAGTTTTATCTTTTTTTATACAGATTTCTATACTGGAATGAGAAAAGGTGAATTAATTGCACTTGAATGGAAAGATATTGATTTTAATAAAAACTCTATAATTATAAATAAGACAATGTTCTTTAGGGATGGAAAGGAAATACTTCAATCACCTAAAAAATTTAAATCTAAGCGTACTATTGCCATTAATGACAAAACCTCCAAATTACTGCGTAAATGGCGTTCTAAGCAAAAAGAGACTCTATTGGCTAACGGAATTACTACAGAACCACTAAACGTGTTTATACGGCATGATATAAGGACAGGAGACTTGCCCATCCAAATGATGTATTGGACAGTTTTATCAAAGTACACAACTTGCATAGAATCACAATTCATGAAATTCGCCATACGCACGCATCACTCCTTTTTGAAGCTGGAGCAACTATCAAAGAAGTTCAAGCACGATTAGGTCATAAGGACATCCAAACAACTATGAACGTTTATACGCCGTTTTGAGAAATATACAGATAAATTCTAAGTGCATTGAATACATCGTAATCCATTAATATCAACATTTTGGGAATTGTTATATGGATAAAAGTGTATGAAAAAGGATTGAAATTGACATTACTTGAACCAATTTGAACCAAAGTGATTGATGTTAGTTGAATACAATATTAACTTGCTTTCCAGAATAGGGCGTTGTTTGTTCCACAATCGCGCCCTATTACGGCAAATAATGTTGGCAACACACTTTGTCAACATTAGAACAGTAGGGAGATGATAATTTGATAACTATGAAAACATCGAAACACGAAATACATAAAGCCCAGTGGCAGGATCTGATCAGGGAACAAAGTGCGAGTGATTTATCAAAGAAGTCCAGAGCCAGGCACCTAACTTATTAGCTTTATAATCCGAGTCTGGCACCTACTTCTGCATACTCTATATCTTTTCTTTCTGCATTCCAATTACCCCCTGTTTGTCCGTCCCATATCGCTCCTGTTTCAACGAAACCGACAGACGCAAACAACTTCCGGACGGCTTCGTTTACCATCCAATATGATGTAGAAACTGCATCGGCTTTTCCTTGTGGAAACGACTTTATGTAATCAATAACTTTCATCATTGCTTGTTTGCCAAATCCTTTGCCTTGATGCTTTTTATCAATCATAAAGCGATTAAGTCCATAAGTAGATTTATCTCCATATTTTTCACATAAAATTGAACTTTCCGCCAGTTTGTAAAATCCAATATCGACATATCCTATGACTTCATCATTGTTGCATATAGCGAAGATCATAGGAGGTTTTTCGTCGTTGAGAATCTTTACATAGGCTTTAGCCAAACAATATATGCTGGAATCCACATTTCCTTTCTGCTCATCTGTTATGCTTAACTTCAACACTGCCTCAAAATTATCGTGGGTAATCTTTCTTAATTCAATCATTTTTCTTCCCTACTTTCGAAAATATAAATTTAAGTCCATTAACGACACTTCCACAGGAGTGCCGTGTACCAAATAAATCTAAATAAAGTGTACACGAAATCCCCATCTAATAGCAGGTGGGGATTATTTTACGCTTACCAACGATGTACAAACCCCCTTATTCCAGAATAGCGCCCGATTGTGTTATATCTTTTTATGCATAACAAATTGTGATTTACTTGGTTTAAATCCATTGTCCTTATAAAAATCAATTAACTTTTCTTCACAAAATAAACTAACAACATCAATATCAGATAACTCGTTCATCAATTTTGATACAATTTCTTTTCCCACACCGTTTTTCTGATGTCCTTTAAATACTACAACGTCTTCAACATATGCACGAAACTTTCCATCCAAAACCGCTCTCGCAAAGCCAATTAGTCTTTGGTCCTCCCAAGCTCCAACGGATATACCTAGTTTCAGAATCTGTTCTATATCTTTCTCTTTTCTTTCCTCCCACCAACAAGCATCCTTGTAAAGTTCCATTAATGATTTTGCACTTATGGGTTTTTCGTTATAGGTCAAGTACTCAATATTCATATTTTCCTCCCGATCAAAACAAATGAGCAACTCTTTGCTTCTTCCGTTAAATGGCCCGATTGCTGAATTAAGATCATTTGGACTCTTCATTCTAATAATCATACTGCCAAATTTATTAAATGACAAATACAAATATATCATGAAGAAAAAAGGGAGTTGTTTCTCCCTTTTAAATATAGCCCCTCTCTTTCAGGCTAGTAAAACTGTTATCACTATTTACTACTAAGTGATCAAGCACTTCGATGCCTAATAACTTCCCAGCTTCGACTAATCTCTTTGTAACGTTAATATCTTCCATCGATAGTTTTATGTCACCACTTGGATGCTGATGTGCAACAATGACACTTGCTGCATTATTAAGTATTGCTGATTTAAACACCTCGCGTGGATGAACGAGTGAGGCATTTAACGAACCAACATGAGAACGATGAACTGCAACAACATTATTTTTCGTATTTAAACACATAACAAAAAACACTTCTCGATCATCACGCCCAATAAAGCGAGATGCTATCTTTGCTCCGTCTTCTGGACTACGAATAATGTAATTTACGCCTTCTTCTACCTCCCGAATAATTTGTTCAATGCGAACAATCTCTAAAATAGTTTCCATTTAGATCAACCTCTCTATATTCTTTTTGACCTTTTTGGTCACCATATAGAGAATCTCCGCATCGATTAATGTCAAGTGGCGTAAGTAGCAAAGCCATCGAGTGATTCGTATATGTTGTGGGGAAGCCCAATGAATTAGGGTGCGTTAAAAGCGTAATTTGCTTTCTATGCACCCTTATCCTACTTGGCTGACTCATAACATCCGAAGAACGAAGACCCTTTACATAATCGATAATTCGTCTCTTCTTTACAGACGAATTAGGAGATTACAATTAGGGGAGCTGAAAAGGAAAAAACAATCAAGCATAATATCATCAACATCTTTTGACTTTAGAACGATTTAACTTACTTAATGAAGAACTTCTTTTTAATGTATTCGCTCGCTTCAACCCCATCCTGAAGGTAAGGATATTCATCTCGTATGAACAATTTACTTTTAAGTTCCTTTTCATCAAATTCAATGTTAGGGAATAGATGCCTAAAACACATTTCTACTTTTTCTTTAAATATTATTTCTTTAGCTTCTTTATCATACGCATTTCCAATGGAATCAGCATGAGTCATTTCATCATATCCATTTTCCATCAAGTGGTTTTGATATTCTACAAAAACTTCAAATTGTTCCTCTGCTTTTTTCTCTTTCCACTTTTCATCCAAATATTTGTCTCTACGTTGTAATAGGTTTTTTCGTTTTGCGTGTTCAATCTTTAAAACATCATCTTTTTTATACTTAATATCTGCATTTCTTTTGGGAGGTGGCGATGTAATATGCTCAATTTGCAATTCATCTATCCATCTTTTGATTGTTTTCGGAGTCACAATATAAGGCGTCTGATATTTCTCTTCAAAATACATCAAAATTTCCTTCGGGCTTACTTCATCATTTAATTCATTGATTTTCTTAAGCAAGATAAACATCTCCTTTGTCTTCAGTCAAACCACATCTTATAAATGTCCTTATAAATTAACGTAATGTCCACATTAATTATACTATCACATGGGCATTTTAATGCAAACAATCACTTTTTATGTCCTTATACAAGTCTATATAATCATTATATAATTAGAGTAAGTTAAAAAAGAAAAGAGGTGAGACGCCTATGCTTAGAGAAAAGCATAATCTTTCTAACATGAAACCGTCATATTCTGATATAGACAGTTTTCTAGAAGATTTAAAAAATGAATTAATCCAAAATTATTTTAGCACTCAACTTGAGCTACTAAAGAAATACAGACAGGAACAAAGAACAGAACCGGTTGCATTAAATTTCGGTAATTATACCTTGGAGTTACCTAGCACTAATGAAGTAGTTGAAGCAATACGTTGCTTGGAACACGCAATAAACAAAATTAAAAATAATTAGAGAAAGAGGTAATGCGCTATGCCGATTGCAAATGCATGGGTTTTTACAGAGACTAAGTTCAAAGCGGAAGAATTTTTAAAAAATACTGGAAATATGTACAGGTTGGTTTCACAACGACCATACGTAAGTAAGAAAGAACCAGATGAAAAAGGTGTTACTCTAACTTTATCAATTGCCAAAGACAATACCGATTACGGTTTCGACAAGAAAACTGGTCTAAAGCGAGATAACAACATATTAAACACGTTTGACGTGACCGTCTTGAATGGTCTGGAACATATCAGTGTTCAAAAGGGCGATTATGTACGTTTAATCGACTTCATTCAAGAAAAGTCCTTTGTGATAGGCTTTGACTTGATTCTCCGATTTAGAGACGTGGAAAAAATCAATGTTCAAACAAAGTAAATTAAGAACGCAAAGACAACAAAACGGGATTTTCATATATAGCACTTGCTTTATGTTTGCTGTGGTAGTCCTTTTGGTGAACTTTATTGACTCCCAACTAAAGTTGGGAGTTGTTGTTTCAAAGTATGTTAATAGGCTATTTATCGGATTCCTAATATTAATATTTGTAATCCAAATAACCACTTGGCTTATTCGTAATAAGGCTTATAAAGGCATAAAGCATGCCATATCCCACTATTTCATAGTACTTAAGCTCAGAAGGGCATTCTTGGATGCTAACTATTTCAACAAAAGACTTTACTTCAATACTGAAGTAGCAGAGCTACCGAAAATTAAATTGCAATTTACTGCCAACTTTTCAAAAGCTACGTTGTTCATTGAAAACATAAATATTAATAAAGATATCGGTGATGTAAGTATTTCTTATGCATTGAATCATTTCATTGTAGACAGAGCCTATTTATCGAATGATGAAAACTATTATATTTTTGAAATATACGATAGTAACATAGACCAGCAACTTATATTTAATGGTCTTTGCGAATTGAAAAGACACATTTCCCAAGTTGATGATTACACTTTGGTTATTGATAAGTCCATATCAATTTCACTATATGGAACTTTGCTTGTGGGACAAACAGGTTCGGGTAAAACGTATGCGCTCTACTCTCTAATTCTTCAAATGCTAGCCAAAAATGTGCATTATAACATTTACTTTGCTGACCCCAAAAATTCTAGCCTTGCTGTTCTCGGGGAAAGAATTTCAGCGGAAAGCACTGCTACCAGTATAGAAGATATTATTAAGTTACTGCAAAAGTTTAATGAAATTATGGAAGATAGAAAAGCCGATATCAAGGATAAACTTAACACAAAATTGGAAGCAACATATGCTGATTTTCAATACGAACCTTATATTTTTATATTTGATGAATTCGCTAGTTTTCAAACTGTTTTACAGACGATGGAAAAGAAAAAGCGTGATGAAGTAATGAAGCTGTTGTCACAGGTTGTTTTACAAGGTAGACAATTGGGATTCTTTCTATGGATTGTCATGCAAAAATCAGATGCTACCTTACTACCAACTAATTTACGAGAAAACCTACCAGTAAAGTTCGTGCTCGGTAATGCGGAAAAACAAACTTATACAACGGCATTCGGTACTGGCGTAGATATACCAGAGAAGAATTTTGCATTGGGTCAAGGTGTCTATACATGTCCAATCATGGCTAACACACCGAGGATTTGTCATTTTAGTTATTTGGACTTTGACATATTAGAAGCTGTGACCCACTTAAAATCGTGAACGGGGGTTTTGTAAAAACCCCCGTTCCGCAAGACAAGAAATTCGTAACTAACATTGATATATCAATGTTAGTTGGCTTGAAAGGAGTGATTTTTTGTTAGATGTTCAAGTCGATGAATTTACACTAGTTCTGCAATCTACAAGAAGACCCAATTACATTGAAGAATGGAAAGGTATGGCAATCAACATCATAGAAGAATTTGTTGGATTGTCAAAGATTGAAACAGCATTAGGGAAGCTAGAAGATGCTAAACAGTCATTGCCACAAGGATATTCAAATGGTTTTAGTTGTGAAAGTGCAATTTATTATTTTGCAATTGCTTATCATACGGATTTTATCCAAATGGGAATTTGTATAAAGTTCTCTGCACATGCTTGGATGGAATACAGGAAGCAATATGAATCATTATATGGTCATTCAATACAGATACATCAATTTCTCGCGAATATAAACAAGAGTACGTTATATACATCTAGACTTTCAAGGCTTGATATTGCAATTGATTTTATCAATGAAAAAGTAAATGTAAACACAATTTATAATCAACTTTCTAAAAAGAATCAGGTTGTTAAAACCGCTGCTGGAAGAAGAAATCACTCGGTTTTATCGGCAATAACAAACAACAATATTACATCAACCTTTTATTTAGGTTCAAAAGGCAAAAATAATAAAGCTTTATTGAGAGTCTATGATAAGAAAAAGGAACAAGTAGAAACAATGGGCATCCGATATGAAGAGGCAATTCATTATGACAATTGGGTGCGCTTTGAAGCTGTTTATAAGGGTTCTTATGCACATGATTTATCAGATAAACTAGGAAACATAAATAATGACTCAGAGCTAAAAGATTTACTTGTTTCAGCCTTAACTGATCGGTACCAGTTTTATTATGCTAAATCTGATAGGCTAACGTCTTATAGTAAAAAAATGCTTGATTTGCTCATTCAAAAAAGTTTTATGTTTAGTTCTCCTTCACCAAGAATGAACTTGCTGGAACAATCACAGAGACATATTTTAAACGGTTCTGGATTATTTCCATACTTATTCAAAGTTTGGCGTATCTGGGGCGATGAAGGGCTAAAGAAGTGTTTAGCATTCCTATATACCGAATTTGAAAACTATGAGCCTAATGATGATGTCATAGCATGGTTGAAAAAGTACTCGGTATTATATACAAATCAAGGTTATCCATTCAAATAAAAGACTAAAAAGGAGACGATGCTTTATGAGCATTGATATGATTTCAAAAGATTACCCATATCTTTTAACAAGGGAACAAGCATCAAGTTTTCTAGGTGTAGACCCAAAGTCATTTGATAAATATATACGACCGCACAGGGAACTTGACCGTTTCATGATTGGTCGACATGAACGATACACAATGAAATCTTTAATAGAATTTATTGAAAAACACTCGGTTTAATTTATTAACAGTTGATAAGATGCAAGGTTCGGAATACAATACAGTTGTATTCAACTAGCATCTATCAACTATTTTTTTGAAGGGAATTGATAGTATGGCTAGTATTATAAAAAGAGGGAAATCATATCGAGCACAAGTTTCTCTATACAAACATGGTAAACACAAAAAACTTTCTAAAACTTTTCCGACAAAAAGAGAAGCCGAACTTTGGGCTTTAGAAATGGAATTAGCGAAAGGAGAAGATAAAGAACTTGCCCACAGAACAACAACATTTGCTGATTTCTTCGAGAACTGGATTTATCTTGTAAAGGTAAATGACGTTAAAGAATCGACATTTCAAAATTATGTTCGTACTTTGGGAGTTATTAGAAACCTATTTCAGGATATCCAATTAAAAGATTTAAATGATATTGTTGTTCAGAAGAAAATAGATGAATATGCTAAGACACATTCTCGAAAAACAACACATGAGGTGCTTCTAAACATAAAAACATCATTACGTGATGCATATGCTCGTGGTTATATTGCAAATGATTTTGCTCGTTTGGTAAAAACACGTGGAGAAAACCCACCTAAAAGAAACAAAGCTTTATCTATAACTGACTTTAAAAAGCTTCGTAATTACCTTTTACAGCATCCTGAAGATGAATTTAACTTACTTGTATTACTTGCATTAGAAACAGGTATGCGACGTGGAGAGCTACTAGCAATTCGACCGGAGAACCTTTACGAATACAGCCCTTATGAATACGGAATAGAAGTTAGACATTCGATCAGTCCTACTTCTGATGACACCTCATTAAAGACACAGAATGCTAAACGTGATGTTTCTATCAACAAAGAAGTGTATGAGCTTATTCGTCAAATTCCCGTTAAAGACAATGGTTATATTTTCGGCTTTGGTGGCTTTAAACAATCGGAACAATTAGCCGAGTTATTAACGGAATTAAACATTAAAAGAACTACCTTTCACGGTCTAAGAGATACACACGCATCATTTTTATTTGCTAAAGATATAGATATTGCTTATGTATCCAAACGATTAGGACACATAAATATACAAACCACACAAAATTATTATCTGGAATTAATGCCAGAAAAAAAGCACCAGCAAGATGCCGATGCTTTAAATCTGTTAAATGCTTTATAAGGTTCAAGTTGATTTGAACCAACTTGAACCAAAAAACCTTTGTAAACGTTGATACAATAAGGAATTGATTAACGTTTTGAGAACTGAGGTGCACGACGAGCGCCTTTAAGACCGTATTTTTTACGTTCTTTCATACGAGCGTCACGAGTTAATAAACCTGCACGTTTTAAAGTTGAACGGTATTCTGGATCAGCTAATAATAATGCACGAGCGATACCATGACGGATTGCTCCAGCTTGACCAGTGAAACCACCACCATTAACATTAACTAAAACATCATAGTTACCAAGAGTTTCAGTAGCATTTAATGGTTGTTTAATTACTTCGATTAAAGCCGCAAATGGAATATAGTCTTCTACTTCACGACCATTAATAACGATACGACCGTTACCAGGAACTAAGCGTACACGAGCTACAGAGCTTTTACGACGTCCTGTTCCGTAATATTGAACTTGTGTCAAAATAATACCCTCCCTTAATTATTATCCGCGAAGTTCGTACACTTCTGGTTTTTGTGCTTCATGTTTATGTTCTGCTCCAGCATAAACATGTAATTTTTTAAACATTTGGCGTCCTAAAGAACCTTTTGGAAGCATGCCTTTAATAGCAAGCTCAAGCATTTTTTCAGGATAGTTTGTACGCATTTCGTTCGCAGTACGAGTTTTTAAACCACCCGCATATTGTGTATGACGGTAGTAAATTTTATCAGATAATTTCTTACCAGTTAATTCGATTTTTGATGCGTTTAAAATGATTACGTGATCACCAGTATCAACATGTGGTGTGAAAGTTGGTTTATGTTTACCGCGTAAAATAGATGCTACTTCACTAGATAGACGACCTAAAGTTTTACCTTCAGCATCCACAACGTACCATTTACGTTCTACTGTATTTGCATTAGCCATATAAGTACGCATGAGTTACCCTCCTAAAATAAAAAATTCAAGATCTAACGTATTTATTTTTATCACAATAAGTTTCCGGGGCTTATCGTGGGGTTAAATAACATACCATAGTATATAATATATTTTTATAACACCATTGTCAAGAAAATGTTACACCTGGATTAGTTGTTATAAGAAACATGGGTATTACTGATTTTATCGATAAGACCATAGGGCTTTTCCTAAAAAAAACTGCATATTTCTCCTAAAAAAAGAAACACTTTTCTAATTATAAAAAACCTTCCACAAATATAATCCTTCAGCTGGAGCTGTTTTTCCAGCATGTATACGATTTTTTTGCTGAAGAATCCATGGGATTTCTTCAGCACTTCTTTTCTTGATGCCGACCTCTAATAAAGTTCCCATTAGTATTCGAACCATATTATAAAGAAATCCGTTTCCAATAAATTGAACTTCTAATTGATTATTTTTTATTCGAAGATTTATTTTTTCGATCGTACGAATCTTATCTACTACCTCTGTTTTTGCTGAACAAAAGCTAGTAAAATCATGAGTTCCTATTAAAAACTTGCTTGCTTTTTCCATTTCTTGAATATCTAATGGATATGGAAAGTGAAAAGCATAATTTCGTTGAAACGGATCTCGATAAGTATTCAAGTATACTTTATAACGGTATTCTTTTTTTACGACAGAATAGCGTGCATGAAATTCAGATTCTACAGAAACTGCATTCTGAATAGATACATCATCTGGAAGTAAACTGTTCAGTACAATGGGCCAGCGCTCTTTAGGAATAGTAAGAGGAGTGTCAAAATGAATCACCTGTCCTACAGCATGCACCCCTGCATCCGTTCTCCCAGATCCGGTTACTTTCACATGCTCTCCTTTATGGATTTTTTTCAGAGCCGCTTCAAGCTCTCCCTGTACTGTTCGTCCATTTGGTTGGATTTGATATCCTGAATATCCAGACCCATCATAGGAAATCGTACATTTATATCGCTGCATGGACAATCCCTCACGCTCTGAAAATAATTAAAATGCCTGTTAATACTAAAATTAATACCATTACTAGAGAGTCAGAAGCTTTCCATTCTAATAATCGGTATTTTGTTCGTCCTTCCCCACCGTGATATCCTCTAGCCTCCATAGCCGTTGCCAGCTCTTCAGCACGTTTAAAAGAACTAATAAAAAGAGGGATAAGTAACGGAATAATTGCTTTTATACGATCTTTAATCGGCCCACCAGAAAAATCAACGCCTCTAGCCATCTGTGCCTTCATTATTTTGTCGGTTTCATCCATTAATGTCGGGATAAACCTTAATGCAATTGACATCATTAAAGCTAATTCATGAACCGGGAACTTTATTTTTTTTAATGGATTTAATAAGGTTTCTAATCCATCTGTTAACGAAATAGGCGTCGTAGTTAATGTCATCAGTGATGTCACAAAAATAAGCAGCATAAAACGAAGAGAGATAAAAACTCCCTGTCTTAACCCTTCTTCATATATTTTGACAAAGCCTAAATGAAAGATTAAACTTCCCTGTTTTGTAAAAAACAAATGAAGGACCAATGTAAACAAAATGAGCCATAATATAGGCTTTAAACCATTAATAAAAAATGAAAAAGGAATCTTTGAAATCAACACTAATAAAATTGTTAAAACAACTAAAAAACCATATGTCGTTACATTATTTGCTAAAAAAACTATACAAATATAAGCAAAGACAAAGATTAGTTTGGAACGAGGATCTAAACGGTGAATAACAGATTCTGTTGGAACATAACGACCAAATATCATTTTTTCCATCATGATCGTTCACCTCGGATCTTCCAATCCTTTAAGGCGCTTGATAGTTCTTCTATTGATAAACAGGTTTTTCCTAGCTTTTGACTCATTTTTCGTTCTAATAAATATTGAAAATTAACTACGTCTGGTACATTAAGTCCTAACGATAGTAATTCCTTTGGGTCTGAAAAAATTTCCTTAGGCGTTCCTTTTCTCTTTATTTCACCTTGATGCATAATCACAATTTCATCAGCGTAAATTGCAGCATCTTCCATACTATGTGTAACAAGTATGGTTGATAGACCTTTCTCTTGATGAAGCCGATAAAACATCTCCATTACTTCTTTACGACCTCTTGGATCAAGTCCAGCGGTTGGTTCATCTAAAACAAGTACATCTGGTTCCATTGCTAAAACTCCAGCAATAGCTACGCGCCGCATCTGTCCGCCTGATAAATCAAAAGGCGACTTATCTAATACGTCTTCAGGCAAGCCTACCTGGCGAATCAGTTCTCTCGCTCTTCTTTTTGCTTCATCCTTTTTTACACCGAAATTCATAGGACCAAAGCAAATATCTTTTTCCACTGTTTCCTCAAATAACTGATGTTCCGGGAATTGAAAGACAATCCCTACTTTTTGGCGAACTTTCCGAAGGTTTTTTTCCTTTTTTTCAGAATCGATTAGTTGATCTCCAATCAATACTCTTCCTTTTGTCGGCTGCAATAAAGCATTTAAATGCTGTAATAGAGTAGATTTTCCAGAGCCTGTATGACCGATAACAGCAATAAAGCGTTTAGACGGAATGACTAAATCAATATTCTTTAAAGCTAATCTTTCAAATGGGGTATTTGCTTGATAACGATATTCTACTTGTTCAAGTGCAATGTCCATAATGCATCCACCAATTCTTCTTCTGTTAAGTACATGTTAGGAAATTCGAAGCCTTGCTCCGTTAACTTCTTGCTCATTTTTATTGTAAAAGGAATATCAAGACCTAATTTCACCAGTTCCTCTTCCATCCGAAAGATTTCATTTGGTCTCCCTTCCTTAAATACTTCCCCATTATTTAATACGATCATTCGGTCCGCCCTAGATGCTTCTTCTAAATCATGCGTAATTGAAATAACTGTAAGACCTAGTTTCTCCTTTAATTCTCTTATGGTTTCTAATACCTCTTTACGCCCTTTTGGATCAAGCATTGATGTCGCTTCATCCAAAATAATGACCATTGGTCTAATAGCGATAACACCTGCTATCGCAACCCTTTGCTTTTGGCCTCCGGATAAATGGTGTGGCTCTTGATCAAGAAAGGAAAGCATATTTACTCTTTCTAAGGCATCCCTTACACGCCTAACCATTTCTTCTTGGGGAACACCGTTATTTTCTAAACCAAAAGCCACATCATCCTGTACAGTAGTTCCTACAAACTGATTATCAGGGTTTTGAAAAACCATTCCAATTCTCTTTCTTACTTCCCAAACAGTTTCTTCTGATAAGGAAAGCTGATTAACTGTCACATTCCCCTTTTCCGGATAATGAAGACCATTTAACATTTTCGCTAAAGTTGACTTCCCTGACCCATTATGACCGACAATGGCAAGCCATTCCCCTTTTTGAATGGAGAAGGTAATATCCTTTAAGACATATGGATCTTGTCCTGGATAACGATAATATACATGTTCAATTGAAATAATCTCTTCTGCCATCTCCAAACCTCCTCTAAGCTATACTATACTCTACTACTCTTTCTCAATTCACCAACAAAAAGCCGAAAAAATAAAAAAGCCTGCACCCCTCTCCTGGGGAATTTCACTCGTTCCCTGGTTACAAATCCTCTAGAAATAGAGATGGAGAGAGATGCAAGGAGCTAGACGGGATAGCCTTTGTATCTACCCATCATAACACTCTGTTAGCTTCAATACATCACGTATGAAAATGTCATGGCAACATTTTGCCATCTATCGCAAGTTTAACTTATAAAAAAAGGGCAAAGAAGCAATTAAAACTAACTGTCCTGCCCTTTTTAATAAAATATTAAACTAATTCAATAACTACTACTGGCGCACCGTCACCACGACGAGGTCCAAGTTTCATGATACGAGTGTATCCACCTTGACGCTCTTGATAACGAGTAGCGATATCAGAAAATAATTTTTGAACAGCATCTTGTTTTGTTTCTTCATTAGCAATTTCATGACGAATGAAAGCTGCAGCTTGACGACGTGCGTGTAAATCACCACGTTTACCAAGAGTAATCATTTTTTCAACAACTGAACGTAATTCTTTCGCACGAGCTTCAGTTGTTTCAATGCGCTCATTGATAATAAGGTCTGTTGCTAAATCACGAAGCAACGCTTTACGTTGGGCACTAGTACGTCCTAGTTTTCTGTAAGACATGAAGTTTCCCTCCCTTGTTTAAATAATATATACAAGTGTTGTAGTAATCAATCGTCTTTTCTTAAGCCTAAGCCAAGCTCTTCTAACTTCGCTTTTACTTCTTCTAAAGACTTACGTCCTAAATTACGAACCTTCATCATATCTTCTTCAGTTTTATTAGCTAATTCCTGAACAGTGTTGATTCCAGCACGTTTTAGGCAGTTATAAGAACGAACAGATAAATCAAGTTCTTCAATTGTCATTTCCAGAACTTTTTCTTTCTGATCTTCTTCCTTCTCAACCATGATTTCAGCATTTTGTGCTTCATCTGTTAATCCGACGAAAATATTCAAGTGCTCTGTAAGAATTTTTGCACCTAGAGAAATAGCTTCCTTAGGTCCAATACTTCCATCTGTCCAAACATCAAGTGAAAGCTTGTCAAAATTTGAAACTTGACCTACACGTGTATTTTCAACTTGATAGTTAACACGTTGTACCGGCGTATAGATCGAGTCAATAGGAATCACACCAATTGGAAGATCTTCACGTTTATTCTGTTCAGCAGGTGTATAACCACGACCTGTTACAGCTGACATACGCATGCGAAAGTGAGCATTTTTCCCTAATGTTGCGATGTAAAGATCTGGATTAAGAATTTCAACGTCGCTGTCATGAGTGATATCAGCAGCTGTTACAACTCCTTCTCCTTGCACATCAATTTCAAGCGTTTTTTCTTCGTCAGAGTATATTTTCAATGCTAGCTTTTTAATGTTAAGAATAATTGATGTTACATCTTCAACGACGCCTTCAATTGTTGAGAACTCATGCATTACACCATCTATTTGAATAGAAGTGACAGCTGCACCTGGAAGTGAGGATAATAGGATACGACGTAAGGAGTTACCCAAAGTTGTACCATATCCACGCTCTAGTGGTTCTACGACGAACTTCCCGAAACTTGCATCATCGTTGACCTCAACCGTTTCAATTTTTGGTTTTTCGATTTCAATCATTCAAATTTACCCTCCTTCAAAACGTCGAAACCCCGGTAGAGATAGAATCTAATCGATCTGACCGAAATTCCTCATGTTTACATTCCCATTTGTGCACAACAACTGGATTAATCATTTCTGCTTAATTTTTGCCATATCATATCCCATTATTGACATGGATACAAATTCTATACAGAAAAAATTAAACACGACGGCGTTTTGGTGGGCGGCAACCATTATGTGGTACCGGTGTAACATCTTTAATAGCTGTTACTTCTAAACCTGCAGCTTGAAGAGCACGAATAGCAGCTTCACGTCCTGCACCTGGTCCTTTAACAGTTACTTCAAGAGTTTTCATTCCATGTTCCATAGAAGCTTTTGCTGCAGTTTCAGCTGCCATTTGAGCCGCAAATGGAGTAGATTTACGAGAACCTTTGAATCCAAGAGCACCAGCACTAGACCATGCAAGAGCATTTCCGTGTGCATCAGTAATAGTTACGATTGTATTATTAAATGTAGAACGAATGTGTGCAACACCTGTTTCTATATTCTTTTTCACACGACGTTTACGAGTATTTGTTTTACGTGCCATAAGTCTATGAAACCTCCTTTACTAATTATTTCTTTTTACCTGCTACAGTCTTACGAGGACCTTTACGGGTACGAGCATTGTTTTTAGTGTTTTGACCACGAACTGGTAATCCACGACGATGACGAAGACCACGATATGAACCAATTTCCATTAAACGTTTGATGTTTAAAGAAGTTTCACGACGAAGGTCACCTTCTACTTTTAATTTGTCGATGATATCACGGATTTTACCTAATTCTTCTTCAGTTAAATCACGAACACGAGTATCCTCAGATACACCTGCTTCAGCTAAGATTTTTTGGGCAGTTGGTTTACCAATGCCAAAGACATAAGTTAAAGAGATCACTACACGCTTATCACGTGGAATGTCTACACCTGCAATACGTGCCATGTATGAGCGCACCTCCTTTAATATTATCCTTGTTTTTGTTTATGTTTAGGGTTTTCACAAATAACCATTACTTTACCATTACGACGAATGATCTTACATTTTTCGCAAATTGGTTTTACTGATGGTCTGACTTTCATCTGTTTTACCTCCTTAATAGTACGGAGTGCTTTATTATTTGAAACGATACGTAATTCTTCCGCGCGTTAAATCATATGGAGAAAGTTCAACTGTCACTTTATCCCCAGGTAAAATACGAATGAAGTGCATTCGGATTTTTCCAGAAACATGTGCAAGAACAGTGTGACCATTCTCTAATTCTACCTTAAACATTGCATTTGGCAAAGTTTCACTAACAGTACCTTCAACCTCGATAACATCGTCTTTCGCCATCGAACCCGTCTCCCTTCTTCTTACATTTATGGACAACATACTATACCACTTTCACAAAAGACATGGTTGTGTGATCGTCAATATTTTTAAACCAGTATTTATTATCTCAGCCTATATGCCGTTTTTTGCATATACACTGTTGATAACTGGCACCACTGTCCAATTTACTTGGAGAGTCTTATCATAATGACTTCCCGCAGATTATCATTGGTACGGGTACACAGCACCAATCCAGGCAATAAGCGAGGGCCTTTGTTAGGCGGTCCATAATGAGGCATTAGTGGGTCTTCATGTAATTCTTGACCAATCCCATGTCCGGCATACTCGCGAACGATAGAAAAGCCATGATTTTTTACAAAAGTTGAATCGCATGAGAGATGTTCGAAAGACGCTCATCAGGCTTTAATTCCTTTAAGCCATGATAGAGAGAATCCTCTGTCACATCCGCGAGCCTCCCGCGTCTCTTCATCTAATTACCAATAGGATATATTCATGAAGAGTCATCATGATAGCCACTATACTCCACACCAATAACTATCCAAATTGATTGATGATACCTTCATTTAGCTAAAAAGAACCTGGAATTTTCGTGAACTATCTCCTGATTAACTGAAGTACAAATACTGCCACGAAAACCATTATACCCTTTCAACGAAGGAATTGCATCAAACTTGAGAATAATTTTTTCAGCAAATACATCCAATTTTAGTATTTAAAATGATGTGATATGCCTCTATAACTATTGATGAATAAAGCTACTAAACTGTCAACTGTTATATAGTTGTTGATTTCTTGGGAAACTGCAATCAATTACTTCCCTAAGTTTTCAAGCAACTTATCAATATCAGCAAACACTATATTAATATCTTGTTCTCCATCAATGGTTTGTAAATAGCCTAGTCCTGCATAAAAATCTAATAGAGGTTTTGTTTGCTTAATATTTACATCCAAACGATTTTGAACTGTTTCTTCATTATCATCTGCACGTTGATATAGCTCACCGCCACAGCGATCACAAACACCTGCTTCACTTGGTGGATTAAAAACGAGGTGATAAGTTGCACCGCAATTTTTGCAAATGCGACGACCTGTTAGTCTACCCATCAAAATCTCTTTATCCACATTGATGTTAATGCAGTAATCTATCTTTTTATTAAGATCACGAAGGATCGTCTCTAGTGCTTCCGCCTGTGGAACTGTTCTTGGAAAGCCATCCAGCAAAAACCCTTTTTGACAATCATCTTTGCTTAATCGCTCACGGACAATTCCGATTGTCACTTCATCAGGGACAAGTTCGCCTTTATCAATAAACGATTTAGCTTGTAAGCCGAGTTCTGTTCCTTCTTTCATAGCAGCACGGAACATATCTCCTGTTGAGATATGAGGGATTGCATACTTATCTACGATTCGTTCGGCTTGTGTTCCTTTACCGGCACCGGGAAGGCCCATTAACACTAAATTCACTAGTACTTCCCCCTCAAGACTCATTTTAGTTTTAGGAACATAATTGTCCCTAAAACTATAAATTATTTAATAAACCCTTTATAATGACGCTTCACAAGTTGAGATTCTAATTGCTTCATCGTATCAAGTGCAACACCCACGATAATTAGTAAGCTTGTTCCTCCGATTTGCGCAGATGCAGGCAAAGCTGCAATCTTCGTAAATACAACAGGAAGAATCGCTACAACAGCTAAGAATATAGATCCAACAAACGTCAAACGATATAGAACGGTTGTTAAGTAATCTTTTGTATTCTTACCAGGACGAATTCCTGGAATATAACCACCTTGCTTCTTGAGGTTATCTGCCATTTGTTCTGGATTTACTTGAACGAACGCATAGAAGTAACTGAAAGCGATAATTAGTGCAACATAAATAATCATTCCAACTGGTTTCGTGTAATCAAAGATCCATTCGATTGTGTCGGTTACGTTGTTAGAGCCAAAGAAGGACGCAATCGTTCTTGGAGCAACGATAAACGAAACAGCAAAGATAACTGGAATAACCCCTGCAGCATTTACTTTTAAAGGTAAATGTGTAGACTGTCCACCAACCGGATTTTTTCCTGCAAGACGTTGTGCATATTGAATAGGTATTTTCCTTAAAGCTTGTTGGAAGAAAATAACCGCTACAATAATAGCAAGCACAACAAGTGCAATAAGAAGTAAGATAATAATTTTTATAAACAGCTGTGATCCAGCATTTTTTAGCTGTTGTTCAAAGATTTGCCCTAAAATCGTTGGGAAACGTGCAACAATCCCAGCTAAGATAATAATAGATATACCATTACCAACACCTTTTGCTGTGATTTCTTCACCAACCCACATTAAAAAGGCAGTACCTGCTGTCAAAACAACCGCAATGATTAAATAAGTGCTAATTCCAGGATTTTGAATCAACTGACCGCCAGTCATAGTATTAAAACCATAGGACATTCCAATTGCTTCAATAAAGCCTAGAACAATTGTGAAGTATCTTGTAAACTGAGCTAATTTACGTCGACCAACTTCTCCTTGTTTTGACCACTCAGTAAACTTTGGAACAACATCCATTTGTAAAAGCTGAATGATGATTGATGCAGTGATGTAAGGCATAATCCCCATTGCAAAAATTGAGAATTGATATAATGCCCCACCACCAAATGTATTAAGAATGCTGAAAAAACCAGTTTGGTCATTTGCTTCTAACGCACGAGCATCAACACCTGGAACCGGAATGAAAGTACCGATTCGAAACACAATTAACATTAATAGGGTGAATATAATTTTCTTTCTTATATCACCCACACGCATAAAATTGGAGATTGTCTTAAACATTAAATCACCTCAACGGATCCGCCAGCAGCTTCGATAGCTTCTTTAGCAGCAGAGGAGAATTTGTGAGCTTTGACAGATAATTTTTTTTCAAGCTTACCTTTTGCAAGAATTTTAATTCCTGCTTTCTCTTTGCTTACTACTCCTGTTTCAATAAGAAGTACCGGAGTAATTTCAGTACCATCTTCAAAACGATTTAACACATCAAGATTCACAATAGCGTAGTCTTTACGATTAATGTTTGTAAAGCCGCGTTTTGGTAAGCGACGGAATAAAGGAGTTTGACCACCTTCAAAACCAAGGCGAACCCCACCGCCAGAACGAGCGTTTTGCCCTTTATGTCCTTTACCAGCAGTTTTTCCATTACCAGAACCAATACCACGACCTACACGATTACGTTCTTTACGTGAACCTTCAGCAGGTTTTAATTCATGAAGTTTCATTGTCGGCACCTCCTTGTATAAGTAAATTCGATTACTGTTCTTTTACTGTTACGAGATGAGCTACTTTAGTGACCATACCACGGATTGCAGCATTATCTTCATGCTCAACAGTTTGATTCACTTTGCGCAAACCAAGAGCTTTAACTGTTTCACGTTGATTTTCTGGACGACCAATCAAGCTGCGAGTGAGGGTAATTGCTAATTTGTTTGCCATTATAATTCCCTCCTTATCCTAACAGTTCTTCTACTGATTTATTACGTAATTTAGCAACATCTTCCGCACGTTTTAATTGCTTAATACCATCGATAGTTGCACGAATCATATTAATTGGTGTATTAGAACCAAGTGATTTAGATGTAATATCTGCTACTCCACCTAATTCTAGTACCGCACGAACAGGACCACCTGCAATTACTCCAGTACCCGGAGAACCTGGCTTCATAAGAATTTGGCCAGCACCGAATCGACCGATAACTTCATGTGGAATTGTTGTACCAACAATAGCTACTTCTACTAAGTTTTTCTTCGCATCTTCAACTGCTTTGCGGATTGCATCAGGTACCTCTTGAGCTTTACCAGTACCAAAGCCAACATGACCGTTTCTGTCACCTACTACTACTAGAGCAGAGAAACGGAAACGACGTCCACCTTTAACAACCTTCGCAACACGGTTAACTGTAACAACGCGTTCTTCTAATTCAAGTTTGTTAGGATCAATGTGACGCATCTATATGTCCCTCCTTTTTCTATTAAAATTCTAAGCCGTTTTCACGAGCTGCTTCTGCAAGAGCTTTGATACGTCCATGGTATAAATATCCACCACGGTCGAATACAACAGCTTTAACACCTTTTTCAACTGCACGTTTAGCAACTAATTCGCCAACTTTTTGAGCAGCTTCGATATTGCTGTTAGATTCAAGGTTCAAATCCTTATCTAGTGTAGAAGCACTAGCTAAAGTAACACCCTTTGTATCATCGATCAACTGAGCATAAATGTTTTTGTTAGAACGATATACGTTTAAACGAGGACGAGTCGTTGTACCACTTAACTTAGCACGTACACGAGTATGTCTTTTCTTACGTACTTTATTTTTATCTGGCTTAGTGATCACCACGGGTCACTCCTTTCTTTTAGCCTTTAACAGCATTATTTACCTGTTTTACCTTCTTTTCTACGTACATATTCGCCTTCATAACGAATGCCTTTACCTTTATAAGGTTCTGGTGGGCGAACACCACGGATATTAGCAGCTAATGCACCTACGCGCTCTTTGCTAGTACCTTTAACGATAACTTTTGTATTAGAAGGAACTTCAATTTCAAGTCCATCTTCAGCTTCAAATTCAACTGGATGTGAATAACCTACACTTAGAACAAGTTTACTACCTTGTTTTTGTGCACGATATCCGACCCCAATTAACTCTAATGATTTCTCGAATCCTTTAGATACACCCTCAACCATGTTTGCAATTAGGGCACGAGTTGTACCATGTAATGCACGATGCTCTTTTGCATCTGAAGGACGAGTGATATTGATTACGTTCTCTTCAATATTAATTGTAATGTCAGGGTTAAAGCTGCGAGTTAACTCACCTTTAGGTCCCTTAACAGTAACATTGCTTCCATCTAATGTAACTGTTACACCAGAAGGAATTTCAATAGGTTTTTTACCTACACGTGACATTCTTTTGCACCTCCATTCATACCTTTATATTACCAAACGTATGCTAATACTTCTCCACCGACTTGTTTGTTACGAGCGTCTTTATCAGTTAACACGCCTTGAGAAGTAGAAACGATTGCGATTCCAAGACCGTTTAGTACTTTAGGAACTTCGTTCGCTTTTGCATAAACACGTAAACCTGGTTTACTAATACGTTTAATACCAGTGATTACACGCTCATTGTTCGCTCCATATTTCAAGAAGATCCGGATGATACCTTGTTTGTTATCTTCAATTAATTCAACGTCACGGATAAAACCTTCACGCTTTAGAATTTCAGCAACTTCTTTCTTGATTTTAGAAGCAGGAACTTCTAGTTTTTCGTGACGCACCATATTTGCATTACGAATACGAGTAAGCAAATCTGCAATTGGATCTGTCATTACCATTATATTAACCTCCTTCCCAATTTCGGGGTTTACCAGCTAGCTTTTTTAACGCCAGGAATTTGACCCTTATATGCAAGTTCACGGAAACAAATACGGCAAAGTTTGAATTTGCGAATGACTGAATGTGGACGGCCACAACGTTCGCAACGTGTATAAGCTTGCACTTCAAACTTTGGTGTGCGCTTTTGTTTCACGATCATAGATTTTTTAGCCACGTTTTCGCCTCCCTTTTTTTAGCGATTACTTTTGGAATGGCATTCCGAGTTGAGTTAATAATTCACGAGCTTCTTCGTCTGTATTAGCAGTTGTCACGATAACAATATCCATACCGCGGATTTTGCTTACTTTATCGTAATCAATCTCAGGGAAGATTAGCTGTTCTTTTACTCCAAGTGTGTAGTTTCCACGACCATCAAATGCTTTCTTTGAAATACCGCGGAAGTCACGTACACGTGGTAGAGAAACTGAAATTAGTTTATCTAAAAATTCATACATGCGTTCGCCACGAAGTGTAACTTTCGCACCGATAGGCATACCTTCACGAAGACGGAAGCCTGCAATAGAATTTTTCGCTTTTGTTACAACAGGTTTTTGTCCAGTGATAATTGAAAGTTCTTCAACAGCATTGTCTAAAACTTTTGCATTTTGAACAGCATCACCAACACCCATGTTAATAACGATTTTCTCAATTTTTGGTACTTGCATTACAGATTTATAATTGAATTTGCTCACTAATGCAGGAGCTAATTCTTTTTCATATTTTTCCTTTAGGCGGTTCATGTCGTGTACCTCCCTTCTTCTAAAAACTATTTATCTAAAACTTCACCAGATTTTTTTGCTACACGTACTTTTTTACCGTTAACTTCTTTGTAACCAACACGTGTTGGTTCGTTTGTTTTAGGATCTAATAGCATAACATTGGATACGTGAATAGCTGCTTCAAAGCTAACGATTCCACCTTGTGGATTAGCTTGAGAAGGCTTAGAATGCTTTTTCACGATATTTACGCCTTCAACGATTACACGGTCTTTCTTTGGAAAAGAAGCAAGAATTACACCTGTTTTCCCTTTATCTTTACCAGTGATAACCATTACTTTATCGCCTTTTTTAACATGCATCTTAATCGCACCTCCTTGGTTTACGAATCGAATATTATTAAAGAACTTCCGGAGCTAAGGATACGATTTTCATGAAATTGTTGTTACGAAGTTCACGAGCAACTGGTCCGAAGATACGAGTTCCACGTGGACTCTTATCATCACGGATAATTACACATGCATTCTCATCAAAACGAATATATGATCCATCCGGACGGCGGACACCACTCTTCGTGCGAACAATTACAGCTTTAACAACTTCACCTTTTTTAACAACGCCTCCTGGTGTTGCTTGTTTCACTGTACAAACGATAACATCACCGATGTTAGCTGTTTTACGACCAGATCCACCTAAAACTTTAATTGTTAAAACTTCTCTTGCACCAGAGTTGTCAGCAACTTTTAAACGAGATTCTTGTTGAATCATTATGGTTTACCTCCCTTCGGAAAAACTCATCCGAAACATTTATTAGATAATAACAGCCTTCTCAACGACTTCAACAAGACGGAAACGTTTTGTCGCTGATAATGGGCGTGTTTCCATAATGCGAACGATATCGCCGATTTTTGCTTCATTTTGCTCATCGTGTGCTTTAAACTTCTTAGAGTATTTCACGCGTTTGCCGTAAAGTGAGTGTTTTTTATATGTTTCTACAAGAACAGTAACTGTTTTATCCATTTTATCAGATACAACACGTCCTGTATAAACTTTACGTTGGTTCCGTTCACTCATTTTCGAAAAACCTCCTCTCTTTATCGATTGTTAACGCCAATCTCTCTTTCACGGACTACAGTTTTCATACGAGCAATCGCTTTACGTACTTCACGAATGCGAGCTGTATTTTCAAGTTGTCCAGTAGCTAACTGGAAACGTAGATTGAATAGTTCTTCTTTAAGAGATTTTACTTTTTGTTCAATTTCGGCAGTGGTTAAATCACGAATTTCATTAGCCTTCATTTGTTTCACCACCAATTTCTTCTCGTTTTACAAACTTACATTTGATTGGAAGTTTATGAGCAGCAAGACGAAGTGCTTCACGAGCAACCTCTTCAGAAACTCCTGCAATTTCAAACATAATTTTTCCAGGTTTAACAACTGCTACCCAGCCTTCAGGTGCCCCTTTACCAGAACCCATCCGTACTTCTAAAGGTTTTGCAGTATATGGTTTGTGAGGGAAGATTTTAATCCACACTTTACCACCACGTTTCATATAACGTGTCATAGCGATACGTGCAGCTTCGATTTGACGGTTTGTAATCCAAGATGCTTCAACAGCTTGTAAACCGTATTCACCAAATGCAACTTCAGTGCCACCTTTAGCACGTCCACGCATTTTTCCACGATGTTCGCGGCGATATTTAACGCGTTTAGGTAATAACATGATTATTTTCCTCCTTCCTCAGATTTTTTCTTCGCAGGAAGAACCTCTCCACGATAAATCCATACTTTAACTCCGAGTTTACCGTAAGTTGTATCTGCTTCTGCATGTGCGTAATCAATATCAGCACGTAATGTATGAAGCGGAACTGTTCCTTCGCTATAATGTTCAGCACGAGCGATATCTGCTCCACCAAGACGTCCGGAAACTTGTGTTTTAATTCCTTTAGCGCCTGCACGCATAGCACGTTGGATCGCTTGTTTTTGTGCACGACGGAAAGAAACACGGTTTTCTAATTGACGAGCAATATTTTCTGCTACTAGCTTCGCATCGATATCAGCTTTTTTAATTTCAACGATATTGATGTGTACGCGTTTGCCTGTTAATGAGTTTAATGCTTTTCGAAGTGCTTCTACTTCAGTACCACCTTTACCGATAACCATTCCTGGCTTTGCAGTACGGATAGTAATGTTGATGCGATTCGCAGCACGTTCAATTTCTACACCAGATACAGAAGCATCTACTAAGCGTTTTGCGATATATTCACGTACTTTTAAGTCTTCGTGTAAAAGATCTGCATAGTCTTTTTCAGCGTACCATTTAGATTCCCAGTCACGAATGACTCCAATACGTAAACCTATTGGATTTACTTTTTGACCCACGAATTATCCCTCCTTCTTTTCTGATACCACAACTGTAATGTGGCTAGTACGTTTAAGGATTTGGCTTGCACGTCCTTGTGCACGTGGACGGAAACGTTTAAGTGTTGGTCCTTCGTTCACATAAGCCTCAGTTACAACTAGGTTATTGATATCCATATCATAGTTATGTTCTGCATTTGCGATAGCAGACTTTAATACTTTCTCTACAACTGGTGAAGCAGCTTTTGGCGTTAAGTTTAAAATCGCTACTGCTTCTCCTACTTGCTTACCTCGTATTAGATCGACAACTAGGCGTACTTTACGAGGAGCAATACGAACTGTTCTTGCAACAGCTTTAGCTTGCATCAGGATGCCCTCCTCTCAATTAGCGTCTTGTTTTCTTGTCATCACTAGCGTGACCTTTATAAGTACGAGTTGGTGCAAATTCACCAAGCTTATGACCTACCATATCTTCAGTAACGTATACAGGTACATGTTTACGTCCGTCATAAACAGCTATCGTATGTCCGATAAATGCTGGGAAGATTGTAGAACGGCGAGACCAAGTTTTAATAACTTGTTTTTTGTCAGACTCGTTTAGAACTTCAACCTTTTTCATTAAATGTTCATCAACAAAAGGTCCTTTTTTTAAGCTGCGACCCATGGTCGAACCTCCTTTCGTGATTGTGCTACGGCTCTATGCGTGAACCGTAGTTCAACCGCGTTATTTTTTGCGACGACGCACAATAAATTTATCAGATTTATTTTTCTTCTTACGAGTTTTATAACCAAGAGTTGGTTTACCCCATGGAGTCATTGGAGACTTACGTCCGATTGGAGCACGTCCTTCACCACCACCGTGTGGATGGTCATTAGGGTTCATAACAGATCCACGTACAGTTGGGCGCTTGCCTAACCAACGAGAACGACCCGCTTTACCAATGTTGATTAATTCGTGTTGTTCATTACCAACTTGACCTACAGTTGCACGGCAAGTAGCAAGAATCATACGAACCTCACCAGAATTTAAACGTACAAGTACATATTTACCCTCTTTACCAAGTACTTGTGCTGAAGTACCTGCTGAACGAACTAATTGTCCACCTTTACCAGGTTTTAATTCGATATTGTGGATAACAGTACCAACTGGAATGTTAACAAGTGGAAGTGCGTTACCAACTTTAATGTCAGCATCTGGACCAGATACTACTTCCATACCAACTTTAAGATTTTTAGGTGCTAGAATATAGCGCTTTTCACCATCAACATAATTAATTAATGCGATGTTAGATGAACGGTTTGGATCATACTCAACTGTAGCAATGCGTCCAGGTATACCATCTTTATCACGTTTGAAGTCGATAATACGGTATTGACGCTTATGACCGCCACCTTGATGACGAACTGTTAACTTACCTTGGTTGTTACGGCCGCCTTTTCTTTTAAGTGGTGCAAGTAATGATTTTTCCGGCTTATCAGTTGTGATTTCCGCAAAATCAGATACAGTCATACCACGACGTCCGTTAGAGGTAGGTTTGTATTTTTTGATCGCCATTTTATTCCCTCCTCTTCAATTTACATGATTTTTATGAATTACACTTCGAAGAATTCGATTTCTTTGCTGTCAGCAGTTAATGTAACAATTGCTTTACGGCGCTTGTTAGTATAACCAGCATGACGACCCATACGTTTGAATTTACCTTTGTAGTTCATAACGTTAACTTTAGCAACTTTCACACCAAAGATATCTTCAACAGCATCTTTAACTTGTGTTTTGTTAGCTCTAACATCAACTTCAAAAGTATATTTTTTATCAGCCATTACGTCCGTTGAACGTTCAGTGATGACAGGGCGCTTAATGATATCACGTACATCCATTATCCAAGCACCTCCTCTACTTTTTCAACAGCGGCTTTTGTAATGATCAATTGATCATGTGAAACCACATCTAAAACGTTAACTCCGTTTGCTTCTACAACAGTAATACCAGGGATATTACGAGCAGATAGAGCCACATTTACATCAGAACCATCTGTAACTACAAGAGCTTTCTTGCCAACAGATAAGTTTTTTAATACCGCAGCAAATTCTTTAGTTTTAGGTGCTGCAAAAGAAAGAGATTCCAATACTAGAATTTTTTCTTCAAGCACTTTATTAGATAATGCTGATTTAATCGCTAAACGACGAACTTTTTTAGGTAGTTTATAGCTATAGCTACGTGGAACCGGACCAAATACAGTACCACCGCCACGCCATTGTGGTGAACGGATAGAACCTTGACGAGCACGTCCAGTACCTTTTTGACGCCATGGCTTACGACCACCGCCGCGTACTTCAGAGCGATTTTTAACTTTACTTGTTCCTTGACGTAATGATGCTCTTTGCATAACAATCGCATCAAACATTACGCTATTGTTTGGTTCAATACCAAAAACTGAATCATTAAGTTCGATATCACCAACTTTAGATCCGCTTTGGTTGTATAGAGCTACTTTCGGCATTCCTGTTTCCTCCTTTCCTTACAAGTAATTTACTTTGCTTTAATCGCAGTTTTGATTTTAAGCAATGCTTTTTTAGGACCAGGAACATTACCCTTAATAAGGATAAGATTGCGATCTGCGTCAACTTTGACAACTTCTAAATTTTGAATCGTAATTTGTTCTCCACCCATGCGTCCAGGTAATGCTTTTTGTTTAAAAACACGGTTTGGAGCAACAGGACCCATTGAACCAGGGCGACGGTGATAACGAGAACCGTGAGCCATAGGTCCACGAGATTGTCCGTGGCGTTTAATTACACCTTGGAAACCTTTACCTTTAGAGATTCCAGTTACATCAACGATGTCACCTTCTGCAAAAATATCAACTTTGACTTCTTGACCAATTTCATACTCACTAGAGTTTACTGCGTCGAATTCGCGAATGAAGCGCTTAGGAGCAGTATTTGCTTTTGATACATGACCTTTTTCCGGTTTATTTGATAGCTTTTCACGTTTATCTTCAAAACCTAGTTGGATTGCTTCGTAGCCATCATTTTCAACTGTTTTTTTCTGAAGAACAACGTTTGGAGCAGCTTCTACAACAGTTACTGGAATTAGATCTCCATTCTCAGCAAATATTTGCGTCATACCGATTTTTCTTCCTAAGATTCCTTTGGTCATGAGTCACACCTCCTAATATTAAATAACATTTTATTTATTAAAGTTTGATTTCGATATCTACACCAGACGGCAAGTCTAAACGCATCAATGAGTCTACTGTTTGTGGAGTAGGATTCACGATATCAATTAGACGCTTATGAGTGCGCATTTCGAATTGTTCACGAGAATCTTTGTATTTGTGCACAGCACGTAGTATTGTATATACAGATTTTTCAGTTGGAAGCGGGATTGGACCAGATACGCTAGCACCAGATCTTTTCGCTGTTTCAACGATTTTTTCTGCAGATTGATCAAGGATTCTGTGATCATAAGCCTTTAAACGAATACGAATTTTTTGTTTTGCCATTATTTTCCCTCCTTTATCGCCTATTTTTAGAATAGACATTCTCCATGGAAATTTCCCACACACTCGCCATGGCAAAGCGGCCGGGTGTGTCAGCAACCTTCCACTTCATCGCAGTCAAAGACCAACATTCTCTATTATACATAAAACACATAAAGTATGCAATACTATAATAGTTATTTGTTTAGTTTTTAACACTTTTTCAATTATACATAGATATAGTTATTAGTTCAAGTTATTATCTAATAGTTGCAAAATAATGATTGTTTCCATATAAAACAAAAAAGACAGACGATCGTCACCGTCTGTCTTTTAACTATTTCAATAGATTATTTTGTAATAGATGTAACAACACCAGAACCTACTGTACGTCCACCTTCACGAATTGAGAAACGAGTTCCTTCTTCAATCGCGATTGGAGAAATAAGTTCTACGTTCATTTCAGTGTTATCACCAGGCATTACCATTTCAGTACCTTCGTTAAGGTGAACAATACCAGTAACGTCAGTTGTACGGAAATAGAATTGTGGGCGATAGTTAGAGAAGAATGGAGTATGACGTCCACCTTCTTCTTTAGACAAAACGTAAACTTCTGCTTTGAAGTTAGTGTGTGGTGTAATTGTTCCTGGTTTTGCAAGAACTTGACCACGTTGGATATCTTCACGAGCAACCCCACGAAGAAGTGCACCGATATTATCTCCAGCTTCTGCATAATCAAGAAGCTTACGGAACATTTCAACACCTGTTACAGTTGTAGATTTAGCTTCATCTGCTAAACCGATGATATCAACTACGTCACCAACTTTTACTTGACCACGTTCTACACGACCTGTAGCAACTGTTCCACGACCAGTGATTGAGAATACATCCTCAACAGGCATCATGAAAGGTTTTTCGTTGTCACGTTCTGGAGTTGGAATGAATTCATCAACTGCAGCCATTAATTCAATAATTTTTTCTTCCCAAGCTGAGTCACCTTCAAGAGCTTTAAGAGCAGAACCTTTAATTACTGGAACATCGTCTCCAGGGAAACCATATTCAGAAAGAAGGTCACGTACTTCCATTTCTACTAGTTCTAATAATTCTTCGTCATCAACCATATCACATTTGTTTAAGAAAACAACTAGGTATGGTACACCAACGTTACGAGATAATAGAATGTGCTCACGAGTTTGTGGCATTGGACCATCAGCAGCAGATACTACTAGGATACCACCGTCCATTTGAGCAGCACCAGTGATCATGTTTTTAACATAGTCAGCATGTCCTGGGCAGTCAACGTGTGCATAGTGACGAGTTTCAGTTTCATATTCTACGTGTGCAGTATTGATTGTGATACCACGTTCACGTTCTTCTGGAGCACCATCGATTTGATCGTAAGCGCGAGCTTCAGCGCCACCAGTTTTTGCAAGAACAGTTGTAATTGCAGCAGTTAAAGTTGTTTTACCATGGTCAACGTGACCAATTGTACCAATGTTAGCATGTGTTTTGGAACGGTCAAATTTTGCTTTAGCCATTAGGAAAATCCTCCTCAATATTTAATAAATTTAAGTATATATATGACGCTTTAAAGATGAGCGCTCATCTTTAAAGCAATCATATCTTATATATAGTAGTTATACTTTATAAAGGCAAAGAAATCAATTACTCACCTTTATTTTTTTTGATAATTTCTTCAGAAATTGTTTTTGGTACTTCTTCATAGTGATCAAAGTGCATTGTGAATACTCCGCGACCTTGTGTACTAGAACGAAGTGCAGTTGCATAACCAAACATTTCTGAAAGTGGAACCATCGCACGAACTACTTGCGCATTTCCGCGTGCTTCCATACCTTCAACACGTCCACGACGAGCTGTAATTTGACCCATGATATCACCAAGATATTCTTCAGGGATTACAACTTCAACTCTCATAGTTGGTTCAAGGATTACAGGGTTACATTTTGATGCTGCATTCTTAAGTGCAAGAGAAGCAGCAATTTTAAATGCCATTTCACTTGAGTCAACATCATGGTATGAACCATCATATAACTTAGCTTTTACGTCAACTAAAGGATAACCTGCTAATACACCGCGATCTAACGCATCTACTAGACCCGCTTCAACTGCAGGGATGTATTCACGAGGTACAACACCACCGACGATAGCATTTTCAAATTCAAAACCTTTACCTTCTTCGTTCGGAGAGAATTCAATCCAAACATCACCATACTGACCACGACCACCAGATTGGCGAGCAAATTTACCTTGAACTTGAGCGCTTGAGCGGAAAGTTTCACGGTAAGCTACTTGAGGCGCACCAACATTTGCTTCTACTTTGAATTCACGTTTCATACGGTCAACAAGAATATCTAAGTGAAGCTCACCCATACCAGCAATAATAACTTGTCCAGTCTCTTGATCAGTATGTGCTCTGAATGTAGGATCTTCCTCTTGAAGTTTTTGCAAGGCTGTAGTCATTTTATCTTGGTCTGCCTTAGATTTAGGCTCAACAGATAACTGAATAACTGGTTCAGGGAATTCCATTGACTCTAAGATTACTAATTCTTTTTCATCACATAGAGTATCACCAGTAGTAGTATCTTTTAGACCAACTGCAGCTGCGATGTCACCAGCGTGTACTTCTGTAATCTCCGCACGGTGATTCGCGTGCATTTGAAGAATACGTCCAACACGCTCACGTTTTCCTTTTGTAGAGTTCTGTACATAAGAACCAGAGTTTAATGTACCAGAATACACACGGAAGAATGTTAATTTACCAACGTAAGGGTCAGTCATAACTTTAAATGCTAAAGCAGCAAATGGTTCATCATCACTTGAGTGCTTTTCGATTACTTCTTCAGAATCAGGAGCTGTACCTTTAATTGCTGGTACATCTAACGGAGATGGAAGATAGTCAATAACCGCATCAAGCATTAATTGAACACCTTTGTTTTTAAAAGCAGAACCACAGATAACTGGGTAGAATTCTACATTAACAGTACCTTTACGAATCGCTGCTTTTAGCTCTTCAACAGTGATTTCTTCACCGCCAAGGTATTTTTCCATTAATTCTTCATCAAGTTCAGCTACTGCTTCTACTAATTTTTCACGATATTCTTCAGCTTGATCTTTGTATTCAGCAGGAATTTCAGTTTCTGAGATTTCAGTTCCTAAATCATTACCATACATAATTGCTTTCATTTCAACAAGGTCGATAATACCTTCGAATTGATCTTCAGCCCCTATTGGTAATTGAATAGCATGAGCGTTTGCTTGTAAACGATCATGAAGAGTGCCTACAGAATATAAGAAATCTGCACCGAGTTTATCCATCTTATTAACGAATACAACACGAGGCACTCCGTATGTTGTTGCTTGGCGCCAAACAGTTTCTGTTTGAGGTTCCACTCCGGATTGAGCATCAAGAACAGCTACCGCACCATCAAGTACACGTAATGAACGTTCAACTTCAACAGTGAAGTCTACGTGTCCTGGTGTATCAATGATATTAACACGGTGACCTTTCCATTGTGCAGTTGTTGCAGCAGATGTAATTGTAATTCCGCGTTCTTGCTCTTGCTCCATCCAGTCCATCTGAGACGCACCTTCATGTGTTTCACCGATTTTATGAATTTTACCAGTGTAATAAAGGACGCGTTCAGTTGTTGTCGTTTTACCAGCATCAATGTGTGCCATGATACCGATATTACGAGTGTTATCTAAGGAGAACTCTCTTGCCATTGGTTTTTTCTCCTTCCTTATATGAGAATAGTTTTTTGTTTGAAGGCTAGATTACCAACGATAGTGAGCAAACGCTTTGTTTGCTTCTGCCATCTTATGAGTATCTTCACGCTTTTTAACAGCAGCACCAGTGTTGTTAGCTGCATCTAGAATTTCGTTAGCTAAACGCTCTTCCATCGTTTTTTCTCCACGAAGACGAGCATAGTTTACTAACCAACGAAGACCTAAAGTAGTACGACGATCAGGACGAACTTCTACAGGAACTTGGTAGTTAGCACCACCTACACGGCGAGCTCTAACTTCAAGTACAGGCATGATGTTTTTAAGTGCTTGATCAAACACTTCCATAGGATCTTTACCAGTACGTTCACGAATAATATCGAATGAAGAGTAAAGAATAGTTTGAGATTTACCTCTCTTACCATCTACCATCATTTTATTAATTAAACGAGTAACTAGTTTTGAATTGTAAATCGGATCTGGTAATACGTCTCTTTTTGTAACAGGGCCTTTACGTGGCATCGTATTTCCTCCTTTCAAAAAGGTTTATTAGTTAAGTTTTATTATTTTTTCTCTTTTGGACGTTTTGTACCATATTTAGAACGTCCTTGTCTACGACTATCTACTCCCGCAGTATCTAACGCACCACGAACAATATGATAACGTACCCCTGGTAAGTCTTTTACACGTCCACCGCGAATTAAAACAACGCTGTGTTCTTGTAAGTTATGGCCAATACCAGGAATGTAAGCAGTAACCTCAATACCGTTTGTTAAACGAACACGGGCATATTTACGAAGCGCTGAGTTCGGTTTTTTTGGAGTCATTGTACCAACACGAGTACAAACACCACGTTTTTGAGGTGATGATAAGTCTGTATTCACTTTTTTGAAGCTATTATAGCCTTTATTAAGCGCTGGAGACTTTGACTTTGTAATTTTAGATTTACGAGGTTTACGGACTAACTGATTAATAGTAGGCATTTTAAATATCCTCCCTTCCAATTTTGTTTAAGCCCACACATCCAGGTGGTTCATTTTAAAGCAAAAACAAAGTTTTTGCAGTTTTTTTCTGCAAAAACAGCTTTAGTAAATTACTGCAACAGCTGCAGCTCCAACTTCTATTCCACATACCCTTCCTAGTTTTTTCATAGAATCAACTATTAGAATGGGTGTGTTCATTTCATTCGCAACTTGAATTACCTTTTCAATGACGAACGGATCTGCATCCTTCGCAATAATGAGTTCATCCACGTTGTTATTTTTCAGAGCCTTTACTGTTTGTTTTGTTCCTACAATAATTTGCTTCGCCTGCGATACTTTTTCATAAGACATTTTTCATATCCTCCAAAGTAACAGGTGTATGATAGGAGCACCTTGAATATAGTATCATTTTCATATATTAATGTCAATATAGATTAAAAATAAAAAATAAACGTGAGCCGGTAAAATATACCGGCATCACCTTAGAAATAGAAAGATGCTTTCGATACCTTCTATCAAATAACGCTTAAATCCTATCTGTTAGATAGTATATGAATCTAAACGCTATAGTTTTCTTACTCTACTGTTACTTGTTCTTCAACTGCTGGTACTTGCGGTTCTGCTTTACGATATCGTTGCATACCTGTTCCTGCAGGAACCAGTTTTCCGATAATTACATTTTCCTTAAGTCCGAGTAGTTCATCTCGTTTTCCTTTAATTGCAGCGTCTGTTAAGACACGAGTAGTTTCCTGGAAGGAAGCTGCTGAAAGGAAGGAATCTGTTTCAAGCGATGCTTTTGTAATACCAAGCAACACTGGACGACCTGTTGCAGGAAGTTTCCCTTCAAGAATTGCCTTCTCATTCGCATCAGTAAATTGGTGAATATCAAGTAGAGACCCTGGTAATACATCTGTATCTCCAGCATTGTTAACTCTAACTTTACGAAGCATTTGACGAACCATTACTTCAATATGTTTATCCCCAATTTCAACCCCTTGCATACGATATACCTTTTGTACTTCTTTAAGCAAGTATTCTTGTACGGAGTTTACATCACGAACTTTAAGTAATTCTTTCGGATCAATCGAACCTTCTGTTAATTCCTGTCCACGTTCAACCCTACTATCCACTGCTACTTTTAAACGTGAAGTGTATGGAGCACTATATGTCCGCGCTTCAACATCACCCTGAACAACGATTTCTTGTTGACGATCACGACCTTCATTAATCGCAGTAACCACACCATCGATTTCAGAAATGATTGATTGACCTTTAGGGTTACGTGCTTCAAACAACTCTTGGATACGAGGTAAACCTTGTGTAATATCATCACCGGCAACCCCACCAGTATGGAATGTACGCATCGTTAACTGAGTACCTGGTTCACCAATAGATTGTGCAGCGATAATACCAACTGCTTCACCCACTTCGACTTCTTGACCAGTAGCTAAGTTACGTCCATAACATTTCTTACATACACCATGTCTTGTATTACATGTAAATGCTGAACGAATCCAAACCTCTTCAATACCTGCAGTTACAACATCTTTTGATAAATCTTCAGTTATTAAGCCATTTTCAGGAACAATTACTTCCCCTGTTTCAGGATGTTTAATTGCTTTTCTAGCGTAACGTCCGATTAAACGCTCTTCAAGAGTTTCGATAATTTCTGTACCTTCTTTTAATGAACCTACAAGTAGTCCTCGATCAGTACCGCAATCATCTTCTCGAACAATTACGTCCTGAGCAACGTCTACAAGACGACGTGTTAGATAACCAGAATCGGCTGTTTTTAACGCTGTATCAGCAAGACCTTTACGAGCACCATGCGTTGAAATAAAGTATTCCAATACGGTTAAACCTTCACGGAAACTTGATTTAATCGGTAACTCAATAATACGACCAGCTGGGTTGGCCATCAGACCACGCATACCTGCTAGCTGTGTAAAGTTTGATGCGTTACCACGAGCTCCAGAATCACTCATCATGAATATTGGGTTACGTTTATCTAGTGATTCCATTAACTTACCTTGAATTGTATCTTTTGCGGCACTCCAGATTGAAATGACACGATCATAACGTTCATCCTCAGTAATTAAACCACGTCTAAACTGTTTCATTACGTTATCTACTTTGCTTTGTGCATCAGCTAGAATATGCTCTTTTTCACCTAATACTACGATATCAGCTACACCAACCGTAATACCAGCTTTAGTAGAGTATTTAAACCCTAAATCTTTCATACGGTCAAGCATTTTTGATGTCTCAGTAATTTGGAATCGTTTAAAGACTTCCGCAATAATATTTCCTAAAAACTTTTTAATAAATGGTTTAATAATCGGTTGCTTACTAATATGTTCTTTTACATTTACATCTGTATCAACAAAATATTTTTCTGGCGTTTTTTCTTCCAGGTTTGTTTTTGTTGGTTCATTCATGTAAGGGAATGACTCTGGTAAAATTTCATTAAAAATTAATTTACCTACAGTTGTAATTAGTAATTTTGTTTTTTGTTCTTCAGTAAATGTTTGATTGTTCACAGCACTTGCATGCACCGCAATACGAGTGTGTAAATGGACATAACCATTTTGATAAGCTAATATAGCTTCATTTATATCTTTAAAGATTTTCCCCTCACCGACAGCATCTTCACGTTCTAATGTTAGGTAATAGTTACCTAATACCATATCCTGTGAAGGTGTAACGACTGGTTTACCATCTTTAGGATTCAAAATGTTTTGTGCCGCTAACATAAGTAAACGTGCTTCTGCCTGAGCTTCTGCTGATAATGGTACGTGAACAGCCATTTGGTCTCCATCAAAGTCTGCGTTATAAGCTGTACAAACAAGTGGATGAAGGCGAATCGCACGTCCTTCAACAAGTGTAGGTTCAAAAGCTTGGATACCTAGTCTGTGTAGCGTTGGTGCACGGTTCAATAGAACTGGGTGTTCACGAATAACTTCTTCTAAAACATCCCAAACTTCTGGCTGAACTCGTTCAATTTTTCTTTTTGCACTTTTGATATTATGTGCTAAGCCTTTTTCTACAAGCTCCTTCATAACGAATGGCTTAAATAATTCAAGTGCCATTTCTTTCGGAAGCCCACATTGATACATTTTCAAATTAGGACCTACGACGATTACCGAACGTCCAGAATAATCGACACGCTTACCTAAAAGGTTTTGACGGAAACGCCCTTGCTTTCCTTTCAACATATGTGAAAGTGATTTTAGCGGACGATTACCCGGTCCTGTTACAGGGCGACCACGACGGCCATTATCAATCAATGCATCTACAGCTTCTTGAAGCATACGCTTTTCATTTTGAACAATAATGCTTGGAGCACCAAGATCTAAAAGACGTTTCAAACGATTGTTACGATTGATTACTCGACGATATAAATCATTCAAATCAGAAGTAGCGAAACGTCCACCTTCTAATTGCACCATTGGTCTTAATTCCGGAGGAATAACTGGAAGTACATCAAGAATCATCCAGTCTGGTTCATTTCCTGAATGACGAAAAGCTTCTAAAACTTCTAAACGTTTAATCGCTCTTGTACGACGTTGTCCTTGAGCTGTCTTTAGCTCTTCTTTTAATGCATCCACTTCTTTATTTACATCAATATCTTGAAGAAGTTTTTTAACTGCTTCTGCACCCATTGCTGCTTGGAATTTATTTCCGTATTTTTCACGGTATGCACGATATTCTTTTTCTGAAAGCAGTTGTTTCTTCTCAAGAGGTGTATCTCCTGTTTCGGTAACTACATAAGAAGCAAAGTAAATGACTTCTTCGAGTGCACGAGGTGACATATCTAAAACTAGACCCATACGACTTGGAATTCCTTTGAAATACCAAATGTGAGAAACAGGGGCTGCTAGTTCAATGTGTCCCATGCGTTCACGACGAACTTTAGAACGTGTAACTTCTACACCACAGCGGTCACAAACGACACCTTTATAACGCACACGTTTGTATTTTCCGCAATGACATTCCCAGTCTTTTTGAGGTCCAAAAATACGTTCACAAAAAAGACCATCTTTTTCTGGTTTTAAAGTTCTATAGTTGATTGTTTCAGGTTTCTTTACTTCACCGAATGACCAAGAACGGATTTTATCTGGTGAAGCAAGACCGATTTTCATATACTCAAAATTATTTACATCTATCAAGGGGCCTACCTCCCTTTTTCGTCTACAAGTTTTACCCGAAGAAAAGACACTAGCGCCATAAGTCCAAAGGCCATCACCTCCATGAGACGAAACCTTAGGGGCTTGGCGCTAGAGCAACATTATTTTTGAATATATTTCTTACTGACTAAAGGACTATTCCTTTGAAGCAACAATTTCTGATTCTTCTCTAGATTCAGGTGCGATATTTAAAGTGTCCGCTTGATTCACATCATCTTCATCCTCTAAATCGCGCATTTCAATTTCTTGATCATCACTAGATAGAATCTTAACGTCCATACCTAAGCTTTGAAGCTCCTTAATCAATACTTTGAATGATTCTGGAACGCCAGGCTCTGGAACATTTTCACCTTTTACAATTGCCTCGTATGTTTTAACACGTCCTACAACATCATCAGATTTAACTGTAAGGATTTCTTGTAGTGTATATGCTGCACCATACGCCTCAAGGGCCCACACTTCCATCTCACCGAAGCGCTGTCCACCAAATTGTGCTTTACCACCAAGAGGTTGCTGAGTAACTAATGAGTAAGGACCAGTTGAACGAGCATGTAACTTATCATCTACCATGTGTGCCAATTTGATCATATACATAATTCCAACTGATACACGGTTATCAAAAGGTTCCCCTGTTCGACCATCATAGAGGACTGTTTTAGCATCGTTGGCCATTCCTGCCTCTTCAATTGTATCCCAAACATCTTCCTCTGTTGCACCATCAAAGACTGGTGTAGCTACATGAATACCAAGGTATCTTGCTGCCATTCCCAAATGCAATTCAAGAACTTGACCGATATTCATACGAGAAGGAACCCCTAGTGGGTTTAACATAATATCAACAGGTGTTCCGTCTGGTAAGAAAGGCATATCCTCTTCAGGAAGGATACGAGAAATTACCCCTTTGTTACCATGGCGTCCCGCCATTTTATCACCTTGATGAATCTTACGCTTCTGAACAATATAAACACGAACTAATTGGTTAACTCCTGGTGGAAGCTCATCTCCATCTTCACGATTAAAGACTTTAACATCAAGAACAATTCCACCGCCGCCATGAGGAACACGTAATGATGTATCACGTACCTCACGAGCTTTTTCACCAAAAATAGCATGTAATAAACGTTCTTCAGCCGTTAACTCAGTAACCCCTTTAGGTGTTACTTTACCGACAAGTAAGTCACCATCTTTTACTTCAGCACCAACACGAATAATACCACGTTCATCTAAATTTCGAAGTGCATCTTCCCCAACATTAGGGATATCACGTGTCATTTCTTCAGGTCCAAGTTTCGTATCACGTGCTTCAGATTCATATTCTTCAATATGAATAGATGTATACACATCATCTTTAACAAGTCTTTCGCTCATGATAATGGCATCTTCATAGTTGTAACCATCCCAAGTCATGAATGCAACAAGTACATTTCGACCAAGAGCAAGTTCTGCTTTTTCCATTGAAGGACCATCACCAAGAACTTCACCTTTTGTCACACGATTACCGACACTTACAATTGGACGTTGGTTATAGCATGTTCCTTGGTTAGAACGAATAAATTTTTGCAAACGATATTTATCTAAATCGCCTTTAACTTCTTGACCATCAATTTCTTTTACTCGACGAACCCAAATTTCACGAGCTTCTACATGTTCAACTACTCCATCATGCTTACAAATAACCGCAGCACCAGAGTCTTTCGCTGAAACATGCTCCATTCCTGTACCAACAATTGGAGCTTCTGGCTGCATGAGCGGCACCGCTTGACGTTGCATGTTCGCACCCATTAACGCACGGTTAGAGTCATCATTTTCCAAGAACGGAATACATGCAGTCGCAGCTGATACAACCTGTTTAGGAGAAACATCCATATAGTCAATACGATCACGTTTTACAACAGTGTTTTCCCCTCTAAAACGAGAAATAACTTCTTCATCTATAAATGAACCATCATCAGATAATTTAGCATTTGCTTGCGCAACCACATAATTATCTTCTTCATCAGCAGTCAGATAATCAATATGATCAGTTAACTTTCCTGTTTCAGGATCAACACGACGGTAAGGCGTTTCAATAAAACCAAAACGATTCACTTTCGCATAAGAAGACAATGAGTTAATTAATCCGATATTCGGTCCCTCAGGAGTTTCAATCGGACACATACGACCATAGTGAGAATAATGAACGTCACGAACTTCCATCCCTGCACGTTCACGTGTTAAACCACCAGGCCCTAAAGCAGATAATCTACGTTTATGTGTTAACTCTGCCAACGGATTGGTTTGATCCATGAATTGAGAAAGCTGTGAGCTTCCAAAGAATTCTTTAATCGCAGCAATAACTGGTCGAATGTTTATCAATTGTTGTGGCGTAATTGTATTAATGTCTTGAATAGACATTCTTTCACGAACCACTCTTTCCATACGGGATAAACCAATACGGAACTGATTTTGCAACAATTCTCCCACAGAGCGTAATCGACGGTTACCTAAATGATCGATGTCATCCGTATCACCAACACCGTGCAGTAAATTAAAGAAATAGCTTATTGATGCCATGATATCTGCTGGTGTGATATTTTTTACACTTTCATCAACATTGGCATTACCTAATACATTTATAACTTTTTCTCCATCATCAATTGGAGCATAAATCTTAATTGATTGAAGTACGATATCATCTTCTACAACTCCACCAACTTGTGGATAAACCTTGAATCCTACCCCATTTTCTAAATAAGGCAAAATTTTATCCAATGTTCGGCGATCAAGTGTTGTTCCTTCTTCAGCAATAATTTCACCTGTTTCAGGATCTGCTAAAGTTTCTGCTAATCTTTGTCCGAAAAGACGATTTTTCAAATGAAGCTTTTTGTTAATTTTATAACGTCCAACATTTGCTAAATCATAACGCTTTGGATCAAAGAAGCGTGAGATTAATAAACTTTTTGCATTTTCAACTGTAGGAGGCTCACCAGGGCGAAGACGTTCATAGATTTCTAACAACGCCTTTTCTGTACTTTCCGTATTATCTTTTTCAAGCGTATTACGGATATACTCGTTATCACCTAATAAATCAATGATTTCTTGATCAGAGCCGAACCCTAGTGAACGCAAAAGAACTGTTACAGGTAATTTTCTTGTACGATCGATACGTACATAAACTACATCTTTTGCATCCGTTTCGTATTCCAGCCAAGCTCCACGGTTCGGAATAACAGTAGCACCAAATCCCTGCTTTCCGTTTTTATCCATTTTCCCGTTAAAATACACACTTGGTGAACGAACAAGCTGTGATACAATTACTCGTTCTGCACCGTTAATGATAAAAGTACCTGTTTCTGTCATTAACGGAAAATCACCCATAAATACATCTTGGTCTTTTACTTCACCAGTCTCTTTATTTACAAGACGAACTTTTACTCGAAGAGAAGCGGAATAAGTAACATCACGCTCTTTACATTCTTCAACAGAGTATTTTGGTTCACCGAGACTATAATCAATAAATTCTAAAGATAGATTTCCAGCGAAATCTTCAATAGGCGAAATGTCCTGGAACATTTCTCTCAAACCCTCATCAAGAAACCATTCATAAGAAGAGGTTTGAATTTCAATAAGATTTGGTAATTCTAGAACTTCGCTAATACGCGCAAAACTTCTGCGTTGGCGGTGTCGTCCATACTGAACAAGTTGACCTGTCAACTGATTCACCCCTCAAATCAAGCGTTTTGGTTGCGTCTATTATGTCTTAAGGCAGGACAACCAAACTGACATAAGACAAAAAGAAAAAGGGTTTTCTATAAAAACCACAATTTTCACATGACGAGCTATTATTTTATAAGTATTTTCCATAATGACCAAATTTTATACTTGACTTTTTGATTTTTGGATATAATTATAGAAAATATCATATTGGCATTTTATAATGCTACCATAGACTTTAATAGACGTCAAGATTTTTTGGCCTTTAAAATATAATATCCTTTATTTTTCCCTACGACTTCAACTTCTTCAAATACTTCTTCTAATCTTGCCTTTGCGGAAGGAGCTCCCTGCTTCTTTTGGATTACTACCCACAACTCACCTTGTGATCTTAAATAATGATAACTGTTAGATAAAATATCATGTACAATATTTTTCCCAGCTCTTATAGGTGGGTTTGTAACGATCGCTGCAAACTTCGTTTCTTTTATATGTTCATATCTGTCACTCTCATATATTTCAATATTAGAAATCTGATTTCGAGCTGCATTATCCTTTGCTAGCTCAAGTGCTCTTTGATTCACATCAATCATATGAACAGTACGATTAGGCGCCATTTTCGCTATCGCTAATCCAATCGGACCATATCCACAACCTACATCAAGAATCGGCCCTTCAACTTCAGGCATTTGAAACATATCAACTAATACACGAGAACCATAATCGACTTCTTTCTTAGAAAAAACACCTTGATCCGCCTTGAACTTAAAGGTTTGACCACATAGAGTAAAATCCCAGTAAACAGGATTACTTTCTGCTTCTGGATTACGGGAATAATAATGATTTGCCATCATATCACATCCCTTCGTCACTTAAATATTTCATATATTTTTTTAAAAAAAATCATCCGTTAGTACAAAATTAGACAAAAAAAGCTCGCTTTATACAGCGAGCTTTTTTCATCGTGATGATTACTTAACTTCAACGCTAGCTCCAACTTCTTCAAGTTTAGCTTTGATTTCTTCAGCTTCTTCTTTAGAAACGCCTTCTTTAAGTGATTTCGGAGCGTTATCAACAACTTCTTTCGCTTCTTTAAGTCCAAGACCTGTGATTTCGCGAACAACTTTAATAACTTTAATTTTTTGTGCACCAGCATTAGCAAGTACTACATCAAATTCAGTTTTTTCTGCAGCAGCATCTCCACCAGCAGCTCCACCTACAACAGCAACAGGAGCAGCAGCAGTTACACCAAACTCTTCTTCGATAGCTTTAACAAGGTCATTTAATTCAAGAACTGTCATTTCTTTGACAGCTTCAATGATTTGTTCTTTAGTCATTATTATTTCCTCCTAAATTTTCATTTTTTAATTTATATCATTCACTTTTAGTTCGCTAGATAGATAACTAGGCAATACGTTTAATCGTATTATGCGCCTTGTTCTTCTTTTTGATCTGCAACAGCTTTTGTTGCAAGAGCAAAGTTGCGAATTGGTGCTTGAAGAACACTAAGCAACATAGAAAGTAAACCTTCGCGAGATGGAAGTTCTGCAAGAGCTTTAATTTCTTCAACAGTTGCAGTATTTCCTTCAATCACACCTGCTTTAATTTCTAGAGCTTCGTTCTTTTTAGCAAAGTCATTCAAGATTTTCGCTGGAGCTACTACATCCTCAGCACTGAACGCAATTGCATTTGGACCAGTTAACGCTTCTTCCAAACCAGACAATTCAGCGATTTCAGCAGCACGACGAGTTAAAGTGTTTTTATATACTTTAAACTCAACACCAGCTTCACGAAGTTGTTTACGAAGTTCAGTTACTTCCGCAACATTTAAACCACGATAATCAACAACTACTGTAGAAACGCTTGATTTTAACTTTTCAGCAATTTCATCTACAATTTGTTTCTTTTGATCAATTGCACTGCTCATCTTTACACCTCCTGTAAAATACTCGATGATTTAAAAACACGTTTTAAATCTTGAACACTTATACCGAAATATGAAAACCTCCATATCTCAAAGTAGACATGGAGGTTTAATGCAATAGTCACCGAATGACTATGAATATATATCGCATTACCTCGGTAGGAAATTAAGCCTTTAGAGCACCTACTGTCTACGGTACAAATGTTATTTTATTTTAACAACAGCCTTGATTATACCAAAGACTTCGCATGAAGTCAACTTAGTTTTTTACAACAAATGATGAAGCGTCAACTTTAACGCCAGGTCCCATTGTTGAAGTTACAGAGATGTTTTTCATGTAAGTTCCTTTAGCAGCTGCTGGTTTAACTTTTAATAATGTATCAAAGATTGTTGTAAAGTTTTCAACCAATTTATCTGTATCAAATGATACTTTTCCAATCGGAACATGAATATTACCAGCTTTTTCAACACGATATTCAACTTTACCAGCTTTGATTTCATTAATTGCTTTTGTTACATCAAAAGTAACTGTTCCTGTTTTAGGGTTTGGCATTAAGCCTTTTGGTCCAAGGACACGACCTAATTTTCCAACTTCACCCATCATATCAGGTGTTGCAACGATCACATCAAATTCAAACCAACCTTGGTTGATTTTATTAATATAATCGCTATCTCCTACATAATCTGCTCCAGCTGCTTCAGCTTCTTTCGCTTTTTCACCCTTCGCAAATACTAATACACGTTGTGTTTTACCAGTTCCATTAGGTAAAACTACAGCTCCACGGATTTGTTGGTCCGCTTTCTTAGGGTCTACTCCAAGACGGAATGCAACTTCAACAGTTGCATCAAATTTAGCAAAGCTTGTTTTCTTTACTAATTCAATCGCTTCACTTACTGAATAAGCTTTTGTACGATCTACTAATTTTAATGCTTCAACGTATTTTTTACCTTTATTAGCCATTCAAATTTTCCTCCTCGAATGTGGTTTTAACGGATTAACCTCCCACGAATAAAGGTTGCGAGCAATTTCTATTCAGCATCGCAACCCCGTCGGATGAAAAACCAATTTTTTTACATGGATTAATCTTCGATTGTGATACCCATGCTGCGTGCAGTACCTTCTACCATACGCATTGCCGCTTCAACACTTGCTGCGTTAAGGTCAGGCATTTTTGTTTCAGCGATTTCACGCACTTTGTCGCGTTTAACAGTCGCCACTTTTTTACGATTAGGTTCACCTGAACCTGACTCGATTCCAGCTGCTTTTTTAAGTAAAACTGCAGCAGGTGGGGTTTTTGTGATAAATGTAAATGAACGGTCTTCAAATACCGTAATTTCAACAGGGATAATTAAACCAGCTTGATCTGCTGTACGAGCATTAAACTCCTTACAGAATCCCATGATATTTACACCAGCTTGACCAAGTGCAGGACCAACCGGTGGAGCTGGGTTTGCTTTACCAGCAGGAATTTGTAATTTTACAATCTTCACTACTTTTTTAGCCACGAGACACACCTCCTTAAAGTCCGTGATGTGGTAATAGGGATTTTCCCTCCCACTCATTTAGAAAAATCTTTATTGAAAATAAAGAAATATATATATTTGTTCAGTAAAACATACTGACCTAAAAAATATTATCATTTTTAACAGCAAATATCAAGGTGTTTCAATTTATATTTTATCAATTTGTGTAAATACGAGATCGACAGGAGTTTCTCTTCCAAACATATTTACCATAACTTTTGCTCTACCTTTATCACTATCAATTTCCTCAATTTTACCAGTGAAGTTTGCAAAAGGACCTTCTTTAACTGTTACTGTTTCTCCAACCTCAAAGTTTACATCAATACGTTTTTCATCCATACCCATATGTTTTAGGATTACTTTCACTTCATCGGGTAAAAGTGGTGTTGGCTTTGAGCCAGACCCAGCAGAACCAACAAATCCTGTTACTCCTGGTGTATTTCGGACAACGTACCAAGAATCATCAGTCATAATAATTTCAACTAGTACATAACCAGGAAACACTTTACGCTTTGTAACTTTCTTCTTTCCATTTTTCAATTCAGTTTCCTCTTCTTCAGGAACAACAACCCTAAAAATTTTATCTTGCATTCCCATAGATTCCACACGTTTTTCTAAATTTGCTTTTACTTTATTTTCATATCCAGAATACGTATGAACAACATACCAATTCTTTTCCATTTACGAGGACTTAACCGTCCGTCCCTCCCCAACTAATAATTAATAATTAGTAATATTAAACAAAACGAAAAAACCCGTTACCCGGGCTAAAAAACGCATTTATTTATTTCCATTATACCATGCAAAGACACATGTTATTCAATACAAAGTTTAAAATCTATTTTTTTATTTTAAAATCAATTTAATAAGTGAGGATATTCCTAGGTCAACCACTACGAAAAATAAAGCTAGTAAAACAACCGTTACTACTACAGTAATAGTGTAACTAGTTAGCTCTTTCTTCTTCGGCCAACTAACCTTTCTCATTTCAGATGATATGTTTCGAAAGAATTTCGCAATCGACATATTTGTGACCTCCGGCATATAAGTTGAATCCTTAGATAATAGTCTAGTAATGTAAGACCCCTTTATAGTTACATTACTACTTTGTTTCACGATGAACATTATGAGAATTACAATACTTGCAAAACTTTTTTACTTCTAACCGTTCAGTATCTGTTTGTTTATTATGAAATGTTGAGTAATTCCTTGAACCGCATTGAGCACATGCTAAAACTATCTTTCGTTGCATAAAAAAAACTCCTACTACTCTAAGTTAACATAATATTAGCAAAAAAACCTCTATTATTGTAGATTTATCTTGTTAAAAAAGTAACATGCAAAATCTAGATTTGTCAATAATAGGTTTCTTATGAACTGAACTCACGAACTTCTAAATATCTTTCTAGCTTTCGTTTCACTCTTTGAAGAGCATTATCAATTGATTTCACATGGCGATTTAATTCCTCGGATATTTCTTGATAAGATTGACCATCTAAATAAAGAGCTAGAACTTTTCTTTCTAAGTCACTCAATAATTCAGATATTTTCCCTTCAATATTTCCATATTTTTCACGATTAATAATTAATTCCTCTGGATTCATCATCTTTGCACCCGAAATGACATCCATAAGGGTGCGATCAGATTCTTCGTCATAAATAGGCTTATCTAGAGAAACATATGAGTTCAGTGGAATATGCTTCTGACGAGTGGCAGTTTTTATTGCAGTAATGATTTGGCGGGTTATACATAGCTCTGCAAAAGCTTTAAACGAGGTAAGCTTGTCCTCTTTATAGTCACGAATGGCCTTATATAAACCTATCATTCCTTCTTGAACAATATCCTCTTTATCTGCTCCAATCAAAAAATAGGAGCGTGCTTTTGCTCGAACAAAATTTCGGTATTTTTGAATAAGATAGTCCAATGCCTCACTATCACCTTCATGTACTAGCTCGATCAATTGCTCATCTTCCATTGCCACATAATTTCCGTTATGTGCTACCTCCATGTTTAGGTTCACTTATATCCCCCTGACCGCTCAAAGCAATAGATAGAAATATTATACATTACTGAATTTTCTAGCGTCAATACTCATTGTTTCCCTCTCCGAAGTTTTTCGAACATTTCGGCAACTTCTTTACTTAAAGGAATTCTTGATGTTGGCTTATATTCATGTGTTTCCATTACCTCTTTTTCAATTCTTTGATGAATCGAATTCACTTCATTTAGTAGCTCTCTCGCTGAAATTCGAAGAGCTCCTTGTCCAAATATAGCCCATTGCTCCGTATAATCAGAAGTAGCCACATGTATTTGAGTCTTTCGATTATTTAATTGAATGGCCATCTTTTCAATCCGCTCATCAGCGGACTCATTTTCTTTTGTAAATATGATTTCCACTTTATGCTGTCTATACTTTTTTTCCATCCCTTTCACATAAAGTGCATCAAATACAACAATTACTCTGTAGCCTGTATATCCTTGATATTCAGCCATTATTTCAATTAGACGATCCCTTGCATGACTTAAATTGTTTTTCTTTAAGTTCCTTAGCTCAGGCCACGCACCAATAATGTTGTAACCATCAACGAGCATAATATCCATCACTATTCACCTTTAGGATGTCGTTTCCGATAAACCTCATATATTAGTAAGCTAGCTGCAACTGAAGCATTGAGAGAGGTAACATGACCAATCATTGGTAAATGGACAAGAAAATCACAGCTTTCCTTAATTAATCTACTTATTCCTCTTCCTTCACTTCCAATGACTATTGCTAAAGGCATATTTCCATCCATCGATCGATAGTCTTGGCTTCCTTTTGCATCGGTACCATAAATCCATAATCCTCGTTCTTTTAACTCCGCTATCGTTCTGGATAAATTTGTTACCCTAGCAACTGGAACATACTCAATCGCTCCTGTTGAGGCCTTTGCAACAGCGGCAGTCAGACCAACAGCTCTTCGCTTTGGAATAATAATTCCGTGGACTCCTGCTGCATCAGCAGTCCTTAATATAGAACCGAGATTATGTGGATCCTCCAATTCATCCAAGATAAGAAAAAAAGGATCTTCTTGCTTTTCTTTCGCTCTATCAAATAAATCATCTATTTCCGCATACTTATACGCTGCAACTAAAGCAACGACTCCTTGATGATTTTCTTTTACCATTTGATCTATTTTCTGCTTTGGTACATATTGAATTAATACCTTTGACTGCTTTGCAAGCTGTATAACCTGTTGCATTTGTCCCTTGCCTGATCCTTCTGAAATCCAAATTTTATTTATTTCTCGATTGGATTTAAGAGCTTCAATGACAGGATTTTTTCCTGCAATATATTCCTGGTCCACACTATAGACCTCCTACCTCTAATTTTATTTGTTCAACTTTCGTTGTATATTTACTCCACTGTTTCTATTGCTTTTTCGATAATCATTTCTAATCGACTAAATTGTTTATTTAAATATAAATAGCCAATTAAAGCTTCGAAACCTGTACTTTGATTATACGTTTGAACATCTGTATTTTTTGGAACGGATCCTGATTTAGCATTCCGTCCTCTTCTTACAATCGTACATTCCTCTTCTGTTAAGATTTCTAGCTCCATAAAAGTTTTTAATATTTTTGCTTGGGATTTGGCTGAAACATATTTGGTTGCTTCTCTATGAAGCTTATTAGGCTTTGTTTTCCCAAGATGGAGTAGGTGATGGCGAATATAAACCTCATATACCGCATCACCCATATAGGCAAGAGCAAGACTGTTTAGTTGTAATGTATCTACAGATTTTTCTATTGCCTTCATTCCTATCCTCTTCTCCATCTAATTCCTTGTGGGGTATCCTCTACAATGATATTCATCTCTTTCAATTGATCACGTATAGCGTCAGCTAAGGTAAAATCTCTATCTTTTCTAGCTTGGTTTCTCTTTTGAATTAGTTCTTCAATTTCCTCATCTAATAATTCTTCAGTTTCTAATTTTAGTCCTAGCACTTCAAACAAATTCTTAAACTCATTCATGAAAGCATTTAAAACTTTTTCTGAAGTATTCTTTTCGCGTAAATAGTAATTTGCTTGCTTCGATAAATCGAATAGTACAGAAATTCCATTTGCTGTATTAAAGTCATCATCCATCTCTTTAATAAACTCATTATGAGTTTGTTGAATTTTCTCCAACCATTCTTGATCATTATTCGTTAAATTGGTACTACTTTGTACACGGTGCTTAATATTTTGATAAGATGTTTTAATACGATCCAAGCCGCTTCCTGCATTTTCTAGTAATTCCTCACTATAATTTATTGGGTTACGATAGTGAACGGATAACATAAAGAACCGAAGTACTTGTGGATCATAATGTTGAATAATATCATGTACTAATACAAAATTACCTAGTGATTTAGACATTTTTTCATTATCAATATTAATATAACCATTATGCATCCAATACTTAGAAAATTGTTTACCTGTTAATGCTTCCGATTGAGCAATTTCATTTTCATGATGCGGGAACTTTAAATCCTGGCCACCTGCATGGATATCAATCGTATCTCCTAAATATTTTCTTGCCATAGCCGAGCATTCAATATGCCACCCCGGTCTTCCTTTTCCCCATGGGCTTTCCCAATAGATTTCTCTCTCTTTTGCTGCCTTCCAAAGTGCAAAATCTAAGGCATCTTCTTTCTTCTCCCCAACTTCAATACGTGATCCAGATTTTAAATCATCAATAGATTGATGCGAAAGCTTACCATATCCGTCAAAGCTTCTTGTACGATAATAAACATCTCCGCCAGATTCATATGCATAGCCTTTGTCTATAAGTGTTTCGATAAACTCGATAATAATATCCATATTTTCTGTTACCCTAGGATGAACATCAGCCGTATTGCACCCTAATGCAGAAACATCTTCAAAATAAGCATCAATAAAACGATCAGCTATCGTTGGTACGTCTTCACCTAATTCTTTTGCTGCTCGAATCAGCTTATCATCTACATCTGTAAAATTCGAAACAAAGTTTACATCAAAACCACGATATTCTAAATATCTACGGATAGTATCAAATACAATAGCAGGTCTAGCATTCCCAATATGAATATAGTTGTAAACGGTTGGACCGCAAACATACATTTTTACTTTTCCTTCTTCTAATGGAACAAACGGTTCTTTTTTTCGAGTAAGTGTGTTATAAATTTGAATTGACATGTTCTTTCTTGGCTCCTTCCATTTTTAAACGTAATATTTCTTCTTCAAGCTTATGGATTTTATTTTCTATAGCTGAACATCGATCTTCCACAGGATCTGGTAAATCACTATGATTTAAATCTTTCTTTATTTTAATTCCATCTTGAATAACCACTCTTCCAGGAATACCGACCACTGTTGAATTTGAAGGAACATCCCTCAGTACAACTGAACCTGCACCAATCTTTGAGTTCTCACCGACTGTAATTGAGCCCAATACTTTAGCCCCAGTAGCAATTAGAGCATTATCTTTTATCGTAGGGTGCCGCTTACCTTTTTCTTTTCCTGTTCCTCCTAAGGTGACTCCTTGATATACGGTTACATTATCTCCGATTTCACATGTTTCTCCTATAACAACACCCATTCCATGATCTATAAAAAAGCGACGTCCAATTTGTGCTCCTGGATGAATCTCAATCCCTGTAAAAAAGCGACTTACTTGAGATATCACTCTTGCAAGAAAGAATAGTTTTCTTTTATATAAGCTATGTGCTATTCTATGTGCCCATATTGCATGTAAGCCAGAATAAGTAAGAATAACCTCTATATAGCTCCTTGCTGCGGGATCTTGCTCAAATACCACTTCAATATCTTCCTTCATACGCCGAAACATTGACTTCACTCCTTTCGTTAGTATTGATATAAAAATATATTTTCATTAGTCTGCTGCCAATATAAAAAGCGTCTCTGTCCATATATAGACAGAGACGCCCTTTAAACGCGGTTCCACTCTGTTTAGATGGAGTCCATTTCCACAATGAATTCCACCTCAACTTTAAACCCTTTGTAACGATAGGTAACCGCCTATTCCTACTAAAAAGTACATTCAGAATAAGATTCAGAGGTGCATTTCAAAAAACAAGAGGCTTAAACCACTTTCAGCCGGTGATGGTTCTCTCTTTCAAGCAATTGTTTTTTTACTTCTCCTCATCAACACTTTAAATGATTATTCAATTTTCATATTTTAATTATTTATACTATATTACATTTTTAATAAAATGTTAACCAATAATACTTTCAATACGCTTACTAATTTTTTCTCTACCTAACAACTCAATTGCCTTAGGTAGATCTGGACCATGCGCCTGTCCTGTAACAGCCACACGAATTGGCATAAATAATTTTTTCCCTTTATTACCTGTAGACTTCTGAACTGCTTTTATAGACTTTTGTATATTTTCAGCACTAAAGTCCTCTAATGAAGTAATTTCAGCTAAAAAGGCTTTTAAAACCTCAGGAACTTGTTCTTCATTTAAAATTTCTCGTGCTTCTTCATCGTAATTGATTGTATCAGTAAAGAACAGCTTAGAAAGTTCAACAATTTCAGCTCCATAGCTCATTTGGTCTTGATATAGCGCAACCAAATGTTCAACCCATACTCGTTCTTCATCAGATAAATTTTCACTTACTAATTTTGCTTTTACTAAATGTGGCAATGCAATTTCTACTGCTCGGTCTAAGTCAAGCTTTTTCACATATTGATTATTCATCCAGGTCAATTTCAGTTTATCAAATAAAGCTGGAGATTTAGATAATCGTTCTGCATCAAAAATATCGATAAATTCTTCTCTAGTAAAGATCTCTTCTTCACCATTTGGAGACCAGCCTAATAAGGCGATAAAATTGAAAAGAGCCTCAGGCAAATAACCTAATTCTTCATATTGCTCTATAAATTGAATAATGCTTTCATCACGTTTACTTAGCTTTTTGCGGCTTTCATTAACGATTAATGTCATATGTCCAAAAATAGGAGGTTCCCAGCCAAAAGCTTCATAAATCATTAATTGCTTTGGTGTATTAGAAATATGGTCGTCTCCGCGAAGAACGTGAGAAATTTTCATTAAATGATCATCGATAGTCACAGCAAAATTATAAGTTGGAATCCCATCTTTTTTAATAATGACAAAGTCACCAATTCCATCCGATTCAAAAGAAACTTCATCCTTCACCATATCTTTAAACGCATAAATACGGCCTTCTGGTACAGAAAAACGAATACTTGGCTTTCTGCCTTCACTTTCTAAGCGTTCTTGATCCTCTTTTGTTAAATGACGACATTTACCAGAGTATTTGGGTGTTTCACCACGTGCGATTTGTTCTTCACGCTCTGCTTCTAATTCTTCTTCCTTACAATAACATTTATATGCTATATCTCTTTCAAGCAAATCATTATAATACTTTTGATAGATTGCTCCACGTTCAGATTGACGATAAGGTGCATATTCACCCTCTATATCAATCCCTTCATCCCAATCCATACCTAGCCATTTTAAATATTTTAACTGGCTTTCTTCTCCACCAGCAATATTTCTTTTTTGGTCGGTATCTTCAATTCTTATAATAAATTTACCACCTTGGCTACGAGCAAATAAATAATTAAACAAGGCAGTTCGGGCATTTCCTATATGTAAATGTCCGGTTGGACTCGGTGCATATCGAACACGTATATCGGTTGACATGAATATTTCCTCCTATTTACAAAAAACCTTTTTTTCGTACTCTTTATTTTAACACCAGCACGTTCAGGAAAAAAGCTTCCTCATAAAACTTTTATTGAAATTAAGCCTGCTTTTATATGGATGTTTCTATTTGCAACTCTAATTTTTAAAAAATTATAGCATCAGTTTTTTAATAATGTCTTACACAATTAAATCCAAATAAAATAACATCAAAAACCACGTTTAATGATTCTTGTTCTCCTTTTCAAGAAGAACCACTGCCATAGCGGCAATTCCTTCTCCTCTTCCTGTAAATCCTAATTTCTCTGTCGTTGTTGCTTTGACGTTTACTTGTTCTATCGTAGTTTCTAAAAGAGAAGCAATTTTGCTACGAATTTCTTCAATATAAGGAGCCATCTTAGGCTTCTGTGCAATAATCGTACAATCAATATTACCTAAACGATATCCTTTTTGTTTTACTATTCCCCAAACATGTTTGAGCAAAACGGATGAATCTGCATCTTTAAACGCAGGATCCGTATCAGGGAAGTGTTTCCCAATATCCCCTTCACCGATCGCACCTAAACTAGCATCCGCTACAGTATGTAATAATACGTCCGCATCTGAATGCCCCAATAATCCTTTTCCATATGGTATATGAACTCCTCCAATAATAAGAGGTCTTCCTTCCACTAGCTGATGTACATCATATCCTTGGCCAATTCGAAACATCTTTATATATTCTCCTTTAAATAAAAACATTTTAAATTTTCATAGAGTAGTTAAATAATAATTTTATTTGGATTAAAGTATTCCCTTTCTTAATTACAAGGAAAAATAAAAATAGTGCTTTCTAGTGTATTTTTGATTGTTTCTTTAATATTGCTTCGGCAAAATAAAGATCCTCAGGAGTTGTTAGCTTAATATTATCATAATCTCCTGTAACGATTTGAACTGGATATTCTAGTCTCTCGACAAGAGAAGCTTCATCGGTGCCAAGAAACTCTTCTTTATTCGCCTGCTGATGAGCATTAAAAAGGATAGCAAAGCGAAAAGCTTGTGGAGTTTGAACCTGCCACAAGCTTGATCGCTCTACCGTCTCCATGACTTGATTATTATCAACCTTTTTAATCGTATCTTTAACAGGAACCGCAGCAATCGCAGCTCCTTTTTCAGAAGCCGTCCAAGCTAGTTGATGAATAATACTTAATTTAATAAATGGTCTTGCTCCGTCATGTACAAGAACGATATCTGTATCTTCTATAGCCAAAAGGCCATTATACACACTGTTCTGTCTTTCAATTCCACCATAAACCATTTTTATTTTCTCATTCATAGGACACTCTTTTAGTATTTTTTTAAATACTTGCTCATCATCAGGTTGAATGACTAAAATAATTCCTTTGCAGTAAATATCATTAAGGAAAACATTTATCGTATGGAGAATAATCGGCTGTTCTTGTAATTCTAACAATAATTTGTTTTTCCCGACTCCCATTCTTTTCCCTTGTCCTGCAGCAGGGATAATCACCTGATAATTCATATATTATACTCCCTAAATATCTATTATATTTCGGTTTAAAAGTTCTTACACTTCATGAGGCAGAAATTAGATTAACCGTAATTCAACTATTATTTTTCTCGGGCTTTTTAAACCAAGTTCCTATAATGCTTTTTCTAAAAGCTTTGGCTTTGCAAATATCATTCGTCCCGCTGATGTTTGCAATACACTTGTTACTAAAACATCAATTCGTTTGCCAATATAATTTCTACCTTCTTCAACGACAATCATTGTACCATCATCTAAATAAGCTATTGCTTGGTGATACTCTTTTCCGTCCTTAATCAATTGGACATTTAGCTCTTCTCCTGGTAAAACTACCGGCTTTACAGCATTTGCTAAATCATTAATATTTAATACTTGTACACTTTGAAGTTCACACACTTTGTTCAAATTGAAATCATTAGTAACAACAATTCCACTCGTTAACTTTGCAAGTTTAATTAATTTGCTGTCGACCTCTTGAATATCCTCAAAATCTCCTTCATAAATTTGAACCTCAATTGGAAGTTCCTTTTGAATTCGTTTTAAAATATCCAAGCCCCGACGCCCTCTATTTCGTTTCAATGCATCAGATGAATCAGCGATATGCTGTAATTCTTCTAATACAAATTGGGGAATAACGATAACACCATCTAAAAACCCCGTTTGGCAAATATCTGCAATTCTCCCATCTATAATGACACTTGTATCTAAAAGTTTCAACGATTTTGATTGCTTCGCTTCTTCTTCTGGTTCTATACTATTTTTCTTTTTCTGACGTGCCGATGCCATAAATAAGCTGATAAGCTCTTCTCGCTTTTTAAACCCTACCTGAAAACCAACATAGCCAAGAAGTAATGTTAATAGGATAGGGACTACAGTATTAACAATTGGAATTTCCATTTTATTAAACGGGATACCCGCTAAATAAGCAACAAACAAACCGAAAATAAGACCAAGACTTCCAGACAAAATTTCTGTAATAGGTGCTTTAACTATCGAATCCTCAAACCATTTTACAAAACCAACAACATAATCTACAGCCCAAAATGAAATAAGATAAAAGATAATAGCGCCCAGAATGGCTGTAACATATGGATTATTTATAAACACTTGATGGGAAAGGCCTAATACTTTTAATAATTCAGGTAACAAAAAGATGCCAAGGGTCCCACCAATGATTAAAAAACATGCTTGAACAATACGCTTTAACATCTCTTCACCTCCTTTATTCATTATAAACAATTTCCAAAGTTTAAAACGTCAGATTCATGAATATTTTTAGAATGTAATCTTATAGAAATAATTTTGTTATATCGGTCAAAATTTATGCACATAAAAATAGGTCTCCTCATGAATTTTCACAAATTCTTTTTATTCAATTCAAATATTTGCTAACTAAAAGCACAAATCGTGACAGCTAGATAAAAAGGATGACTCATATGCAATTTAATTTTTTCGGTCTATTACAATTGTCTATCAGCAAATGTTTGTTCTTTAATTAACTTTAAACCTTCTTTAATTTTCCTTGCTCTTACTTCCCCAATTCCATCAACATCATCAAGTTCATCTACTGAAGCTTTCAACACATTCGATAAAACTTTAAACTGTAGAATTAAATTTTCAATTATTGATATAGGCAGTCTTGGAATCTTATTTAATACTCTGTATCCCCTTGGAAAGACATTGTCCTCAGAATGAATATAATTGTTATATCCTAATAATTTCATTATGACATTATCATCCAGTACATCAGAACTAACTAAATCTTGAAAACGTGAAAGCATATCGAAAGGTTTCACTTGCCCTTCATTTGCATAATCTCGAATAATTAACATTGCTTCTTCTTCGATATCAGTAAGTAATTCCTTCATTTGTAATCGAACAAGTCGACCTTCTGTCCCTAATTCATTTAAATAAGTAATTAACTCTTTTTTTATTCTTATAACCATTTCTATTCGGTGAAGGACTTGCAACAAATCACTATAAGTAACAAGTTCCTCAAATTCTAGTACTGACAAATTTGCTATACTTTGATCTAACACTACCTTATACTTTTCTAACGTTTGAATAGCCTGATTTGCCTTTGTTAAAATAACTCCAATATCCTTTAAAGCATAACGAAAGCTTCCTTGGTATAAAGTAATTACATTACGTCTTTGGGATATCGCGATAACAAGCGATTTTGTTTGCTTCGCTACTCTTTCTGCTGTTCTATGACGCATTCCTGTTTCCGATGATGAAACTGAAGGGTCAGGAGCAAGCTGTGCATTTGCAATCAAGATTTTATTTCCGGTTTCGTTTAAAATGATTGCTCCATCCATTTTGGCAAGTTCATATAAATAGCTTGGACTAAATATACAATTTATCGAAAAGCCTCCATCAACAATTGATTTTACCCGTTCATTATATCCAAGAACTATTAATCCACCTGTATTTGCACGTAAGACATTATCAATTCCCTCTCGAATAGGTGTACCAGGTGCAATTAATTGTAAGATTTCGGACATAGACTTTTGTTGAGGTTTTTTATCATCCATCCATTCACCCTCCTAATGCATGTTGTAAAGCCTCTTGAACAGTTGAAACCCCAATTACCTGAATGCCTTCTGGAATTTTCCATCCACCGAGATTATTACTCGGAACGATAATCCTGCTAAAGCCTAATTTTGCTGCTTCTTGGACTCGTTGTTCAATACGAGAGACACGTCTCACTTCTCCTGTTAAACCAACTTCACCTACAATACAATCATCCGCTTTTGTTGGTTGATCTTTAAAACTGGATGCAATACTTATTATGACCGCTAAATCAATAGCAGGTTCATCCAATTTTATCCCACCAGCTACTTTTAAATAGGCATCATAATTTTGTAATAATAAACCGACTCTTTTCTCTAATACAGCCATTAATAACGTCACGCGATTATGATCAATTCCTGTACCCATTCTTCTGGGCATTCCATAAATAGACGGGGATATTAGTGCTTGGATTTCAACTAATACAGGGCGAGTGCCTTCCATTGATGCCACAACAGTTGAACCTGATGCACCTTTTGAACGTTCTTCTAAAAAAATTTCGGATGGGTTACTCACTTCAGTTAACCCAAATTCCTTCATTTCAAATATAGCCATTTCATTCGTTGAACCAAAACGGTTTTTAACCGCTCGTAAAATTCGATAAGAGTGGTGACGCTCACCTTCGAAGTAAAGAACTGAATCTACCATATGCTCTAAAAGTCTTGGACCTGCGATAGATCCTTCCTTCGTAACATGCCCTACAATAAAAATGGCAATACCTTTCGTTTTGGCAATTCTCATCAATTCGGCTGTACATTCCCTTACCTGCGATACACTACCAGGTGCAGATGTAACTTCTGGATGGTAGACAGTTTGAATGGAGTCAATAACAACAAATTGCGGAGAGATCTCTTGAATAGTCTGGTGTATAGCCTCAAGATTCGTTTCAGAAAAAACGTATAAATTATCAGATGATATTTGGAGTCGATCAGCTCTTAGCTTCGTTTGTTTTACAGATTCCTCACCTGATATGTATAAAACCTTGTGACTATGTTTAGACAGTTGAGATGATACTTGAAGAAGTAATGTGGATTTTCCAATCCCAGGATCGCCACCAATTAACACAAGAGATCCAGGAACAACACCTCCGCCTAATACACGGTTTAGTTCTTTCAAGTCTGTCAAAACTCTTGCTTCTTGCTCCGATGCAATTGTTGTAATAGGAGTAGCTTTTGACATTCCTCCTATTGGCGAATGTAAAAATGCACCCTTACGAGGCTTTCCTACAATTTCGACTTCTTCAACCATTTTATTCCATTCATTACACCCTGGACACCTCCCCATCCATTTTGCGGATTCATACCCACATGACTGGCAAATAAATTTCGTCGTTTTTTTTGCCATTTTTTACTTCCTTTCTATATATCTATGCTTTTCTAGCATAGTAATTACATTTAAAAAAACGTTAGAAAAAAAGTACATGTATAGACAGGTCGATGATGAAACTTAGTTAAATAGCATTCAAGTCTACCTTCTTACTTCCCAAAAATGGTTACGTTATATAGACGTATGAATTTCATATATAGTTTCATTTTTTAGCAAGTTCCATTACAAAAAATGGAACTTGCTACATTTGACATTCTACATGTACTGTTTATTCTTATAAAATTGACTCAGTAACCTCAGAAGGTTTAACGGTAAATTTCCCATCTTTTACATCAATAATTACCTTTTGTCCTTCTAAAATGACTCCTTTTAATAGCTCTTCTGATAAACGATCCTCAACATGCTTTTGAATAGCTCTTTTCAAAGGTCTTGCTCCGTATTCTGGGTCATAACCTTCTTCAGTTATTTTTTCTTTTGCTGCCTCTGTAAGCTCTAGTTCAATATCTTTTTCTTTTAATCGTTTCACTAATTGATCTGATAATAGAGAAACAATATGTTTTAAATGTTCCTTTTCCAAAGCATGGAAAACAATGATTTCATCGATTCGGTTCAAAAATTCAGGTCTGAAGGCCCTCTTAAGCTCTTCCATTACTTTACTCTTCATATCTTTATAATCTTGATTACTGTCTTGAATGTTAAAACCAACATATTTATTTCGTTTAAGAGCCTGTGCTCCAACATTTGAAGTCATAATTAACACTGTATTTCTAAAATCAACCGTTCTTCCCTTAGAATCTGTTAAACGGCCATCTTCTAACACTTGTAAAAGAATATTGAAAACATCAGGATGTGCTTTTTCAATCTCATCTAACAAAATAACTGAATATGGTTTACGGCGTACCTTCTCTGTTAATTGGCCACCTTCTTCAAAACCAACATACCCTGGAGGAGATCCTACTAGTCTTGATGTTGAATGCTTCTCCATGTATTCAGACATATCAATACGAATCATTGCATCTTCATCACCGAACATCGCCTCAGCTAAAGCTCTTGCCAGTTCAGTTTTCCCAACACCTGTTGGTCCTAGGAATACAAAAGATCCTATCGGACGTTTTGGATCCTTAAGTCCTGCCCTTGCACGGCGGACAGCCTTAGAAACAGCTTTGACCGCTTCTTCTTGGCCGATCACTCGTGAATGCAGAATTTCTTCTAGCTTTAATAATTTCTCAGTCTCAGTTTGTGCTAGCTTAGAAACTGGGACCCCCGTCCAATTAGCTACTACAGTAGCAATATCCTCTACAGTTACTTCACTGTTTTCCTGACCTTGTTTTTCTTTCCATGTTTTCTTCGTTTCTTCTAATTTTTCTCGAAGACGCTGTTCAGAATCTCTTAAGGATGCAGCTTTTTCAAATTCTTGACTTTGAACAGCTGCATCTTTCTCTTTCTTAATTTCTTCTAATTGTAATTCTAATTCTTTTAAATTAGGAGGAGTTGTATAAGAACGCAGACGTACTTTCGATCCTGCTTCATCAATTAAATCTATAGCTTTATCTGGTAAAAAGCGGTCAGAAATATAGCGATCTGATAATTTTACCGCCGCTTCAATTGCATTATCAGATATAGATACTCGATGATGTGCTTCATATCGATCCCTTAACCCCTTTAAAATTTGAATGGACTCATCAACAGTTGGTTCATCAACTTGAATAGGTTGAAATCTTCTTTCTAAAGCCGCATCCTTCTCGATATACTTTCGATATTCATCTAAAGTTGTTGCACCAATACATTGTAATTCCCCTCTTGCTAATGAAGGCTTTAATATATTTGAGGCATCTATTGCACCTTCAGCACCACCAGCACCAATAAGCGTGTGAAGTTCATCAATAAATAAAATGATATTTCCTGCTTGTCGGATCTCATCCATTACCTTTTTTAATCGATCTTCAAATTCGCCTCGATATTTTGTACCTGCTACTACAGTTCCCATGTCCAATGTCATTACTCGTTTATCACGAAGTGTTTCAGGTACTTCATTATTGACTATTTGTTGAGCTAATCCTTCAGCGATTGCCGTTTTACCAACACCAGGTTCACCAATTAATACAGGATTATTCTTCGTACGACGGCTCAATACTTCAATAACACGTTGAATTTCCTTGCTACGGCCAATAACAGGATCGAGTGTCTCTTCTCTTGCTATTGCGGTTAGATCGCGAGCAAGACTGTCTAATGTCGGCGTATTCGCATTAGAAGCCGTACCACCTTGATGACTTCCAGCTTCATTGCTACCTAATAATTGAAGAACCTGTTGTCTTGCTTTATTTAAGCTTACTCCTAAGTTATTCAATACGCGTGCTGCTACACCTTCACCTTCACGGATCAAACCTAATAATATGTGCTCTGTACCTACATACGAATGACCTAACTTTCTAGCCTCATCCATTGAAAGCTCAATTACTTTTTTTGCTCGAGGTGTATAATGGATTGTTTGTCCAGAGTCCTGCCCTTTTCCAATTAGATTTTCTACTTCAATTTGAATTTTTTCTGGGCTTAGTCCGAGACCATACAACGCTTTTGCCGCAATTCCTTCTCCTTCTTGAACTAAACCAAGAAGAATGTGCTCTGTACCAATATTATTGTGCTTTAACCTAATTGCTTCTTCTTGAGATAGAGCTAAAACCTTTTGAGCTCTTTCAGTAAATCGTCCAAACATCATCATGATCTCCTCCTAGCCATTATTTTCCTCTTCTAATTTTAAACGCTCACGAATTAATGTTGCTCTACGAATATCTCTTTCATGAGGACGAAGTGGTCCACCTGCATATTGCTGCAAAAAACCAGGTTGCGTTAATATCATTAATTCATTAAGTATATTTTTTGATACATTTTTTATATAACCAGTATCAATTCCTAGACGAACATCGGACAAGCATCGTGCTGCCTCTTTTGACTCAATAATTCGGCTATTTGCTAATACACCATATGACCGAAACACTCTGTCTTCTAATTGTATGTTAGAGGTTTTAATCAATGCTTCTCTTGCTGACCTTTCTTGAGCAATTATTTGCTGCACAACACTAATTAAATCTTCTACAATATCTATTTCAGTTTTACCTAATGTAATTTGATTTGAAATTTGAAAGATATTCCCTAAAGCTTCGCTTCCTTCACCATATATCCCTCTAACAACTAAACCAAGCTGATTAATTGCTGGAATAATTCTATTCATTTGCTGTGTTAGGATAAGTCCTGGTAAATGAACCATAACGGATGCTCTAAGACCTGTACCTACATTTGTAGGACAGCTAGTGAGATATCCCAATTTCTCACTAAAGGCATAATCAATATGTTCCTCTAATAAATCATCAATATTACTTGCCTTTTCTAACGCCTCTTTTAGTTGAAGACCAGGAAACAAGCATTGGATTCGGATATGATCCTCCTCATTGAGCATAATGCTAACATCTTCCTCACCCGAAAGAATAACTGCTCCATGAGAAGAATCCTCGGCTAAATTAGGACTAATTAAATGCTTCTCAACTAAAACTTTTTTTTGCAAGTTTTGCAGGTTATCCATTCTTAATAGTTCAATCTGATTCGGAAATGATTCAGTCTGTAAAACCTCTTCTACTTTGGAAATAACCTCCCTTGCTTCCTCATTACTAAATAAGGTAGGAAAATTATATTGTTTAAAATTTCTAGCTAGACGAATTCTAGAACTTAAAACAATATCTGAATCTGGACCTTCTTGACTCATCCATGCGCTAACTGCTTGATTCACAAAATTTTCTAGGCTCATGAAGTCTCTCCCCCTCCATTTAGAAGTGATCCCTCCAAGGCACGAACCTGATCTCGAATTTCAGCAGCCTTTTCAAACTCTTCGTTTTTTATCGCTAGTTGCAAGTCTGCTTTAAGCTGTTGAATTTGTCTTTTTATATGAACCTTTCCGCCAATTCTTTTAGGAACCTTACCATGATGTTCAATATTACCACTATGAAGTCTTTTTATAATCGATTGCAATCTATTATTGAAGGTATCATAGCAGGTTGCACATCCAAACCGACCGATATTCACAAATTGATTAAATGTCATTTTACAATGAGGGCATTGCAAAACTTCATTTTTTTGAATGGTTTCTTGTTTCGTCTGTTGAAATACTGGATCAAAATTTAGTAATCCAGCAATTAAATTATTAATGGAAAAACCAGGTTCACCTTCAAACATAAACATCTCACCTTTTTCTTGGGCACATCTATCACAATAATGGAATTCGTTTTTTTCTCCATTAATGATTTTGGTGAAATGTAGGGTTGCCGGTCTTTCATTACATTCCTGACAGATCATTACATTCACCTCTTTAACTATTTATATTTTAATGACATTAGCATCGCACTTAATATTCTAGATCTCAATTGATCTCTTTCAGGAAGATCAATGTATAAAACTGATCGATCCATTACACTTAACATAATTTTCGCTTCTCTTTCAGAAATGACTTCTTCTTCAACTAAACGAATGATAACATCTTCTGCGTTGGACTGAGATATTCGTGACTTTACTAAGCGTAGTAAATGATCAATTAAATGTGCTTGATCGTGAGGTCTGACTTTTATGATTCGAATATATCCCCCACCACCTCTTTTACTCTCAACCACATAACCTCTTTCTATCGTAAATCTAGTATTGATTACATAGTTAATTTGTGAAGGTACACATTGAAACTTATCAGCTATTTCACTTCTTTTAATTTCAACAATTTCACTGCCATTCATTTCCAAAACTTGTTTAAGATAGCTTTCAATAATATCTGATATGTTTTTCATCAAGTCCACCTCCTTTTCCGACTTGACTTTGACTATATTTGACATTAATTATACATGAATATATAAAAAAAATGCAATTAGAATCTATACTTAAATTAGTTTTGACAATAGTCATAAAAATTAATACATAGTATTTATAAAACTTGCTTTATTTTTGTTTGTTTCCATACTCAGCTTATGAGGTAAAAAGTTATGGATCAATTTTTTACAGCTATCTTAACAATCGTTACTCTTAATGAACCATAACAAAAAAACACAGAGTAAGCACTCTGTGTTTCAAAATTGCCTGGCAACGTCCTACTCTTGCAGGGGGAGAGCCCCCAACTACCATTGGCGCTGAGAAGCTTAACTTCCGTGTTCGGGATGGGAACGGGTGTGACCTTCTCGCCATAATTACCAGACCTTATAAAGTTGAAGGGATTATTCCTTCAAAACTAGATAGATGAGAAACCATGCAATAACTTCAAATCAAATTTAGGATAAGTCCTCGACCGATTAGTATTCGTCAGCTCCATGTGTCGCCACACTTCCACCTCGAACCTATCAACCTGATCATCTTTCAGGGGTCTTACTTAGATAAACT
>BORH01000017.1 GCA_018333075.1 Heyndrickxia sporothermodurans | reverse complement strand
CATGCCTTCATGTAGCCTTGTCTCTAATACTCATTCTATATATCCGTCATTGTTCTTACATGTGGATTTGAAATCCTGCGAATAAGCGAGTATTTAAGAGGAAATTGAATTAAACTGAGGGAGTTTAAGTGAAAATCTTCAAAATTTTTGTGTAGAAGCAAATCCAAAAGACGCTTCTTACTAAAGAAAAGCGTCCTTTAATTGAATAACTTAAAGGTTCTTCACTTACTGATTATTTTTATTTCTTTAATAGGATAATAAACAATTTTTGTTGTTCCTACTACCTTTTCCATTGGAATAGCCCCAATATTACGACTGTCCGTGCTATGTCGCCTATTATCACCCATTACAAACAAATGCCCTTCTGGAACTACATCACTACCAACTGGAGTTTCCTTTAATGTAAATGAATTGGTTAATGGCCCATCATCTTCTAACTCTTTTTTATATTTATCTAAATACAGTTCATCATAAGGTTTTCCATTTATATACAAAGTATCATCTTTATACTCGATACGGTCTCCTGGTAACCCAATTACACGTTTAATATAATCTTTATTTTTAGTTGCATGAAAAACAACAATATCAAATCTTTTAGGTTCTCCTATTTTTGTTACAATCATACGGTCTTGGTCTTGCAAAGTAGGTTCCATTGAAGCACCATCGACTACAATAGGTGTAAAGAAAAAGGTACGAATAATAAAAACTAAAATTATTGCTATAAAGAGAGCCTTAATCCATTCCCAAATCTCAATTCTTTTTTTAACCATACTTTTCACCTTCTCTCGTAATTTTCCCAAGATTCACATAAATAGGCATAGCATAACACTAACGCAAAATACTTTAAAGCGTTTATTTCCACAAAAAATTTCATATTTTTTTTTCACTAACTTGCTTACGATAATTTAACATTTTTACATATATTCGTTATCCTTCTTCAACTATCCTGCCATTTAGTGCAATAAGAAAGAAAAGCTGTCATAATGACAGTTTTGAGCTTTAACTTTAGCTCCTTTAGTTTAAATACAATCTTTAAAACTTATCTATTCTTTCGTTACAGTAATGCTACCCGGTAGTAATAGACACCTTATCACTGTTCTTCTCTAATTCGGCATGCTCCGTTTTATGGAGTGTTGACTTTCCTTCTACCAACTAGCATTAATAGTAACGATACCATTAATAAAACAGTGAAACTTTGAAGTACAAAGGTAAAATTGGTATTGATACCTAATATCCTACTTGACATAGTCGGTCCAAAAGACATTCCTAAAAAATTTATAAGATTGTATATTCCCAACCCCATTGAAGCTTTGTCTTGTTCTACATGATGTGGTATTTCTTGGTTTATAATCACAGTTAATGTGCTATAGCATGAATAAATCAAAAAAAGACCTAAAATTGCCATTATAATGGAAGTTGTGCCAAAAAATGAGAGGATACAAAAACTAATCAATTGAATCATTATGGATATAAACATTAACTTTTCATTGCTCATAGAATGAGCTAATTTTCTTATCATTAAGCTGATTAAAAATGAAATTATAGAACCCATACAAATGATAAAACCTATCCGTACAGATGATAAATGGAATGCTCTATTCATCAATGAAGGATATAAAAATAAAATAGCAACCATGGCAGCATTATTAATAAAGCTAATCAAGAGTAATTTATTAAAAGAAAAATATTTCAAAACTGAAGGATCAATAAATAAAACTATTCTTTTCTTTTTACTATGCAAACCTAATAAGAATAAAGAAATTATACTTAGAAAAAGTAGAAAGCTATTCAGTTTTACACCTAAGATGAATGATGTGACAAATATGACTAAATAAAACAAACCTAGAATATCAAAAGGCTCTGTTATCCTTTCTTTGCTGGCATATCCGGAGGGAAGTAGAGTGTATATACCCAATACCGTTAGTAACGTCAGACTTGTTAATAAAAATAAAGAGTGCCACCCCCATGTTAAAGTAAGTATCCCACCAACTAAGAATCCTAAGCCAGAACCAAGTGATAAACACCCTCCTATCAAGGCAAGGGCAAAATTACGCATAGATACTGGAATAAATTGATTGGCTGTAATCATGGAAAGAGCAATAAACGAGCTACCACCTATTGCTTGGATAACACGAGCTGACAATACCCAAATATAACTACTAAAGAAATAGCCTATTAAAGAACCTAAAGTAAACATTATCACTCCAAATATCAATAGATTTTTAATTTGGAAATAAGAAGCTAGCTTGCTGTATGTTACCGATCCAAATGTTATGACCAAAGTGTAAGAAATAACTATCCAACTTATAGCAGAACTTGTAACATTCAAGTCTTTAGCCATGTCTTCCAGTGTTACGTTAAATAATATTGAATTCATTACACCTGCCAATACGATTAAACATAATGTTGCTATAAGCTTATTCATCTTGTTTTTCATATAAATCACCTTAATTTCATAGTCATAAAACTTTAGAACTATCAGTGAGAAAAATAGACTACTTTATAACGTAGCCAAAAATCCGGGTAAATATTGTTTAAAAGTCTCTTTATTTAAAGAAACATATTTCGTTACCCCTTCTCTTTCGATATGCACCAGATTTGCTTCGGCTAAAATTTTCAAATGGTAAGAACCATTTGATTTGCTTATTTCTAACCTCCTTCCAATATCCGAGCAACGTGGGCGATTTTCATGATGAGATAACATACGGATGATGTTAATTCTTTTTTCATCTGCTAAGGCATTAAAAATTTTGATCCTTTGGTTATCACTCATTTGTTCTAAAGTCATAAAACTATTGTAAAAATAAACAAATAAATTGTCAATGCCTAGAATAATTTTATTATGCTGATAAATTTTCTGTTCTATTTTAAATAATATATAACGAGAATGAATTCTGTTATAAAAAATTGCCATTTTCTAATAAAACTCTCTATAAAAACATAGATTCCATTGTTATTAATTTCATTACACTATTCTTTTAGGTTTCAAGTTATTTTATTTTAGGATTTGTATTGATACAAATGTTATTAACTTTGCACAAATGAAGTATATTTGTAGTAAGAGACTAGCACCAAATAAATTACAATTTCCAAGAAATTTTGCAGGATTTTTTTCATTTGAGTTGAATATTTAAAGAGTATTTAAATATTTCAGAAAATGAGGGGGATTTTGTGAAAGGGTTAGAGGATTTTATTAGTAAAGCAAGTGATCTTGTTTGGGGTCCAGCTATGCTTATTCTTTTGGTTGGAACAGGTATTTTTTTATCACTTCGTCTTGGCTTTATGCAATTTTCAAGTTTACCTTATGCATTAAAACTTGCTTTTACACGTCATCAAGACAAGAAATCTTCGGGTGATATTTCTCACTTCCAATCTTTAATGACAGCGCTAGCAGCTACAATTGGAACAGGGAATATTGCGGGTGTTTCTACAGCGGTTATTGCGGGGGGACCAGGTGCTGTTTTTTGGATGTGGGTTACAGCCATATTCGGAATGGCTACCAAGTATGGTGAAGCCATTCTTTCTGTCAAATTCCGAGTGAAAAATAGTAAGGGGGAGATGTCTGGCGGTCCAATGTATTACATCGAGCGCGGTCTTGGCTGGAAATGGCTCGCAGTTCTCTTTGCTATTTTTGGTGCAATTGCCTCTTTTGGAATTGGAAACATGGTTCAATCTAATTCAGTTGCTGAGGCATTAAAAGGAACCTTTGGAGTTAATCCTTGGATTACGGGTAGTATTCTTGCTATTCTCACAGGATTGGTTATTCTTGGTGGTATTAAAAGCATTGGTAATGTAGCCGGTGTCATTGTGCCATTTATGGCAGTTTTTTATGTACTTGGTGGATTAATTATTATTCTTATGAATATTACGGAAATTCCTCACGCATTTAGCTTAATATTCGGTGAAGCATTTACAGCCGAATCTGTTGGAGGGGGTGTCCTGGGTACAGCTGTACGCTATGGGGTAGCAAGAGGAGTATTTTCTAATGAAGCGGGTCTAGGATCAGCTCCTATTGCAGCTGCAGCGGCAAAAACCGATTATCCTGGAAGACAGGCGCTTGTTTCTATGACCGGTACATTTCTTGATACAATCGTTGTGTGCACGATTACTGGCTTAACACTTGTCATGAGTGACATGTGGATCGGAGCTGATCCTAATAAAAGTTCATCACTCACTGTTGAAGCGTTTAATGGATTCTTACCTCATGTTGGAGGCTACATTGTTACATTTGGCTTAATCTTCTTCGCCTATTCAACCGTAATCGGCTGGTCCTATTATGGAGAAAAATGTGTCAGTTACCTATTCGGTGATCGTTCAGTAATTGTCTATCGAGTTATTTTTACTGCTGCAGTTCTATTAGGGTCTGTGACTAGCCTTAATATTGTTTGGGGTATTTCTGATGTATTTAACGCACTGATGGCAATTCCGAATTTAATCGGATTACTTCTCCTTTCAAATGTCATTGTTTCAGAAACGAAAATATTTAAAGATGTTCGAAGAAAGGAAAGAATGAAAGGCTCTGCCGGAAATGCTACGTTGGATTCTTAAGGGACTTTTTAAAGATGATGCTATATATTTAACTTTTATATATACAGTAAATGATATTTAGGTTTAAAAAGGCATAATGGAATCACTTCCATTGTGCTTTTTTCATGGATGGGTATTTAAAAATTTATTTTCTTGAAGCTTTTTCTTATTTTCGTGAGGTATGATTAGAGTAAATAATTTGTAATATTAGCAACTGATAGGAAGAGAAGATGGTAGTAGGAGGGAAAATATGAAAAAGGCAGTTATGACTTTATATACTGGGATCGGTAACCCCAATCGAGTTTTTCAAGGCTTTCGGAGTAAGTTCGAGCATATTGCTGAATCATTAATTGAGATGAAGAATCATTTAACCATCATAACGAAAGATCGAATAGAGTTGGATATCCATCAAGTTGATTATAAAGCAAATCCTGAAGAAATAAATCAACAAATTAAGGGGATGGCTTCGTATTTTTCACAAGTGAAAACAGATCGAGAAGATCTTCAGCAAAGTGTGATTCAACAAATTTTACATTTTAATTGTATAGTAGGTATTCAACTCCAATTCGATAATGATCAGCATCTAACAAATGCTATCATCAATACGATTTATTCCGTTGCAAAAGAATTAAATGGTTTTTTACTTTACCCAAGTATGCAACTCATTGATGGAGAGGGAAGGCTTGTATTCTCAGTAAATGGAGAGAGTGAATTGAAAAAACTAATTCCGATTGTGAATGCAGATATCCTTGAGAAAGGTCAAGGAGGGGAGCAGGATATAGATCGTGACAGAGCAGATCGTTCCATTACAATATTGAAAAAAAAGAATATTCCATACATTTTACAGCTGAGAGCCCAAGTATTGGAAATTGATGCAAAATTAAAGGATGTATTATCAATTGCACAGAGATTAACAGCTTTGTTTGCCGTTTCTTTGTATTCGGAAGTGAGATTATCTTCAGATGGAAGTAGAGAAGAGGCATTGTCCTATTTAGATAAAGTGGATGGAATTTATCAGATACGAGAATGGGTATCTCCTAAAGAAAGAGGCTATATTGAAAATAAGGAAGCAGATGAACAGGAATGTATTCAATTCGTTTGGAGATACGAATGCTGTGAGGTCTTATTGTGGGCACTCGGTCACATTGAAGAGCTATCTTATCCTGATCGTATTTGTGATGTTCCACGAATATCTCAGTTACTTATTAAATATGATAGCTTAGAAGATCTTGTTCAGCATAGTAATCCTCGATCAAAAGAGGAGGTACTTGATGCATTTGATCTCACTTTACGTTATAACTGGGCATGTGTCGATGCACGTATTCAACATAGAGATACACCTGCTGGGCTAGATGCAGGGGTTGTTCAAGAGAGGCACTACGCACTTAGTTGGCTTATTGAAGCAGATAATTGTTGGGATGAGGTTGAGACTCATACATAATGAACGATGCGCGATAGTTTTTACTCATCTCTATTAAATTGAAAAATAGCTTGTTAAATAGATTAAGTATTTGTTATATTAGGAAGAAAAAATAATGGCATAGATTATTATAATACACTAAAGGGTGGGAGATGTGAGACAGGAAACTCTTAATGTCCATGCAAAATCATATGAGAAGGATACTGAAGGTTTTTGGAAAGGTGTAAAAGATTGTGTTCCAACATTGCTTGGTTACCTAAGTATTGGATTTGCAGCAGGTGTTGTTGAAAAGACGGCAGGGTTAAGTATTATTGAGATCGCTCTTCTAAGTATTCTCGTATATGCTGGGTCAGCACAATTTATTGCTGCTGGAATGATCGCTGCGAGTAATCCAGCTTCAGCCATTATATTCACTATATTTTTTGTTAATCTTCGCCATTTTCTAATGAGCGCCGCACTATCTCCGTATTTTCGCCATCTATCACCGTGGAAGAATATGTTTGTTGGATCATTATTAACGGATGAAACATTTGGAGTTGCAATCAATCAGTTATCTACTAAAAAACTTGCTAATTATAAATGGATGATAGGCTTGAATATTACAGCCTATCTAAATTGGATCGTAGCAAATATTGCAGGTGGATTCTTTGGGAAATGGATACCGAATCCGGAAAGCTTTGGGCTTGATTATGCTCTCCCAGCTATGTTTATAGGACTTCTTGTTCTACAAATTTTAAGTCAGAAAAAATACTTTGTAGATATAATGGTTGGAATTAGTGCGATTGTCATTGTTGTTGCCGTTAGTTTTTTCCTTTCAGCGAGTGTAGGGATTATTGTTGCAACTATTTTAGGTGCAACCATTGGGATGGTGATTGAAAAGTGGAAATGAAATATACCATTCTATTAATAATTGTTGGTTCAGCACTTGTCACATTTATTCCAAGGGTCCTTCCGTTAATGGTGTTAAGTCGTATTCAATTACCAAATTGGGCTATACGCTGGTTAAAGCATGTGCCAGTTGCTGTAATGGCAGCTCTATTAGCACAATCTTTATTATTATCAGATGGTAAATTATCATTCTATGAAAATAGCTTAAATCTATTGGTGGCATTACCAGTATTTTTAGTAGCTATTTTTACAAGAAGCTTATTAGGAACAGTCATTACAGGAGTTATTTGCATGATGCTCATGCGCTATTTGTTCTAAATGATAAAAAAGTTGGCCGATTAGGTACCAACTTTTTTATCATTTCCTTATTTAGAAGTGACATATCCTTTTTTCCCTGCACCAAGACCAGAAACAAGAATAAAAAAGGATACAATGATGAGCATCCATAATGGCATGGTCCAGCTATGTGTAAGATCATGGAGTATTCCAAATAAAGCTGGTCCAATAGCAGCTAATAAATAACCAAAGGATTGAGCCATCCCTGATAGCTCTGCTGCCTGCTGAGTATTTTCAGTGCGGAGACTAAAGAACATCATGGCAAGGCTAAAAGCAAAGCCCCCTCCAACTCCGACTAAACTAACCCATACTGGAATAAGAGCTATATTCCCATATAAAATACCAAACATTCCACTGATAAATAATAGTGCGGTAATGATGACTAACAATATTTGATTTTTCATACGCCCAGCTATAATGGGGACAATAAATGTAAATGGAATAAGTGCAAACTGCATTAATGACAGCATCCAGCCAGATGAATTAGAACTAACGCCTTGTTGTCTTAAAATTTCAGGAAGCCACGCAACAATTGTGTAAAATATTAATGATTGTAATCCCATAAAGAAGGTAACTTTCCAAGCTAAACCTGATTTCCATAGATTAACTGATTGTTTACCAGTCGTTTTAGCCTTTTCTTCTTTTTGCCTAAATCTCATTTGAGGAACCCATAATAATAGACTAATAATAGAAAAAATGGCCCAATAACTTAATGATCCATGCCAGCCAAATTTTAGTGACATCGGGACGCTTAACCCTGAGGCAACTGCAGCACATAGATTCATAGAAACAGCATATACTCCTGTCATCAAGCCAACACTTTGTGGGAATTTCTGTTTAATAACACTTGGTAAAAGTACATTACAGAAAGCAATCCCTATACCAATTAAAATGGTTCCAGTAAATAAGGCTCCTACACCTTGGAAATATCTTAGCATAATGCCGATTGTAATTGAGATTAAAGAAAGGAATAGGACACTTTCCATACCAAATTTTCTAGATAATTTTGGTGCAAAGGGTGAGAGAATAGCAAATGCAAGTAATGGTAAAGTTGTTAATGTACCTGCTATTGTATTTGAAATTCCTAAGCTATCTCGAATAGAAGAAACCAATGGACCGACCGATGTTAAAGGTGCTCTTAGGTTTGCACCAATACAAATAATACCAATAATTAATAAAATTACTTTTGATTTAGAATTTAATTCAGTTTGTTGTTGTTCATTTTGAATAGTTACCTGTTGTACACTCATTAAAATCCTCCTACTTCTTTAAATTGCATAATATATTCGTTAACGGCTTCGGTTGCCTGTTCTGTATCTTGGTTAATAATTGACTCTATTAATTTCTCATGAATTCCAATATGAAAGTCAGTATGAGTTGTAATTTCGATTAGATTTTGAATAGAAGCCTGCAAAGATGAAGTCATATGCTGGTATAAATCAATTAATATACTGTTATGTGATGCTTCTACAATGGCTCTATGCAATTCGAAATCGGCTTCTACATAAGCTTTATTGTCATTATTTTTTGCAGCAGTCTGAGCAGCTTTTAAATAGTTTAGTAATCTATCTAAATCTTCCTGACTCCTTCTGATTGTAGCTAATTGTGCAGCTTCACGTTCAAGAGCATGTCGAACTTCTAATGTATCTAAGAGATTAGCCTTTTGAATTCTTTTATCAAGTGCAGCACCTAATACGCTTGATGAACATACATATGTACCACTGCCTTGTCTTGTTTGCAAAAGTCCAGCGTGTACTAAGGCTCTTATAGCTTCTCTAAGTGTATTCCTGCTTACATCAAATTGTTGCATAAGCTCAAGTTCAGGTGGAATGCGACATCCCACTTTCCATACTCCTTTTTCAATTAATGACTCTATTTGGGAAACAACTTGGTCTACAAGGGATAAGCGGTTTGTTTTTGAAATTTCCATCATAACACCTCGATTAAAATTTGTAGGATGATTGGTTCATTGGATAACTTAACATATATTTATTAAAATGTAAACTGCGATCAACTCACTGAACTTGTCAAAGATTTTTTGCATTAGTAAAATTGAGAGGGAAAAAACATAAAAAACTCCGGAAATTTTCTCCGGAGATAATATACAAAGCATTGATGGAATTGGCTTATTTTTGTTTATTTCATTTACACCGCATATCGTTTCTCTATTCTTTCGTCAATTGATTTCGATCCTCAATTTGTGGAGGTTCTTCCATCCATCCATTTTCTATCATTAATTTTCCTCCATCTTTCGCAAAGCTATATATGTCTAATGTAAGTTTGACCATTTTTGTTGGTAAATCGCTTCGTAAACTAAATGCTCCACCAAGTGCGTTACTTCCTAATCCAAATGTCGATAATAAACTAGTACAATACATCATCATTTTATCGGAGAAAGGAGCAATCTTCGAATCTGTTGCTTTACCAGCATGTGTAGCAGGAGGCTCGATATAGCTTTGACGCAAAATATCACCTAGTTCAGTTTCAATCTTTTTAGATAACTCCATTCCTTTTACAAAATGTTTTCTTACTTCTTCATTATGTGTAACTTGGGCAAACCCAATCATTAACTGCATCCCAACAAGATTAGTATCGATGGCATGTTGAATAAGTGATAATTCAATTACATTTAAAGACCTATTTTCTTTAAACAAATGGAACCCCTTCATATAATTTGTATCATGGACAAATGAAATCTCCTTCGGCATTGTCATAACAGGTGGGCGAGTGATGACTCCTGTTTCTAATAAGATTTCAGTCATTTGATCATATAGTTCTAATTCTTGGGTGGTTAATTGTTTAAAGAAATCTCGGATATCTTTACGATAAGACATACTAGTAAAAAGTCCATAAATGGCTATTCCTATTTGAGATAACAAACGGATGAACATAATATCAAATAAATGGTCATATAACTTTGGCGTTCCTTTATTTACATCCTGTTCTGTAAATCCAATTGGAATCACTACCTCTGCCTCTTGGAAAATGGTTTTTATCTTTTCTACCTCTTCAACAGAACGTTCATAATGTAATTGAAAGGCAGGTTGTCCAAATTCTGTATGGTTGGAGAAATATTCTAGAAATCTTAAGAACATCGTTTTATTCTGATATGTAGCCCATAAATTAGCCAATTCAGTAGCTGTAATAGGGATATGGTTTGACTTGGACATATATATATAATCCTCCTGACTATTTCGTCATTCATTGCTAATGTTATTATATTGTTTAATTATTTTTATGAATATATTCAACAAAGGATAAACTTTAGGCGGAGAGCATCAATTTATGCTCTCCTAAAAACAAACTTAACTTCTCAACCAAAAAGGATAGGAGAAATGCATCATATGATAAAGTTTTAAAAGGAGCTTCTGTATCATACTCCTTCCTTTATATAAAATGCTTTGAACGAGCATATCAATTTTTCTCATGTGAAGTCCCTCCGTTTTTGAAGTTAATATGGTGATAACCACCATATTTATTGTTCACTGCAGAAATTTATAATATGTGTTTATAGAGCTAACACTGTTTTATCCTTTCAAAATGCATATTTGAGCTTGAATAGGAGATTCTACATGAAAGGCGGTAATGAATGATTCGAGGTGAGAAATATGCCGGATAAACCAACTTTAACCTCTAGTGAAATTGGTACATTGTGGCTAACGTATCAGGAAAAAACCTTTATTCTTCGTTTATTAGACTATTTAATTCCAAACGCTGATGATCAAACAGCAGAAAAGATCATGACAGGGTTATATAAAAACCTAGATAAATATGTAGAAAAAATTAAACATATCTTTGAAGAAGAAGGGGCGGCACTACCTGTAGGTTTTACCTCTCAGGACGTTAATGTTCATGTACCCAAATTATTTGAAAACGGTATGGATATTTCGGTACTGAGAATGGTTAAAGAAGTTAGCATGGGATTATATACACTTAATATGGGAAAGTCCTATCGTGAGGACGTAATAAATATATATAAGGATTTAACCGCTATTACTCAAGCAGTTTATAATGAATGTACACAATATTTACTGGAAAAAGGTATTCTCGCTCGTCCTCCATATGTACCTATGCCTAATACAGGGGAGTATATAAAGGATCAAAAGTATTTGAGCGGGTATAATATTTTTAGTGAAACTAGACATATCAATACTATTGAACTTTCTTCCATTTATCATGGAATGGAGACAAATAATATAGGTATGACTATCATGTTTGCTTTTTCTCAGGTTGCTAAAGAGAAGGAAATCAAACAATATTTTTATAAAGGGATGGAGATATCGAAGAAAATACTGAAGGATTTTGGTCAAATTCTATTGGAAGATGATATTTCTCCGACCACTGCATCTACTGGAAATGCATCGACTTCAAAAAATAGCCCTTTTTCGGATAAATTAATGATGTATTTTAATAATTTATTATGTACGCTAAGTATGGGAGCCAATGCTTTTGGATTTTCTCTTAGTCTTCGAAATGATATCCAGCTAAAAGCTTTACTGGCTGCTAAGGACGTTGCAGACTACGCAAATGAAGGTACTAAGCTAATGGTTAAATATGGATGGCTCGAAAAACCTCCAAGTACAGGAGTAGAGATTTGATAATGATCTTATTTCAAAAATCTAAATAAGGAAGAACAATCTCATGTTCTTCCTTATTTAGATTTTTATTCATTGATATATCTTGACTGAAGCTTTTGGTGATGAGACTGGAAGATCTCTTCAAGAGATATATCATATTTATTTGCAATGACAATAATATTCCCAAGAACATCACCCAACTCTTCAATTAACTCTTGCTTTTGTTCTTCTGCTGTTCCAGCATTTTCATCTGGTCTATCACGTCCGATTTCTAATGCGCGTATAGCTCTAGCCATTTCACCAGTTTCTTCAGCTAGAAAGCCAATTCGAATAAAAATATCAAGATCCGACCATCCTCTAGTTTTATAATACTCTTTTACCCAAGCTTGAAATTCAGTAACATTCATCTACATAACCACCTATTCCCAAATTGACATTATTTTATCATTGTATATCTATTTTTTCTATGGCTTTAATAGCTAAATTGGAAAGCATATGTAAATTGAAATAGGTAAAAAGATGAGTCTATTGATAGAAATATTGCCAAAAATTTGGCAAATCCATAGTTGGAAAATAATTGCAAAAAAAAGAGAGTGATTTAATTAAACCACTCTAAACATATTTTCTTAGTTAGTATTTACTGCAAATGCCTCTGCTGCTATACAAAGGTAATAGGAAAGACCTGTTTGCTGGGATTCTAACATTTTTCTGTGGAATTCATCATTTAAAAAGAACCGTGCCTGTGCGGCAAAATCGGACGCGTTTGTGATATGATTTTGATCACTTAGAAATTTAATGTGTTCGTTTATAAGAGTTTGAACTTCATGACCATCAAAGCTTAAATGGTTTTTCAATGATTTTTCCATCTGATCCATAAAATTCTTAGCTTCCATTATTGCCTGCGCATTCAATTCTTCAATATTAATTGTATCTGTCTGAATGTCATAATGATATGTTCCCTTTAAATAGTTCCTTTGCTCAGACAGTGCATCCTCCTATTCCTCTTTAGTTTGAAATCCTTTAAACATTGCATTTAGATCCATATGTTCTCCTTTCCGAGTGAGCTAAATCGATTGATCAATTGTCTGAATAAGTTGTTCAAGTCTTTGCTTACGATCCTGGAGCATTCTTTTTGATTAGACAATACAGATAATCGTTCAGGCTGACCATCTAAAATAGTTTTGATATCTTTGAGAGGAAAATCGAGCTCTCGGAAAAATAAAATTTCTTGTAGCCGTTCCAATTCCTTTTGTCCATACAAACGATATCCAGCTTCACTAATTTTACTTGGCAGAAGCAGTCCCAGTTTGTGATAGTGGTATAATGTTTTAATCGTTACATTAGCCATTTCTGAAATTTCTTTTACCGTGTAGAGCATCTTTGTTCACCTCATTTTTAAGAGATAAGAAAGTATAAATTATTTTAAGAGTATAAGTTATGAAAATTGTCTGCTGTGTCTAGCGCAAGTAGCCGTCGACTAGCTTACTTCAGGACTCTTCCCTACGATAAGTCAACATCGTTTCGCCTTTTAGAGCTCATCGTTTTTTCTTTCTCTCTGTCGAAGTCCTTCCAGTCTGTACGTCGATGAGCAAGGCGCTTATGCTTTTCTTATGATAAGGTCTTACCAAAGGTCAAGGTCAATAAGAAAAAATATTTTCATATGGTAAATTTTTGATAAACTTTAATAAAGGGTAAGTCGAAAGGGGATATCTAAATGTCCAAAATATTCATAATTGAAGATGATAAACAGCTAATTAGCTTATTAAAAGAGCATTTACATAAATTTGGTTTCGAAACAATGTCTGTTACGGATTTTGAAACGGTGAAAACCCAGTTTGAACAATATGATCCACATCTTGTCCTATTAGATGTTAATTTACCTAAATATGATGGATATTATTGGTGTCGTCAAATTAGAAGCATTTCTACTTGTCCAATTCTCTTTATTTCTGCACGAGATGGAAAGATGGATCAGGTAATGGCTCTTGAGAATGGGGCTGATGACTATATTACGAAGCCGTTTGACTATGAAATAGTAGTAGCTAAAATTAATAGTCAACTACGTCGAGCATATGGTACATACGCTAGTTCTAAAAATGACCGCACGATAATGATTAATGGGCTGAAGCTAGATGTTGAGCGATTAATGTTATCTTTTAATGATCAAGAAATTGAAATAAGTCATACGGAAGTAAAAATATTGGACGAATTAATGAAAAAAGCTGAAAGAGTAGTTAGTCGTGATCGGCTTTTAGAAAAAATTTGGGACGATCAAGCTTTTGTAGATGATAACACTCTAAATGTATATATTACACGTGTTCGAAAGAGGCTTTCATCATTAGGAATTGATGATGCTATTCAAACGATACGTGGACAAGGCTATCGCTTTTTTCCGAATTGGGGGACTATGGAATGAAGCTCTTTTTTCGTGAGCAGCTTCCGCTCATTTTTATATATTTGCTTCAAATTTTTGTTGTTTCACTGATCTATTGGCTAGGTGGCTTTCAAAATATCATGACTATTTTGTATACGGCATTATTAAGTGGTTTTCTGCTAATTAGTTATTTAGTTTTTCGCTATATAAGTAATCGTTCTTTTTATCAAAGGCTAGAAAAACCGCTCACTCGTGTCGATGATTTTATAAATGAGGTTCAACAAACACCTTTAGCAGAAAGCTTGCAACAGCTTTTGTTAAGCCAATTTCAGCATTACCGATCAGACTTGCACAACTATAAATATAAGCTGGAAGGTCATGTTCATTTTATTAACCAATGGGTACACCAGATGAAAACCCCTGTCTCAGTTATTCACTTAATGATTCAAGAGGAAGATGATCCAAGATTTTCAGCAATAGGCGATGAGTTAGACCGTATAAAAAAAGGGCTAGAAACCGTTTTATATACAGCAAGACTAGATACATTTGAACGAGATTTTTATGTAGAAAGTATTAAATTAGAATGTATCGTTCGTTCAGTTATATCCAGTCAGAAACGATTGTTTATTCGCAAACGAGTGTTTCCATCAGTCCATATCGATGAGAATTTATCCATTGCCTCTGATGAAAAATGGCTGTCATTCGTTATCACACAATTAATTACAAACGCCGTTCGATATACAGTAAACGAAAATCGGAAAATTTACTTTCGAAGCGGTATCCGAGGCATCAAAACCGTTTTAGAAATCCAAGACGAAGGTGTTGGAATCCCTGAAAGTGACCTACCACGTGTATTTAATCCATATTTTACAGGAGAAAATGGGCGTAACTTCCAGGAATCAACCGGAATGGGACTATTCCTCGTCAAACAAATATGCGAAAAACTAGGTCACCGAATCGAAATAGAGTCAACCGTCAACCAAGGCACCACTGTACGACTGCTCTTCTAAAAATGCCAGGCACCATGTGTAAACATGGTGCCTGGCACCTTTTGTGGACAAATCTCCATATTGTCCACGTGGGGCGGACACTTACATAAAAAATTAGCAACCTTACAATTGTGTAAGCTAACTGTAAGTTTGGGACATAGTTTGGGAAGGTCGTTTTCAGATAGAATAAAGTTACAAATCGAACAGGAGTGAAGAGGATGTCAATTTTAGAGGTAAAGCATATTGAAAAGATATATGAAGGAAAAGTGACACATAAAGCGTTAGATAATATTAACTTTACGATTGATAAAGGTGAGTTTGTTGGAATTATGGGACCGTCTGGAAGTGGAAAGACAACCCTTCTAAATTTAATTGCAACCATTGATAAGCCGACATCGGGAGAGATTTTTATTAATGGAAAAAATCCTCATATATTGAATCGAAAGGATACGGCTTTGTTTAGACGTCATGAATTAGGGTTCGTTTTTCAGCATTTTAATCTGTTGGATACATTAACAGTCGAAGAAAATATTGTCCTTCCACTGACCCTTGATGGAGAAAGTGTTCGTGAAATGGATAGAAAGCTAAAGGAAGTAACGAAAAAGCTAGGAATTGATCACATTTTAAAGAAAAGAACGTTTGAAATTTCAGGTGGACAAATGCAAAGGACAGCCATTGCACGATCCATTATTCATAGGCCATCACTAATATTAGCTGATGAGCCGACTGGTAACCTAGATTCAAAGGCTGCTAAAGATGTAATGGAAACATTAACGTCTATCAACAGAGACGATGGTGCGACAGCCTTAATGGTAACGCATGATGCGGTTTCCGCCAGCTACTGCCATCGAGTCATTTTTATTAAAGATGGACAGCTTTACAATGAGATTTACCGCGGAGATAACCGTCAAGCGTTTTTCCAAAAAATCATTGATATGCTTGCCTTGTTAGGAGGAGATAGTCGTGACCTTTCCACAGTTCGTTTATAGAAATGTTGTCCGTAATAAACGGACATATGCAGCTTATTTTCTAAGCAGTGCCTTTTCAGTATTAATTTTCTTTGTTTATGCCCTTTTTATTTTTCATCCAGGGATTAAAAAGGGAGTTACAGCATCATTAGCAGTTCAATTAATGACAGCTGCCGAAGTGATTATGTATGTATTTTCCTTTTTATTTGTTCTCTATTCTGTAAGTACATTTTTAAAGTCTCGAAAACGTGAATTTGGGATATTAATGATGCACGGTATGACAAGAGGACAGTTAAATCGCATGGTATTTCTAGAAAATATGCTAATCGGCATAGGAGCAATTATCGTTGGTATTGGTTTAGGAATGCTTACAGGTAAGCTATTTTTACTGATTGGCTCAAAAATGATTGGTATTGATCCACTGCCATTTGTATTGTCTTCACCTACATTATTATTAACAATTGGTGCTTTTCTAGTTCTATTTTTCTGCATCTCATTGTTTACAACTATTCTATTAAAAGTAAATAAGCTAATTGATCTTTTTCAAGCAGGGGAAAAACCTAAAAAGGAACCAAAAGTGTCAATCTTGTTATCTCTTTTGTCAGCGATTCTGCTTATTGCAAGTTATTACTTAGCAGCAACAGCGACGATGCAGTCACTATTATGGCGGATGCTACCAGTTATCGGTATGACCATTGTTGGAACGTATTTCTTTTTTACACAGCTATCCGTATTCATGACCAAATTGCTCCAAAAAAATCGGTCATTATTTTGGAAGCGGACAAACTTAGTTACCATTTCATCACTTTCATACCGTTTAAAGGACAATGCACGCATGTTTTTCATGGTAACGATTGTATCCACAGTTGCTTTTTGTGCGATTGGAACTTTAGCTTCCATGAATGTAATGAATAAGCAGGTAGAGGCGGACTATCCTGCGGAAATCAGCTATTTAGCACTTGATAACTCACCTATGCAAAAGAAAAATATACAACAAATTGAAAAAGAGCTTAAAGAGAGAAACTTAAAATATACGATTCACCAAACTCCAATAAAAGTGGTGGAGGTTGCAAAATCAAACCAAAAATTAGATTTAATTTCTTTTTCTGATTACAAAAAAATAGCGAAGGCAGCAGGATTTGAGTTTTCTGAGAAGCCATTACATGGAAATAAAGCATTCTCCATGCTTCTATCAAATATAGTTGTATTATCTGAAAGAACAGCTTCATATACTTTAAAGCAGGATCATATCAAGGTCGATGCAGATAAAATGACGAAGAATGTCGTCCTTTCTAATGCGACTTACCAAAATGAAGGATTGATTGTCAGTGATGAGCTTTACAATAAGCTTAAGCCGACTAAAATAAATATGTTTACTGGCTTTTATGTAGATAAAATGGAACAAACCGCAGGCGTTGCAAAAAATTTAGTTGATGAAGGCATGAAGTTTGGGTCTGAAGGTAGTCCATATGCGATGACGGTTAGTGGAACGATATACGAAAATCAAATGAGTATGTTTAAAATGATGTTATTTGTTGCATTATTAATTGGTGCCGTATTCTTTATCGCTGCTGGAAGCTTTTTATACTTCAGACTTTATGCAGACTTAGATTATGATCGTCGACTTTACTTAACCATTACCAAAGTAGGTTTAACCGATCGTGAATTAAACAGGATTGTTACACGTCAGCTGATATTGCTATTCTTTGTCCCAATCGTTGTAGCATTTGTTCATAGTGCATTTGCCTTTATGGCATTGCAAAGCTTTTACCCAATTTCTATTGCAAAAGAAGTAATTATTGTATTAGCAGGATTTTTGATTGCTCAACTAGTTTATTTCTTTGCCATACGTTACCGTTACTTGAAAAATTTAAGAAAATCATTGATATAGAGGAAAAAAGAATGATGGACCACCTTTAAAAAGTGGCCATCATTCTTTTTTATAGCTTGGTAAAAGCTATTATCTATATCGTATTTTCCTCTTTAAACTTTCTATCAAATCCAAGATATCTCGTTCCTTGAAAGGTTAATGTTCCAATATCACCTTCTGAGAGCAAACCGAATTCACGACCACTTACATGAAATTCTGTTCGATCCCCACTCTCAAATTCAAATGTTACATAATAAGTAGTAGATGTACTGTGGTCGTCAAAACCATTGTCATTATGATGAGTATGTCTACTAACATTTGTCCGTTTGGTTTTTACCATGGCTGGTACGGAGAGGCGAGGAGAATTCTCATTTTTTCTCCATTGACTAATACCGCCTATTGCTGAAATAATAAATGCTCCAATAATAATAATGAAGACGATTCCAATTAGTATCGGGAAAATGTTAAATAGAACATCCCCGCCGGTATCAAAAAAACCATCCATTAATTCCATCCCCCATTCTTAACATTCATACGAAATGTTAATTAGAAAGGTTTCATTTTCATATGTATCGCAGGATGATCACTGTTTTTTAATTTCTTCGTACTTTTGAAACCAGTCAGGAAACGCCTTTTTAAATTGAATGGGTTTAAAATCATCTTTCCGAACGACAATATGTGTAGTTGTTCCTTCAGCACATAATTCTTCATTCCCATTGACAATTGTAAAACCATATATTGTCCGCAAATTTTTGTTTTCCTCAACCCATGTCTTGACTACTACTTTATCTCCATATTTGATGGCTTTCTTATAAGTAATCTCAAGGTTATAAACAGGGGCATAATATCCTGCCTCCTCCATAGAGAGATAATTATAGCCTACATCCTCAATAAGCTTTGTTCGTCCAAGCTCAATCCATTTTACGTAATTCCCATGATAAATGACTCCTATCATATCTGTATCTGCATAGGATAATTGAATGTCTACACTTGAAACATACATATCTATAAGCTCCTTTAAAATAATTTAAGTTATTCATATTATACATTTATTAATTTTTTTCGAAGATAGAGAAATAGAAATACTCGAAAAATCATAGAATGATCAATTGATTTTTGAAACCGAATTTGGTAACATTTATACTCTTGAATAAAAAGAATTTTATTAATTTTTAGTATAATGCAGAAGGAGATGTTGGAATGCAGCGTATTATGGTCATTGGAGTTTCCTCAGGGGTTGGAAAATCTACATTTGCTAGAAATTTAGGTGATATTTTAAGTATACCTGTCCATCATTTGGATGCACACTTTTGGAAACCAGGGTGGATACAGGCTCCATTAGAGGAGTTTCAAAATGCACAAAAGAAAATTGTAGAAGAAGATCGATGGATTATTGAGGGAAATTATTCTTCCACTTACGATATTCGTGCGGAAAAGGCAGACACAGTTATTTATCTGGAACTCCCATTATATGTTTGTTTGTACAGAGTTGTAACAAGATGGCTTAAGAATATAGGAAGAACCCGACAGGATATGGGAGAAGGATGCAAGGAAAAACTTGATTGGGCATTTATTAAATTTATTCTAACAACATATTATCCGCGTAAAAAAAATATAAATGAACGTTTAAATGCCTTTCAATTAATAGGAGAGCGAAAGACAATTATCATGTTAAAAAATAAGAGGGAAATAAATGATTTGTTAAAAAGAGTTGCTGCCAAAATATTTGTCGAATAAAAAATATTTCCCGAGAAATTCCTCGAAGTGAGAGGAATCCTCGTTGTCGAAAAAATGAAAAAATCCACTATACAGTTGTTCGTTCAATTAATGTAAAAGGCAGCAAGATTTTATTCTTTTTCTGATCGATTATTTCCTCGAATTGTATAATTGATTTAATTGCTAAGCGCCCAATTTCCTTCGTTTGAATTTCAATCGTCGAAATACCAAGAATTTGAGAAATGGGCTGATTATCAAAGCTTAGAATGGCCATATCTTGTGGAATTTTGAAATGAAGCTCTTCAGCAGCCAGTTTTAACCCCGCAGCCACTTGGTCATTTGTCACAAGAAAAGCTGTAGGTTTTTCTTTTAATTCCATATACTTATCGATAATTTGTGCCCCATCATTAATCGTTAAACATTCATCAAATATCCAGTCATTATGTATCCTTTGATTGATTCTTTTCATCATATTTTCATACGCTTTTCTACGCTTCAAGCTATTAGGACCTTCTAATCTACCAAGTGTATAAGCAATTTTTTTATGTCCCTTTGAAATTAAATATTCCATTCCAAACTGAAAAGCTTCTTCATGAGGGATGCTGATAGATGGAAAGTCATTCTGGTCTGAATCTTCACAAAGAATGATTGGACCATACGTTTTATATTCTAATAGTACATCATAAGAAATTGCTCTAGAACAAAAAATAAGTCCATCAATTAATTGACCTCTTAATAATTCTAGTGAATCGATTTCTTTCGTAGTTTCATAATTTGTTTGAAATAGCACTAATTGAAGATCGTGCTTCATCGCTTGATCAGCGATTCCTTCCACAATACTACTAAAATAAGGATGATTAATTGAAGGAATAACAACGCCTATCATGTTTGATGAGCCTTTTGATAAATGGAGTGCATGTACGTTTCTTTTATAGTTCAGCGTTTCTATCGCTTTATGCACAGCCTCTTTCTTCTCTTTGCTTACATAAGGATGGTTATTTAATACTCTTGAAACCGTGGTAATAGAAACTCCTGCAAGCTGAGCGATTTCACGAATATTTGCCATATATAAAATTTCCCTCCTATATGATTTTCTTCTTGACCTGAAACGCGTTTCATCTATTACATTTTTTACAAAAGTAAAGGAGGATGCTGAAATGCTCGTTGGTCCTTTGATTTTAATTTTTCTATGTATTATTGAGATTATCTTAGCAAACCTGGCATTGAAAGACAAAGCTGAGTTTGTAATGGATTTTTATGAGTTTTTTGAGATAAATTCTACGGATCATTCAAAAAATAATACGAAATAGGAGTTGAAATCTTTAGAGGATTTCGCTATGATAGTAGAAATATTTAAAAGTAATGACAGGAATTAGTAGTATTTTATCTCACTGTAAAAGAGAGCTGATGGTAGGTGGAAATCAGCACATAGATAAATGCGAATTACCTCCTTGAGCTTTCTTTGTGAACGAAAACAGTAGCAAAGAACGGACGTACCGTTATACGTTTGAGTGGAAGAAATCCTTCTTCAACAAGGGTGGTACCGCGTGTTCGTTAACCACGTCCCTTTTTTAGGGGCGTGGTTTTTTATATTGGAAAAAAAGAGGAGAAATTAACATGGAAAACTTTATTGAAAAATTATCAAACGATCAGATAAAAGATATGGAAAGGCAGTTTGAAATTTATTCAGCAGGTGTTCAAGAAATCCTTCCTGCAATAGAGTTAAAAAATAAAATTGCTAAATCTATCTTTAATGAAGTCCCATTGAAAGTAAAGCTAGGTTTGGATCCATCTGCACCGGACGTGCATATTGGACATACAGTCGTACTAAATAAATTGAAGCAATTTCAGGATAACGGGCATATCATTCAGCTAATTATCGGTGACTTTACAGGGAAAATCGGAGATCCAACTGGTAAGTCAGTTGCTAGAAAACAATTAACGGATGAAGAAGTTAAGCATAATGCCAAAACCTATTTTGAACAGTTTGGCAAAGTACTTAATATGGATAAGGTTGAGCTGCATTATAACTCCAAGTGGCTAGCTAAACTTAATTTAGAGAATATTATTCATTTAGCGGGAAGTATTACGGTTGCAAGACTACTTGAAAGAAATGATTTCTCAGAACGTTACACTTCAGGAAAACCTATTTCTCTTCATGAGTTCTTCTATCCATTAATGCAAGGCTATGATTCAATTGCTCTTGAAAGCGATATTGAATTGGGCGGAAATGACCAGCATTTCAACGTATTAATGGGAAGACATCTACAAGAGCACTTTAATAAGGAAAAACAAGTAGTTATTTTATTGCCATTACTTGAAGGGCTAGACGGTGTGGAAAAAATGTCTAAGTCTAAAAACAATTATATTGGTGTAGATGAAGAGCCGAATGAAATGTATGGGAAAACCATGTCTGTCCCTGATGAGCTTATGATGAAATATTTTGAACTTGCAACAGATTTAACTTTAGATAAGAAAAGGAAGATTAAAGAGGATCTAGAAAATGGTATACTGCATCCAAGAGATGCGAAAATGCTATTAAGTAAAACCCTCGTTAGAATGTACCATGGAATAGAAGCTGCCAACAAAGCAGAGGATTCGTTTAAACAGATTTTTCAAAAAGGGGAGCTACCAGATGAAATGCCAACAATCGAATGGGATGGCAAAGATCAAATAAATATTATCGACGCACTTGTACTAATGGGATTACAATCATCAAAAAGTGAAGCTCGTAGAATGATTCAAAATGGTGGAGTGAGAATTGATGGTGTGAAAATAGAAGATATTAATGTGTTAGTGACTATAAAAAATGGTATGGTAATTCAGGTCGGCAAACGTAAATTTGTAAAGATAAAGCTGTAGAGATTAGCGCTTCTCTAGATTATAAGGCATGAAACTATTGTTAATAATGATGAAAAAGTAGGGAGAGGAAGGATTGGGTAAATGACACGAGAAGAAGTAATGAAAAGGCTGGAGGAACTAGGAACAGAGCAAACAAAAAAGACATTTATTCGTCACGGTGCTAAAGAACCATTATATGGTGTGAAAGTGGGAGATTTGAAAAAGCTTGTAAAGTTCGTTAAAAAGGATCAGGAATTGGCAAAGTCACTATATGATACAGGAAACTATGACGCAATGTATTTAGCGGGGATCACAGTTAATCCGAAATTAGTAACAAAAGAGTTATTACAAGACTGGGTAAAGAAGGCTTACTGTTACGGCATATCGGAATATACTGTAGCAGGTGTTGCGGCAGAAAGCAGCTATGCACTAGAGCTTGCAAGAGAATGGATCGATTCGGAGCTGGAAAATATTGCTTCAAGCGGATGGAGTACGTTTTCAAATCATCTTTCAATAACATCGGATGAACAACTTGATATAGAAGAAATACGTCAGCTATTAAACCGAGTGGAAACAACCATTCATCAAGAAAAGAATCGTGTCCGTTATACGATGAATAATTTTGTGATTGCAGTAGGAACGTTTGTCAAGGAGTTGCATGATGAGGCTCTAATCATTGGAGAAAAAATTGGAAAAGTAGAGGTTAACGTTGGTAATACGGCATGTAAAGTTCCTTTAGTATCAGAGTATTTAAAGAAGGTAGCTGACCGTGGCAAAATTGGATCAAAGAAAAAAACATGTATTTGTTAAATAGATGAATCGATGTGTTTTTTTATGTTCCACAAAATCATTTTTATGGTCACTAAATGAAGGAAAATACTCCATCAAATCGTATGAATGAAAGATAAAAGATGGTCTCAACCATCTTTTATCTTTCATATTTTTTTTCAAGTCGATCCTGAAATATAGAGATAATGGAGCAAATTCCCCAATAAATGAGTGCAACTAAAATATACATAGTCATAAAATCAAATTCTCTTCCACCAACAATTTTTGCTTTTTGAAAAAGCTCTGGTACTGTTATCATCGCAGCTAATGAAGTACCTTTAATTAGATCGAGCAGTACATTTGAAAGCGGGGGCATCGCAATTTTTGCTGCTTGTGGAAGAATAATTCTCCGCATCGTTTGCCAATAGGAAAGACCGAGTGATGCGGCGGCTTCCCATTGTCCCTTATCTACAGAAGAGATCGCAGAACGATGGATTTCTGCTAAATAGGCTGCACTGTTTAGGCTAAACCCAAGTAGGGCAGCAGTTACAGCTGAAAAATTAATTCCAATTACAGGAAATCCATAGTAAAGCAAAAAAAGCAAAACAAGAATCGGTACTCCACGCATAAAGGAAATATATAGTCGAGCAGGAAGACGGAAAAATAGATTTTTTGAAATGCGCCCCAAAGCCAAAAAGAATCCCAGAATTAATCCGAAAAACATGCTCACTAATGAAATTAGCATTGTATAGCCAATCCCTTTGATTACATAGGGGAAGGATTCGACGGCCAATTTCAAATTAAAAAGATATTCCCACTGAATTGACCCCATAATCTCTTCCTTTCTTTTTTAAGGCTGTATCTGTAAAGATTGTTGCTTTATCGTAAAGAGTTAACCTTTATATATAGTTCGGTTTCAGGACACCTTTTCTAAAAATTAATATTTAAGATCAGGTTTTTTTGTTACATCTGCACCATCAAAGAATTGCTTAGATATTTTTGTGATGGTTCCATCTTTTATCATTTCTTTGATGGTTTGATTAATATGTTTATTTAATTCTGAATTCCCTTTTTTCATAATCATTCCTACACCATCATCTCTTGTATTAAATTTAAGATCTGGATGTATAGTAATGTTTAATTTAGGAAATGCAGTAAGAGCAAGCTTTTGTAAGTAATAATCGTTAATAATAATATCAGTTCTTCCAGCAGCAACATCTCTTAAATATTGTTCATTTGTTGCATTATCATAAGTAACTTCTTTAGCCCCATATTTACGTGCAATTTTCATATAAGTCGTCGTTGCTTCACCAGCCGCTTTTTTTCCTTTAATGTCATCAATCGTTTTAATCCCGGATAAATCACTTTTCCTTACAATAGCTGTTGCAAATGAGAACTTGTAAGGAGTAGAGAATGAAAATTTCTCTTTACGCTCATCTGTTATTGCAATATCATTAGCAGCAACATCTACTTTTCCATTGTTAATGGATGCTAGCATTCCATCAAAAGCCATTTCGACAAAATTAACTTTCAGGCCCATTCTTTTCGCCATTTCACGAACAACCTCAACCTCAAATCCAGTTAACTTGTCTGTTTTAGATTCATGGAAAGAAGCAGGATAAAGTGTACCTGCAGTAGCTACAGTGATTTTTCCTTCTTTTTTTATTTTATCCCATGCGGTTGATTCCTTTTTTTCTGAATTCCCACACGCAGCTGAAATGATAGCGAAAGCCGTTATAAACATAACGATAGCTATACGCTTAACATGGTGTATTTTCCCCATTGTGTAACCTCCATTTACTATAATTCAGTAGGCATTTTTCGTACTATGTATAAAGGAAAAATCTAGAGCAAGATTTTAACTATCTATTTGAAAGCAGCCAACCAGATAAAACATAGCATTGAACTGGGGATTATGCAAAGGAATTTTACTCCAATCTAATTAGAAAGATTTAAATGAATTTTTAGTAAAATTATTATTGAAGTTATAAAATATAAATGGTAAAATTTCTATAATTATAGTTAGTTAGTCAACTAACTGAAAGTGGTGGTAGAAAAATGGCTAAACCCAATGTTGTAAGTAGAAAAGAATTAATTGAATCTGCACAAAAGTGTTTAGTGGAACAAGGAATAGATAAATTTACTTTAAAAGCTGTTGCTGAAATAGCAGGAGTAACCCAAGGGACGGTATACTATCATTTTCGAACAAAGGAACAATTACTTTTAGAAGTAGTTAAGGATATATGTGATCGATCATGGGGGGAATTGTCGGAAGGTAATGAAAATACTATCCAAGAAGCAATAAAGTCTGCGAAAAGTCGTTGTTCTCATGACTCTTTTTTTCATAAATTATTTTTAATAGTAATGGTATCAGGGTTTAAAAATGAGAAAATAAGAGAACAGCTTAGTAGCATTTTGAAGAAAGAAAATATAGCTCTGTCTAATCATTTATTAACCATTTGGTCTAAGTCACCCATTGAAGGAATTTCCATGGAGACATGGGGGATATTCTTTAACGCAATTGTAGATGGATTAGCTCTGCAGGCGTTACTTTTTGAAAATTTTCCAGTAGAAAAAATTTATCATGAACTTGAACAGCTATTTTTAGGAATTAGTAAGCTTCAAAAGGAGGGTGGCAATTGAAAAAATATTTGTATACAGCTATATGGGGTGTCTTTATATGGTTTTTTGCTACTCTTTTCTTCATATTGTTGGGAGAATATGTTCTTTATAGTCCTGGAACAAACGCTTTTATATTAAGCACTGTTTTACTTTTAGTAGGAACAGGATTGTTTTTATTAGGAGCAAGCTGTTTATATTTAAAATTTGATCAATCTCACTATGCATCTCTCAAATTTGGATTGGTTGGAACTTTTATTGGTTTAACATTAGATACATTTTCTTTAGCTAATTATCAATTAATTTTCCCAAATCTTGATGATTCACAGGTAATTGCTTTTACAGCCTGGATGTCATCTGCCTATGCTCTTTACTTACTCATACCAGTTTTGATTTATATATTTAGGGATAAATCAGTATGAATATCAATTCGCTTAAGAGTGTGTTTTTATAACACGCTCTTTTTTACATTTATTAAAAATAAAAAAATAGGACTTTTACAGTAATTACACGATTGAATTTTTTAAACTATTATGTATAATGGTCTAGTGAAGTAAACTTACAGTTTAGTATTTGTTAACTTTATTTATTTGTAGTTTACTATTACTAAACAGACTAGAGGGTTAAACGATGCAAATCGGAAAAAAAATAAAAAATTTACGTTTAAAAAAAGGATTAACTCAAGAAGAACTAGGTGAGCGTACAGATTTAAGTAAAGGATACATATCACAAATTGAACGTGATTTAAGCTCTCCTTCTATCGAAACATTTTTTGATATTTTAGAAGTTCTTGGTTGTACGCCAAAGGATTTTTTTGATGAGCAGGAGCTGGAGCAAAAAGTGGTTTATGGAGAAGAGGATCAAACTGAATACGTAGACGAGGACCATGGTTATAAGATTCAGTGGCTAGTTCCTGAATCTAACGAAAAAGAAATGGAGCCCATTATTTTAACGCTTGAGGAGAAGGGTGAGTTTAAGGAGTTTGAACCATCTTTGTCTGAAACGTTTGCTTATGTGCTAAGTGGGAAAATTATCGTTCGTTTAGGAAAAAAAGTGTATCCAGCTAAAGCCGGGGAAATTATCTATTACCATGCTGCGGAAAAACATCAAATAATCAATGATGATTCAAGTACATCCAAAATTCTTCTTGTAGCAACCGAATCATACCTTTAAAGCTTAAATTTTTGCTGGTTTGAGGGAAATCTCTTTTAAAAAAACAATTTTACGAATACTTAAGGAGGGAAGTCCACTATGAATGAAAACACAATCATTCGTTTTGAAGAAGTGACAAAGCAATACGATGACGATCCCGCTGTCTTGAATAGTGTTAGCTTTGAAATTGAGAGAGGAAAGTTTTATACGCTTCTCGGTCCTTCTGGATGTGGGAAAACAACGATTTTACGATTAATTGCGGGTTTTACTGAGCCTAGCTATGGAAAAATATACTTCAATGGTAAAGTGATCAACCATGTTCCTGCAAATGAACGTCAGGTAAACACTGTTTTCCAGGATTACGCTCTGTTTCCACATTTAAATGTATTTGAAAACGTAGCATTTGGTTTACGCATTAAGAAAATGAAAAACTCAGAGATTCAAAAAAAGGTAAAAGAAGCATTAAAATTTGTTAACTTAGAAGGCTATGAAAATCGTGAAATTAAAGAAATGTCAGGAGGGCAACGCCAACGTGTAGCGATTGCACGTGCGATAGTGAATGAGCCTGAAGTAATCCTTCTTGATGAACCATTATCTGCCCTAGATTTAAAGCTTCGCACAGAGATGCAATACGAATTGCGTGAGTTACAGCGCCGTCTTGGCATCACTTTTATTTTTGTTACCCATGATCAAGAGGAAGCACTTGCTATGTCAGATGAAATTTTCGTTTTAAATAAAGGGAAAATTCAACAGAGTGGTACACCAACAGATATTTATGATGAACCAATTAATCGCTTTGTGGCTGATTTTATCGGAGAATCGAATATTGTTCCAGGAAAAATGATTGAGGATTTCAAGGTTGAATTCGTTGGAAAACTTTTTGAATGTGTTGACCAAGGGTTCAATCCAAATGAATCTGTTGAAATTGTCATTCGACCAGAGGATTTGGAAATTACGAAAAAAGATCAAGGCAAATTAAAGGTACGAGTAGATTCACAGTTATTCCGTGGAGTACATTATGAGATTTGTTGTTATGATGAAGCTGGTAATGAATGGCTTGTCCATTCTACGAAAAAGGCTGTTGTCGGAGACGAGATCGGTCTTTACTTTGATGCTGAAGCCATTCATGTAATGAGATTTGGAGAGACAGAAGAAGAATTTGACAAACGATTAGAGGCATATCATGAGGGTGACCATGCAAACTAAATCTCGTAATATATATCTGATTCCTTATGTATTATGGATTATTCTTTTTGTTGTCGCTCCTATTCTTCTCATACTCTATTATTCATTTTTTAATATCGAAGGGGAATTGTCCTTTGAGAATTATAAAAACTTTTTTACACCAGTTTATTTAAAAATGACGTTAAGCTCATTTTGGTATGCGTTTCTGATCACTGCATTTTCGCTTATCGTCGCTTATCCAACAGCGTATTTATTAACAAAAACGAAACATAAACAGTTATGGCTATTATTAATTATTTTACCTACATGGATTAATTTATTGTTAAAAGCTTATGCTTTTATTGGAATTTTCGGGACATACGGTGCAGCCAATTCCTTCTTAGAGTGGATTGGCATTGGAACAAAGCAGATTTTGTTTACGGATTTTAGCTTTTTATTTGTAGCGGTATATATTTTTATACCTTTTATGATTATGCCAATCTTCAACTCACTTGAAGAGTTAAATCCGACATTAATTGATGCTTCAAGGGATTTGGGTGCATCTTCATGGACGACTTTCCGAAGAGTTATTTTCCCACTTACCATTGATGGAGTGAAATCTGGATGTCAGGTCGTATTTATCCCAGCATTGTCCTTATTTATGATTACACGATTAATTGCTGGAAACCGAGTGATTACACTTGGAACGGCCATTGAACAGCATTTCCTTGTCACTCAGGACTGGGGAATGGGATCAACGATAGCTGTCTTCTTAATTATTGCAATGGCCATTTTTATGATTTTTACAGGTAATAGAAAGTGAGGGGTGTAGAATGAAAAGAAAAGGAATATTTTCAAATCTGTATTTAGTCATTATTTTTATCATTTTATATGCCCCTATCTTCTATTTAATGCTCTATTCCTTTAATAGTGGGGGAGCGATGCATGATTTTGAAGGTTTTACACTTGAATGGTATAAAGAAGTGTTTCATGACACAAGGCTATTAATTATCGTGTTAAATACGGTTGTTATTGCCTTGTTATCTGCTGCCCTTTCAACCATTCTTGGTGTAGTTGGTGCACTTGCCATCTATATAGTAAGAAAAAGACAGACGAAAAATACACTTTTAACTTTAAATAATGTTCTAATTGTAAGTCCTGATGTGATTATTGGTGCGTCCTTTTTAATCTTTTTCACCATTTTAGGCATTAAATTAGGATTTACATCAGTCTTACTGTCACATATTGCTTTTAGCGTTCCAATTGTTGTACTAATGGTATTGCCGAAGCTGCAGGAAATGAGTCCTACATTGATTGATGCTGCACGTGATTTAGGGGCAAGCCGCTGGAATGTATTATCAAAGGTCGTACTTCCTTTTATTACACCAGGTATTTTTGCAGGATTTTTTATGGCATTAACGTATTCGTTAGATGATTTTGCGGTTACATTTTTTGTAACAGGTAACGGTTTTTCAACGCTATCGGTTGAAATTTATTCAAGGGCACGTCAAGGAATTTCATTATCGATCAATGCTCTTTCGACACTCATTTTCCTATTTACAATCGTGCTAGTAATCAGCTATTACTTTATCAATCAACGCAATAACCGCCAGAGTGGAATGGGGGTTAAAAAATGAAGCAGCTTGTACGCGTGTTTTTGACTATTTTTATCGTGTCAATTACCATTCTATTTATTATAAACCGACTCAATTCATCCCAAGGTCTATCAGGTGGAAACACTTTAACAGTCTATAACTGGGGAGACTATATTGAGCCTAAGCTAATTAAGAAGTTTGAAAAGGAAACAGGGATTAAAGTTATTTATCAAACCTTTGATTCAAATGAAGCGATGATGACAAAGATTGAGCAGGGAGGAACAACTTTTGATGTTGCCGTGCCTTCTGAGTATGCAATTGAGAAAATGAAGGAAGAAAAATTGCTGCTTCCAATTGATCATTCAAAGCTACCCAATTTAAAATATATTAATCCACGCTTCCTTGACTTATCTTTTGACGAAAATAATAAATATTCTATTCCCTATTTTTGGGGAACGGTTGGAATTGTATATAACCCCAGCTTATTAAATGGGAAAAAAATAACAAGCTGGAATGATTTATGGGATAAGGATTTGCATAATCAAATTCTTCTTGCTGATGGAGCACGTGAAGTGATTGGAATGGGGCTGAATAGTCTCCATTACTCATTGAATGATACAAATGAAGCTCATTTACAAGAGGCGAAGCGTAAGCTGGATAAACTAACACCAAATGTAAAAGCGATAGTTGGAGACGAAATTAAAATGCTTCTTGCGAATGAAGAAGCAGCAGTAGGTGTTGTTTGGTCTGGAGATGCGAATGAAATTATTAGTGAGAATGAAAAGTTAGACTATGTTGTTCCAAAAGAAGGCTCCAATCTTTGGTTCGATAATATTGTCATTCCAAAAACAGCAAAAAATATTGATGGAGCCCATAAATTTATTAACTTTATGCTCGATCCAAAAAATGCTGCAGCAAATGCAGAGTATGTAGGATATTCTACTCCAAATGAGGGGGCATTAAACTATTTGCCTAAGGAAGTATCAGAGGACAAACGTTTTTATCCTGATTTAGATAAAGCCGAAGGTCTCGAGGTTTATGCCAACCTTGGAAAAAGAATGCTTGCACACTATAACGAACTTTTTTTAGAATTTAAAATGCATAGAAAATAACATAGGAACCGGTTTTAGCTTAGTGCTGAAATCGGCTCTTTTATTTTTATGAATGAAAAAGACGACAATTATATAGTAAAATTTGGATAAGATAAAAACGGAATAGGAGAATAGTTGATGAAACTAGACAGATTATTAGCGATAACGATGATTTTGATAAACCAACGTCGAGTGCAGGCCCAAGAGCTAGCTGAAATGTTTGATGTGTCAGTTAGGACGATTTATCGAGATATTGATTCGCTTAATCAAGCGGGAATTCCCATTGTCACCTATCAAGGTCAAAATGGAGGAATCGGATTAATTGAAGGCTATAGGATGGATAAGCATGTACTAACCAGGGATGAGTTAAGTGCGATTTCGATCGCATTAAAGAGTATTTCTACCTCTTATCAGGACATGCATGCTGCGGCTGTATTGGAAAAATTAAAAGGAATTACTAATGAAAAACCATCAATTGAATCAATCTTTATCGACTTCAGTCCATGGGGTGGAAATCCTATATTAAAAGATAAGGTATCTAGATTAAAGGAAGCGGTTGAGTCATCTTTATGCATACATTTTCTCTATTCAAACAGTGTGGGTGAGCATTCAGAACGCAAAGTAGAACCCCATACAATCGTTCTAAAAGGACAATCCTGGTATTTATATGCATTTTGTTTATTTAAAAAGGATTTCCGTTTGTTCAAGATTGCTAGAATGAAGGACCTCACGATTCTGAACAAAAAGTTTGAAAGAAAAGAAATTGAAATTAACGAGTCTCCATGGGATAAGGCATGGTATCAGCCTGAACAAACAACCGTATTAACTCTTGCCTTTGAATCTAGTGATTTAGCAATGATGGAAGAAATGTTCGGTGTCGAGAACATCATAAAGGATGCGTTAGGGAAACTATATGTTAAAACAGAAATGCCTGATGATGAGGGAATGTACCGATTTTTATTTAGTTTTGCGGATCGAATTGAAGTGATTGAACCAGAGTATGTAAGGGAAAAGGTATCACAGTTACTAATGAAGATGATGGATAAATATAAATGAACCTGCTTCAAAAAATTATTTTTTGAACCTGACATAAGGATGTCAAGTTAGGGTTCGTATAATAGTGAAAAAAGGAGGTTGAGATTGAAATGAATCAAGTATTTTGTCAAAGCTGTGGAATGCCAATTACAGAAAGCTCGCTTTTAGGAACAGAAGCATCAGGAGAGAAAAATCAAGAGTATTGTATTTATTGCTATCAGGATGGAAAGTTCAAACAACCAGATATGGCAATGGATGAGATGATTCAATTTTGTGTCCCATTCATGGTGGAAAACGGGATGAAAGAAGAAGAGGCATTCGCTCTATTACAAAAAACAATGCCATTTCTAAAACGTTGGAGAAAGGATGAACCAATTGACGAGCCGCGATTTGTGTTTAAACAAGGCTTTTTATTTAGCGGTATTTGTACTCGGTCAAACAATGCGGTGGAAGCAACTCCAAATGGAGAAATTCCAAAAATGTGGGATCGGTATTTTAGTCAGAGGATAACTGATCAAATACAAAATCAGGTAAAACCAAGTGAAACAATCGCACTCTATTCAGATTATGAAAGTGATTTCAATGGAGATTATGATTTCTCAATCGGTACTAAAGTTGAGAATACAGGGAATTTATCTAATGATTTAGTCAGTAAATCGATTCCAGCCTCTACTTATGCTGTGTTTACAACAAAGGTTGGTAAAATGAATGAAATTATACCGATGGCTTGGATGGATATTTGGAAATGGTTTGAAACAGCTAAAGTGGAACGCACATACACAGGTGATTTTGAACTGTATGATGAACGTTGTGCAAATCCCGAGCAAGCACAAGTTGATATTTATATAGCCATTAAGGAGTAACCAAAAGAAAAACTTAAAAAACTAACGACCTTTCCAAGAGTTTAAAGGATCGTTAGTTTTTATTTTGAGTTATCCGTCATTTGTATACTGATTGTCTCCCATCATTAAGGAATGACTTTCCTCTACTCTATTTATCTTTGTTTTGATGTTCTTAATTTTATTATCTCTATAATCCAAAAATCCAGCAAGTGATACGACACCTACTATAATGATAATTAGCCAAAGCATAATAGTCACCTCCAAAATAAATTTCTTTACTTTAGAGTATGCGGGCGATAAGTAAAATGGTTGTTATTGCCCCGAATCGTCGTTTCTACACAAAATCAAATCCAGCCTTTGTTTTGTGCGATACTGACCGCTTCCATTCTATTTTTTGCATCAAGCTTTTGAATAATTTCAGAAATGTAGTTTCGGACGGTACCAGATGATAGGTACAGGATTGCTGTGATTTCCTTTGTTGTTTTTCCTTCAGCTGCTAGTTTTAATATTTCTTGCTCACGAGGAGTTAACGGATTTTCTTCTGTAATAATATCGAACATCAATTCCTGACTAAAAATACGTTTTCCAGAGATGACTTTGCGAATGGCATCAGACAGCTCTTCAATCGACCCATCCTTTAACAAATATCCATCAATCCCAATTTTAACGGCCCGTTCAAAGTATCCAGGTCTCGCAAATGTAGTAAGAATAATAATTTTAGAGGAATGCTTCAATTTTTTTAACGTTTCAGCGATTTCGAGTCCGTTTTTTACAGGCATTTCAATGTCCATTAAACAAATATCGGGGTCAAGCTTTAATATAGAAGTGAGTGCCTCCTCTCCATTTGTCGCTTGGCCAATGACCTCCATGTCTTCTTCAAGGTTAAGCAGAGAACCTAGAGCCCCAAGAAGCATGCGCTGATCCTCAGCTATAAAAATTCTTATCAAATGACTGCGCCTTCCTTCTCTAGTTTTTGAATAATAGGTATTTTTATTTCTAAACTTGTGCCTTTATTATGGGTTATATTAAACTCTCCATCTATGAGACTCAGTCTTTCCTCCATCCCTTTTAGGCCATTTCCATTCGAGTTCATATTATTTAAGCCAACCCCATCATCTTTGACGATGAATTGTACATGTTTTGTAGACTTCAAGATTGTAATGGAGCAGTTTTTAGCTTTACTATGCTTGACGATATTTGTTACTGCTTCACGTAAACACATGCTAATAATATTTTGAGACAGTGGAGGTATCTCCGTTAATTCGGTTGAGCCTTGATAATAATATGAGATACCTGCAGCCTCTAAAATTTCCTGAACCTGAATAAGCTCTTCCGCAATGGTAATGGCACGCATATTAGAAACAAGCTCACGAACCTGCTTTAAGGCTGATCTAGAGGTATTTTGAATTTCTTTAGCCTCCATTTGCGCACGATCAGGATCGATCTTTGTTAATTTTTCAACAAGCTGACTTTTTAAAGTAATAAGAGAAAGAGTGTGTCCGAGTGTGTCATGTAAATCTCGGGCAATTCGTGTACGTTCCTCCCGCTTTACTAGCTCTTTAATTTTTTCATTAGCTTGATCCAGCTGTTTTTCAAGCTCCATTCGTTTGTTCATTGAGCGGATGCCAAATGGTGATAAAAACATAATAACTAGAAACGGTAAAAAATAGAACGCACTCTTTGAAAAGAATAAGCCATGATAATAAGCCGGTACAAGCTCGATCACAGTAAAACAAAGTAAAGCAATTTTTATTTTTTTGTTGTCATTATACCAGCCGATAAAATTTGCAGGGAAAAATCCCATAAACAATAGATTTGGATCATAGGCCATACTAAAATAGAAAACGATAATCATTTGGATGGCAAGCCAGTAAGAATACGATTTTTTTTGCATCGTACAATATAATTGTCGATAGGTTACTAGAAACACACCCAATAAGACGAAGCCAAATATTCTTTTAAAGCCTGTCTGATGGGATATATATAAGATAGGCAAGCTTAGATAGATTAGAAACATGTACGGAAAGAAACCGTATTTTTTAGGGAATATCTCAATGTTTCTAAGTTTGCTTTTTTTCATTTATGATCACACCGCTTCTTGTTTTCTTCTTACATATTTTGATAGTAGCATGAAAATGATCAAATAGCCGAATAAAATTATAATATTTTTCCAACTAGGTAATTGACCGCGAACAATTTCCCAGGCTCCATTTCCAAAATTATAAGAAGGAAGCCATTTTCCAATAGACTGCATGACCTTTGGCATGACTTCTAAAGGCATCCACATTCCACCTGCAACGGCTAAAACCATATATAGAACATTGCTCACTCCTGCGGCAGTCTCTACCTTCTTCATTGCACCAATTAATGTACCAAGTGCAAGGAATGGTATTGAACCAATTAAAATCCAAAGTCCACTCATAATCCATTCAAAGGCAGATAAGGAAACCCCATTAATAATTGCTCCTGCAATAAATATTACGGTAATAGAAAGCACATGAATGATTGATTGACCAATCATTTGTCCTAAGAAATAAATGGAGTCAGGAAGCGGGGTTAGTCTCATAAATGTTGACCATCCTTGTGATTTTTCCTGTACCATGCGAATACCGAGTGTCATGATTGACGAACCCATTACGCTGAATGCTGTCATAGACATTAAATAATGTGCCTGCCATTGCCCTTGATCAGCAGCATCTGTGTTTACCACCTTTGTAAAAATAAAATAAAACACGATAGGCATGAGTAAGGACCAAAAGACGAAATAAGGATTTCGTAAAACTCTTAATATCTCTGCTTTACATTGTAGACCAATTAATTTCATTTATATAACCTCCTTGTGCTCTGTTGTCAGTTGCTCAAAAGCTTCTTCTAATTTCCCTTGTTCAATTTGAATATTGTATGCTCCAATGTTTTCTTTGAATAATAGGGCTAATACTGCATCAGTGTTATCTGTTTGAACAAAGAATCGATTATTTTTTTCGAATACATGTGAAACAACAGAATAACCGTATAGTTTATTAATAGCTCCTGAATTTGAATGAAATGATACATATTGATTAGTGAGTCTAGCTTTTATTTCAGAAGGAGTACCATCCGCAATAATGCTCCCTTTGTTAAATAAGATAATTCTTTGGGCAATATCATCTGCTTCTTGAAGATAGTGGGTAGTAAAAATAATTGTTTTCCCCTTAGCAGCTAGCTCTTGAATGGTTTGCCAAAATCGATTGCGTGATGTAATATCCATTCCTACTGTCGGTTCATCTAAAATAATTAATTCTGGATTTCCGGCTAGTGCTAATGCAAAGCTTAATCGACGTTTTTGACCGCCTGATAATTTTTCAGCACGGGTTTTAAGATCAGCTTCAGTTAAACCTGTATACGATATAAGCTCTTTAAGTGATAACGGATTTGGGTAATATTGACGTACTAATTCTAGTAGCTCGCGGACTTTTAAACCATGCATAACACTTACTTCTTGAAGCATAATTCCAATTTGTTCACGAACCTTTTTTTCATTTGGGTGTTGATTGAATAATTGAATTTCACCAGATGTTGGTCTTAACAAACCTAGCATCATTGAAATCGTAGTCGTCTTTCCAGCACCGTTCGGACCAAGAATGGCGACGACTTCCCCTTTTTTAATTGAAAATGAAGCATTTTTCACTGCTTGTTTATTATGAAATGACTTAGTTACATTTTTTACACTCACAACTTCTTGCATTTTCCAACACCTCCGTAACTGATAGTTATATTTTATAAATTATGGAATTGCAGTATAAGTATGGGGTGTCATGAAAATGAGATGACAAATGTCATATTGTATCTTGAAAATATTCGACGGGAGGGAGGTGATATTTTCTATATCTGTCCTTACCGGAGAAGGGAAGATTTAATGCTGTTAGGAGGTTAGTAACTATTTTTCGATTGGAAAGGAGAATAAAATCCTGACATTTTTTATTGGTAATGGTTGGTTCAATTAAAAGAAGGTAATCAAGGATCGCTTGTTCATGAGCGTTTTTCGATTGGGCTAGACAAAAAGGACAGCTCCATTTTCCGTGCTTGCGAATCATCGTAAATTTTTTACAAGAAGAACACTGAATTCCTTTAATGACTTCTTCTCTCTGTATTTCAAATAGTTCGAGTATACTAGGTGTAACAGGAATATGGTTTTGAAGTAAAAACTGACTAATCTTTTTCAAAGATGAAGACTTTAATTTTATTTGGCTATGTTTTCTGCTTAGTTGGTCTATCTTGTGGATAATTTTTTCTGAATGAAGCACTTTTTCATATAGTTGTAGATTATCTGAAGGGGTCTTAATATAGGTAGAGGAATTACTAATGACAACGATATGCTCGATGGGTATTGTAGGTAGATTTTTCTGTTTGAACAAGTTTTCTAAAAGGAAGTGATGTCTTTGAACTTGAAATAACGGATTTGGAAAACTTTCTTCTTTATTTTGATAGATTCGGATAAACTGGCCAGAATGCTTTTCGAATATTAAAGTACCAGAAAAGTTTTTCACCTCGATAATGAGAATAAAGTGTGGAGTTAGTATAAGTGTGTCAATTTGAAAGAAATATTCTTCAAATTGTAGGCGAAGATCAAAGAAGATAAGGTAATGATCATCTTTTAAAAAACCTAAATGGTAAAGTAAAGTTTGTTCCCCACGAAAGCCCACTTTTCGTCTTGTTAAATCATCCTCTATAAAGCGTATCTTACTATGATGCTGAGGAAGACGATTTAATAATGCGGAATCCATCAGTATCTTAAATGGAATAGTTAAAGGTTTTACTATCAACATAATCACTCCTATAAACTTAATCTAGATTATCTTCTCTATGAAAAGAAAATTTCCTTCAAATTATCGTATTTTATTAAAAAGTTACTAAACAAAACGTATTTGATTTTGTGATAGAACAGAACGCAACGAAATTGTAAGTAATCGCTAATAAAGAGGAATAACGCCCGAAATTAACGGACTAATGCCCGAAAAAGAGAGTTCAACGCCCGAAAAAAGGGAGCGAACGCCCCGAAAGAGGAATGACGCCCGAAAATAATGGGCTAACGCCCGAAAAAGAGAGTTCAACGCCTGAAAAAAGGGAACGAACGCCCAAAAAGAGAATGACGCCCGAAAATAATGGGCTAACGCCCGAAAAAGGGAGTTCAACGCCAGAAAAAAGGGAGCGAACGCCCAAAAAGAGGAATGACGCCCGAAAATAATGGGCTAACGCCCGAAAAAGGGAGTTCAACGCCTGAAAAAAGGGAGCGAACGCCCAAAGAGAGGAATCATGCCCGGAATTAATGGGCTAACGCCCGAAAAAGAGAGTTCAACGCCTGAAACAAGGGAACGAACGCCCAAAAAGAGAATGACGCCCGAAAATAATGGGCTAACGCCCGAAAAAGAGAGTTCAACGCCCGAAAAAAGGGAACGAACGCCCAAAAAGAGAATGACGCCCGAAAATAATGGGCTAACGCCCGAAAAAGAGAGTTCAACGCCCAAAAAAGAGAGTTCAACGCCCGAAAAAAGGGAGCGAACGCCCAAAAAGAGAATGACGCCCGAAAATAATGGGCTAACGCCCGAAAAAGAGAGTCCAACGCCCGAAAAAAGGGAACGAACGCCCAAAAAGAGGAATCATGCTCGGAATTAATGAGCTAACGCTCCAAATAAGATGATAAACTTCACGAAAAAGACCATTTGAATTTTCTAAATGGTCTCGATGCTAACAGATGAAAATATTATAGTAGCTCCCTCGAAGGTTTCACCCTCAAAAGTACCAATATCCCGATAAACGTCATAATAATTAGGGATCCCATAGCCATTCGACTAGCTAAATTACCGTAACTGGCAAATGCCCACGTAATTGATCCGTAAAGAAGAGGACCAATAATGGAGGATACTTTACCGGAAAAGGCAAATAATCCGAAAAATTGTCCGCGTTTATTTTCAGGACTTAGTTCAACGATATAGGTTCGAGACGTGACCCACATGGCACCGAGGCTGATTCCAAACATGCTTCCAGCAACCCAGAACATTGATTTAGCTGTAGCCACACTGCCGATAAGAAGAGCGAGGCACATTAATATTCCAACATATAATACGGCTTTTTTCGATCCCACTGCTTTTGTGATATATCCAAAGATGAATGAGCCGATAATGCTAGAAACGGTGGATACTAAGTAAAGTAAGATGAATTCCCCTGTTGTAAAGCCTACGACAGCTTTTGTATAAATGGCCATCATAGCTATAGCAGTTGAAATCGCGTCATTGAGAAAGAAATAGGAAATCATAAAGGTAAATACAGCTTTGTACTTTTTCATTTCTTTAAAAGTAGCTGCGATATCTTTATATCCTGAAAAAAAGCTTCCTGGTGCACCGGTCTGAATCTTCTTTTTTTCCTTTGTGAAAAAGAAGAGAGGGAGTGCAAATAGAAAAAATAATGCACCTGTTAAAAGAAATGCAATATAATAACGATCCTCTCCGACAAAAGGATACACCCCTAGGCCAAGCAGGGTTCCAATATATCCAACAGCCACTCCGAAGCCAGAAATTAAAGGAAGTTGAGATTTTGTTGCTAAATCAGAAATCATCGTATCGTAGAAAACAAGACTTGAATGGTAAAAAAACTTCGCGATGACAAATGAAATAATAACGAGAACGAGTGAGACAGGTAAATTAAACCATAAACCAGGTAATTGATAATAAGCGAAAATTCCCATTGATAGAGTACCTGCCACTGTAATGAGTGTGAACCAAATAATCCAAATTTTCTTTTTTCCTGTCCGGTCAATGGTCGTTCCAAATAACGGTGAAAAGATAACTAAAAAAAAGCTAGCTGTTGCATTAGCATATGAAATAAAAGTACTTGCAATTTGATTCATAACTGCATCTCCACCAATGGCATGCTCTAAAAATAAAGGAAAGAAAATGGTGTTGATGTTCGAAGAAAATATGGTATTTGCAAAATCGTATAATGCCCACGATAAAATCGGTAATGAAAAAAACAGTTTCCATGCAGAAATCGCATGTTCATCAGAATTCACCAGTTGCTTGACTTGATCATTTCTACTCATTGATTTACCCCCTTTGTTTAATAATAGTTTTCATTCCATATATATAAGAAAAATCCCTTTTAATTTACTTGAATTTTACAAAAATATTATTTGACAAATTTATTACCTGGTACTAATATTAGATAATAATATAAGGTTATAAAAAAGGAGAGAATATTTTTGAATTCGAAAGCAAGAATTACATCCATAGGAACCTATGTACCGGATAAAAAAATGACAAATGCTGATTTAGAAAAGCTTGTAGATACAAATAATGAGTGGATTGTACAAAGAACAGGAATGAAAGAAAGAAGTATCACAGAGCCAAATGAGTTTGCCTCAACACTTGCTTTTAAAGCAGTTGAAAATTTAAAAGAGGCATATAATAAAAGTTTGCAGGATGTGGATTTTATTATTGTATCTACAACAACACCAGACTATGTTTTTCCAAGTGTTGCTTGTCAAATACAAGATTATTTTCAAATTCCTCAAACGGGAGCAATAGATTTAAATGCTACATGTGCAGGTTTTACTTATGCGCTACATGTTGCGAATGGATTGATTACATCAGGACTTCATAAGAAAATTTTAGTAGTAGCAACTGAAACTCTCTCAAAAGCAACTGATTATCAAGATCGATCAACATGTATTCTTTTTGGCGATGGTGCAGCAGCTGTTTTGGTTGAATATGATGAAGAAAATCCAAGCTTCATTGCCCACCATGTAGGAACGAATGGTGAGGGAGGAATGCATGTATACCGCGCGAATTTTTCTGAAACGATGTTTGGAAAGGAACTATCGAAAAGTGGAAAAATGGTTCAAAATGGACGAGAAGTGTATAAATGGGTAGCGCGTACATTGCCTGTTGGAATTGAGCAATTATTAAAAAATGCACAGATCTCCTTAAACGAAGTGAACTGGTTTATTCCACATAGTGCAAATTTAAGAATGATTGAGACGGTATGTGAGAAAACTGGCATTTCCTTAAATCAAACATTAACAAGCATGGAATACATGGGGAATACATCATCCGTTTCCATTCCACTTGCCCTTCATTTAGGGTTAAAAGAAGGGAAGGTAAAAGAGGGTGATACACTACTTCTATATGGCTTTGGTGGTGGACTCACACATTGTGGGTTGATTGTTAAATGGGATCCTAAATGATAAAAGAAAAAAACAAGACTGAAAAAGTCTTGTTTTTATTTTTCTTCCTCAACCTGAGCGTAGTATGGATTTAAATGAATAAGAACCTCTTGGATGTTATCATATTTATCCATTAAAGCAAGTTTAATTTCTCGAGCGAGGTCATGACCTTCCTTAATTGTCTTGTTATGATCAATGGAAATTCTTAAATCGACCAGTATATAGTGGCCGTGATCTCTTGCCCGTATTTTATCAATTCGTTTTACATCTTGAAAATTAGATATAATTGCTACAAAATCTTGAAGTGTCTCTAAATCAATATTACGTTCAAGAAGAATGTTAAAAGCTTCACTAAGCATTTCTTTAGATATTCTAAAAATTAAAAAGGCAACAAAAATACTTGCTACTTTATCTCCATATAGTAGAAGGCTAATTCCAAATTTATCCCCAAGGATGGATAACAAAACCCCAATAGCTGCAGCTATCGAAGCAACAATATCTGCTTTATGATCGAAAGCAATCGCCTCAATGGCTTTGCTATTTTGTGCTTTTGCTACCTTCATGGAAGAGCGATATAAGATTTCCTTGAAAATGTATGAGAAAATGGCAATCCACATCGCCAAAATATTTGGTGTTTCAATTGGATGGAAGAAACCTGTAATTCCTTCATAAACAATATAAATAGCGACAAATAATAACAGTATACCTACAATACCAGAAACAATAACCTCTGCTTTTCCATGTCCGTAGGGATGTTCTTTATCTGCAGGTTTATTCGCTATTTTTATAACTAAAAGTACAATGACAGAGGCAAACACATCTGCTGCGGAGTGAATTCCATCAGCAAAAACGGCATCACTATGTGAATACCAGCCAATAACCATTTTTCCTAAAGTTAATAAAATATTACTCCATACACTAATCCATGCGATTTTTTTGGCAATTGACTCTCTCGTCCCCATTAATTACCACTCCAATCAAAGAAAGTCTTTTGTAATCATAACAAACGTAGTATTGGTGGGTCTAGAGAAAGATAGTTGTTTGAATCTATTGATTTAATAAGTATCAAAGACTTTTACAAATTCCTAAAAATGTTTCCCTAGTGAAAATGAAAAGAAAATAAATACCAATTTAGTATGCTACTTTTTTACAGAAATTATGAATAATAAAAACAGGCTAGCAATTGCTAACCTGTTTTTGTTATTTTTTATCAACCGCTTTTTTTATTTCATCAATAAATTCGTTGAAGGAACTTCCTTCGAATTTCTTCCCATCAATAAATAGGGCAGGAGTGGCATCTATCCCAAGCTTATTTACATAGGATTTATCCTTATCTAATGCCTCTTTATAATCTTTATTATTAAATGCTGCTTCAACCTTTTTGACATCTTTATCGCTAGACACTTCAGCTAATGTTTTCTTTAGGAAATCGGTAGTAAAGTAGTCCATTCTCTCATACTTCTGATCGTCAGGCAGCTTGTTATAGAGAAGATGATGGAATTTCCAATATACATCATTCCCTAGTTCTTTATATACCGTTTCCGCAAACTCTGCTGAGCGAGTTGAATCCGTATTGATAAATGGGAAGTTCATGAAATAAAATTGAACTTTTCCAGTATCAACAAATTCCTTTTGAATGACAGGATAAACAGATTCATTAAACTGTTTACAAATTGGACATTTATAATCTCCAAATTCAACAATTTTAACTGGGGCATCTTTGTCCCCTTCAAATGGTTGGTTGCTATAGTCAAATGTAGCATTTGTATCTTTTTCAGAAGGACTTGAGATTTTGCTCAGAACAATAATTAATGCCAATAAACATACAGCAACGATTAGAACAATCCAGAAAAATGAACTGCCAGATTGATTAGCTTTAGTTTGTTTTTTTGATTTAGACATATTTGCACACCTTTAGCATATTAATTATGGATAGTTTTACATAAATTGAATAGGAACGTCAAGCAAATGTCCTATATGTCACGGATTTGTTTCCAATTTGTAAGAATATTGAAAATAATAGGTGGTTTTTGTGAAACTATAGTTGACAAAAGAAAAAGGTGCCAAAAGGCACCTTAAAGAATTATGCTTCTTTAGCTGCTTCAATTTCAATGGAAACTTTGATATCATCACCAACTAGAACGCCACCAGTTTCTAGGGCAGCATTCCATGTTAAACCATAATCACTGCGTTTAATTTTTCCATTTGCGCTAAAGCCGACTTTTTCTGCACCGCTCATAGGATCTTTTGCTAAGCCCTCAAATGTTGCATTGAACGTTTCTTGGCGAGTAACACCGTGAAGAGTTACATCCCCAGTTACTGAGTATTCATCCTCACCTGTTTTTTCAATTTTAGTTGATTTGAAAGTCATTGTTGGAAATTGTTCTACATCGAAGAAATCTGCAGAACGTAAATGGTTGTCACGATCGTTATTACGAGTATCAATGCTTGCTACGTCAATTGTAAAATCAATTGTAGCAGTTGTTAAATCTGTAGGTTCTGCTTCAATAACCGCATTAAATTTTTGGAAAGCTCCTTTTACCTTTGAAACCATCATATGTTTTACTGAAAAATCAATTCCACTGTGTAATGCATCTACTGTCCATTTTGAAATAGTCATTTGTATTACCTCCAAAAAAATAAAATATTTTGATTACGTATTGTAAGTAGGTATAAAAATTATAGTTGATAATGTAATTATATTTTTGCATTCAACATTTGTCAAATACTTTTTCTATAAAAATAATATTAAATTACTTTTTGATAGTAGAGTTAGAAGTTATATTCCGTCCATTGACTTCTATCCATGCATTATGTAATATAATCTTAAAAAATAGTAGCGACATTGAAGGATAGATAGTAGCTTAAAAATACTCTTTGCGTAGCGAGTCAGGGACGGTGTAAGCCTGATAAGAGCTTTTAGTGAAACGGCAATCTGGAGTCGCAGTTTGAAAGTGGATGTACGATTTGTACATCAACTGGGGTGGAACCGCGTGAGTATAGCTCTCGTCCCCAGGCATTTATAGCCTGGGGAGCGAGAGCTTTTTGATTTTCTTTAAAAAGGAGAGATTGATTATGTCAGTTAATATGGAGCAAATTGTTTCACATGCCAAGCATCGTGGATTTGTTTTCCCTGGATCAGAAATCTATGGAGGTCTTGCAAACACATGGGATTATGGTCCATTAGGAACAGAATTAAAAAATAATATTAAAAAAGCATGGACTAAAAAGTTTATTCAAGAATCTCCTTATAATGTAGGACTTGATTCGGCGATATTGATGAACCCAAGAACATGGGAAGCATCTGGACATATCGGAAACTTCAACGACCCGATGATTGATTGTAAAAAATGTAAAGCAAGACATCGTGCTGATAAATTAATTGAAAACGCAGCAGAAGAAAAAGGCGAAGAAATTATCGTTGATGGACTTCCATTTGAAAAAATGGAAGAGCTAATGAAAGACTATGATATTGCATGTCCAGAGTGCGGCAGCAAGGATTTTACTGGAATTCGTCAATTTAACTTAATGTTTAAGACCTTCCAAGGTGTGACAGAAACGAGCACTAATGAAATCTTTCTACGCCCAGAAACAGCACAGGGGATATTTGTGAATTTCAAAAATGTCCAAAGAACAATGCGTAAAAAACTTCCATTCGGTATTGCTCAAATCGGTAAAAGCTTCCGAAACGAAATTACTCCAGGTAACTTCACATTCCGTACACGTGAATTTGAACAAATGGAGTTAGAATTCTTCTGTAAACCTGGTGATGAGCTTCAATGGTTCGATTACTGGAAGGAATATGCTAAGACGTGGTTATTATCACTTGGAATGAAGGAAGATAATCTTCGTCTTCGTGATCATTCAGAGGATGAGCTTTCACATTATAGTAATGCTACGACTGATTTTGAATATAAATTCCCATTTGGCTGGGGCGAGCTTTGGGGTATTGCTTCAAGAACAGATTATGACTTAAAGCAGCATATGGAATTTTCAGGCGAAGATTTCACATATTTAGACCAAGAAACAAATGAACGCTATATTCCATATTGTATTGAGCCATCACTTGGTGCTGATCGTGTAACTCTTGCATTTCTTATCAATTCCTATGAAGAAGAAGCATTAGAGGACGGAACATCAAGAACAGTGATGCATTTACATCCTGCTCTTGCACCATTTAAGGCGGCAATTTTGCCATTATCGAAAAAGCTTTCTGATGAGGCTCGCGAAATATTTGCTGATTTAGCTAAGCACTATATGGTTGATTTTGATGAAACAGGATCAATCGGTAAACGTTATCGTCGTCAAGATGAAATTGGAACACCGTTCTGTATTACCTATGATTTTGATTCCAAAGAAGATCACATGGTAACTGTTCGTGACCGTGATACAATGGAACAAACTCGACTTCCAATTGCGGAATTAAAAAGCTTTTTAGAAGAAAAAGTTCAGTTTTAAGAAGAAAGGAGGCTCCCTCAAAGGGAACCTCCTTTTTACATAGATCTAATAATTCTTCTCTGTGTTAAAGTCACATTGTTCTAGTGGAACAATTTTTGTTTTCTTAATAAATTTATAGCTTAGCCAAACGATAATAAATAATGGCAATCCAATATATGAAACGAGAACGCTTGTCCAATCAATATGGTCTCCCAAAAAGGCAGAGTAGTTTTGACCTAAGATAACAAAGGCACAGAGTACAAATGCGAAAATGGGTCCAAAAGGAAACAGTTTTGAACGGTATGGTAATTCATTTAAGTCTTTTCCCTGTGCAACATAGGCTTTTCGGAATCGATAATGGCTAATCGCGATACCAAGCCATGCGATAAAGCCTGACATACCAGAAGCGTTTAATAGCCAAACATAAACAACTCCATCACCAAAGAAAGATGCTAAGAAAGCAACTGTTCCAACCAAAGCTGTTACAATTAAAGCATTTACCGGAACGCCATTTTTATTTAATTTTGCTAAAAATTTAGGAGCTTTGCCATCGCGGGCAAGATCCCAAAGCATACGAGTTGACGCGTACATTCCAGAGTTACCTGCAGAAAGTACAGCTGTCAAAATAATGGCATTCATTACAGAGGCTGCAAAAGCAATACCAGCCTTATCAAAAATAATAGTAAATGGACTCATGGCAACGTCTTCTGTCGCTAAGTTTTTATCTGTATAAGGAATTAGAAGTCCGATTACTAAAATTGCTAAAATATAAAATAACAGGATCCGCCAGAATACTTGGCGCACAGCTTTTGGAATGTTTTTTTCTGGATTATCACTTTCACCGGCGGCTACACCTAAAAGTTCTGTTCCTTGGAAGGAGAATCCAGCTGCCATAAAGATACCGAGCATAGACATAAAGCCGCCGTGGAATGGTGCATCACCAATGGTAAAGTTTTTAAATCCAACAGGCTCACCACCCATTATTCCAAAGATCATTAAAAAGCCTGTAATGATGAAAACAATTACTGTAACGACTTTGATAAGTGAAAACCAAAATTCTGCTTCTCCAAATCCTTTAACAGATAAATAATTTAATAGAAACATAATCACTAAGCAAATGCTGCTCCATATTAAAGACGGGGTATGAGGGAACCAGAATTTCATAATAATCGTCACAGCAGATAGCTCTGCAGCAATGGTAATCGCCCAGTTGTACCAGTAGTTCCAGCCAAGTGCAAATCCAAGTGACGGGTCTACAAATTTGGCTGCATAGGTACTGAAGGTTCCTGATACAGGCATATAGGCAGCCATTTCCGCAAGGCTAGTCATTAAAAAGTAGACCATAATTCCGATTAGTATATATGAAACGATTACTCCACCAGGACCAGCTGTGTGGATGGCACCGCCGCTGGCTAAGAATAAGCCCGTTCCAATGGTACCGCCAAGTGAAATCATTGATAAATGTCGGGATTTTAATTTGCGTTGTAATTGTTGAGATCCCTGTGTTTCTTGATGTGATTGCATGTGGATATTACACTCCCTTTAAAGATTGTTGGAAGGAGTGGGGAAGAAACAAAAAATGCCGACCCAGATTTAGGCGGCATTGTTAATACCCCGCATCATACCTTCCGAAGATAGCTCAACACGTTTAAGTGGAAACGATAAACGTGACAGTTCTGCTCCTATTTGGATACAGCCCCAGCCCATACATCCAGAGAGATGGATAAGCTTCGGCAGCTATTCCTTTCAGGCGGAGTTAACAAGTTCTACTGTCTCTCGTCCGTCATACTAATAATAGCCGCGACCTCTACCCCACCGGTTTGATGAGGATTTTATATTTAGTTTCATTAGTTACTATTATAGAATAATATTTTGATTTTGCAACAGAAAAAAATATTTACCAACCACACGCTACTTTTTAAACTTATATGGAAGAGTAGAGACTACAATGTCTTTTTGCCACAAGAGCTTAGCCCTTATTAATAAAGCTGATTGGTTGTGTAGTATATTGTGCCATCTTTTTTTCGGAATAAATTGTGGCACAAGGACAGTCACCATATAATGATTCTCTAATGCTTTAGACTGTACCGTTTCTAAAAATTTACATAAAGGATAGATAATACTTCGGTAGGAAGAATACAGGGTTACTAGTCTAACACCATTATTTAATTCCTTCCACTTTTGCTCCATCCGCTTCTCATCTTCTTTATCAAAAGCAATATATACTGCAATTACCTGATCCGTTAGAGATTTTGCATAGTTAATCGATCTTTCAACTACTGTAGTTGTTCCAGCAACAGGAACAATAAACACATTTCCTTTAATTTCTTCAGTTATATGTTTAGTAACACGTAATTGTTCACCAACTGCTACATAATGCCTTTTGATTTTATGAAAAATAAATACAACTATTGGTAAAAAGATGAAAATAGCCCATACATGATGAAGCTTTGTCACAATTAAAATCGAAAAAACTAGAAAAGAAATTAATGCACCAATTAGATTAGTCATTAACTTTACAATCCAGCCTTCAGGCTTTTGTTTTATCCATTTTACAATCATTCCTGTTTGAGAGAGTGTAAAAGGAACAAATACACCAACAGCATACAAAGGAATCAAATGCTCTGTTTTCCCTTTAAAGGCGATGATTAGAATAATGGAAGCAATACTTAAGAAGATGATTCCATTTGAATAGCCTAATCGATCTCCTCGAATCGAAAACATTCGAGGCATATATTTATCCTTTGCGAGGCTATAGGCCAGCATTGGAAAGGCGGAAAAGCCTGTATTTGCAGCAAGTACTAATATTAAAGCTGTTGTTCCCTGAATAAAGTAGTAGAAGATATTTCTTCCAAATGTTTGAGCAGCAATTTGAGAAACAACCGTTTCGTTTCCTTTAGGAGCTATTCCAAACCAATAGGCTAGAAGGGTAATCCCGGTAAAAAGGATGGCAAGAATCGTCCCCATCATCGCAAGAGTTGCAGCAGCATTTTTTGCGGATGGATTCTTAAAATTGGGTACTGCATTTGAAATAGCCTCGACTCCTGTTAGTGCCGAACATCCGGATGAAAAAGCCCTCAATAATAGGAATAATGAAATTCCTGCCACGGGTGTACCTAAAGCAGGGTGTAAATTTGGCGATACTTGACTAGTAGCAATTTTAAATAAACCAACGATAATCATCATGACTAGTGCGAAGACAAATAAATATACAGGATAAGCAAGAACGGATGCTGATTCCGTTAAACCGCGTAAATTTAATATCGTAATAAGAATAACCAAAATAATGGCAATAGGAACAGTATAGTCATGTAAAACTGGAAAGGCTGAAGTAATTGCGTCGGTTCCAGCTGAAATACTAACCGCGACAGTTAAGATATAATCTACTAGTAAAGATCCTCCAGCAATTAAACCTGGATTTTCTCCAAGGTTTTCTTTTGAAACAATATAGGCACCTCCACCCTGTGGATAGGAAAAGATGATTTGTCGATATGATAAGATAAGGGCTGCTAAAAGAAATAGAACCCCGATAGCAATTGGAATGTTATACCAAAACGCTACTGTGCTAACGGTGGCTAAAACGATTAATATTTGTTCAGTCCCATAGGCCACTGATGATAAAGCATCCGATGATAAGATCGCCAACGCCTTTAACCGAGTTAGTTTCTGTTCACCAAGCTCGTGTGATTTTAAAGGTCTTCCGATTAAAAAACGTTTAATAGAACTGTACATTTCAGGTAGATTCTCCTTATAAATCTAGTTTCATTTAGTTTTCCTTTTTAATAATGGATTACACTGTTAAAAATAATATTTTAATAAGCCTTATCTACATATTTGGATTCCCCCAGAATCGAATATAAAAATTTGCACAACAAAAAACCACAGAGGAATGCAGTCCTCTGTGGTCGATGTATTCGAGCACAAGTCTACTCCTCTCTCACAACGCTTACGAGGTTAGCTGTCGGATTCGGGTTATGAGAGTAACCCTACCTTGAAAAAGGATTCACCCCAAGTGGCAAAAATGGCCACAAAAGTGGTTCCCCCGCTTCTTACGAATTAAGCGAAAAAAGATATGAAATAATTTATATTGAAATATTACTCCCATCAAAAACACTTGTAAAGAAGAATTTTTTATCATTTTTTTGTAGAGTTTTTAATTTGAATATCTTCTTCATAATCCTTTAGTTTTCTGTGTTATTCGAATTGTTCAGTTCAATATATATTCATAATGAAGCTGTTTCCTAACTTGAAAATGACCCCATTTAGGATTAAAATAGGCAATATAAATGAGTCTTGTTATTTTTTAATGGATTTTTATATTGATTCCACTTTAGGAGATGAAATAATGGGTAACTTAGGTTTCGGAGAAATTATGTTAATTATTATCGTTGCTCTGTTAGTTTTCGGCCCATCTAAACTACCACAGCTAGGTAAGGCTGCAGGTGAGACATTAAGAGAATTTAAAAGAGGTATGAGAGGAATTATGGAGGACGACACAAAGGACAAAAAATAGTTCTCTCTAGTTTCGGTTTTCACCACAGGTTAAGCGCCTGTGGTTTTTATTTTTTTAGAATGATGTATAATTTCCACTTATTACTATACTTTCAAATTTTCTAATTTTCATTTAATTTTCTTTCTATATAATCATAACTAGCATAGATGAGAGAAGGAATGAAAGTGAAGAAATTAAACCTAAAAGCATATCACCCGATCGTCTGGACGTTACTTGCAGGGACTGTGTTTGCAAGAGGCGCCAGTTTTATGGCTTTGCCATTTTTGGCTTTATATTTATCTAAAACGGAAGGAATTCATCCAATTATTATCGGACTTATTATTGGAGTTGGTCCATTAACAGGTACAATTGGCGGATTTATTGGAGGAAATTTATCCGATCGTTTTGGAAGAAAAGTAGTGATGTTAGGTTCTATTTTTACATGGGCATTCGTTTTTATCGGATTTGCGTTTGCGACAAAGCCAATTGCTTTCCTACTTTTAAATGCACTAAACGGTATTTGTCGCTCCTTCTTTGAGCCTACTAGTCAGGCATTAATGTCTGATGTTACGGTTAAGGAGAGACGACTTCGAGTATTTTCCATGCGATATACAGCAATAAATATTGGTGCGGCTATGGGGCCATTATTAGGGGCGGTTTTTGGTGCATCGTCTTCAACCATTACATTTGAGATAACTGGAGGATTTTATTTAGTTTACGGATTAGTATTATTCCTTCTTTTAAATAAGTACCAAATAAATAAAGGAGAAAGCAGTAAAAAGCAAACGAGCTTTAAAGGTGCATTTCGTGTGGTATTTAATGATAAAGCATTATTATATTTCATTCTTGGAGGAATATTGGTCAATATTGGATATTCTCAAGTGGAATCGACCTTACCACAGCATTTAGAAAAGATATTAACAAATGGGGTTGTCCTTTATTCAGTTCTCTTATCAATAAACGCAGTCACAGTAGTGATTTTGCAAATTCCGTTGAGTCGTCTAGTTGAAAAATGGAAAGTACTTCATGTTATGATGCTTGGCAGCAGTATTTCTGTTATTGGATTTATTGGTTTTAGTTTTTCACAGGGCTGGGCGGGATTTATCCTTTCCATGCTGTTATTTACAATTGGTGAAATCTTTTTATTCCCATCTACAAGCGTTTTTATCGATAGTATTGCACCTGATATGATGAGAGGGACCTATTTTGGAGCAGCTCAATTTCGATCATTGGGGAACTTTATCGGTCCAATTGCAGGAGGATGGATATTTAAACAATTGAATGGTCAGTGGCTTTTTGGTTTGATGGCTCTGGTTGTTACAATGAGTATTTTTTCTTATTTGATTGGTTTGAAAAAACAAGAGGTAAAATGCTATAAAAAATTAGCGCTTGAGCAATAAGAATTAAAAAAGAAAAATCATTGTAAAAAAAGGGAAGATTCGGTATGATATTGATAAAAGAAAATGAGAATCATTTTCACCTATGAGAAGCGGAGGTTAATTCATGGAAAATCTGAAAGAACAAACTCACTCTACAGTTGCACAGGTCATTAAAGAACGTCGATCCATTAAAAAATTTAAAACGGATCCTGTGCCAACTGATCTTATAGTTGAGCTATTAAATACGGCGGTTTGGGCTCCTAATCATGGTCTAAGAGAGCCTTGGAGATTTATCCTTTTAAAGGATGAAGGAAAAAAAGTATTAGCAGATGCCATTATGAAAAAGAACGAAGAGCTGCGTAAAAAATGGGAATATGTAATGAATGTTCCATCGCATTTAGTCGTTGTGATGAAGGAAGATCCGCGCCAAAAACAATGGGAGGAAAATTTTGCAGCCGTTTGTACCATGGTTCAAAATTTACAGCTTGCAGCATGGGAGCAAGGTGTAGGGATGATTTGGAAAACGAATCCTCTTATTCATGATCCGAAATTTCGTGAAAAAATAGGTGTGGAGCAAGGAGAAAAAATTATTGGATTTATCCATATCGGCTATCCAGAAGCGATACCAGAAAAAAAAGATAGAACTCCTGTTGAAGAGCTTTTAACAATTATTGATACAGAACGTTAATCATGGCTTCTAAGAGCATGACTAAAAAGGTGAGAATTATTTCTCTCCTTTTTTTCTTCTAAAAAATGAAACTCGTGTTCAAACTTTTTCGTAATATGTTTTATACTAGACATTAAGCAGTAAATCAGTAATGATTTTCTATCAATCGGTTTTATCTATTTAGAAAATTGATTAATATAGAAGAAAACTAAAAAATAATAGAGGTGTTTAAAATAAAACAGAAACTCTTTCACTTAGGAATTGGGATAATTGTTGTTTTAATTATCATTTGGCTGCTAAACCAGGTGAGCTTTGTATTTACTCCACTCGTTATTTTCATACAAACGTTGTTTATACCATTTTTAATTTCAGGAATCCTATATTATTTGGCAAGGCCGATCGTTAAGCTGTTGGAAGGGTGGAAAATTCCTAGAAAATTAGCGATTATGCTGATATTTGTAATGTTAATAGGGGTTATTGTGACCGTAGTTGAATTAGTTGGACCACTCCTTCAAGACCAATTTAAACGTTTAGTAGAAAATGTACCTGATATGGTGAAGGCTGGACAGGATGCTTTTGACTATTGGCAAAAGAATCAGGAGTATATTCCGCAATTTGCTAAGGATATCATTGCTAATGTCACTACAAAGCTACAAACAAATGCATTATCTACTGGTGCAATAGTAGCCAAGACTTTAAGTAATGTATTTGGCTTTATTTTCTCCCTAGTGATTGTCCCATTTATTCTTTTCTATATGTTGAACGATCGCGACAGATTTGTTCCTAATGTAACGCGCTTCTTCCCAAAATCAAAAGAGAAGGAAATTCGCTCCGTTCTTCATGATATGGATAAAGCATTAGGTGGTTATATTCAAGGTCAATTAATTGTTAGTTCAGTTGTAGGAATTCTATTGTTAATCGGTTATTTAATTATCGGTTTAGACTATGCGTTGATTCTTGCCTTGTTCGGCATGGCAACAAATGTGATCCCTTTTCTAGGACCGTTTATTGCAGCGACTCCTGCCATTATAGTCGCTTTCTTCCAGGATCCAATTATGGCAGTTTACGTAGTAATTGTTATGGTTGTGGCTCAACAAATTGAAAGTAATCTTGTTTCTCCACAAGTAATGGGGAAAACATTAAATGTTCATCCATTAACGATTATCTTACTTATTTTAGTAGGAGGAAATCTTGCGGGTGTGTTAGGGATGATTTTAATTATTCCAACCTATGCTGTATTAAAAGTAGTCGTGCTTCACATTTATCAGCTATTTCGAATTAGAAAAGTGGAAGAATAAGAAAAAAGACCTTTACTGTTTAAAGTAAAGGTCTTTTTGAATAGAAATTAGTCTAAAATAATAATTTTAACTGTTTTCCTACCCCAGGCGATCGCTTCCTTTTTTGAAGGCTTCAGCACATCGATTTTATGACCGATAATTGCACCACCAGTGTCACCAGCGATAGCGACTCCGTATCCTTCTACCCATACTTTCTTACCTAATGGAATAACAGCGGGGTCGACAGCAATTAATTTCATATTTGGGTTTTTCTTAATATCATAGCCTAACGCTGTAATATTTCCTTTCGTATCTTCATGACTATAGGCTGTTGCCGTGACATATAATTCTTTACCAGTTACCTTGTTTGTGGAATGGCTTTGCGTTTGGTCTGAATGATTGGTCTGGCTAGCCATTTTCGCCATTTTCGCCATTTTCGCTGCTCTTGCTTTTGTAGCAGCTTGTTCCTTTTTAATATTGGTTTGTATAGTTTTCAATTGGGATTGAAGATTCGTATTGTTTTTCTTAGATTGTTTAATATCATTTTCAATCGATGCATATTTTGATTGGAGCTTTGAAATAGACACTTGTTTATTTTGTAAGCTAGTTTCAAGCTTTGCTTGAGTAGAAGCTAGCATCTGGCGATCATTATTTAATTCTGCTTCCCGTTTAGTGATTTCTTTCTTATCTTTTTCAATTTGTTGAAGATCCTTTTCCTGCTGATTCAATATTTGATTATCTGCTTTTAACAATACGGAAACAGCACTTATTCGATTGAAGAAATCACCAATGCTTTCGGAATTTAGTAATGTTTCAATAACAATATTAGTGCGATCATTTTCCTGAAGTGCAACAAGACGTTTTTTTATAATACTTTCTCGTGCTAGAACTTTATCCTCTAGGTCAACAATTTCTTCTTTTTTCTTTTCTATCGCTTCACTTGTTTCTTTTATTTTGTCTTCTAATCTACTTAATTCTTTTTGATTACTGGAGATGACAGCTTGAAGCGACTTCCATTCCTCTTGTAATGCTGATAGTTCTCTACTTAACTCGTCTTTTTCATTTTCCTTTTTCTGAACAGCCTCTTTGTTTTGTTGTAGCTTATTTTTTATTGTATGTAAGCTTTCCTGGCTTGTTTCTGCATGGGCTTCCATTGTCGCTGATATCCCCAACAGACTGATAAACAGTAGGACAATCAATCGCCTTATTGTTTGCATAAAACAACTCCTTTCTGCCGTATATATAGTTATAGCATAAAAAGAGAGATTAGGAGATTACAAAACAATTAAATTGAATTTTCTAGAAATAATTTTGTAATAAAAGGATATTAATTTTTATAAAATAATAATTTTGATTAATCGGTTCTTTTTGTTTATTTAAATTTATTTGACAATTGTGTTAATTGTAATGATAAAATGGTTAATGTAGTTAAATTTTCTAAAAGGGGGATATTTTATGAAGAAACGAAGCCTTTTTCTCGGCGCTGCAATTATGGTTCTGTTGTCAATGATATTAGCCGCATGCGGTGGCGAGAAGAAAACTTCAAACGGTGCAAAAGGTGATAGTAAGGTGAAACTATTAACTATTGCAACAGGTGGTACAGGGGGAACTTATTATCCATTAGGTGGAATGATGGGGAAAATTATAGAGGATGAAACAGGAATTAAAGCTGACGTAATTACATCAGGTGCATCCTCTGAAAATATGGCGATTCTAAAGGATAATGGGGCAGATATCGCTTTTACACAAACAGATATCGTAAGCTATGCAACTAAAGGTGAATTGATGTTTGATGACAAAAAAATAGATAGCATTAAAGGAATGGGAACTCTTTATCCAGAAACCATTCAAATTGTGACAACTAAATCCGATATCAAATCCGTTGAGGATTTAAAGGGGAAAGTGGTTTCGGTAGGTGCTGCTGGGTCTGGTACAAGAGCCAATGCTGAACAAATTTTAGAAGCTTATGGTATGTCGTTCGATGATATTAAAGTACGTGATCTTTCCTTCGACGATTCGACTGAGGGAATTCAAGATGGATCAATTGATGTAGCATTTATTACTGCAGGTACTCCAACAAGTGCTGTTGAAGGCTTGTCCGCTACAAAAGAAGTAAATATTGTACCAATTGATTCAGATAAAGTGGATGCACTAATTGAGAAATATCCATTCTATATTAAGGATGAGGTTCCTTCTGGTACTTATAAAATTAAAAGTGCTGTTCCAACCATAGCCGTACTTTCGATGCTAGTTGTACGAGAGGATTTACCGGAAGATGTCGTTTACAAGGCAACAAAAGCTATCTATGAAAATACAGATAAAATTAAACATTCAAAGGCTCAATTCATTAAAGCTGAGAATGCCTTAAATGGTATGAGTATTGATTTACATCCAGGTGCAAAGAAATACTTTGATGAAAAGGGAATTTCTCCAAAATAAATGAAGCTGGAGGCTGACTCAAAAGTGACACGATGCCCTTGGGTCAGCCTATTTTGAGCCTTCATGAAATGTTTAATAGTACTCGGTATTAGCCGGGTTTTCTTAATCCTGGCATGAAGAAATAAAGTATATGTAAACCTCTGTGAATTGGGAAAAGGTGTAAATATGCTTGTGAGAAAAATTAGTTTATATGTAGCTCTATTTATAGGGATTTTGGCTATTATTTTTGTCATTCCTTTTCAAAAAAGTCTTATTTGTAAAAAGCTTCATTCGAAGGAAATCCTCGCCTATATGCCTATTCAAAAAGATCATACGTTCCAGATTCAATATACACACTCTATCCATCTTTCAGAGGTAAAGGAGTCCTATCGAATCTTAAAAAATAATCAAATTGAACAAATTGAATTAATGTATGACGATACATCCATTGGCATGCCTTCAGAAGCGGAAAAGGGAGAAGTCTTTGTTCGAGAAAATGGTCATTACTATATTAAAAATATGAAAAGGATCTTTCCTTCATTTCATTTAAGTACGGGCCAAGTTATCGCGAATCATCGGCTTATATATAAAAATAAAGTATATCCATTTAAAAATTTTATTACTCCAGGTACTTTTATAACGATTCAAGTAAAGAAGCTATCTCTTCTTCAACTTTTGAAAGGAGTGAATATTGTTGGTAAATGAACAAGTTAAAACGATATCAGAGGAAGAACAACAAAAGCTATTAGAACAATATGATCCAGAATCCGCAACAAGAAAATTAAAAGGTGGTTTTAAATGGATCGTATTTATTGGGTTAATCGCCTTTTCTATCTTTCAAATCTATTTTTCTCTTTTTCGAGTCCTTCCTATTCAAAAGCTATTATCCATTCATCTTGGATTTGCTTTAGCATTAATATTTTTACTCTTTCCAGCCAGGAAAAAATCTAAAAAGAAATTTAGTGTAGCATGGTATGATTTAATATTAGCTGTGCTTTCAGTAGGTGTAGGTGCATACTTACCGCTAATGCTTGACACCATTGTAAATCGAATAGGAGTTATGACAACTCTAGATTTTGCGGTTGGATTAATTGGAATAATATTAGTTTTAGAGGCTACACGAAGAGCGGTAGGACTCCCAATCATGATTATTGCTCTTATCTTTTTGGCCTATGCATACTTTGGTCCCTATATGCCAGGGTTCTTTATTCATCGGGGCTTAGATCTTGAATCAATTGTTAAGACGATGTTCTTTACGACTGAAGGGATATTTGGGACACCACTAAAGGTGTCGGGAACCTATATATTTTTATTCCTGCTTTTCGGTGCTTTTCTAATTAGAACAGGTGTTGGGCAATATTTTAATGACTTAGCTTGTTCAATTGCTGGAAAAAGGATTGGTGGACCAGCGAAAGTAGCTGTATTTTCCAGTGCTCTTCAAGGAACCATTAGTGGAAGCTCTGTATCAAATGTAGTTACATCTGGATCTTTTACTATTCCAATGATGAAAAAATTAGGCTATCGGAAAGAATTTGCGGGAGCTGTTGAGGCGGCTGCTTCAACAGGTGGCCAAATTATGCCACCGATAATGGGTGCAGCAGCATTTTTAATGGTAGATTTTATCCCAGGTATGACCTATTGGAAAATCGCAAAGGCAGCTGCCATCCCAGCTATTTTATATTTTGCCGGCATTTGGATTATGACTCATTTAGAGGCAAAACGTACAGGGTTAAAAGGTCTAACAGATGAAGAAATGCCTGATCGAAAAGAAGTATGGAAAAAGATATATTTATTGATTCCAATTTTAGTCGTTGTAATTTTGCTATTTAGTGGAATGAGTATCATGAGAGCAGCATTGTGGTCTATTGTATCCACAATTATTGTGAGCGCATTCAGAAAGGAAACGAGAATAGGGGTTAAGGATGCTATTATTGCTTTAGCAGAAGGAGCCAAATCCGCATTATCTGTAGCAGCCGCTACTGCATGTGCAGGTATCATTGTTGGAGTTGTAACAAAAACAGGATTAGGATTGAAATTAGCGAATGGACTAGTGGATCTCGCAGATGAAAAGCTACTGCTTACCCTATTCTTTACGATGGTTACTTCGTTAATTTTAGGAATGGGTTCACCGACTACAGCAAACTATGTAATAACATCAACGATTGCTGCGCCAGCGATTATCGCATTACAGGTTCCGGAGCTAGCTGCACATATGTTTGTATTCTATTTCGGTATTGTTGCTGATATTACTCCACCTGTTGCCCTTGCTGCTTTTGCTGCTTCAGGAATATCTGGTGGAGAACCGATACGAACCGGCGTTATTTCATCGAAACTTGCGATTGCAGCCTTTATTATTCCTTATATGTTCGTTTTATCTCCTGAATTATTAATGATAGATACGACATTTTTAAATTTAGTTTGGGTGATAATTACAGCATTTTGTGGAATGATTGCGATTGGTGGCTGTCTAATTGGATTTTGGTATAGAAAGCTAAATGTTTTTGAGAGGCTTTTGTCTTTAGTAGGAGGATTATTACTGATATATCCAGAAGGAATATCTGATATTATTGGAATTTGTATTTTTGCTGGAATGATTGTCCTTCAGTTTGTGTTTAAGCAAAACAATAAAAATATGCAAACTCCAGCGAGTGCTTAATTCCTTTAAACCTTCGAATTTTAATATTCGAAGGTTTTTATAAATGAATTCTAAAAAAATAGGTGATGATTTATGCATATTGTCATAGCGGGTGGAAGCGGGTTTGTTGGGCAACAATTACAAAAATATTTAATAAAACAAAACCATCAAGTGACAATCTTAACTAGGAATCCTAAAAAAATAGAACAAACAACTCAGCTAAGAGCAATTGAGTGGCTTAATGAAAACAGTAAGCCAGAAAAAGAATTGACAGATGTTGCTGCTATTGTGAATTTAGCGGGCGAATCTATTAATGGGATACGCTGGACAAAAGAAAAAAAGAGAAAAATTCTTGAAAGTCGAATAAGCTCAACAAAGGAATTGATCCGAATCATTGGCAAACTAGATTGTAAGCCTAAGGTGCTAATTAATGCATCAGCCATTGGCTATTACGGTATGTCAGAGATACAGATTTTCACAGAATCAGATAAAACGGAAGCTGATGATTTTTTAGCAATGGTTGTGAAGTGGTGGGAGGAAGAAGCGGCAAAGGCAATTCAAGTAGGGGTACGAACGGTTTTTGCACGTTTAGGTCTCGTGTTAGGCAATCAAGGAGCACTGCCACTCATGCTTTTGCCATATCGTTTACGAATCGGCGGGACGATTGGAAATGGAAGGCAATGGGTATCATGGGTACACGTAGAGGATGTTGTTCGCTTATTCGAATTCATCATTAAGGAAGAACAGATTGTAGGGGCATTAAATATAACCGCTCCAAATCCAGTGCGAATGAAGGAGTTTGGAAAAAGCATTTCCACGGTTAAGCTCTCACCACATTGGCTTCCTGTTCCAAGCTGGGCTATGAAATTAGCACTAGGGGAAATGAGTTCAATGCTATTAAAAGGACAATATGTCACCCCGAAAAAAGCGTTAGAAAATGGGTTTGAATTTCTCTATCCTGATATAAAACAGGCATTAGCTGAAATTATTAATGAGAAAAGGAATTAGACAATTTATATGAAACATAAAATTTTTAAAAAAAATCTTATATTTTTTAGATTATTTAGTATGAAAGTATGAGAAAATGAAGTAATATGGTGAGGTGAAGTATAGACAAAATTCGAGATTTAGGAGGAAAACGACGGATGGCAGAGTTTGTTAGCAGTTTTTTTCAAAAAAAAGGAGTAAAACGTTTCATTATATTCGCCCTGATTGCTCTTATCTTATATTTTTTAAGAAGCATGATGAATATGATACTGCTAACGTTTATATTTGCTTTCTTAATGGACCGTCTTTCAGAATTTGTGTCTAGACGATTACATATTAATCGAAAGCTAACAGTAGTTATTCTTTATGTTTCTATTGTTGGATTACTGTCCTTAGGGATTGTCAAATATTTACCGGTATTAATTAATGAGACTACGCAATTAGTTAAACAATTAATTGAATTCTATACACAGCCACGTGATAACGTTGTAATTGATTACATAGTGAAAAAGATAGAAAATCAAAACGAAATTACCAATTTCCTAAAGCAAGGATTTACGTTCCTGCTTGGGTATTTTACAAACTTCGGTAGATTGAGCCTAGGAATATTTCTAGCACTTATTTTAAGCATTTTCTATTTGTTAGAAAAAGAAAGGCTTATTGAATTCACTAAGAAGTTCAAAGATAGTAAAGTAGGTCCTTTCTATGACGAGATTGAATTTTTTAGCAAAAAATTTGTAGCTACCTTCGGAAAGGTAATCGAAGCACAATTTATTATTGCGATAGTGAACACAGTCCTTACTACAATTGCTCTTTCTATTATGGGATTTCCACAGTTATTTGGGTTGGCAATTATGGTTTTCTTCCTTGGACTCATTCCTGTTGCCGGGGTCATTATATCATTGATACCACTATGCTTTATCGCATATAGCATAGGCGGCTTTGTCCAAGTGCTATGGATAGTTATTATTGTAGCAGTAGTTCATGCAATCGAAGCTTATGTACTAAATCCTAAACTAATGTCCTCGAAAACGAATTTGCCTGTGTTTTATACTTTTATCGTATTAATCTTTTCTGAACACTTCTTTGGCGTGTGGGGACTTATTTTAGGGATTCCAGTTTTTGTTTTCTTATTGGATATTTTAGATGTGAAAAATGAAAAATTAAAATTGCTTAAGAAAAAATAGTTAATCGCTGCTTGACTTTATGAGAAAAAATTAGTATATTTTTTTCAAATTATATAGAAAAAACGTTGATAAGGATTAGTAAAATGTTTGCGTCTCTTCAAGAGAGGAAATGACTGGTGAAAATTTTCCAGAGACAGCATTTGAACCTGCCTTGGAGTTCTGTATCGAAATAAGATACGAGCGGTCATCTTGACCGTTATCAGTAAAGAGTGTACAGCAAATGCTGTAAATAAGGGTGGTACCACCAGGCCTCGGTCCCTTTTTGGGATCGGGGCTTTTTTGCGTTTTATTTAATTAGGAAGGGAAGATGTATTGTGGCAAAGGATAAAAAGTTTGTTGAAGAAATTACAGCAATGGAAGACGATTTTGCACAATGGTATACAGATGTAGTAAAAAAAGCAGATTTAGTTGATTATTCTTCTGTTAGAGGCTCAATGATTATTCGTCCATATGGATTTGCTATTTGGGAAAATATTCGTGATGTTCTAGATGGGAAAATTAAAGAGACAGGTCATGAAAATATTTATATGCCTTTGCTTATCCCTGAAAGCTTATTGCAAAAGGAAAAGGATCATATTGAAGGCTTTGCTCCAGAGGTTGCATGGGTAACACATGGCGGTTCAGAGGAACTAACTGAGCGACTTGTTATCCGCCCTACCTCTGAAGTTCTTTTCGGAGAGCATTATGCAAACATCATTCATTCATATCGTGATCTGCCAAAGCTATATAACCAATGGGCAAATGTAGTGCGTTGGGAAAAAACAACTAGACCATTTTTACGCTCACTCGAATTCTTATGGCAGGAAGGTCATACATGTCATGCAACTAGTGAGGACGCTCAGGAAGAAACAGATAGAATGCTTGAGGTATACGCAAATGTATGTGAACAATACCTTGCAATCCCTGTTCTTCGTGGACGCAAAACGGAAAAAGAAAAATTCGCTGGAGCTGTTCATACATTAACGATTGAAAGCTTAATGCATGATGGAAAAGCATTGCAATCAGGAACATCTCATTATTTAGGTACTGGTTTTGCTGAAGCTTTCGGTATTCAATATACTGATAAAAATGGTGAGCTTCAAACAGTACATCAAACATCATGGGGGATTACCACTCGTTTAATTGGTGCCTTAATTATGGTTCATGGAGATAATCGCGGTCTCGTTGTACCTCCAAAGATTGCACCAAAACAAGTAATGATTGTACCAATTGCTCAACATAAAGAAGGGGTTCTTGATAAAGCTTATGAACTCCGCGATCAATTGAAAAAGATTGCAAGAGTAGACATTGACGCAAGCGATAAAATGCCAGGCTGGAAATTCAATGAGTACGAAATGAAGGGAGTTCCTCTTCGCCTAGAAGTAGGTCCAAAAGATATCGAAAAAGGTCAAGTCGTCCTTGCACGCCGCGATACAGGCGAAAAAATTATCGTACCAATGGCTGAACTAGAAACAAAAGTGACTGAGCTTCTAGACGAAATTCAAAAGAACCTTTTTGAAAAAGCAAAGGCTCATCGCGAAGAAAGAACAAGCGTTGCTTTAAACATGGATGAATTCAAACAAATTCTAGTAGACAAACCAGGCTTCATCAAAGCTATGTGGTGTGGCGATGTTGCTTGTGAAAACTTCATTAAAGATGAAACTTCAGCTACATCCCGCTGTATTCCATTTGAAGGAGAAAAAGTATCCGATACATGTGTATGCTGTGGTGGAGAAGCTAAACATTTGGTTTACTGGGCAAAAGCATATTAATCATAAAAATGCAGATGGTATTCATTCGCCATCTGCATTTTTTTATGAAGGAGTAGAGTACGAGCATTCAGTTCGAGTGCCCGAAATTCTGCTGAAAGCGCTCGAGCATCAGTCGGAAGTGTCCGAAATACGGATGAAAGTGCCGAGCATCAGTCTGGGTGTCCGAAATATTGATGAAAGCGCCCGAGAATCGGTCAGAAGTGCCCGAAATACGGATGAAAGCGCCCGAGCATCAGTCGGAAGTGCCCGAAATACGGATGAAAGTGCCGAGCATCGGTCGAAGTGCCCGAAATCTAGATGAAAGTGCCCGAGCATCGGTCGGAAGTGTCCGAAATACGGATGAAAGTGCCCGAGCATCAGTCGGAAGTTCCCGAAATCAAGATGAAAGTGCCGAGCATCGGTCGGAAGTGCCCGAAATTCCGCAGAAAGTGCCCGAGTATCAGACGGAAGTGTCCGAAATCAAGATGAAAGTGCCCGAGCATCGGTCGGAAGTGCCTGAAATTCGGATGGAAGTGCCTGAGCATCGGTCAAAAGTGCCCGAACACCATTCTGGATTATCAGATTATAGCTTGCCGATAAAGTCCAATTCCTTTACATCTTTCGAATCGAATGCCCCATCCAAGATTTTTTGGACATCAGTTAAAGTATCATGTAAATTTACAGACTCTCCTTTAATACCTGTGAATTCTTCTGCAACATAAAATGGTTGTGTCAAATAGGCTTCGAGGATTTCACCGCGTTTATAGGTTTGAACTTCTCCTGTAGGAAGCTTTTCTTTTCCGCTTGCTTGCACGAAAGAACGTAATTCGCGATATCTGCGTAATAATTTCTGTGCTCGTTGTTGAATTAATAGGTGGTTTTGATCTAGGTGTGCGCCCTCCAAAACTGAAGAGGTCGAATAAATCGGATTTACTGCTGGGAATTTATGTCGTGCTGCAAGATCTGCGTCAAATTGCCATAGTGTCTCTAACGGACCATATGGTAATTCTTCATCTACGACATGACCTGAGAGGTCGAGTAGTAGGGTTGTAATATTATCTACTCCAATATTTTGTAGCTGTTCTTGTAATTGATAGATTTCTCCAGTAACCACATGAGCACGATCTGCTGCAAATACAAGGTTCGTATGTTTTCTGAATGAGGCTATTTTTTCATAGGTTTCATCAATTGAATGAGTGATAGTATCTACCAAATCTAATAAATCCTTTAATTCAGGAGGATTCTCTTTTGGCATTAGAAGGATTGTAGTAAATCCATCCTTTTTCATTCGGTAAAACAGTTCAGCAAGGATAACCAATTGCCCCATTCCTGGACGAGCGACTAAGCCAACCGTCCCATTTTTTGCAAGTGGTGCAAATAAATCTAACGTTTTAATCCCAGTCTCAATCATTTCAACTCGATCCCCTCTCAATATCAATTCATCCAAACTACATTCAGCTAAGGTTGCAAGCAATACTAATGTTCGAACTTCTGCACGGCCAATTGGAATTTTACCTGTACAAAGATTGGATACGGTCGCGGGTCGCAAACCTACTGAACGAGCAGCAGTCGTTAAATTTGGAACCTTTCTTCTTAATAATGAAACATTCAATCGAATATTCTCTGACTTTTCCATTTTTATCACCTCCGTTACTTTATATAGTAAAATAAATTACTTTTAAATGCAATACAATTTTTAATTTAATAGTAAAAATAATTACGTTTTAAAGTAAAATATTGATGCGGCAAAGGACTAGTATAATGCCAAACATACAAATTGAAATAAGTATAGCTATATAAAACGACAAAAAAATTTATTTATCAACATCTAAGAAAATTAATCAAACGTTTGATCAAATACTGAAGGAACTACATTAAATCAGTACAATGGATTTTTTAAGAATAAGAAATTTGTTGAATATAAAGAAAAAACGGCCCATATCAATGAGCCGTTTCTTAACTGTATTTATTTAATAACTCGTTTTGCACCTACATAGCGATCTTTCCAATATTTATCGGACATATTCACTGTTTTAACACCTTTAGATGTAGCTCCAATGAATTTACCATTTCCAACATAGATGGCGACAAAGGATACCTTTCCTTTTTTAACTCCGGTCGCATAAAATACTAAGTCCCCAGGTTGTAATTGGTTTGCTTTCACCGATTTGCCGACGTTGTATTGGTCAGCACTTGTGCGAGGAATCTTCATTTTTGTCGCTGCTGTTTTATATACATACTGGGTAAATCCACTTGCATCAAATCCGCTAGGAGTAGTACCTCCCATTTTGAATTTTTTCCCCTCATATATCTTTGCGACAGCTGCTACTTCTTCACCATAGTTGATTGATGCTGAAGCTTGTGAAAATGGTGTAATTAAAAATGCTGCAACTAATGTAAAAGCTGCTGCAATAGCTACCAACCACCTTGGTTTGTGAAGTGTTAAATTCATTGTTTTAACCCCCTATTTTTTCTGTATATTTTCAATACGGTTTACTATATGCTGGGGTAATGAAAATGATTCCAAAGTTGTAATACTGAGAAAAAGGGGCAAGTAGTAAATTGTCTTTAAAATAAAAAAAGCTCACCACTTAAAGTCGGTGAGCTAACTTTGGTTTAAAAAATAAGTGAATCAAGTGAATAGCTTCCTGCACCTGTAAATGCGATACCGATAGCAACAATAATGATTAAGAAGTTGTACTCATAACCATTTTGTGTTACCCAATACCCGTTAGGTCCATGTACTTTTACAATGGCTACAATCATTGTAAGTACAATTAGAAGTGCACCAACAGGAGTTAGGAACCCAATAGCGAATAATAATCCGCCAAACAACTCGCCTAATCCTGCTAATAGAGCCATAACTACACCTGGCTTTACATTAATTGATTCAAAGAACCCAGCAGTACCTTTTAAACCGTGTCCTCCGAACCAACCGAATAATTTTTGTGTTCCGTGTGCAGCAAAGGTTAGCCCTAAAACAATACGTATAATTAAAAGTCCGAGACTTGCTAATGCAGTCATTATGTTTCCTCCTTAGAAAATAATTGTAATCAACAATGATTATTATATCTACTAACTTTTAGTAAGTCAATATATATTTTATATTTAATTAAAATAAAAAACCTTAGCTTTTATAAAGCTAAGGTAAATTTGCAGTAAATTAATGGCATTCGTCCATTGATACCCATTTATCAGCCCAATGCTGAACCTCATCAAGAACTGGGGTTATTGCATGTCCTTTTTCACTTAATCGATACTCGATTCTTACAGGTGTTTCAGGGAACACATCACGAACAACAATCTTCTCAGTTTCAAGTTCTTTTAAACGATCGGAAAGCATTTTTTGACTTATATGTGGAATTTGCTCTGCAATTTCATTAAAACGCATAGGATGTTTTTCTAAAACGCGGATAATTACTCCAATCCAACGTTTTCCTAATAGCTGAAAAGCTTTTTCGAATTTTGGACAAAGTCCTGAATTTTCCATACTGATACACCTCCTATATGGAACCAAGCATAACTTTTTACCTACTTGTTATCTATTATACACCTTTTGTAAACTTACTAATAGTTAGTTAGTTTATTTTTTTAAAAAAATATTTATATGGTTAAAAATAAAACAGTAATATTAAACTTTATGAAATAGTTGTAATATATGCATAATTGCTATTTATACAGGGTAAAAGAAAGAAAATGGACAAGGAGGAAGATAAGATGGTGAAATTAAATCGTGTTGTTTTAGCAGGTTTAGGTATAGCGGGTTTGTCGTATTTTTCATCAAGGAGCAATCGCCAAAAGGCTAAAGTTATGATGAATAATGTGAAGACGAAAGCGGATTCCTGGATTAAGATGAAAAAACACAAAAATTCTCCAATGACCAAGGTTGGTCACTCCCATCCATATGATATAGCTGATAATACAATGCTTAGTGAAGGTGCTATGTATAGTGTTGATTATTATAATGAGACGGAGCAGGATGAAAGTAAGTAATGGAAGTATAAAAAGAGTTCGGTGAGATTTTTGCCGAACTCTTTTTATGCTTCTTTTTCCATAGATTGCCCTTGTAATCCATAGAAGAATAAATTTGTTAAATCTAAAAGAATATCTATATTGTAATTCGTTAATAATTCGGATCGTTGAATGGCTTCACTGAAGGTGTGAATGTAAATAATAATGGCTTCTGTTGAAATATTTTTATTTACATAGCCTTCTTTTCTTCCTTGTTCAATTAAGTCCATAAGCATTGGAATGGCTTTATTATTTGTGAAATCATTAATAAATTCTTTCAGAAAAGGGTCAGTAATGCTCTTAAGAAATTCAGCATTAAAGGCTTTTGCTGCCTCTCTTTTTTCAAAAATGGTTTTTTCAACCTTTTTAGGAAATGGAAGATCGGAGTTTAATAATTCCTGATAACTTTCTAATTCTTTATTCATAAAATCAGATAGTACTTCCTTTAGAAGATCTTCCTTGCTTCCAAAGTAATTATAAATTGTAACAGGAGAGACTTTTGCTTTTTTAGCAATTTCTGCGATACTTACTTTTTCAACACCATATATACTAAAGAGTTCAAAAGCAGAATTCCGTATTTGTTCTTTCTTTTTTTCTGTCCTACGTTGGTATCCGTCCATACTTTCACCTCATTATATAGCATACTAAATATTTTGAAATGGAACAATAAAAATTATTCAAAACCTATTGATTTCCATGTGCTAAATCATTATTATGTAATAAATGAATCAATTTTATTCAAAACATTTAAAAGAGGCGATGGGAATGGGAATTCAAATCGAGCAGCTAACAAAAGAGTTTTCAAATGGAAAAGGAATTTTTAACGTGACATTTGAAGTGAAGGAAGGGGAAGTGTTTGGGTATCTAGGCCCAAATGGGGCCGGTAAATCTACAACGATTCGGCATTTGATGGGATTCATGAAGCCTGAGAAAGGATCAGCCAAGATAAATGGGTTAGATTGCTGGAAGAATCGTTCAGAGATTCATAAGTCTACTGGTTATCTTCCGGGTGAAATTTCCTTTTTGGATGGGATGAGTGGGCTAGAATTTCTTGAACTACTTGCCGGGATGCGAGGATTAAAGGATGTCAATAAACGAAATGAACTCATTGATCGCTTTCAATTTGATGTAAAAACACCTATTAGAAAAATGTCAAAAGGGATGAAGCAAAAGGTTGGAATTGTCGCAGCATTCATGCATGATCCACAAATACTTATTTTGGATGAACCAACCTCAGGTCTAGATCCTCTAATGCAAAGCTTATTTGTTGAATTAATTATAGAAGAAAAAAATAAAGGAAAGACGATCTTGATGTCATCCCATATGTTTCAAGAAATTGATCGCACGTGTGACCGAGTGGGAATTATTAAGGATGGAAAAATAGTTGCTGTTGAGGATGTTCTTAGCATGCAAGCCAAACAACGTAAAGTTTTTACTATTTTAGTAGAAACAAAAAAGGATGTAGAGCTTATTAAACAATCTGGAATAGACATCCTTAGTGTAGACGGACAGCGTTTAAAAGTAGCAGTACAGGGGGATTACAATCGTTTTATTCATATTTTATCGCAATGTAAGGTGAATCATTTAGATGTTCATTCCCAGTCATTAGAGGAAATTTTCATGCACTATTATGAAAAGGAGAGGGCATAAGGATGAATGCTTCATTATTTAAATCAATGATGAAAACGAATGGAAAGAGTATTGTTAGCTATGCATTTGGTGCTGCATTTTATATGTTGCTCATCATATGGATTTATCCATCGATTGCAAAGTCTGATGCATTAAATCAGTTATTCGAACAAATGCCAGCCAATTATTTAAGTGCGTTTGGATTTGAGGGAGGCATTTCCAATGAACTAATTGGATTCCTTGCAGGAGAGTATTATGGGCTGCTTTATATAATCATTCTACTAATATTTAGTGTAGTTACAGCAACTCAGTTGGTGGCGAGGCTAGTAGATAGAGGATCGATGGCGTATTTACTTTCAACTTCAACATCAAGAATAAGAGTTGCCATCACACAAGGATTTATTTTAGTATTAGGTTTATTTGTCATTACCTTGTTTTCAGTTCTTCCAGTATTATTTGGGGCGAAATGGATTATAGATGATGTAAATATTAACTACTCTAGGTTTTTTGAAATGAACATAGTGGGTTTCCTTTTGTTTTTTGTTATTAGTGGATACTCATTTTTATTTTCTTGTCTATTTAATGATGAAAAACGTGCGATGGCCATTTCAGGTGGATTATCTATTATCTTTTTTGCCCTTAATCTTGTAGCTAAAATGAGCACCGACTTAGAGTGGTTAAAGTATTTAACTATTTTCTCGGCATTTCGTCCAACAGAAATTGCTAAAGGTACCACTGATATTTTACCTGTATCGCTTTCATTAGGGGCAGTGGGAATCGTGCTATATGCAATAGCAATTCTTATTTTTCAAAAGAGGGATTTGCCGCTGTAACTATATCAACGCTAGATCTATTCCATTGAATGGGATAGATCTTTTTTAAAAGATAAGAAAGTATAAATTATTTTAAGAGTATAAGTTATAAAAGATGTCTGATGTGTCTAGCGCAAGCAGCCTTCGACTAGCGAACTTCAGGACTCCTCCCTACGATAAGTAGGCATCAATTCTCCTTTTAATCACCCGCGTTTACTTTACCTCAGTCGAAGTACTCGTACTACAATTTTCCTCGTACGTCGATGAGCAAGGCGTTTGCGTTTTACTTATTTGGGTGCGCATAAAGGAGTTTTTTGTTTTATAGCGAAATAAGAATTATGTAGTTTTAGTAATAGTTTGCTTATTTAATGATTCTACTAGCAAAGGGGGAGGTAGTCGATTTGTTTTACCATTTTAGTGAAGAACCGAATATTAAAGTTTTTAAGCCTAGACCTTCTAAATCATTTCCTAGTCTAGCACCAGCAGTTTGGGCAATCGACAAGGATCATGCTATTCATTATTTTTTTCCACGAGATTGTCCAAGAGTGATTTACTGGAAAACAGATAGGACGACTGAGGAGGATGCTCAATCTTTTTTTGGAAATACAAGTGTAAATAAAATAATCGTTATAGAAAACAAGTGGCTAGAGCGTATTCGTCAAACAGATTTGTATGTGTATACATTTTCAGAAAGCTCATTTGAATTATTCGACAAGAACGCTGGTTACTATGTTTCTTTCGAAGAGGTTATTCCTGTAAAGGTTGAGCCAGTAGGAGATTTATTAAAAAGAATACTGAATCATCATGTCGAACTGCGATTTACTCCCAATTTGTATCCTATCCGGAATCAAGTGATGGAGGCTAGTATGGATTTTTCGATTATAAGGTTTAGTAATGCAATGAAATAATTTTTAGTGGTAGTTAAAAAAAAGAACGATGAAATGATAAATATCATATTGTGGGGTGGGAAATTTGGACGCAAGAATTAACCAATTAACAAGGTGGATCGATTATTTAGAAGCTGTAAAAACGGATCAGCATGATCATTATTTTCAGCCGATAGCAGAGGGGAAATGGTCAAAAGCAGCAATTATTGCCCATATTATGTATTGGGATAGATTCTTTTTTGAAGAAAGATTGCCTATTATGCTTGAAGGAGGAGCATTAATTGGTATTACAACAGAACAAATTGAAGAGATGAATAAAAAGGCTGAAGCATATGCCCATTCAGGAGTTTCACTTTTAGAAATTGTAGACGCAGCCATCCAACAAAGGGAAAGACTAGTAGAAAGGCTGCAAAATCAAGATTTATCTCGTACCTTTACCATTAAAGAGCAATTACATACTCTTGAGTCCTATGTAAAAGGTGAGTATGAGCATGATTTACATCATATCAAGCAATTGAAAGGCGCATAAACAAATGAGTCAATGGATTGGAGCGGCAGGAGTATGTGTAAATGAGCAAGACGAATTACTAATGGTATTACAGGGAAAGCCTGAAGAGGTCAAAACATGGTCCGTTCCTTCTGGAGGTCTTGAGAGCGGAGAAACGATAGAAGAATGTTGTATTAGAGAGGTATATGAGGAAACAGGCTATCAAACCGAAATCGTGGAAAAACTTTATGTGAAAAATACCGTAATCGACAATTTCGATGTACAAGTTCACTACTTTTTACTACGCATAATCGGAGGAGAAGCAACCATCCAAGATCCCGACCAACTAATACACCAAATTGCATGGATCCCTAAAGAACAACTCACTCATTTAGAATTAACTTATCGTGAAGATATTCACATAGTGTCAGGCACCATTCGTGGACATTCCGACTAATTTTCCTTCTGAGGTGGACAGTTTATGTTTGCTAGTAGTTTATAGTGAACGATAGATGGTGATAATTTATTCATAAAGAAAGAGGAGCGATTGTGCTCCTCTAGTGTAGGAAATGTGTATAGATCCATGGGGAAAAACAAAAGGATATGATGGCGGCTAAGACCATACAAACGCTTGAGACGGCGCCGGCTGCATGACTTATTTCAAGGGCTTTTGAAGTTCCGGCTCCGTGAGAGCTTGTGCCTAATAATACACCTCTTGCAATCTCGCTTTTGAAGCGGAACAGGCGAATGATCCATGGTCCAAGTATCATTCCGATAATTCCTGTCATTATGACAAATACAGCAGTAATTGTTGGAACACCGCCGATTTTAGAGGAAACCCCCATGGCAATCGGTGTTGTAATTGAATACGGAAGAATGCTTGTAATTAATGATTTATTTAGATGGACAAGTCCTGAAATACTAAACGCAGCAAGAATTGACATCATTGAGCCAAAGAAGACACTAAATAAGATCTCGCTTAAATATTTTTTTAAAATGGGGAAAAAACGATACAATGGAATGGCTAGTGCCACTGTAGCTGGCTGCAATAGCTTTGTCAGCCATTTTGCCCCATCATTATAGGAAGCATAACTTACATGAAATATGGTCAACACGATAATAATTAAACAAGGTGCAATTAGCAATGGAGAAAAATATACCCTTTTTGTTTTTTGGTATCCCCACTTAGCTCCCCAATACAAACTAATGGTTAGAATGAAGTACAATAGTATCAGCATTATTTGATTGCTTCTCCTTCCGTTTTGCCATCTTTTCTGCTAATAATCCCGAGCAAATCATGACAATCGTTGAGCTAATAAATATGACAGCAATAATTTTTAGCCCATTGTCTAGCAGTAAATGCTTATACTGGATAATGCCAACTGCTGAAGGAATAAAAAAGAGTAGTAGTTCGGCAACCAGCCAATTTCCTCCAATTTCAATCCATTTCAGTTTAACAATTTTCATTTGTAATAAAATAAATAAGAGGACTAATCCTAGAATACTTCCTGGAATTTTTAGGTGCAGGAAGGTAGCGATTTCGCCCATGATATAAGTAAAGATACAAAGTATCAAAATTTGAATCATTCCGATTAATAGTTTCTTCATTTGTGTCACCTCGTAGACTGAGAAATCCTTTCTCCTATTAAAGTGTACAGCGAGATAACGTATAGGTAAAATGAATATATAGAATGATTGCTATTCGAAAAAGTTATAAGAGGTGCGAACTGGATGGACGTTCAACATTTAAAGTATTTTGTTGCTGTTGCAACCGAAGGTAATTTCACTAAAGCGGCCCAAAAGCTGTATGTATCACAGCCAACCATTAGTAAAATGGTGAAAAGTATAGAAGATGAGCTCGGGGTTATTCTTTTTGATCGAACAGGAAAACAAGCAAAGCTTACTGATGCTGGTGAGATTATCCTCGTTCAGGCTCAAAATATTATCAAATCATTTGAAAATCTATCATTAGAGCTAGATGATTTAATGTCATTAAAAACAGGAAGTATTCAAATAGGCTTGCCGCCAATGGTAGGGGCTCGTTTTTTCCCAAAGATCATTCAGGAATTTCATAAAAAATACCCTAACATAACCGTTCAACTCGTTGAAGATGGTGCTAAAAAAGTAGAAAGAGACGTTGGAAATGGAACATTAGATTTAGGAGTCGTTGTTTTGCCGACAAATGAGGAGCAATTTCATACGTTTTCATTTGTCAATGAAAGGCTAATGCTTCTTACACATCCAAACCATCCTCTTAGTAAAAAGGATTCAGCAACACTGCTTGATTTAAAGCAAGAGTCATTCATATTATTTAGAAAAGATTTTGCTTTACATGAGCGAATTATTACAGAATGTGTACGTGTTGGCTTTCATCCACATGTTATTAATGAAAGCTCACAATGGGATTTTATAAGTGAAATGGTAGCAGCTAATCTTGGAATCGCATTGCTTCCTGAAACGATTTGTAGACAAGTGGATAGAAATCAAATAGCGGTTATACCACTCATTGAACCAATTATTCCTTGGCATTTAGGAATTATTTGGCGAAAGGATCGATATCTTTCCTATGCCGCAAGAGAGTGGATTCGATTTACTCAAATGTTTATGGAAGGCTCATTCATGAATATAGTAGAAAATAATAACTAAAGGAGTTTTATGAAATGAAAAATAAGCTACAGTCTATTAATGAAGACGAATTAACGAAAAGAATGAGTAGATCAGAAAAATATTATTCAGATAAAAAACTATGGGACAAGCTCAAAAAATACGGAAAAAAAGCAGGTGGGGTAGTAGTATATGCCGTTCTTTTATTGTATTACACACTTCAAAAGCCAAGTATTCCTGTAAAAACAAAGGCAATCATCTTGGGAGCATTGGGCTATTTTATTCTTCCAACTGATTTAATTCCTGATTTCTTGCCAGGCATTGGTTATATGGATGATTTAGGTGCACTTGGAGCTGCTATCTTTCAAGTAGCAACCCATGTCGATCAAGATATAAAAGATAAGGCAAAAGCAAAAATAAACGATTGGTTTGGAGAGGAAATTGACACCTCAATGATTGATGAGAAACTAATCTAAGGTATATGAAAGGAAAGACATTATCTACAAAAGTGGATAATGTCTTTATTGTTTATAAAGTCCTATTTATATGCCGCTTTTTAGGTGCGAAATTTCTATTTACAAAATAAATACCGATAATAATAAACAGTCCACCGATGACTATGGAAGGATATAGGGGTTCCTCTAATAATAACCAGCCAGTGAACACCCCAAAGAAAGGAGCCAAGAATAAAAATGCACTCGTTTTTCCTGGATCACTTTTCTGTAAAAGATAATACCAAATGGCAAATTGTACAATAGAAGACATAATGCTTAGCCATAGTAAAAGGAGCAATGAATTCCTGTTCAAAATGAAGAAGGGCTGTTCAAGAACGAAGCTGCTCAGTAAAAGGAGCAATCCACCAAAAAGCATTTGATAAGCAGATAGAACCCATGTATCAAAAAGAACTCCCCATTTTTTAACCAATAAAGTCGAAACTGCCCAAAAAACAGCAGAAAGAATTCCAAAAAGAATACCAATCTTCCATTCAAGTTGTGCTCCTAATGTAATGCTTACCCCTACTAATCCGAAAAGAACACCGATCCATTGGTGAAGTTTATAGTGAGCTTTTAAAAAAACTGAACCAAATACAATAACAAGTAGTGGATTGGTAAAAGTAAGGATCGATGATTCACTTGCAGTAACCGTTCGTAAACTTAAGAAAATACATCCCATAACCCCTGCTGTTTGAAAAGCTCCGATAATAAATAGTTTCAACCAATTTGTTGCTGAACGCGGATGTTGCCTTTTTAATATAATCATAATGATTGCCATTAAAAACCCAGCAAGTGTAAATCGTAATCCTGCTAATAAGAGTGGTGACGAATAAGGCAAAGCGATTTTCACTACAGCAAAAGAAGAACCCATTAAAAACGTTGTTAAAAGTAGTAACATAGTATACTTAAAAGTATTCATTGATTATCTCCCTAAAAATTGTATTGGTTGATCTGAGGTTAGTATAACTCCAGAATATTACAACTTTTATCGAAATATGGATGCAAAAAAATATTATGGGAGCCTATATTGCAATCATTAGTTATAGGTTTTTTTTACACATTCCATTAAAAGTAATTGATTGGGAAGTTCCTTTAGCTTTTTAAATCCACATTTTTCATAACATCGAATGGCTCTTATATTATCGAGATGTGGATCAAGAATGACACGTTCTGCTTTTAATTTCGTAAATAAGAAATGTAATATTGCTTGGACAAGATCTGTTCCAATTCCTTTACTCCAATAATCGGTTTCTCCAATAAACTGATCGATTCCAAATGTTCGCTTGTGATTTTTGTAGCCATAATCATTAAGTTGTTGATTTGAAATCAAATAATATTGTATAAATCCAATTTCTTGTTGTTTATATTCAATGATGCAGGGGATAATGGAGATTTTTCCTTGTACTCTCGGTAAATATTTTTTTATTACCTTTTCAGAATCAAAAGGGTGATCTGGGTCTCCATAGTACTTTAAAACGTTCTTATCACTTAACCATTTCGTCATTAATGGAAAGTCCAGTTCTGCCATTTTTCTAATTGCAAGATTTTTATTTCTTAATAAATAATTCACTTTTTCCCCCTGTTAAAAAAAATAAATAAAAGCTAGAATATAGTAGTAATTATACGTATAACAGTTATGACAATATTAGCAAAGATAAAATTTATGAAACTAATTGTAGTAGTTATACGTTATACTATCAGTATCCTTTATTAAATCTCTTATTTCATAGTAAAGGATTTTTAATCGTATATGGAGGAAATAATGGGAGATTTTATTCAATCGATTTTAAACTTTTTAACAGATCTCGGGTATTTTGGAGTAGCAATTGGGCTTATGATTGAGATTATCCCAAGTGAAATCGTTTTAGCCTATGCTGGTTATTTAGTTTCACAAGGCCATATTAATTTTGTCGGTGCCGTTATTGCTGGCGTCATCGGGGGAACGATTGCACAAATCTTTGTATACTGGATTGGTGCTTATGGTGGCAGACCGTTTTTGAAGAAGTATGGGAAATATATCTTTATTCATGAAAAGCATATTGATATTGCAGAAAAGTGGTTTAATAAATATGGATCTGGTGTGATTTTTACTGCGCGATTCATTCCAATTGTTCGACATGCTATTTCCATCCCAGCAGGTATTACCAAAATGTCATTAAAAAAATTTACTATATATACAACTTTAGCAGTTATTCCTTGGTCCATTTTGTTTGTTTATTTAGGTGATAGACTCTCTTCAAATTGGAATCAAGTACATGAATTTGCAAAACCATTTGTCCAGCCTGCTATGATTATAGCCATTGGATTAATTGTTTTATATTTTGCCGTTAAAATGATGAAAGCTCCAAAAAAATAAATCATGAAAAAGTCTTAATTGTTGATGATTAAGGCTTTTTTAGTTTTGTTAAATTTTCACTTCTATAATAAAAGGATTATCCTGAAAAGGGAAAGAATAATAAATAGATTGGGAAAATTAAAAGGAGTGAAAAAAGTGAGTACAGATAAATTACGCGAGTTATTATTTTCAGAGCTATATATAGTAGTAAGGTCAACAAAGGAGTTATTAAAAAAAGTAACAGAAGAGGATTTTCCTTATCAACCAAATGAAAAAATGCGCACATTATTAGAGCTAGCAAATCATTTAGTACAGATTCCTTATGTTGATTTAGCCATTGCTCAAGAAAAAACGGAAAAAGATGTGCGGCAGCTTGAAAAAGAGCTGTATTCAAATGATGTTGTTAAATTAGGTGAAGTTATGGATAATGGATTTGCGGAGCTGACTAGTTATTACAAATCCCTATCAGAAGAGGACTTACTAGAAAAAGTAACAAAGCCTTTTTATTTTCCACAAGATATGGAGGGGCATACACAAGCCAAATGGCTTATTGAAACAACAACACATGCTTTCCATCATCGTGGACAATTCTTTAATTATTTAAAAGAACTTGGAAAAGAAGTTAATATGTTCGATTTATATTAAAATGAGAAAACTCCGTTGCAGAAATTGCAGCGGCTTTTTTAATGTATAGAATTATAAAATATTCGCTTGGCGGGGCTGTTCAAGGCGCTTAAGAATTTGTTCTTTATCTGACCATCGTTTATTGTATAATTCCTCAATCATAGCATTTAATTTTATTTCCTCCTGCTTATTGAGCGCGTTTTTTATATTTTTGACTTCATCCTTCGTAACCGAAAGGCCAAAATATTTAGCAAGAGTTTTTTCCACATTCGCTCCTTTCACTATTTCTGTAGCAATTGGTTGTATAGTTTCTACGAATGCCATAAATCCATCTCTCCTTTCAAGTTAATTAAAGCATAAATGTAAAATATTAAGTCCATATGAATGATCATTAAAGATGATGTTAAGTTCCTTCAAAAAAATGGACATGTTCACAGGGTTAATTTCACATACTAAGTATAATAAGTTAGAAAAGTATATTAAAATAACATTTTTAGGTATAATATGAAATAAAATCTGCAAGTTGTGATAGGGGGATATTTGTGTTTTAATTTTAAAGGACTTGTCTAAAGTCTTTTTAATATGTGGGTAGAAGAAAGTGAGTAATTATTCTAGTTTATATATTAGAAAAGTTTTTAAGTTAATTTGAAAGAGCATTAATAAATACATACATCAATATGGAGGATAGAACATGAAGTATATTATTTCTATTATCGGTTTGATTGTCGTTTTTGTCTTGGCGATGCTGGCAAGTAATAACCGAAAAAAAATTAATTATAAACCAATTATTTTAATGGTTATAATTCAAATTGTTTTGGCAGCGCTTTTATTAAATACGAAATTTGGACTTGTACTAATTAAATTGTTTGCTGAAGTCTTTACAAAGCTATTAGAATACGCAGGTGAAGGAGTTACCTTTGTCTTTGGTGGAATAGCAAATAAAGGTGAAGCACCTTTTTTCTTAACGGTCTTACTTCCAATTGTATTTATTTCTGTATTAATAGGGATCTTTCAATATTTGCGAATCCTGCCTTTTATTATGAAGGGAATAGGATTATTGCTTAGTAAAATCAATGGAATGGGTAAGTTAGAATCTTACAATGCAGTTGCTTCAGCAATGGTTGGACAATCTGAAGTATTTATTACTGTAAAAAAACAATTGGATCATCTTCCTGCTCATCGACTGTATACTTTATGTGCATCAGCGATGTCGACTGTTTCAATGTCAATCGTCGGTGCATATATGACAATGATTGAACCTAAATATGTAGTTACTGCACTTGTTATCAATTTATTTGGAGGATTCATTATTACATCGATAATCAATCCTTATTCCGTAGATAGTAAAGAGGATATTTTAGATATTCAAGATGAAGATAAACAAAGCTTTTTTGAAATGCTTGGAGAGTATATTCTTGATGGATTTAAAGTAGCCATTATTGTTGGAGCGATGCTTCTAGGCTTTGTTGCATTAATAGCAGCAATTAATAATGTTTTTGATATGATATTCGGAATTTCATTCCAACAAATACTTGGATATGTTTTCTCCCCAATAGCATTCATTATGGGAATACCCTGGTCTGAGGCGGTAAAAGCAGGAGGAATTATGGCTACAAAGCTTGTTACTAATGAGTTTGTCGCGATGATTGATTTAACAAAAATTCAATCGAGCTTAAATCCTCGATCTGTTGGTATTATTTCTGTCTTTCTTGTCTCCTTCGCCAATTTTTCCTCCATTGGTATTATTGCTGGAGCCGTAAAGGGGCTTAGTGAAAAACAAGGAAATACCGTTGCTCGTTTTGGATTAAAGCTGCTATATGGAGCAACATTAGTTAGTATTTTAAGTGCAATTATTGTAAGCTTTGTCCTATAAATAATTTATTAATAACCCCATTTGTACAGGTGTACAAGTGGGGTTATTAATTTATTTAATTGCCAATAAATTGGTTTACTACTGTGTATTTATACTTTCGTTTTGCTGTATAAATTGATAGACTTTTGCTTATAGGGGCTTTTTCTTTAAGCTAACTAGGTCGAAGATGATATAAAAACATTTGGTTAAATTCATCATATGATTTTTACCCCCTTAAAAATAAATATGGATTAATATGAATGGAGATTAACATGAAGAACATATTAGTTGTAGATGATGAGCGTGAGATTGTCAATTTGATTTCCATCTATTTGCAAAATGATGGGTTTCATGTATTACAAGCATATAACGGAGTAGAAGCTTTAGAATTAATAAAACAGGAACAGGTCGATCTAATGATTTTGGATATCATGATGCCTGAAATGGATGGCATTGAATTATGTCGCAAAATTAGAGAAAGAAACCAAGTCCCGATTATTATGTTAAGTGCAAAAGGGGAAGATATGGATAAAGTACTTGGGCTAATGACCGGGGCAGATGATTATATGATTAAGCCATTTAACCCTTTAGAGTTAATAGCACGAGTAAAATCCTTATTGCGTCGATCTTATCAGTATAAGGTTGAAAAACAGTCTAATGAAGGTGAAATCATTACGATTCATACCCTTGAAATTAATCGTTCCTCACATCAAGTGCTAAACAATGGTATTCCAGTTACGTTAACTGCGAAGGAATTTGATATTTTATATTTACTTGCGAGCAATCGAGGTCGAGTATTTAGTACAGAAGAAATGTTTGAACGTGTATGGGGTGAGAAGTATTTTGCATCGAATAATACTGTTATGGTCCATATCAGCCATTTAAGAGATAAACTGGAAAAAGAATTAGGGTATAAATTGATCAAAACAGTTTGGGGGGTAGGTTACAAGATTGAAGAATAAGTTAGTCAATCAAATACAAGGGAAAATCATGCTTCTTATATTAAGTAGTCTTGTATTATCAGCCATTTCCTCTGTTGTCCTTTTTATCGTTCTATATTTACTGAAAAATATGTTTGTCATTCCTTATCGAATACTTTATAGCTTTTATCTTTTTGATCAAAGGATTGGATACCCATATTTAGCTATTATTATCTTTTTACTTTTGTTCATTTTGTTTGTTCTGATTCTTAGTAGAGGGTGGGGAAAGGACTTTAACAAAGTATTGATTGGGACAAAAAAAATATCAGAAGGAGAATTTGATTTTCAAGTTCCAGTTTACACCAACAATGAACTAGGTGAAATGGCTGGGAATGTTAATCGGATTTCTGAACAGCTCCATCGCTCTATTCAAGAGGAACGTCATGCAGTTCAAGCTAAAAATGAATTAATTACGAATGTTTCTCATGATTTACGTACCCCGCTAACCTCAATTATGGGCTATTTACGTTTAATTGAGGAGGATCGATATAAAGATGAGGTCGAGCTCCGATATTATGTAAATATTGCATACGAAAAAGCTATTAATCTTGAGAGGATGGTTAGTGATTTATTTGAATATACTCGCGTAAATTTTGGATCACTTCGATTAGAGAAAATCGAGATAGATCTCATTCAGCTTTTATCTCAAATCACTTCCCAATTTATACCTATTTTGGAAGAGGAAAATATGGAAGTGCAAATTATCGCTCCTGATGAAAATATTATGATAAAAGCTGATCCTGATAAGCTAGTAAGGGTATTTGAAAATTTAATATCAAATGGGATGAAATACGGTAAAGAAGGGAAGAAAATTCTATTACGAGCAAAAAGAGAAGAAGAACTTGCTATTGTTGAGGTTGTGAATTATGGGGAACCCATTCCTGCTATCGATCTTCCTCATATTTTTGACCGTTTTTATCGTGTAGAAAAGTCACGTTCACTAAATACTGGTGGGTCTGGTTTAGGTCTAGCTATAACTAAAAGTATTGTGGAACAACACGGTGGTCATATCGAGGCTACAAGCAATGAATACGAAACAAAGTTTACTATTACTTTACCATTAAACCAAATCGCCTATATTAAATAGGTGATTTTTCTTTATATATAAGCTTTCTTAAGAAAGATTTAAGAAATATTTACACTCTGCTTAAACAAGATCGATTACATTTATGGAAAGGTCTGAAAAAGGGGAGTTTTAGGTGAAAAAGTTTATTTTATTATGCCTTATCTTATTTTTAAGTGGTTTTTTATATAAGAATCCGGAATCCATGAAGAAACTGTTTAGTGAGGTAAAGTCGATCAATCCATTCTCTGATAAGAAGATAATCAAAGGAGAGGCAGGAGTACTAATGGATGAGGAAAGCGGGAAAATTCTTTATTCTAAAAATGGGAATAAGCGATTATATCCAGCCAGCACGACAAAAATTCTAACTGCCTTAATAGCTTTAAAAAAAGGAAAAGTAAATGATTTAGTGCCTGTAGGTGATGAAGTTCATATAAGGGAGTCTGAGGAGAGCTCTGCTGGATTAAAGCAGGGGCAGGTTTTACCACTTAACGTATTATTACGAGCGATGCTACTTCCTTCAGGAAATGATGCGGCAAGAACCATTGCCGTATACATTGCAAGAAAGGATAGCCGCCAAGCCAATATGCCTACAGATCAAGCGTTAAAATACTTTGCTGAATTAATGAATAAGCAAGCTGTAAAATTAGGGGCGAAGCACTCTCACTTTGTTAATCCTCATGGTCTCCATCAAGCTAATCATTATTCAACAGCAAAGGATTTAGCTATCATTGCTCGTGAGGCTAGGAAGAATGCTGAATTTAGGAAAGTTGTAAGTGAGGAGAGTTATAAAGGCTCTACCTTTACTTTTTATAACCGTAATGAGCTGGTAAACCGTAATAGTGAAAACTATTTTGAAGGTGCAAATGGGATTAAGACTGGTTTTACAGATGAAGCAGGATATTGCTTAGTTTCATCAGCATCAAGAAATAGGAAACATATGATTGCTGTCGTGTTACATTCAACAAAGGATGATGTATGGAATGACTCCAAGGCTTTGCTAGAAAAAGGTTTTTCAGGGAAATAGAGATTGCTATGTTTGTTCATAGATACACTAAAGTGGGAAGTATTTTTAAATAGTGACTCCCACTTTAATTTTCGGTATTTTCCCAAGGTTGAAAGGTATACGGAATCCCAATCATACGTGCGGTTGTTTCGTCATAGGAAACGAGATCGTTCTTTGACAGTTCTTTTAACGAATACTTTCCCATTGCTCTTAATGCTACCTTCATTTCTTCAATACTAGCAGTGAGGAATTTTTCTGCTGTTTCCGCTCCTTTTTCACTATTAAATTGATCCTTAAATTTTCCTTGGTTCCAAACCATTTGTGTCGGTGGTTCAAAAGGTAGAGCCATAACTGATTGACTGTGGGAAACTGTAAATAGCATGGTGGACCCTAAATAAACAGCATCTGCTCCAAGCGCCAAAACCTTTAGAAAGTGTCCAGGGACGAAAAGTCCTCCGGAAGCAATTAAACTAATATCTTCTTTGACATTTCTTTTTTTTAAGTGATTAGCAGCACGGACTATGGCATGCAATGTCGGAATCCCAAAATCATCTGATAAAATAGGTGGAGCTCCATGAGTAGCTGCCTGCCCACCGTCAATAGCTATATAATCGACACCAAGCTCAATTAGGTGGTCAATATCCTCTTCAATTTTCCCTCCTGCCCCCATTTTGACTCCAATTGGGACCCCACCTGTCATTTTCCGAAGCTCATCTACTAGCTCTTTTACATCCTTTAGCGTCTGATTTTCAAAAAAGTTCTCATAGATAACAGCATCTTCATTTTCCTTCAGTCCCATAATTTGTCTAGCACGTCCAGATAAATTTTGGGGAGAAATCTTTCCACCCATCCCGAATAATGCTCCTTGTCCAAACTTAATTTCTATCATATTTGCCCGTTTTATCACTTCCTCTTCCTTTGACCATTCAGTCTTAGAAAATTGCAAAATATAATTTCCTGCTGTATCTAATTCTTCAGGAAGAATACCACCTTCACCTGAATTAAGCGCTGTACCTGTATTCTTTGCTGCCTTTGCTAAAGAGAGACGAACTTCTTCACTTAACGCGATTCCATAAGCCATTGCACTAATAATCAAGGGAATTTTAAGTTCCAAAGGTTTTTTTGCCTTTGGCCCTATCGTGACCTTAACATCTACATCTTCTTCTCCATCGACTGGAAATGGTGAGGTTTGCGCTGGGATAAATGTAAGTGGATCTAAATGAGGCCACTTCTTAGATGAACCTAGTGGGCGATGAAGGACATCCCCTGTTTCTGCACGTAAACTATTTTCAATAACATTTTGAACCCCTATATGCCTTATTCCAGGTAATAACTCAATAATATTTTCTTGATAGCTATCACTTAAAATAATTTTTCCTGTTTGTTGAACGATTCTTTTTATCAGCCAACGCCAAGCAAACAATAAAAATAAAAATATGATGAAAAAAATAATGATAATTGCAAAAGTAATATAGAACAAAATATATGGCATGCTTATTCTCCAAATTCCTTTTATTTTTATTATCTTTTCCATATACCATGAAAAATATGTTATTTTGGATGCTCTCTCTTTCCAGAAAAGTCCTAGTCACATACCCAATGCGCTTTTGATTATTCATGTGAATTTAAGGATGTACTGTATAAAATACTCATTTTGAAGCATGATAAAAAGGATTGAACAGTCTGGAATGGATGAGGTGGCTTGCTTGATACGGAATGTAAGTAAGTTATTAAAGAAAAAGAAAGAAAAGATGGTTCGAAAGAAGAATGTTCAACAAGAGTCTAAGCCACAGGATCCACTAACTACCTTTGATGAAAATATTTCAACCTTTCGTTCCATATATAATAACTGCTCAGATGTGGTATTTCGTTCCTTTTCTTTGTTTGGAAAAAAACGAGCAATGATTATTTATATCGAGGGAATTTCAAATGTTGAAGCAATAGAAGAATATGTACTTTCTCCATTAATGGAGGAGGTAGAACTTAGTTTAATATCTCTTAATGATTTTCTTGAAAAGAAAATGCGGGTTTCAAAAGTAAAAAAGGTAAGCCTAATTGCGGACTGTATCGAATCAATTTCAACCGGTAATCCTATTCTGCTAATTGAAGACGAGAATGAAGGCATCTCATTAGGGCTAGCAAAATGGGAAAAGCGAAGCATAGAAGAGCCAGTGGCAGAATCAGGGATTAGAGGACCACGAGAAGGGTTTAATGAATCTCTTTCCGTCAGTACTTCTCAATTGCGAAGAATAATAAAAAGTCCTGCACTTAAAATACAATCTATGAAAATTGGAAGCTATACGAGGACGACTGTCGTACTAGCGTATATTGATGGGGTTGCAAATAAGACTCTAATTGATGAAGTGACCAATCGGCTAAAACGAATTGAAATAGATGGCATTCTCGAAAGTGAATACATTGAGGAAATGATTGAGGATAGTCCGTATTCTCCATTTCCTCAAATTCTTTCTACAGAACGCCCAGATATCGCTTGCTCTTATTTACTGGAGGGGCGTGTAGTTATTTTAGTTGAAGGAACTCCGTTTTCTTTAGTTGCTCCTATTTCGTTCTTTTCATTGCTTCAAGCACAGGAGGATTATTATCAAAGCTACATGGTTGGAACAATGATTCGCTGGTTACGTTATATTTTTTTGGGAGCTTCACTTTTGCTTCCTTCACTTTATGTAGCTGTTACTACATTCCATCAAGAGATGGTACCATCGGCATTGTTACTTAGTATTGCGGCTTCTAGAGAATCAGTGCCTTTTCCAGCAATAGTTGAAGCGCTGATGATGGAAATTACATTTGAGGCATTACGTGAGGCTGGAGTCAGGTTGCCAAAACAAATTGGATCTGCAGTTAGTATTGTTGGAGCACTTGTCATTGGACAGGCAGCTGTTCAAGCCGGGTTAGTTTCCGCACCGATGGTCATTGTGGTAGCGATTACAGGGATTGCTTCTTTTATGATCCCCCGGTATGTTGCTGGAATTGCAATTCGAATGCTTCGCTTCCCGATGATTCTACTTGCTGGTGTTTTTGGACTGCTTGGCATCGTGATGGGTATCATCGCTTTAGCGATTCACTTATGCTGTTTACGTTCCTTCGGTGAGCCATATTTAGCTCCACTTGCACCGCTAAAAGGCCGGGAACTTAAGGATATGCTTTGGAGATCACCCTTGTGGAAAATGAATACACGTCCTCGTTTAACTGGTGAGGCTAATTTATACCGTCAATCTTCTGGACAGGGACCAAATCCAAAAAAAGGCGGTGAAACTGGAGGATAAGGGATAAAGGGGAACGACAATGATGGAGACGAAAAAACTGAGTAAATTTATAAAAAGCATCCTTCTTGTACTCTCCTTAAGCGGAGTCCTTCTTTTATTAAGTGGCTGCTGGGATCGAGTAGAAGTTAATGATATTGCCATTGTCACAGCAACAGCAATTGACAAGAAAGAGGACGATCAAATCGAGCTCTCCCTCCAAATTTTCATTCCAAAGGCTTTAAGCAGTGGAGGAAGTCAGGGAGGGCAAGGGGGGCAAGGAGGGGGAGCGATCACCTTGGTTTCATCACAGAAAGGCTCTAATATTGCTGATGCATTATCTAAGCTGCAAGGGGAAATACCACGTAAAATTTTTTGGGGCCAATGCAAAGTTTTTATATTTGGAGAAGAAGCAGCTAGGGAGGGAATACAGGATCATTTGGATTTTCTACTCCGTCATCCTCAACCAAGAGAAAGGGCTTATATGTTTGTCAGTCAAGGTGAAGCTAAAAATGTTATCGAATTGCAATCTCGTCTCGAACGCTTTACAGCAGAAACAGTTCGGGCTCAAGTGGATTTACGAGTTGGGATGAAAACCACCTTACAAAACTTAAATGAGATGATAATTAGTGAAGCTCAAGCTGCTGCTCTTCCGTACGTTGAAATTTCAACAGAGAAAGGGCCAGAGAAGTCTACTCAGTTTCCACATGTGTATGGCACAGCTGTGTTAAAAAAAGATCGAATGGTTGGAAAGATATCTGAGAAGACAACACGAGGGTTATTATGGATAAGAGAAGAAATAAAAGAATATACAGTTACCATTAAACCCAAAGGTGAAAAAGAGGATTTGTCTTTAAACCCAGTATTGGTCCATATTAAGTTGATGCCGCAAATTCAAGGGGAAGAATGGAAAATGAATGTAAAGATTGAAACAGAAGGATCGATCGTACAAAACCGAACAAATTTAGACCTCTCCAATCCAAAAGCATTAAAAATTGCAGAAAAGGCATATGGAGATGCTATAAAAAAACGTATAGAATTAGCAATCAAGAAAGCGCAAAAGGACCTGAATGCAGATGTTATTGGATTCGCTAAGGAATTTCATCATAAATATCCAAAACAGTGGAGTCGTGCTAAAAATCGTTGGGATCAATTGTTTCCTAAAGTAAAAGTAAATATTGATGTAGATGCTCATATTCGTAGGCTAGGATCGATCAATAAATCGGAAAAAAATGAGAGAAAGGTGAGAGGAGAGTGAAGTGGGGAAGCTTTTTTGCTACGACATTAATTATTATTGTCATTATTTTTTTTCACTGGCCTAAGCTGAAGCAAGCATCTAAAAAGGACAAAGGTGTATTTTTTTCACTCCTATTCATTGGTTGGTTGTTATCCATGTTCGATCTTCCACGTATCAGTGGTCCTACTTCATGGATTTCAGCCATTTTTGAGCCTTTTGGACAAATGTTAGAAAAGTAAAAGCTCTGCTGAGTTATTTAAATAATTGCCTTTTCACTTAGACAACAATTTTTAAGAGAAGATGCTTAGAATAATCTTTAGATTTGACGAAACAATGAGAAAAATAGCCTTACTATGTGCAAAGGAAAGGAGAAAAATAATGGAGAAAGGTAAAATTTCAGCCCTCCAGATGGTAATGATGATGTATCCAACAATTGTGGCTACTGCCATTCTCTCTGTGCCAAGTATCACTGCGAAGTTTGCCAACCAGGATTCATGGCTATCTCCTATTTTCGCCTCAATTTTTGGGTTCGTAACTGTTTATATTGCTTGTGCTTTGCATAAACTTCATCCTAAACAAACAGTGATTCAATTTAGTGAACAGATCATTGGCAGGATTCCAGGTAAAATTCTCAGCTTCTTCGTCTTGCTTTTTTATATCCAATCAACAGGACAAATTGTCAGAGATTACAGTGATTTTATCGTTGGCTCTTTTTTGTTTAAAACTCCGATTAGTCTAGTTTCAATATCGATGGTCCTTCTTTGTGCCATCGTCGTGTATGGGGGACTAGAAGTTTTGGCGCGGGTTTCTCAATTATTTTTCCCTATTTTTGTATTTCCTCTCCTCCTCTTGCTCCTCTTATTGAGTCCAGATTTTGAAATTGGCAACATATTTCCTATATTAGAGGAGGGAATCATGCCTCCACTTAAGGGAGCAGTCGTGCCGGGAGGCTGGTTCACGGAATTTTTTCTTATCATTTTCTTTCTCCCTTATTTAACAGATGAAAAAAATGGAACAAAGTATGGGATGATAATAGTTCTAGTCGTTATGATCACATTAGTCATTGTAAATCTTGCTGTTTTATTAGTGTTAGGACTAACGACATCCTCTAAGGTTTATCCTTTAATGATAGCAGGGCGTTACATTAGTTTCGCTCATTTTTTTGAACAATTTGAATCTATAATAATGGCAGTTTGGATATTAGGGGCATTTGTTAAAATTTCTGTGTTTTATTATGCGGTGACTTTAGGGACTGCACAATGGCTGAACCTTAAAGACTACAGGCAGATAATATGGCCGATAGCAATTTTGGTTGTAGAGTTTAGCGTTTGGTCACTTCCAAGTACGATGGAGATGGGCCGATATAACGAGAAAGTTTTCCCTTATTATGGAGTTTTGATTCAAACAGTCATTCCATTGTTTTTATTGATCCTTGCTGCAGTTCAAAAAAGAAAAAAGAAACATAAATCAGCTGACTTGGAGTTTCGTCCTTCAAAATAAAAATGATTAATCTAACAGAAAGGGGCATTATGATGGAAAAAGGCAAAATTTCAGCCCTTCAGATGGCTATGTTTATGTATCCGACGATTGTGGCTACTGCCATTCTGTCGATTCCTAGTATTACAGCGAAATATGCCCAAAATGATTTGTGGTTGTCTCCCATTATAGGGTCATTCATCGGTTATATAGCAGTGATTATAGCTTACAAGTTACATACGTATTACCCAGGAGAAACTTTGATCCAGTTTAGTAAGCATATCATTGGTCGATTCCCAGGAAAAATTCTCAGTTTTCTCATCTTATTTTTTTATATTGTAACAACTGGCCAAATCGTTAGAGAGTACAGTGATTTTATCGTTGGTTTTTTTCTTTTTCAAACTCCAATTAGCGCCATATCCGCTTCGATGGTTCTCCTTTGTGCTTTTGTTGTTTATGGGGGGTTAGAAGTTTTGGGGCGAGTTGCTCAATTGTTTTTTCCTATTTTTGTCATTCCTCTTCTTCTATTCATCATTTTATTAAGTCCAGATTTTGAATTTGGAAACATTCTTCCGATACTTGATAATGGAATATTGCCTCCTCTCAAGGGAGCGATTGTTCCTAGCGGGTGGTTTATGGAATTTTTTCTTATTATTTTTTTTCTTCCTTTTTTAACAGATGAGAAAAAGGGGTTGAAGTATGGTGCGATGACAGTGACTGGTGTCATGATTACATTAGTTTTAGTAAATCTTATCGTTCTCTTTGTACTTGGTATTACAACTGCTTCAAAAGATTATCCTCTAATGACTACAGGTCGATATGCAAGTCTTGCTAATTTTTTTGAAAATTTAGAGTCTGTTATTATGGCAGTTTGGATATTAGGAGCATTTGCTAAAATATCTGTGTTTTTCTATGCTTCTACTTTAGGAGTAGCCCAGTGGTTAAACCTTTCAGATTATAGACTTGCAGTATGGCCGGTTGGAATATTAATTGTTCAACTCAGCTTTTGGGCCATTCCTAATTCAATGGACCTTAATCGTTATTTAGAAAAGGCATTTCCTATTTTTGGTTTCATTATACAAATTCTTATTCCTCTCTTTTTATTAGCAATTGCTATCATACGTAAAAGAAATAGTAAAAAAGCAAAATCAAGCTGATTTTTGATCACTCCTAAATCTAATATAGACGAAACTGTAATGAAGTCCTCATGATACAATAGGTTTAACAATCTCAAAGGAGGATACTTGTCTATGGAACGAAAGCGAATCGCCCTCTCTTGGAGTGGGGGTAAGGACAGTTGTCTTGCTCTTCATAAGCTAGTTAGTCAAAATTATGAAATTGCTTGCCTTGTTACTACTGCCCCGAGAGAAACAGGATTAACCTTTGCACATGGAGAGAAGTTAGAGTTAATTCATGCGCAAGGAAGATCATTAGGAATACCTGTTCAAGTTATTAACTGTTCTTACGAAACCTATAGCAGTGATTTTCGAGATGAGCTTTTAAGGCTGAAAGAAATATACGTTTTGGATGGAATAGCTTTTGGGGATTTGTATTTAGAGGAACACAAAAAGTGGGGCGAAAAATTAGCCAACGAAACTAATATAGAGGCAATTTATCCTTTATGGATGAAGCAGTCTGATGCATTTGATGCACTGTCAGCATTTATTGACTCTGGTTATCAAGCAATGGTAATTAGGGTGATGCATGGAAAGCTGCCTAATGAATGGTTGGGGAAACAAGTAAATTCTGAATTTCTGATGGAAATTAAAGATTTTGATGTATGCCCAATGGGTGAATCAGGCGAATATCATACCTTTGTCTTTGATGGTCCGCTGTTTAGAGAGAAGTTAGATATTATTAATGGTGAAAAAGTGAAACAAGATTATTCCACTAGATTAGAAGTTTCTTTGAATAAATAATAGAAATGGGACCTTTATCTTAACAGGAGAGAGGTCTTTTTGATTTTTTTGAAAGTGATAGTAAAAGATTCAAAAAAAATCGAATTTTATGTTCTAAAAATATTGAATATAAAATTTAAAAAGTTTAAAATAAATTTAGAAAGGGAGATGGTACTACATGAATTTTATCGATATGTCATTTAAACGGTCTGGCTATGAAGTTGAATTACAGTATTCAATTTTATTTGAATGTGCTTTAGGCATTGCAATGATTACTTATCCGAAGATAAAAGACAAGCTAGATAAACCGGCGTACTATTGGGACCAGTTACGCGAAAACCTATCAGACTCTTTAGAAAAAGAACTGCAATATTGTCAAGAACATAATACTTGGAAAATCCTTCTACAGATTTTACATAGTCAGGATTTCGATTCCCTCTCAAATTTTTTAACCTACATTTCAAATTTGTCTGATCAACAATTAAAATACTTATCCCTTCCTTATTTGGAAGAATCACAACAAAAGCTTCGATATTTAGCTTCACAAGGGGATATGGATGCAATGGATCAGATGATTTTAGCTTGTAAACACCATTTGTTTTTTCCACAAATGATTCATTTTTTATCAGAAGTAGACTTATCCGAATTAAGAGGGCATTTAATTGCAGTGATGGAAGGATGGTATGCTGAAGTAGTTGAGAAAGACTCAGAAGCTATCACGAATCTATTAAAAAGAGACTATGCTGAAAAACAAAAAATGCTAGAAAAAACGCCTTATGAAAAAGTAGTGGAATGGGCTGTAGGCGAGGAATATAAACCAGAGCCTAACATATCAAAAGTGCTCTTAATTCCCCACAAAATATATCGACCATGGACAATTCAGGCGAATTTAGAAGGAACAAAGGTTTTTTACTATCCAATTAGTCAAAATAGCTTGTCTGACGATGATGAAGTTGAATCTTTAGCATTGTTGTATAAAGCATTAGGTGATGAAAAACGACTAAAGATCATGAAATTATTATATGAAAAGGAACGATCGTTAAAGGAGATTACAGAAATTTTAGCTATTGGAAAAACAACTGTACATCATCATTTGGCTATTTTGAAATCGGCTCATATTGTTAAGGTAAAAGAATCGACTTACACATTAATTCATCACTCTTTAAGCAGATTGGAGCCTATGTTAATAGATTATTTGCGAAAAGGGTGAGGTTTTTGGTGAAAGAAGCGTATCTTCAGAGAAACGATAGGAAGGTTATGAAAGCCATTAGGTTTTTCACGTATAATCATTTACAAGAAAAATTTCTTTCAAAGGAACATAAGAAACGAGGATTGCGGCTGCAAAATAGCAACAAAGGATATAACAGAAGGTATGTAAATATATTATTTTTTGCTCAATTCATTTCAACCTTCGCAAGTACATTTGGAACGTTTACTGTTTCTTGGCTTGTATATGATTTGACAGGCTCAAAAATGGCAATGGGCGGCCTTTGGCTTATAACTATTTTTGGTCAAATTCTTGTGCAATTATTTGCCGGACCATTTATTGATCGATGGAAACGTACAACGATGATGAAATGTTCTGAAGGCTTAAGATTCCTTATTTATTTTGCCACATTTATAATGTGGATTAGTGGTCATATATCTGTGGGGTTATTATATGCTGTTTCATTTCTAGGTTCATTTTCAGTCTACGATTCAGCAGCAAATGCTCTTGTTCCAAAGCTAGTTTCTGCTGAGAATCTTGTAAAAATAAATGCAAAAATATCTGGATATGTACAGCTTGTTCGCTTTCTTTCGCTGCCAATTGCAGGATTTATAACAGCACAAATAGGTAGAACGAGTGGATTAGCATTTATAGTATTGTTATTTATCGCTTCTCTAGTCCTTCTTTATTTTATTGAGGAGGAGAAAAGCAAAGTGAAGGGCAAACAAACATGGATCAAACAGTTTACCTTAGGAATTCGAATCTATTCTAGATATAAAATATTAGTATTGTTAGGCTTATTTGTATCATCTACAAGCTTTGGAGTTTTTGCTACTCAAGCTATGTATATTCCATATGTTAGTGAGAGATTAGGCGGTTCCTCTTTTGAATACAGTCTTTTTGCTGCTGCTTTTCCTTTTGGATATATTATTGGGACCTATATGATCGGAAGGCTAAAGGAACCGAAAAATAAAATATATTTAGTCATGGTTGCGGCTTTATTTATTGGAGGCTGTACGTATATTGGTTTAGGTATAACAAGAAATTTGCTCATAGCTTTATTGATTGAAGTACTTGCAGGTATTTGCATGCCTTTTTGGAATGTATATAGTACCACATTGTATCAACGATTGATTCCTGAAACCGTTCTAGGGCAAGTGTTATCTGTCCGATTTTTGTTGACGAAGGCTGTGACCCCTTTAGGGATCGTGTATGGAACCTTCAGTGCCACGACATTTAGTTTGCCATTCTTATTTATATCTGTCGGATTCATCATTTGTTTTGTTTCTGGCATTGGCTTTTTGTACCTTTATAGCTATTCCAACGATTTAACAAAAATGAAAATGACGCTATAAAAAAAGCACCGAGGTGCTTTTTTTATTGTTTAATATTATGATTTTAAAAAAATTTTAAACGTGAAAAATACTATCTAGAACTGTTAAAGGATGTTCATACTGCTTGCCAAATTCACTCCCAGTGTAATAAAACTCAGGATGTTCCAAGTAATTAGCTAGTGTCTTTTCTTTTTTTATTTCCCAATTTAGCTGATCTTGTGGATGATCAAAAGTATAGGCAGCTGATTTAGTTGGTGTCTTATGCTTAACAGAAATAGATGCAATTGGTTCTTTTTCCTTCAAGATGAAGATATCGTGTTCATCTTTAGTGAAAGCTGTAAATTCTAAGGAATCAAATGCGACCTTAACAAAATGTTGTTCTTTTTTTACAACAAACCCTCGCTCTCTGAAATAATCTTCAAAAGCAGCTAAAAACTCCTTTGTCTTTTTTTGTATTCCAGGTAATACATTATGTTGATAGGCGTGCGAATTTTTCTTTTTTATAGCCTGTAATTCCATATTTAGCTCATCTATTTTATTTGAATTCATTTCTTTACTCCTTAATAGACATGTTCAAAAAACGAAACGTTTTTTTGAACAAGCGCTTATATAGGTTTTCTTTATTTTAACAAAAGTTGACCTTTCATTTCTATGTATTTAGTGTGCGCTTCCCTTTTCTTCTCATATTGTGTTATAGGAGGTGGTAGTGGATGGCATACGAAATACGTGTTTCAACTTCAAAACGCCGTTTAACTCTTTTAAAGGATGGAAAGGTCGTTAGAACCTACCCTATTGGAGTAGGGAAAATGCTAACACCAACACCAAAGGGAACATATACCATTATAAATAAACAACCAAATCCAGGGGGACCATTTGGCGTGATGTGGATGGGGCTTTCAAAGCCACATTATGGGATACATGGAACCAATAATCCATCATCGATAGGCAAAATTGTATCACATGGATGTATTCGCATGTATAACCAAGATGTCTTAGCATTATCAAAAGTAGTCCCGATTGGGACAATTGTGAGGATTAGTCGATAAAAGAGAGTAGTAACTACACGTAAATTAGAAATCGAAGATATATATATTTATGAAGTTGGATATAGAGGAATGATTCAATTTTAATAACGTTGGATATTTAACAGTTCTTCTTTAGACTTTGCGGAATATATATGGGAAATAAAGAAAGGGTCATTTTGGTTGGACTCTTGAATCTCATGCATTCTGTATTGTTTAAAGAGTTTATGTAAAGTTACCCTGACACTTCAATAAGGATTATTTAGATATTTACGGTTCTTAAACACAGTACGTTAACAAAAGAGTTATTAATAAAGGGGGCGGGTAATTATTTTTTTGTTGTTCATATAATATCCCCTATCCACTTTTTAAAAAGTATGAACAAAAATTTATGAAGAAAGGATTTGTTCGATGATATTTGAGCCGATGAGGATTAATTTAAGTGAACTGAAAATTAATAGTGCGGATCAATCAAGTAGGATATCACTAGGATCTACCGTAATAAAAGGAATAAACGTAGCTGCAAAAAAAAGTCAGGCTTTCGGTCAGCACCTGTCTGACTCTTCTGTGCAAATAAATCCGGTAGGTGCAACGAATGATAATGATTTTTTAGATGCGGCTAGCGATAAGATGAATTTTAACAAAAGATGAACAAAAAATACACATTTTTGAACAAATTTCGTTGTTTATCAAGTTTAGGAGTGAAGGATATGTTATTTGCCCCGGTTCAGATAAATCTTCAGACATTTAAAGTGAATTCCCTTGATAATTCTGCTGTATTAAATATGGGCACCAGTCAACATATCGATATATATGTTTCTTATAAACGTAACCAAGGTCTTGGAGAACAAAATGGTGATCTTGCTCAAATATTTTTACCCATTTCAACAGTAGGAGATTCAGATGTAATTGATAGTCCAGCAGTGAAAAACAGTATTATTTAATTTTTGTAAATAATACTAGAGGAGTGACAAAAATGTTTTTCTTTACACCAATGGTAATTAATTTTCTTGGCTTTAAAGTGAATGCAATGGATAATTCTTCTGTCTTAAACGCCGGACCCTTGCAAGTGGTTGACCAGCTCACTTCCTATAAGCGAAATCAAGCATTTGGTGAACAGAATGGTGATTTATCTCCGATGAATATGCCAATTTCATCTGTTTGGGATCCTGATGTAAATGATAGTAATACGATAAAAAATAGTTTGCTGTAAATAGTATTTAAGTGAATCAATTTCATAATTCATTATTTTAAAGAAACACAATCCTACAGAATTTAGATATCTTCAAATTTTTGAATTTAAGCAGCTTGTTGTAGATTTAATTGAGCATTCATTCGGTCTACAGCTAATT
>BORH01000016.1 GCA_018333075.1 Heyndrickxia sporothermodurans | reverse complement strand
TATTAGAGAAAAAATACTTCAAAGATGCAATTACTTCTGTCTTTTCTGTGATAATATAATATTTGAACTTATCGTGATTAATATTTCTGTAAACATTCATCAGTGTAGAGGGTCTACGATTGTATTGGTTCACTTCCCCATACCCGAACATATTTGACACCTTCATCAACTCTTCAACGAGTTTTACACAGCGTGGATTGTCTGAGGTGAGATTATCTCCATCGGAGAAATGGAATGGGTAAATATTATAGCGTGAAGGCTCATATTTTTCGTCAATTAAGCTAATTGCTTTTCGATAGACTGAAGAGCATATCGTTCCACCACTTTCACCTTTTGAAAAGAAGTCCTCTTCTGAAACCACTTTTGCTTCTGTATGATGGGCAATGAACTCGATGTCAACTGTTTCATATTTCGTACGTAAAAATCGGGTCATCCAGAAAAAGAAGCTCCTAGTCATATATTTTTCCCAAACTCCCATGGAACCACTTGTGTCCATCATTGCGAGTACGACGGCCTTTGATTCTGGCTTTTGAATTTCGTTCCATGTTCGAAACTTCAAATCTTCAGGTACAATCGGATGAAAACTTGGCTTTCCTCCGATCGCATTTCGTTTAAATGCTGTCATCATCGTTCTTTTTTTATCAATATTCCCCATTAATCCTGTTTTGCGAATATCATTAAATTCAATATCTTCAATTGTATTAAGATCCTGCTCTTTTCTTTGAAGATTGGGCAATTCCAATTGCTTGAATAATTCCTCCTCAAGCTCCATCAAGGAAACTTCGGCTTCATAATAATCCTCACCTGGTTGATCTCCTGCTCCATCACCTTTTCCCGGACCTTTTTGCGGTGCACTATCTCTTGCAACAACATCTCCAACCTGACTCTCGCCGTCCCCCTGGCCGACATGCTTATTCTTATCATAATTATAACGTATTTTGTATTCATCCAATGATCGAATCGGAATTTTGACCACATCACGGCCATCTGACATGATGATACTTTCTTCCGTTATCAGGTCAGGTAAATTATTTCGTATCGCTTCCTGTACCTTTTCTTGATGTCGTTTTTGATCATCATGTCCTTTACGGTGGAGGGACCAATCTTCACTCGATATAACAATCTGTTTGTGCTCTGATTCAGTCATAATATTCCCCTCCTAAAAATTTTTTAAAAATAACTGTCAACTTTTTAAAGCATCCTGCATACAATATTTTGGCTGTGTTTTAATTTCGATTATATTGAATTGTGGATTACTTTATCCTATGCAAAAAAATAAGATTATTTACAAAAAAATATGAGAATAAGTTAATAACCTAAAGTTGGAGGACAAGCTATTGTACGAGACTTTTTTTACCATCCCAAGAAAAAATTTCCTTATAAAAAAATCCTAAGACAAAAAGTACATACACTTTCTGTCTTAGGATTGATTGTGTAATATTCACTTTTATCCTGCTAAATAGCTTTGCTCATCCTCAACCGTCTTTTCATCTAATGTTCGATCTCGTTCTTTACGATGCATCTCTAACACATTTTCTGTCGGTGGGATAATGAAACTAACTACAGCTATCGTAATACCAGAAATCACAACACCTGAAAATCCTGGTGTATGCCAAAGCTCTGATAGTAAACCAAGGAAGCCGTCAGAAGAACTAACTGGTCCTGGTACTCCAAAAATAGTGGTTAAAATATAATAAATTAAACCTACAGAAATACTTACCCATACAGCTGGGGTACTCACTCGTTTAGTAAATGGTCCCAGCACAAGTGGCCAGAATATCGTAACAAATACAATATCCCATGCTAAATAAGCCAAATCAATAACTTTTTGAAAGCCTAATGCCAATGTTAGTCCCAGTAAAGAACTTAATACGATCGCACCTCTAGAAAATCGTAATAATGTCTTTGGATTAGGATTTTTATTAATAAAATCTAAATAAATATTTTTAGTTATTATTCCCGAAGTAGCTACATAACAAGCTGCCAATGTAGACATTCCCATTGCTGCCATCGCTGTTAGAAAAATAGCTGATACAACTGGTGGAAAATATCCTTCAGCAAAAGCTAGCATTAGCATTTCAGGGTTATCACTATTTGGAAACACATGTTTAAATGCTTCTCCAAGCATTCCTGGAATCCAACTAATCAAAACGATGACAATTCCGGCGATAATCATACTTTTGTAGGCAACCCTTGGGTTTTTGGCAGCGGCAACCCGTTGGCCTAAATCTGCAGCAGGAATATCCCCTAGAGCAAGAACTAAATAAAGAGACCAGAAACCTGCACCACCTTTTTGAAATAGCTCATTCACATTCCACCAATCAGGGTTGAAGGTGAAATGATCGTATTGAAAAAAGACAACGATGGCTATTCCTAATATACCGACAATGGCAAAAAACCCCTGAACAATTTCTGTATAAGCAACTGCCCATAGGCCTCCGATAACTGAATAAATCACTGTTAAAAAAACAAAGATTAGTGCTGCTGGTAAAAAATCAATCGAAAAAATAGACTGAATAATATAGGTTCCCCCAACAGTAAGTGCTCCCGCATTAAAAAATCCAAAAGCAACGGACATAACAATACCAGTAAAGGCACCTAATTTTTTACTGTTATAGCGTAGCCCATAATAATCAGCAATTGTCCAACCTTTTAATCGTCTTAAAGGCTTTGTCCAAATTAATGCACCTAGAATCATACAAGTTCCAAGACCTGCCATTGTCGCAGTACCTTCAAATCCACCTGTTGTATAACCTGATCCAACTGCAGCAAAAAAGAATGGAGCAGCTAGTAAAGCAGCTATTAAACTACCAGTAACAACATAGATTGGCATGCTCCATCCAGCAACAATTAAGTCCTCTGCCGTTTTAATTCTTTGATATCCTTTAAAACCTATGTAATAAATGAAAATTAAATACAATAGAAATACGATTATATTTTCCATGCCAAGACTCCTAGCCAATTAATAAAATGTAAAGGAAGAAGAGTGATTATCAACCTTCTTCCTTCAATCAAGAATTACTTTACCCGTTCATGACAATTCCGCCATTAGGACTAATCACTTGTCCCGTATAAAAATTGGCATCATCACTTGCTAAAAACAATATACTTTTGGCGATTTCCTCAGGTTGTGCCAATCGTTTTAACGGATACTTTGATGCTTCTTCTTCGGGATAATTTTCACCAAAATCCTTTAAGATATCGGTCCAAGTACCACTTGGCGCTACTGCATTGACAAGTATATTTGGTGCCAATTCTCTTGCTAATGCTTTTGTAAAAGCATTGATTCCACCTTTAGCAGCAGAATAATGAACAAATTCCTCACAGCCTAAGCTGCCTAAATCAGAAGAGATATTAATAATTTTTCCTGACTCTTTTTCCTTCATTCTTTTAGCTGCGGCTCTAGCATTATAAAAATAGCCGTAAAGGTGAACCTTAATCATACGATCCCATTGCCTATCACTCATCTCTGTAAATGATACACCTTGAGCAATTCCGGCATTATTAACAAGAATATCAATGGAGCCGATTTCCTGATCAAAATGAGTATACATTTTTTCTACCATATTAGAGTCAGATACATCGGCTTCAAATACTGTAGCTTTTACACCAAAAGCCTCTGCTTCCTTTTTTACATTTTGAGCATTCTCAGCATCGCCAAAATGGTTGATAAGTATATTTGCCCCATTTTTGGCCATTTCAAGAGCAATTGCTCTTCCAATTCCCTTGCTAGAACCTGTGATTAGAACATTTTTACCTTGTAATTTCAAGATCCTTCCTCCCCTCTTTAAAGCTTAAATCTCGTAACAAGATTTTGAAGCTCAACTGCTTTTTCACTTAGTGTATCAGTAGCTCTACTTAATTCTTCAATGGATGCAGCTTGTTCATCACTTGAAGTAGATACATTTTTCATATATTCAGCAGAGTTTTCTGCATATTGCTTTAATTGCTCTACGGATGCAGAAACCTGTTCAGTTGTTGCAGATACTTCCTCTGAGGCAGCAGAAACCTCTTGAATTTGACCAGCCACATTTCTTGTAGACTTTAAGATTTCTTGGAACGAATGACCTGCTTCCTTCGTCAAATCAATTCCATAGCTTACATCTTCTTTTCCTTTTTCCATTACCGTCATTGAGCTTTCTGAATCCTTTTGTATTTCACTTATTAGCTGATGAATCTGCTGTGCGGATTGTGCAGATTGCTCAGCAAGCTTTCGCACCTCTTCTGCTACTACAGCAAAACCTCGACCATGTTCACCTGCACGTGCCGCTTCAATGGCAGCATTTAAAGCTAATAGATTCGTTTGATCTGCTATTTCAGTAATGATATTTACAATACTTCCTATTTCACTTGAGCTTTTACCAAATTGTTGAATAGCTTCTGCCAGATGGGACACAGAGTTATTAATTTTCCCCATTTGATCAATCACATCATTAATTGCTTTATTTCCGTCTTCTGCTTGCTGCAAGGTTTCCTGAGATATTTCCGAAACTACAGATGATGATTGAGCAATTTTATAAATACCGTCTGAGGACTCTTCCATGGCTTGTGCACTTTCACCCATAATTACAAGTGTATTATTCGTACTATTTACTACCTCTTTAATATCATTTGATACCTTCGTCGAATATTGGTAGCTTTCATTAGCAGTTGCCGAAAGCTCCTCAGAGGATGCAGCAAGATGCTCGGAAGTCATTTTTATATTGTTTATTAAATGTCTTAAACTATCAACCATGGACTGAATAGAATTAGATAACTTGCCGATTTCATCTTTTCGATTGTTTTCAAGGTTACTTACTGATAAATCACCTTCTGCTACACTGTTTGCCACTTTAATGACTTTATCCAGAGGTTTTAGAAGCTGTCTGATCGTTAAATGGATCACAATAATTAATATAAGAATACCGATTCCCATTGTAATAATTTCTTTAATGATTGTTTTATGGATTATGTCATTGATGTAATCAGCTGAATAGTCCAGTCCTAATAAAGCTATTGGTTGATTATTTTCGTCAACGATAGGAGTAAACACCGTTTCCCAAGTTCCAAATGGATCTTCAAAGATATCTGTGACAACCGGCTGATTGGTTTCCATTGCTTTATTGGCAGCCTTTAAATGAATGCCTGCTAAGTCATCAAAATTTTCTCCTGCCTTATATATTTCATCTAAGTTTTTCGTAAAACCGATAGGAACTACACTTTTATTGTCATCATTCATTTTCCAAATGTAACTCCAGCTCATAATTCCTTGCTTCTTCATAATTTCATCTAGATTTTTTTGTACTTTTTTAAATACTTCATCATCCGGATTACTTTTAGTTAATAAGTATTCGATGTCTTTATTATCGATATTATGTGCTGTCAATATCCCGACACTTTTCAGCTCTTGTCTTAAATCACTTTTTAATTGCTTATTTAATTGAAAAAGATTTAGTGTCGCAGTAATACTAAACATAATGAGAACAATTACTGATATAAAAATAGAAATCTTATTCTTTAATGATAACTTTCTAAACATGATTAACCCTCCTATGAAATTTTTATCTATAAAATGAAAGAATAAATCAATATACTTTATATACATCGACCATCATCGAGATTTTTTTCAATGATCTCTTTCGATTTATAAAATAAATTTTCAAGAGGAATAAAAAAATAGTCACAAAGAATTATTATGTAGTCATATTTTGTAAATTATGTCTATTTGTATAAAAAAATAGAACCAGAACTTTAGTCTGATTCTAAAAAAAGGAAATTGATTTATTTTTATCGGTTCAATAAGCTTCCAACGTAACGCAGTAATTCATTTGCAGACGTAGAATTATATCCATGCTCATCAATTAAACGGGCAACGACCTCATTGATCTTTTTCAGCTGTTGTTCATCCGGTGTTTTTGAGGAGGTTGTAATTTTAACAACATCTTTTAAATCAGCAAATAATTTCTTTTGAATCGCCTCTCTGAGACGATCATGTGAATTGTAATCAAAACGTTTCCCTTTACGCGCATAAGCTGAAATACGGATAAGGATTTCCTCTCTAAATGCTTTTTTAGCATTTTCGGAAATTCCAATTTGCTCTTCTATTGATCGCATAAGCTTTTCATCTGGATTTATCTCTTCTCCAGTTAAAGGATCATGCAGCTTTGCTTTATTGCAATAGGCTTCTACATTATCTAGATAGTTATCCATTAAGGTTTTTGCCGATTCTTCATAGGAATAAACAAATGCTTTTTGAACTTCTTTCTTCGCAATCTCATCATATTCCTTTCGTGCTAATGAAATAAAGTTTAAATATTTTTCTTTTAATTCATTCGTTATTGATGGATGCTGATCGAGTCCCTCCTTCAAAGACCGAAGAACGTCCAGTGCATTAATAGAAGAGATTTCCTTGCGAATAATTGTTGATGAAATTCGATTGATTACATATCTTGGATCAATTCCACTCATACCCTCTTCTTGATACTCTTTTTTCAGCTCATCAATATCAGCGGAGTTAAACCCTTCAACACTTTCTCCATCATACAATCTCATTTTCTTAATTAGATCAATATCCCCTCTTTTCGGCTCTTTCAGACGGGTCAAGATGGAAAACATCGCAGCTATCTTTAGAGTATGTGGTGCAATATGAACATCTGCCACATCACTTTCATTGATCATCTTCTCATATATTTTTTCTTCCTGGGTTACTTTTAAGTTGTATGGAACGGGCATAACAATAATTCTAGAATGCAAAGCTTCGTTTTTCTTGTTCGCAATAAATGAGCGATATTCGGTTTCATTCGTATGCGCAACAATCAATTCATCAGCTGAAATTAATGCGAATCTTCCTGCTTTAAAATTTCCCTCCTGGGTCAAAGAAAGTAAATGCCAGAGAAACTTTTCATCACATTTTAGCATCTCCTGGAACTCCATTAGTCCTCGATTTGCCTTATTTAGTTCACCATCAAATCGATACGCTCTTGGATCAGACTCAGATCCATATTCAGCTATGGTCGAAAAATCAATACTTCCTGTTAAATCGGCAATATCCTGTGACTTCGGATCAGAAGGACTGAATGTACCAATTCCTACTCTTCGATCTTCCGAAAACAAAATTCTTTCAATCAAGACATCTTCAATTCGACCGCTATACTCCTCTTCCAGTCTTAGCATGTTTAACGGTGAAAGATTACCTTCAATTCGGATTCCATATTCTTGATAAAATTCATCACGTAAATGATTCGGTATCAGATGTAATGGATCTTCATGCATCGGACAACCTTTTATCGCATAGATAGCTCCATTTTCTGTCCGTGTGTAAGCCTCTAATCCTCTTTTTAGCATCGTAACTAAAGTGGATTTTCCCCCGCTAACAGGACCCATTAATAATAAAACACGCTTACGGACATCTAAGCGTTTTGCTGAAGGGTGAAAATATTCCTCAACTAGCTTTTCTAATGCTTCTTCAAGCCCAAATAATTGATTGCTAAAAAATTGATACTTTTTCTTTCCGTTTATCTCTTCTACACCTGCATCTTTAATCATATTGTAAACACGAGAATGTGCCGACTGTGCTACCCATGGCTTTTCTTTTAGAAGTTCTAAATATTCACCAAATGTACCTTCCCACCGCAGCTTTTCCTCTTCTTCTCGATAATGTTCAAGTCTTTTTAAGATATCCATAAGTTCCTCCCCTTGTCACTTGTTGAGAGACGATTACTATACTTTATGCTCGTAGACATAAGTTGATGAATAGAAAAGAAAGAAGAATAATCCATATTATGGGAACATTATACGAATAAAGAAAAACTTAATGTAATCATTCACTTTACAAATAAAATGGGCTATAATATGAAAAGAACTGTATTAATTTTGAAGGAGGCTTACATAACTATGGGAACATGGGTTATTATAGCTGTTACTATTGCATTTTTAGCTGCTATCTTTACAGCTGGATATGATGATAAGCCAGGAACAAATAAATAATCATCGACTTCTAAGGTCAAAAAAAATCTTCCAAGCTGGAAGATTTTTTTGTTTTATTGCCTTTATTTTAAATTTGGATACCCTTGCTGTCTTAACGCCTCATATACTAAAATTGCAGCTGTATTGGAAAGATTTAAGGAACGAACATTGTCATTCATTGGAATACGCAGAAAATGATCCTTATTGTTAATCATTAAATCCTTTGGTAATCCAGTTGTTTCTTTTCCAAACATAAAATAATACTCTTTATTTACATCGCTATAATCATATGCTGAATGAGCTTTTTCCCCAAATGTTTCGATATAAAAGAACTCTCCATCTTTATTCTTTTCAAAAAACTCATCAAGTGAATCATAATAAGTGATATTCACATGATGCCAATAATCTAGTCCTGCCCTTTTTAACATTTTATCATCAGTTGAAAAACCAAGCGGTCTAATTAAATGTAAATTTGTATCTGTTGCAGCACAAGTTCGTGCAATATTCCCTGTATTTGCAGGAATTTCTGGTTGATATAATACAACATGTATTGCCACTTATTGTCACCTCATTATTTATCATTACCGCTTTATTATATCACATGATGAAAATGGTTAAGGATGATCAACGATCGTGAAAAATTTATATTTTATATTTGGAGTATAGGCCGACGAATCCTCGTATTGCCAATATCTCATCCGGCTATTATAGGTGTGGGCATTTACAAGCGGCATCCCAAATGCATCTTTACCAGTTACAATCGTATTGTGATCATAACGACCATCACCCTGAAAATCATAACAGATGACATCCCCTAATGATAATTCATCAGGAGAGCTTACTTCACGCGCCTTCAAACCAATCGTCGAAGAAGCTAAATATAATCTTAATGAATTTGCCACGCTCCAGCTATAGCTCCAGCTCTTTCCACTCATCCACCAGCCCTTACTTTTATTTGGATGTCCTCTCATTGGAGCGTTTCCAGCACGCAAGCATTGCGAGATATAATTTGTGCAATCAACATCAAATTTTTTATATGCAGGATTATAGGAATTCCACCAGCGCTCAGCATATTGGATCGCTTTTAAACGATCATATTGATAAGAAACCCTAATTTCTTCAGAATCTTGATAAGAATTCCTATCATCCTTATCCTCTCGGTCAGTTAAGATAATATCTGTCGGCTCAATTTCTCGATTGTCATACAATTTATTTTTGTAAAAAGAGGCAACATGATGCTCGAGCTGTTCCTCTATATACATTTTATCTAATTGCTTAATCAAATATTGCATATGGACATCGTAATGAATATACGTGTGATTGTCATTTTGCTCTTGATTAGTGATTTTAGCATTCGCTTTTACTTTCATAATGTCAGCTTTTCGTTTGTGCATAGACTCAATTTTTTTCATTATCTTTTCACTTTCACGAACTTCTTTTCCATTGACATAGGCTTCAACCTGTGATGATAAGTGGGCTTTAATTTGATCCTTCATCACTCTTCCCTCCTCCTATTCATACATATGTGAAAAGTTTTATTCTATACAATGCATATGAAAGGAGTGGGTTTGTTGAAATCTTATAGAAAAAATTCGCAAGCGCATTGCTCATCGGCGTACGGATTTCGTAGTCTTCGACTGAGATAAAGGAAACACAGCTAGGTAGTTCACGAGCTGATGTTGACTTATCGTAGGGAGAAGAAATAGAAATCCGATAGGCGCTGGAGCTAGACGTAGACTGTTTTTATAAAGGTTAGCCACAGTGTAAAATTCCATAATTCCCTAAAAACACAAAAAAAGACAAAGCAGTTTTTACTTTGTCTCTGTCATGCAAGTAGAAATTCCTTTTTCAATTTCTTCCATTACTTCTTGATCTGTTTCTTTACTTTTTGCTTTCAATAAAGATTCTCTTGCTACCGTCCCACCGATTTTACCAAGTGCCCATGCTGCCGTTCCTCTTAGAACAGGTCGTGGATCTTCCGTAAGTACTTTAACTAAATCTGGTACAGCAGAATCTTCTTTAAAGTGTGCCAGAGCAACAATAGCATTTCGCTGAATTGGCTTTTTACCTCGCCATGATCCAGATATCGGACCATATTGCTCTTTAAATTCGCGATTGCTTATACTTAATAATGGGGTTAATCTTGGCTTCGCAATTTCAGGATCAGGCTCCATTTCATCGTGAAAATGAAAATTCATTCCTTTATTCTTCGGACAAATCGTTTGACATGTGTCACATCCATAAAGACGATTTCCTAGTTTTTCTCTAAATTCCTCTGGTAATGCTCCCTTTGTTTGCGTTAAAAATGCAATACAGCGTTGGGCATTTAATTGACCGCCTTGCACAAGTGCTCCTGTTGGACAAGCATCCAAGCACTTCGTACATGTTCCACATTGATCCTCAATCGGTTCATCTGGTTCAAATGGAAGGTTGGTTATCATTTCTCCTAAATACACATAGGAACCAAACTCAGGAGTAATAATTGAACAGTTTTTTCCACTCCAACCAATACCAGCTCTTTCTGCTACGGCGCGATCTACTAATTCTCCCGTATCCACCATCGACTTACATCTTGCATCAGGTACTTTTTCGTATATAAATTCTTCTAATTGTCTTAGTTTGTCTTTAAGTATCGTATGATAATCGACTCCCCACGAGGCTCTGCAAAAGATTCCCCTGCGATCTCCCTTCTTTCCCTGTACCGTTTCATTCATTTTTGAAGGGTAGGCTAGAGCAATCGCAATAATCGATTGCGGTTCCTCAAAAATTAAGGATGGATTTACCCGCTTTTCTATATCTTTTTCTTCAAATCCAGACTGGTATCCGAGCTCTTGTTGGCGAATCAATCGATTTTTCATTTCAGTAAAAGGATCTGCAGTGGTAAAACCAATTTTATCAATACCAATCGATTTACTATAGGATATAAGCTCCTCTTTAAATTTGAGTATATTCACGTTCTTCTCCCTCCTTTTCATCAAAATAACTACTATATGAACATAAGCATATGATTTTTTCATTTGGATAACTTTATTTATTCAACATACTATCCATACAGTTTACTATTGAATCAGCTTTCATAGCAAAATGGCAGGATGCATAATTTTTTGCACATAAAAAAACGCAATACCCCGTTCTTCATGGAAAACGAAACACTGCGTTATTCAAAAAATTATGTATGGAGCGGGTGATGGGAATCGAACCCACGACAACAGCTTGGAAGGCTGTAGTTTTACCACTAAACTACACCCGCAAATACTATTTCAAAATAATTCATTGCCTTAACTCGACTTTTTTATTATACAAAGTTCTACAGCATTTTTCAAGTGTTTTTTTCATTTTTTTATAAAAAAAACAAGAGATAATCTCTTGTTTAAATTAAGGTACTAATCGTTTCCTTTTCAGCTATATGTCCAGATTTTCGCACCTTTGTTTCTAAATAAAATTTGTTAAAGTCTGTTTCTCCACCCCAAAGTGGGATATGTTCATCCGCCGTTAGCCCAGCTTCCTTCAAAGCAGCTAGCTTTTTCGGATTATTAGTAATCAAAGTAACCGGCTTAGATCGTAATGATTGTATAACACGAATTGCCTCCTCATAAGAACGGCTATCATCATTAAAACCAAGCAAATGATTGGCTTCAACCGTATCATACCCTTCTTGCTGAAGCAGATACGCCAACGATTTTGAAAATAAACCAATCCCTCTTCCCTCATGATTGGCTATATAGAAAATAGCTCCACACTTATTCTCAACAATCATTTTCATTGATTGTGTGAGCTGATATCCACAATCACAGCGTTTGCTGCCAAAAATATCTCCTGTATGACAAATACTGTGCATTCTCACTAATGCATTCTCTGCATTTTTAATATCACCATATACGAGCACAGAAGATTGTTGTAAGGAAGCAAGGTCATATGCTACTAATGAATCCAATATTTCTGCTTTGGAGATGGACTCCTCTAATACAAGCCATGTATACCAATGAAAATGGACTACCTCTTGCTCAAGCTGAACTGGCAAATTGATAGGTCCCACTATACAAATATCCTTTTTACCTGGTTGTGAGACAATGCTCATTTTATCTATAAGAAGATCTCTAACTTCTGATGAAATCATGGTTTTCTCCTCTTTTTCAGTCATATTCTTCAAGAATGTAAAGCAAGTTTATAATAAGAAGGAAAATGGGTCAAGTTAATAGGTTTCAATTGAAAAAAGCGTAAGCGCCTTGCTTATTGACGTACTAGGAAAATTATAGTTCAAATTTTCCCGGAAAGACTTCAACTGATCCCTAAAAGACGAATCGATGTTGACTTCACGTAGGGAGGAGTCCTGAAGTGCTAGTCTATAGGCGCCTGAGCTAGACATAGCAGGCATTTTTCATCATTCATACCCTTTAAAATAATTATTCTTCTTACTCTTACAAAAAAAATTTAAAAACCTCTTCTTTTTTTTATACTCCAGTAAAATACATTATAAAAAGGAGAAATGTTCTATCTATAGATGAAGCAATACTTTTGCTAATGAAAAGTAAATAATTAAACCTGTTCCATCTACCAAGGTTGTTATAAAAGGACCAGAAACAACCGCAGGATCGATTTTTAATTTATGCAAAATCATTGGTAAAATAGCTGCAACAATTGATGCCCAAATAACGATAAATAAAGCAGAAATTGCAACTACGGAGCCAGTATCTATGTCTACCCCTAAGAAAAATGCTCTAATAAATGCGACAGCCCCCATTGTAATTCCTAGGAAAAAGCCTGTTGACACTTCTTTTCTAAAGACTTTGAACATATCTTTAAATTGAACTTCTCCTACTGCTAAGGCACGAACTAGAGTCGTCACGGTTTGTGATCCTGTATTCCCACCCGTTCCGATAAGGAGTGGAACAAAAAAGGCTAAAGCAATTTGCTCAGAAAGTGTGTCCTCATAATGTCTCAACACTGTTCCTGTATAAGCTTCTGCAATAAATAGAATTAATAACCAGACAATTCTTTTTCTAAAAAGATTCCAGATTGAGTTTTTAAAATAAGGTTCAACTAAGGGTTGACTTCCACCAAGCTTTTGAAAATCTTCAGTGGCTTCTTCATGAATGACATCAATCAAATCATCGACAGTAAGAATTCCAACCATCCGCTGATCTTCAGTAACTACAGGGATGGCCACAAGATCATATTTAGACAAAATATCTGCTGCATCTTGTTGATGCATATTCACCAAGACTGATATGGCGTCACCTTGAATCAGTTCTTCCAGCTGGGTTCCTGATTTCGCTAAAATAATTTCTTTCAATGAAACAACTCCAACTAATTCTCCCCGACTTCCCAGCACGTAAATATAAGAAACAATCTCCGCATCATGACCAACTTTTCTAATGTGATGTAAAGCTTGATCAGCGGTCCAATTAATACGGGCAGCGATATAATCTACTGTTGCTAATCGTCCTGCAGTATTCGGTTCATAGTTCATAATCGTATATATTTTTTTACGATAATCATCAGGCAAAAATCCCAATAACTTCTTTGCATGATGTGGATGGATGGATAAAAGCAAATTTACGATCGTATCACTAGACATTTCATTTAAAAATGATGAGGTAAAACGATCCTTTATTCGATGCAGCAGCTGATATTGTAGCTCAGGATCTAAATATTCAAGAATTTCAGCACCCAATGGAATAGGAACCATCGAAATAAATATTAATTGTTCTTCATGTTCAAGCTCAACTAACATCGAAGCAATATCAAACGGTTGAAAATGAGATACAAACTCATTAATTTTTTCTATATTATGTTCTTGTAAAATGTTTTTCATTTCTAAAATTTTGTTTTCCATCATGTTTCCTCCATTCATCTTCATTCAACCCGTACAGAAGACTGGAGTTTTCAGTGAATCGATGAACGAAGCCTGAAAAGTCATCTGTACAGCTTGTTATATTTTCATGTTTTATACTCGAGCCTTCCTCCATCTTCATCACCTCCAAAAATAAGGAAAAACAAAAATAGCCTTTATTTCTCAACAAGAAATAAAGGCGTTTTTATCATCAAAAAACCTTAAAAGCTAAATTATTGCATAGTAAACAAAGCTTTTATGGCATCCACCGTTTCCCTCGTTGAGTTTTAGCACTGTATAGCATAGGTTTTCTAACCAGCTACATTAAAAAAGACCTTAACCCGATCTTTCCTGTTGACCCATTGGCGTCTCTCGACATTTTTGGGCAGCAGCGTGTCTCTATACAGGAGCCTCACCTAACAGAATACTTAGAATGAATATTAAGTTACATACAATATATGCTTCATTTTTCAAAACGTCAATAAAAAATTTTAAAAAAACAATAATTTTTTTCAATATCAACCATAAATACCATCAAAAAGTTATTTATTTTCTCTTAATTGAATGACTCCTTTTAAGAAAGATGGAAGTTTTAAAGCTCCCTTTTTCCAATCCTCAAATGAAAAGATATACGGATCACTATTTTGTCCCACTCCAACCATAACCTTAAGGTCTGCAGGGGAATAAGCTACTGTATGCAATGTGCCAAAGTATTCTTTATAATTATGAAAAAATAATGGAGATTTCTCAGTATTAAAAACCTTGAAGAGTTCGTTTATGGACAAATTTTGATTGGCTAGATTAAAGAGATATTTTTTCCGATTGATGGAACCAATCATTTCATTTCTATTTTTACTCTTTAAATCTTCTATTTCAAAATGGTTTGTGCATAGAAGTGGTTGTGAAAAATTAGCCATTTGTTTCTCTGGCGTTGCTTCAATAACCGCACTTTTTCCCATTCTATCAGTGACTGAAAAATTATAACAATATCTATGTGGCACCTTCATAATCAGTTGAATGGCTTCTTCTGTTGAACGACAACTTTCTAACACCATCCGAACAATTGAAGTGGCTAAAAAGCCTTCTTTCTTATATGCTTGATTGACAAAATGAAGTCCAACAACTAAGCCCTTTTCATTCATTCCATCCAATCGACCCATTATTTGTTGGCTAAACCCTACACTGGCATAGCCATTTTCAGGCTGACAAAATACGAGTCTCGCATCATATAATTCAGGTGCAAAATCATAATTTCGAATATAGCAATGATCTTGAACGAATGTTGTACATCCCATTACGGGAAAATCCACATTATACCCACTACACTGCTCCAAGAGCACTTCCAAAGGCAGCGATAAACTTTCAGAAAGTCCTTTCAACTCATCTAATAAATAGGGCGCAAAGGTTTCCATTTTTTCTTTAGCTGATTGGTGATCAAAATTTGTATTTATCAAATGATTATCTATAAGCTCACCAAGCTGAGACCCTTGGCTTAAGCCTATTTGATAATAGCTGCCTTTTACTTCAACTATTTTCACCACTAATTCGTCCAAGGTCATATTTTATTTCCCCCTTTATGCAGGTAAGTAACCGGAATAATAATATCTATATCCTCCAAATGACTTCCTCGATACCATTCTAAAATAGAGCCTGCTGGAACCCAGTCATGCTCAACAACATAGTTCATTAATTTTCGATAGGCACTCGCAATATCTGGTAGTTCTGATTTATAAGGTAAGGCAATACATAAACAGGCAGGCATTTTTTCTATATCGTCGATTCCAGTTAGAACTTTGGTATTTACATTGTCAGAAATTCCAAAACCAATTTGTGCTTTTATTTCCTTCACACCTGAAAGATATTTTAAATACGCTCCTTTAATAGTGATATTTTGTTCCGCTAACTCATTCATTCGTTTATTAAAGTGAATCCCAAATTTGCCTGGTTCAGATATAGCTGTGAACCAAATGATGTTTTCCTCATTTTTTTCTAAAAGATAAATTGGTTCCCCATGTTTCCTACTCTCAATGTAACGTAAGCTCATGACTAAGTGATGCTTCTTTTCGGTTAAAAGCTTTGACCAATTCTGCAACATGTTTTGCTGATTTTCTTCATTTTCAGATAAGTAGGTTTGAATTTCTTTAATAGGAATACCTGCTATTCTTAAGCTGTAAATAAATTTCACTAAATCAATTTGGTCTTTAGTATAGTAGCGATAGCCATTGTTCTCATTTCTGTTAGGTAACAAAAGTTTTTTTGATTCATAATATCTTAGCGCACTTTTCGATATGCCAGTTCTTTCAGAAAAAGCTTGGATGGTCATCTGATCATTCATCTAAAACTCCCCCTTTATAATAAACCTACACCTTAAAGTTACTTGAAGGTCAAGTTTTTTTCAAAAGAGTATATGTATTCTTAATATTTTTGTATACTTATATCAACGAGCTGCTGTGGAGGAAATTATGGGCAAGCATTCATCTAATTATGTTTTACAGGCAAAAAGCAAAGAATTTTATTGGGAAGGGAGTGGACAGCTTTCTATAAAAACCTTTTCCAATGGGAAGGCACATTATAAAACGAATAAAGGTTTCTTTGCTGTTCATGAGGAAAGATATCTTTTGCTAAATAGTGGACCATACACGATTTCGATTGAAGAAGATCAATCCGTTGAATCCTTTTGTCTCTTTTTTAAGGATGGATTTGCGGAAGAGGTCATGCGTTCACTTCAAGATTCCCCCGAAAGCTTATTAGATGATCCTAATAAACCGTCACATACAGTTGAATTTTTTGAAAAGACATATGAAATGGATCTAAACTTTACTAAACAATTGAATCACTTTAAAAATCACTACTCCTTAGTCCAAGGTGACCTTATATGGCAAGAAGAACAGTTTTATCAATTAATGCAGACCATTGTTAATAAGCACAATAAAACAATCAATCAACTCCACTCATTGACAGCATTAAAATTTTCTACACGAGAGGAAATGTATCGGCGAATCAGCCTTGCACATGAATATATTCGTGCATGTTTTGATCAAACAATTAGTCTAGAAGATATTGCAAAGACAGCTGGACTCTCACCTAATCATCTTTTAAGAAATTATTTCGAGATTTTCGGGAAAACACCAAATCAGCACGTGACTGAATTTAGGGTGCAGAAAGCGAAAAGATTATTGATGAATGAAGAGAAAAGCATCACAGATATTGCATTTGACATTGGATTCAATCATCCTGTTTCCTTTAGTAAAATGTTTAAAAAGTATGTTGGAATTTCTCCCATGCAATTTCGAAAAAAAGTGATTTTGGCTAAGAAATAAATGGTTCGATATTTTATGATAAAAAGAAACATGCAAAGGAGAAAGTAAATGAAGATAATTCAAAGTATTGGTCAAATAGGAGTGCCAGTAAAAGAACTAGATCGAGCAGTTCAATTTTATAAGGATCAGCTAGGTATTCCTCTACTATTTCAAACAGATTCAATGGCATTTTTCGATTTAAATGGTCTTCGAATGATGCTTAGTCTGCCAGAAAAGGAGCAATTTGCTCATTCTAGCTCCGTTCTTTATTTTCAAGTTGAAGATATAAAACAATCATTCGAGGAGCTAGTCAGTAAAGAAGTAAAATTTATTGATGAACCACATCTCGTTGCTAAAGTTGGACAAACAGAAACATGGATGACCTTCTTCTATGACACAGAAAATAATATGCATGCATTAATGAGTGAAACAGAAGTAAAAGAGGATAACGCCTAAAGACGTTATCCTTCTGAAAATGGCAGGAATTTATTAACCGAGCTTTTTAATAAATGCGACCTTCAAATAATTTCCTTCTGGAAATTCCTTTATGGTCCGAAAATCGCTTGGTAATGAGAACTCCTCTAATATCTTATATTTCTCGCCTGTCTCCTTAAATGCCGTTTCGATAAATCCTTTAAATTTCCCCATTCCAAATGAACTGCAATTCGTTGAAGCAACGATGATTCCATTGTTCTCGGTAATGGTGATGGCTTCCTTCAATAAGTTTTTATAATCCTTTTCAGCACTGAATACATATTTTTTTGACCTTGCAAAGCTCGGTGGATCAAGGATCACCATATCAAATTTCAGCTGTTTTCTAACCGCGTATTTGAAATAATTAAACACATCTTCAACGATAATATCTTGTGCTTCATAATCAATTTCATTCAGGCTAAATTGTTCAATCGTTTTATTTAAACTTCGATTAGCAAGATCGACACTTGTTGTCTTACTAGCACCGCCTAATGCAGCAGCAACCGAAAAGGCTCCTGTATATGAAAAGGTATTAAGGACAGATTTTCCTTTTACATACTTATCCCTAATTGTTCGTCTAACCTCTCTTTGGTCAAGAAATACTCCAACCATCGCACTCTCATTTAAATAAACAGCAAAATGAATTCCATTTTCTTTTACGACAATCGGAAATTGCCCTCTTTCACCAGTTACAAAATCATCTTCTTCTATATACTGACCCTTCGTATCAAAGCGCTTTTTTTGATAAATTGCTTTATATTCGACTAGGTTTTGTAAAGATTGAATGATTTCCTCACGAAAATGGTAAATCCCCTTACTATACCAATTGATTAAATAATAGCCGGCAAAATACTCAATTGTCAGCCCACCGATTCCATCTCCTTCTCCATTAAACACTCGAAAGGCAGTAGTCTCCGTGCTATCGAAAAACTTCTTTCTAAGCTGCAACGCTTTTTTTATTTTTCTTTCAAAAAAAGACTGATCAATTGGTTCATTTTCTTTCTGACTCAGAATCCAACCATAGCCCTTGTTTTGTTTCCCATAATACCCTTTAGCAATGAATTGATTCCGCTCACTCACAAGCTTTACAATGGTGCCCTCTTCTTCAAGCGCTTGTACATTCATCATTGCCTCTTTAAAAATAAGGGGGTATCCACTTTTATACTTATTTACAAATTTTGATTTCACTTTTAATGCGATTTCTTTTTTCATGATTTCATCCAATCTAGTAGGTTAAATTTAAACTTAATATACATCTCTTTTTGTAAAAACAACAAATGAAACAATTAATGATGCAAGCAGCCAAACAAAGAGAACAAGCAACGAAAACGTTAATGTCATCCCTTCAATAGGTGGACTTGATCCATTAACATAGTTAGTTAATTGAAGGTTTACCATAAACAAATACTTGGCACTTTCCCATGAAGAAACCATATTTACTAATATGGCTCCTGCGATTAAGGAGGAAAGCATAATTCCCATAACAGCTGCTGTACTCCGTAATAGGACAGACAGCATAAATGTTAGACTTGCCACAACTACACAAACAAACCAAACAAGTCCGAATTCCATTAAAATGTATGTCCACTGTGGGATGAGATGAACATTTGAGGTGATTAGTTTCTCCCCACTCGTTATAAATCCCGTTAGCATCGGCATACTCCAGCCGCCATATCCAAATACGAGACCGGAAATAAGATAAGCTAATATCGCCACACATAAAATAATAAAAGAAACCGAGTATAATAAAGCAATGTATTTACTTAATAATATTTTCCATCGCTTAACAGGTCGGGTTAGCAATAATTTTATCGTTCCACCACTAGCCTCCGATGAAACGAGATCTGCAGCAATGACCATTACAAGTAATGGCAAAAGAAGACCTATTGAGTTTTCAACAAACACTCTCATAAAGGAAGGTGCACCAGGTGCATTAGGATTAATATTATGATCTAAATAATATTGTTGCTGCGCTAATCTAATTTTAAAGTACTTTTCATAGTCTTCAGGTAGCCTGCTTGATGCTAATCGATTTTGGATATCGACAATTTCCTGCTGAAGCTGAACTCGCCAATCAGTCGTTCCCATTTTTTCTTGTGTAGTCTTCACTTGCTTATATTGGGCATATGTAAAAATAGGGACGAGAAAGGCAACAATTAATATAATAACAAAAAGACGTTTTTTGCGAAAAAGCTTTAGCTGCTCATTATATATTAAGTTAATCAATTCGATTGCCTCCCGTCATTTCCAAAAATAAATCTTCTAATGTTGGAAGTACGGTTTTCATTTCCTTCACCTGTATATTCGCTTCAACTAATCTTTTATTCCAGCTGGCAATATTGTCTGCAATATAAGGCGTGATAAGCTTTTCATCATCAGCTATTTTTACAGTTGTATATTCCTCAAGGATTATTTTTGCTTCTTCCATTGGCTCGACCTTCCAAACCACTTGTTCCTGCTCTGCAAAAAGAGCAGAAACGGTATCCGTACGAATGATCTCACCATTAGATATGATGGCTACGCGATCACATAATAATTGAATTTCACTTAATAAATGGGATGAAACGAGGACGCTTAGTCCTTCTTCCTTTGCCAAAAAGCGAATGAATTCCCTCATTTCCCTGATCCCAGCAGGATCCAGACCATTTGTCGGCTCATCTAATATTAGAAGATGCGGGCTCCCCAATAGCGCTTGTGCAATTCCGAGACGCTGACGCATTCCTAAGGAATATGTTTTTACCCGATCATGAATTCGGTTTGTTAGCCCGACTAAATCCGTTACATACTGAAGACGAGATTTCGGAATGGAAGGATCCATTCTTGCAAAGTATTCAAGGTTCTCCCACCCCGATAAATACGGATATAATTCTGGATTCTCAACGATACAGCCAAGATTTTTCATCGCTTCATCAAATTCTGTTTCAATATTTTTTCCTGCGATAAGTACATCCCCAGATGTCGGCTTAATTAAACCTACTATCATCCGTATTGTTGTTGTTTTCCCAGCACCATTAGGTCCTAAAAAACCGAACACCTCTCCTGGATATACATCAAAGTTTAAGCCTTTGATTATCTCTCTATTCCCAATTCGTTTTCTTAAATTCTTTACTTGAAGTGCTGGAATACTACTCATTTTGACTTCTCCTCGCTAAAAGTAATTAGGGAAGCAACCCGTTCACCAATGAGTTTATACCCTGCTGCATTTGGGTGAAAATTATCATTAAATAAATAATCATTTGTATTTAGTTCAAATAAATCGAATGTTGGGACATAAACGATTTTAGGATAATTAGCAGCCAGATTAGCCGAATCATAATTCCACATCCGAACAATCTCTGATGTAACCTTTGATTCCTCTATATCCATAAAAGGATTATACAGGCCAATGTGAAAGATTGTGGCTTTTTTATTGATAGAACGAATGGTGGAATAAATCTTCTTTAAATTTGCTATGTAAGGTTTTTCTACCTTTTTCTTATCATACTGAGCAAGGTTTACTAATGCTTGTCCCCCTTGAAACAAATCATTTCCGCCTATTGTCAGCAAAATAATGTCTGCACCCTTAATCTGACGTTGAATTTCCTCCTGCTGCAATTGAGAGAGAAGCTGTGAAGTGGTCTGCCCTTTAATTGCACTATTTGTCAGTTGCAATTTTTTAGAGGATTTCTTTTTCAAGTCATCCAACATATAGCCAATATAACCTTTCCCTTCAGGATCACCCGTTCCTCTAGTAAGTGAATCCCCAAGTGCGGTTATTTGAACATTCTTATCTGACGATGGAATGGACTTTTTTGTTGGTTGATTTGGGATAACACTACTTTTTGCTTCAATCCATTGATCCTTTAATACCCAGCCAAGTCCAAAAAGACATAGAATGGCCGAGATGATCGAGATGAAAGTAATGAGAGTGATCAACTTCTTTTTCATTAAACCATTCCTTCCCAATTGTATTTATTACAGAATAGCAAAGCAAAGGAGGAAATGAAACTAATACTACCAAAAGTTAAAAAATATCCTTAAAGGGGAAATCAATGCTTTAAAGACGAACTAATTTTAATGAAATGCGTTTAATTTGGATATGAATGTAAATAGATAAGTTATAGTTTTTTTGTGTAACTATTCTGAATTTTATTCGTCTTATAGTACAAACAAGATTAGTTTTTTCCTGAAATCATCCATTCTCAAAAAAGGAAGTGAAATAAATGAAGCGTTTTTGGAGTATGATTGTCTTACTCAGTTTAACCATGATTTTGTTAATTGCTTGTAGTAATAATGGTAATTCTTCAAAGAGTGGCGAAAAGCAAGATATCGCTTCCTCCAGTGATAAAATGAAGGCCGATCATTCTACTGAGAATCAGACTGAGGATGAAAAAAGCAACAACGAAAAAATGAAAGCACAATCTCGAATGGTCGTTTATAATGCAGGCTTGAATATGGAAGTAAAGAAATTAACAGAGGTTCAAGGAAAAATCAGCCAAATGGTCAAGCAAATGGGAGGATATATCGTTCAACAAAATCAATATCAAACTGATAATGAACGACTGGAAAGCTCTTTAACCGCAAGAATCCCCCAAGAGCACTTCCACTCCTTTTTAGATCAGGTAAAAAAATTAGGAATCAAAACGAGGGACCAAAACATTTCTGGAGAGGATGTAACAGAAGAATATGTTGACCTTAACTCTAGATTAAAATCTAAGAAGCTGGTTGAGAAAAGACTGACAAAATTTATGAATGAAGCAAAAGATACGAAAACATTATTAGCCATCTCTACTGAACTAGGTAAGGTGCAGGAAGAAATTGAAACAATTGAAGGCAGGATAAAATATCTTGAAAATCAAACAAGCTTGTCCACGGTAACTATAACTTTAACTGAAGACAAGGTAGTCGTACCTGGCCTAGAGGGTGATAAACAAACAACCTGGGAAAAAACGAAAAAACAATTTATGCAAAGCATTAACTTTATCGTATCCTTTTTCTCCGGACTATTTATCTTTATCATTGGCTACTTCCCTGTTCTTGTGATATTAGGATTAATCGGTGTAGTCATTGCAATTGTTTGGAGAAGGATTAAAAAGAAGTCGGAAAATACGATTGGGAAATAATGTTATTCTTATTGCCTTGGATTAAATTTACAAATAGAAGAAAAAATATCCAACAAATAATTAAATTTGTTGGATATTTTAAATTACCCTATTTTTGTTAAAATCCAATCCTGAACATCATTAATGATATCAATTCCAACTTGAATTTCTGCCAATACAATTCCCTTACCAATGATTTTCAATGAAGGTGAAATTGTTGGTTTAGCAGGATTAATTGACCATACAACTGTTTCGATTGCCCTAAGAGGCACCCTAATATTGTTGATCACTCCACTGCTTGTTAAGTATCCATTTTCAACTATTAGTCTATTTTTCTTCCAAAAAAATTCAGTATTCGTTGTGGTCCAAGTAGTATTTTCTCCAAGGAGAGCCATTAAAATATCCCACCTTATTTTAAGTTAAAAATCTAAATGATTTAACATGCTATACCATATCACCTTTGAAATCATGTTGTAAATACCTATTTGTTGGTAAGGTATGACAAAAATCAAACATTTAGTCTTTATTATATTTCTCTCCCCACCTCCAGATAAATTTGGATAATTATTGATCAAAATAGTCTTTTATTAATTATATTTTCTATTATTGTTTAAACTAGGAGCATTTTGTAAAATTATATTAAATTTATTAATAAGGGTGTGAAATATGATTATAAAACACAGAAATGAACCAAATGTATTAATCATTATGAGATTATTAAATGCTCGACGTTACCGGCTATCGGCGAATGAGAAGAATTATTTATCCAATCTTGAAAAAGGATGGAAAGGTGAAAAAAAGTTTGATGAATGTCAAAATACCTTTTCCAATGATTGGATCATTCTCAACGATCTCCTTCTGGAGCACCACAATAATGTTTTTCAAATAGATACTTTATTGATAAATGAAAATCTACACCTTTTTGAAGTAAAAAATTACGAAGGGGATTTTTATATTGAAGACGATAAATGGTTTACATTATCTGGTGCTGAAGTAAAAAATCCATTATTCCAACTAAAAAGAAGTGAATCTCTACTTCGAAGATTACAACAATCTCTTGGTTTCAACTATTCAATCCAAGCACATCTTATTTTTATTAATCCCTCTTTTTTTCTATATAAAGCCCCTTTAGATTTACCCATCATTTTTCCATCTCAAATAAATCGCATGATTAATGAATTGAACATGAACCTATCAAAATCAAAAGATAAACATTTACAATTCGCTAAACATTTATTTTCCATACAATTAAAAGAATCACCGCTTCATTTCCTTCCAAAATATTCATATAATCAGCTTAAAAAAGGGATATATTGTGCTATTTGCTATACCTTTATAAACAGTTGTAATAAAAGTATATTAGTCTGTCCGAAGTGTGGACATAAAGAAAAAGTTGAATCTGCAATATTACGAAGTATTAAAGAACACACTATACTTTTTCCAAAAAGAAAAATAACCATAAATGCAGTTCAAGAATGGTGTAAGATCATCGAATCAAAAAAAACCATACGTAGAATCCTTTCAAAACATTTTATACTCAAAAATCATGGCAAGTCTTCTTATTATGAGTATCCTTCAGAAAATAGCGCTTCTGAATAGACACTTGAATTTCGAGAATGCATTGTATTTTTGAAATCTTTTGGATGCCAGAGTTTCGCTTTTTTGGCTATTCTCAGGAGCCCTTTTTGCTCTTTAATTCCCTTTTTTTGTGTTCCTCTCTGGTTTCGGTCACGATCCTGCTCTTTCTTTCCCTTTTTCTTTGGTCTCTCCGGTTTCGGGCACGATCCCTGCTCTTTCTTTCCCTTTTTCTTTGGTCCTCTCTGGTTTTGGGCACGATCCTGCTCTTTCTTTCCCTTTTTCTTTAGTCCTCTCTGGTTTTGGGCACGATTCCTGCTCTTTCTTTCCCTTTTTCTTTGGTCCTCTCTGGTTTTGGGCATCAATCCTTTACTAAACTTTTTATACAGGTGAATTCTATGTTTTTACTTGAATTCAATTTGCTCTAAAAAGATATTTTATTTAAAATATTAGGAAATATATGATGGGGGTGTCATTCATGAATAAAACAGCTGTTTTATTATATCCACAATTTAGTGAGTATGAGCTTTCAGTCGCTTTATCTATCTTAATGCAAGGCGAAAAGCCTGTAGTAACAGTTGGTTTAAATCAGTCGCCTATTAAAGGTGAAGCTAGCTTAACATGTCTTCCTGATGAAACTCTAGACAGCATAAATATTCATGAGATTGATAGTCTATTATTACCTGGTTGTATGAATATTTTTGACTTAGAGGAAGAATCCAAGTACATAGAATTCATCAAACAAGTTGCATCTCAAGAAAATATCATTATGGCTAGTATTTCAAGCTCACCCCTTCTCTTAGCTAAGGCAGGAATTCTAAAAAATAAAAAATACACTGTTGGGCTTTTAGAAAAAGATAGAGACGATTCAGGTGTTTTTGAGAAAGCTAATTATGTAGATGAATTAGTTGTTCAGGATGGAAATATTATTACAGCCTTTGGCTCTGGATTTATTCCATTCGGAATAGCATTTGGCAAAGCACTTCAGCTGACTTTTAGTGAGGGGTGGTATAGAAAGTAAAACATATTAAGGTTCAAGACTCTGTAGCACAATGAATGAGAATAGTTCATTGTGCTACAGACAAAATTTATCATAGTGACTACAAACTTATCCTACTATAATACATCTCCACCAATCTTTGAATTCGAATTATCATTAATAGAAAAACCAGCAAATACATTACCTGATCTTGTAACATTTTGTACTGTTGATGTTGTGTATAGTGCTTCAGATGTTTTATGTGTGGTTGAAAAATTTCTACAAACATTACCAATAATCGTAACTCGTTTTATATTACTGGTAATTCTTATATGTTGTTTATCGGTTTCATTATTTCCATTTACGCCGGCAATGTTATTACTACTAATCACGACAGACTCTAGATTATCTGAAACCCAAATTCCATTTCCGCCAATTTCCTTCAAGGTATTTCCAATTATCTCTGCATAATGAGATTGTGTTGAAATAGTAATTCCATTTCCTTCAGTCCCTCTGATTAAATTATTTGCAACTGTTACATGTATTGATTTATCACTTACAGATATACCTGTGTCGCCTAATTGTTTAAATTGATTATTAGCAATGGAGACGTCATCTGCAAAGCGCACAATTACACCTAAACTACCAGAATCCGTTCCCGTAACTATATTCCCTAAAATTGTACAATTTTGTATGTATCCCGATGATTGCCCCTTAACACTAATGGCAGGACCGTAATTTAATCCACCACCGATTTTATTATTATTTATGATGTATCCACTACAATTTTGACTTGCATTTGTTTGCTTCCCATTCGTATCAACCGTATCAGCCGTTTTACTTAGTAAAGGTGTATCTATAGAAAATCCACCACCACAATTTAAAACAGTATTATTCACTATATGAACATCTTTCCAGCTATAGCTTCTGACTGCCCATTGAACTAAATTTTCAAATGTATTTTCTACTATTTTAATATTTTCATGCCATTTACCGATTGTTGATGCATGGGAACCAATTGCTCTTCCCCATGGATTAGATCCAGATGTTCCACTATTACCAAAATAACAATGGCGAATAACAACATTTAAACAAGGAGTATCATCGTTTTTTGGAATAGTGACTGATCCGTTATTTTTTGCTAAATCTAATTGGATGGCTTCATTAAAAAAATCAGTACTCCCCACCCATCCTAAAAATTTACTATTTTCAACTAATATGTTCTTACAAGCGTTGAACTCAATACCATGACTATTAGCAGTATCTTTTATCGTAACATTATTAATATAAATATTTTCACCATGTCCAAAATGAAAAGTACTAGCTTTTGATGGTCGTTTAACACCGTTTGCATCCCATATACCACCAGCAATTTTTATATTACGGTTTCCACTATATCCACTATAATTATCTGTTCGAAACCCATTTAGAATCATATATCCATTATGATCACGAACAATTCTAGTATTTTCACTACTAATAATTGTCGTATTTGAATAAATATTTAATTCAGCTGTTAAACGATAAATGCCATTTGGAATATACATTCTTACAGCTCCATTATACTTTGCCATTTCTAAAACTGCTTTAAACGCTTGGGTATCATCATCAATTCCATTCCCCTTAGCTCCATATTCCATTACATTTACAAAGGGTGTTGTTTTATCTTCTAGAATATTAAATGTCATATTATCATCTCCGTTAAATGTTATATTAACCAAATTCATACAAAAGAGCCCTTCTCAATAAAATGAGAAAGGCTGGATATTATCTTAGATACAAATTATTTAACTCTCAATACTTGTCCTACATAAATAGTGTAATTATCATCCAGTCCATTCCAATCTTTAATTTGTTGAGTGGTGCTTCCATATTTTATGCTCAATGAATAAACCGTATCACCTGCTACTACTGTATGATAGACCGCTCCGCTTTTCTTTTGAAGATTAAATGCTGTAGCCAGTCCATTCACATGACCCCTTGCTACACTTTCAATCCAAGTGGCATTCTTCATTTTTGCAGCATCGTTTGCATTATCAATAAATCCATTTTCAGTTAAGAGAGCTGGCATATTGGATTCTCTTAATACGTGTAGATTACTTTGTTTTTTCCCTCTATCACTTAATTGATTGACTTTCATTACTTCATCATGAATCGCAGTTTGATAAGTTGTAGTAGGTGCCCCTACACCTGGATATACATAGCTTTCAAATCCTGTTCCACCACCTGCATTAATGTGAATGGACAAGAAATAGTTTGCGCCCCATGCATTTGCCGCATTTGTACGATCACTTAATGACGGAAAAGTATCCCCTGTTCTTGACATTAGAATAGAAACATCATTGTACTCATTTAAGAGAATGTCTCTAATTTTTGTAGAGATGCTTAATGTAACGTCCTTCTCTTGTAATCCGTTTCCAATTGCACCTGGATCGCTTCCACCATGACCTGGATCTAAAAATAATTTAAACATTTAACATCGACTCCTTTTCTTTTATAAAATGATTTTCTTTACATTTTTGTACAGGCTATTGAAATAATAGATTCGTTGATTTTCCATGAGATTAATTGCTTTTTTAGGCTTTATCCTCAGATTGTTATGTCATTATTCCAATAGTTATCTAAAAATCTTGTACATTCAAAGCAAGCTAAAAATAGTTTTCCTAGAAATTTTCCTAAAGAATATTCCATGATCCATGAGCCTCACCCCCCTTCAAAGAAATTAAAAAGACCAATTACTTTGGGGGTAATCGATCCTTAATTTCTGATAATTGGTTAATAACTACGTCATATTTCTCGCTAAACTTATTTAAAATCTCATTTTGATTTTCAATAGTTTTATACAATTGGTTTTCACGATGCCTATTTTCTTGTTCTCTTTCCCTCGCTTCTTTTCTTGAGGAATAAAAAAGCCAAACAAAAAGAACCGCAAAAGGTCCTTGAGTTAAAAAATATTGTGTAACTGTTGCATCCATTTTGAACCACCTTTCTTCCTCAAGAGCTAATAGAATGAATTGTTTCATCACCTCTAAATAATTTTTCCGTTCATAGCACAACAATTTTTTACCTCTTTTTAATAAATCATAAAAAATCACTCAAAATTTTGAGCACTTCAAATAACTATCTTTTATAAAAAATAAATCGTTTTACCTTCTTCCATGAATGGTTGATCAATACTACAAACATTCCAGGAAAAAACACTAAGATAACGAAGAAAGAAATAAACCATCTTCGTTTCTTTTGCTTTTTATATTTTTGAATAGAATTAATGAGAACTTCCTCCTTTTTTCATCGTTATACTTAGTAAACTATGAGTATGGAGGAAGGTTTGTACAATTCATTTACCTTAAGATATTTATACATTTTTTGTATCTTGATGATAAAATAAAATCACCAATATAAATTGAATTATTTTCATAAATGACGTTTTAAATTTGACTCCAAGCTAACCATTCCTTTTTAGATGAATTAGTTCTCCGGAATTGAAGTTTACCAGAAATTGCATAAGGAATTGCTAGCTGCAATGCATTCCAATCGCTATGTTGAAAATGAAGAACAATCCAAGCACTACTATCATTTGGTACGCCACTCGATTTTCCATTGATCCAGTACATACCGTTCTCTGTCAAATTATTCAAATTAGTAACCACTTTAGTTTTAGAAGAGAATTCTCCAAAATTACCTAACTTAGAAACTGAATTTGTCGTATCATCAAGCTTCTTTTTCACTTCCCCGATATCTTCATGAATATTTGCAAAATCAATATCTCTAGGGATTTGCATTTCCTTAGAAAAATATAAGAAATCTGGAACAGGTCTTTCCTCAAATCCATCTTTATCAATTGGCGTATTCATTAAATGTCCTCGAATAACAGTTTCTGTAGATCCACCACCATCAAGCATATAAGCAAACTGTACATTTTTTGCTAAAAGAATACGAATTACATCCTTATCAAACATTCCAGCTTGATCTGGTTTTCTCCCTTCACAAGTAAAAAACACCAGGTCTTTATTAGCCATTTGTCCAATTACTTGTCTAGGATTTCTCTTTCCACCATTTGTGTTCGTATCAAGAATACTTTGCGGAACAGCCTTTCCATTAGAAATTAACGGAGTAAAAGCTGTCAATGCATTCACACAACCATCAGCCAGCATTGTTTGAGCGGAAGTACCAGGATTAAAATATGTTAAAGTATTATCAGCTTTAATTCCTAAAGTATATCTTGGAAGTGTTTTATTCTCATTAAGAATCTGTGAATTAAAGATATGAGTACCCGTAATTTCATGAGTAGTAGTATTGAAAATTGAAGCATTCACAGCAAAAGTAACTTTATTATCGTTAGCAAATTTCCTTACAGGAATAGCCTTATTATCTGAAGTAGTTGCAGGTGCAAATCCTCTTTGTAATTTAATTAAATTACCATTTGCATCCTTATTCTTTACTGTCGTTATCCAATAGTCTGTATTGGAATCATCATCTCTGTCTTTATTAATTTTAATATCCTGCACAAATGAGCTGCTGCTAAGTATTGTGTTTACATCTTCACTAGTATAATTAATCATTATTGTCTCTCCCTCACATTATTGTTTATTTTAAACATTGAAGTTTTTATTTTCTTCTCCACACCCCATGATACCGCTGATAAATATCACGATTCGTCCCCATTAATTCAAGTATCTCTTGATGAGAAAGCTCCTCTTTGTTTGATGGTGGCTTTTCCCTCCTTTCTATTAACTTCCTTTTTTGTTCATGATTTAATAGATCGATTACTTTCATGCCATCACCCCCTTTAGGTAAAAGAAAAAGCACCCTAGATTGGATGCTTTTTTCGTTTTATTATTTAATTTACTTTTTATTGATCTTACCCTTTTCAATCAATTTGTCGTACACCCTAATATTTCCTCAAGTACGATTCCCATATTTTTTTAAAAGAAAAGTGAGCAGCATGTGCGTCCCTTTGATCAAATTCCTTATGATATAAATTTAACAGGTATTTAACCTAATAACTCATTTTATTTTTCTAAAGTTTTTATTAGTTTTTTCTATTTTTTTAGCAAAAAAATCAAATAAAAAAGACAAACGCTGCTTTATTTATAAAGTAACGTTTGTCATATGGGTCTTACTTAGCCACAGCTATATTTAAGCTCAAAGCTAGCTTATAAATTGCTTTCCATCTAATTTTACTATAAGTAGAAGGACTAATAGGCGGTTCAAACTTAAAATAGTATACCTGCAGGTCAGTGACATAATCCCCGTCTTCAGACATATACCTTTCTTCTATTAAAAACCGTTCCATCTTTGGAAGCCTTTCTACGGCATGTTCCACTCTTTCACAATAGTTTCTTCTGTATTCCTGTTGATCTACATTATATATTGCAGCTCCTCCTGTTTGGTCACTAATTTGGTTGGTTGGACCATGATACCTTATTTCAGCCCTGCTTGTAAGGGATGCTTCCTTTTCTTCAAATGCGAGATATTTAAATAGTCTATACTTTTCTAAAGCTGCTTCAACCGCCTTTTGAGTTTCTTTTTTATTTAATTCCATTAATTCAACTACCATTACGATCACCCCTAAGCATTCTATATTATTAGTTCAATTAAAGATTTTTTGTTTAGCATATGTTCCTATTAAGGAACATGAATTATAAAAAAAATTTATGACTACTCTTTCTAGTTCCTTTATAGGAACAATATAAAGTAGAATTTTTCCATTGTCAACAATATCGTTCCAAAATAGGAATATTCCCCTAACATAGTATTGCATTATAGGAACAAACAGTATAAAATATTTCCATACAAGGAATTTCGATAGGAGCGAATATTGGATGAGCATTTTTGGTGAAAGGCTTAGAAAGCTTAGAAATAAGCAAAATTTGAGCATAGATGAATTAGTTGTAAAGCTGAATAATAAATATGAAACGAGTATTAGTAAAAGCATGATTTCCAGATATGAAAATGGACAATCGGATCCTAAGATGGAAAATGTAAAAATCATTGCTGACTTCTTTCAAATTTCTGCTGACTACCTTTTAGGACTATCTCAGGAAAGCAACAAAACGTTTCAGCCTGAATTGACGTCTAAAGATGAAAGAGATATACAAAAAGAACTCCAAAAAATGATCGATGGCTTGAATAATAAAGGGAGCTATGCTGCTTTTGATGGACAAACTCTAGATGATATGGATGATGAGGATCGTGAGCTACTCATTGCTTCGTTAGAAAATTCATTACGATTAGCAAAGAGATTAGCCAAACAAAAATTCACCCCTAAAAAATATCGAGACTAGGAGTGAACCATTATGGAACATATAGAGAGAAAAGTTCAATCATTAGTAAATAAGCATAAAACCAATAGTCCATTTAAATTAGCAAAAGCATTAGGCATCGAAATCGTTTACGAAAATCTAGGAAACACCTGGGGCTACTACAGCATGCACTTTAGAATTAAAATCATTCATATTAACGAAAATCTTTCCGAAGAAGAAATGACATTCGTATGTGCCCATGAACTAGGCCATGCTGTTCAACACCCTGATGCCAACACTCCTTTTTTAAAAAACCATACACTATTCTCAACAGAAAAAAACGAACTAGAGGCCAATGCATTTGCTATCTATCTGCTATTCCTTGAAAAAAACTTAAATGAACGAATATCTATCGAAAATGCTCTAAACAAGTACGGGATTCCTCAAAAATTATTAAAATCTAGTGCTATATTTTTTTAAACCAGAATAGAACGTATGTTTGCTATCGATGTGATGAAACATTGACATTCAAAAGTTTAGTAAAACTTAGGTTAATTGAAAATGGTAAATCAGATCCCCTTTAAAGGGGTTTTTGAGTTTGTATAGTTTAAACATATGAATTTCATTCTGTTTCTTTTTTAGTCTTCTATTTGGAAAAATATAGGATTTCTTTTTTGTTCTGTTTTTCCTTATTTCGGCGGCGGAATACAGGTACTTGTTACAAAAAAATGGAATGTTGGTGAGTTATACAATATTAAATCATACACGTGAAAAATGCGGATTTACAACGCTAAGCGGATCCCCCAGTTTTAACAACGCTAAGAAAGCTTTAGTATCTTAGAAAATTTAATGAGACTGCCTTTTCTGAATTAAAATGGTATTCTAACCGACTTCAACCCCTTACTTTAACCGCCCTCCTAGTTTTACTGGATAATCCAATTGAAGGAGCCTCTGATAACGTTCTTCGGTTTCAAGTAATTGTTGATGGCTTCCCGCCATCGTTATTTTTCCTTTATCGATAAATAAGATTCGGTCCATCTTCTCCATTCCTGCTAGGTGATGGGTCACCCATATGATGGTCTTCTCTTTAAATGTATCAAAAATCGTTTCTAATAAACGATTCTCGGTAATCGGATCAAGTCCTAATGTTGGTTCATCCATAATGATGACAGGTGTCTGTTTTACAAGGATCCTCGCAAGGGCAATCCTTTGACGTTCTCCACCAGAAAAGCGCTGTCCTGTTTCGTGCATATTGGTGTAATAACCATTCGGCAGCTCTTGAATCATTTCATGCAGCTGAACCTGTCTTGCTGCTTCATACACAACCTCATCCCTTAGTTCCGGACTCCCCAGTTTAATATTATTTAAAACGGAAGTATGAAAAAGATAGGCTTTTTGATTCAAAACCGACATAATGTTTGGTATGAATAATTCATCCGCTTTTTTTCCATTGATTAGTACCTCGCCGCTGGTTGGTACAAGAGCGCCTTGAATCAATTTTAATAATGTTGATTTTCCGGCACCACTTGGTCCGAGAATTGCAATTTTTTCACCCGGGTCGATCTTCAGGCTAAAATCGTTTAGCAGCGGCGTTGCAGAAGAAAATTGGAAGGAAACATGTTTTAATTCTATTGATACGTGATCAATCATATCCATCTTCTTCTCTACAGTTTGCCTGTATCCTTCTTTAGATTCCAAGTTTTCGAGACGGTTAAGAGATTCTTGATAGCTTGCCCCTTCACTGACCGCCTCTGAAATCGGGAAAAATGACTCCAATAGCGACAGCATAACAAGGGCAAATGCGGCAATAAAGGTACCGGGGATTTCCCCTTTCAAAGTCATGCCGTTAGCCCAATAAATGGAAAAAATTACCGTCACCCCAAGAATAACTTGATTGAAAAGATCTCGCCAATTAATAAATGCTTTCTTCTTGCTTTCGATTTCCTGCAACTCAAGTTGCTGTGTTTCGTATCGCTTAATAAAATCCATGTATCTCCCGCTAAAAAGCCAATCACTAATACCGAACACTGCATCGGTAAGCTGCTGATAAAGCCGGTGCTTTCCTCTTTTAAACTGTTCATTTTTTTTCCTCATGTAGATATAAGAAAAGATGGGACCGACAAAAATGAGCAAACCGACTATCAAGCCCAGAAGAAATGAAAACCAAAGCGAAAATAAACCGGAACCAATAAGGATCATGGCATATATCACAAGTGAAACAATCGATGGAAATAAGGTCTTAAGATAAAAATCCTGTAAATGTTCAATATCATCGGCAAGAACCCCGAGAATGTCCCCTGTTCCATAACAAGATCTCAGAAACAGTGCTTGCGGTTCAATGATTTTATATAAACGAACACGCATTTCGGACAGTATTCTCAAAACGAATTGGTGCCCAGTCAATTTTTCCATATAGCTTAATACCGCCCGACCGATTCCAAAGGTACGTACGCCGACAATTGGTACATACACCATTAAAATTGATTCTGGACGGGTTGAAGCTTTAGAAATTAAGTAGCCGGACGTAAACATTAGTCCTCCACTAAAGAGGATGGTCAGCGTTCCGAGAAAAATTACGAGCATAAATGAACCTCTATATTGCTTCAAATAAGGTAGGATCCATTTTTTCTTATCCATCATTTCCCCTCCAGAAACGTTTTGGCGAGTCTGTAATAATACCCTTGATGGGCAAGTAGTTGTTCATGGGTACCAGCCTCCACGATTTTTCCGTTATCCAAAACCAGTATTTGATCCATTTCCAACATCCAATGAAGACGGTGGGTCGCAAAGAAAACTAATTTTTCTTTGAACAATTGAAGCATCGTTTCCTTTAACGCATATTCCGTTTCAATATCCAAATGCGCAGTGGGTTCGTCTAACAGTAAGATGGGACGGTTCCCCAAAAATGCCCTGGCAAGCGCAATCCGCTGCTCCTGTCCGCCGCTCAACATCCGCCCGCCTTCCCCTACCTTGGTATTCATCCCTTCAGGCAGGGATTCAATAACCTTCGTAAGGCCCGCGGCTTGGGCTGCCGCTTTTACTTCCTTATCATTTGAACTTGGCTCATAAAAACGAATATTGTTAAAAACAGTATCGGAAAAGAGGTATGGGTGCTGCGGGATATAAGTCAGCTGATTTTGCCAGTCCTCGTGCGAAAGGTTATTGAATTTTTTACCGTCAATTATAAACTCACCTTCTGTCGGAACCAAAAAACCGCTTAATAGATCAATTAATGTTGATTTTCCAGAACCACTAGCACCAATAATGCCGATTTTCTTTCTTCCGGAAACAGTAAAGTCAAGATTCTTTAATCCTTTATGCTTATTGCCGTCAAAATAAAAACTGGTATCCTTCACCGAAAAGACGCTTGATTCATTCCATAGCGGAATGGATTTCTTGCTTTGTCCAATCGATTCCTTTTGAAGGATCTCCTGCAGTTTAGCTCCAGCTTCCTTTCCATCAAGTGTTGCATGGTAATCCGCTCCTACTTCGCGAATGGGCAAAAAATATTCCGGTGCTAAGATGAGAACGGCTATAGCCGTTTTTAATTCCATGGTCCCGTTAATTAGGTCTAATCCCAGAAAAACAGCCACGGTTGCGATCGAAAGCATCGTAATAAAATCAAGGGCAAACGTTGATAAAAAGGCAATTTTTAATGTAGCCATAACATTCTTGCGATAGCCATCACTTACAAAATGGATGTTCTCTGCATGCTTTCGACTTATACCCAAATATTTTAGCGTCTCTATCCCTCTGAGGGAGTCGACAAAATAATTCGATAGCATTTGATATGATTCATACTGTCGATTCGCCTTTCCTTCGGCTGCCAAGCCGAGAAGAATCATGAATAGGATCAAGATTGGCAATGCAATAAGTAAAATCACAGCGGAACGGATATTTTCAAAAAAGACAAACACAAAAATGGCAGCCGGAATAATAATCGTGTTGATTAATTTTGGCAAAAAAAGCTCCAAATAACGGCGGAATTTCATAGTACCTTCCATAATTAACGTGACCGTCTGACCTGATCCTTGTTCTTTTACAAAACGCGGCCCCAACTGGAATAATTTTTTCAATACGGAGGCACGTAAATTCACACTCGTCTCAGTGGCAAAGCGATAGACAAGCTTTTTTTTAATAAAGGTCAAGATTTGCCGAAATACCAGGGCAAGAGAAAAGTAAAGCAATTTTATCCAAACAGTATGAAACAAATCTCCTCCAAAAAGGGAGGAGATTGAATTCGCTAAATAATAGGCCTGGATGATAATCATAATAGCTTGAAGAGATGTAAGCAGCACCAAGCACAGTAGTACTCGCTTGATTCCTCTGTAAGAGAACAATGATTTATCCATCAGTACGTTAAATGCTCCTTATCCGTTACACGTTTCCTGAAGATATAATAACTCCAGATGGTATAACCTAATACAAACGGCAGAATGGTCAGCGCCACGATCGTCATTATTTTTAAAGAGTATGCACCGCTTGAAGCATTATAAACGGTTAAATCAAAAGCCTTGTTAATGGAACTTATCATTACCCTTGGGAAAAGCCCGATGAAGATCGCTAGGACAGTGCAAATAAGGCCGATTCCGGACATGGTAAAGGCGAACCCTTCACGCTTTTTGGAAATAAACAAGTATGTTAGCCCATAAGTTATGACAATCAAGGCAACAAGAATCAGCTCTGGAACGCGGCGGACTTCGAAAATATCCGTCATCGTCCAGGATAATCCAACAAAGACAACAAGGGCGAAAAGAGCGGCAAAGACAATCTTTTTGGCTAAGGACGCCGACCGCTTACGGAGCTCTCCTTCTGTTTTCAGGGTCAAAAAGTTCAAACCATGCAAAAAGCATAATAGTGTGACCGTAAGCCCGCCCCATAAGGAATAGATATTAATAATATCCGTGAATCCTGCAGTCATGTTCATATCCTTGTCAATGGGCATTCCTTTCAGCATGCTTGTAAATAATACACCAAGCAGGTACGGTGGCAATAGGCTCCCGACAAAGAGGGCCCAATCGAAACTATTTGTCCACTGGGAATGCGGGACCTTGCTGCGGAATTCAAAGGAAACACCGCGCACAATTAAGGCAAGCAATACAACTAATAACGGAAAATAGTACCCGCTGAACATTGTTGCATACCAGTTCGGGAAAGCGGCGAAAATCGCACCGCCCCCTGTTAATAACCAAACCTCATTGGCATCCCAGAAAGGCCCGATTGTATTTACCATGATAGAGCGTTCTGTTTGACTTCGTGCTAAAAACCTTGTAGCCATCCCAACTCCAAAATCAAATCCTTCTAAAAAGAAGAACCCGATAAATAAAACGGCGATTAAGATAAACCATAATTCACTTAATTCCATTTTAGACACCTACCTTACTAAATGGATCGATCGTTACGTTCGAGTTATTTTGGTGGGCTGCTGGCCCTTTTTTGATTTCCCGTATCATTAAATAAACCATGATAATTGCCAGAACCGTAAAAATGAGTACATACATAATAATGGAAAATAAAACACTCCCAGCAGAAACATTAGGTGAAACCGAATCTGCTGTCGTCATTAGCCCAAAAATTGTCCATGGCTGGCGGCCAACTTCAGTCATAATCCATCCGAACGTATTAGCAAGAAATGGGAAGGAAATAGCAGGCAGCAATAATTTTAAAAACATCTTGCTACGATCCAATCGATCTTTTTTCCATAGGTATATGCCGATGATTGACAATAAGATCATGGCCATTCCAAAGCCGATCATAAGCCTGAAGCTCCAATATGTTGTTTTAACAGGTGGAATGTAGTTCGTCCCATCCCCAATTTTCGCATCATATTTCTGCGAATATTCTTTCTGAAGGGTCTCCATTCCCTTCAGGTCGCCTTCAAATTTGGAATAGGACAGAAAGCTTAGAGCATATGGGATATTCACTTCAAATTTGTTTTCCTTTTTGGCTGAATCAATGATGGCGAAGGCTGACCACGGTGCAGGATCGGGGGTGTCCTTCCAAATTGCCTCGGCCGCAGCCATTTTCATCGGCTGGGTTTTCACCAGATATTGAGCCTGTCCGTGCCCACTAAGCGCCGTACCCAAGCTTCCAATCAATCCGATGATTATGGCTAGCTTCATTGATCGTTTATAAAATTCAATATGTCTTTTTTTCAGTAGATTATAAGCGCTAATTCCAGCCACAAAGAAGGCTCCTGTACACAAGGCACCTGTTATGACATGTGGAAATTCAACCCACAGCTGTCCGTTCTTTATTAGGGAAAGAAAGTCATTCATCTCTGCCCGCCCATTTTTCAAGGCAAACCCAACTGGATGCTGCATAAAAGCATTAGCTGTCAGAATCCAGAATCCAGAAAGCATTGTACCGATGGAAACAAGCCAAATACTTGCCAGATGGACTTTTTTCGGTAAACGGTCCCAGCCAAAAATCCAAATACCAATAAACGTTGACTCCATAAAAAATGCAAGCAATGCTTCAATCGCTAGTGGAGCACCAAAAACATCCCCTACAAATCGTGAATAATCAGACCAGTTCATTCCAAACTGGAATTCTTGGATGATGCCTGTTACAACCCCTACTGCAAAATTAATCAAAAACAAATGACCCCAAAATTTCGCCATCTTTTTGTAAATTTCTTTTTTCTTCATTACATACATGGTTTCCATTAATGCAACCATAAAAACTAGACCAATTGAAAGCGGAACAAAGAAAAAGTGATAGATAGTGGTTACGGCAAACTGGAATCTTGCCAAAAATACTTGATCCATAATCGTTTCCTCCATTTGAATTTTTACAAACCGATAAAACTTTGTTCAGTTCTTCACAAATTAAAACCAAAAAAATCCCTAACTAGCAAGAAAGTTAGTTAGATACATTTTTAAATAATAATAAATATTTATTTAAAATAAGTTTCAAGTCATCCCAATACCTATAATACCAGATTTTCATATAAATAATTATGTCGTTTGTTTGTAAAGTTTGTGATACATTTATGAAATACTCGGCCAACGTTTTTTTCGGAATATTATGATACATATCACAGTAACAAATACCATAGTAGGTATAAAAGCTTTATAGTAAAGAAATCAATGAATAAAAAAGGCGCAATTTCTTTCTTCCAATTGCGCCCTTTTTTGAATAACTTTGCATCAATTTCATCTTCAGCCGTTAAAAAATGAACATGATATGAATATGATTAATTTAGTTTCCGATTATTCAAGTACTATAGTTAGCGGAGGTTGAAGAAATGACAAACAAAACGGGAGACAATCTCCGCCCGAATGTATATCTGCCAACTTCTGAAGTGAAGTTGGCGAGTTTCTTAATACTATCAATGACTTTAATTTTTCGATTTTGAACATCAATTTCATAGATTTTTAAAATTTACTGTTTGTCCCTCTTTAAATAAAGCAGCATTTACTCTTTAACATCAAATGTATCCCCAATAAATACCTCTTTTCGTAAATCCTTTACGTTTGTACGATTAATCTTACCCAATAATTTCTCCATTTCACCTTTATTTTCCATGTACTTATTGAGATATTTCATCCCCTCTATTAAATCAGTAGGTTTAGTTTCATCTGCATCTAGAATACGGTTGTATGATAGAATTTTATTAACACTCCTAAAAACTAAATCTACATATTTACCATCATCAAACTTGCAGACTCCAATTAAGGCATTATGTTTTGAACAATAAAAACGGTCATTAAGTCCTTCTAAAAACACATGCAGTAATTCGCTATCCCCAATAATATATAATGTTTCGTAAGCAGCGGATCTAACCCATTGGTTCTTATGCTTAGTTTTTTCAATTAAAAATGGAATTGATTTTTCTGTTCCAATATTTTGAAGTGCATTACAAATACATAATACTTCATCAGGGTCATTTGATGTTTCTAATAAATTGATAAGTTCATTTTCTACCTCAGGTTCTTTGCATTTACCTAGTAAATCTATAGCAGGAAAACGAATTTGCCATCGTTTATCTTCAAGAAATTGAATAATCTCTCTATAATCAGGAATAAAATCATTCTGAACTCTTATGTAATCTAAAAGATCCCCCACCGTATGCATATTAGTTTCAAAACTTAAGCACTTAAAAAAAATTTCGGGAACTTGTCTGTTAGAGGTATTTATTCCAATCCACTTTAAAATAAAATAAACAGCCTCTCTCTTTACTCTATCTTGTCTTGATCTTTTATTTTTAAGTTTTTCAATTAATTCAATTAAATAGGGGATTTGACTTTCGTCCTTAATTTTTTCGGCTTCTCTATATGCTTTCCAAGAAATACTATCTGAACTATCTAAGCTTTCTGTTTCATCAATCATTCTTTCAATTAAATTGTCAATCATCTTTATCCCCTCCTAAAACATTATTCATTGCACAATTATTCTGTACTACTATTACTAATTCCTCCTTTTTTAATAAACACGTTTTACCATAATTTTTCTAAAATCATATTGGGATTGTTAACAGGATCATAGACAAACTCTTCTTAAATCATGACTTTATAAGCAATTAATCCAGTGTGGTTATTTCCAACTAATCTATTAAAAGTAAAAGTTGGTATTCCATAAGAGTGGATCGAATTTTCAAAAAAATATTGTGAAAATTAGCATAGGTAGATATAATTAGTTTGTAATTTTCATTCAATTTTTAATATTCTTTTGAGTTGGGAGGATTTTATCATGGCAAAAGTAACGCTAAAAAATAGCACAGGGGTAGTAAAAACTGCAAAAGTAGGTTTTTCATGGACTACTTTCTTTTTCGGTGGATGGGTAGCATTATTCCGCGGTCAATGGGGAGAGGTAGTCAAATGGTTTTTGTTAAATCCAATTACAATTGGAATATGGGGATTATGTCAGTGTTGGACTTCTAATAAAAAGCATATTATTAGTCTAATTGAAAAGGGATACGAGCCAGCAGACGACAATCAAAGATCACTATTAGTTAGAAAGAAAATTGTAGCTTAAATAGACAACAAACCGTCCTTTATGGGCGGTTTTTATCTAAAAATATTCATAAACACTAACTATATTTATTACATATATAGAGCATGGGGAAGACCATAAAAAAGAAGATATCCATGAATAATTAGTGAAACGCTTTTTAGATACTCCTCCAAAAAGTTCATAAAGGAACATCCAATACTATAGTAAATAATAAAATATTGTTGGTATTAAAATTAGAATTAATAATAAAAGACCCTTCTTCGTATTTTTTCAAAAAAATTAAATATAGAATTATTAAGACCGTACAAAATTATATATTAGTATAAAAATATCAATGTATAGATGTTAATTATCCCTACTACCCTCACAAAGACCTATAAAGAACGGAATGTGCCTATTCAATCAAAGATGAAAAATCAATTACAAAAGTATGTTCAAATACGTTGGGTAATGGAAACAGATGCTTTGTTTGTTACACTTGACAGTTATAAAATGTCAAAAAAGGAATTCTAAGTGACATTTTACGGTAAACAATCAGGAATAAAAGATGCTATGACCTAAAATCTGTTGTCATTCAAATATTCCTGCACTATTTTTCACACTAAATTTTGCAAATGTATGATTTAGATTCATTCCATAAAATATCTTGAACACAAACTTCTTCTAATACGCTTACATATAAATCTATAACCTCTTTCTCCAACAAAAGAACGTTAATTCGTTTGATTAAATGGGGTTGAAGTTGTATTCAACAGCCTTTCTACGGTCTTTAAGTTTTTTTATCGCCTAATGGATTTTTTCTTAATATGCCTTTCACTATGAAAACAATTAAAAAATACTCAAATTGCCCTTAAGTTAGTTATTGATTGATAATTCGTTGGTACGCCTTGCCATTTTTATTCCTCGTGTTGAATGATAGTTAGGCAAACGATAGTTTTGTAAAAATCCCTATTTGAGATAAATAAAAAAAGCTTCTTACATTGTGTAAAAAACGTTGATTTCATCGCATTTGCGAACGATGGTATGATAGGGTAAATGCACTCTTTAAATATTGACATATCAAGTTTTTACACTTTCCATGTGTCAATAATGTGTAAAATCTAAAACAAAGGTGTACAGCGTGTAAAAGTACTATTGGTAGCACTTTTATACCGTTCGCCTAATCGGACTAGGAAAAAATTTGTTTTACTCAGTAAACTGATAATAAAGTTGTTTAATTTTGTTATGAAAATATAAGAGCCTTGCTACAATTTAATGTGTAGTAAGGCTCTCTAAAGTTGTTTAATTTCTATATATTTAAAAGGTATTTGTACTTAAAAACTATTAATAAAGTTGTTTAATTCTTATTGAACTAAAGCACCCGTTAGCGCAAAAATCAGAGCTTCACCACATAGAATGAAAATGTTATGGAAGTGTCAATACTGATACGGACCTTAATCCAGTCAACCAATTCATAGACTTATTCATTACGCTCTCATCTTTTTTTTAACGATTGAGCAGGGTCTTCTTAAGTATTGTCATATTTCTAATCTTGAGGAAGTTAATTTTCATGGTAGTACAGGAAGATTTAAAATAAAATTTTATGGTTTTAAATTTCACCATTATTAACGGTATTTTTTTGAAACTACAAATTCAGTAATTGGCATAGTTATCAAAGCCAGTCCAATAACAATAACAAGTGGGATATTCCTTATATCATTCATTGCGGTTACTCTTTCCGAAACGCCTAAGACGATTATCATCAAAAAAAGTAATAGATAATAACTAATTTTTGAACTTAAAAGAGTAATATGTTTATCTAACTCATCCTTTTCTCCTTCGTGTTTCCCTTCCATTTCACCCCAAGTAATGGATTGGAAGAAGAAACCAATACCTAAAAATAAAAAGAAGAGTGTGGAAGCATTAATTATTTCTTTTGTAATCCATTCATATATCCCATAGCCACCAATTGCAGTAATAAGCACTAAGGAACAGATTAAACTAACTTTTTTTACAGTTGTCATTTCTTCTCATTCCTTTCATAATTAAAAATAAATAACTCTTCGATAGGAAGACCTAAAAAATAAGATAAATTAAATGCCAATTCTAAACTTGGGTCATATTTATTATTTTCAATGGCATTGATTGTTTGCCTTGTCACATTACATAAATCTCCTAATTTCCCTTGTGAAAAACCTTTCTTTTCTCTGTATTCCTTAATTCTATTTTCCATCACTGAGCCACCTTTAGATTTCGTAAAGTGTAAAACGTTCTTTACACCTCGATTATAAAATAAGATAAATAAGGTGTCAAAAATATTTTACACTTCATTTATCTTATTTGGCTTACCATTTTTCTTTATTGTACTAACCTGCACCGTTACTTTAATAGGATTACTTTTTCTTTGATTGAATAAATTTTTGTGTAAGTATTCCCGCATTATACACAGAAAAAATCATAGCAATGTAAAGTAATAATCGGGGGACATAGAATTCTCCCTCACCAGAAAACTCAGTGTAATTAAAAGAATTATAAATAAAGGCAATAGCAACTAAAATCGATAAAATAAATTGAACTTTTAGAGATTTAACCATCCTTTTCCTCCAAATGTAGTTATTATTTATTCCTAAGACTAGACTTTTTTGACCCAATATTCTTATCCAATTATTCACTTGCTAGTTAATTTTACCATAAATAATAATCCTTTTTGTTAAACTATCCTCCCGGTAGTGAAAGAAGGATTTTTAAACAACTTTATTATTTTTTAAATGACTTTATTGTAAATTAAACAACTTTATTATCTCTACACAACTCGTACCTTTCAACATTCAATAATATGGAAGAAATAAATAAAACTGTATGTTTTTATCGTGACTCTATTAGGTCATCTGTCTATTTTTTATAATTCAATTACTCCATTTACTGGTTCTTTCTCAACAATATTGTTAGTTAAAGCTGTTGCATTCTTTTTCGCATCTAAAAATTTTTTCATGTCGAATATTATTACTTTTACCTCTTCAGCTTCTGAGAATTTGTAGTTAATAATATGGTACTCTCCCTTTTTGTTTTTCTTACCTATTCCTGACATACCTCCAAGATTCCCAACTAAATCATAGCTATTACTACGTCTCTTTTAGTTTCAATTACCTCGGCATATCCCCAGCGCAATTTTTAAATTTGAATAGGGAGTAGTAGCCATACAGCCAATCCCCTATTCCCTCATTTATTTGTTTTTTATTTCATCTAGGTTTTCATTCATATCTTTATCAAATTTATTAATCTATTGGACTTGTTGCTCTAATAGCTATACTTCATGATCACCATTTGATGATTAAATTAAAGTACTATAGAAACTATTCTAGCATGTCTTTAATATTAAGATGATACACTGAATTGTTATAAATTAAAAATAACCTTTGCTTCCGTCCTATAGCATAATCATAATTAATTATGGCGTTCTCTTCATTTACTGGAATATAGCTTTGGAGTGTCTTATTCTTAATTGAATAGAGATGAAGTTGATTTCCATTGTTATAGCCATGCCCAAAAAGGATAGAATCTTTCCAAATTGAAAAGGCTTTGCTTCCTACAATCGGATATTTTTTGAACAGATCGTTATTTAACAACTCATAATTTGTTTTATTATGTAATGCTAGCAAAGGAAAATCCGAATAGTAATACAAATATACAGTTTCATTTGAAAAAACATTCAAAGCATAACAGTCTTCAATGAATGGAATGTCATTATTATTTGGTGTTTGGGCAAATTTTGTAAAGTCAAAAATTACTGCACCATTTTTATCAAAGCAAAGTAAACCACTTGCCCCAATAGAATTCCCAAATACTCCTTCATCAAAGTAACTTGTCCAAATTTCACCATTCTTTGTAGTTTGAACATCTTCTATTCCATCACCCATATGAAAGGATGACAATATATTTTGATTTTCATCGTAAACAAATGCATTATGTGATTCCTCATTATCTGTACGAGCATTTACTAGTAACCAATTGTTACCTAATGGCTGAACATAGTAAAAAGATTCCTGTGAAGGAGGAATTATTATTGTATGAACCCCCCATTCAGTAACATGAAAAATCTTATAATAATAGTTTTTCCCTATTTTAGTAGTGGCAAGCAAAATCAGATTTCCATCGTAGTCAATACAAATATTATGTGTATCATGTTTTCCAGCAATTTGATCAATGTTAAATTTATAAGTTACCTGTATTTGATTCACTAAAAATTCCCCTTCTTTATTGTTACTCCAATAACTGTTTATCAAGTTGATATTTGATTTCTTCAAGTATTTCTTCTGGATTCTAATCATACTATTAATCCTTTTCCACTTAGATTTGTTCAAATAATAAGTGCATCCTTCTTAAAATCTGGTAGATTTTTCAATGCTGTTATGTCTCACCCCTTAATGGTGATGACCAAAACGGCATTGCCCCCTCCCCGTTATCCATTGTCAGTAATGAACAAGTTTGTGAGCCTACTATTTAATAGTTACCCTAAACGAAAATTCCATATTCAAACGTAACTAAACTGCAAAGTTTAAAAACCGTTACCCTACATTCGAATCTATACCTTTTTCACTTCTACTTTTACCCTGTACATGTATGTATCATATTCTCCTTTTCGTACCTTTACAATTCGTTCAGACTTTCAAATATTCCTACTAAAATGACTGTTTTTTTCCCTAAAGTGTATTATTTTAATCATCAAGGAATTTGAGAATTCGTTTTCATAACGTATTACACTAGTCGTAAAGCGTAAACATGAGTCCACTCTTATAAGATATCGCAAACAACTGATCCGTTATTTTACAACCTTCAATTTCAAATTTGAACTTATTCGTATACTGAATTTTGTGCGACGAAAAAAACAAGACATTCATATAACTACATCCTAAGTCATCCGTCTCAAGTCTTAGATGAAAATAATCCTATGATAGGATTTAACGATTTAGGAACGATGGTATACTCGATTATGCAAGGAAGGAAATTATTGCTAATTTATTGGATTTAAAAAAGGAGAAAAGTGGGAGGTTATGTAGATTTTATGAAGTCTTTAACGAAGTGGGCCTTTCGAAATAAGGCTGCCTTAATTGTAATGACCGTTTTAACGTTGGGACTCGGGATTGGAAGTTATTTTATTTTACCGATGGAATTAATGCCGGAAGCTGATAATCCCCAAGTAACCGTTGCGACGATAGGGCAAGGTTATAATTCGCAAACAATGACGCAAGGGGTTACGGAGCCAATTGAAAATGCAGTAGCAACCGTAAAAGGCAAAACGGATGTGTTATCTACTACAGGCGATGGTTATTCGCAGGTGAACATATCCTTTGATTCCAAAACAAATATGAAGGAAGCAAAAAAACAAGTAGAAGATGCTATTAATAATTTGAAGTTACCGGATACTGTTTCCAAACCAAATATCATTCAGTACGATACCTCGATGATTCCAGTAGCACAACTTTCTATTGCCATTGATAAAGGCTCTAAGGAAGCGAATCTTGAAAAACTAGAGAAAGAGATTTTGCCTAAGTTCGAGAGTATTAAAGGAGTGGGCAATGTCCAACTCTATGGCAAAGATAATCCTCTAGTGGAAGTGAAATTGAATGTAAAAAAATTAGCTGCTAACCAGCAATCTATCAATTCTGTCATGAATTTATTACAAGGTCAAAATCTTTCTGTATCTTTAGGTGATAAGAGCATTGACGGGCAAATGAGTAACCTTAAAGTAGTCGGAGAGATTACAAGTATAAAAGAACTAGGAAACCTTGTTCTTCCTTCTCTAGAGCCAAATGCACCAGTGGTACATTTAAAAGATGTGGCTGATATTCAAAGAAAGAGTGGTCAAGAAGGAATCACCCATGTCAATGGAAAAGATGTAATGGTTATTTCGATCACTAAAGAAAGCAATGCTAGTGCAGTAACGGTTGGGAAAGATATTCAAAAGGTTGTAGAGGATATTAATAAATCGGGCACAGGTGAACATGTAGAAATATTGTTCTCGAGCTCAAAGATGGTGGTTGACTCTGTAAATAGTATGTTAAGAGAGGTATTATTGGGAGCTTTATTTGCGACAATCGTTATCGTTTTATTCTTAAGGAATATTCGTTCCACCTTGATCACCGTTGTATCCATTCCACTTTCGCTAGGTCTGACCTTGATATTGCTTTGGCAATCTGGCATTACGCTCAATATCCTGACATTGGGAGGAGTAGCAGTAGCGGTTGGACGGTTAGTGGATGATAGTATCGTAGTTGTCGAGAATATTTTCCGAAAGACTCAGAAAGAAGGTTTTTCTAAAGAAACGATTATCCAAGCAACAGGTGAAGTAGGGAAGGCAATTACGTCCTCTACTCTTACAACGATAGCTGTGTTTTTGCCGATGGGTCTCATTCAAAGCTCATTAAAGGCTTTCTTACTGCCGTTCGCCTTAACGGTTACTTATTCCCTTTTGGCATCTTTGATCGTTGCTTTAACGGTTGTTCCCTTAATGTCATTTGGTCTATTAAAAAAGGCGAAGCTACCGGAACATAAAGAACCTAAGCGTTATATGAATATTTTAAAATGGAATCTTAATCATAAATGGGTACCAGTTCTCTTTGCTTTTATTATGTTTGTAGGCTCCATTACCCTTTATACGATGCTTCCTAAAGGTTCCGTTAGTGCAGATGATACAACGATGGTGTCTGTTACCATGACTTATCCAAGCGATACACCGGTTACAAAAGTGCAAACCAACGGACTCGCTTTTGAAAAGAAATTGTTAAAGTTAAACGGATATCAATCCATCATAACACAGCAGGGTAATAGTGAAGAACAGGCAAAATGGGGTCAGGTATCCAATCCTACCCAAACAACATTTACGGTCATCATGAAGGATAATGCCAATGCTGATCATTTTATGAAAGATGTGAACGCACTGAAAAAAGAATATCCAAATGCGGATATTCAAGCATCTACAGCGTCCTTCATGGGTTCAAATCAAACGGCAATCACTTATGATTTGGAAGGATCAGACCGTGAAATACTGTTAGATGCTTCCGATGATATAATGAAGGTTGTTGCTGGGACGAAGGGTGTTAAAAAAGTCGCTTCCAATGCAGAAGAGAAGAAGCCCGTCTATCAATTTATTGTGGATCCGACAAAGGCTAACACAGGTCAAATTGCCATGCAATTAAATGGATTATTAAACAAAACACCAATCGGCAATATGACCCTAGACAGAAAGGATACTTCCATTGTGATGGACACCGATCTCGATCCGGCTACTAAAAAAGATTTGGATAAAATACAAATCGCAACCCAAACAGGAATGGTTCCCCTTTCTTCGATTGCTAAAATTGAGAAAGTAACACAAAGCAGTACAGTACTTCATAAAAATGGAAAGGAATATATTCGCATTAGTGCAGATGTAAATCCTGAAAAGCTTTCCGTTATTTCAGCGGATATAGATAAGAAACTTGATAAGCTGAAACTGCATAAGAATGTTACGCTTGTTAAGGGCGGGGCAGTTGCTCAGCAAGCTAGTGATTTTGCAGATTTAGGGCTAGTTATGGTTATTTCCATTGGTTTAGTTTATTTGATTATGGTTATTACGTTTAAAACACTCAGGACACCTGTTGCCATTCTCATGACATTACCACTTGCATCCATCGGCGCTATTCTTGGGCTGATTGTTTCTAGAGTTTCCGTTGATCCGACTGCCCTTCTAGGTGCATTAATGTTGATTGGTATTGTAGTAACGAATGCCATCGTGTTAATTGATAAAATAATACAAAATGAGGAACATATGTCCATACGGGAAGCCATTGTGGAAGCAGCAGCGACAAGAACACGCCCTATTCTTATGACTGCCGTCGCAACCATTTGTGCTATGCTGCCGCTGTTGTTTACACACGCAGAAGCTGGCAGCCTCGTTTCAAAAGGGTTAGCTGTTGTCGTTATTGGCGGACTTGCTGTTGCAACTGTCTTAACATTATTTATCGTTCCTGTATTTTATGAACTGCTTTATTTTAGGACATCGAAAAAACAACGGAATAAAGTAAAATCTGAGTCAACACAAAGTGTATAGTTTGTTATGGAAGCTTCTCATATATGAGGAGCTTCTTTTTGTGGGTGCTTTGGTAGTCAATTAGTGCATTCTACTAAAGCTTTCTTTGCATTTACCTAATAAAATCTATAGCGAATTTGTTATCGTTTATCTTCTGGAAATTGAATTATTTCTCTATGATTTTATTGCACCAAATTCAGCATGTTTTCTTTTAATATCAGGTCCCCATAAGTTTACATATCTTTTTGTAATAGACATATCTTGATTTGTACCCAACAAAAAAACCAATCAATAAATGATTGGCCCTCTCCGTATAATAATTAGAGTATATCCATCCAAATTTTAATAGCAGTTGCGAAGATTAATATTGCCAAGATAATTTGGAGAATTTTAGTGTTCATTTTTTTACCCGATTTTGCGCCAAGGGGTGCTGCAATAAGACTAGCTACAATCATGATAAACGCTGGCCAGTATTCTACTTGACCGGTTGTAATCTTTCCAATCACAGTGCCTATGGATGAAATAAAAGTAATGGCTAAAGATGTAGCAATGGTCATTCTTGTAGGTATTTTAAGAACCACCAACATAATTGGAACTAATAAAAACGCACCACCGGCTCCTACAATTCCTGCAGCAAGACCTACTATTAGAGCAAGAAGAGCAGCTAACCATTTATTAAACTTAACTTCATCCAACCGAACATCGTCTATCCCTCTTTTGGGAATAAACATCATAATAGCAGCAATAAGAGCTAGTATCCCGTAAATGACATTGACACTACTCTCAGACAAATGAGTAGAACCAAATCCTCCAGTAAAACTACCAATTAGAATACTGATTCCCATATAAGTGATCAATGTCTTATTTAAATATCCGCCTTTTCGGTAAGCCCACACACCACCGATAGTAGCAAAAAACACTTGTACTGCTGTAATGCCCGATACCTCATGTGCAGTAAAGTGAGCAACACCAAAAGCAGCAGGAATATATAACAGCATTGGATAGTTAATTATGGCACCACCAATACCTAACAACCCTGAAATAAACGATCCCACAAAACCGACCAAAAAAATGGTTATAATAAAATTAAGATCCATCCCTATTCCTCCTTTGTCTTGGAAGTATTAATTGATGAGGCGGGAAAAACAAAATATAACCTATATAGCATAAATTGGTCCTGTTCTTAGGCCTTCTTGATCCAAAACTTTAGAATTTCATTCTCTTCTTCTTGTTTAACAACCTCATGGCTACCTGATTTTGCCCAAGCAGGGAGGTCATTTAATGCACCTTTATCCGTTGTGTGAATTTCTAATATTTGCCCTGATTCCAGCTCGTTCATTGCTTTTTTTGTTTTTACAATTGGCATTGGACATGCGAGTCCTTTTGCATCTAATACTTTAGTTACTTCCATGTTCTAAACATCTCCTTTTTCATTTCTTCTCCTATAAAAAGCCTGTTTTAAACAGGCTTTTATAGAAATAAATTACTGACATGGTTATTACTTATCTTATTGCACAACGGTTTGGTCCAATTTCCATTTCACGTTGTTTTTCTTCATCTGGATTGATTTTCCCCATATTGGTTTGACGAATCTCTTGGTATGCATTTGGTTGTGGAGGAAGATTCTCCGTTACCAATTTTCTAAATTCATTTTCATCCTCAATATTTAATCCATGATTTTTGGCAAATAGTGTTCCTAATTTTTCAGCTACTGTACCATCATCATTTAACTCATCAATAATCATAAAGTGTGCTGGGAGAACGACTAACTCATCTGATAATTCTCTATAACGATTGTAAAGAGTCTCTCTTAAATCTGAAACCCAATCTTCTGCCATACCAGCTAGGTCTGGTCTGCCAATTGAGTCGATAAATAAAATATCTCCTGAAAGTAAGAATTGTTCATCTACAACGAAAGAAGTGGAGCCAATGGTATGACCCGGTGAATATAAGGCATGAATATTAATTGTCGTATTACCAATGGTCACATCATTTCCATCCTCTAAAGGCTGGTATGTGAATGTTACTTCTGTTGCATCTTTTGGTGGTAGCCAATACGTTGCACCTGTTTTCTCTGCAATTTGACGTCCGCCAGAAATATGGTCAGCATGAAGATGCGTATCAAATACATGTGTAATTTTTGCACCTTTGTTATCAGCGAAGTTTAGAAAAATATCAGTCATACGAGTGGCATCAATGATTGCAGCTTCCCCGTTAGAAACGACCATATAAGATAGACAACCTTTTCCGATACGGACAAATTGATAAATCTCTCCACCATCTTTTAAGTCTCCAATCTTAACAGGTTCTAAATGCTCACTCCATGCTTTCATGCCTCCCTTTAAATAAGAAACAGTCAATCCTGCTTCAGAGAGCATATCTGCAATCATGACAGAAGATCCTTCTTTTGCACAAACCACTAAGATATCTTGATCAGAAGGAAGTTTTTCTAAAATTCCCTCTACACCATCTAGTAATTCAAAATAGGGAACATTAAGATATTCAAAGTGTTCACCTTCAATTTTCCAATCATTAAAATCACTTTCATTTCTTACATCTAATACAAATAGCTTTTCTTTATTAAATACTTTTTTTGTCACATCTGCTGAAGTCATTACTTGAACAGTCATTTTTGTTTTTACCCCCTATGGTATATTTGAATTTAAAAAAAGATGTTTTGATTAAAATGTCAATGTCACGTCTGCATCTTTCGCAAACTCTAAAAATGTTACAGCTCCGCCTACTTCTATGCCATCAATAAAAGCTTCTTTTCCTAGCCCCATCACATCCATCGTCATTTGACACCCAATAAATGTAACACCCATTTCTTGTGCCATAGCAACCAACTCAGGAATAGCAGGTACATTTGCTTTGGCAAAACCTTCGGCAAAATGCTCTTTACCTTCTGGCATTGGAAGTTGTTGATAGGCTTCTTTATGAATTAGATTTAGTCCTTCGAATGTGAAGAAAATAGCTACTTCTTGATCTGTGGCTGCTGCCGCTGTTGCGATATTGAAAACCTTATATGCATCAAATAATCCACCATTACTTGCAATAATTGCTACTTTTTTACTCATGTTCATTTCCTCCTAATTTTTAAGTGCATTCATAATACTGTTGGGATCAAAGCCCACAATCCATTCACCATTTATTTCTGATTGTGGAACCCCCATCTGTCCAGTCGTTCTTACAAGTTGATTCATAATCTCAGGGTTTGTTTCTACATTCATTTCTTTAAAAGATATATTTTGTTCTGTTAAGAAATTCTTGAGCATTACACAATAAGGGCATCATGTTGTTGTATAAACCATTACTGAACTCATTATTTTTCCTCCTTAACCATTGATATTGCTCGTTTTTCCAGACCATTGACTCATGCCCGGAACGACATTTACAACATTAGTAAATCCTTTTTTAGATAATTTTTGTGCTGCAAGATCACTACGATTTCCAGTGCGACATATAATGTAAATCTCATCATCCTTATTTAATTGATTAATTCTCTCTTCTAATTCACCTAAAGGAATCGAAATTGCATTTGGAATATGATTAAATACATATTCTGCAGATTCTCTCACATCGAGTAACACAATATCTTCATTTGCATGAATCTTCACTTCAAGATCCTCATTACTAATCACATGAGGGTGTTTTTTCTCATTTACCTCTTCACCTGAGGATTTTCGTAAGTAATGCTTTAAAATATCACCGTCTTCTAGCGTTCCCAAATATTGGTGACCCGTACTCTGCGCCCATGCTTGAATATCGGCTCTGGAACCTTTATCTGTAGCTTGAACTTCGATTACTTTCCCTGCCTCAAGGCTGTTCATTGCCTTTTTGGTTTTCACAATCGGCATTGGACAAGCTAATCCTTTTGCGTCTAAAATTACGTTTACCTTTATACTTTCCATGTTGAGCCTCCTAGTTTTATACCTTATAGGGTATATATATATACTCAAAAAAATTATTCCACTTCGCCTTCCCAAGCAAGCATTCCACCACTCATATTCATAACATTAAATCCTTCACCTTTTAAAACCTCCGTTGCACGGCCACTTCTGCCACCTGAACGGCATACCATGATATATTCAGCTGACTTATCTAATTCATTTATACGAGATTCAATGGTTCCTAAGGGAATGTTAACAGCTCCTGGAATTTTCCCTGCTTCTACTTCATCCACTTCACGAACATCAATGATGTTTAGCTTTTTACCTTCTTGAATGAATATTTCTACTTCTTTTGGTGTAATTTCTTTCATTTTATATTCCTCCTAAAGAATTTTTTAAGACCAAGCACTCATGCCGCCTTTTACATTGGTCACTTGTTTAAATCCTTGCTTTTTTAATAACTTACATGCCTTATTACTTCTCAACCCGCTCTGGCAGATAACCACAATCTCTTTATCTTTAGAGAGCTGATTTATTTTTTGCTCTAACTGATGTAAAGGGATATTCATAAATGGTCTAATATGGTTACCCTTATACTCACCAGGTGTTCGAACATCCACAAATTGTTTATTCTTATCCTTTAATTCATTTTTTAGTTGTGCAGATGTTATATTTCTCACACCCTTAGTTGGAAACATACTTCTGATGAAAAAAAGAACAATAAGGGCAATAATAATATATTTTAGATATTCCAAATACAAAACCTCCCTCAAAGGAAAAACGTATTCTCCCTTTTATTAAATGAATAAGTTTACATTACCATCCTGCGCATCTGCTAAATAAGCTGCAACACCTGCATATTCAATGTTATCTAATAGCTCTTCCTTTTGAAGACCAAGAAGATCCATTGTCATTGTACAAGCGACTAATTTTACATCTTGTTCCTGTGCCATTTCAATAAGCTGCGGCAAGGTCATCGCATTGTGCTTTTTAATTACCTCTTTAATCATTTTAGGACCAAAACCTGCAAAGTTCATTTTTGAAAGGCCCATTTTGTCTGCACCTCTAGGCATCATCTTTCCAAACATCTTTTCCATAAATCCTTTTTTTAATGGAATATTTGTCTCTTGGCGTAACGCATTTAGACCCCAAAATGTATGAAAAATAGTTACTTCATGATCATAAGCAGCTGCACCATTTGCAATAATGTACGCTGCCATCGCCTTATCATAATCACCGCTAAATAAAACGATTGTTGTTTTTTTCGTATCTCCCATTGGAAACCTCCTGTATTGTAATAACCTATACCTGTATAGGTATTTTGGTAGCTAAAAAAATTTAAACCTTTTTAATCCAAAACTTTAATACATTATTTTCTTCTTCAAAATGTATTAATTCATGGCCGCCTGATTTAGCCCAAGCACTTAAATCATTTTTTGCACCCTTATCTGTTGTATGAACTTCTAAAATTTGACCTGACTCAAGTTCATTGATTGCTTTTTTTGTTTTAACGATTGGCATTGGACATGCTAATCCTTTTGCATCTAAAATTTTATCTGAATTCATTTATATTCCTCCTACACATTACCCCTATGGGTATTATCTTATTGAAAATAAAATAGGGTGTCAACCTATTTTTTATCTACTTTTAACAAGTAGGTTAACAGCCTCTTTTACTAATTCCTCCGTACTTCTTTCTCCTGTTTCATTAGCTTTCTGCACACATTCTACTAAATTGGAGCTAACAACAACACCAATTGTACGATCAATAGCCGTTCTCGTTGCTGAAAGTTGTGTTATCACTTCTTTACAATCCTTGTTTTCTTCCATCATTCGAAGAATTCCTCTTAATTGTCCTTCTATACGTTTTACACGATTTTTCATTTGATCATCATAATGCATGGATTACCCTCCTTTACAACAAAGACTTCTAATATCCTTATTTTTTTCTTTTGGATCTAAAATGGTATATCCTATAACATTATATCCAAATTGACGTAATAAACGAACTCCTACATTTCTTTCAAGTAGATTAGATACTACTATATGAAGGTCATTATTAGGTATTTCATTGATAAACCTTTTTAAATAAGCTACAGGTATATTCATTGAGCCATCGATTGGATGATTATATGATATATTGTAATCTCTAATATCTATAACATTTATCTTATCACAAACATCTTCAATTAAAACAGAATCTACATCACTGACTGGGTAATATCTTTTATATGTTAGAGATAAAAGAACCACTACGATTGCTGCAATAATAATCAAAAAGATCATTTATCTACCTCCTTTAAGAAAAGGAAAATCACTGACAAGCTTTATAATATACCCCTATAGGTATAATGTCAACTAAAATATATAATTTTTTTTAAACTCTATAAACGGTCTTATTTATTTGGCCTTATCGATACATATGATTAGTCTCTCTTCGATGTCCTTTGCTAACATCTGTAAATTTTCATCATGAAGCAAATGAATGAGTGATGTAGGTCTTGGCATACCTATTATTGTTTGTCCATTTTCCTCATAAACAACGATTTTACATGGTAAAAAGTATCCTGCCAAATTATTTTTACTTAAAACCCTGTAGGCTTCTTGTGGATTACATACTTCAAGTACCTTAAATTCCCTTTGAAAATCCAAACCTTTTTCTTGGAGTTTTTCATTAATATCAAATTCCCATAAAACTCCAAACTTTTCATCCTTTAGACTTTCTTCTATTCTATTAACTGCTTCGTCTATGGTATAGTGGGTTTCAACTGAGTATTCAAACATTCCTGATTCTCCTTAAAACATTTTATTCTTTTTTAATAAGGATTGCATAAACTGAAGGATTAAGTAGCTCAACTTTAGGATTGAATCCCTTCCCCTGTAAAAAGTTCGCCATATCGTTGGAGGATATTCTTTCGAGCAGTGGTGGACCCACTTCAGATTCTATTGCTTCCTAATTGAGAATTCATTTAAACACCACCTGTGAAAAGGTGCCCCTCAAAAGTTAGATTTCGCTCTAACTTTTGGGAGGCAGTTCATGATGGGGATTCTTCCTAAAGCGCTGATTTTAATTGATACCGATTGTTAGGGAAAAAGCACTTCTATTCACTTTAAATTTCAATTATTATAGGAACAACCATCGGCTTTTTCTTCATTTCATTAAACACATGTTGCTGAATGGATTTTTTTATTTCTCTTTTCATTACCTTCCGTTCGTTTCGATTTTCTTCTTGCAGCTCATTCACCGTTTTTGTAGTCAGTTGATTAACATTTTTTCGGAGTTCTGAGAAATCACCGTCCGTAAATCCACGGGAAATCATTTCCGGTTCAGCAAGCGGTTTTCCTTCTGCTTTGCTTATCGTTATAACAATGATAAGCATTCCATCCTCTGAAAACTGTTTACGGTCTCGTAACACAAATTCCCCTACATTACCCACATCGCCACCGTCTATGTAAGTGTTCCCAACAGGTATATGGCGGGTCTGGCGCGCAACTCCATGTTCAATATCAACAACATCGCCATTATTAATAATAAATGTGTTTCCTTGTTCTACTCCAACGGATTCAGCTAATAAACGATGATGGTGCAGCATTCTAAGTTCACCGTGAATCGGAATAAAATATTTTGGTTTCATTAAGGTAAGCATTAGTTTTAAATCCTCTTGATAACCATGACCGGAAACGTGCATGCCGGATGAACTTCCTGTTCCATAAATCACCTTGGCTCCTATGGCATAAAAATTGTCTACAATACTTGTTACATTTCTTTCATTCCCAGGTATCGGACCTGCTGCAAGAATAACCGTATCTTGAGGTAAAACTTCGACACCTCGGAAGTTTCCAGTCGACAAGCGGGCAAGTACAGCCAAGGGTTCTCCTTGGCTCCCCGTACATAAAATAGCTACCTTTTCAGGAGGCAGTTCATTGATTTCATTTTGATCGATTAACATTCCATCAGGAACTGTTAAATACCCCCGTTCTATAGCGACCCCTACAACATTCACCATACTTCTTCCAAGCAACGCAAGTTTTCGATTTGTTTTTTCCGCAGCATTTACGACCTGTTGCACACGACTAATATTGGATGCAAAGGTAGAAATAATAATCTTTCGTTCCGCTTTCATGAAAGCTGCTTCCATATGATCCGCTACCATTTGTTCGGATGGGGTCAAGCCAGTACGTTCGGCATTTGTACTCTCGGACAATAGAAGCAGGACCCCTTCATTACCAATTTCAGCCATTTTATGAATATCCGATCGCTCTTCCCTTTGCTCAGGAGTTAGATCAAACTTAAAGTCCCCGGTATGTACAATATTCCCCTCTGGTGTGTGAAAAACGATTCCCAAGCAATCAGGAATACTATGAGTTACTTTGAAAAAGCCTACACTTATTTTTCCGAATTCCAATTTTGAATTTGCATTGATTTCGACAAGTTTGCTTTCTCTTAAAAATTTATGTTCTTTTAATTTGATTTCAATTAATCCTAGTGTGAAGCGTGTAGCATAAACGGGTACATTTAATTTTTTCAAGAAGAACGGAATCCCTCCGATATGATCTTCATGACCATGTGTGACAATTAAAGCCTTTACCCTATCTTTATTTTCTACTAAGTAAGTGATATCAGGAATAATCAAATCAATTCCTAATAAACTTTCATCTGGAAACTTGTTGCCACAATCGATAATCACGATATCGTCTGCATATTCGATTGCATACATGTTTTTCCCGATTTCATTCAAGCCACCTAAGGCGAAGATAGATAAGATATTCTCATTTGTACTCACCAAAATATCCTCCCACTATAAAATATAAACTTATTATGTCCTTTGTTTTTTTGTTTATCAGTGGGTGAAGAGAAACATTGGGACATACTTTTTCTCATAAGAAAAAGTATGTCCCCTTAGGCGATTAAACTAAACCATAAAGGAGCATACTTTTTCATTTTTTTATACTATTTTGAACGGGGTGGGCTCTTAAAATCCATCAAGCCGCCATTTCTTTCTTTGGCTTTTTCTTCTGATTGCCTCACCCATTTCAATGAATCGGCCATTACCAGCGTTTTATGATAAGAAACGTGAAGAAGAAAAACCATTCAAAGTAGCTGTAATAGTCTTGTGTATTAAAAAGTGTGATTTTTCTCTATCTCTCTATCCGTACTTTTAATATGCAAATTCCGTTGTGGGTACGGAATTTCTATTTTCTTTTCCATAAATAGCTTATTTATTCTAAAGTTTATATTACTTTTTATTGTCCCAAGCTGATTATAATCAGATATCATTATCGATAATTCGAAATTAAGACAGAAATCTCCAAAGCCTACAAAACTCACAGATGGTTCCGGATCCAATAAAACTACTGGTGAAACTAAGCTTTCCTCTCTTGCAATCTCCATGAGCATGTCTCTTACTTTTTCAACATCGGTTCCATATGCCACATTTAGGGGAATCGATAATCGAATTCTTGGATCACTAAACGAACGATTAACGACCTTTTCTCCTAAAAAGTATGAATTCGGTACAATAATATGTTCATTGTTACCGGTTTTTATGATAGTCGCCCGCATATTAATTTTTTCAACGTCTCCAATAATGTTATCGATAAGAACGCGATCCCCGACTTTTATTGGCCGTTCAAACAAGATAATAACCCCAGAGATAAAGTTGGAAGCAATGTTTTGCAGTCCAAACCCAATTCCAACACTGATGATGCTAGCAAACATAGTTAAGGCACTCAGATTTATCCCCACTGTCGTTAAGCTGACAATAATCGCAATAATCATAATGGAATAATGCACTACTCGGTCAAACGTATATCTTGTGCCTTTATCTAAATGGTACCGATTGTATATACCTGGTAATAAAACATTAGTTGAAATTTTTGAAAGTCGGCTAGCTAAAGAAATAATTAAAACGGCTACAATAATTAGGAATAGTGTTATATTCACTTTTCCGAATTTAAAAATATTGGCAAACATCCATTTTGCTTTTGAAAAGTATAGGAGCAAAAAGACCAGGGTTCCATAAAAAGTAAACCAATTTACAATGCTTCTCAGCGCAGCATGATGTTTGGGAAGCCTTTTTAGAATCGTAAGAAGAATCCATCGCAATATTAACATTCCAATTACAACTGCTGCAATAATGATTAAGCTCATATAATTAAAAGAAAGAACCCAATTTTTTAATGTATGAATATCCATGTTTTCACCCTCATTATATTATCCAATTTCACTTTAGGCGATTAAAGTGCAAACTCCTTGTATATTCTAGCAAATAAATATAAAAGAAGGATGGGTATAAAGTCCATCTTTTTTTTGACACCTTAATGTTTAACAATTCAAAATATCTGCCAAGTATTCATTAAATTGAAAAATCGCTATAGAGGAAAAGAATCCCTTTACTTTAAGCAATCCTCTGATGAAATAGTATTTAAAAATAGTAGCCTTTTAGAGAAAAATTAGTTAAAAATACTAATATAAATTCCCTACATTAAGTCGTTGCTGCTGAGGAAGCAGCTGAATGGTCAGCCTTCACACAATCAATTGCGACAACGAGCGCAATAATGATGGCTTCCATCTCTTCATTCAATATTTCCACCTTGTAGCCATCCCCCCAAGTAAACCACTCCTTGCTCACTTTACCGACCCGTTCACCATGCTGTAAAACCTGAAAATCCATATCCCACCAATTACCATGTACATCAATGCCAGCAGAATCAATCGTATAGCGTGCTTTAACGAAAGAAAACTCCTTCTTAATCGTTAACACCTCTCGACCATTGACCTCAACAAAAAACTTTGGCAAAAAGCTAAACACCTTTTTCGAAATGTGCGCAACTTCATCTCTTGTAGTATTTAAAATGGAGAAAGTCTTGGGAATTTGCATAAAACTCCCTTCCACGTAATAAACATCCTTCTCCTGCTCATCCTTTATCGTAAATTTTCCACCTAGACTGAATACCTTTTGCTTTATATAGAGCTGCTTCATACGATTCCCCCTTTGATATAATATATTATTGTTCTATCTTATATGAATATATTTTTTAATGTAAAATCAATCCATCCACTAAGTACGACTGTGATTGGAACTCGGTGATAGTGGACGGTTCTACCGTTTCAAAAAATTAAAAGGAAGCTAGTATTATACATTTGCCATTTCCAATTGAAAAAGGGAATGAAACATATGAACCGTACCTGTCTTTATAGTGGATGAATGACAAAAATCCTTTATGTGATTTTATTAATGAAATACTATCAAGTGAGGAAAAGGGCTGGAAATCAAGAAACGTAAGGGGAAAGTCCAGTAATATAAAGGTAAAAATCCCCCATTTTTTGATGGGGGATTTCGTTTTTTTGTTTAAAACTGGACCACCTTATATGATTTAAATAGCATGTCCCTATCCTTCAAAATCGACTACAGCTCTCCTGTTTCCAAGCGAAATCCTTCGACTACTACTTCTTCATCAACCTCTAATAATAGGCATCTCTTTCCATTATAAGTAATATACTTAATATTTTTGAGTTCTTTCGGGCTAATGGATACTTTGGCAATCTTTGTTTCGATTTTAATCGTTTTCGGAATGACACTGCTTGCTTTGATTTCATGTTTTTCATCATATACAACACTTTTGAAAGCATGTTCGACTTTGTCTGAGTTTACATCTTCAACTCCACTAGCCTCTAAGATTCGTTCGATGTCCTTGGAATCCAGTTTAGGAGATTCACTTTCTTCATTTTCTTCATTTTCTTGACTCTCCTGTACCATTTTATCAATTTCCTCATAGACATTCGAAATGACCTTGGAATCCACTTCGTCTCCTACTACTATTTTTAAAATTTGATCGAAGCTATCCTTTTCTTCTATCGCTGTAATGATCTCTTCACATTGGAGCACATCCACGATAAAAATTTCATTTGGTTCATTCACTTTTCCACCATTATAAAGAATATGATTCACATCAGCTGAATTATCATTAAAGGCAGGAAATAGAAAACCGGCTAATGGTGCAGTTACATTAATAATAGGATCCACGGCATTATTTGATTTAAATTCTTTCTCAATATAATCAAACAGCAAGGCTTTTTTCGGCTGATCGGTTTTATTCAGACTGCAAAGGACAAACTCACTGGAGTATACCTCATCATCTCCTCCTTCTTCCGATTCCAAATCCCGCTTCCTTGTGGCTTTTTGATACTCTCCTCGGATAAAGGTTACGACCGTATCAAATTCATACTTTGCATGTGCAAACATTTTCTCAACGATCTGGAGCATATTTTCTTTCCAAGCTTCCGTTGAATCTGCCTGTAATCCATTAAAAAGAATCATTTGTGTACTTTCTTCCACATCACGTCGAAATTTCAGTTCAAACAGCTTGGAATCAAGCCCCCCTGTCAAAACCTTTTTAAAATTGGTTAAAAACAATTCTTGTGCTTCCTGCTCTAACATTTCAAACGGTTGACTCATTTGATGATAAATCTCTCCTGATTCTTTCTTTACATATACGTTGAATATTTCACGAATTTTTATATATCGACTATTTAATTTAAATTGATTTCGGATTTTAGCGATGTCTTTTTTATTCATTAACTCATCTCCCATCCCTGATTATACTGGTCGGACAAGAAAATAGTAATACTTGATTTTTATTCGGTTTTCATAGCAGTTGGGAATGATAAGGATTTCAGCGTTATTTATATTTACTAGGTTCACTTTTCTATGGATTTAAAAATTGATTTATTAACTTTGAAAAAAGATTACCATTAGAATAGCATTTCCCTTCAATAAAAAAATGCTCACAGACCTTGCTTTTTCAAAGGTTGTGAAGCATTTTCAGTGATCGGGATACAATTATTTTAATGATGTAACGTTAAGGAAGAGTAGTTTTTATATCAGAAAAAACATCTTTAGGATCTTATAACTAAATTTTTATTACTTCTCGTTTTCAGAAAAAATTCTAGGTGTTCTTTTAGAAATCCAACATAACGGTCGACCTCTTCTATTGTGGTGTATGGCGAGATCGCAAAAAATTTATGCGCATATACAGATATCCGCTTGTTTGAGTTTGTTGCTTCCACAAGGCGCTGCTTTTTTGTATTTCCAAAGAAAACGGTATCTCGTTCGGCACCAATTACCTCTGCAAACTCGTCATTAAATTGATTAATTTCCGTCATTTCTTCTACTGTTAAAAGTCCGTTCAATTCATCATTCCATTTTGTCTCTTTAGGATAAAAACGGAATGTTGTAATCGGAGAAACCTCATTCGTGATCACCACATTCGAAATTTCTTTTGTTAACGTCTCTCTAAATGCAATATTGACACGAATATAGTTGGCTAAAAGCTCTTGATAGCCTTCGATTCCAAATGCTAATAAAGACGCATAGATCGCCAAAGCACTTCCCATTCGCGAGCATTCGAGCGTGTAGCCTGTATGATAGCTGCCATAACCGCGATTCCCAACATACGGCGTTTCCGCTGCATCTAAATCAACATACTTAAGATTCTCTCTGTTTTTGATTAAAAATAAGCTCGTAATATATGGGGTTTGTCCTAGCTTATGGAAATCAAAGACCATACTATCGGCAAGATTGATATGTTTAAACTTCTGTTGATAGGATTTCAATACCTCATTAACATTGTCTTCAAATCGCAGAGGATTGCTTTCAAAGTCGTAATGATTAAAGAACGTATACATGCCTCCCATAGCAGAGTCTGCATGGATATAGATTGGATTTATACCATATGCGCGTTCCAATTCATCCGCTATCCGCTTAATTCCCTCAATATCATCAATCCCAAATGTATCAGTGGTGCCCATTGTGGCAAGGACATAAAGAGGAACGCCGCCTTGTGCAATAACATGCTCCATTTTTTCTTTTAAATCTTCTAGATTCATAGAATGATCATCATTCACTTTTACGCGAATCATGTTTTCTACGCCAATCCCAGTTGCCTCTACAGATTTATATAAACTGTAGTGGGATAGCTCTGAACAGAAGCAATAGAGATTTTGCGGTACACCATTTTGATTAGAGTAAGGAGCGTAACGGGCAATGGCAAGACGTAAAGAGTTAAAGACAGCCCCTTGTCCACCCCAAGTGGTATATCCTGCACTAAGGCTTTCATCGTATCCGATCAGTTTGGATAGCATACTGGTTACTTCGATTTCTGCTGTAGCCGCTGCTTGGCCTTCCACATCCCAAAGATTGTTTCCATTGACTAGAACCATGACTAAGTTCCCGATGATACTGGCAATATTCGGAAGGGGCGCTGCATTTGCAACATAATTTCGATTGACGTACCGGTGTCCTTCTACCAATATTAGAAGCTTCTGAATCACTTCCTCCATCGATACACCCCTAATCGGCACATCCGCCTTTTGAATGACACGATTATAGTAATCCTCTGAGTACTCGGGCATTTCTCCTAGCGTTAGTTTGTTAGGATCCTTTAATTCATCTATTTTCATTAAAATTGTCTTAAAGTAGGACAATAATTCCTCTCTTTGAAAGTCATTTCCGTCCATACTAGGAAACAATTTTTGTATTTCTTTCATTGCTTTACCTCCCTGATGTTTTAACTAGCAGTAGTTTTATTTAAAGAAAATTAGAATCCAAATGAATGACATAGTTTTAAGAGAAAATAACAGTTGAAAAAGTTACGTATCCTACATTCGATCCTTGCTTAATTCCGCATACAAATCTTCTTTTGATTTCATATAGTATTATTATTGTCCTTGCTTTTTCAGTTTTTGCTCTGTATAAAAAGAGCTTCCCACAAGTCGGTTAAACCTATGAGAAGCACCCTTATACTTATCAGCCAGCAAGATTAATAGTTTTACACTGCCGCATTAACCTTATTTTCAGCATTTTGATCCATTTTAGCTTCCGCAGTTTCAACACCATGATTCATTGCAAATAGTAATTTATTTACATCATTTTTTAACTCTACAAGATCTTTTGCTTCCTGAACAAGTTTTTGCATTGTATGGAGTTCATCATCACTAATTTCCATGAGTTCCTCAAACATTTCTACAGATTCTCGAGAGATAGAAGCTATCTCCACGATTGTTGTCATTATCTGCTGTGTAGCAGATGATAATTCTTCTGTACTTGCCGAAGAATTTTCATTATTTTCAGCAATGACCTTTGTAGTAGATACAATCTTTTCGAACATCGTTCCAACCTCTACAATGGTCGTATTTGTATCTTTAAATTCTTCTGTTCCCTGTTGCATGGAATTGACAACTATTTCCGTATCTACTTGTATATTCTTTACAATATTTGATACTTCAGAAGAAGACTGGCGTGATTGTTCGGCCAATTTTCGAACCTCATCAGCAACAACCGCAAACCCTTTCCCATGTTCTCCCGCACGGGCAGCTTCGATTGCCGCATTCAATGCTAATAAATTAATTTGTTCTGAAATCCCTGTAATCACTTTTACAATAGTACCGATTTCTTGAGATTTTTCTCCAAGTTTATTTATTGCATCAAATGTTTTATGTATCGTTTGATTAAACCGCTCCATTTTCTCTAAGGAATCCTGTAGCTTCACGTTTCCTTCTTGAGTCAATGCTAAGGTAGTACTTGATTGTTCTGAAATTTGGTTAGACCTCACCGATAGATCTTCGATAGCCTGTACCATTTCTTCCATAGATGCAGCACTTTCTTCTGTTGCTACTAATTGTTTCTGTAATCCTCTACCTACCTCATCAACTGCCGCTCTAACAATATCCGCTTTCTCCGAAGCATATTCACCAGTTTCAGCGAGATTTTCTCCTTTTTCACGTACACTTTTGGAAAATGAAAAAAACGTTTCCCTTACATTGCTGAAAAACTCAATTAGTTGATTAAATACAGCATGATCAGAACTTCTTCCATCAACTTTGCTTGTGATATTTCCTTCAGATAATTCTTTCATTCCATTTATTATTTCTTTCTTAATATGAGGATGATGTTTTAGTGAAAAATATCGGTAGGCAAAATACACCGATACCCCCAATAAGATAACAATTACACCCAGCATAATAGCTTCCATGATAAATAAATCTCCTAACTCCTATTAATTTTGTATGTATTCAAGTCCACACAAGTTCATCTAGGTTGTATGAATTAGACTTAATGATGAATTTTTTAAAGCTCTTTTATAATGATATATGTCCCATCCGCTATATTTGCAGGAATTCCATTCAACTTACTATTATTCTGATACTTATGAACAATATAATTGCCTTCTACATCTGTATATTTTTTCATATTATGATATTTTTCCATTACACGAATAGACTTCGGATTTGTCGCTTCACCTAAAATAGCCTTTACCCCTTGGGAAGATGCCTTTGTTATCAATCTATTTCCTAATTGCTTAATAATTTCATGACGGTCATATTCAGCTATCACGCCTAACATGAATAGGTGTAATAACTCTCCATCTTCGATTTCTTTTCCGTTTCTTTTTTGATAATCTTCCATGAAACGTTTATCCACATCCTCCAGAACACGCAGAATGACATTCATATCAGAAAAAGAACCTTCAAATATATCTTCTCCGATAATCTCTGGTGCATTTATATCTCCAGCTAGCACACCAACCACATTATTATGAATATCCAGAGCAACTGCGCAATATCCTTGCTCTATGGTAGAGTCTAAATAATCCTTGGTAAACTGATAGAAATCTTCATAACCTATATGTAATTGACCTACCATCGGTTCCTGAACCCATTTTCCTGAGACGTCCACTCCAATAAAAGTACGAGCTAGACACTCAGCTGCTTTTTGAATTAAATCTGTATGTTCCTTTGTTATTATTTCATATGTATATAGCTCTTGTGTTGTTTGCACTTGTTGATCTTCCTTTCAAATGATGAAAATAAAATTTCCCTTTCTATTGGACCTAACATTACATAGAATGAGGGAGTTGATCGATAAATGTACCTGTGAATTTAATTCTTTCAAGCGCATTCCTAATTTGGACTTGAGCGATTTTAGATGAAGGTTTTACTACAAGAATATCCTTAAAGCCTAAGCTAGAATAAAATTGCATCGTTTGCTCCAACTGCGGTACAACCTTAGAAGGGACAGGTGTTTGGTGAGTCCCATCGACAACAAACGTATATTCATGTTTTGATACTTTACTAATCGTATCCTGTAAATCTATCATATAGCCTTCTGCGTCTTCCTCTCTCATTAAACCATGCACCTGTACATGAACTTCCTTCGCGCTCTCATTAATTGCCATTTTATATTTCCTTTTATCTACGACAATCATCTTTTAATCTCCCCTCTCCATATCGTTTGCTATACTACTTTGTTACCATTTGCACATTCTTTTCGTAAAGTGCAATAAAAAAAGCTATCCAAATATAGTTAAGGATAGCCTAATCATCGAATAATCACTTGTTATCATTATTCTTGGCAACCCGACTATCATTATCCATAAGGATTTTAGACTCGTAGCTTTGCGTCCTTACCTTTCGATAAGTTTGCCTTTTTCAATTATAGAAAAAAGTAGTACTAATATCATGATATTATTTTACTATTATATTATAAATTAATTGTAAATTTTTGTCGAACTAGAATCTTTTACTTAGTTTACATATGATTAGGTCATCCCATCTTTTTTACCTAGTATAAAGAGCTTTAAAAATCCGCTCTTTGATGAATTGATTCTTTTTTCCTACTCTAATTTGTGAATTTGCTATTTTCTCTACTAGAATATTGTGGAAATAGGTTGGCTTATTTAGCTGCGGTCAAACTCCATTTGAAACAAAAGAAACATTTATAGGATGGAATTAAATAAATACTAATAGGGGTACCGTCAGGAAAATGCGGATTTACAACGCTAAGCCCATTTTCAAGGCGATTCCCCTGTTTTTAACAACGTTTAGAGAGTTTCAGTGGTCTTAAAGAATATCAATGTATAAGAATGTTCATTTTGGGTTGTTCACTAAGGCAGAAGTGGCTTTAGAACTTACTCGCGCATAACCAAAAATCGAATCTCATTTTTGAACGCATTTCTTGATAAGCAGGTCAGCCCATTTGTTCGCCGATAAAATGAGTAAGGAACTAAATATCCCTGATTGTCCTTCCAAAAGTTTAGAAGAAGCTACTAAACAAGCAGAGATTATTATTTCTGCAACTTGGTCAGAAGAACCCTTTCTTTTTCCTAAAATGATACAGCCAGGTACACATATAACTACCCTTGGGGCAGACCAACCTGGAAAATGTGAAATCAGCGCTGAACTTATCCAACAATCGGTTTTTATTTGTGATGACATTGATCTTTCTGAAAAAATGGGTGCTATTGGTGGGGTTGGTCTAACAAGAAAGGATGTAGATCCCTATGAACTAGGAGAAGTCCTTGCTGGATGTCGCTCTGGACGTACCAGTCCTGAGGAAATAACAGTTTTTGCTTCTGTTGGTTTAGCATTTCAAGATCTTGTTGTTGCATGGAATGTATACCGAAAGGCAATTGAAAAAGGAATTGGAGAAAGCTTTGATTTTAAATTGTAGAAACTATAAAATTAATTTTTGATCGATTTATAAGGAACACGATCTTTTGCAAACGGGCACATTAATGAGGGAAGGAAAAAGCCCAATCCTGTATAAATTAATACGGAGAAGCTGGGCTTTTTAGTATTGGAACTTCCTTATCGTTGTATCCTGACTGTACCCCTATATAAACTTCCTTTACTCCCTTTTTATTTAGAATTTCTTTTTATAGTATTCATTCAGAATCAGAACATTTGTGATCACAATTACAAGTCTGGAAAATAAAACTTACCTACCAACGTTAACACTTAAAAGAGGAAGAGAACGACCAGGAAAAATAGTTGAGGGTGTATCTCCTATTCTTTTTGCTCCCATTTTTAAATAAAATCCTTCAGCATGTGGTTCACTATCAAGAGTAAATTCCGTTATATTTAGTTGCTCTGCTTTATTCATTAAATCCTTCCAAAGAATTTTACCTAATCCTTTTCCTATATATTCTGGATGTATAAAGAGGGAATCTAGTTTCTTTTCATTTAATGTGAAGCTATAAAAGGCAATGATTTTTTTGTCATCTTCCATTAAATATACCGGATTCTCCTTAATGTATTCAGCTGTTACGGTCAGATCATCCTTGCACCTATCTAGAAAATCTTTTGGATACCCCCAAAATGCCTTTGACTCATAGGCTAATTCACTAAGTTTTTCACTTTCCTCAAGTAAAGCCTTTCTAATATTCACTTTTTTCACCTCAAAACTTATATTTGGGGTTTCACCAACATTTCGCGGAAAACATACGTTAAGCAAAATTCGACGAGTAAATTACTAAGATTTCATACGCAATAAGTCTGTTCATTAACTTTATAAATGTGGATGCTAATGAACATTAATTTTGGTATGAGTTTTTGTACAATTTAAAATCTATTAGAGCTTAATGAACTCTTTATTTATAAGGTGTTTAACAACTTCTGATTATCTGAACAAATTCCTTAGCGTATGTTTTGCGCTTTTCGTTGGTAAGGATCCCTTATAATAAAAAAGATGACAAGAGTTAAACGATGCAAGTGTTTATGCTTACAGCGTTTTTGTTAGGCTGTTTTCGTATAGATTGTTGCGTATAGCGTGATGGCATCAAAAAATGGGTTGTAATAGCTACCTACTTCAGGTTCAACTTATCTATGCGGAAGTCTTTTGTTCGCAAAAAATGTGACTAAAGCAACAATGATAAAAACTGGAATTGCAATAAATTGTCCAACAAATAACTTCCAACCTATCGTATTGTATCCATCCGACGCTGGATAAAGGACTGAGCCTATAGAAACAAGCAAATAGGCGACAAATGGAAGAATAAATTTTTTCATATATTCGTTCCCCTCCTTTCTTTTTACCAATTATATACCAATTAAACAATTCATTTATATATTTTATTTTGGCGATGTTTTAAAACAATGTTGAAATTATATAATTTTTAAGGGAAGACATTTTGACTTCCCTTAATTCGCTTTTAAAGAAGATTATACATCAATCATTTTTTATTTTATTATCATTTAACGTATATATGTTTTTTCAGCCATTGTCTGAAATACTGCAACTGTTCCTCAGTATGGAAATAGTGTTCTCCATTCTCCATTACTTGCAAATTACAGTTAAAACGTTTATTAAATTCAGATACAACGTCAAACTCACATAAGTTATCTTCTGAACCATAGAGAATTGAAGTTGGATTATTCCAAGCAACAATAGGATGTTCTTTCACATAACAGTAGTAATCCCAATAGAGAGTTTGTCCAATAGGTGTAGAAATTTCTTTCTCTATTTTTAGTCTACTCTCACTTACGTTAAACCATGTCATCATATTATTTATGATACGTTCCATATTTACCACAGGAGAGAGAAACAAGCACTGCTTCAACGGCTCATGGCTATATTCTAATAGACTAAAATACGCTCCTATGCTACATGCAAAAAGGCTTATATTATTTGATAACGATTTTGCATAGGTCATAATTGTATTAAGGTCTTGGACACAGTTTTGAACTTTGCAAAGATAAGTATCGTCCTTACGGTCACCATGTTGAGGTAAATCAAAACTAAGCACTTGATAACCTACTGCTGTTGCTTCTTCTGCAAATACAATAATTGAGTCATCTGCCTTGTTTGACATGTTACCATGCACCACCACAAATAACTTATCTGATTTGTCACCCCACAAAATCGCTGGAATATTTTCTATTTTAAAATTATTTTTCATCATAATAATTTATCCTCCATGAAATACAAATAATTTTCCTAATATTACAATGTATATACCTAAATAAATATTGGCTCTCTTTCTAGTAAAAATTTACCACACAATTTCCTAGTAGAAAACACAAAAGAATTCTAAAGATGATTTTGCAGGCTTAAGCCTGCTATTGTTACCACCATTTCCATTCCTAAGGGCGGGGCTAGTATACTAGATTTCCCATCTACTCACGTCTAGTAAAAAAGTTATTCGCGATACTTGTATTTAAATTGTAGCAAATGTAATTAAACTGTTAGGTTCCTTGTAACCCCTGATGTAACAGGGCCGAGGCCGATAAAAACAGTGCAGGAATAATTAACCACAAAAGCACCTCATTTTTATATGTTAAAATCGAGGCTGTTGAAAAAAGAATATTTGGAGGTAACCGAATGAAAAAACATCTAGCAACCACAGCATTAGCAGTTACACTTGGTTTAAGTACGATAATTGTACCTTCGTTAAATGAAGTGAAAGTATCAGCAGCTTCTATTAATCCTCAAAATAACCAATTAGCTGTTGAGGCAAAGGCTGATCAATTAATTCAAACAGCTAAAAGTTTAATAGGAAAGGCTACATACAGTAATACGGAGTATAAAACAACGGCCCCATACAAATTCTCTTGTGCAACTTTTATCATGTATATTTTTGAAAAAAACGGAGTCGATTTAGCTACATACAATGAAGATTACATGGTTCAACAAGGTACATACGTTGCAAGAAATGAACTACAAAAAGGGGATCTCGTTTTCTTTAAAAGTAAGCAAACAGGTACTAATCCGGATCACGTAGGAATGTATATTGGCGATAATAAAATTATTCATATGGCTGATCCAAAACAAAATATCGTGATTTCAGACATGAATAGCAAACCTTATTATACGGAAAGCTATTACTCTGCTAGACGAGTACTACCAACTTTACTTCCATCAAACCCAGCAACTACTGGAGATAACATTGTTGGACTTTCCTATGATTTGATGAATAAAGTGACAATGGGGAACACCAATGATGAAGCAGCGAAGAAATTTACAAGTACCGGTTTTGTCAATTATGTATATCAAAAAAATGGAGTAAATTTAGGAACAACAAGCCTTAAAGAACTAATGAATAAAGGAACAACTGTTTCTAAAGAAAACTTAAAAAAAGGCGATTTAATTTTCTTCAACAATACAGCTGGTTCAACGACACCGGGATCCGTCGCCATATATGCAGGAGACCATCGAATTATCGTCCCAAATTCAAATGGAATTATGACTAGGGTTCTCTTTGTGGATTACTACAAACAGCACTACATAACGGCAAAACGTGTTTTTACCGAAGACATACCTCCAATTGAAAAACCGGAAACAAATACATCGGCTGCTGATAAAGTAGTGGATTCAGCTACAAGTCTTATCGGAAAAGCAAAATTCGGTTATGTTTATGATGAAAACTCCTTAACATTTACTCCTGCTGGATTTACATATTATGTCTTCAAAAATCAAGGAATTGATTTAAAAGAAAAATTAGCAAGCCGTCAAGCAGAAATTGGTCAAGCAGTCCAGAAAGCAGATTTACAAAAAGGCGACTTAATTTTCTTTTCTGGTGATAATAGTGGGACAAAAATCACCCATGCAGGTATTTACATCGGAAATAATAAATATATTCGCTTAGCTTCAAATGGTGTTGTTTCAGAAGATCTAGCATCCAAATGGGCGAATCAAAACTATGTAAAGGCACGTCGCGTATTATAAAGGTTAGATAGGAAAAGAAGCATTCAGTAAAATGGCGAATGCTTCTTTTTCATTGGCAATGTTAATTTCAATTTTTGAAACGGTAGAACCTACCCGCGTTTTAAGATTCAATCTCTATCTCTTGCCCTCTGTGTATCTCTAATATTTTTTTGAACCGTGATTGCTGCAAATAAACTAAGAACAAATGCCATGCCATAGAAACCCTTTTCGCTTAAAACAATACTTCCCGCATTGTATAAACCGATGGCCATTAATAAAATGGATATAATAAGTGCAATCCAACTAATACCATAATAAATATTTGTAACAGGTATTCCCTCATCTTTATCTCTAACTGCTTTTTGCAAGGATACCGATGAATAAAGCCCAAATATTAAAAGCGCAAAGTAATACCCTTTTTCGTTCAATTCCATCGTTGCATTAAACAAACCGATAAGATAAGCTGTAACACCTATTAACAGCGCTGCCCAAGAAGCACCTTTGAAAGCTGGAGTCGGTTCTCCCTCTTTTCTTTCTACTTTCACTTTTGGTTCATTTTGTTTTTCTTTATCCATTAAAATCTCATTATCAACAGACATCGAAAGGTTCGCCCCCATATTCAAATCTAAAAAAAGTGGAACACCATTGATACATGATCGTGATCCTGCCTACACTTATTATATAGCGATTTTTTTAAATAGTATATATTTTCACTGAATTCCTATTTATGATTTTTATACAACACAGACAGTACCTCTTCACTAGCTTTAAGGTATAAAGCTTCCTTTCCCCGGTTGATCTTGCATGGTCGTTTGCAAAGATGCCTAATCCCTGGGAAATTTCAGCGGAGCAAAAACGAGTTGATAAGCTAAGTGAACCTCTGAAAAATATGATATCGCGTGAAAATGATAGGTATACGAAAGCAATCCAATTACTGGAGGATAACCATTGGATCGATTCGGAGACATCTTCAACCCTACGAGCTTGGTTATCGGAAAGAAACGAACAATTACGAAATATTGCTTACAAATTAATTAAAGAAAAACATACAGAAATCAATGACAGAGCGAGTGAAATCGATAAAAAGGTAAGAAAATGGACAGATAGAATGTGGAAACTCAGAAAAGAAAGCAGCAAAGCGTGGTAATAAGAATTTACATGATTTGATCACTATCAACCCGACATGAAAATGATTCTGTGCCGGGGTTTTACATTTAATAAATGTCTTACATCCCCTATTTACGATTCTAGTTTTATACCCTTAAAAATACATAAAAAACCCACCTTTCATGGTGGGTAACACTATTTATGTTTTACTGTATTCCACATAACCTTTTTAGTTGTTAATGTTCTAGTACATCTCTTATTACTATTATATTGTTTTATAAGAGAAACAATTTTAGCTTTAGATTTTCCAGAAACTTTACTTGTCGGATGATGGAACATATAAACACAATCACTTGTCCTAAAATGTCCACCTAATCTGTCCGTTCTTCCTGGATGAGCAAATGCACTGTTGACACTAAAAGCTAAGAAAAATACCCCAATCATGATCGTTGATATGATTTTCTTCAAATTTTCTCCCCCCTTAAATTTTAATATACATTTATTGAGAATAGTTTGTAAATAATAGAAACCTAATTTTTTGTAAATTTTTTCATTTTTTACGATAATATGATTTTTTTGTATAAGAAGGACTAAAAAATACCTTTGAAAGGCTCCTTTGCAAAGTTGCATCGATAAGGAACAAGCAAAAAAACCGTTTCCTACATATGGAGAAAACGGCTGTATATTTTATCTTATATATACTTGTGTTGATACAAACACTATAAACTTATCCTTTTGGATACATAATACATTTGAAGTTTTTTCCTTTAGTCATAAAAATGTAAGGATTTACACATCACCATTTCAAAATATTATTAAATCGATAATCATAAATTTAATTCATTCCGACCATTAATAATTTTTTCAGAGTAATTCTTAACAAAATAGAAACGACATCAACATTCTTTCACTCAAATTTATCGAGCATTTCACGCACTTCGTCTGTTGACTTTGTGCTCATCAATTGATTTCTTAATTCACTCGTCCCTCGAAACCTTTTGACGTATATCTTAAAAAAGCGAAAAAGGTGTTTGAATGGACGCGGCTCAAATTCTTCTGAATATTTATCATGAAGATCAAGCCTGCAATCTTAAGAGATCCAGCAATTCCTAACTATAGTTTAATGTTATCGAATGATTGTGGGAATTGGTTCATTTTCTTTTTCTTATTTCCACTTTTCAATATACTGTATTCTATTCATTATCAATGTATAATCAAAAAGTAAATTTAAAGAAAAAGCCGTTAAACTGACAACAATAATCCCTTTAAAATTTCAAAAAAAACTTAAATTTTGGAACTCATCATTAAACCGCTCTTTTACATACATGTTCACTTATTTGCTTGATATTCTTTTCAAAATTCATCCAGTCTACACCATCTCCCCTTAGCAGTGAGTACCAAATTTTTCAGCATGGAAACCGAGATTTTGGGAGGAAGATAGAAGGCCATTTACAAATAACGTTCATACCATACTAAACAAACGTATAAAGCAAAAATTGACTGGTATGAGTCCAGTTTAATACCGAACTCACACCAGCCAATTAACTGCATAATATAAACGCTAGCTTTTTTGGGTCACATCATTCTCTAGTTCCCCAGTCCCATCAATATTATTTACTCCAAAGTTATCGAGCATTTCACGTACTTCATCTGTTGACTTTGTGCTCATCAATTGATTTCTTAATTCACTCGCCCCTCGAAACCCTTTGACGTATATCTTAAAAAAGCGAAGAAGGTGTTTGAATGGACGCGGCTCAAATTCTTCTGAATATTTATCATGAAGATCAAGCTGCAATCTTAAGAGATCCAGCAATTCCTCACTGCTATGTTCTCTCGGCTCTTTTTCAAAGGCAAAAGGATTTGTAAAAATACCACGCCCAATCATTACCCCGTCAACACCATATTGTTCAACAAGCTTCAAGCCAGTTTGACGGTCAGGAATATCCCCATTGATCGTCAAAAGTGTATCTGGTGCCACCTCATCACGAAGCTTCTTAATCTCTGGAATCAGTTCCCAATGAGCATCTACTTTGCTCATTTCCTTTCTTGTACGCAGATGAATAGAAAGATTAGCGATGTCTTGCTTCAATATATGTGTCAGCCAGTCCCGCCATTCGTCTACATTCGTATAACCCAGCCTTGTCTTCACACTTACAGGCAATCCTCCTGCTTTTGCTGCTTGTATGATATCCGCAGCAACTTCTGGACGGAGGATAAGGCCGCTTCCCTTCCCTTTGGCTGCCACATTATGCACAGGACAGCCCATATTGATGTCCACACCCCGAAACCCAAGCTTCGCCACACCGATACTCGTTTGACGAAAATATTCGGGCTGATCTCCCCATATATGTGCCACCATTGGTTGTTCATCTTCTGTAAAAGTCAATCTCCCACGTACACTTTGGTTGCCCTCAGGATGACAATAACTCACCGTGTTTGTAAACTCTGTAAAAAACACATCCGGTCTAGCTGCTTCACTCACTACATGGCGAAAAACAACATCCGTCACATCTTCCATTGGTGCAAGTATAAAAAATGGTCGTGGTAAATCACGCCAAAAATTGTCTGTCATAATCAAATCAATTCCTTTCATTATGGGATACTTGATCAAACTCTCGTCCCAAAATAAAAAAACAAAAATACTACTGCCTCTTTTACACTTATAGCATGTATAAGCACTTTTTATCAAACTATAGTAAATTTCGAACATTATAAACTTTACTATTAAAAAATAAAAAGTGCAAAGTAAATCGGGTAGAAAAAGGCAGGTTGGGTCATACTCTATTTTGACAAATGTTGAATAATAACATTTTTTGAGCAAAAGAAATAGACCAACTATCGGTCTTATGATGTTCTTTATTTATTAATAATCCCCGCTAATTACAAGCTAATATAGTAAATTCCCATGGAATATTTTCATTACTCCATCCGCGGTGCTCATCAAATATTTTAATTGGAAACCCGAGTTAAACACTGAATTTATTATCTCGCTTAGAGTATGTAGTCTAATAGAAACATTAGCATTAGCCCATATGCTCTGCTTTTATCGCAACATCTGAAACCTGTATTAGAACACCCCCACTGCCCATTTTCTAAGTTCATAAATTGTAGTAAATTGCTCTTCACTTATCCAATACGGACCATCAATCGGGTCATTGACATGCAAAAAGCCTCCATATACACCATCCGGCAAGACAGCATGATTATTGGCAATGGCTGTCCCCCAAGGATAGTCATCAAAATTCGGTGAACCAAAGCCAATTGTGACATACACAACTACTGGATTATCTTCTAATATACATTTCTTCAATTGACTAATTGTAGCGCCTGAAATGTCCATAACTTTTCCATATTGTTTCCCCCATTGCTCAAGAGGTCTTGGGAATATTGCTTCAAATCTACCTTTATTAATTTTGTAAGGAGAACCACCAAACCCATCATATGGATTATACTCAGGATCGATCGGCATTCGTTTGACAAAATCACCATAATTCATATCGACGGCGTATCCCTTGTATTGCAGCCCCATTAAACGAGAAGCCGCTTCACATCCATTTTCTACGTGCCAAGCCATTTGATTGATATGCTTTGTGGCTAACAAATAATAATCTTTTAGATCCTTTGGAAAAACAAGATCGTTTTTCTCATGTAAAAGTGAACAGTTTCCCATAGGCAAATATAACGTTTCACCAGTTGTTTCATACCACCATCTTCTATAAATATCTTGTTTCTTCTTCCTTACTTCATAAGAAATTCCTGGTGACAAATCTATCGATCGTTCAAATTGATTGAGTCCTTTACTATTCGGCACTATAACATAGGCATACATTGAACAATCAAATTCCTTTTCATCGCTCTTATAAAAAATACTTTTTCCATCCATAACGAAAACATCTTCACTTTTTAAAAATAAATCTTCATCAGTCATAAAAAATTCTTCAGATTGACGTGAATATCTGGAGGTAATAACCACATTTTCAAGGAAAGGAATTTTCCGTATTTCTCTCATACATCGGTCATAAACGCTTGCTCCATAAATGGTTGTAACTTTTCCAAATAGTACATCACTAAAGGTTTCTTCAAATTTAAACGATTCACAGTAAATGATCGCAAATTGCTTCGGGATATAATAACCGTCATTTGTATACCACCAGTATTCACCAAAAACATCTACTACTGTCCCTTTGGTCTTTTTACGAGTGCCACGGGATACTATTTCCCCAAGGCTTCCGTCGATATTCTTTGATGCGGTTTATTCTTTTATAAAAATCAATTGCAGTAGGTTTAAAAATTTCACTATCATCAGAGATAATAAGGTAGAGTTAACTAATCAATTAAATGAAATACTAGATTCAAAAGAAATGCCAAATACATATATTAAAGCAATTATCTGTAAATATAGACAGACTGATAGAAGATAATATAAATCCTTATGAAATTCTTGCTTTCTATAAATCTAGCGATAATACAGTAAACTCTAATGATTTTGCTTTGATTATTTCAAATGTACTTAAAAAAACTAAAGGATCTATAAAGAGTTTTCATGCTGTTATGAAAAAAGCGATTAAAAATTGGTATGATGTGTATGAAATGACTTTTAATCCTAATGATACTGAAGAAAAATCTAATGATGATTTTTGGGAATTAAATATGTAGAAGCGTAATTCATTTTCAGCTTTCTTATAAAGGGTAGTAACTTTTTTAAGTGGCTACCCTAAAATTTTAATTAATAAAGTTCATTAAGGGGTAGCGTCAGGAAAATGCGAATTTACAACGCTAAGCATTTTGAAACAAGTCATATGATTCATTATGAGCTTATTTTTCAGGTGATTAGATTGTATCCTAATAGGCTCTACTGTTGAATGACAATAAAGTGTTTAATTACAAATAAAGTGGTAACATTTACAATAAAGATGTTTAAAAACGCAAGCTATGTTATTCAATTAAAGGGCCAGATTGTGAAGTAAGGAGTTGCTACTAAGGCAACTCCTATTATTACTGGCTCAAAGGTACCTAAGTACCCAAAAAGAAACAGGTTAGCAACCACTTGTTTTAAGTCCTGCTATCCTTAGGTTACATTATTCCATCTTGCGATTCTTACAAATCTTTATCCAACATGTTAAAAATAAAAATGACAGATAAATTCAAATGGTTATACAAGGAGTGAAGTCGTTGTGAAAGGATTGGATAGAGTATTTATCATCGGAACGCTGCTGCTTATTGTTGGAATCGTGTTTGCGTTTATGATAAATGATATTGGAATAAAAGAGTAGATTTTACTACTCCTAATATTAGTATTGGGATTTGTAGCTGGGGTAATTCAAGGTCGGGTAATATTTCTGAATAAAATAGAAAAAATGAGTAAGGGCAAAATGAAATTCTGGCTAGTTGGAACACTTATCATGTTTGTTGCCCTTAAAGTTTCCATGAATCTTTTTATCCCTTCGTATATAGCTACGGATGGGAAGGGAATTCTGCTATCGATTGTTTTTGTCATTGGAGGACTTTTTATTGGACGCTCTTTTTATTCTCTACTCCATCAGTGAAAAGTATTCGGCAGTTGCTACCCGTAGGTTACATCATTCTACTTTGTGAGTCTTTAAAGTTTTTATTAGCATAGTAAAACAAATGCAGGGAGTTGAAATCATGGAGTTCTACAAAAAACTAAAAGAAGAACGTTTAAAACATAATCTTTCTCAAGAAGAATTAGCCAAAAAGTTAAACATTAGCAGACAATCAGTTTCTAAATGGGAACTTGAAAAAGGCTACCCAAATATTGAAACACTGATTACTTTAAGTAATTTATTCGGTATCAGCATTGATGAATTAATTAAAGGAGATGCTTTTTTGAAAGATAAAATCATCAAAGAAGGAAAGTTGGGAGAGGCAAGGATGACAGATAAATTCAAGTGGTTATATGTAGTGAGTTCGTTTGTAGTGGTATTTTGGCTCTTTGTGTTGCCCTTTAAAAATCCATCTAGTCTAACATTTGGCATAATAAATTTTATAGTCTTTATTTACTTCATAGTTATCCTTAACTACGTGAAAAATAATAAGAAAAAATTTTTTAATTAGAACACGCCCACATGTGCCTTATGGAATATAATTGTTCCAGAATAGGGCGCTTTTCCAGAGTAACGATAAAAGCCCAATTTCTCAATTTTAATGTGAGAAATTGGGCTTATTTATGTTTACTTTTAGTGCAAAATAACGCTTAAAATAAGAGCAAATTACCTCCTAAAGTGACACTTTTAATTAAATAGCAATTCGCCTTTTATTTTGTAACATCTAATTTTGTTTATAGAAACGTAAACTTTTTAGAATAAATAATATACATTGACCAGTTTTTATATTTAATTAATCATTCATAATAACACTACCTTTTACATTAATACCATCATCTGGTTTTGAGAATTTAAAATAATAATCACCTGCTTCAAAACCAATCAATTTAGACGTAGTTTCTGGTATTCGATTATGATAAGTAGTTGCCATATACTCGTCTTTAAATAATCTATAACGATATAATTGAATTTTTATATCTCTTTTATCGCTTCCTTTTTCAACTTTTTTATTATAAGTTCTAATTGTAATATCTCCATTATAGGTACGATTTGGTCCTCTAAAACCTTTTGTTGAATAAACTTCAAAAGTCGATTTATAAGTGAATGCTAGGGCAGATATAGGTGTTAATAATAATGTAGCAACAGCAGCTATTGCAATTAATTTTTTTTTGTTCTTTTTTAACATAAAATTCTCCTCCTTAAAACTGGCCAATGAATATATTACAAATATAGCATAATTTGGTAGTCGCGCAAGAAAATTTAGTATATTTAATAAATTCAGAACTAATCATCGTGATAATTATATTTTTGTACTTGTGAAAATTTATTCTTTTTAAAATTAATATTAGAGTTAGATAGCATTTCTTTGATAGTTGGAGAAAGTTTAATTGCTAACCAATAACCAAATAAAAAGCCACTAGCATTTAGTATTACATCATCAATATCTACTGATCTTGCTGATCCAAAAGAAAGGTCTAATATTAGTTGAAGAGATTCAATTAATACAGGAATTAAAATAGCAATAATGATTGTTTTTTTTATTGTCTTTAGTTTGTTCCATATTACTTTTAAGTAGAAAGATAATGGTAATAGTATAAGAAAGTTTCCTACAATATTTTCAATTAGTGCTATATAATAACCATGTTTTAAAGTAAATTTTGTAGTTTCTATTATTGAAGAAAATGGGATAAGGTTATAAGGTACTGGTGTTATTTCAATGGCTCTAGGATCAATTATAATAGGAAAAAAGAGTATAAAAATAGTAAATAAACAATAATTTAAAAAGATAAATTTAGTCAATAATTCCAGAATATTAAACTTTTTCCGTTTGACTATTAATAATATTTGAACTATTGAAAATATTATTCCCGCAATGATAAAGAAAATAGGTTTGATAGTAAGCATATTTGATTCCTTTCAAAATACTAATATACATTGACCAGCTTTTTATATTAATTAATCATTCATATCAACATCACCTGTTACACTAATACCATCATTTGGTTTTTTGAAAATAAAAAAGTAAGTACCTTTTTTAAAACCAATAAATTTAGACGTAGTTTCTGGTAATCGATTATGATAAGTAGTTGCCATATAATCATTTTTAAAATTGGTATTACGCCATAATTGAATTTCTATATCTCTTTTATCGCCTCCTTTTTCAACTTTTTTATTATAAGTTCTAATCGTAATATCTCCATTATAAGTACGGTTTGCTCCTGTAAAACCTTTTGTTGAATAAACATGAAAAGTTGATTTATAACTGGCTGCTAGAGCAGATATAGGTGTTAATAACAATGTAGCACCAGCAACTATTGACAATATTTTCTTTTTGCTATTTTTTATCATAAAGTTTACCTCCTAGAAACTGGTCAATGAATACATTACAAATATAGCATAAATTGGATTATTTTCAAGAAAATTTAATAAATTTGGTTAATTTGGAATTTATTTTTATTTTAAAAGTAGATAATAGTAAAAATCTTAATAACTATTTTAAATTAGTTAACATGTGAAAAGTTTAGATTGGCAGGTTCGTAATCTTCGAGTAAAAGGACGGGCTCCTGAAGAAGTTGTGAACGATTGTCTAGCTAAAATACATACATTTTTGTAATAAACGTGCAACTTCTTCACCGCACGTTTTTATATTTTTTATTGGATAGAGTCATATTGTTTATTTAAATAATCAAGCAAAAAATAGTAATTCTTAGTGTAAAGTTCTGACTTACATATTTATAGGAATTTATTTAAACTTATTGTGGTCTATGACAGCTTCATTGTTATTACCCCTTTAGGGGTCACGCTGCATAGCCATCAAGCTAAGAGAAAGAATTACCCCAAAAATGAAATTTTCAGAACTTATTTATTAAATAAAAGCTCATATTTTCCGTTTTGGGGGATATATTGATTGTTAGCTTGATGGGCATGCGACAGTACCCCTATTAACAAAATTAATTTGATGGAACTAAAACTTTATATTCCTTTGGAATATGTAAAATAGTTTCATAGTATGCATCTGCTTTATATATGTCTGAAATATCTTTTTTAATTGTTTTATATGTTAAATAAGATGTATTTATCGTTTCTTTTTGAAATACAGTTTGAACAATTATTTTTTTAGTAGAACCATTTTTATCTAATACAGTTAATTCAACGCTTACAGGTTTTGTTTTAGAATTTAAATAAATAGACTGAATTTCTTTACTCTTATTTATTAGTAATTGTGAAAAGTCTTTCACGTCGTATTTATGATCTGGCAATGAACTAATATAAGGTTTTAAATAATCTTTTTTCCATTGTTTTTCATCCATTGAAAAATCATATCTTATAATTGAAACGAATAAAGAACTTATAATTAAGAATATGATAATTAAAAAAAATCCTCTAATAATCGATCCCAGAGGGGAAAATAACTTTCTATCTTTTATTAAATGAATTATAAATACAATTCCAACAATCATCCAAAGTATTTCAGTTACAATTACAAGTGGTGCTTCAGAAAGACTCGATACATCATTATATACTTCAATTACTTTTTCAATCGGCACTACTAAATTCCTCCCCGAATTCATCATTAGGGGTACTACCAGCAAAACGCTGAAAACATATAAATATACTTGTCGAATTTTGCTTAACGTATGTTTTATCGCGAAATGTTGACTAGACCCCTATTTCCCTCTCCCCTAACAAAAAAGTGGTGAGAGTTTAATTCCAAAACTTCCACCATTTTTTTTATTTTTCTTAGCTGCTGTTATTTCTAATGTTTTTTCTTCTAGACTTTTTCGTAATTGATTCGTTAAAATACGATCTCTTTTTTCTACAACATCATTCATTTTCATTTTAAAAGCTTGCAGCATAGTTTCACGTTCTTCTTCTATTGCCTGTTTAACTGTTCTTCTAACTCACGCTTTGATAAACGTATTTCATCAGTGAAAACGTTAGCTGTTTGCACAGCGTTTTTTCTTCTAAATCCATTGATACAACAGCCTTACTGCGTCTGTAAAAGAAACATTATGAGCAAGTAATTTTTTTAATTCTCTTAACGCTTTAAAATCACGTTCATAATAAATTCGCTGTTCTTTATCATTCCGATCAAAAACATATCCTAATTTTTCTAACTCTATTGACCACCTTCTTAGAGTTGAAGTGGTTATTTCTAGTTCCAGAGCAACGTCTTTAGAAAAATAACCAAAAGTTTGGGGGTGTTCCATGCGTTTTTCACCTCATTTAGAAGGAAGTTCGATACGAACAAATAAAAACCCTTTACTATTGTTTATTTTTATATTGCTTTAACAAAAGTTCTATAGCTTCATCTAACAATTTAGATTTAGGTATTTTTGTGTTTTTTGCTAATTCATCTAATTGCTCGGACAGATTTATATCAATTGCGTTAGAAATTGGTTTTCTATTTTTAAGTCCACGTTTGTCCATTGGATCTCACACCTTTATTTTCTTTTTTCGTTAATACAAGTATAAGATAGTATCTAACTGCATGCAACAAATTGTAGTAACTAGTCACTACATTTAATCACTTAAAACTACAAGTAGTTAAATGTATAATGAAAATAATTTAAATATAGGGGTGAAAGTGCATGGGTCGAACAGATATTTATTTATATTTCATTAAAGATGCCGATGAAAAAAAATAAAAGGGTTTATTTAGAAGATTTCACATTTGGTAGAAAAAGAGTTTATCTTTGTACTCCTGAAGAAGGGGTAGTACCAGCGAAGCTGTCACCAACCGCAATAAGGAAATGATGTTGCACAATTTCAGCGATACTATTACTTTCATCGTTTGGTTTCCAAAATGCTTCCTCCTCTGCCAGTTTTGCAACAGCATCTGAAAACAGAACGTAAAAGCTAGGGTCGTTCGCATTTGCTAACAACTGATCGGACAAAACATCTTTAGCGTGGGACATATCAGCCACACCCCCCTAAATTATATATTAACTATTTCTAACACATCTATTACATGAAAAAACGGCTCACCCTCAAGATAGACATCATTTTTATTTACTAACAGCCCGCTATGAGTAACGGAGTACGTATTATTATCAAAACTAGCTTCGTTAGTAAAGCGCCACATAGATTTGAATGTAAGAATTGGACCTGGAGTGTAATCGGACAAATACGATTGACTACCTTCTTTTCTAGTAATATATCCATTGCAACCAATGATTTTACTCATATTCTCGCTCCTATCTAATATTACAAATAGTTATTTATCCACAATTTTTATTTTTTCAATTATACAGCAAATGAGTATTTAAATTGACAAAAATAGAATAAAATAAAAGAGTATTTTTTATATTTAGATAATTTCCGATTAGCAAAAAGTATACAAAGGAGGAGAAGAATGCAAAATAATCTCATAAACAATACAGCAAATGGGCAATCAGAAAATGAAATTAGATTTAAAAGAGAAATAGGAGTTTTTGGCGGAACAAATATTTTAATGGGTATCATGATTGGTTCAGGAATTTTCTATATTGGATCCTATGTAATGCAGCGGTCAGGCATGGGGATGGGAGCTGCCCTATTAGCTTGGCTAATTGGTGGAATCGTGACACTTCTTGGCGCCCTGTGTTTTGCCGAATTAGGAGCTATGATACCTAAAGCTGGGGGAATTTATGTTTATTTATCAAAAGCCTACTCTCCAGTTGTTGGATACATGTTCAGTTTTCAAAGTATGCTCATTGGAGGACCAGGTTCCATTGCCGCTCTAGCAATTGCCCTTCCTTCTGCTTTATCTTCTGTCGTGAGTTTAAGTGGAACAACAATTAAGCTAGTAGCAATTATTGTAATAATCCTTTTTACATTTATTAATTATATTGGCGTGAAATCCGGGAAAATCGTCCAGAACCTGTTCAATGTAGCCAAACTGCTGCCAATCATACTAATTATTTTATTAGGTATTTTTGGAGGTTCCGAGATTCCTAAACTAGCGTTTAATCCAACAAATGCAGGAATGCTCGACTGGGTAAAAATGTTTTCATTTGCAGTAATTGCCTCATTATGGGCATATGAAGGCTGGACAAATCTTAATACGGTTGCAGAAGAAATAAAACAACCGCAAGTCAATTTGCCAAAGGCTTTGATTTTTTCCGTAGGATTAACGATGGTGATTTACGTCCTGTTCAATTATGCTATTTATCGTGTTTTACCTGCTAACCAAATTACTGAATCCATAGAGAACAACCACCTATATTTAGGAACCGATGTAGCAAATGTATTTCTTGGTAATGCAGGCACTATTTTAGTTGTGATAGCAATGATTCTCGCAATGACCGGCTCCATTAACGGAATGATTCTATCATTCTCAAGAACTTATTACGCTGTTGCCAGAGACAAATTTTTCTTTAAACCGTTTGCAAACTTACATCCAAAGTTTAATACATCTCATATCGGATTGCTTCTGCAAATGGTTATATCCATTCTTTTAGTCTTAACTCGTAACCTAGACCAGCTAACGTCGCTCGTAGTTTTTGCAGGAGCTATTTTTAACGTGCTAGCCATAATAGCCGTTCCAATATTACGTAAAAAAATGCCAAATGAAAAGCGTCCTTATAAAGTTTGGGGATATCCTGTCACTGTAATTATTGCGGTGGTGGCCTTTGCAGTCATTCTTCTAAATAATCTCTTCGATGATCCGATAACGTCCGTACTGGGTCTGCTTATTCCATTAGTAGGAGCTGGAGTCTATCTAATTTTTAAACGTAATATTCTTCGAGAAATAAAGTAAGTATGGGAGAAGGTGTAATTGTGACGATATCCGAGGATGATAAAAAATTTATCAATATAAAGCAAATTGACGATAGTATAATTGTTGATCTTAAATACGCTACTTCAGACAACTTTACCAAACAGAAGATATATGACTTTTCCATCGCTGTCGCTAGAGTAGGAACCGCTAAAAAATTAGGCGTGGCGGCAAACATTCTGAAGAAGCAGGGGTTTCGCATAATCGTATGGGATGCCTATCGACCTTCCTATGCTCAAAAGAAAATGTTCGAGATTTATCCAGATCCGATTTGGGTAGCTCCGCCAAATCCAAACCATAGCCATGAAAAAGGTGTTACCTTTGACTTGACTCTCGCCGATTTGGATGGGAAAGAAGTAGAAATGCAAAGCAAATTCGATGATTTCAGTAACGCCGCAAAAAGAAATGCTGTTCGTACCCCATTACAGGAGTACCATTATCAAATTCTCGATAGCGCTATGACAATAGCTGGCTTTGAGGGGTATGAAAATGAATGGTGGGATTATCAAGATACAGACGCTTCTCTTTACGGGCCAATGCAAGTCAATCCAAATGATTACAAGTAATGGAGGTCTATAGAAGATTATGGGATTAAAAAAGAGATACAATGACATATGTAATTTACCTAGTGGTCAAAAAAATCTAATCACAGATGTACCGGGTGTTTTGGTAGGACATGTGACCATTGATGACAGCAGCCAAAATACTGGTGTTACTGTTATCCTGCCTCAGCCTGACAATCTCTTTCAACAAAAGCTCGTCGCTGCTACACATGTAATTAACGGCTTCGGCAAGAGTGTGGGCTTGGTTCAAATCGATGAGCTTGGTACACTGGAAAGCCCAATTATTTTAACAAACACTTTTGCAGTAGGCACAGCGATATCCGCAAATATTAAGTATATGCTTGGCAATAACACCGATATTGGAAACTCGACGGGAACTATCAACTCAGTTGTCCTTGAATGCAATGATGGAGTTATCAACAATATACGTAATTTGGTTATAACAGAAGAACACGTCTCTGAAGCTATAAAAAAAGCAAGCGACGACTTTGAAGAAGGTGCTATTGGAGCAGGCAGAGGTATGAGCTGCTATGATTTAAAAGGTGGCATCGGTTCTGCTTCCAGAATAATTTCTATTGATGGTAAAGACTATACAATCGGCGTCTTAGTATTAGCAAATCATGGATTTCTTGATGTGTTAAATATTTACGGGACCCCAATTGGCAAAATGTTATCCAAGGATAAAACAATAAAACCGATCGAAAAAGGGAGCATTATTACCGTAATAGCGACTGATATTCCATTTGACAGCCGTCAACTCAAAAGATTAGCAAAACGCTCTAGTGTAGGGGTTACTCGTAGTGGATCTTTCATCGGTAATGGAAGCGGTGAAATAACAGTTGCTTTTTCAACGGCAAACAGAGTTTCTCATTATGAAAACGAACAAATTGAACAAATCTATCGTATTAGTGAAAATCACATGGATAAATACTTTAGGGCCGTTGTCTCGGCTGTCGATGAGTCCATTTTAAGTGTACTTGTCCATGCAGAAACAGTCATTGATCGTAACGGTACCCCTCATTTAAGTCTTCTTGATTCGATTAAACAATTTCAAGAAAAACACAATGACGAAGAGGTTGACAAAATGTTGCAAAGGTTGGGAATTGAAACATAATAAAGTTTTTATTAGAACTATTTCATGGTCTTGACGTGGGGAAAAGCTTTATACTCGGGTGCGACATTTTAGATGGAATTAAAATGATGAGTAAAATCAAGGTAGTCGAGCCAACACTCATTTAATCACATATGCCTTAAATGTAATTACACTATTTAAACACTATCTAAATCTATAATGAAGTAATACAGAGAAAAAGACCCTGAAATACGTGCACAATTTAATGTATTTCAGGGTCTTTAACTATTTAATGCTTCTTTTGGTTGAGTACTGGATCCACTCTACCTACTCTCCACTTGCAACTATTTCTCCATCCTTTATTTCAATAATACGATTACATTGATTTGCTACTTCTGTATTATGTGTAACAATAATAATTGTGTTTCCTTGTTGATTTAATCTTTTAAATTCCTGCATAATTTCTTCAGTTGTACTTGAGTCGAGTGCTCCTGTTGGTTCATCTGCCAAAATAAATGCCGGATTATTCACTATGGCACGAGCAATTGCTACTCTTTGTTGCTGTCCCCCAGAAAGCTGTAACGGTCGTTTATTGATGTCTTCTTCTAAGCCTACAGATATTAATGCCTCTTTGCTTCGTTGTAATGCTTCTTTACGATCTACTTTTTTCTTGCTATGCAAATTATAAAATTGCAGATTTATCTTAACATTCTCCAATGCGGATAACTCATTAATTAAGTTAAAGTTTTGGAATACAAACCCAATGTTCTTATTTCTAGTGAATGCTCTCTCTTTATCTTTTAATAAATTCGTATCTTTCTCTTCCAAGTAATATGTACCGGAAGTTGGTCGATCTAGTAGTCCCAGAATATTAAGTAGTGTAGATTTCCCCGATGAATAAGAGAAAGCTAGCTCTCCAAAACAGAGCTAGCTTTTTTAGCTATCGTAAAGGCACGTCATCAGGGTTTCCGGGGTAAGTAATTTGCATTAATCGATAAGGAGTTTTTGGATTATTTACATATTCTGCTCTACCTTTTTTTTCATATGATGCTCTGTACCTTTGGCCAACTTGTATCAGATTCCATAAATTTTTTTCTACTATCAATTTTAACTTTCCAGTTTCGTTATTTGGATCATGAATGATAATCCAAGTTGAATTCCAATCTTTACTATGTCCTTTTTCGTCAACTATAATTTCAGAATCTGTACTTTTAGAAATCTTATCTGAAGCATTAGTTTTAGAACTTATCAATAATGCTACCGAGGTGATAAGGAACACGCCAATAATCCCTAGAACGAAATTTCTCATAACGTCATCCCCTAAAAAATAATTTATTATCCTAAATTCACCTTTTATCTTATTAAAAATCAATTATTTTTTATATATTCTAAATAATCGGCGTATTCACTATAAATCTTAACCCATCAGGATATTTACTGGACGGGATTAATTAATCGTCCGACTGATGGTCATTCTTGGTATAACGGCATTGCTTGACGTTTCAGCTCTTACGAATACGCTTATAGATTCGATTGCCATTGTAATCTATGTTGCCTTGATCATATTAGGCACAACTATGAAGAAAAAACACTCTGGGGTTTAGCAACTACAGTAACAGAGTTGTCCAAATTGTCTTCTAACTTGCAGACTCGTACGAAGCTATATAGTAAGCAATCTCTGGTCTTTCTTGATCAAAACTTTTTATTATCAAAGATATACATTCAAAGTCGTTTTGTTATCGAATATTTGGGCAGTGAAACTACCAAGGTGGGATAGTGCATCGCTGGCAGCGATTAAGTCAGATAGGGCATGTTCCTTGTGCTATTTGAAGCCCTGGAAAAGGGGCGAACCCTTGGAGTTCGTTATTAATGAATGATACAGGGTTAAAAGATGTTATTAAGTAATAAGAAAGTCGTTAAAAGGCTGTGTACCTTCAAGGGATATATGATACTTTTTAAGTAAATGGTTATTAAATTAAAGGGCGCGATTGTGGAGCAACACCTGTTATTGCTGAAGAGTAAAGTTTAAAGTTTGGCACATAGAAAAAGGAAAACCCGAGAAATCAATCTCTCGGGTTTGTTTTTGTGACCAGGTCGAACTGAGCGAAATGTTTATCAAATCCCATGTAATCAGACTCATTCTTTTTGTTATAAGCAATCACTGATTGTGCATTCAAACGATAGATTTGTTCATAAATTGGTACATGATCATAGCCAGCGTCTAATGTACCGAATTCAATAAAGAGAGAAGCAAGCTTTAGGAAAGCCGGTCATAGTGGCAGATAGCTTTCACTCTGTTCGATATATTTATTGGGCACTTGACGGAGTTAGGAGAAGAATTCAATCGAATTGGCATGACTACGATCGGAAGAAATGTAAGAAGATGAGATATGTGTTTTACAAGAGGTCAAATCAATTAACGGAGAACGACAAATGGTATCTTCATAGGTATCTAGACCTCTCTCCTGAGTTAAGAAAGGCCTATGAATTAAAAGAACTTTTTTGTCGCTGGTTTGACGAGGCTAAGCAAAATGGAGAAGATCGTATCCTTCAAACGAAAAACGCCTTAAACCGTTTTTACGAAGAGGTTGATAAGGGAGGAATTCCTGAATTCACAAGGGCTGCACAAACCCTAAAAAATTGGCAAATTGAGATATTGAATAGTTCTAGTTACAACTTTTCCAACGGCTTTTTAGAGGGAATCAACAACTTAACAAAAGTGATAAAACGAAACGCGTTTGGCTTTAGAAGCTTTTTACGGTTTCGAGCTGAGATACTATTAACACAAAAGTATAAGAGATTGGGTTCGCATATTGGATAAGGGTGAAGTAAAATTCACTTCACCCCAACATTTGACGTTGAACCATAACTTATAACACTCTTTAACATAGCAATCTTTATCAGCTTCTAGGATTGTCATTATTTGATTTAAAATTAATGGATCATTAACATTTCCGCTTTCTATAAAATGTAATATACATAAAGTAGCTTCTCCTCTTACCTCAGAATCACTATGTTGAATATAGTCTATAAGTAACTGTAGAATTTTTTCATCTAGTACTGTTTTCTTTATGTTTGTAGTTCCGGTTATTGGTGCTATGTTAAGCGGGGAATCCTCATTTTGGTAAATTGGTTGTGATGATTAGTTTTTCCTCATCATTTCTCTTTATTATATTCATTATATAAACTCCATTGTTAGCCGATATACTATAAACATCTTTTTCGTTAATTTTTCCTAATTTTTTAATTTCTTCTTTATCAATCAAGTATGTTTGGAAAAAGTTATCACCGCCTGTACCTACAAATACATGATTGTTAGCGTCCACTTGCAATCTATTAACTTCCATATATTTACTTGAGAATTCTTTAGCCTTTTTCGTATGGGTATCATAAAGAACAAGTTTATTATCTGCAAAAGACTTAGAAAAGAATGCTAAGTAAACAATTTGGTGATCATTTAATAATTCCCCCCAACCAATATTTTTATGGGGACTTTGAAATTTCTCTAACTTCTGTTTTGAAATATCATATACATAAAGGTAACTTTTTCCTTTCCTCTTATCAGTGAAAAGGATTTTCTCATCATGAATAGATAAGTCTGCATTATCAAGAGAGTGTGTGTTTAGATTAAAAATAATTTTATTACGACGTGCTTTTAGGTCTCTTATTATTACATAGGATTTATTATTATTTTGATCATGGTAGATCCATGCTAAATGATTTTCAGCTAACACGGGGAATCCACTTTTTATTGATTTTTCATTTTCTTTTGTAACAGGTTCAATTTTCTTTGTTTTTTTATTCATGATGTATATGTTTTTCTGTTCACCAAAATCGTCACTGTCTACCCATGTAACCCATTTATTATTTGCTTTTACACCTTGTACAGAAGAGCTATCAAATTTAGTTGTAAATAGTTCTTCAACTTTCTTTGTCTTCCTGTTATATTGAAAGATTTTATTAGCCATTTCAGATGGGCTATTATCATCTGCACTCATAAAAATATGATCTCCATAAGAGTCATAAGATGATATCCCTTTATAAGGTAAATATACGCTCATATTAAGATCCTTATCATAAATTTGAGCTTTTTCCGAAATCTGATTTTTTTTTGATATTTTCGGATTAGAAGATGAAACAGATGAATCTTTTGATTGGAATAAACGACTTCCATAAAAAGCGATGATTACTATTAATATTATTAATACAGGTATTAATATAAATACTCTATTTCGTTTCATTGCATCCTCCCCTATCTTAAATAGGCTCCCGTATTGTTATCTGAATTTTAATTAAAAATAAACGAAAGTGCCATGAGAATCTCATGGCATTAAAAAATTCTACCAAACCATAACTGGATTTTTACCTTTTTTTCCCTCAGCTACATATACCGCCTTGGCAATACCCTTACCAGAAGTTGTTGTTCTTAATCTAGACCAATATGTCCCCCCATGAGTATATTGAGTATAGTGATTTGAATCCACTAAACGAAACTTATCTGCATTTTTATCATATCCGCTTACTGTAACATAGTGCCTGAATTTTCTTCCCTTATATTCATCTAAAAAATCTGTTCTAGCCAATAAAATTGGTGCTGTTTTTTTATTCCTCAACGTTGATTTAACCCGTTTTTCTAATGCAACAGCTGGCTTAGCAAATTGCCTTATGTTCCCAACAATATACGGATTACCGCTAAATTTATACACATATTTATATTGATTAAGACCCTTTGCTAAAAATGTGGATTTTGTCCCACCAACTTCTGGAAGAGTTCCAATTGATCTTCCGAAATGCTCTTGGCTTGGAAGTCGTTCAGAGCTACGACTTTTCGACTTATGAAAACTTAAAGCCTGTCTACCAGCTGCTACACCACAAAAATTCCAATATTGCTGTTTATTATATGTGACAGATATTGTGTAATACTCATTAGTAGCAGCTAACATCCCCGCGGCAGCTTGTTTCCTTTGAAATACTTGTTCTTCTTTTTCGATTTGTTTATCTCTTTCTTCCTCAAGAGATTTATAATATTCTTCGTTTTGAGTATAATTTGGATCAACCAATGCAGCGCCCGTATTGGATTCAGATTCATCTTGCATTTTAGTTTCGATAATAGTTTTGCTCTTTGAGCTTGCAGCATATATAGAGCTTGGCATCACTAAAGTAGCGCTTAATATTGCTGCTAAACTTAATTTTGTAAGCTTTTTATTCATAATTTTTCCTCCCCTTATTCCCCATTTAGTTAATTTCTTATTCATAAAATTTTAATTGTTTAAAATTGGATAGTACTATCTTTTTCTAGTACCTTTTTTAATACATTTACAAATTTAGTTGCATTAAGGGTTCTCACCAACATTTCGCTGAAAACATACGCTAAGCAAAATTTAACAAGCAAATCTATGTGTTTTTATACGCTTAGGCATTAAGACGTTCAGAAACTTGATATCATTTAGCATTGATTATGGAATGGGCTGTTAGACATTTCAAAAGGGCTAATTCCCAATAAATCCATTGTTAATATGGTGTTCAGCAATCTCTGATTTTCTGAACAGCCTCTTAACGTATGTTTTCAGCTTTTTGTTTGAAGTATCCATATATACATTAATATTAATGTATATTTTTTGGGAAATCAACCAAATTTATGTAAAAATCTAAATACTAAATTGAGATTGAAAAATATACCTCTAATTCTGATGATGATAACGATGAACATATTAATAAATTAAATAAAATTTTTAATGAAGTAAAAACAAAATATAATAAATAATAATTAACTAGAGAGAGCTTATGCTCACTTAGAAACAAAATTAGGTTGCCTTAAGAACAACCTTTTAACCTTCAGGCAAAAACGAAAAATAAATAAAATTAGGTATTAGATTTCATAACTATAATAGAGCCCTTCTTTAAAATAGAAGGGCTTTTGATAAAGAAAGCAAATCTACTATTTCACCCTAATTTTTTGATTAGGCAAAATCAAATCTTTGTTCTTGATGTTTTTATTTAGCTGCATGATAGCACTCACAGAACTTTTATACTCATTAGCGATTTTGGATAATACCTTCCCTTTTTTCCCAATGTGATAAGTTGGCAAGGAACAAGGATAATATGGTTTTTTTCAGGTGTTCCATTATCCTTTCCATATCGAGGAAGCCATAGAAAATCAGCTTTTACCTTATCTAACCCATACAACTTGTACAATTCGTGTGATACATAAAATCCTGTCTTGTGACCAGCTTTTTTCAACTCATCAATGAAAGCCTGTGAAGCTTTTGACAGATTCTTAGTTCTGCATGATTTAACGGTATCCCCTTCAACGTCTAATGCTAGAAATAATGCACCTTTATCAGCATGATCTATAAAATCTTGTGCTTCTACAATAGCATCTGCCACCGATACAAACATTCCATACGCATAGTGTCCGAAAGATATACCATATTTTTTGCAGTTAGCCACATGATTTTTATACTCTCTATCGATTAATGTCCAACCATATTGGACACGAATAATACAAAGATCAACTTCCTTTGCTGCCTTAGCCCAATTGATTTCATTTGATTTTTGATGATGAGAAATATCCATGATTTTGCCCATTATTGAATCTCTCCTTTTATTAAAATAAAAAAGAGCGACAAAATTACTCGTCACTCTTCGTACTTTTTCTTTGTTCTGATCTAGCTAATTTACTTTCTAATTAAGACTTAACCCAATCAGTAATTTTATTTAATAACCAATCCGGAAACCAATTTCCCCATCCTGCTCTTATTGCATTAGCCGTCATAGAATGTATAACGTGATACAAGACTCCAAAACTTAATAATCCAAAGATAATATCTGGAGATCCAAAAACTTTGTCTAACAAATGTCCTCCAGCTGGCAATAATAAAATAAAAAATGTACGGAAAACACCATCTAATCCGTACTTACTTGCACATGAATTATCTTTTTTAGATGCTCTTGTTACTGTTATCTAATCCTACAAAAAAGAACAATGCCATAATAATGTAGAAAAGGAGAGTTTGCCTTTCAAACATCTTTAAATGTTTAATTTTTTGAATCCAGTAATCGGGATTTTCTGTGTGACAGATTGGACAAGTGTAAGGTTCAACTGACCTCTCTACATGAATACAGAGTTTTTCTTCCACTTCCTCCATCAACGTCACAGTTACAACTTCAAACCTAGGTAAAAATATGTTAGAATTCATTATGCACGTATCTCCAATCTATACTTGTTTCTCGACAACTCAAGTATAAAAGACTAGATGAATACGTGCATTTTTTATGTCTTAAAATTGTGTAAGAACCCAACAAATATTATAGAACCAAAAAAGGACTGCGTGCTCAGCTTACAACTGAACTCACAATCTTTTTTAATCTAGTATTATCAAGGTTTCGAGCTTATCTAAAGATACCGGTGGTCGGGGTCGAATAAGTGCCGACAGTATTGATTTAATAGGGTATTTTAGTTGAAATGTGTAAAATTTGTGCAACCATTTAAGATGTGTAATTCTAGAAAGGAAAACTGTTGTTTTTCCTGATTAATATATTTCAACAAAATTATTATAAAAATTGTATAAACATAAAACTATTCTATATTAGCTCTTCAAATAAAATATCGATTATCTAAACTTTAATCAGTTTCAAGACATCATTTACTTTCTTTACACATTATTACGGATTCAAAGGTTGCCTAATTTCTAGAGAACAAAATAAATTGATAAGCCTATTTATTACACTGGATCACTTTCAAAAGACTTCATTTATTCCATCGAACTATTCCACAACCTTTTTTACAAAGTCTAAATCAAAACTATAGGAAACAATAATAAGTTTATCCGTATTCTGAACTAATTTCTTATTTATTCTTTCCACATCGTTATCACCCAATATATAAATACTGTTTGAAACAAGAAGTATATCCTCGTAGGTAGCTATTTTTACAAGACCTAGACATACTTTGGGTGATATTGGAAATAAATAGTCTATATCATCAAACTGGTGAACTAGTACAGGATTATCTACCAGATAAAATTTTGATTCTTGTGCTGCTTGATAAACATGTACTTGATAGTTATTCATCAAATGTTCAGCCAAAATCTGTAATCCGCTTGTTCCATCTTTTTTCACGAAATAGAGAATATCTTCTAATTCCTGACCATCATACAGTTCTTTTGCTAACTCCGAAGCATTCGCTTGGCTGGTAGTCAGGTGCCTATAAAGAATATGCCTTTCATTCAAAGATAATTAAAGATTTTTATAAATAAAATTATTAAATTCTGGACTACGAATCAAAAGCAAAGTCAAGTGTAGAAGCAACATCGCTTCAATTTCAGCCCATTTATGAGTTTCGACTAATTCCTTGAACTTCTCAGAAGAGTCGGTACCTTGTGTTATATTAACAAATTCTCTAAATACAGGGGCGATTTTATTTTCCAAATAGCCATAACTATCTTCTATTTCGTTTCGGTTAATATAATTCCCATCATCTGTTTTAACTTCATAGAAGTCAATTTCCTGCATGATATTGCTCATCCCTTTAGAACGGACTTTAAGGTTGCAATCTGTTAAGTTGATTACAAGGCATTGACCTTTTGAGGTTTCAAATGGTTTTAGTGCATACTGAGGAATAAAATGCTAACGACGTGTATATTGCTTTTTATCATCCATGTAACCCTCCATATCAAAAGCCTTTTTATTCTAGCTATTTACTAAATTTCTTAAAGTATTCCGCTTACTCCATTACTATTTCAAAAATTTCTTCCCATTCTAATGGATAGCCATTCACGTAGTTCATTTCGACAGTTCCCAAAAATTGATTCTAATGATTGATCAGAGTTAGTTGTTTTAGCCATTTATAATTCCTCCGTCTGCAAAACATATAAAATATTTGAAGCTAGAAATTCAAGTGTTGTTATAATTTGAAGAACTGATAAATTATTCATATTATTTCGTCCGATCATTTTTTACTTTAGTTATATAATAGAAAAATTTAAGCTTCAAATTGGTAATTACTTCTATGGTGAATATATAAAAATAACCAGAAAAAAACAGGGAACTATTCAAAATCCCCTGTTTTCCCATTACTTTGTACCAGTTAAAACGTTGATTTATCGGCTTTTCGCTTTCAAATGCATGATATTGAATATTCCCACTCTTTTGTATTCAACGAGATTAATGCACTGGAATACTTTCATACCGAGATTTTGAATAAGGTAGAATACTTTTAAAAAGGTTAAAAGACGTTTGGATGGTGACATAGAATCAGCATTTCAAAAAGGTTTTTGAGTATAACGCGCATGGATCGTATGGCTAACGCAGATTAATAATTATATATATGTCTTTTTCACCCTCGAAAATATTTCTAAAATTTATCCATTATTTCACTACGCCATCCCAAATTAAATTCACTGGCATACTCAGCAAATGATTCCCTTACCTCTTGAATAAACGCTTTATCATCAACACCCTTTTCTAACATATTGGCGAGCTCTTTATTTTCAAGTGGCATAATTGTTACCAAATCTGTGTATTCCTCACCCCTTGATGATTTTAACGGAACACTTGCCACCGCACGCCAAATATTAATTGTATTCTCATCAAGTTCATCCGCTATGAACAGAGTAGTTACATCTTTTTCTGATTCTTCAATAGTTAAATTCGTAGCATGGCGGAGTACAGGTTCCCATTCTCCACGTTTTTGAGCCTGTTTATTCATCAAGGTAACTTCAAGCATAATAATAGAGTCGTTGTATCGAACAATAATATCTCCATCTCCACCACCAGCATGAGTTTCAGGTATAAAATCAGCGTTCATAGTAAGGTTAAAGCTAGAAAATACATCATATTCTTCTGTACTGATATGGTACCAAGCTATTCCAACAATATACTCAAAAATAGTAGGTATTGAAGCTTCAGAATCAACTTGCTTTTGAATTGCATCATCATTAGAACGATCGGAAAACATTCGTAACAATTCTAACGTTCGTTTAATCGGATAATTTTCATGAATGTGTTGAACAAATGCGTCTCTTGTTTTAGATTTAAGTAATTCTTTCGCTTGTTTCGAATTTGTAACACCCAAGTCCACATTGATTTTTTCTACTGTTTTTTCAATATCTGGTGAATAAATACCTAGAATGTTTTCTACTGATAAATGATTGAAAAACGGTGAATTCATCCCATTACCATATTCTTGACCTTCATCTGTGGTGCATTCTCCAAACACCAATTCGGCTACATCGCTTACGTCAACAAGCTTTAACCACAAATCACGATTAGCAAGTTCAGCAATACCTTGCTTCATATGAACAATCCCTGTGGCTCTCAATAACCTAATGAATGTATCACCGTATTCTCGTGTGGAGTCATGCCTTTTTGAGCCTTGAAATTCTAGGTAGAACATTTCGTTTATTCTATCCGAGTTCAGCAATGGACTGTCTTGGTTTTCTTCAAGAAAAACAGTTACATTATCTTTTTTTCTTGAGTTCCACTTAAAAACATTTGAGTTATATCCGAAGGCTTGATTGATTTTCACTCGTTTATCGTTATGCTGAGCAACTTTTCGAAGACTTTCAAGCGTTTTAGTATTTTTGTTTTGTAAGAAGCTAACCAAACATAAATAGAACTCATAATACTCAGGAACCTTATTGGATTTACGATTTTTAAATTTCGTTTCAAAAAATGTTTTATCCATTGGAACAGGTTGATTTTTTACTTCTTGAAAATCATCTTCATCTTCAAATGAAATATATCTTCGTTCAACTTCTGCTACTGACGTGGTTATGACTTGATTAATAAAATCCCTTGCATTTACTGTTTCATATGGAGTAATCATTTGAACCATTGTTCTAAGTATGCTCGTATCGATCCTTTCATACATAAGCAATGCTAAAAGGCACATCATCATTGGAGAATAAAATCTATCGTAGTCCTTTGTATAAACTCGTAATTTCAAAAGTTGCCTAAGGAAAATCAAATTAGTTTGATTTATTGGTAAAAGTTCTTCAAAGTTACCACGTAATATATTTTTCCCTTGAACAAAAGCTTTTCCAACTGGCGTAATGTTCCTATTCGGAAAAGTAAAGCCCACTTTTACCAAGTTGCTAGTATAATGTCTTGCCCTATCTTCAATTCCATTGTCCAAGACCTTTAACAATCTTTTTCCTTTAGGGTGTTTGTTGATTTTTTCAATATCTCTTTCCTTAAATAGTGCGTTTAGGATTGAATCCGAGGAAACCACTTTCACGAAACCATCATACTTCGGATGTCTTTTAAATGTTTCAGGTGAACGTTCAATAGCTTGGCGATAAAAATCGAATTGCATTCGACTTTGAGGGTAGCTCGCCCACACTTTATCGTCAGTATTTTCAAACAACTCATCGAGTATCTCCATGTAAATCGTATAAGCATTAACAACATCGCTTCTTCGACCGTTAGTATCCATCAAATTAAATACTTGTTTTCTCCCGCCAACCTTCATTTTTCTTCACTCCCGTACTCTGACTCTTACTTAAAGTATTACAAAAAAGCGGATATACCCCGCTTAATAGTTTGTTATCAACACCTCAACCGTGCTACTTTGTCTAGCTTTCGATTGATAGTTACTATTATTATAGTTATAATTCAAAATGTGAAGATTGTATTTACCCATCCACTTAACCAATTCTTCATTTTCCCGATTGTTATGAATAACTACATTCGATAGTGCAAACTTAGCGTTTTTCGCGTTGACACTATTCAAATAGTTGAACAAATCTAAGTCATCTTCTCGAGTCCAGCCACCGTTTTCATTATAGGTTGCAGTTGTGATTCTATACGGAGGATCTGCGTATACAAAATCTCCTTCTTTGATATTGTCTACCAAACGAAAGTCTTCATTTAGAAACTCAAAGTTATATTCTGAAATAACCTCACAAAATTCTTCTAACTTTGATTTCATACTAGCATTAAAATCTCGTTTTCCAACAGGAAGATTGTATTTCCCTGCCGAATTAAAACGAATTTGATTGTTAAAACCAAACACTATCAGTAAATAAAAGAGAACCTGTTCTTCATTACTACCGATGTTCCCGTTATTATACGCTTCTCTAAGTTTAAGAAATGCTTCCTTATTAACACTTCCTAAACCTTTTGAACTATCAATGCCATAATGTTCATAACCATATTTCGAAGTCTCAGACAATCCATATCTTTCAATAGTTTTCTCAACATCGTTAATAAACTGCTTGTGATTTGCACCCTTTAAGAATTTAAAAAATTTAATAACATGCGGTTCAATATCATTCAGGATAAAACTTGAATGTTCTCCCGCAAAAATTCCATATTCTCGAGCTGCGTTAATTCCAACTACTCCCCCACCTGCAAATATATCAATGAAATTATTTACCTTTTTAGGGAATAGGGGGAACAATTGGCTTAGCAACTTATACTTTCCACCCGTATAATTGAGAGCGCTCCGAATATATTTTTTATGCATTTTCCATTGCTCCTACTTCGCATAGATACAATAATTCTTTATGATTTTGAATAATCGATTTTCCAGTTGTGAAAGGGTTAAAGTCCGTTTCGAACACTGTTACTTTTCCTCTTTTTTCGAGACTCAGAATGATCTCTTCGTTGGAGATTTTAGCATTCGACCGAGAATTTCCTTTTTTAGCCATATTATTATAACTAACAACTATATACTTCGAATTAATATGTTGGATCAAATCATCAAAAGCCTCAGGAGCTTTTCTCTTTGTATAATCCGAAGATTTTTCAGAACGATTAACAGCTTTCATGGCTAGACCCTCTACTTCAGGTTTTTTCCATTCAGCAACATTTTCCAACACATGATATGCACTCTCGTATCCCCTTGAATTATAAGGGGGATCAATATAAACCAAGTCCGCTTTAATCTCTCTTACAAGAAGATTAGCGTCCATATTATATACTTCATTATTCGTACTATGATTTACAACTGGCATTCTAAGAGTTAAAGGTTTTAACGAATCCATCTTCTGTCTATATGCGTCATAATGACCTACCGTATTTGCCCCCTTATCCATTGCATAAAGTAAACTTGTAATTAGAAAGCTCTTTTCTCGTAAATTAAAATCTGTATAATCTTCAATTTTCTCGCGAACTGCGTCAATCTTCTGAGCGTTCTCCACCGAGAAGTATCTGTTTCCAAAGTTCTTTGTTACATAACCGTCAATACCTTTTAAGTCATTTAACTCAATTATTGCCATCTCAACTTTTTTCTCATCAATCGGTTCATTACCAAACCAAGTAACAAAAGAAGTATAGTTACTATAAAGAATATCATTTACAATTACCGATTTCCCGTGTTCACGAAACATATTGGCAACAACACCAGTACCCCCGAAAATATCTGCGATGGTCTCTACACCTACCGTGTTTTTTGAAACAACATCAAAGATGAAATTCAACATCTTCTGCTTGCTGCCTAAATATCGACGGTTTTGAATGTGCAATTTTTCAGGAATTTGTAAATCTAAAGAAAGTTGCTCTTTTTCATTGAGAATTCTTTCTATTTCTTTTTGGTTTTCTTCAGACCAAATATTCCTAGATTTCTCATCCTTTAACGGTTCGGAAATCACGCCTTTAGTTACCCAATTATAGAGGGTCTGTCTAGTAATATTATATTTTTCTTCGACATTTTTCGTTAATAGCATTTAGGCATCACTCCCTTTTACAGTGTATATATTATCATACTGTTTTAATCCAGTCCACGACAACAACCTTACGTTCGCCTAAATGAGTGATATTTTTTACGAAATCCCGTCCTTACTCTTATCATCACCATCTGATACCTAATAAAATGATTATCTATTCTATTTTTTTAAAAACATATTTCAGGATTTAAATACTGTAAAATTGGCCATTTGAATGTTTTAAAATACCTTTTAAATAAAAGACAATTGGTAACTCAGCAACCATATCCATTGCTTAAGATTGTACTTTAATAGTAGTCCTATCTTTAGAATTTAACTTCCTTAAATTCACTTCTATTTTTCCATTAATCTATACACTTTAGTTCAATCGAAGGGTACTATAGATGAGGAATAATATACCATCGGATCTACGTCAATATCCTAGACACTAAAAAGTTAAGTTTTAAGCACTTTTTCTAGATTCGTCTTCTATTAATTGAGGTGATTTATATCCTATGCTGCCGTGAATTCGTTTTCTGTTATACCATCTTTCAATATATTGAAAGATTGGCTTGATCAAACGTCACATACTTCGTTTGGTATACTTCTTCTTTTTTTAGAGTTGCGTGAAATGATTCCATACAAGCATTATCATAAGGACAGCTTTTTTACTAAAAGATTGAATAATATTCCGTTCTGCCAGTAATTCTTGAAATTCTTTACTGGTGTATTGCGATCCTAAATCCGTATGCAGAATGAGTTTTTTGGATGGATTTTGTGTTGGGTAAGCGTTTTTTAATGCTTTTATTACTATATCCGTTGTCATTTTTCGTGAAGAATGTAGATCCATAACGGAAGCCAAGTTACACCAACCATCCCTTAAAACATGAATATACGTAATGCCACTTTTCATTAATGGTGGTTGTAGTAAAGTCCTGTTCCAATATGTTTTCGTGCTCTTCCACTTTGTTTTTAGATGAAGAATACGGAGTATATTTCTTTTGGATATTCGACTGAATTCCAGCCTTTTTCATTAATCGTTGAACACGTTTAAGGCTCAGTTCAAACCCGTTTGTTAAAAGGGTTTGGTGTATCTTTGGAGCCCCGTATCGTCCTTTACTATCTGCATGGATTCGACTGATTTGTTGGATAAGTACTCTATTTTCACGTGCTAAATCTGATTCTACTTTGTAATGAGACTGGTAAAACGAGCTTCTTGCCACTCCAAGTACTTCACAAAGTAAGGTAACGGAAAAGACATTTTTTTGTTCATCAATTAACTCAAACAGTTCTGTATCGTTTATTTTCTCGCAAATAGGGCCATAGCCTTTTTTAAGATTTCATTCTCCTCTTTCAGTCGAAGCATTTCCTTCTGCATCTGTTTCAGATCATTTGGAGTTACTTCCTTTTCATCGATTGTCGCAATAGGAGAGTACTTCTTAATCCATTTATAAATCGTTACTTCAGAAACGCCATATTCGCTGCTTAACTCTTTAACTGGTTGCCCAGAACGATACAACTCGACCACCATCGTTTTAAATTCATCATTAAAATTTTGTTTCATTTTTCGGACACTCCTTCTTTAAGCACATTTTACTGACTTAACTTAGTTGTGTCCACAAGACTATACTAGCATCAGTACTGGGAGAACTGCGTATAGTTTAGCTTTAAAAGAAATCAATAAAGAAGGAATAATTGAACGTACTTACAGTGAAGCCTTCACATATTCAAAATTCTTAAGAATTATTGGAGAATAAAGTACACAGAAACAAATAATTAGTGAAATAAAGAAAGAAATAGCCAGAATAGGACTTAAAAAATTCCTTATCAATATGCTTCCTGTTTGGAGTTTAATTATTTTTTTCCTTTTTACTTTTACTATACTTAATTTACATTTTAGTAACATCTCTAATTTATTTGAAAGCATATTAGATTTCATAATTAATATTTGGATATTGTTATGAGGGGGAGATAAAGATTTTGCTATATCCCTTTTCGTCTTATTATTGTTATTCTATTTCTTCTTTAAACAGCTTAGTGTTTTTTTGTTATTATTCAGATAAAAGCAATTAATTCCAATACTTAAACAAATAGAGATGATGCTTATAACAACAATACTCATTTTCATTTTCATAGATATCATTGATAAATATAACACTTGTTAACGTTGTTGTTGTTCCATTAGGCATAATTACATTTTTATTAGGTGCATTACTTGCTTTTATTGGAAAAATAACTAACAACAATAAAAACTCAAATTCAAATGACAGAAGTAAAAATAACGAATAGAGGGTTTATCAATCGATTCTACTCTAGTTAGTCCTAGTGATATTTATATTGCAAAATATACGACATTACATTGAAGAAGTAATCTCATCAACGATCAATAAATTGTCATCAATAGCGAATTTTTTCATTTTTTTCTACCATAGATGAACATAATTGTTATAAGTATAACTTTTCTGAAAAAAATGTTAAGTGCCGAAAAAGTGGCGATTATTAACCATTATAACTATTTTTTTCAATAGAAAAACGTTTTGACACTGTTAGTGAAGAACTTTATAAAATAAAACAGTTTCTTGATTCAGAAGACGTAAAACAATCTGAAGACACTCTAATAAAAATAAATAAAATTGAAAAGGAAATAAAAACTCTAAATCAAGATGTAAATTTTTTGGCTGGGAAATTAGGAGTACATGATATGAAATTATTTGGTATTGAAAGTAAAATATACTCTAAATGCTAGAATTACATATTCCAATACAGTTTTTAGTTTGAATATTATTTAAGAGTTGGAGCTATCCTATTAGTACATAATATAAAGAAAGTGGAGGAAAACCAGTCGTTTTGCTCCACTTTCTTTTGTATTTTTTAGTTTGCTCTCTGAAAATAGCTAGCAGCTATCCTTTATTTCAGGATGTTGTGCGCTAACACCACAATCGAACTTGATATGTACCCTGTCGAGACCCTGCAGTGAAAATCTGCGAAACTACCAATTGTTTATTGAACACACTTTCTGCCAGCTTTTTTGCTCCTATCAATCTTTATTTATTAGACTTTTTACTCACCTAATCCAACTTTCCACAAATTTAATTATCATAAGGAGGTTATTCCATCCCCTTCGTGAAAAAGTTATAGAAAATATCATGCTTTTATTAATCATTTCTTTTTAATAATATTAAAGGTTGAACAATTCACACAACATTTGTTAATATAAAACTACTAGAACAAACGTTCCTTTTAGAGGGAGGTGAAAATTATGAGCCTAACCTACACCAAGAAGATCCAAATTGAATTTTCCAAAAACGATGAATTAATACTAGATGGTCAGAGTAAAATTTGTAATTGGTTATATAATCAACTATTAGATGCTTGCCAAAAGGATTACTATAAAAATAATAATTCTTTAAAACTACTAGAGGGGAGAAACTTGCGTAACTATGGAGTCTCTTTAAAGAAGAGTCATCCATTCTTAAATTCAGTCTTCTCTTCTGTGTTAAAGGAACCAGCAACAAGATTGCTTATAGCATATAAGAGTTTCTTTAAAGGAGATACTAAATATCCTAAACATAGGAGCTGGAAGAAAAAATGGTTTAGTCTTGTTTTCGATGAGCCAAACAAGGGCTGGGAAATTCAAAAGAAAGGAAAAGCAGTTTCTATTTCATTAGGAAAAGTACCTGGATTACCAAAGCAAAAAGGTAAAAAAAATCCTTCTATCATTGGGAAGTTGAAAGAAAAAGTAGAGTTAAGTGATGGAGAAAAATTTAAAACGTTTAGCCTTTGCAAGCAACAAGGCGATAAGTTCTTTGCAATCTTCACCATAGAACGCTGCTCAAAAACAGAAATTGAATTTAAAAAAGCAATGTCAAACTATCGAGTTCAGTGTATTAGATCTAAAAAGTTAGATGAACCCTTACCTCAAAAACCTTTATTAATTAAACAGGAACCCCATTTTCCAGATAATATAAAATGGATTTCCTTAGATCCTAACCATAAAAACTTCTTTGTTGGTGTAGACGATGAAGGTAATTCTATTGAATTTAAGAAGCTTTTAATGATTAATTATTGGGATAAAAAAATAGATCAACTAAAAGCCAAACGAGATATTTGCGTAAAACGATACAAAACGAAAAAAAGCAAATACGGAAATTCTTATACAATTCACAGTCCACGATGGAACAAATTAAACTCTACAGTGAATAGGGCATACAACAAACGTCGAGAACAAATTAAGACAGCGTTGTATTCTATTGCCCATGCTTTGTACGATAGATACGATCTAATTATCATTGGTGACTATACGCCAGCCAATAAACATGCTCCCTTCAAAAATATGAAGAGAAGAATGTTGAACCAAGAACAAATCGGTAATTTCCGTAGGATTCTAAAATGGGTTGCAACTAAACGAGGCAAGTATTTTTTAATATCTGATGAATATAACACTACTAAAGAATGCTGTGTTTGCGAATTTATGAGAAAAAGAGATCCCCATATCCGTAGCTTTACATGTGAAAACTGTGGGACCTCATTAATGAGAGATATTAATTCAAGTGTCAATATTGGAAAAAAGGTTGGATATAAGTTAAATATTGCTCTTTATAAACACAAGCTTCAAACCTTCACTTTTATAGGAAAAGCACCATATGGAAGGGAGATTTCTTGGGTGAAAAATAATCTACATTGCCTTGCTTAGGCTAGTTGAGGTTAGCTTAACACAAATATCCTCAACTATACTTGTGACAACATATGTTGTTCTGCCAACAAGACCATCACACAATCCATGGTCTTGACTTGGGGAAAAGATTTATACTTGGGTGTGACATTTTAATTCCGATTTAGATGGAATTAAAATGATGAGGAAAATCAAAGCAGTCGAACCGACACTTGTTCACTTAACAAATACCTTAAATATAAACACAGTATTTAACCACTAAATGATCGTATAGAAAAGCAATACAAAGAAAAAGACCCTAAAATACATTATATTTAATGTATTTTAGGGTCTTCCACTATTTTGATACCGGTGACCAGGGTCGAACTGGTACTCCCGAAGGAACACGATTTTGAGTCGTGCGCGTCTGCCAATTCCGCCACACCGGCATAATATGGAGGCGGCAACCGGATTCGAACCGGTGGTAAAGGTTTTGCAGACCTCTGCCTTACCACTTGGCTATGCCGCCATATTGAAGACTGGAGCGGAAGACGGGATTCGAACCCGCGACCCCCACCTTGGCAAGGTGGTGTTCTACCACTGAACTACTTCCGCAAACTGGGCTAGCTGGATTCGAACCAACGAGTGACGGAGTCAAAGTCCGTTGCCTTACCACTTGGCTATAGCCCAATAATAGTATATTCACTTCAGTTTACAATGTGAATACAATGGGGCGGCTGATGGGAATCGAACCCACGAATGTCGGAACCACAATCCGATGCGTTAACCACTTCGCCACAACCGCCATAATGTTGGCAGGGGTAGTAGGAATCGAACCCACACTGAAGGTTTTGGAGACCTTAGTTCTACCTTTAAACTATACCCCTATGTAAATGGTGGAGGGGGACGGATTCGAACCGCCGAACCCTGAGGGAGCGGATTTACAGTCCGCCGCGTTTAGCCACTTCGCTACCCCTCCACTTTATGAAAATGGTGCCGGCCAGAGGACTTGAACCCCCAACCTACTGATTACAAGTCAGTTGCTCTACCAATTGAGCTAGGCCGGCTAACTAAAATGTAATTAAAAAATGGTGGCTCGGGACGGAATCGAACCGCCGACACATGGATTTTCAGTCCATTGCTCTACCGACTGAGCTACCGAGCCATTATGTATGTTATTTAAAATGGCGGTCCGGACGGGACTCGAACCCGCGACCTCCTGCGTGACAGGCAGGCATTCTAACCAACTGAACTACCGGACCAGAGTATTTTCAAGCTTGCTTGAAAATAGCTTTCTTTAATTGCGGAGGCAGGATTTGAACCTGCGACCTTCGGGTTATGAGCCCGACGAGCTACCAGACTGCTCCACCCCGCGATGATAAAATGGTGGAGGATGACGGGATCGAACCGCCGACCCCCTGCTTGTAAGGCAGGTGCTCTCCCAGCTGAGCTAATCCTCCAAATGTATGATGTTTAAATGGTGACCCGTACGGGATTCGAACCCGTGTTACCGCCGTGAAAGGGCGGTGTCTTAACCGCTTGACCAACGGGCCACTGTATAAATGGCGGAGAGCAAGGGATTTGAACCCTTGAGACAGCTCTTAACCGTCTACACGATTTCCAATCGTGCTCCTTCGGCCACTCGGACAGCTCTCCTTATGGCTCCGCAGGTAGGATTCGAACCTACGACCGATCGGTTAACAGCCGATAGCTCTACCACTGAGCTACTGCGGAATAATCCAAGATTGGCGACGTCCTACTCTTGCAGGGGGAGAGCCCCCAACTACCATCGGCGCTGAGAAGCTTAACTTCCGTGTTCGGGATGGGAACGGGTGTGACCTTCTCGCTTTAGCCACCAAACCTTATGGACATATATTATTATATATGTTTTTGAGAATTTTTCAAGAAGAAATTTTAATTTATTCCTTCAAAACTAGATAGATGAGAAACCATGTAATAACTTCAAATCAAATTTAGGATAAGTCCTCGACCGATTAGTATTCGTCAGCTCCATGTGTCGCCACACTTCCACCTCGAACCTATCAACCTGATCATCTTTCAGGGGTCTTACTTAGA